>DASZJG010000104.1:0-181661 GCA_035948315.1 Pseudonocardiaceae bacterium | reverse complement strand
TGACGAGAGGAGGAGCCGGTACCGCTGTTGTACCGGCGACGACGACAACGCCGCGAGGGACCGCCTGGGCGCCGAAGGCAGGTGAGACGAGCAGGATTACACGACACTAGGCTCGCGGAGTGCGCCTTGTACTTGCTTCCGCGTCGCCGGCCAGGCTGGCCGTGCTGCGCGCGGCCGGGGTCGAACCGGTCGTCCATGTGTCCGGTGTGGACGAAGACGCGATCGCCGCGTCGCTGACCGAGCCAGCGCCCGCCGATCTGGTTGCCGCGCTGGCCAAGGCGAAAGCCGAAGCGGTCGTGCCGGCGATCGCGGCCGCGCACCCGGACGCGGTCGTGATCGGCTGCGACTCGATGTTGGTGATGGACGGTCCGAACGGCCGCGAGGTGGTCGGCAAGCCGCACACCGTGGACGTGGCGCGCACGCGCTGGGCGTCGATGGCGGGCGGCACCGGAGAACTCGTGACCGGACACGCGGTGATCCGCCTCGCCGGCGGACGGCCGGAGACGCGCGCGGTCGGCGTTGCGGGCACCACGGTGCGGTTCGCCTCGCCGAGCGCGGCCGAACTCGACGCCTACCTGGCGACCGGCGAACCGCTCGCGGTGGCCGGCGCGTTCACCCTGGACGGTCTCGGCGGCTGGTTCGTCAATGGCGTGGACGGCGACCCGTCCAGCGTGATCGGCATCAGCCTGCCGCTGACCAAGAAGCTGCTCGCCGAGGTCGGCGTGAGCGTCGTGGACCTCTGGAACAAGAGCTGAGTCCGTTATGGGCAGTCGCGCAGCTGTGTCTGGGTGACAGTCACGTTCGGCCAGCCGGGCAGGCGGTCCAGTTTGCTCACCGGGCTCGTGCAGCCGAGTGTGTCTCCGGTTACCGTGAAGACCTGTAGGTAGATCGGGTCGGTCGGGCACTGCGAGCTGTCCGGGTCACAGGTGGTCTGTGCGGTGAGGACCTCCGGTCCCCGCGCGCTGTCCGCGCGCAGGCTGATGTAGCCGCCGGAGGCGACGTACGGCGCGTCCGCGCGGGTCCAGTTGCCGTCGGTCTCCAGGAACACCTCGCCCGCGCTGCCCTCCGAACCGCTGCCGCTCACCATGCACACCGGCGTGGTGGCGTTCACGCAGCTCAGCGACTGTGCGGTGAGCTTCGCGCCGAGCTGGCTGATGGTGGTCTCGAACACACTGTCCAGGCCCTGCGCGGTGACGATGCGCACTCGGCCGGTGGTCGCGGCCCCGTTGGCGAGCAACTGCACCGTGCTGCCGGCCACCGTGGTGCGCGCCAGCGACTGGCACGGCCCGTCCGAGCACTGCAGGGTGGCATTGGCCGCGGCCGTCGTCGGCCCACTGCCCGCGGTGCCGGCGTCCGTGCTGGTCTGGTGCGGGCGCAGCGCAATCGCGCCGACCAGGGCAAGCAGCGTCAGGGCAGCCGCGATACACGCCGTGACCACGACCGCGCGGCCGGCGGGCCCACCGCCTGCCATCCCCTACCTCCGTTCGGGCTCTTGACGCTCCTGTCGCAGACAAGCACATTCGGACGTTTCGCGCTGCCGGAAGTGGGCAGAACAAGAGGAAGCGCTCGTGAAATAGCTCTCGGTTTCGGGTCAAGAACTCGGCGCGCAACAGCGCAGTCCTTAAGGTCTCTTCGCATCGGGAGGGTCCGTAAACTGCCGGTAACCGTCGAACAAGGAGGTAGGCGTGCCCCAGCAGCCTGATGGCGGGATCTCCGCCCCTTTGCACAAGGTTCTGGTGGCCAACCGGGGTGAGATCGCCGTGCGGGTGATCCGCGCCTGTCGCGACGCCGGTCTGGCCGCCGTCGCCGTCTACGCCGATCCCGACCGGGACGCGCCGTTCGTCCGACTCGCCGACGAGGCGTTCGCGCTGGGCGGCAACACCCCGGCCGAGAGCTACCTGTCCATCGACAAGATCCTGGACGCGGCCAAGCGCGCCGGCGCCGACTCGGTACACCCCGGCTACGGCTTCCTCTCCGAGAACGCCGAATTCGCCCAGGCCGTGATCGATGCCGGCCTGAACTGGGTCGGTCCGAGCCCGCAGGCCATCCGCGACCTCGGCGACAAGGTGACCGCCCGGCACATCGCGACCCGCGCGGGCGCGCCGCTGGTGCCCGGCACCAGCGAGCCGGTGTCCGGTCCCGAGGAGATCCTCGCCTTCGCCGACGAGCACGGCCTCCCGGTCGCCATCAAGGCCGCGTTCGGCGGCGGCGGGCGTGGCCTGAAGGTCGCCCGCACCCGCGAGGAGATCCCGGAGCTGTTCGAATCCGCGGTGCGCGAGGCGGTCTCCGCGTTCGGCCGGGGCGAGTGCTTCGTCGAGCGCTACCTGGACAAGCCGCGCCACGTCGAGGCGCAGGTGCTGGCCGACAAGCACGGCAACGTGATCGTGGTCGGCACCCGGGACTGCTCGTTGCAGCGCCGGCACCAGAAGCTGGTCGAGGAGGCGCCCGCGCCGTACCTGTCCGACGCGCAGCGCGCCGAGATCCACTCCTCGGCCAAGGCGATCTGCCGGGAGGCCGGCTACTACGGCGCCGGCACCGTCGAGTACCTGGTCGGTCTGGACGGCACCATCTCCTTCCTGGAGGTGAACACCCGCCTGCAGGTGGAGCACCCGGTCAGCGAGGAGACGTCGGGCCTGGACCTGGTGCGCGAGCAGTTCCGCATCGCGGCGGGCGAGCGGCTGCGCTTCACCGAGGACCCGACCCCGCGCGGTCACTCGATCGAGTTCCGCATCAACGGCGAGGACGCGGGCCGCAACTTCCTGCCCGCGCCCGGCACGGTCACCACGTTCATCGCGCCGGACGGCCCCGGTGTGCGGACCGACTCGGGTGTCGAGTCCGGCAGCGTCATCGGCGGCGCGTTCGACTCGCTGCTGGCCAAGCTGATCGTCACCGGGGCCGACCGGCAGCAGGCGCTGGAGCGCTCGCGGCGCGCCCTGGACGAGATGGTGGTCGAGGGCATGGCCACCGTGCTGCCCTTCCACCGCGCGGTCGTGCGCGACGCCGCGTTCGTCGGCGACGATGAGGGCTTCACCGTGCACACCCGGTGGATCGAGACCGAGTTCGACAACACCATCCCGCCGTTCGAGGGCGGCGCGCAGGCCGGTGGCGAGGAGTCGCCGAGGCAGACCGTGGTGGTCGAGGTCGGCGGGCGCAGGCTGGAGGTGTCGCTGCCCGGCGACCTCGCCCTCTCCGGCGGCGCGCCGAGCCAGGCAGCCGGGGCGGCCAAGCCGCGCAGGCGGGGCGGCAGCAAGGCGGCGGCCGCGGTGTCCGGTGACGCGGTCACCGCGCCCATGCAGGGCACCATCGTCAAGGTCGCGGTCGAGGACGGTCAGCAGGTGGAGGCCGGGGAACTCGTCGTCGTGCTGGAGGCGATGAAGATGGAGAACCCGGTCACCGCGCACAAGGCGGGCACCGTCGCCGGTTTGGCCGTGTCGCCCGGCGAGGCCGTCACCCAGGGCTCGGTCCTGCTGGAGATCAAGGACTGAATGTTCGCCAACAACAGGCCGGATGTCACGGTCGGGGTTCGCGCCCTGGCCGTACCATCGATGTTGTGACTGAGTTCCAGGACGCGGATCTGCGGATCGCGGACAGCGAGCGCGAGGCCGCGTTGAGCGTGCTCGGCGAGCACATGAGCGACGGTCGGCTGAACATCGACGAGTACGGCGAGCGCAGCGCCCGGGTGTCCGCGGCCAAGACCAGAGGCGAGTTGCGCGCGCTGTTCGTCGACCTGCCGCCGCCGCACCCGCAGTTCAGCTCCGGCGCGCCCACCCCGGCTCCGGCGCCGGTCGCCGTACAGCCGACCCAGCAGGTCGTCGGCCGCCCACCGGGCGGAGGGACCAGGGCTATCGTCGCTGGCCTCGTCCCGGTCGCCGCGCTCATCGCGGTCGGGCTGTTCCTGTTCGCGCACATTCCCTGGTTCATCTTCCTGCTGCCGGCGGCCGTGATGATGTTCGGCAGTTCGGTGTGGGGCAAGGACTGGCGCGACGACCACCGGCGCGGCCGCCGCTACCGCTGACGCTCCACTGTGGACCCGATCGAGATCAACGCGGGCACGTACTACCTGCGCCAGCTGCGCGCCGACGACCTGCTGGACGACCGAACGACGTTGCGCGCCAACGGTTTCCCCGACCCCGACGCGCACATCATGGCGCGCGCGCAGGCTTGGCGCACCGACACCGGCTACACCTGGGCCATCGCCGACCCGACCACCGGCGCCCTGCTCGGCGAAGTCGGCCTGACCGCCGTGCACGACGGCACGGCACAGGCGGCCTGCTGGGTCGTGGCCGACCATCCGGACCAGAACATGGCCGACACCGCGCTGGCCGCCGTGCGCCGCTTCGGCATCGGCGCGCTCGACCTGCACACGATCGAGGCGCCGGAGGCCGGACCCGAACCCACCCGGTGACCGGCTCGGCGCGCTTCGCTACCGTAGCCGGCGTGCGTGGCACGGTGCTGATGCGCGTAATGGCCGCGGCGGGTATCGCCGTCGTGGTCGCCGTGGTGATCGCGCTGACCAACACCAGCAACGCGGTCAACACGGTCAGCGCCCCGAAAAGCAGGACGAGCACCGTGGTGGCGCCGCCGACCACGACACCGCCGCCCTCGCTGGCCCCCCGGCCGGGCACGCTCGAACTGGCGAGCGTGAACCCGTGCAAGATCCTCACCTCGACCCAGCGCAGCAGCCTCAGCCTCGACTCCACCCCGACCCCGTACACGGACCCCGAGTTCGACAAGGCCAAGGCCTGTTCGATCCGCGGCGTGCAGAGCGGCACCGAAACCCGGTTGGCGCTGGTCACCAGCATGGGCGTGGACGTGTGGCTGGACGACACCGCGCAGGTCGACGCGAAGGCCACCACCGCGAGCGGCTACCCGGCCCTGATCGTGCGCACGCCCGGCCTGCAGACCGTGTGCAACGTCGAGGTGGACGCGGCCGACAACGAGTTCCTGGACGTCATGTTCCGCGACGGCGGCAACAGCACGCCGATCCCGCAGGACGCGCTGTGCCAGGGCGCCGAACAGGTCGCCGCCGACGCGGTCACCAGCCTCCTGAACCACGACTGAGCCACGTTCCGCTCGCCAAACCGGCCACGGTCGGTAATAACCGGCGCGCGCATTCGTCCACCCGAGCGTTGTTCACGGCGATGGCACGACCCGATCACGGTCGGTGGATACAGTGTCAGGATCAGTCGGGAGCCCAGCGCGGAGGTGATCGCAGTGCCGTACAGCCCGCAGACCGGCGTGGCCCGGCAGACCGGCCTGATCCCCAATCCGCTCAGCTCCTCCGGCGCGGCCACGCTGCGGGTGGAGCGGGGCGCGGTGCCCGCGCTGCGCAAGGTGTTCGACAACGCGCTCGCCAAGCTCGACGTGCAGATCGACCTGGCCATCACCGGCGTTCGCGTCGCGCCGTGGGCAGGCGACCCGGTCAGCCAGGACGCGGCGACCAGCTTCAACGACCATTCGATGGACACCCCGTCCTCGGCGCTGAACGCCCTGCTCGCCTACCAGCAGCGGCTCAAGTCGGCCTCGGACGCGTTGAACGAGGTCGCCACCGAGTACCAGATCGTGGAGCACGACAACGCGGACTCGTTCCGCGACGAAGAATGAGGGAGGGCAGGAGCACGTTGGGCACCAACGCTGGGACGGACAACCGGTGGCAGGGCTACAGCCATCAGGAGCTGTACGACCAGCTGAACTCGGGACCTGGTGCCGACGCCGCCACCCCGGTCGTGGACACCTGGGCCGGCCTGTCACAGGCCCTCGACGAGTTGCAGCACGACATCGGCGCGGGCGTGACCGCGTCCGGCGCGAACTGGGAAGGCGCGGCAGGCGACGCCGCCCGTGACGCGCTCGGCCCGATCGGCGGCTGGGCCCAGCAGGCCTCCACGGCCGCGGACATGATGCGGATCAGCACCGAGTTGCAGGGCAGCCTGCTCGCCAAGGCCCGCGCGGACATGCCGGCGCCGGTGCCGGTCACCGCAGAACAGCCGAACGCGGCGGTCAGCCTGTTGCAGCACCTGATCGGCGAGCAGACCGACCACGAGATCCAGGAGGCGGCGGCCAACGCGGCCGAGCAGAAGGCGTTCCAGGTGATGGCGCAGTACGAGTCGGCGACGTTCGACAACACGGCCACCCTCGGCGACTTCGGCCAACCGCCCGAACTGTCCGTCGACACCACCCCGATCACCGCCACCTCCCGCCCCGGCATTCGCGCCGTGCGTTCGCGCCCCGAACCCGCGCACGGCACCATGACCCCCTCCTCCACCATCTCGACCGCGACCAAGCGGAGCACCCGCACCGAGAACGACGGCGAGGCGGAGGACAACACGCCGCTCGTCGCGCCCGCGGTGATCGGCGAGCAGCAGCCATGAGCATCACCGGATGACCTCCGGCGTGTTCGGCCTCGCCGACGACCCAGCACCCGCCGCGCCGATCACGGTGTCCCGGTTGGAGTTCGACGTTCTCTGGGAATCCCTTGCCCTCGGCGAAATGCCACTCGTACTCAAGGTCGACTCACCCGGCCGAACCCACACCGAACGACGCCGACTCGTCGACGATGCCTGGCGCGCCATGGAAAACCGCGGCTTCGCCCGCCCGGCCGAGGAATACGAACGCCTCGCCGGCCTGGTCCGCCTGCTCGCCCGCCCGGATCGCGAGATCGACGGCCGGCTGTGGTTCGGCAAGAAGATCGGCAGCATCCGCGTGCTGGTCGCGGCCAGCGGCGCCGACGCCGTCGCGGCCACCCTCGCCACCGACGGTCTCACCATCCGCGAGGCGGCAGCGACCGGCCTGGCCCGCGAAGCCCTCGCCGTACTCCCGTCATTGGCCGCCGGCGCGGGCGAGTCCGTCACCGTCCCCAGTAGACAGTTGGAGGCGGCGGCCCAGAACGCCGCCACCCCAACCGAATTCGAAACCGCCCTGTGCCACCACGGCGTCCGCGACCGCGACGCGGCCATGCTCGCCTCGATGATGATGCGCCTGCGCAGACACGGCCAGTTCGGCGCCGCGACCAGGGACCGCTGGGGCCACCGCACCCGCGCCCAGCGCGTGGTCAGCGTGTTCGACACCCGGGCAGGCCGCTACCTGCAAACCCGCAGCATCGTCGAGCCCCACGCCGAACCCTGGACCACCGTGTCACCCGCCGACCAGCGCCTCCTGATCAGCCAACTCGACGAACTCTTCTGCTGATCAGGACCAGTGTGACGGCCTGGTCAGGACGATCCCGGCCCCGGTGACGACCGTGTCCGGCAGCTGCGACTGACGCAGTTTCGCTAAGCCGATGGTGAACGTGGCGTTGGCGGCCCGCCGCAGATCATCGGATCGCCGGTTCGGCGGGAAGGCCGCGATAACCTTCTTCGCCGGTCGAAGCCGCTTCAGCGACCTGATCGCGGGGCACAGGTCGCTGTCAGCCGAGATCACGAGCGCGGTGTCGAACCTGTCGAGCACTCCGTCCTCGACCAGCGTCACCGCGATCGAGACATCGGTCTCCTTCTCCTCGTACGTGGTCCACTGAGTCCCGCACTGGTTGCAGGATCGAGTCTTTTGCTGAAAGCGTCCTTCGACCAAGGTGACCCGAGGTGAATGCGCGAGCAAGGCGCTCCAATAGTCGGTCTGACGCTGATGGCCAGGCGGATCGTTGCGAACTGGAGCGGTGAAATACTGGACGCTGTCGAGATGCTGGCCGGGCTTGAGCAAGCTGACGGCGAGCGCGTCGAGATCGAGCCAAAGGTACCTGCGTCCGTCCCGCCGAAGGCCGTGGTAGAGATTGAATCCGTCCACGTACACCCTGACCTGGTTCAACAGTGCTCCTGGCTGCTGGCACAACCCATGTGCGTTGCGCTATGCTGAAGGCACCCCGCCAAGGTGAGAGCCTTGGCCCGACGGCCCCCAGCTGGGGGCCGTTTCTTTTTCCCGGGATGCAAGATCGATAGTACCTACGAACCGCGAACAAGCAGAATTTTCCTTGGTAGGACAGGAAGAATCGCCTTGTCTCGTAGACTTCGATCAATCAACCAGCCATGACTCGTCGCCCGCCTCACTCGGCGATGATCTGCTCCGGTATCAACCGCTCCCGCGCCTCCGGTGCCGCGTGCCGCAGCGCGTCGGCCGACTGGTCGTCGGACTGGGTCTGGGAGTCGCGCTCGGCCTGCACCCTGGCCAGGTAGGTCTCGACCTCGCGAGTGATGGTCGCCTTGGCCCAGCCGAGCACGCCGCCCATCAGCTCGGCGACCTGCTGGGCGCAGTCGACGCCGCGATGCGGGTACTCGATGGAGATGCGGGTCCGCCTGGTCAGCATGTCGTCCAGGTGCAGCGCGCCCTCGTTGTTCGCCCCGTACACGACCTCGATCTGCAGGTAGTCCGGTGCGGCCGGCAGTGGCTTGAGCAGTTCGGGGTTGTCCTCCGCGAGCCCGAGCACCTCGTGGATCAGCGAGCCGTAGCGGTCCAGCAGGTGCCTGACCCGGTACGGATGCAGCCCGTAACGGGCGCCGAGCTGGTCGGCCTGGTTGACCAGCGCGTGGTAGCCATCCGCGCCGAGCAGCGGGACCTGGTCGGTGATGGAGGGCTGCAACCGGCCGGACAGGTCGACGCCTGCCGCGTCCACCGCGTCCGCGGCCATCACCCGGTAGGTCGTGTACTTGCCGCCCGCGATCGCGACGAGGCCGGGCGCGACCCTGGCCACGGCGTGCTCGCGGGAGAGCTTCGAGGTCTCCTCGCTCTCGCCGGCCAGCAGCGGCCGCAGGCCCGCGTACACGCCCTGGATGTCGGCGTGCGTCAGCGGCGTGGCGAGCACCGTGTTGACGTGGTCGAGGATGTAGTCGATGTCGTTCTTGGTCGCGGCCGGGTGCGCCAGGTCGAGGTGCCAGTCGGTGTCGGTCGTGCCAATGATCCAATGATTGCGCCACGGGATCACGAACAGCACGGACTTCTCCGTGCGCAGGATCAGACCGGATTCGGCCACGATCCGGTCCCTCGGCACCACGATGTGCACGCCCTTGCTGGCGCGCACCCGGAACCGGCCCCTGCTGCCGGACAGGTGCTGCAGATCGTCGGTCCACACCCCGGTGCAGTTGACCACGACGCCGGCCTGCACCTCGGTCTCGTTGCCGGTCTCCACATCGCGCACGCGCACGCCGGAGACCCGGTCCGCCTCCTTGAGGAATCCGATGACCTGGGTCGAGGTCCGCACCACCGCGCCGTAGTGCGCGGCCGTGCGCGCCACGGTCAGCGTGTGCCGGGCGTCGTCTGCCTGGGCGTCGAAATATCGAACGCCGCCGATCAGCGAGCCCCGCTTGAGCGCCGGAAACATCCGCAGCGCCCCCGCCCTGCTCAGGTGCTTCTGGCCGGGCACCGACCGCGAGCCGCCCATGCGGTCGTACAGCACCAGGCCGGCCGCGGTGTAGGGCCGTTCCCAGAAGCGGTGCTTGAGCGGGTACAGGAAGCTCACCGGCTTGACCAGGTGTGGCGCGAGCCGCGTGAGCATCAGCTCACGTTCGCGCAGCGCCTCCCGGACCAGACCAAACTCCAACTGCTCCAGGTAGCGCAGGCCGCCGTGAAACAGCTTGCTGGAGCGGCTCGACGTGCCCGAGGCGAGGTCGCGCGCCTCGACGAGGGCGACCCGCAGGCCGCGCGTTGCCGCGTCCAACGCCGTGCCGACGCCGACCACGCCACCGCCGACGACCACCACGTCGAACTGCTCGCTGCCCAGTCTCTCCCACGACTGTGCGCGTTCGGCCACCCCGAAGCGGCTGCCGATGGTCTGTGCGTCCTGCGCTGCGACTGGTTTGCGGCTGGCCACGAACCTGCCCTTCCTTCTGGCGACTACCGCGACCACGCTACCCGGAAAACGGGCGAGTCAGGCGGTGAGATGGCTCCTGGTTGGCCGCTGTACTCCGATCGCGCTAGTACGTCTGAGCGGCCGCGCAGTCGAACGTGGACATTGGCGACGGCGCCAAGGTAGCGTCCGAGATCACTTCGGGTTGGCGGTGTGGCCAGGCCCACGGTCGACGTGGTCGTTGCCGCACAGCCGATCCACCGTGTCGTTCGGGGACCAGGAGGCCGTGCATGAACCCATGGATGATCGTCGTCTGGGAGTTGTTGGGCACGGCGACGCTGATCGTGCTCGGCACGGGCGTCGTCGCCAACAACGTGTTGCGCAAGACCTACGGCAACGGTGGCGGCATTCTGTTCATCACCTTCGGTTGGGCGTTCGGCGTGTTCGCGGGCGCGAGCATCGCCGACAAGAGCGGCGCGAACCTCAATCCGGCCGTCACCTTCGGCCTCGCCATCGCCAAGAAACTCAGCTGGGACAAGGTCCCGTTCTACTTACTGGGCGAGATGCTCGGCGCCATCATCGGCGCGATCCTGTGCTGGGCCGCCTACAAACTCCAGTTCGACCAGCACGACGAGCCGGAGAACACGCTGGGCATCTTCTCCACGATCCCGAACATTCCGCACAAGTTCTGGAACGTGGTGACCGAGGTCATCGGCACCTTCGTGCTGGTGTTCTGGATCCTGGAGAGCCCGCCCGCGACCGCGGCCGTACACGGTGTGCCCACCTTCGGCAACTCGGCGCTGGGCTATGCCGGCGTCTCGTTCATCGTGCTGGTGATCGGAAACTCGCTCGGCGGCCCCACCGGTTATGCCATCAACCCCGCCCGCGACCTCGGCCCACGCATCGCCTACGCGTGGATCCTGCCGATCAAGGGCAAGGGCAGCCCGCAGTGGGGCTACTCCTGGGTGCCGATCGTCGGCCCGCTCATCGGTGCCGGTATCGCCGCGCTCCTCTCACTGGCCCTTGCCTCCTGACTCGCCCCGCATCACAGGCCCCGCACCACAAGAAAGGGAGCTTCCGCGATGACCGAGTACGTCGCCGCGATCGACCAGGGCACCACCTCGACGAGGTGCATGGTCTTCGACCACTCAGGACACGTGGTTTCCGTCGACCAGACCGAACACGAGCAGATCTTCCCCAAGGCTGGCTGGGTCGAGCACGACGGCGAGGAGATCTGGCGCAACACCCGCCAGGTCGCCGCGGGCGCGCTGGCCAAGGCCGACCTGAAGGCGAGTGAGATCGTCGCGGTCGGCATCACCAACCAGCGCGAAACCGCGCTGGTGTGGGACCGCACGACCGGAAAGCCGGTGTACAACGCGATCGTCTGGCAGGACACCAGGACCGACCGGATCTGCGCTGAACTCGGCGCGCTCGGCGGTGGCCAGGAGCGCTACCGTCCCAAGACCGGCCTCCCGCTGGCCACCTACTTCTCCGGCCCCAAGATCCGCTGGGTCCTGGACAATGTGGACGGTGCGCGGGCGAGGGCCGAAGCGGGCGAACTGATGTTCGGCAACATGGACAGCTGGCTGCTGTGGAACATGACCGGCGGCCCGGACGGCGGTGTGCACGCGACCGACCCGACCAACGCCTCCCGCACCTTGCTGATGGACCTGGAAACCCTGTCCTGGGACGCGGACATCGCGGCCGAGATGGGCATCCCGCTGAGCATGCTGCCGGAAATCCGGTCCTCGTCGGAGGAGTATGGGAAGGTCCGCGAGCGCGGCGCCCTGGCCGGCGTGCCCATCGCCGGCATCCTCGGCGACCAGCAGGCGGCGACCTTCGGCCAGGCGTGCCTGTCCCCCGGCGAGGCCAAGAACACCTACGGCACCGGCAACTTCGTGCTGCTCAACACCGGCACCGAGCGGGTGATGAGCCGCAACGGCCTGCTCACCACGGTCTGCTACAAGATCGGCTCGAACGACACGGTGTACGCACTGGAGGGTTCGATCGCAGTTACCGGTTCGCTGGTGCAGTGGCTGCGCGACAACCTCGGCATGATCAGCACCGCCGCCGAGATCGAGGAACACGCCCGCACGGTCGAGGACAACGGCGGCGCCTACTTCGTGCCCGCGTTCTCGGGTTTGTTCGCGCCGTACTGGCGTTCTGACGCGCGCGGCGCCATCGTCGGCCTCACCCGCTACGTGAACAAGGGTCACCTGGCCCGCGCGGTTCTCGAGGCGACGGCGTTCCAGTCCCGCGAGGTCATCGACGCCATGAACGCCGACTCCGGCGTGCCGCTCACCTCGTTGAAGGTGGACGGCGGCATGACCGGCAACGAGCTGCTCATGCAGTTCCAGGCCGACATCCTGAACGTCCCGGTCATCCGCCCTGTCGTTGCCGAGACCACGGCGCTCGGCGCGGCCTACGCGGCCGGCCTGGCCACCGGTTTCTGGACCGGCGAGCAGGACATCCGGGACAACTGGGCCAAGGCCAAGCAGTGGGACCCAGCGATGGACGAGGCGACCCGCGAGCGCGAATACCGCAACTGGAAGAAGGCCGTCACCAAGACCTTCGACTGGGTCGAGTCCGACTGATCTGCCACGGATCAGGGTGTGGCGCGCTCCCCCTTCGCAACGGGACCGCGCCACACCCCCTCCGTCCCCCGTGGTTGGGTCACACCCCCCGGCGTGCCCCAACCCGATCTACGCCCGCCTCAGGTCAGCGCGGCGTAGACGATCACGTTGTTCGGGTAGCCACCACAGCTGATCAGCCGCAGCTCCGCGTCGGACGTGCGGCCGTAGACGGCGTCGGCCGGGTCGGCCGGGAAGGCGTCCTTCGGGACCTCCTCGACGTTCGACACCTCGAACGTCGCGGTGCTGCCATCCGCCCGGTGCACGAAGATCAGGTCACCCTCGGTCAGTTCGCGCAGCCGCGAGAAGATCCCGGCCTGCCGGTTGCCGTCTACGTAGCCGAAGATCACCGAGGTCCCGATCTCGCCCGGCGTCGGACTGCCGTTGAACCAGCTGGCCTGCATCGGCGTGCTCACCGGCGGCAGCACAACGGTGCCGTCGGGCGCCAGACCCAACGAAATCAGGGTCGACTTCGCCTTGATTTTCGGGATGTCCAGCGAAACCGGATCGGAGCTCTCCATGCTCTGCATCGCAATGGGTTTGGACTGCGTCGTCGCTACTATCGGCGAGGGCCGACTACCGGTCGTCGTCGCCGGATGTTTCGCGCAGCCGCCAAGTAATACGGCGGCCACGAGTAGGAGCAGCACGGAAACTCGGCGCATCGACTCAACCCCCAACTACTCACCACAGTGGACATACCGCCGCCGAACACGATGACAATCTTCAGGACGCCGGGCATTTGGCTCGGTTGCGTTGTCCACAAGATTTCCCAGCCGTTCGCGCATAACAAAAAGACCACCAGCCGCGTCCTTGATCACCCACATGGAGCAACGTATTCATTACCCGCCGGACGGGCACAAAAACGGCGGATGCGCGAACGTTCGCACACCCGCCCACAATCGGCCGATCGGCCTAACGACCCGCCACGCACAACAATGGAATTCGCTAATTCCGCGAAATCTCAGCTCGGATTGATGATGAGCGTCGCGAACACGATGATGTTGTTGCGGTAGCTGTGCGACATCTGGTCGAACGAGGGGCCGCAGGTGACGAGACGCAGTTCCGCGTCGGTGGTGTCGCCGTGCACGGCGTCGATCGGGAAGCTGCCCTTGGACAGCTCCTCGATATGGGTCACCCGGAAGGTCGCGGTACTGCCGTCCTGCCGCTTGATCAGCACCAGGTCGCCGGGCACCAACTCGTCCAGCCGGGAGAAGATTCCCTCCTGGTGGTCGCCGGCCACGTGCCCGAAGATCACCGCGGGCCCGATCTCGCCGGGCACCGGCCCACCGCTGAACCAGCCGGCCTGCATCGGCGTGCTCACCGGCGGCAGCTGGATGCCCCGATGCCGGCCGACACCGAGCGAGAGCAGCGTCGACTGTACGTCGATCTTCGGGATGTCGATCGACAGCGGCGCCGACTTCGGCAGGCTCGCCGCGGTGACCACGCCCGCCATGTTCGACGCCATGTTCGATGCCGACGGCGCGCCCGAGGACCGCGCGCCCTCGGCACAGCCACCGAGCGCGACCGCGAGCAGCAGCAGCGGCGCGACCAGCAGACGACGCGCGCGGCGAGCGCCAGGACGCGGCGCGGCAGGACGCGGCATCGCGTGGCGGGGCATGGTCACCCTCGCCCGCCGGGGACAGCACGCACCGCAACCCCGGAACGGCCCACACCGCGGCGCCGCCAGCCGGGGAAGCCACGCGCGGCGGTGTCGCCGACGAACCCGTGCTCCACCTTCATCTCCGCCCCTCAACCTGCCACCGTGGGCACCACCGTCGCCCCTACTTCCCAAGACGCCGGTGGTCTGTACACCGTTGCGCCGTTTCGCCGGTTTTTCAGTCGAGGTCGTCGTGACGCATCAGCTGCCGACCGGCCTCGGTGATCGATCCGGACAGCGACGGGTACACCGAGAACGTCAGCGCCAGATGCTCGACGGTCAGCTGGTTCTGCACTGCCAGCGCGATCGGCAGGATCAGCTCGCTCGCGTTCGGTGCGACCACCACGCCGCCGATCACCACGCCGGTCGCCGGGCGGCAGAACAGCTTCACGAAGCCGCGGTGCAGGCCCTCCATCTTGGCGCGCGCGTTCGTCGCCAGCGGCAGCATCACGGTTCGCGCCGGCACCTCGCCGGTGTCGATGGCGCGCTGGCTGATGCCGACGTTCGCGATCTCCGGGTGGGTGAACACGTTCGCCGAGACCGTCTTGAGCTTGATCGGAGTGACGCCCTCGCCCAGCGAGTGCCACATCGCGATCCGGCCCTGCATCTGCGCGACCGAGGCAAGCATCAGCACGCCGGTGCAGTCGCCCGCCGCGTAGATGCCGGCCACGTTGGTCCGCGACACCCGGTCCACCGAGATGAACCCGCCCGGCCCCGGCTCGATGCCGACCGTTTCCAGGCCGATGTCCTGCGTGTTCGGCACCGAACCGACGGTCATCAGCGCGTGGCTGGCCTCGATCTGCCGGCCGTCCTGCAGGTGCACGATGACGCCGCCGTCCACCCGCTCGACCCGTTCGGCGCGCGCGTGTTTGACCAGGGTCAGACCGCGCTCATCGAACACGTCCTCCAACACGGCGGCCGCGTCCGCGTCCTCGTGCGGCAGCACCCGGTCGCGGCTGGACACCAGGGTCACCTCGACGCCCATCTCGGTGTAGGCCGAGGCGAACTCCGCTCCGGTCACACCCGAGCCGATCACGACCAGGTGCTCAGGCAGTTCCGGCAGGTCGTAGATCTGCCGCCAGGTCAGGATCCGCTCGCCGTCCGGCTCGGAGCCGGGCAGCACGCGCGGGGTCGCGCCGGTGGCGATCAGCACGGCGTCCGCGTCGAGGCGCTGCTCGTCGCCCTCGCTGCTGGTCACAACGACGCGGTGCCGAGCGAGGCCGCGCGCGTCGTCGGCGAGCCGGGCGGTGCCCGTGATCAGCTTGACGCCCTCCCGCTGGACGCGTTCGCGCACGTCGGCGGACTGGGCGAGGGCGAGGCCCTTCACCCGACCGTGCACCGTCGGCACGTCCACCTCGGCCTGGGAGCTGCCGGTGCGCACGCCCAGCTCGTCGGCTGAGCGGAACGCCGACCGGGCACCCGCGGAAGCGATGAACGTCTTGGACGGGACGCAGTCGTAGAGCACGCAGGCGCCACCGAGACCGGCCGGCTCCGCGACCGTCACCTCGGCGCCGTGCTGGGCGGCGACCAGGGCCGCCTCATAGCCCGCGGGCCCTCCCCCCATGATGACGATGCGCGTCACGAACCCTCCTCCTGCTGAACTGCCAAAACCACCACTGCTCGCCTATTCGTCGACGCCGTCGTCGGCTCGCTGATCGCGCTGCAACCGTACGCGGAAGCGGCCGGTCGTGTTCACCGGACAGGCTGGTTGGGCCGCGCGTTGCACCGAGTCCTCCGACCAGTCGCTAGGCTGTCGGTCGTGCCGCTCTACGCCGCCTACGGGTCCAACATGGACCCGGCCCAGATGATGCAGCGCGCCCCGCACTCGCCGATGGCGGGCACCGGCTGGCTCGTCGGCTGGCGACTGACCTTCGGCGCCGAGGACCTCACCTGGGAAGGCTCGTTGGCGACCATCGTCGAGGACCCGGAAGCCCAGGTCTTCGCGGTCCTCTACGACGTCCTGCCCGAGGACGAGGCGCGGCTGGATAGCTGGGAAGGCTCCGAACTCGGCCTGCACAAGAAGATCCGGTTGCGCGTGCAGACCCTCGACGGTGGCGTGCTGGCCTGGCTCTATGTCCTGGACGCGTACGAGGGCGGGCTGCCATCCGCCCGGTACCTGGGCGTGATGGCGGACGCGGCTGAGTCGGCCGGCGCACCCGCCGACTACGTCACGGACCTGCGGTCCAGGCCGTGCGGCGGCATCTAGTTCACGCGGCGAGTTCTCTGGTGCGCAGCACCTCCTTGAGTCGGTCCAGCATGGTCGCGGGTTCGTGCAGGTCAGCGGCGCGGACGTGGAGCAGCAGCCAGCCGTGTCTGCGCAGGTGCGCCTCGCGAGCCGGCTCACGGCCGGGCCAGCCGTCGTCCGACTCGCACTCGATCGCAACGCGCCGATCCGGCCAGGCGAAATCAAGCCGGTGGACGCGCCCGGTCGCGTCGGCCACCGGGTGCTGACACTCGGGCACCGGCAGGCCCGCATCGACAAGGACCAGCAGCGTCGCGCTCTGTGCCGGTGTTTCGGGCAGGCCGGTGGCCAGCTCGAACAGCTCCAGCGCCCGATGCACGCCGCGATGGTCCGGATGCTCGGTGAGCGCACGGTTCACCTCGGCGCGAAACGCGGGCCGGTCCGGTTCGGGCAGGCCGCGCAGTAACTCGTCGGCGCAGGCCAGCGCGCCGCGTCGGGTCTGCGTTCTGAGCAGCTCGGCGAGCAGCGGAGGAGGCCGGAGCACGCGCAGGCCGTCGAGTACCTGAGTGTCCGACTGGGACACCGGGCCCTGGTGCACGACAAGACCGTCGCGTGACCGGACTCTGCGCAGGTAGGGCACCCGGACGTGCACCGGATGCCCGCCGATCGCGGTGCAGCCGTGCAGCGCTGCGGCGGTCGAGCCGACCAGGACGGCGTCGGGGCCGGCCAGTAGCAGCGCGCCCGCTGCGCGGGTGCGCAGATCGAAGGTGCGGTTCGCGGACAGCAGGACGCCACGGCCGAAGCGGACGAACTCCACTCGATCCATGGCGGCACGCAGACCGTGCTCGCCGAGTGCGGTGCGGACATTGGCATAGGGGTAGGCGCCGTGCAGGCCGCCAGGGATCTCGTTCATGCCGCACAGCGTGCTCGATCTCGTGAGGCGAGATCGGCGCTCACCGCGAAACTGTGGATGGTCGGGTCGGATGTGGACAACTCGGCCGACTTCGCGATCTCCCGTTTGACAAAAACATGGCGGTGTGCGGCCGGTTCGGGGAGGCAGTGAACCGGACCGCACACCGCCGGGCGGGCGCGGAGTTTCGGAAGATGATCGGGCGGGGCCAAAGAGAGTCGGGAGATCGGGGCGGGGCCGGAGAGTCGGGGGCTCTCCGGCCCTGGGCTGGGGATTAGTTGAGGGTGGCCAGGGCGGTGTGGACGAGCACGCGGACCGCAGCCGGCAGGGCGCGCTCGTCCGCGACGAAGGTCGGGCGGTGGATGTCGTCGGTCGGACCTTGGCCCGGCCACACGCCGAGTCGGGCGAACGAGCCGGGAACCTGCTCCAGGTACCAGCCGAAATCGTCACCGCCGGAGGACTGCGGCGCGCTGACGACGGCATCGTCGCCGAGCGCGGCCCGGGTGCCGATCTGCAGCAGCTCGGTGGTCTCCTCGTCGTTGACCACCGGCGGCACGCCACGGCGGTGTTGCAGGTCGAAGCCGACGCCGGTGGGCAGCAGCAGCGAGCCGACCACGTCGGCGACCAGGGGTTCCAGTTGGGCCCAGGTCTCCCGGTCGGCGGTGCGCAGCGTGCCGCGCAGCACGCCGTCCTGCGGCACCGCGTTGGCCGCCTCGCCCGCGTGCACCGCGCCCCACACCAGAACCGTGCCGGAGCGGGGGTCGACCCGCCGGGACAGCAACATGGGCAGGCCGGTGATGACCGAGCCGAGCGCGTGCACCAGGTCGGCGGTCAGATGCGGGCGGGAGGTGTGGCCGCCGGGCGAGGTCAGTCGCAGTTCGAGCATGTCCGCGGCGGCGGTGATGGGGCCGACCCGGGTGCCGATCTTGCCGACCTCGATCTGCGGGTTGCAGTGCAGCCCGAAGATGCGTTCGACGCCGTCGAGGCCGCCCGCGGCGATGACGTCGAGCGCGCCACCGGGCATGACCTCCTCGGCCGGCTGGAAGATGAGCCGGACCCGGCCGGGCAGCTTCGGCGCGGCCGCCAGGGCGAGGCCGGCGCCGAGCAGGGCCGCGGTGTGCATGTCATGGCCGCAGGCGTGGCAGACACCCTCCACCGTGGACCGGAAGTCCAGGTCGGTGGCCTCGGTGAGCGGGAGGGCGTCGAGGTCGGCGCGCAGCGCGACGCAGGATCGGCCGGTGCCGACGTCGCAGACCAAGCCTGCGCCGCCGGGCATTATGCGCGGTTGGAGACCTGCGCACGAGAGGATTTTCGCCACCAGATCGGTGGTGCCGAATTCGTGCCGGGACAATTCCGGGTTCGCGTGGATGTGACGACGCCAGGCAATCAGGTCGGCCAGATTGTCGACCAGCCAGCCATCCAACCAGGACGGTCCGCGACCGGCTCCGAAATCCCGCACGGGGGCCACGCTCAGGCCGGCCTCGGTGAGCAGCATGTCCTGCTCCCGAAGGTTCTTGGCCTCGCCGGAGCGATCACGGGAGTCCACCACGGTCACGCTGTTCCTCCTCGCTGACGCCATGGGCAGCAGACGACCACACAACAAGCAAGCCCACGTCAACTGATGCGAATGAGCGGACGGGCTGGCCAGGTGACCGACTTCCGGGTGCTCATTTCGAATTCATCTTGCACGATGCATGAAACGCCGCCGCTGGGATGAGCGGTCGGCGAGGTCGCCGGTCGAGTCGCTGCGCTGAGCGGTGGGTCACGATTCTGCCGAACCGAAGGGCCGACACAGGACGACTTGCGCCGTTTCGGTCAGCCGGTGGGAATCGCCGCTTTCTCGCTACGAACTCTTCACCTTCTTGTTGTGGCGATTGCGGATTCGCCGACCGAAGTAGACGATGACCAGCAGAACGACCGCAGTGATACCGACGGCGAGTTTGTGCTGCGCCGTCTGGGAATTGGCGGTCTGCACCTGCTGGTTGAAGGTGGGCGCCGGGGTCGTCGTGGCAGTTCCTGCCTCATGGCGGGGATTCATACCCGAATCCGCGCCGATCAAACTTGAGACCAGTGCGGCAGGCGGTAGCTCCAGCGCGGCGACCGGATCGGACGAACCCAGACTGCTCGGGGTCGCGACGGCGGGCCCGGCGAACAGGGTCAGCGCGACGAGTGCGAACACCACCGCGACCAGTGGCCGCAACGACCTGCGCAGGTTGAACACCGCGCGCCTCCCTCACCACTGACGGCGACGGTTGAACACCGCGCGCCTATCACTCAGTGTGCACCTGGTAACACGATGGCAGTAACTCCAATTGCTGATACCAGGGTAATGATCAAGACGCAGTGCAAGCAACACCGGCCGAATGTCCCGAAAGACCCGGGCAAGCGCAGACACCATCGGGTCACGCCGGCTGTTGACGCACGCGAGAAAGGAATCAGTCGCGCGGGGCGAACGCGGCCAGGATTCGACTGGCGGCCAGCGTCGCGGTCAGCTCGCCCGCACGCAGCTGCGCCTCGATCTCGGGCACCATGGCGCGCACCGCGGGCGACGCGTGCAGGTCGGCGAGCAGCGTGTCGCGGACCATCGACCAGGTCCAGTCGACCTGCTGTTGGGCGCGTTTGGCGTCGAACTCGCCCGCCTCGACCAGCGCGGTCCGGTGCGCCTTGACCCGGTCCCAGACCTCGTCGAGGCCGGCGCCGGTCAGGCCGCTGCAGGTCAGCACCGGGGTGCGCCAGGCGGACGGGTCGGCAGCGGGCAGCAGGCGCAGGGCGCCGGACAGCTCGCGGGCGGCTTTGGTGGCGTCGCGTTCGTGCTCGCCGTCGGCCTTGTTGACCGCGATGACGTCGGCGAGTTCGAGGACGCCCTTCTTGATGCCCTGAAGGCTGTCACCCGTTCGAGCGAGGGCGAGGAACAGGAACGTGTCGACCATGTTGGCCACCGCGACCTCGGACTGGCCGACGCCGACGGTCTCGACCAGCACGGTGTCGTAGCCGGCGGCCTCCATCAGCACGATGGTTTCCCTGGTCGCGCGCGCCACACCGCCCAGCGTCCCCGACGTGGGTGACGGGCGGACGAACGCGGCCGGGTCGGTGGCCAGCCGGTTCATCCTGGTCTTGTCGCCGAGGATGCTGCCGCCGGTCCGCGTCGACGAGGGGTCGACCGCGAGCACGGCGACCCGATGGCCGGTGCCGGTGAGCATGGTGCCGAGCGCGTCGATGAAGGTCGACTTGCCGACCCCGGGCACGCCGGTGATGCCGACCCGGTGCGCGCCACCCGCGTCGGGCAGCAGGTCGACCAGGAGTTCCTGCGCCTGGTCGCGGTGGTCGGGCCGGTTGGACTCGACCAGGGTGATCGCCCTGGCCAGGATCGCTCGGTCCCCCGCGCGCACGCCTGCCGCGTACGCGGCGACGTCGATTTTTCGTGGCATCGCGGCTACTGGAGGTCCAGCCCGTGCCGCTCGGCGAGTTCGCGGATCAGGTCGATGGCGGCGTCGGCGATCACCGTGCCAGGACCGAAGATCGCGGACGCGCCCGATTCGCGCAGAGCGTCGTACTCCTGCGGCGGGATGACCCCGCCGACCACGATCATGATGTCCGATCGGTCCAGCTCGGCGAGGGCGGCACGCAACGCGGGCACCAGGGTGAGGTGACCGGCAGCGAGCGAGTTCACGCCGACCACGTGCACGTCGGCCTCGACGGCCTGCCGCGCGACCTCGGCCGGGGTGGCGAACAGCGGGCCAACGTCGACGTCGAAACCGAGGTCGGCGAACGCGGTCGCGATCACCTTCTGCCCTCGGTCGTGTCCGTCCTGTCCCATTTTCGCGACCAGGATGCGCGGCTGGCGGCCGTCCTCGTGGGCGAACTCGGTGACCAGTTCCCTGGCCCGCTCCACGTTCGGCGACTCGCCGACCTCCTTCCGGTACACGCCGGAGATGGTACGGATCTGCCCGGAATGCCGGCCCCACGCGGCCTCCAGGGCGGAGGAGATCTCGCCGACGGTGGCCTTGGCGCGGGCCGCGCCAATGGCCAACGCCAGTAGATTTGTCGACAAATCGCTATTACTCGTCGTGTGCGCGGCAGAGGTCAGCGCGTTGAGCGCGGCCCGCACCGCGCCCTGGTCGCGTTCGGCCCGCAGCCGTTCGAGCTTGGCGATCTGCTGCGCGCGCACCTCCGCGTTGTCCACGCTGCGCACCTCGACCTGCTCGTCGTCGGCCGGATCCAGCACGCGGTACTTGTTGACGCCGACCACCGGCTGCCGGCCCGAGTCGATCCGCGCCTGAGTGCGCGCGGCCGCCTCCTCGATGCGCAGCTTGGGGATGCCGGCGTCGATGGCCTTGGCCATGCCGCCCGCCTCCTCGACCTCCTGGATGTGCCCCCACGCCTTCGCGGCCAGCTCGTAGGTGAGGCGCTCGACGAAGTCGCTGCCGCCCCACGGGTCAATCACCTTGGTCGTGCCGGATTCCTGTTGCAGCAACAACTGGGTGTTGCGGGCGATCCGCGCGGAGAAGTCGGTGGGCAGGGCGAGCGCCTCGTCCAACGCGTTGGTGTGCAGCGACTGGGTGTGTCCCTGGGTCGCGGCCATCGCCTCGACGCAGGTGCGAACGACATTGTTGTACACGTCCTGGGCGGTCAGCGACCAGCCGGAGGTCTGGCAGTGCGTGCGCAGCGAGAGCGACTTGCTGTTGCGCGGCCCGAACTTGTTGACCAGCTTGGCCCACAACAACCGCGCGGCCCGGAGTTTGGCGACCTCCATGAAGAAGTTCATGCCGATCGCCCAGAAGAAGGAGAGCCGGGGCGCGAAACTGTCCACGTCCAGCCCGCCGTCGACGCCGGCTCGCAGGTACTCGACCCCGTCCGCCAGGGTGTAGGCGAGTTCGAGGTCGGCGGTCGCGCCGGCTTCCTGCATGTGGTAGCCGGAAATGGAGATCGAGTTGAACTTCGGCATCTTCCGCGACGTGTAGGCGAAGATGTCCGAGATGATCCGCATCGACGGCTGTGGCGGGTAGATGTAGGTGTTGCGGACCATGAACTCCTTGAGGATGTCGTTCTGGATGGTCCCGGCCAACTGCTCCGGCGCGACCCCCTGCTCCTCCGCGGCCACCACGTACAACGCCATCACCGGCAGAACCGCGCCGTTCATGGTCATCGACACGCTCATCCTGTCCAGCGGGATCCCGTCGAACAGTTGGCGCATGTCGTAGATCGAGTCGATCGCCACGCCCGCCATGCCCACATCGCCCGCGACGCGCGGATGATCCGAGTCGTAGCCGCGGTGCGTGGCCAGGTCGAAGGCGACCGAAAGGCCCTTCTGACCGGCCGCGAGATTGCGCCGGTAGAACGCGTTGGACTCCTCGGCCGTGGAGAAACCCGCGTACTGGCGGATGGTCCACGGCTGGTTCACGTACATCGTCGGATAGGGGCCGCGCAGGAACGGCGCGATACCCGGGTAGGTGTCCAGGAAGTCGAGGCCGTCGATGTCGGCCGCGGTGTAGACCGGCTTGATGCCGATGCCTTCCGGCGTCTCCCAGACCAGCGCGTCCGCACCCTTGCCGGTGCTCTCGTGCAGCGCCTGCTGCCAACCGGCGAGCGGATCGCCTTCGCCCGGCGTCGGTTCGCCGAGTTCGATGTCGCCGAAGTTCGGGATGGTCATGAGTTTCCCTCCAGCACATCCCAGACACCGTGTAGGACAGCCAACGCGTCACAGCCACGGTAGAGGAATCCGTCGACGCTCGGATAGGCATCGGTGCGCGACCCGGCCAGCAGCACCCTCGTCGCACCCGCCGCTTTCAGCGCGGCAGCCAGCGGTTGCGCCTGCTCGCCGTAGGCGCGATCGGTACCGCAGATACACGCGACCGTGGCGCCATTCGCCCGATAGGCCGCGATGATCGCATCGTTGTCCTTGGTCGCACCCGCGCTCGGCGTGTCGATTCCGCCCGCCTGCAACAGGTTCCCGGCGAATCCGGCGCGCGCGGTGTGCGCGGCGACCGAACCGATGGTCGCCAGGAACACGGTCGGCCGCACACCGGTTTTCGCGAGCACGGCGTCGGAACGATCGCGCAGTGCCTCGTAGTCGGCGGCGTAGCGATGCACCGGAAGTCCCCCGGAGGGCGCCTCGGCACGGGTCGCACGGTCGAGTGGTTTCTCGTTCAGATTGGGGAATTCGCTCACACCCGTGATCGGATCGTTGCGATTCGCGATGTTCACCGCGCGCTTCGCCCAGGTGTCGGCCAGTCGCGCAGCGAACGCGCCGGACGCGAGTTCCGCCTCGATACCGCCCGCGCGCTCCAACTCGGTGAACACGTCCCAGGCGCGCTTGGCCAGTTCGTCGGTGCGCGACTCCAGGTACCAGGAACCGCCCGCCGGATCGATCACACCGGCCACATGCGACTCGTCGAGCAGGATCGACTGGGTGTTGCGGGCGACCCGGCGGGAGAACGCGGTGTCCGCACCGAGCGCCGCGTCGAACGGGCTGACCGTGATCGCGTCCGCGCCGCCAACGCCGGCCGCGAAACAGGCGATGGTGCCGCGCAGCATGTTCACCCACGGGTCGCGGCGGGTCAGCATGACCGACGAGGACACCGCGTGCTGCCGTTGCGCCGCCGTCGCACCCACGACCTCGCCGACCCTGGCCCACAATCGCCGCGCGGCCCGCAGTTTGGCGATGCCGGCGAACTGGTCGGCGGTCAGCGCGTAGCGGAATTCGAGCTGCCGCACGGCCACGTCGATGCTCAGGCCGGCCTCGGTCAGCGCCCGCAGATACGCGACGGCGGTGGCGATGGACGCGCCGAGTTCCTGCGCGTCCGACCCGCCCGCCTCGTGATAGGGCAACGCGTCCACGACCATCGTGCGCAACCTCGGGAAGCGCCGCGCGTGCCGAGCGGCCAACGCGGCGCCCGCTGCCATGTCGGCGGAGTTGCCCGTGCGGGCGGCCAGGCCGATCGGGTCGATGCCGAGATTGCCGATGACCGCGCTGTCCGGGATCCCCCGCTGCTCGTGCACGGCGAGCAGGGCCGCCGCCGCGGCGTCGACCTCGGCGCCGGCGTCGAGCACGATCGGCGCGAGGTCGAGCAGCACGTCCGCGAGGGCCGTCGATACGTCCCCAACGGACAGTCCGCCGTCGCCGACGGTCAGCCAGACCGAGCCGACGCCGTTCTCCAGGTCGGTCAGGATGGCCTTGTTGACCTCGGTGGCGTTGCTCCCGGCGGGCCGGGTGCGCACGTCCCAGCCGGTGCTGACGTTGCCCTCCGGCCGGGCACCGCGGACGAACGGCGCGACCCCGGGCAAGCCGGTGAAGCCGGCCTGGTCGGCGGCGGTGTAGAGGGGCGCGATGGTGATGCCGTCGTAGCTGGTGGTGGCGAGTTGATCGGCGGAATAGCCGGACTTGGCCAGCACTCCGCGCACGAGGTCCTGCCACTGCGCTGCGCTGGCGGGGGGAAACTCGGCAGCCAGCTCAAGTTTTCCCGGCGGCGTGGTCATGCCTTTCGATGTTACGGACGCGTAGCGCGAGCGCCATGTGAGGCTGGTCGCCGAAACGATCCAGTCCGCGTCGGGTAGAGCCTCCAGACAGCGAACCGGGCCTGCTGATGTCCGCCTTATACCGGCTCAGACACAATGGGCCGGTGCCACCCGAGACCACTGACCAACGAGGCAACGATCGGCTGATCGCCGGCCGATACCGACTCGGCCGGGTTATCGGTCGTGGCTCGATGGGCGTGGTGTGGCTCGCCTACGACGAGGTGCTGCACCGAGCCGTCGCGGTCAAGGAGGTGCGGCTGCCCCCGGGCATGCCGGCCGCGGAGGCCGCTTCTGTGCGTGAACGGACGCTGCGCGAGGCCCGCGCGATCGCCGCGCTGACTCACCCGAACGTGATCTCCGTCTTCGACGTGGCCAGGCACAACGGCGAGCCGTACGTGGTCATGGAGCTGGTCGCGTCGCGCAGCCTGGCCGAGCTGATCCGCCGGCACGGCAAGTGCAGCATCGAGCAGGCCGCGCTGGTCGCGGACTCGGTCGCGGCCGCGCTGGAGGCCGCGCACCGCAGGGGCATCACGCACCGCGACGTGAAACCCGGCAACGTGCTGATCGGCAACGACGGCCAGATCAAGCTCACCGACTTCGGCATCGCGCGGAACATGTCCGAGGTCACCATGACCAACAGCGGGCTGATCCTGGGCACGCCCGCGTTCATCGCGCCCGAGGCAGCCTCCGGCGACCCGGTCACGCCCGCCGCCGACCTGTGGGGCCTGGGCGCCACGCTCTACGCGGCCGTCACCGGCGATCCGCCCTACGACGCGGGCGACGACCCGGTCGAGACCGTCACCGAGGTCGTGCACGGGGCCATCCCGAAGCTGCCGGAAGACTCGCCGCTGGCCGATGTGGTCGGCGCGCTGATGGTGAAGGACCCGACCGAGCGGATCGGCCTGGTCGAGGTGCGGCGCCGGATCCGCACGCTGCTGCCGGAACCGGGCGCAAGCGTTTTCCCCATGGACGAACCCGAGGACGCGGACGGCCCTGCCGACAACACGCCGACTCGGGGCCTGGTCAGCCCGGTCGCCCGGCCCGAAGCGCCGCTCCCGTCCTCCTCCGCGCCCGCTCCGCTGGCCGTCGACCCGGGTCCGCTGCCGTTCATGATCTCGCGCTCGCCCCGCCGTCGCGGTCGAGCCGCCACGGTCGCGCTGCTCGCCGTCGCGGTGCTGCTGTTCGTCGGGGCGGCGGGTGGCAGTTTCGTGGCCGCGCGCACGCTCGCCGGCCGCAGCCTGGTGCCGCCCAAGCCGTCCCCGACCAGCACGCCGCCGACCACGCCGTCGACCGGGACCACGCCCATCCAACTGGCCACCAGCACCGCCTCGGCCGTGTTCGCCAACGGCATGACCGGCGGTCAGTTCAGCATCGACGTGCCGATCGGCTGGCAGATGTTCACCGAGCAGCGCGCCAGCGGCGAGATCCCGAGCGGCGGCGCCGTGCACTACGTGAAACCGGACGGCACCGAGGAAGTCACCGTCCAGTGGTACCCGAGCTTCTACCCGAACAACTCGATCGAGAACTACGTGCAGAGCCTGCGCGACGCCTGGCCGTCAGCGGACGACTTCAACCTGAGCGCCGAACCGATGACCCGGATCGCCGGCCTGGCCGTCGGCGGACCGGAACCGGCCGAGGAAATCGGCTACCGCACCGCGGACGGTTCGTCGACGGACAACGAGGCGTCGCGCAACGCGCACCGCACCACCTACGCCGACATGCTGCCCAGCAACGACGACCTCTGGGTGGTGTCGGTCACCGTGGTCACCGACACCGAGGGCAGTGGCAACACGCTGTTCGGCAAGATCAAGCTCACCTTCAAGCCCACGAGCTGAACCGGCCATTAGGCTGCCCGGGTGACCAACGCATCCGAATCACCGGTCGACCTGGCCAGGGCAGCGGCCGAAGCGCTCGCCGAACGCACCGGCGTGGCAACCCACGACGTCGCGATCGTGCTCGGCTCCGGCTGGCGCCCCGCCGCCGACGTGATCGGCGCGGGTGAGTCCGAGGTGCCCATGGGTGAACTGCCCGGGTTTCTCGCGCCGACCGTGGCCGGCCACGGTGGCACCGCGCGTTCGGTGCGGATCGGCGACCGGCGGGTGCTGGTCCTGCTCGGCCGCACCCACCACTACGAGGGGCACGGCGTCGCCCGGGTCGTGCACGGCGTGCGGACGGCGGTCGCGGCCGGTTGCCGCACCGTCATGCTGACCAACGCGGCGGGCGGACTGCGTCCGGGCATGTCGGTCGGGCAGCCGGTGCTGATCTCCGACCACCTGAACCTGACCGCGACATCGCCGCTGGTCGGCGCCCAGTTCGTCGACCTGACCGACCTGTACTCGCCCCGGCTGCGCGACCTCGCCCGCTCGATCGACCCGAGCCTGGAGGAGGGCGTGTACGCGGGTCTGCCCGGCCCGCACTTCGAGACGCCCGCCGAGATCCGGATGCTCCGCACCATGGGCGCCGACCTGGTCGGCATGTCCACCGTGCTGGAGGCGATCGCGGCGCGGGCGCTCGGCGCCGAGGTGTTCGGGCTGTCCCTGGTCACCAACCTGGCCGCTGGCATCACCGGAAAGCCGTTGGACCACAAGGAAGTGCTGGAGGCCGGGCAGGCCGCCGCGGGCCGGATGGGCGAACTGCTGCGCGAACTCGCCGGCAAGAGCTGACCCACTCCCCTGGATTCCGAGGAGACCTGATGCCGCTGACCACCGCGTTGCGGGACGCCACCTACCACTGGCTCGCCGACGACATCGACCCCGAGTCACAGACCGAACTGCAGACCGTGCTGGCCAAGGCCATGACCGGCAACCAGGACGCGATCGACGACCTGACCGACCGGATGTCCGGCCCGCTCGTGTTCGGCACCGCCGGCCTGCGCGGCCCGGTTCGGTCCGGCCCGAACGGCATGAACCGCGCGGTCGTGACCAGGACCAGCGCGGGTGTCGCGCAGTGGCTGCTCGCGCACGGGCACGGCGGCGGCATCGTCGTGATCGGCCGAGACGCGCGGCACGGTTCCGAGGCGTTCCACGCGGACGCGGCAGGCGTGTTCGCCGCGCACGGTTTCGACGTGCGGGTGCTGCCCGAGCCGTTGCCGACCCCGGTGCTCGCGTTCGCGGTGCGCAAGCTGGGCGCGGTGGCCGGCGTGCAGATCACCGCGTCGCACAACCCGCCCGCCGACAACGGCTACAAGCTCTACGACGGCACCGGCGGCCAGATCGTCCCGCCCACCGACGGCGAGATCGAGGCGGCGATCCGCGGCATCCCCGGTGCGATCCAGGTCGAGCGGGCGACCTCCTGGCGCGGCGTGGACGAAAGCCTGTTGGAGAGCTACTTCGAGCGGATCACCACGATTCCGCGCGGCACCAACCGAACGCTGCGCATCGCGCTCACGCCCATGCACGGCGTCGGTGGCGCGGTCGCCGTGGAAGCGTTGCGGCGGGCCGGTTTCACCGACGTGCGCGTGGTCCGTGAACAAGCGGCGCCCGACGCCGACTTCCCCAGCGTCCCCTTCCCCAACCCGGAAGAGCCAGGCGCAACCGACCTGCTGCTGGCGCTCGCGGAGGAATCCAACGCCGACCTGGCCATCGCGCTGGACCCCGACGCGGACCGCTGCGCGCTCGGCGTGCGCGACGCGAACGGCTGGCGAATGTTGCGCGGCGACGAAACCGGCGCCCTGCTCGGCCGGCACGTACTATCCACTTTGGACCAAACGGCGCATCCCGATCCGCTGGTCGCCACCACTATCGTGTCGTCCTCGCTGCTCGGCTCGATCGCGGCCGCCTACGGCTCCCGCTACGCGGAAACCCTGACCGGCTTCAAATGGCTGGT
Organism: Pseudonocardiaceae bacterium; assembly: GCA_035948315.1. Taxonomy (GTDB): domain Bacteria; phylum Actinomycetota; class Actinomycetes; order Mycobacteriales; family Pseudonocardiaceae; genus CAJCJE01. The sequence continues at coordinate 153,173 of DASZJG010000104.1, read as the reverse complement.
CCGCGCGGGCGACGGCCACGCGACCGGCCTGGTGTTCGCCTACGAGGAGGCGCTCGGCGTGTGCGTCGACCCGGAGTCGGTACGCGACAAGGACGGCATCTCCGCCGCCGTCCTCGCCGCTGATCTCACGGCGAGCAGCAAGGCCGGCGGCGGCACACTGCTGGACATCCTGGACGACCTGGCCGTCACGCACGGCCTGCACCTCACCGAGCAGATCGCCCTGCGCGTCGCGGAGCTGTCCCGTATCGGCACGATCATGGCCGCGCTGCGCGCGAATCCGCCGACCGAACTCTCCGGCCAACCGGTCACCGGCGAGGACCTGCTCCCCGCCGCGGACGTCTTCCGACTTCGCGGCGACGGCCTTCGGGTGATCATCCGCCCGTCCGGCACCGAGCCGAAGATCAAGGCATATCTGGAAATCGTCACCCCGGTCGGTAGCCCGGAGGAACTGCCGGCGATCCGCGAGAAGGCGACCGCCCGGCTGGCCGAGCTGCACACCGAGATCGCGGCCCTGCTGGCCGACTGAGCGGCAGCGCGTCCTCACCTTCTGCGCTGCCGCTGCTCGCGCTCCGCTACTTGTTGACGTTGCGCGCCATGGCCTCCGGATACCGGTCGCCTGCCACGCCACCAGCGGTCGTCTCGATCGCCGCGATGTCCTCTTCGGACAGCTCGATGGTCGCGGCCGCGACGTTCTCCTCCAGGTAGCGCCTACGTCGCGTGCCCGGGATCGGCACCACGTCCGGCCCCTTCGACTGCACCCACGCCAACGCCAACTGCCCCGGCGTCACACCCTTGCGCTCGGCGAGTTCCTGGAGCGCACGAACGAGCGCGAGGTTGTGCTCGAAGTTGCCGTCGGCGAATCGCGGGAACCTCGACCGCATGTCGCCGTCGCCGAACTGCGCCAGCGAGGTGACCGCGCCGGTCAGGAAACCACGACCGAGCGGCGAGAACGGCACGATGCCGATGCCGAGTTCGCGGCAGGTCGGCACCACCTCGTCCTCGATGCCGCGCGTCCAGAGCGACCATTCGCTCTGCAGGGCCGAGATCGGGTGCACCGCGTGGGCGCGCCGGATCGTCGCCGCGCTGGCCTCGGAGATGCCCAGGTAGCGGACCTTGCCCTGCTGCACGAGTTCGGCAAGCGCGCCGAAGGTCTCCTCGACCGGCACATTCGGGTCGACCCGGTGCTGGTAGTAGAGGTCGATGTGATCGACACCGAGCCGAGCCAGCGACTCGTCGCAGCACTGCTTGGCGTAGGCCGCGTCGCCGCGAACGTCCTGCGTCCCGAGCGCGTTCTCGATGCCGAACTTGGTGGCCAGCACGACCTCGTCGCGCCGGCCCTTGATCGCCGAGCCGACCAGTTGCTCGTTCACGCCGTTGCCGTAGACGTTCGCGGTGTCCAGCAGGGTGACGCCGAGATCCAGCGCGCGGTTGATCGTGGCGATCGACTCGGTGTCGTCGCCATCCTTGCCGTAACCGTGACTCATCCCCATACAGCCGAGGCCCTGCGTGCTGACCTCCAGTTGGCCGAGTCGACGGGTGGGCAGGGTCATGATGCCTCCTCGATAAGCGCGTTCTCCGCCGCGACGCGCGGCAGTCGACGCTCGATCTCCTCGTAGTTCTGGATCTTGTAGTCGAGCACCTCGACGCTGGCCTGGAGTTCGGCGATGCGCTCGCGCACCTCGGCGCGATGCTCGACGAGGATCTGTCGGCGCCTGCGCGCGCTCGTGGCGACGCCGACATGGCGCAGCTGCGCGTATTCGCGCATCATCCGGATGGGCATGCCGGTCGTGCGAAGCCTGGTCAGGAAGTAGAGCCAGGCGAGGTCTTCGTCGGTGTAGGTGCGCCGGCCACCCGCATCGCGGGCCGGCGGCTCGACCAGTCCAATGCGCTCGTAGTAGCGGAGCGTGTCGATCGACAACCCACTACGGGTCGCCGCCTGCGCGATCGAATAAGTCACAGGTTGACGGTAAGAGCTGGAGTGCACTCCAGGTCAAATGGAAAATCGGGCGTTGGGTCGGCAGCGGCGAGTTCCCGTTGGCAGAGCGCGATATTCCCGCCAACACCGATTCACACGTTCGCGGACCGCTGAACCCACCCCCAAACGCGAAGCATTTTCACGCCCCAAAACATCCCCCACCCATTCCCAGGGGGGCGACCCCGACGCCAGTCTAGTGGGGCGCGGGGGCTTGGGGGGCGCGTCGCGGTGGGGCTGTGGGCGGTTTGGTTGTCCACAGAGTTATCCACAGTCGAACAGATAAATCATTTGACAACTTGCGTTTGCGCTGAAATAGGGTTTGAGCAGCGGAAAGAGTGGGCGCAGAGCAGGCGCGAAGGGCGCCTCGGGTCGGGAGCTGCTGAGAGATTTACCCGGGTGGGTTACTTGGGATGTGCCCAGGATTCCAGGCGGGCGGCGACTGCCGGGACGTCGATCTGGCCGCGGCCGATCTCGCGGACGACCCGGAGCGCGTCGTCTTCTTCGGCGTCGATCCACCAGCCGTTGATGTCGCACAAAGTCACGGCCGCGACCCAGCCGAGGCGCCAGTTGCCTTCGGCCAGCGGCCGGGTGCGGACGACCGACTCCATCAGCGCGGCGGCCTTGGACCACAGCGAGTCATAGGCTTCGACGCCGAGGACCGTGGCGCGCGGACGATGCGCGGCCACGTCAAGCAGGCCGAGGTCACGGACTACGAGATCACCGCCGGTTACCGCGGTGGCTAGCACCAGCAGGTCACCGGCATCGAGGTATGCGATCACTGAGCAGCGGTCAGATCGAACCGAGCCGATCGAGCATGCCTCGATAGCGCGGCAGGACTCTGCCGAGCACCTCACCGAGTTGTTCTTCCTTGTGCAGGCGAGCCCAACGGTCGGCGAGCGCGAGCCGGACGATCTCCTGCTTGGACCGACCCTCGGCGGTGGCCAGTTCGGCCAGCCGCTTGTTCTCCTCGTCGGTCAGCCGCAAAGTCATGGCCATGTGACCAACGGTACCAGTACGATACCGCGCCCAGCCAGAACGATGACGCCGCGCGACGAGAGGGTGACGCGCGCAAGCGACAGGGGTCAGACGGCGCCGTACTGGCGATCGCCCGCGTCGCCGAGGCCGGGGACGATGTAGCCGGAATCGTTGAGGCGCTGGTCGACGGCGGCGGTGACGAGCCGGACCGGGAGGCCGGACTCTTCGAGGCGCTTGATGCCTTCGGGCGCGGCCAGCGTGCAGATGGACGTGACGTCGGTGGCGCCGCGCGCGGTGAGCAGGCGGATCGTGTACTCCATCGAGCCGCCGGTGGCGAGCATCGGGTCGAGTACGAAGACCGGTCGGCCGGCGAGGTTGTCGGGGAGGGACTCCATGTACGGGGTCGGCTTCAGCGTCTGCTCGTCGCGGGCCAGGCCGACGAAGCCCATCTGCGCGTCGGGGATGAGTTTGTGGGCCTGGTCGGCCATGCCGAGGCCGGCGCGGAGCACCGGAACCAGCAGCGGCGGGTTGGCCAGCAGGTAGCCGGTGGTCTGCGCGACGGGGGTGTGGATGCGTTCGGTGCGCACGGGCGCCTGGCGGGTCGCTTCGTAGACCAGCATCACGGTGAGTTCCTGCAGCGCGGCGCGGAAGGCGGCCGAGTCGGTGCGGGCGTCGCGCATGGTGGTGAGCCTGGCCTTGGCCAGCGGGTGGTCAATGACCAGTACGTCCATGGTCGACACGGTAGCGGCTTGCGGGCCGGAGCCACCACCTCCGACATTCGCGGTCGGGCGGGTCGTGTCAGGATGGCGCGGTGACTGATGTCGTGCGGATCGGGGTTCTGGGCGCGGCGCGGATTGCCTCCGCCGCGATCATCGCGCCTGCTGGCCGCAGCCAGGAAGCGGTGATCGGCGCGGTCGCGGCGCGGGATCCGTTGCGGGCCAAGGAGTACGCGGCGAAGCACGGCATCGCGAAGGTGGCCGCGAGCTATGCGGATCTGCTCGCCGATCCGGAGATCGACGCGATCTACAACCCGCTGCCCAACGGGCTGCACGGGCGCTGGACGATCGCCGCGCTGGAAGCGGGCAAGCACGTGTTGTGCGAGAAGCCGTTCACCGCGAACGCGGACGAGGCGCGGCAGGTCGCCGAGGTCGCGCAGCGGACCGGGCTGACCGTGATGGAGGCCTTCCACTACCGCTACCACCCCGTCGCGCGGCGCATGCTGGAGATCGTCGAGTCGGGCGAGTTGGGCAAGCTCCAGGTCGTGGAGGCGACGTTCGCGTTCCCGCTGCCCCGATTCGAGGACATCCGCTACCGGTTCGAGTTGGCCGGCGGCGCCATGATGGACGCGGGTTGCTATGCCGTGCACATGGTGCGGATGCTCGGCGGCGCGGCGACCGGTGGTGAGCCGAGCGTTGTGCACGCGGAAGCCAAGCTGCACAAGCCGAACGTGGATCGCGCGATGCGCGCGGACCTGCGATTCCCGGCCGGCCACACCGGACGCGTGCGGTGTTCGATGTGGTCGTCGACGGTGTTGAAGATCAGCGCGCGGGCCATCGGCGAGCGCGGCGAGATGTCGGTGATCAACCCGCTGGCGCCGCAGCTGTGGCACCGCCTTTCGGTGCGTACCAAGCAAGGCAGGCGGGTGGAGCGCCTGAGCAGGCGGCACACCTACGACTACCAGTTGGACGCGTTCGCGGCAGCTGTGCTGCGCGGTGAACCGATCTTGACGCCGCCCGCCGACTCGGTCGCCAACATGACCGTGATCGACGAGATCTACCAGGCGGCGGGGCTGTCACCGAGAGTGCCGAGTTGAGCCTGGGACCGGTGGCGGCGGCGCTAGACTGCTGGGCGTGAGCCAGCAGCCGGACCAGCCCAACCCGCTTGACATGCGCGCTTCGGACGCGGACCGGGAGCGGGTCGCGAAGATCCTGCACGACGCCATGGCCGAGGGCAGGCTGAGCGTGAACGAACTGGACGAGCGGCTGCAGACCGTCTACAAGTCCAAGACACTCGGCGAACTCGCCCCGATCACGTCCGACCTGCCGATGGTGGGTTCGACCGGGACCAGTCTGCAGCAGGCGCCGCAGCGGCTGCCGAGCGAGAAGATCGGCGGGACGCCGGGAGCGACCGCGTCGTTCGCGATGATGTCCGGATTCGAACGGACCGGCAACTGGGTGGTGCCGCGCTTTCACACGGCGCTGGCGATCATGGGCGGTGGCACGCTGGACCTGACCGAGGCGCGGTTCGCCGAGCCCGAGGTGACCATCACGGCGGTCACGATCATGGGCGGCATCGAGATCCTGGTGCCGGACGACATCACCGTGCGGGTGCAGGGTTTCGGCTTCATGGGCGGGTTCGACCACCGGTCGTCCGGCGACGGTCCGCCCGGGGCGCCGGTGGTGACGATCAACGGCATCGCGCTGATGGGCGGGGTCGAGGTCAAGCGGCCCAAGCGCAGGAAGCGCACGCGGGACCAGTTGGAGAGCTGAGCTGAGCCTCGGGTCCATCTAGACTCGCGGTTATGGCTGTTGCTCAGGCACCCCCGGCCGAACTGGCCGACGTCACTCGCGACGAGTCGACCCTCCGTCGCTTCCTTTTCGGCCTGCCCGGCGTCGACCAGGTCGGGGTCGAGGCGCGCGCGGCGACGCTGGCCACGCGCAGCATCAAGAAGGCCAGCAAGCTGTGGGCGATCGACACCGCGATCTCCATGGTCGACCTGACCACGCTGGAGGGCGCGGACACGCCGGGCAAGGTGCGCACGCTGGCCGCGAAGGCGCGCAGGCCCGATCCGGAACGGCCGGAGGTGCCCTCTGTCGCGGCTGTCTGCGTGTACCCGGACCTGGTGGAGACCGCGGTCGCGGGACTGGCCGGGTCGACGGTGGGGGTGGCGAGCGTGGCCACGGCCTTCCCGTCCGGGCGGGCCGCGCTGCCGGTGAAGCTGGCGGATGTCGCGGACGCGGTCGCGGCCGGGGCCACCGAGATCGACATGGTGATCGATCGCGGGGCGTTTCTGTCGGGGCGCTACGGGCTGGTCCACGACGAAATCGTGGCCGTCAAGGCTGCCTGTGGCGCCGCTCATCTGAAGGTGATTCTGGAGACCGGCGAACTCGCCACCTATGACAACGTGCGGCGGGCCTCGTGGCTGGCGCTGTTGGCCGGGGGCGATTTCATCAAGACCTCGACTGGCAAGGTGAGCCCGGCGGCGACGCTGCCGGTGACGCACGTGATGTTGCAGGCGGTGCGCGACTTCCGGGCCCGCACCGGGCAACTGCGTGGGGTGAAGGCCGCGGGCGGGATCCGCAACACCAAGGACGCCATCCGCTACCTGGTGGCCGTGCACGAGGTCGCCGGTGCCGAGTGGCTCACCCCGGATCTGTTCCGGTTCGGGGCGTCGAGCCTGCTCAACGACCTACTGATGCAGCGCCGCGCCCAGACCGAAGGCCACTACAGTGGCCCCGACTACGTGACGGTGGACTGAGAATGACGACCAGTTGGGAGTACGCGCCCGCACCGGAGTCCCGGGACATCGCGCGATTGAAGCCGAGTTACCGGATGTTCTCGGGCGGCGAGTTCGTCGAGGGCGGCGGGGAGCCGCTCAAGACGATCAACCCGGCCACCGAGGAAGTGCTGGCCGAGGTGAGCACGGCCAGCGCGTCCGATGTGGACAAAGCGGTGGCTTCGGCGCGCAAGGCGTACGAGAAGACCTGGGGACGGATGCCGGGCGTGGAGCGCGCCAAGTACATCTTCCGTATCGCGCGGATGATCGCCGAGCGTGGCCGGGAACTGGCCGTGCTGGAGAGCCTGGACAACGGCAAGCCGATCCGCGAGTCGCGTGACGTCGACGTTCCGACCGCGTCGGCGCACTTCTTCTATCACGCCGGCTGGGCGGACAAGCTGGACTACGCGGGCTACGGGCCGGATCCGAAGCCGTTGGGCGTCGCCGGCCAGGTGATTCCGTGGAACTTCCCGCTGCTGATGGCGGCGTGGAAGCTGGCGCCCGCGTTGGCCTGCGGGAACACCGTTGTGCTCAAGCCTGCCGAGACGACGCCGCTGACCGCGTTGGTGCTGGCCGAGATCATTCAACAGGCTGATCTGCCGCCGGGCGTCGTGAACATTCTGCCGGGGGCCGGCGATGTCGGCGCGACGTTGGTGGAGCATCCGGGGATCGACAAGGTGGCGTTCACCGGGTCCACCGAGGTGGGCCGGTCGATTCAGTCGGCGCTGGCCGGCACGAAGAAGAAGCTGACCCTGGAACTGGGCGGCAAGGCCGCGAACATCGTGTTCGACGACGCCCCGCTGGACCAGGCGGTCGAGGGCATCGTGAACGGGATCTTCTTCAACCAGGGCCACGTCTGCTGCGCGGGTTCGCGGCTGCTGGTGAGCGAGTCGATCGCGGAGGAGCTGCTGGAGAAGCTGCATGCGCGGGTGTCCACCCTGCGGGTCGGCGATCCGCTGGACAAGAACACCGACGTCGGTGCGATCAACTCGCGGATGCAGCTGGACCGGATCCGCGAGCTGACCGCGGCCGGCGACGCCGAGGGCGCCGAGCGCTGGACCAGCCCGTGTCCGTTGCCGGAGAAGGGGTTCTTCTTCGCACCGACGGTGTTCGCGAACGTCACGCAGTCGATGCGGATCGCCCGCGAGGAGATCTTCGGGCCGGTGCTGTCCGTGCTGACCTTCCGCACCCCGGACGAGGCGGTCGCCAAGGCGAACAACACGCCGTACGGGTTGTCGGCGGGGATCTGGACCGAGAAGGGCTCGCGGATTCTGTGGATGGCCAACCGGATGCGGGCCGGGGTGGTCTGGGCGAACACGTTCAACCGATTCGATCCGACCGCTCCGTTCGGCGGCTACCAGGAGTCGGGCTTCGGTCGCGAGGGCGGCCGGGCCGGGCTGGAGGCGTACCTCGATGTCTGATTCCGTGCGGCTGTCCGTTGCCAAGACGTACAAGCTCTACATCGGTGGGGCGTTTCCGCGTTCCGAGTCCGGCCGGTCCTATCCGGTGAGCGACGCGAGCGGCGCGTTCCTGGCCAACGCGGCACAGGGTTCGCGCAAGGACGCGCGGGACGCGGTGGTCGCCGCGCGCAAGGCGTTCGGTGGATGGTCGGGCGCGACCGCGTACAACCGGGGCCAGGTGCTGTACCGGGTCGCGGAACTGCTGGAGGGCAGGCGCGAGCAGTTCATCGCCGAGGTGACCGCATGCGAGGGCGTCAAGCCTGCCCAGGCGAAGTCCACTGTGGACGCGGCCATCGACAGGTGGGTGTGGTACGCGGGCTGGACCGACAAGATCGCGACCGTGCTCGGCGCGGCCAATCCGGTTGCCGGGCCGTACTTCTCGTTCAGCGTGCCGGAGCCGACCGGGGTGGTCGCGGTGTTCGCACCGCAGACCTCCGCACTGCTCGGCCTGGTCAGCGTGGTCGCGCCGGTGATAGCCAGCGGCAACACCTGTGTGGTCGTGGCGAGCGCGGAACGGCCGCTGCCGGCGATCACCCTGTCGGAGGTGCTGGCCACCTCAGACGTGCCAGGTGGCGTGGTGAACATGCTGACCGGTCGCACGCTGGAACTGGCGCCGTGGCTGGCCTCGCACGCCGACGTGAACGCGCTCGACCTCGGCGGCGTGGCCGCCGAGCACCGCGTCGACCTGGAGAAGGCCGCGTCGAACACGGTCAAGCGGGTGTTGCGGGTACCGGCGACCGAGCCGGACTGGACCGCGCCGCCGAACGTCAACCGGCTGCGCGGGTTCCTGGAGACGAAGACCGTCTGGCACCCGATGGGCGTCTGACGCGCGGCGGGTGCGCCGTCACTGGTGTTGGCGGCGCACCGTGAGCACGGCGACGGTCAGCAGGATCGCGGTCAGTACCGCGAAGATGCCGAACTCGATCAGGTGGAACGGCAGTAGGCGGTCGACCGGCTGATAGTCCACATTCACCGCGACGGCGCCGTTCGCCTTGGCGCAGCCGAGGTCGACCTCGCCGGTGGTCATGCTGTAGCACCGGCTGGGCAGGCTGATCTCGTTGCCGGCGGCGTTGACGATGTGGTCGAGGCCGATCTCCACCGCGCCCGGATCGGGTGCGCCGTAGAGGAATCCGCTGGGCGGCTGGACGTGGCGCAGCGGGGGCAGGAAGGTCAGCCGCCAGGCACCGACCGCGAACCGCGCGGCCGCGAACACCACGAGGGTTACCGCGATGGACCCGACCGTCCTGCGCAGCAGCGCGCTGACCGCGACGCCGAGCGCGAACCCGAACAGCGCGTACATGATCTGCAACGGGATCCACGACTCGAAGCCGGCGAAGCCCCACCGGCCGTAGAGGTCGGGTACGGGGTGCCCATCCCCGTTGATCGCGTTGATGAAGGTGGTGTCCGCGAGGCCGAGAATCGTGGCCAGCACCACGGCGATGGCGCCGAGCATGGTCAGCTTCGCGGTCAGCCAGCGGATCGGCGAGACGTCCTGCGCCCACACCACCAGGTGCGTTCGCTGGTCGTATTCGGTGGCGATCAGCGGTGCGCCCCAGAAGATGCCGATGACGCCCGCGGCGGCCGGCATCACCAGGTTCTCCACGAACGGGTAGGCGGACGCGTGGTACAGGTCGGCCGCGTCCCACCAGAGCAGACCGGCCACGATCGCCACGCCGAGCGTGGTGACGGCGATCAGCGTCCGGTGCTGCCGCCACACCAGCCAGACCAGATCGGCCCAGCCGACCTGGTCGCGGCGCTGGAACGCGGGCGAGAGCGGACGGGACGTCGTTGCTGCGGTCATCATGTGCGATACCCCTCGAAACGAATTCAGATGACGGTGCGGCGACGGAGCCTGCGATAGGCGATCACCACGAGGGCGGCGGCCAGCACGAGGTAGATCGCCAGCTCGATGCCGTGGAAGACGGGCAGCCTGCTCACCGGCTGGTAGTCGATGTAGCTGGACGTGATGCCGTTGCGCCGCAGGCAGTCCGCGTAGCCGGGAGTCGTGGACACCTGGTCGCAGGCGACGCCGAGATTGGCCTCGGTGCCGTTGGCGTAGAGCAGGCCGAAGAAGGTCCAGTGCGCACCGAGCGGCAGATTCGCCATGCCCCGGAAGACCATGTCGATCGACTTGCCCGACCAGGTCATCCGCGCGGGCGTGATCAGCCGGTCGATCAGGAAGGTGCGCAGATAGTCGGCGATGAGCACCCGGACCAGGAGGAAGACAGCGGCGGTGACCACGGCGGCCGCGGCGGTCCTGCGCAGCAGCACGCCCGCCGCGACGCCCAGGGCCAGCGCGAACATGCTGTAGCCCAGCTGGATCAGCACGGATCCGTCGAAGCCGAAGAAGCCGTACGGGCCGGCCGGCAGATCACCGAACAGCGCGGTGCGCGCCGCGCGGGTCACCTCGGTCTGGCCGGCCAGACCGAGCAGGACGGCGAGTGGCACCTGGACCGCGGCGAGCACCGCGACCTTGGCGAGCAGCCAGCGGCCGACGCCGACGTCCTGGCTCCAGACCAGCAGGTGGGTGCGCTGCTCGTACTCCCGGGCAACCGAGGGCGCGCCGAGCAGCAGGCCCGCGACCAGCGGAGTCGCCCAGACCAGCACGTTCGGCAGGCCGAGGTACTCGGCCGGGTGAGCGTCCAGGAACAGGTACCCGGACAGGAGCACGTACCAGGCGGAGATGCCGATCAGCTCGCCCCGATGCTGGCGCAGCGTCAGCCACACCAGGTCGGCGAGCCGACCACCGCCGGAGGTGGTCGTGCTGGGCATGGTGACAGTGGTCATCAGCTGCTCCGCAACCTGCGGACCGACCACACGGCCAGCCAGACGCACGCGATGATCAGCACGAGGTAGATGCCGAGTTCGACGGACTGGAACACGTGCAGCCTGGCGTAGGGCTGGTAGTCCGTGGCCTCGGACACCACGCCGTTGTTGATCATGCACTGCGCGATCGCCTTGTCGCCGGTGACCGGCTCGCAGGCAGTGGGGAAGTCGAGCACCTGGCCGGACTTGCCCAGCCACAGCTGGATGTTGACCGTGTAGTCGTTCGGGCCGGGAACGGCGGGCGCGTTCGGGCTCGACGTGCCCCAGGAGGCCATCGGCCAGGCGGCGCGGACCGGCGTGATCAGGTGGGCGAGCAGCCACGGCCGGAGCTCGATGTTGATCAGTGTCCGGATGACGACGAACCCGACCAGGGTGAAGCCCATGGCGGCGACGATGCGGCGGCACACCGCGCCGACCGCGACGCCGAGGAAGAAGCCGAACACCGCGTAGGCCAGGGCCAGCGGTGGCCAGGTCTCGTAGCCGACCTCGCCGAACGCGGCGACCGGGTTGAACTGGCTGTAGCCGGTGATGTACCGGTCGGCGGACTGGAGGCCGACCACCAGGTCGAGCAGGCCGGCGAGCACCACCACTGCACCACCGAGCAGCGCGAGCTTGGCGATCAGCCAGCGCATCGCGGACACGTCCTGGCTCCAGACCAGCAGGTGCGTGCGCTGCTCGTACTCGGTCGCGAGCAGTGGCGCGCCCCAGAACACCGCGATCAGGCCGGCGAAGGCGGGCGCGAAGGTCTTCGGGTCGAACTGCCAGTCGCCCAGCGTGACCCTGCCCTTGCTGAGCACCACGAGCAGTCCGAAAAGGACATACGCGAGCGCGGTCAGGATCAGCGCCATGCGCTGCTGGCGCACGGTCAGTGCGACCAGGTCGCCGAAACCGACCTTCGGTTTTCGCCTGGGCGGCGCGGAGAGGGTCACTCCGGCCGACGCGCCCGGCGCGGTGGCTGCGGTCACGCGGCCACCGCCACGCCGGCGCGGTCCGACTCCAGGTAGGCGATGACCAGGTCCTCCAGCGACACCGGACGGGTGGTCCACGGCGCGGCGACCGAGGCGGGCGCGTCGGTCGGGCCGACCCGGACCAGGAAGCTGGACTGGCTCGTGGAGTGGCTGGCCTTGACGATCTCGCCCTGGCACGGCGGTTCCGTCGCGCGCGGGCCGACGTAGTAGACGTGCTCGGTGAGCAGGTCGTCGGCGTCGCTGTCGACGAGTAGCGTGCCCCGCGAGAGCAGCAGCAGGTGGTCGGCGACGCCGCCGAGTTCGGCCACCACGTGCGTGGAGAGCAGCACGGTCAGCCCGGTGTCGGCGACCTCGCCGAGCAGTTCCTGGGTGACGTCCCTGCGGGCCAGCGGGTCCAAGTTGGACAGTGGCTCGTCGAGCAGCAGCACGGAGGGCCGGGAGCCGACCGCGATCGCGAACGAGACGTGCGCCTGCTGGCCGCCGGAGAGCCGGCCGCACGGCCGGTCGAGCGGGATGTCGAAGCGGCGCAGCCAGCGCTTGGCCCGCTCGTCGTCCCACACCCGGTTGAGCCGCTGGCCGACCTTGAGCATGTCGCGCACGCTGAAGTGCCGGTAGAGCGGCTTCTCCTGCGCCACGAAGGCGATCCGGTTCGGCTCCTGCCGAGCGCCACCCAGCCGGACGACGCCCTCGCTCGGCGAGAGCAGGCCGGCCAGGATGCTCAGCAGCGTGGTCTTGCCGGCGCCGTTGGCGCCGACCAGGGCGACCACCTTGCCGGCCGACAGGCCGAACGTGCACTCGCGCAGCGCCCAGTTGTTGCCGCGCAACCGTGAGCGGTACTCCTTGCCAAGGCCGCTGACCTGGAGCGCGAACTGCTCGGCCGGCTGGTCGTCGATGTTGGCGGTCATGCGCTTACTCCCCGATCGTGTTGTCCGTTGGTTGTCGACTCGCCGGCGAGCACGGCACCCAGCAACGCCTGGATGTCCTCGTCCTCCAGCCCGGCCGCGCGCGCCGTCGCCACCCAGGTGTCCAGCTGCGTGCGCAGTTCGGTCATGGCCTCCGGCGCGGCCGACCCGAGCGAGGACTTCACATAGGTCCCCGAACCCTGTCGTGCCTCGACCAGACCGGCCCGTTCCAGTTCCCGATACGCCTTGAGCACGGTGTTCGGGTTGACCCCGCTGCTGGCCACCACCTCGCGGACGGTCGGCAACCGATCGCCCGGATGCAGCCAGCCCAGCCGCAGCGCCTCCCGCACCTGGCGGACGAGTTGCAGGTAGGCGGGCAGGCCAGCGCTGCGGTCAACGCGGAACTCGACCACCTGGCCCCCATTCGAATTGTGCTACTCAACTAAGACACTAGTAGACCGCATCACTTCGGGAGGTGTCAAATGTCCTGTTCGAGGCGGTCAGTCGTGGGCGCGCCGGGCTGGTCCAATGAGCCAGATCGCGGCGAGGAGCATGCCGACGGCCGCGCCCCAGATGGTCGGGCGGACACCGATCGCGGTGCCGAGCAGGCCGCCGACCAGGCTGCCCAGCGGCAGACCGCCGTAGGTGGTCATGCGCAGCGTCGCGGTCATCCGGCCGCGCAGCTCGTCCGGGCAGGCGGCCTGGCATACGCTGGTCTCGGTGACGATGTTGAGGATGATCGAGAAGCCCAGGATCGCGTTGCCGAGCACGTAGCAGACCAGCAGCCAGCCGGGCTGGGCCAGCGGAATGATCAGCGCGCCGAGCCCGATCGTCACACCGGAGCCGAGCAGCGCCCTGGTCGTGCCGAGCCACCGGGCGACCCGGGTGGCCAGCAGCGATCCGGCGACCGCGCCGAGCATGGCGACGCCGCCGAGCAGGCCGATCAGGCCGGGCGTGAGTCGCAGCGGACCGACCAGGAACACGGTGAGCAGGCCGGTGAACCCCGCCCCCTGGAAGAATGCCTCGGTGAACAGGTAGGCCCCGACCGGCCGGATCACCTGATGGCCCAACACGAACGTGAGCCCGGCCTTGATCTCGCCGAGCAGCGGCGGCCGGTCCGCCCTGGGCTTGCGCGGCTCGGGCGTGCGGATGGCGCGGATGCCCAGGGCCGAACAGAGGTAGCTGAGGGCGTCGGCGACCACCGCGAACGGGGCACCGATCCACTGCACCAGCAGGCCGGCGATGCTCGGGCCGACGGTAGCCGCGACGGACTGGTTGATCTGTAGCCGCGCATTGCCCTCCACCAGGTCGTCCCGGCCGACGAGCAGCGGCAGGTGCGCGGAGTTGGCGGTGTCGAAGAAGATCGTCAGCACGCCGCCGAGGAACACCACGACGTAGAGCTGGCCGATGCCGGCCACGTGCAGGGCGGCGGCGACCGGGATGGAGCCGAACAGCAGCATCCGGCCGAGGTCGGCGGCGATCATCACCGGCCGCGAGCGCAGCCGGTCGACCAGCGCGCCGACCGGGAGGCCGACGAGCAGCTGGGCGCCGGTGCGCAGGGTGGTCAGCAGCGCGACCTGGAGCACGCTCGCGTGCAGGTCGAGCAGGGCGAACAGCGGAATGGCGAGCGAGCTGACCCAGGTACCCAACTGGCTGATCGCGCCGGCCGCCCAGAGCCTGCGGAAGTCCGCGCTGCGGCGCAACAGGCCCGGGTTCGCACCCGTTGTCCCCACCATGCCAGCCACCCTGCCAGACATGATGGACAGAAAACAATAAAGTTGAGCCTTATTGACTCATGTCAAAGTCTACCTGCCGGTAGGTATGGATCGATCAGGTCCGGTACGGTCTGCTCCAATGTCGCGACCGACTTGATCACCGAATTGATCCAGGAAGGCAGAGCATGGGCGCGTACCAGACCGTGCTGGTTGGCACGGACGGCTCGGATTCCTCCTACCGCGCGGTCGACCGGGCGGCGGCCATCGCCACCGACGCCGGGGCCAAGCTGGTGATCGTGTGCGCGTTCTTCCCGGCATCCGCGCGCGAGGTCGCGTCGGCCGAGGACGCGCTGGGCGAGGAGGCCTACCAGGTGGTCGGCTCGACGCCGGCCGAGGACACCCTGCGCACCGCCGAGGAGCGGGCAGCCAAGCAGGGCGCGAGCAACGTCGAGGCCGTCGCCATCCAGGGCAATCCGGTGAAATCCCTGGTCAACGCGCTGGCCGACCACCAGGCCGACCTGCTCGTGGTGGGCAACCGCGGCCTGAACACGCTGGCCGGGCGGCTGCTCGGCTCGGTGCCGGCGGACGTGTCCCGCCAGGCCCCGTGCGACGTGCTGATCGTGCACACCGTGCGCTGAGCGGCGTCGAACCCGGGAAAGCGGTAGACCCATCAACGTGCAGCGGGAGTTCGAGGAAGGGCTGCTCGGCGGGCAGCGCAAGTACACCCGGCTGCAGGTCGCCGAGGCCGCCGGGGTGAGTCCTGATCGGACTCACCGGCTGTGGGCCGCGATGGGGTTCGCCTCCGTCGGCGACGACGCCGTGGTGTTCACCGACGGCGACGTCGAGGCGCTGCGGGTGTGGAAGGTGCTGTTGGAAACCGGCGCCTTCGACCCGGCTGCGGAGGTGTCCGCGGCGCGCACCATCGGCCAGGCCGTCTCCCGGCTGGCCGAGTGGCAGGTGCAGGAAGTGATGGCGCGGGTCCGCGACGCCAACGGCACCGAGGATGACGTCGCCCAGTTGGCCAGCGTGCTGCTGCCGGTCATCGAGGGCCTCCAGTCCTACGTATGGCGGCGGCATCTCGCGGCCGCGGCCGGCCGGCTGCTCTCCGAGTCGCCCGCCGAGATGTCCACCCAGACCATGGCGGTCGGCTTCGCGGACATCGTCGGGTTCACCAGCACGACGCGGCACGCGAACATCGAGGAACTGGCCACGCTGCTGGAGGGTTTCGAGGAGAACGCGGCCGAGGCGATCGCCGAATTCCACGGGCGGGTGGTGAAAACCGTCGGCGACGAGGTGCTGTTCGTCGCGGACACGGCCGTTGACGCGGCGCGCATCGCGGTGCGGCTGGCGGACCCGCGACGCGACGACGACGGCCTGCCGACACTGCGGGTCGGCCTGGCCATGGGACCGGTACTGAGCCGGTTCGGCGATGTCTACGGGTCAGTGGTGAACGTGGCCGCGCGGCTGACCGCACTGGCCCGGCCGGGCAAGATCCTGGTGGACCGCACGATCGCGGCCGAACTGGCGGACGTCGAGGAGTTCCGGTTGCGGTCGCGGCGGCCGGTCGCGGTGCGCGGCTTCTCCCGGTTGCGGTCCTGGTCGTTGCGCGCCAGTGACTAACGCTTTGTCGCCTTTGGACCTTCGGCCATGACGACCTGGTTGCGGCCGCCGTTCTTGGCCCGGTAGAGCGCGGTGTCGGCGGCGCTGATCAGCTTCTCCAGCGCGTTGCCGTGGATGGGGTGCAGGGCGACGCCGATGGACACGGACAGGCCGCCGATCAGGTTGGCCTCGTCGGTGACCTCGATGTCGGCAACCGCGAGCCGGATGCGTTCGGCGGCGGCCGTCGCCTCCGATTCGGACACTCCGGGGAGCAGCACGACGAACTCCTCGCCGCCAAAGCGGCCGACCGAGTCGTAGCCGCGAATCTGCCCGGACACGGTCGAGGCCACCGACTTGAGCACCGCGTCGCCCGCGAGGTGGCCGTAGACGTCGTTGACCTTCTTGAAGTGGTCGAGGTCGACCATGAGCACGGCGATCGGCGCGCCGCGGGTGCGCTGCGCGCGCTCGAGTTCGCGCTGCGCGATGGTCTGCCAGCCGATGAAGTTGTAGATGCCCAGCTTCTCGTCCTTTGTGGCCGCTTCCTCCAGCTGCTTGAGCAACACGTTGCGGTGCAACAGCAACAGCGGCGGGAACACCAGCGCGACCAGAACCGGCTGATAGACAAGGGCGACCGCGGTCAGGCCACCGAGGCAGAGGGTGACCAGTTCCAGCGCGTTGTCCGCGCCGGTGCCGACCAGGTCGCTCAGCGAGCGCTTGTGCGTGTAGAGGTAGATGCCCAGCGACACCAGCACCAGACTGGCGACCTCGAACGTGCCGCCCGCGACCAGCACGATCCAGCTGCCGCGCACGGACAGCGGCATGACCCGGCTCAGCTGGCCGAGTCCGGTGTCGCGCAGGGTGAACGAGGCGAGGTAACAGGACAGCACCATCCACGCGGTACTCGCCGCGACGCGGTGCGCGGGCCGGGTCCGCACCGCCCGCCAGACGCGCAGCCACAGGTGCAGGTAGAGGCCGGTGGCGAGCAGCGCGACCCAGGCCGGATCGAGCATGGTGACGCCCGCGACGAACCACACGGACGTCACGTTGATGTGCGTCTGGCCACCCATCCAGCGCCGCATCTTCTCGATACGCCGCGACATCTCGGCCTGGCCGACGCCGAGCGCCAGCAGAACCAGGAACCAGGTGACGTCGCGCTGATCGGTTTCCCCGCGCGAGAGGCTGGCGAGGGTGAGTGCGACGGCGGCGAGTTCACTGGCGAGTGCGTAGGCGATCCACCTCGGCCGCGCGGCCGTCCACATCTTCCAACCGGCCGGCCACAGCACACCCCATGAGACGAGGCGCGATTCGGCGGGCGGATGACTCATACTGACGGGGACCTTTTGACATCGTGGGTTACGTTATGCGCAATGCGGCAATGGAGGTGATCGTCGTGGCTTCTCGTGAGGGCTGACATCCTTCTCGTCAGGCAGTGTCGGTTTGTCCGACAACGTCCGCCTGACCTGCCAAGATACGCTGCCAGACGATCGCGGCCGGAATCGCTATCAGTAAGCCGATGATGCCGACCGCACCCACGGTGTTCGCCGTGCCGACATGGTCCGCGACCAGCCCGGCAAGCAGTGGGGACAATCCCTGAATGGTCGCGGTGCCCGACTGCGAGAGCCCGGACGCCTGCGCCCGGCTGTGATCGGGAACTCCCCGGGTGAACAGCGCGGTCGACTGCATCATCACCGCGGTGCCGAGCGCACCCGCCACCGCGAACAGCGCCACCGAGGCGACCAGGCCGGGGTGGAACACGACCACCGCGACCGGCAGGCAGGACGCGATTCCCAGCGCACCCAGCACCCTGGTCCGCATGGACACCGGCACCCAGCGGCCGAACACGAACGCTCCCACCGCACTGCCCAGCGGATCGCTGGCCAGGATGAGCCCGATCGCGATGGTGCCACCGCCGATCTCGGCGGTGTAGGGCGCGGCGAGTCCTTCATAGACAATCAGGAAGCCTGACAGCCAGCTCAGGGTGAGCAGCGTGCGCAGCGACGCGTCGCGCCAGATCAACCGCAACCCGCCGGCCGCCGACTTCAGCATCGACTCGCGTGGCGCCCCCGCTGTCGCGGCCCGCGCCGCGGGCCGGGCGTGCACACCGAATCGGACGAACGCCGCCGAACCGAGAAACGTCACCGCGTCCAGCGCCAGGCCCAGGTACGGGTTGATCGCGTTGATCAGCACACCGCCCGCGGCGAAGCCGATCATCTGCGCGGTCTGGATGGTGATGCTGCGGATCGCCATGCCGGTCACGTACCTGTCGCCGGGCAGGATCGTGGGCAGCAGCGCGAGTTGGGCGGCCTTGAACGGCGCCTGGCAGAACGAGACCGCGGCGACCAGCACCCACAGCACCGGGAACGGCATGCCGGGAATGGCGACCGAGCCGATCAGCACCGCCCTGGCCAGGTCCGCGCCGACCATCACCTCGCGGCGCGGCAGCCGGTCCGCGATGCCGGACAGGAAGATTCCGCCGAGAAACGCGGGAGCCATGGTCAACGCGTAGGTGAGCCCGGTGAGCAGCGCCGAGTCGGTGCGGTCGAAGACCAGCACGGCCAGCGCTACCCTGGCCAGTTGGTCGCCGATCTGCGAAAGCGCCTCCGCCGACCAGAGCGCGCGAAACTCACCCACCGCGAACACCGACCGGAACGAGACCCGTTCCGAACTCATCCCCCGCCTCCTGTTGCTCCTCCGCGCGTCATCACCTTCGCACATGACGGCGCCGCGGCCCCACCTTCTCGTAAGCTTCCCGACACCTCCAGGACCCGAATCCGGTCCACATCGGCCGGTCCGGGGATCCAACGGCGTATCCGAGACGTCCGATCGCCGTAGTCGCGGCGCCAACCAGCGGCTTTCCGCGACCTTTCCGGTATCGGTGCGGGCGCCTTTCGCGCCGCGCGATAGATTTGCCGAGTTCAACCCGGTGGGGGACCGGCTGATCGTCCTGCCCCGGAGTTTGCTGTTCACCGGCACCCCGTAGGCTGCCGAGGTCTCCGGCCCGCCGGGTGCGGCTGCTGGCAAAAACATGTGTTGACCGGGAGGTTTTTGATGGCCCAGGACATCGTCCCGATCGAACTCGGGCTGCCCCAGGGCGACCTGGTCACGCTGTGGGCCCCGCGGTGGCGCGAGGACGGCGAGGAATGGGAGGCGTTCCTCGGTCACGAGGACGACCTCTACGCGTTCCCGGACACCCCCCACCTGGCCGCGTTCGTGCGCACCGACGACGAACACGACCTCGTCGATCACCCCGCCTGGCATGTGGTGCCGGCGCTGTCGGTGGCCGAGCTGACGCCGGACGAAGAGCACCAGTACGACCTGGTCGGCGTGCCCGAGCTGGTCTCGGAGGACCCGGACACGTGGGTGCTCTCCGAACTGGCGGACATCGTCGCGATGATCCGCTCGCTCGCGGACGTGTGCGACCTGGAGCAGGTGCACGAGATCCTCGACTCGGCCAGCGGCTTCGGCCTGCTGGAGCAGGGCACGCTGCCCTTCAGCGGCCGCGAGGGCCAGGTGCTGTGGACCGAACTGGCCGAGGTCGTCGCGGAGAAGTGGGACGACCTGCTCGACGCGATCGACGACGTGGTCACCGTCCCCGAGGTCGACGAGAAGGCGCTGGCCACGGCGTTGACCGAGTTCGCCGAACTGGAGGCCCAGGAGGCCACCGAGGAACACGACGAGGACGAGCCGCTCGACGCGCACGAGGAGGAGGCGACCGAGGAGGTCGCCGCCGCGGCTGCGGAGGCGGACGAGGAAGAGGCCGAGGAGGAAGAAGAGGAACTCGGTTTCTGGGGCGAGATCGGCATCGACCCGATCAAGATCGTCACCGCGACGAAGGAGTACTACACCCTTCGCTGCTACCTCGGCGACGACCCGCTGTTCCTCGGCCATGACGGCAAGATCGACGTCTTCTCCTCGACCAAGGCGCTGGTCCGGCACCTCGTCGACGCGTCGGCCGACGCCCCGGACAATGACCTCTCGCAGGTGGCCACCTGGCAGGACGTGCTCAACGCGGCCACCGACGGCGCACTCGAGGTCGACATCGTGGAGAGCAACCTCTACGTGCTCACCGGGATCGACGAGGACATCGAGGAAGGCGTCGACGCGATCGACCCGACCCAACTGGACCTGGTCGTCGAGCTGTTCAGCGACGCGGCCGACTGGGCGGGCGACGACAGTGTCAGCAAAGCACTGGCGCAGTCGGAGAGCCTGGGCTGGCTGGTCTCGTTCGTGGTGCGGCCCGACCCGAACCGGCTCGCGCCGAGCGCGCCGTTCGACAAGGAAGTCGCCGCCTGGAAGACGTTGGTCAGTGGCTTCGAGGCACGCCTGAACGCGCGCTAGTCTCGGCTTTCACCGCTCTGGCAAGGGTTTCGGCGGCGACCGGGGTCAGCCCGATGGCCAGCATCGGGAAGATCGCGGCGACGCCGAACGCGACGGCGTAGCCGGATCCGCCGATGACCAGACCGAGCAGCGGTGGGGTGAGCGCGGCCGCGATGTTCTGCGCGGTGTTCTGCGCCCCCAGCGCTCGGCCGGACCACGCCTGGCCGGCGAACTCGGCGGTGGCCGTGAAGCCGAGACCGTTGTCCGCCACGGTGATCACCGCACCGACCGCGATCGCCACCACGACCAGGACGGCTGAGGTCCGGTCGCCCACGGCGGCCAGCAGCATCACCGCCGCGCTGGCGACGGCCAGTTGGCGCATCGGGCGAAGCCTGCTGGCCACCCGGTCCGACCAGTAACCGGCGCCGAGCCTGCCGACCGCGCCGCAGACCTGGATCACCGCGAGGAACCCGCCCGCCGCGCCGAGCCCCCAGTGCGGCACGGTCACCAGATATTCCAGTGCGAACGCGGAAATCGCGAACTGCGGGACGACCAGCATGGTGCTGGCCGCGTGCAGCCGCCACAGGGTCGCCTCGCGATAGGGCGACCGCGGCCGCTCCCCCGCCGTGCGCGTCGGCCGGGGTGGGTCGACCACGAAGATCACGACCAGCAGCGCGCACACCAGACACAGCCCGGCCGGCAGCAGCAACGCGGCCCGGAAACCGATGGCGCCGGCCAGGATCGGCAGGCTCAGCGACGCGATGCCGACGCCGAGCGGTTGCGCGGTCTGCCGAACGCCCATGGCGACCCCGCGTTCGTGCGCGGCGAACCAGCCCATCACCACGCGTCCACTGGCCGCGTTGACCGAAGCGCCCGCGGCGCCGGCCAGGCCGAGCAGGAGCACGAAACCGACCATGCCGTGCACGAGCGTCGCCGCCACGACGACCAGCGCGCCGCACAGGCCGAGTCCGATGGCGAGCACCAGGCGTTCGCCGTAGCGGTCGGCGGCCGCGCCCCAGGCGATCAGGGTGAGCAGCAGTCCGACCGTCGGCGCGGACACCACGACACCGGCCTGCGCAAGGGAAAGATGCTCGGTGGCCCGCATGGCCGGCACCAGGAACGGCAGGCCGTAGAGGAAGGAGCAGGACGCGGTCTGTGCGGCGAGGCCCAGCCCCAGCATCAGCCACCGCCGCCGGTTCCCGGTTTCCCCCTCGGCCACGATTCCACCCCGTTTCAGAATATGAGAACGACGTCTCCTATTCTGGACGCTAGACCAGATGCTTGCCATCAGGCAAATACCCGATCCACCAGGTGGACACACGAGAAAGGCCGGCGGGCAGCACGCCCACCGGCCTTGCGCCGAAGTCTTGGTGGCTCAGCCCGTCAACGCGGCATAGCCCGGCTTGATCACGTTGTTGATGATCTCCAGCCGCTCGTCGAACCCGATGAACGCGGACTTCATCGCGTTGACCGTGAACCACCGCAGGTCCGCCCAGCCGTAGCCGAACGCGTCCACCAGCGCGCTGAACTCGCTGGTCGCCGAACAGTGGCTCATCAGTCGGTTGTCCGTGTTGACCGTGACCCGGAAGCGCAACTTGGTGAGCAGGCCGATCGGGTGCTCGGCGATCGAGGAGGCCGCGCCGGTCTGCAGGTTGGAGGACGGGCACATCTCCAACGGGATGCGTCGGTCCCGGACATAGTTGGCCAACCGTCCCAGTTGGACGGTGCCGTCCTCGCCGATCTTGATGTCGTCCACGATCCGCACGCCGTGTCCGAGCCGCTCGGCGCCGCAGTGCTGGAGCGCCTCCCAGATCGAGGGAAGGCCGAACGCCTCGCCCGCGTGAATGGTGAAGTGGGCGTTCTGCTGGCGCAGGTACTCGAACGCGTCCAGGTTGCGGGTGGGCGGGTAGCCGGCCTCCGGGCCCGCGATGTCGAACCCGACGACGCCGATGTCGCGGTAGCGCACGGCCTGCTCGGCGATCTCCATCGAGCGCGCGTTCTGCCGCAGCGCGCACAGCAGCGTGCCGATCCTGATCTGCCGACCCTTGGCCGCCGCCCGGCGCTCGCCCTCGCGGAAGCCCTCCTGCACGATCTGCACGATCGCGTCCAGGCCGAGCCCGCCCTCGACGAACAGTTCCGGCGCGTAGCGGACTTCCGCGTAGACGACGCCGTCCTCGGCCAGATCCTCGACGCACTCGGCGGCGACCCGGATCAGCGCCGCCTCGTCCTGCATGACCGCGCAGGTGTGCGCGAAGGTCTCCAGATACCGCACCAGCGAACCGGAGTCGGCCGCGTCGCGGAACCAGTTGCCGAGCGCCTCCGGCTCGGTCGCGGGCAGATCCCGGTACCCGGCCACGTCGGCGAGTTCGATCACCGTTCGGGGGCGGAGCCCACCGTCGAGATGGTCGTGAAGCAGCACCTTGGGTGCGGTGCGCACGGTGTCGGGGTTGACAGGTGTCGGCATGGCGACACGGTACTCCGGGGGCCACGAAATCCAGCAACGGAAGATCACCTGCCGCTAGGCTCGTGAACAGGTGTTACGAGACTGGCGAGAATTCACCCGTGTGGGTGATCCGCCACAAGGACGGGTGATCGATTACGACGCGGAGCCACCCTCATCACCTGCTACCACCTCGCTCAATCACTGATCGAGCCTGAGTGGACATCTCCGGTAGAGGCGTCGACTGGTCTCAATGCGCCGGCCTTGATACCCCAAACGGTCTATTTCGGGCACCCCGGGCATCAAAAACACCAGGGGCCCCCTGCTGACCACCCACCGTCAATGGCTACGCTCGGGTCTCCCCTCTCCTCCCCACGGATGAAGGCTCCCTTGCCGTGAACGAGAACAACAGCTCGACAATGTCCTTCGACCGCATGCGGAACATGCTCAACCGCGCGGCCGAGGTTCGTGAGAGCGAGCAGCAGCAGATCTTCGACGCGCTCGACGAAATCCACGCCAGGCTGGCGCCGGTGGAGTCGCTGGGCTCGGTGCGCAAGCGCCTGTCCGAGCTGCCCGACCGCACCGAAGTCAGCGTGCTGGCCGAGCGGCTGGACGAGACGCTGGCCAAGCTCGAGGGTCAGGACACGGCGATCGCCGGCCTGAGCCGCGCGGTCGACTCGATCGTCGACAAGCTGGCCACGCCGTTCGCTCAGCTGGACGGCCGCCTGGACGGCGTCGCCGGTCGGTTCGAGGGCGTCGGCGGCCGGATGGATGGGCTGGAGGACAAGCTCGCCCAGATCCACCGTCGCCTCGACGAGTTCCACCAGCACCTGGACAAGCAGGACAGCAAGCTCGACGCGCTGCCCCGCGAGGTGCACGTGCCCGTCAAGGAGCGCCTCGACGTGCTGGAGACCGCGCTGCGCGGCCAGCTCAACGAGGTCGGCGAGGGCGTGCACGAGCACCTCGACGGCACCCGCGAGGCCCTGCACCGCTCGGTCACCGAGTCGACCGACGCCGTCGGCGTGGCCGTCAGCCAGGCCCGCGAGACGCTGCACGCGCGGTTGGTGGAAACCAACGACACGCTCTTCGGCAAGCTGACCGACGCCAACGACCAGCTGCGCGGCAGCATCGAGGCGAGCCGCGACGGCCTGCACAACAACCTCAACGAGACCCGCGACGCACTGCGCGGCAGCGCCGAGGAGAACCGCGAGGCCCTGCGCGCCGAGATCGCCGAGAGCAAGGACAGCCTGCACCGCGGCCTCGACGAGGCGCGCGACGCGTTGCGCGGCACGGTCGAGAGCTCCCGCGACGACATGCGCGGCAAGGTCGACGAGGCCACCACGGTCCTCGACCCGACCGAGCGGCTCGACGCGCTGGCTTCCCGACTGGAGCAGGTCACCAACAAGCTGGACGCCATGTCCGCCCGCCTGGACGCGGTGGAGAGCGGCATCGGCGGCCGCATCGGCGAACTGGCCACCGGCGTGGACGCGAGCCTGCGCGACGTGCGCGGCACCGTGGCCCAGCGCCCGGACAGCGAGGGGCTCATCTCGCTGGTGCGCACCGCCAACGAGGAGTCCGAGCGCCGCAACGCCGGCCAACTGGACGAGGCCATGGCCACCTTCGCCGAACTGATCCTCGGCGGCGGCGCGCCCACCCCGGCCCCGCCGCCCATGGCCCTGCCCCGCCAGCAGCGCCGCGCCCGCGGTCCGAAGTCCACCAACAAGAACGGCAAGGACCTCGACATCGACGCGGAACTCGCCGAAGGCGCCTGAGCCACACCGCTCGCCCGCTGGCCCCTGACCGGATTTCGGTCAGGGGCCAGTGTTGTCAGGGGATATCCCGTGAGGAGGGGTGATGACACTCGACGACTGGGACCGTCTCGAACCTGTAGAAGGACACCGGGTTGAACTTGTCGATGGGCTGTTCCGAGTCAACGCGGCCCCAACTCCACGGCATCAGCGAATTGGCGACCGAATCGGTGGGCTACTCGCCCCGCAGGTTGAGCCACTTGGCTGGGATGTGGTGACGGCGATCGGAGTGCGGGTGCGCCCCGGCGTCGGCTACATACCGGACCTGGTGATCTGTGAACCGGTGGACGACGACGCGGCCTCGGTGACCGCGAACACGGTGGTGCTGGTCGTCGAGGTGGAGTCCCCGTCGACCCGCAAGATCGACCGCTTCGAGAAGCCGACCGCGTACGCGGCCGCGGGTATTGCGGCGTACTGGCGGGTCGAGGTGGTCAAGCACCGCCCGCCGGTGATGTTCTGCTACGAACTCGACAACGGCGTCTACGCGGAAACAGCGGTCATCGAGACCGGCGAGCCGCGCGAGGTCAAGCTGCCCGTTGGCGGCTCGATCCTGCTCGACGTCGATCAACTGGCGGCGCTGCCGCGCCGATGATCCCGCGCTGCCCCCTGTCCGAGTTCGGACCGGGGGCAGCGCCGGGTCAGGCGGACCGGCGGGTCAGCTCCATGATCCAGTTGGTCTCCCAGAACTGCTTGGCCACGTCCCAGTACGCCTGCTCCCAGCGCGCCGAGTTCGCGGTGATGTCGGACCAGATGTAGCGGACCTGCACGGGATGGCCGTCGTTGAGATCGTCGCCGAAGAACTCGCCGCGCCCGTCGCGGTATGCCCCGATCACCGGCGGGCCGAGGATGCCGTCGGTGCTGCTCGCCCAGTACAGCGACCATTCCTTGGTGGCGGGGTTGAACAGCCGCAGGGTCAGGCCGCGCTTGCCCTTGGTCGGGAACACGATCTCGTCGAAGTTGCCCGCGCCGTCGAACGCGGTGTGGCAGGTGGAGATCCCGGGAAACTCGTGCCAGGTGTCGCTGCCGACGAACGCGCGATCCAGCGCGCGGTTGTGCACGTCCCAGGTGCCGATGAGAAAGTCGAAGTCGTTCACGTAGTCACGCTATGGCCGCCCGACTGACATCTACTGTCAGGAACTACTAGCCAATTTGCCCGAATTTGTGGGCCACGGCAGAGTCACGCCAACCTGCCATACTGGAATCGAGCCGAGGGAAGAGGTGACCCATGACGAGTCCGCGCCGTGCCGTTGCTTTCACGCTGGAAGACTGGGAGACCCTCGAACCCGTCGAAGGACACCGTGTCGAACTGGTCGACGGGCAGCTTCGAGTGAACGCTGCCCCTACTCCATGGCATCAGATCATCTGCGACGAACTGCGGGCACTGCTCGCACCGGTTGCCAAGCCACGTGGATGGCGAGCGGTCAGCGGCATCGGCGTGCGATTGGGTCGCGATCTCGGCTATATCCCGGACCTGGTGATCTGCGAGCCGATTCCGCACGGTACGAAGTCGGTTCCCGCGAGCGCCGTCGTGCTCGCGGTCGAGGTGGTGTCGCCGTCGAGCCGGAAGATCGACCGCTTCGAGAAGCTCAGCGCCTACGCGAAAGCCGGTATCCAAGCTTACTGGAGGGCCGAGATCGTCAAGGACCACCTGGTGAGCGTGCACTGCTACCGACAGCATGACCGCGGCGTATATGTGGAACATGCCGTCGTCGAGCACGGTAACCAACAGACGGTCACGCTGCCGATCGACACGAGTGTCACCATCGATATCGACGCGCTGAACGAGTAGCAGCCGCCAGGTCTGCTAGCCAATTTGCGTTGGATCGCGTTGCGGTGCAACGTGATCCGCATGAGTAGCTCTCGTGCGGCGACGACCGCGGCGCTCGCGCCGATGCCGCGCCAGCAGCGGATCGTGGGGCGGCTGGGTCGGGTGATCGCGGCGGTTGCCGAACCGCGCGGTTGGGATGTGCTGGGGTCCGTCGCGGTGCGGGTTCGGCCGGGCGTGAGTCGCGTCCCGGATCTGGTCCTCTGCGAGCGGGTCGCGCACGGCGCCAAGGCCGTCCGGGCGAGCACTGCCGCGCTGGTGGTCGAGGTGGAGTCGGCGTGGAGCCGGGGGATCGGCCGAAGCGAGCAGCGTTGGGCCTATGCCGGTGCGGGTGTCCGGGCGTTCTGGTCGGTTGAACTGGTCAACGACCGGGCGCCGATTCTGAGCTGCTACGGCCTGTCGGGCCGGAGTTATGTTCGGCAAACCGTGGTGGAGCAGGGCAATCCGCAGTGGGTCACCCTGCCGATCGGGTTCGACGTGCGGCTGGATGTCGAGGAGCTGGATCACTGACCTCGGATGACGTCCAGCACACGCGGGCCGGTTTCGGTCGCATCCGTGCCGATCTCCCATTGACCATCCAATGCGGACAGTGCGGCGGGGATGGTTTCCGGGGTGTCGGTGTGCAGTTCGAGGACGGGCTGGCCGGCCTCGACGGGCTCGCCGGGCTTTGCGCGGCAGATGATGCCGGCGGCGTGCTGGACCGGGTCCTCCTTGCGGGCGCGGCCCGCGCCGAGGCGCCAGGCGGCGACGCCGACGGCGTAGGCGTCGAGCTTTGTCACGGTGCCCGAGGCCGGAGCTTCGATGATGTGCACGTGTTTCGCGGTGGGCAGGGGGGCTTCGGGGTCGCCGCCCTGCGCGCGGATCATCTCGGCCCACTTGTCGTAGGCGGCGCCGGAGGCGAGGACCCGTGCGGGGTCGACGTCGGTGATGCCGCCGAGGGTGAGCATCTCGCGAGCGAGGGCCACGGTCAGTTCGACGACGTCTGCCGGGCCGCCGCCCTTGAGCACGTCGACCGATTCGGCTACCTCGTTGGCGTTGCCGACCGCGCGGCCGAGGGGGGTGGACATGTCGGTGAGCAGGGCACTGCACCTGACGCCGTGCTGGGTGCCGATCTCGACCAGAGCATGGGCGAGATCCGTTGCGGCGGAACGGGTTTTCATGAAGGCGCCGGAGCCGACCTTGACGTCCAGGACCAGGGCGCCCGCGCTTTCGGCGATTTTCTTGCTCATGATCGAGCTGGCGATCAGCGGGATGGATTCCACTGTGGACGTGACGTCGCGCAGGGCGTAGAGCTTGCGGTCGGCGGGGGCGAGGGTCGGCGTGGTCGCGCAGACGACCGCGCCGACGTCGATGAGCTGCTGGATGATCTCGGCCTCGGACAGGCCGGCCCGCCAGCCGGGGATGGATTCGAGCTTGTCCAGGGTGCCGCCGGTGTGGCCGAGGCCGCGACCGGAGAGCTGCGGCACGGCCGCGCCGCAGGCGGCGACCAGCGGGGCCAGCGGCAGGGTGATCTTGTCGCCGACGCCGCCGGTGGAGTGCTTGTCCACGGTCGGCCTTGTGACCGGAGAAAGGTCGATGCGCGCGCCAGAGTTGATCATGGCGAGGGTCCAGCGCGCGGTCTCCTCGGCGTCCATGCCGTTGAGGAAGATCGCCATGGCGAGCGCGGCCATCTGCTCGTCGGCCACGACTCCCCTGGTGTAGGCGTCGATGACCCAGTCGATCTGGTCCGACGTCAGGCGCTGCCGGTCGCGTTTGGCGCGGATGACGTCCACCGCCGACATGGGCTCGGTCATGAGGTTCGGTTCTCCTCGGTCGGCAGGAATTCGGGGCCGAACGCGTCCGGCAGCACCTCGCTCATCGGCAGGATGCCGCGCGGGGTGTCGAGTCGGCAGTCCGGACCGCCGAGTTCGTAGAGGATCTGGCGGCAGCGGCCGCACGGCATGAGCAGTTCGCCCTTGCCGCTGCGGCAGGCGACGGCGACCAGCCGACCGCCACCGGTGAGCCGGAGTTGGCCTGCCATGGTGCATTCCGCGCACAACGCGAGCCCGTAGGAGGCGTTCTCCACGTTGCACCCGGTGATCTGCCGACCGTCGTCGACGATCGCGGCCGCGCCGACCTGGAGGCCGGAGTACGGACAGTAGGCGAATTGGGCCGCGGCCTGCGCTTGTGCGCGCAGCCGCGCCCAGTCGATGTCTGACATAGGAAAAGTCAACCTGTGATGTAGGGCTGGCCGTCGGCTGCGGGCGGGCGGACCCGTCCGACCAGGCCGGCGACCGCGATGATGGTGGCGATGTAGGGCGCGGTGAGCAGCAGGTTCGAGTCGATCGGCGCGCCGGCCTGGGAGAGCAGGCTGCCCAACTGGTTGGCGAAACCGAACAGCAGGGCCGCCGCGACCGCTCCGCTGGGTCGCCAGCGGCCGAAGATGACCGCGGCGAGCGCGATGTAGCCCTTGCCGGAGGACATGTTGATGCTGAACGTGGTGCTCGAACCGACGCCGATCACCAGGAACGCGCCGCCGAGACCGGCGATCAGGCCGGCGATCAGCAGGGCGCGGTAGCGGGTGCGCTTGACGTTGATGCCGACCGTGTCCGCGGCCTTCGGGTGTTCACCGACCGAGCGCAGCCGCAGGCCCCACCTGGTGTGGAACAGGAAGAAGTGCACGGCGAACACGAGCACGTAGGTGAGGTAGAGGAAGATCGTGCCATCGAAGAACACCGGTCCGATGATCGGGATGTCGCCGAGGACCGGGATCTTGAGGGCCGGGAAGAACTTCGGCGTGTTGAACAGCGACTGGTGCACCGCGAGCAGCTTCACGTAGAGGAACGCCGTGATGCCACCGACGAACAGGTTCAGCACCACGCCGATGATCACCTGGTCGACCAGGTAGCGGATGGCGAGCACGGCGAGCAGCGCGCCGATCACCAGGCCGGCGAGCATGCCGCCGAGTGCGCCGATCCACGCGTTGCCCGCGATCGTGCTGGCGACGGCGGCCACGAACGCGCCGAGCAGGAGTTGGCCTTCCAGCGCCACGTTGACCACGCCGGAGCGTTCACCGATGATGCCGGCGAGGCCGCCGAGGATCAGTGGGATGGCGGCCGGGAACAGCGAGCCCTGCAACAGCGAGGCGATGTTCAGGCCATTGGTCGAACCGGCGACCGACCAGAGCATGAACGCCGTGATCAGGCCGAAGATCGCGATCGACGCGGTCCAGCGCCCGCTGAGCACCTTGGTGGCGCGCAGGATGCCGGCGATGATCGTCAGCAGGCACAGCACGATGGTGACCGGGCGGGCCACGAAGGTGGCCTGCGGGATGTGCACGGCCTCCTCGGACAGCGAGAACTGCAACAGCACGTGCCCGCCGACGCGCGCGGTGAGGCCGAACGCCCAGAGGCCGAGCAAGCCCAGCACGATCTGCACGCCGCCGACCAGCAGGTGCTTGGGGACGCGTTGCTTGCGCGCGATGTTGATGACCACGGACAGGTTGGTGCTGGCCGCGGTGAGCGCGCTGGCCGCGCCCTTCTTGAGCCGGAACAACTCGCGGATCAGCCTCGGCGCGGCGATGAAGATGACGATCAGCGCCTCGATGACCGTGACGATGTTGATGGAGATGCCGGTGCCGCCCTGGGCGGCGGTGGTGACCTGCATGATCCGGCCACCGGCCTGCAACGCGCCGACCAGCAGACCGCCGAACACGGTGCCCCAGGGAGTGGAGCGGCCGAGCAGGGCCACGGTGATCGCGTCGAAGCCGACGTTGGAGTCGATGCCGGGCACGACCTGGAAGGACGTGGCGCCGTCGGTGAGGATGATCGCGCCGGCCAGACCGGCCAGACCGCCTGCGATCAGCATGGCCTGCACGGTGGAACTGCCGACGCTCATGCCGGCGGTGCGGGCGGCGGCCGGGTTGGCGCCGACCGCGCGCAGCCGGAACCCGATGGTGCTGCGGGTGAGCAGCCACCAGACGCCGAGGGCGGCGGCGAGCGCGAGGATGATGCCGACGTTGAAGTCAAGGCCGGCGCCGAACGAGGGCAGTTTGGCGTTGTTGTCGATGAGCTTGCTGCCCTGCGGGTTGCCGGGCTGCTGGAAACTCTTGATGCTCAACAGGTATTGCAGCCCGGAGAGGGCCACGTAGTTGAGCATGATCGTGGTGATCACCTCGTGCGCGCCGGTGCGGGCCTTGAGGTAACCGGAGATGAAGCCCCAGAACGCGCCGAAGATGATGCCGGCGAGGACCGCGACGATCACGTGCAGCCCGGCCGGCAGGTGCCAGCCGAAGCCGACCAGGCCGGCGCCGACCGCACCGAGGATGACCTGGCCCTGTCCGCCGATGTTGAACAGGCCGGAGCGGAACGCCAGCGAGATGCCCAGACCGGCGCAGATCAGCGGCGCGGCCGTGGTGACCGTGGAGGAGATCGGGCCGAAGATGCCGGCGACCGAGCCGTTGTTGCTGAAGTCGAAGATCGCGCCGGAGAACATCGCCGAATAGGCGTTGGACACGACCGCCCAGGAATTGGTGAAGAAGTCACCGGGCGAGGTGAACACGTAGCCGAGCGAGGCACGCACCTTGTCGTCGGAGAAGATCATCAGCAGTGCGCCGATGACCAGGGCGACGAGGATGGCGAGCACGTTGACCAGCCAGGTGCGGCCGGTGCGTGGCCTGCGCTCCGCCGGACGCGGCAGGAACTGCTCGGGCGGGAGCGGTTTGTCCACGGTGGTGCTCATGAGGAGGACTCCTCGGGTTCGCTTGCTGCCTCCTCGACCGCCTGGTCGACGGCGGCGAGTTCGCTGGGGTGCAGTTCGGCCTCGGTGCGCGCCTTTTCGGCGGCGACACCGGCCATCATCAGGCCGACCTCGTCGCGGGACGCGCCGGCAGGCAGGATGCCGATGATCTTTCCTCGGTACATGACCGCGATCCGGTCGGCCAGCGCGAGCACCTCGTCCAGTTCGGTGGACACGATGATCACCGGCGTGCCACTGTCGCGTTCGGACACGATGCGTTTGTGGATGAACTCCTGCGCGCCGACGTCGACCCCTCGGGTCGGCTGGGAGGCGACCAGCAGCTTCAGCGGGCGCGACATCTCCCGCGCCAGCACCACTTTCTGCTGGTTGCCGCCGGATAGCGTGCTCACCGGGGCGCTGATCGAGGAGGTGCGCACGTCGAACTCCTCGACGCGCTGGGTGGCGTTGCGCCGGATCTCGCCGAGCCGCAGCGCCACGCCGGAGCCGAACGGCTCGACGTTGTACAGGTCCAGTACCAGGTTCTCGGCCACGCTGAACGCGCCGACCAGGCCGTCGACCTGCCGGTCCTCGGGCACGTAGCCGACACCGGCGCGGAGCACGTCGCGCGGTCCCGCGTAGGTGATCTCCTTGCCGTTCAACGTGATCGAGCCCGCGGTCGGGATGCGCACGCCGAGGATGGCCTCGGTCAGTTCCTCCTGACCGTTGCCCTGCACGCCGGCCAGCGCCACGATCTCGCCCCTGTGCACGTCAAGGCTCAGACCGTCCACAGTGGTCTGGCCTCGGTCGTCGGCGACGTGCAGGTCGGTGATGCGCAGGCTGACCTCGCCCGGCTTCGCCGCGTCCTTGTCCACCACGAGCTGCACGTCGCGGCCGACCATGAGGCTGGCCAGCTCGGTCTCGTCCGCGCCAGGGTCGGCGTCGCCGACCACCTTGCCGCGCCGGATCACGGTGATCCGGTCGGCGACCGCCTTGACCTCGCGCAGCTTGTGCGTGATGAACACGATCGACTTCCCCGCCGCGCGCAGGTCGCGCATGATCCGGATGAGTTCGTCGATCTCCTGCGGGGTGAGCACCGCGGTCGGCTCGTCCAGGATGAGCACGTCCACGTCGTGCGCGAGCGCCTTGATGATCTCCACCCGCTGCTGCACGCCGACCGGCAGTTCGCCGACCGTCGCGTCCGGGTCGACGTCCAGGCCGTAGCGCTGGGACAGTTCCGTCACCCGGGCGCGGGCCGCGCGCCGGTCCAGCCTTCGCAGCGGGCCGGAGGTCCACTCGTGGCCGAGCATCACGTTCTCCGCGACGCTGAACACCGGGATCAGCATGAAGTGCTGGTGCACCATGCCGATCCGGTGCGCGATCGCGTCGCCCGGTCCGCGCAGGGTCACCGGCTCGCCGTCGATGAGGATCTCGCCCTCGTCCGGCGTGTACAGGCCGTAGAGGACGTTCATCAGGGTCGACTTGCCCGCGCCGTTCTCGCCGAGCAGCGCGTGGATCTCACCGGGTTCGACGACCAGGTCGATGGCGTCGTTGGCGACCAGCGAGCCGAAGCGTTTGGTGATGCCGCGCAGTTCGAGCCGCATCGCACCGCACCTCCCAGTTCGAGCAGAAAACGCCGAAAACGCTGAAAACAAGGCCCGGCGCTCGTGTCGCAGGGCATGCGACACGAGCGCCGGTTGAGCCGTTCGCGCCGGTCAGCCCTTGGGCTGCGACGGCGAGGTGATGGTGATCTTGCCGCTGATGATGTCCTGCTTGAGCTGGGTGAGCTGGCTCTGCAGGGCCTGCGGGATCTTCGAGGCGAAATCGTGGAACGGCGCGAGGCCGACGCCACCGTTGGACAGCGTGCCGATGTAGTCCTTAGTGGCGAAGGTGCCGCCGCTGGCCTGCTCGACCGAGTTCTGCACGGCGTTGTCCACGTTCTTGAACGCGGTGGACAGGAACACGTTGCAGTACTGCGGCGCCGAGGTGCAGCCGTCGGTGTCGACCCAGATCGCGTTGGCCTTGCCACCCGAGGCGGCCGCCGCGGCCACGCCGCCGAGGCCGGAGCTACCCGCGACCGGGAAGATCACGTCGGCGCCCTGGTTGATGAAGTTGTTCCCCAGCTGGGTGCCCTGGGTCTGGTCGGTGAAGGAGTTGGTGAAGCTCCCGTTCTGGGAGGTTTCGTCCCAACCGAGCACCTGGACGTTCTTGGAGTTCTGCTTGTTGTAGTACTGCACGCCCTCCCAGTAGCCGTCCATGTAGATGGTCACCGGGGCGATCTTCTCGCCACCGAAGGTGGCGACCTTGCCGGTCTTGGAGTAGCCGGCGGCCAGGTAACCGGCGAGGAAGCCGGCCTGGGCGGTGTTGAACTGCAGGCCCTGCACGTTGGTCCCGTTGCCGGCACTGTCCACGATCGCGAAGTGCTGGCTCGGGCTGGCCTGGGCGGCGTTGGTCGTCGCAGGGCCCATCAGGCCGCCGACCGTGACGACGAGATTGCAGTTCTGCTTGGTGAAGGCCGTGATGTTCGGTACGTAGTCGTTCTCGGTGTTCGACTGGACGTACTTGACGTTGGCCTTGCCGTCCTTCTTGGCGGCCTGCATGCCGGCCCAGGCGGACGCGTTGAACGAGCGGTCGTCGATGCCACCTGTGTCGGTGACCATGCACGCGTTGAAGCTGCTCGAGCCTCCGCTGCCGCTGTTGGTGCTGCTCGACGAGCTACCCGAGGAAGCCGGCTTCGAGCCGCATCCGACGAGTACCAACCCGAGCGTCACCAAGCCGGCGACGACGGTCATCCCTCGCACTCGGCGCAAGGCTGTCTCCTCTCCCACCGCGGTCAAGCGCGCGGTCCGTACCACTGCAACATCTTCTGCGGGCACCGGTCGACACCGGTGTTATTCGCGAGACCGTACCGCCCACCGAGAGGTTCACCACAACGTCGTAGCCCCACGTGACCGAATCGTGCCCGAGACGGGTGACCGGCGCTGCGCATACCGTCATCACCTGCCCAAATGCCGAAACATGATGGTCACTGGACGGGATCGGAAGCCTGCTAGGGGCAGTCGGGCCGGCGGCGGTCTCACCCGGGTGATGGCGGGCCGCCGACGGCTGTGGCGTGCGCCGCACCCGACCACAGTGGATTGGTCTGTTTTCGCTGGTCAGGCAGTGGATCATCGACCTTCGGGCGATCGGGACAGCCGGTGTTTCGTCGATCACAGCGGGCGTCGCCACTTGGGCCGATGCGTCGCGCGAGGTTTAGCATCCCAACGTCCCCCGCGCGCCCCTGATCTGTGGGTTGGCGCGCGGCAACGCCAGCGATGTTGGAGGCCGTTCGCCGATGTCCAGCACGGCAAGCACCGCGCCGTCGCCGCCACCGGGCGCCGATTCCGGCGCCGGAGTCGGCACGAGAGCGCGGGGCGGCAGGCTCTACCGCGGCGACCTCGGCATGTGGTCCTGGGTCGCGCACCGGATCACCGGGGTGCTGACCTTCTTCTTCCTGTTCGCGCACGTCCTGGACACCGCGCTGGTCCGGGTCTCGCCCAACGCCTACGACCGGGTGATCAGCCTCTACAAGAACCCGCTGGTCAACCTGATGGAGCTGGGACTGGTCGGCGCCGTGCTCTACCACGCGCTCAACGGTCTGCGGGTCATGCTGGTGGACTTCTGGTCCAAGGGACCGAAGGTGCAGCGGGTGATGCTCTGGACGATCATCGTGATCTGGGTCGCGGTGATGATCCCCAGCGCCTACTTCATGCTCCAGTACAACGTCGAGAAGCTGTTCGGGAGCGGTAACTGATGACCACCCTCGACAAGGCGCCGAACATCGCGGCCCCGCGCTCCCGGCGTCGTCCGGCCGCCCGGCGCAGCAACTTCGAGCTGTACAGCTGGCTGTTCATGCGCATCTCCGGCCTGCTGCTGATCGTGCTGGTGCTCGGTCACCTGCTGATCATGAACGTGCTGGACGGCGGCGTGCAGCGGATCAACTTCGCGTTCGTGGCCGGCCGCTGGTCCTCGCCGTTCTGGCAGTTCTGGGACCTGTCGATGCTCTGGCTCGCCGAGATCCACGGCACCAACGGCCTGCGCACGGTCATCAACGACTACGCCACCAAGGACACCACCCGGTTCTGGCTGAAGATCCTGCTCTACGTGTCGATGGTGCTGATCCTGGCGCTGGGCACGTTCGTGATCTTCACCTTCGACCCGAACATCGCCAGCGACTGATCCGAAAAGAGCGGTAATGCAGTTCCACAAGTACGACGTGGTGATCGTCGGGGCGGGCGGCGCCGGCATGCGCGCCGCGATCGAGTCCGGCCCCCGGGCGAGGACCGCGGTGCTCACCAAGCTCTACCCGACCCGTTCGCACACCGGCGCGGCCCAGGGCGGCATGTGCGCGGCACTGGCGAACGTGGAAGAGGACAACTGGGAGTGGCACAACTTCGACACGATCAAGGGTGGTGACTACCTGGTCGACCAGGACGCCGCCGAGATCATGTGCAAGGAGGCCATCGACGCGGTCCTCGATCTGGAGAAGATGGGCCTGCCGTTCAACCGGACCCCGGAAGGCAAGATCGACCAGCGGCGCTTCGGCGGCCACACCCGCGACCACGGCAAGGCGGCGGTGCGCAGGGCCTGCTACGCGGCCGACCGCACCGGTCACATGATCCTCCAGACCCTGTACCAGAACTGCGTCAAGCAGGGCATCGAGTTCTACGACGAGTACTACGTGCTCGACCTGTGCCTGAACGAGACCGAGCAGGGCCCGGTCGCCAGCGGCGTTGTCGCCTACGAGCTGGCCACCGGCGAGATCCACGTGTTCCAGGCCAAGGCGGTCATCTTCGCCACCGGCGGCGCCGGCAAGATCTTCAAGACCACGTCCAACGCGCACACCCTCACCGGTGACGGCCTCGGCATCATCTTCCGCAAGGGCCTGCCGCTGGAGGACATGGAGTTCTTCCAGTTCCACCCGACCGGCCTGGCCGGCCTCGGCATTCTCATCTCGGAGGCGGTCCGCGGCGAGGGCGGCATGCTGCGCAACTCCGAGGGCGAGCGGTTCATGGAGCGCTACGCCCCCACCATCAAGGACCTGGCGCCGCGCGACATCGTGGCCCGGTCGATGGTGCTGGAGGTGCGCGAGGGCCGCGGGGCCGGTCCGAACAAGGACTACGTGCTGCTCGACGTCACCCACCTCGGTGCCGAGGTGCTGGAGAGCAAGCTGCCCGACATCACCGAGTTCTCCCGCACCTACCTCGGTGTCGACCCGGTGACCGAACCGGTGCCGGTGTTCCCGACCTGTCACTACGTGATGGGCGGGATTCCCACCAACGTGCACGGCGAAGTGTTGCGGGACAACGAGAACGTGATCCCCGGCCTGTATGCGGCGGGCGAGTGCGCGTGTGTCTCGGTCCACGGCTCGAACCGGCTGGGCACCAACTCGCTGCTGGACATCAACGTGTTCGGCAGGCGCGCCGGCATCGCCGCCGCCGAGTACGCGGCCAACCACGAGCACGTCGAACTGCCGGCGGATCCGACCACGCTGGTCGACGAGCAGCTGGCCAACCTGCTCTCCGAGCACGGCCATGAACGCGTCGCGGACATCCGGACAGCGTTGCAGCAGACCATGGACGCCAACGCGTCGGTGTACCGCACCGAGGACACGCTCAAGCAGGCCCTGCACGATGTGCAGGCGTTGAAGGAGCGCTACGCGCACATCTCCGTGCACGACAAGGGCAAGCGGTTCAACACCGACCTGCTGGAAGCCGTCGAGCTGGGCTTCCTGCTGGAGCTGGCGGAGATCCTGGTGACCG
Organism: Pseudonocardiaceae bacterium; assembly: GCA_035948315.1. Lineage (GTDB taxonomy): Bacteria > Actinomycetota > Actinomycetes > Mycobacteriales > Pseudonocardiaceae > CAJCJE01. The sequence continues at coordinate 116,353 of DASZJG010000104.1, read as the reverse complement.
GCGCGATCGCCAGGAAGGAATCGCGCGGCGGCCACGCCCGCGAGGACTACCCGACCCGCGACGACGTGAACTTCATGCGCCACACCATGGCGTACAAGGTGGGCGATGGCCTGACCGCCGACATCCGGTTGGACTACAAACCCGTTGTGCAGACCCGTTACGAGCCGATGGAGCGGAAGTACTGATGACCGCGACCGCCGAGCCCCAGACCGGCATCCGAGGCGACGAGCCCCCGGTGCCGGAGGGCGCCATCACCGTCACGGTGAAGATCCACCGGTTCAACCCGGAGATCCACGACGAGCCGGTGTGGGAGTCCTTCGACGTCCCCGCGCTGCCCACCGACCGGGTGCTGAACCTGCTGCACTACGTGAAGTGGTACATCGACGGCACGCTGAGCTTCCGTCGGTCCTGCGCGCACGGCGTGTGCGGCTCGGACGCCATGCGGATCAACGGCGTGAACCGGCTGTCCTGCAAGGTGTTGGTGCGCGACCTGTTCGCCAAGGGCAACCGGCACACCACGATCACCATCGAGCCCATCAAAGGGTTGACGGTGCTCAAGGATCTGATCGTGGACATGGAGCCGTTCTTCGAGGCATACCGCGCGGTCAAGCCGTACCTGATCACCTACGGCAACGAGCCGACCAGGGAACGCATCCAGTCCCAGGCCGACCGCGCCCGCTTCGACGACACCACCAAGTGCATCCTGTGCGCCTGCTGCACCACGTCCTGCCCGGTCTACTGGTCCGAGGGCACCTACTTCGGCCCGGCGTCGTTCGTCAACGCGCACCGGTTCATCTTCGACTCCCGCGACGAGGGCGCCGAGGAGCGGCTGGACATCCTCAACGACGTCGAGGGCGTGTGGCGCTGCCGGACCACGTTCAACTGCACCGAGGCCTGCCCGCGCGGCATCCAGGTCACCAAGGCGATCCAGGAGGTCAAGCGCGCCCTGCTCTTCAAGCGCTTCTGACCGGTGTCGGCTGCGGGCGCGCGTGCGTCCGCAGCTGTCATACTGGGCTCGCCCGCTACTGGAGGTGCCATGGCTGCCAGCGACGATCACGAGCTGCATCTCGGAACTGTCGAAGAACGACAGGCGACCCTGGACGAGATCTTCCAGGCCAAGAACGCTCAGCCGATCCAGTCGGCCGACGACCTGGCGTGCGACGGCGTCTTCGACACCGACGAAGAGCTGGACGAATTCCTCGCGTACACGTATGCCGCCCGCCGAACCGAGTTCGCCTAGGCATGGACAGCAGGGTCATCCTCGACACGGACGTGGCGTCGCTCAGCTTCAAACGGCGTCTTCCGCCAACGCTGTTGCGTCAACTGGTCGACAGTGCGACCGCGATCACGTTCATCACCCAGGGCGAGTTGACCAAGTGGTCGGTGTGCCGGAATTGGGGCGCTGACCAGCAGCGACGTATCGCGAACTGGATCAGCCGCAGGCCGGTCCTGCACAGCACCGACGACATCGTCAGCGCATGGGGCGAGATCTCGGCGTACGCCGTGCGACGTGGCCGGCCACGTCCCCAGAACGACACCTGGATCGCGGCCTGCTGCCTGGTCTACGACTTGCCGCTGGCCACGTTGAACGTGAAGGACTTCCAGGACTTCGTCGACCACGAAGGTCTTCGACTCATCACGGCCTGAGCCTGCGAGGTCTAGTTACCCGCGGTAGCGGTGCGTCGGAAGGCGAGCATGGCGCGGATGCCGAGCACGCCGAACACGGTGCCGCAGACGAACGAGACGACCGCGATCACCAGGTGCACGGCGAAGAACGCGGTCATGCCGCCGGTCGGGCCCCATGACCTCGGGTCCTCGGAGATGTTCACCATGAACGTCGGCCAGATGACCCATGACCAGATGCCGAAGACGACCATGAACCACCCGATCGGGCGTGACACGCGCATTGCGCCGATCGGCCCAGTTGGGCTGGTTTCGCCGCTCGGTACCGTACGGTCGGTTTGCGATTCGGGGGTCACGGGGCGTGTCACCGACTCAGTATCGGCCCCGGCGGGTGTCAGTTCACAATCAGGGTTCAACTAACCTGCCTCCGTGCGCCCCTACGCCCGGACACCGATCTCGGCACTTGCCCTGACGCTGTGTGCACTGGTCGTCACTGCGACGGTAGGTCCGGCAGGTGTGGCCGACGCCGCCAAGAAGCCGACCACGCCGCCGATGACCACCAATGCGACAGTTCCAGCCTCGTCGTCCTGCCCGGATCACGTGACCCCACCGCCACCGGTGGACGCCTCCGAGCAGCCCGTGCCCGGCCAGGCGACGCCCGCTGCGCTGCCCGAGCCCTCCGCCGCGATCGGCGGCGCGCAGCTGGGCGAGTGCGGCGTGATCGTGCCCGCGGGCGCACCGGCCGCGCCCGCCGACGTCAACGCGGACGCCTGGCTGCTGGAGGACCTGGACACCGGCGCGGTGCTCGCGGCCAAGGACCCGCACGCGCGGGAGCGGCCGGCATCGCTGATCAAGCTGCTGCTCTCGCTGGTGGTGACCAGGGAGCTGAACCCGAACAGCACCGTCACCGCGACCCAGGACGACGCCAACCAGCCGCCCACCCGGGTCGGCATCCTGCCCGGCGCCGCGTACCCGGTCACCGACCTGATCGACGCGCTGCTGATGAAGTCCGGCAACGACGTGGCCTACGCGCTCGCGACCGCGCTCGGCGGTCTGCCGGCGGCGACGCAGAAGATGGACGCGCTGGCCAATCAGCTCGGCGCGCTGGACACCAGGGCCGCGACGCCCTCGGGCCTGGACGGTCCCGGCATGTCCGCCTCCGCCTACGACCTCGCGGTGATCTTCCGTGCGGCCATGACGAACCAGATCATCTCGACCGCGGTGCAGACCAAGACGTTGACGCTGCCCGCGTCCAACGGCCAGCCCGCTGTGTCGGTGACCAACGAGAACTCGCTGCTGATGGGCGAGTACTCGCCCAAGTACCCTGGCGAGATCGGCGGCAAGACCGGCTTCACCTCCGACGCGCAGCACACCTACGCCGACGCGGCCGAGCAGAACGGCCACCGGGTCGCGCTGATCATGATGCGCAACTCGAACAACCTGCCCGGTGTCTACAAGAACGCGACCGAGCTGCTCGACTACGGTTTCCAGCTGGACGCGGCGAAACTGCCCCCGGTCGGCCAGGTCGTCGACTCCAACCCGTTGGCCGCCAAGGCGACCACCGCTGCGGCGTCCACAAAGGACAAAGCGGGTCCGAGCGACGCGGCGGCGAGCGACGCGAACGCGGTGCGTGCCGCGCGCACCCCGGACGACCCGATTTCGCCGTTCGGCACCGTCGGCATGCCGCTGACCATCCTGGCCGGCGTGGTCATGCTGCTGATCCTGCTGCTGGTGCTGCGCAGGCGCGCGGCCAAGAAGAAGCGCGCCGACCGCGCCAAGCAGGCCGTCGCCGAGAAGAGGGCGGCGGACGCGGCCAAGGCGGCCCAGTTATCGGAAGCCGCGCAAGCCGCGGCTCGACCGGTCGAGGAACCGGCCAAGGAACCCGTCAACGAGCCCTCCAAGGAGCCGGAGAGCAAACCCAGCAGCACGCTCGGGGACACGGCCAGCTGGGCCGCCGTCGACGAGGCGTTCGCGGAAATGGCGCAGCAGCGCCGACCCGTCCCTAAGCGCGTCGGCACCGGCACGCCGCCCGGCCCGCGCAACGGCACAGCGCCCGAGAGCCGCAATGGCAACGGCAACGGCGACCGGACCCAAGCCGCGGACATCGAGAACGCGAGCGACACGACCGAGGTCTTCGGCCGTCTCCAGTAGCCGTCAGCGGGTCAGCCGCGTCTGCGGCGCAGTGCGACCCCGGCCAGCGCGCCCACCGCGAACAGTCCCGCGGCGAACGCGGGCGCCACGCCGTCGCGCACCTCGACCACCGGCTGGATCACCGTCGGCGCGGTCACCGGGGCCGGGCGCCGCAGTTCGTTCTCGCGCGCGGTCGCCGTCCAGGCGGTGATGTAGAGCAGGAATCGGGACACCAGGTTCGCGAACACGAGCAGCCCGATCACCGGCCCGAACACGGTCGCGGTCGGCGAACTGGTCGCGGACTTCAACAGGATCGTCGCGACCTGCTTGAGCACCTCGAACCCGATGGACGCGGCCAGCGCGCCGCGCACCGCGCTGCGCGCGCTCACCCGCTCCCTGGGCAGCCGGGAGATCACCCAGAGGAACACCAGGAAGTCCGCGGCGATCGCCAGCACGATCGTGAACAGCACCAGCAGCGTGCGCGCCCAGCCGGTGTCGGCCAGGCCGACCAGGCGCAGCAGGAGGGCGCCCAGGCCGGTGCCGGCCGCGGTGATCGCGAACGAGACCACCAGCGCCAGGCCCAGCCCGATCAGCGAGAGGAGATCCTTGGCCAGGGTCGGGATCAACGGCAGTTTCTGCTTTTCGATGCCCCACTGGGCGGTCAGCGCGTCCCGCAGGTTCGTCATCCAGCCGACGCCCGAGTACAGCGCGCCGATCAGGCCGACGATGCCGACCGCGCTGCGTGCCGCGATCGCGCCCTTGATCGTCGTGGAGATGGTCGCGCCCAGCGCGCCCGGCACCGACTTGGTGATGTTGGCCTGCAACTGGTCGAGCAGGCTCGGCTCGTGCGCGAGCACGAAACCGGCGACCGCGAACGCGACCATCAGGATCGGCACCAGCGACAGCACGCTGAAGTACGTGATCGCGGCCGCGTAGTGGTTGCCGTGGTTGTCGGTGAACGACTCGTTGGCCCGGAGCAGGTGGTCCAGCCAGGCATACCTGGCCCGCAACAGCGCGATGCGCGAGGGTTTGTCCGCCACCACTGGACGTTAACCAGTGCCGGCACACCCCGCAACGCGAACAGTGCTCAGACGGTCGCGGGGAGGAACCCGATCCGGTCGTAGGCCTTGGCGAGCGTGCGGGAGGCGACCTCGCGGGCCCTCGTCGCGCCCGCGGCCAGGATCTTGTCCAGTTCGGCCGGGTCGTCCAGGTAGCCCTGGACGCGTTGCTGGACCGGCGTGACGAACTCGGCGAAGACCTCGCCGAGGTCCTTCTTCAGGTCGCCGTAGCCCTTGCCCTCGTACTGGGCCTCCAGGTCGGCGATGGGCCGTCCGGTCAGCGTGGAGTAGATGACCAGCAGGTTCGAGATGCCCGGCTTGGCCTCCGGGTCGTAGCGGATCTCCCGCTCGGTGTCGGTGACCGCCGAGCGGAACTTCTTCGCGGAAGCGGCAATCGGCGCGAGCAGGTCGACAACGCCGGCCGGGATGGACTTGCTCATCTTGGCCGTCGGGTCCTGCAGGTCGTAGATCTTGGCGGTGTCCTTGACGATGTACGCCTCGGGCAGCGTGAACGTGCGGCCGTAGCGGGAGTTGAACCGCTGCGCCAGGTCGCGGGTGAGTTCGAGGTGCTGGCGCTGGTCCTCGCCGACCGGGACCTGGTTCGCCTGGTACACCAGGATGTCCGCGGCCTGGAGGATCGGGTAGGTGAACAGGCCGACGCTGACGTGTTCGGTGGTCTGCCGGGTCGACTTGTCCTTGAACTGGGTCATCCGGCTGGCCTCGCCGAATCCGGCGACGCACTCCATCACCCAGCCCAGCTGGGCGTGCTCGGGCACCTGACTCTGGACGAACAGCGTGCTGCGCTCCGGATCGATGCCCAGCGCGAGCAGCTGCGCCGCGGAGACCCTGGTGCGCTTGCGGAGCAGCTTCGGGTCCTGCTCGACGGTGATCGCGTGCAGGTCGACGACGCAGTAGAACGCCTCGTGCGTGTCCTGCAGGGCGACCCACTGCCGCAGCGCGCCGAGGTAGTTGCCGAGGTGGAACGAATCAGCGGTGGGCTGGATGCCGGAGAGCACCCTGGACCGCTTGGCTGGCGCTTCGGGCTGCTGCGACGGGCTGGACACGCTCTCGATTGTCGCAGAGAGTCTCAGGCGGAACTCCGCGCGGGCCGCTCGACCCGCTTCGCGGCTTCCGCCCGCGCGGCGGCCCGCTTCTCCGCCCGTGTGCGCCTGCCGAGCCTGGTCAGGCCGACGGCGAGGCCGATGAGGCCGAGTACGACGACGACCGCGGAGAACCCGGTGAGGCCGATCGGTAATGACGCGGCCTGGAACGACACATCCGCGTGTGCCGGCGTTGCCGCCGAAGCGGTCAGACTGTTCAACCCGAACAGCAGGGCAACGCTCGACAGAACAAGCACCACCGCAGCTGGTTTGCTGCGCATTCGCGAGCCTCCTGCGCCGAATCGGACCGAGCACCCCCGGACAATGGGCCACCCCAACAGCAATTCGCCTCGGACAGAAAGCTACTCACAGTGTCAAGCCGCTGGCGGCGCGGGCGGCGAAAGCCCAGGTCCACCTGGGACCGTTGGGACGAACGGAGTAACGTGATCGACTTCTCGGTCGATCAAGCTCCGCTTCACCCCTGCTTCCGCCGCCCTCCCGGTCAGCTTGTCAGGCTTGCGCCACCGGCAAGGCGCCGTACGTCGTGCTCCGCTGCCGGGCCGGCCGACCGGCCAACTCGGCCAGTGCGGCCAGTTCCTCGACGGTCCGCGACGAACCGTGTTCGGAGCCGGCCATCCGGCTGATCGTCTCCTCCATCAGCGTGCCGCCGATGTCGTTGGCACCGCCGCGCAGCAGTTCCGCGGTCTGCTCGTCGCCGAGTTTCACCCACGAGCACTGGATGTTGTCGATCCGGCCGTGCAAGGCCAGTCGGGCCATGGCATGCACGGCGCGATTGTCCCTTCGGGACGGTCCGGGCCGCGCGACGCCCGCCAGGTAGATCGGCGCGTTGCGGTGCACGAAAGGCAGACCGACGAATTCGGTCAGCCCACCGGTGTCGTCCTGCAACCGGGCCAGGGTGCGCAGGTGGCCGAGCCAGTGTCCGGGATGGTCGACGTGCCCGTACATCATCGTGCTGCTGGAGCGGATACCGAGCCGGTGCGCGGTGGACACCACGTCGATCCAGGTGGCCGCGGGCAGTTTGCCCTTGGTGAGCACCCAGCGCACCTCGTCGTCCAGGATTTCCGCCGCAGTACCGGGAATCGTGTCCAGGCCGGCCTCGCGCAGATCGGTCAGCCAGTCCCGCACGCTCACCCCGGCCCGCGCCGCCGCGCTCACGATTTCCATCGGTGAAAAGGCGTGCACGTGCATGCCCGGCACTCGCTGCTTGATCGCCCGCACCACGTCGGCGTAGTAGGTGACCGGCAGGGCCGGGTCGATCCCGCCCTGCATGCACACCTCGGTCGCGCCCGCCTGCCACGCTTCTTCTGCGCGATCGGCCACTTCGGACACGGAGAGCCGGTAGGCGTCCGCGTCCCGTTCCCGTTGCGCGAACGCGCAGAACCGGCAGCCGACGTAGCAGACGTTGGAGAAGTTGATGTTGCGGTTGACCACGTAGGTGATGTCCTCGCCGACAACCTCGGCACGCAGGTCGTCGGCCAGTCGCGTCATCGCCTCCAGCGCGTCGCCCTCCGCGGTGAGCAGGGCGAGCGCGGCGTCCGCATTGCGCTCCTCCAGCAGTTGCGCCGGATTGTCGGCCGCGATGCGCAGGCCCTCACGCACGTCGCCGGGCAGCCTGTTCAGCGCGGTCGGCAGCTGGGTGCGCAGTTCGTCCCAGTCGCCGTAGACCGAGTCGAAGTCGCTGCGCCGGTCCTCGGTGCGGCCGGTGGTGTCGATGCTCTCGTGCAGGTCGGCGCGGCCGACGGTCTCCAGGCCGCCGTCCGGCTCCTGCCACTCCCGCCCGACCACGTCGGCGCTCTCGTTCGCCAGCCCGGTTTCCGCGTCCGCGAGCGCGTTCACGTGCTCGGCCAGCCGCAGGTCGATCCACTGGCCGCGGTTCGCCTTGACGTAGCGCGGATAGACCGTGAGCCGCTCGCGCAGGGTGTAGCCGGTGCGCGCGGTCCACTCGGCCAGCCGGTCGATGTCCGGCCACGGCCGTTCCGGGTTGACGTGGTCGGGCGTGAGCGGGGAGACGCCGCCCCAGTCGTCGATGCCGGCGCGCAGCATGAGTTCGTGCTCGTCGCCGACCAGGTTCGGTGGCGCCTGCACGCTGACGCCAGAGCCGAGCAGCAGCCGGGTGACCGCGATCGTCGCGGCCAGGTCGTGCAGGTCCGCGTCGGGCATGGCCTGCATGGCCGTGTCCGGCTTGGCGCGGAAGTTCTGCACGATGACTTCCTGGATGTGGCCGTACTGCCGCGAAATTCGCCGGATCGCGTGAATCGACTCGGCGCGTTCGGTCAGGGTCTCGCCGATGCCGATCAGAATCCCGGTCGTGAACGGGATGTTGACCCGGCCCGCGTCGGTGAGCGTGCGCAGCCGCACCGCGGGCTCCTTGTCCGGGCTGCCGTAGTGCGGCGCGCCCGGCTCGCTCCACAGCCGGCCGGCGGTGGTCTCCAGCATCATGCCCATGCTCGGCGCGACCGGCCGCAGCCTGGTCAGCTCCTCCCAGCTGAGCACGCCCGGGTTGAGGTGCGGCAGCAGCCCGGTCTCCTCAAGCACCGCGATGGCGACCGAGCGCAGATAGTCCACCGTGGAGGAATAGCCGCGCGCGTCCAGCCATTCGCGGGCCTGCGGCCACCGGTCCTCCGGCCGGTCGCCCAGCGTGAACAGGGCCTCCTTGCAGCCCAGCGCCGCGCCCTGCCGGGCGATCTCCAGCACCTCGTCGCGGTCGAGGTAGGCATCCGGGACGCGGTGCGGGACGGTGACGAACGTGCAGTAGTGGCAGCGGTCGCGGCACAGGCGGGTCAGCGGGATGAAGACCTTGCGGCTGTAGGTGACGATGCCCGGCCGTCCCTCGGCGGTCAGGTGCGCGTCGCGGACCTTGGCCGCGGCGTTGAGCAGCTCGTCCAGGTGTTCGCCGCGCGCGTGCAGCAGCACGCTGGTCTCGGTGACGTCCAGTGCCGCGCCGTCGCGCGCCCTGCGCAGGGCGCGGCGCATGGCCGCGTCGGTCGGCGCGGGTTCGGGTTCGGCGGGCTGGAAACGCGGGGTTCGGGACTGTGGTGGGATCGGGGTCAGCTCGATGTCCTCCGGCACGGTTCCGACGGTAGGCGCCGAAACCGGGGTGTGGTCCAGCTCACGAAACCGGGGTCACATGTGAAGCGCGTCACATTTCTTGGTGATCTCCGCCACATGTGGCCGTGCTCACTCCGTCATGAGTCGTAACGGACCGTCACCGGAGCATGGTCCGACCACCGCTGGTCGTAACTCGCCGCGCGCTCGACCACCGCGTCGCGCGCCCGCTCCGCGAGTCCCGGCGTGGCCACCTGGAGATCGATCCGCCAGCCCGCGTCGTTGTCGAAACCCTTGCCCCGATACGACCACCAGCTGTACGGGCCGGCCACGTCCGGATGCAGCGCACGCACCACGTCCACGTAGCCTGCCTCGCCGTAGACCGTGCCCAGCCACTCGCGTTCCATCGGCAGGAACCCGGAGTTCTTCCGGTTTCCCTTCCAGTTCTTCAGATCCGCCTCGCGATGCGCGATATTCCAGTCGCCGCAGACCACGACCTCGCGCCCGTTCGCCTCGGCCTTGGCGCGCAGTTCCACCAGATATGGCAGGAAAGCGGCCATGAACCGCTCCTTCTCCTCCTGCCTCGGCGTGTCCACGTCCCCGCTCGGCAGGTACAGGCTGGCCACCACCAACCCCGGCAGGTCGACCTCGACGTAGCGCCCGCCGTCGTCGAATTCCGCCGCGCCGAAACCGATCCGCACCGCGTCCGGCTCGACCCGGCTCAGGATCGCGACCCCGCTGCGGCCGGCGAGCGCCGACGGCGCGAACACCGGATACCAGCCCTGCGGCGCCCGAACCTCGGCCGGCAACTGGTCCAGTTCGGCCCGAACCTCCTGTAGGCACACCACATCCGCGTCGGTCGCGGTCAGCCAGTCGAGGAAACCCTTGCGCGCGGCGGCACGCAGGCCATTGACGTTGACGGTGGAGACGGTCAGCACACCGGCAGGCTACCGGCGACCTCAGCAGCTGCCCGACACCGGAGTGACGAACTGGCTGGACACCCACTGGTTGGCACCGAGCTGCCGGAACCCGTTCTGGATCGTCTTCTCCGCCGGGATCACCACACCACTGCTCAACGACTTGACGATGGACGCGTTCGAATCCGGACTGGACCGCACGTGCAGCACGTCGGCGTTCACCCGAACCTGACACGTCGCCGTGTTGCTGCCCGAGTTGGACGAGTTGCCGTTCGGGTTGTTCTTGCTCTGGATGATGAACACGACCACGACGACCACCAGCACGCCGATCACGATCAGCATCCGTTTGGACAAGCCGAACACCCCATATGCTCCAGTCACGCCGCGGCGACGAATCTGAGTCCGCCGTCACCCTCAGGTATAACGCACGAGGCCAGTGGCGGGAAAGTTCGCGGACCAGAACCACTCGGCAGGGCCAACTACCGGGTCCACCTGCGACGCAACGTAATCAGTCCAGCCAGGTAAAGTGGGCGCGTGCCCACCGGTGTACACATCCGCGACGCCCGCGAGCAGCTCTTCGAAGCGGCGGAACGGATCCTGGGCAGGGACGGGCCCGACGCGCTGACCAGCAGGGCCGTCACGGCCGAGGCGGGCGTGGCCAAGGGCGTGCTGCACCGCCACTTCGCGGACTTCGACGCGTTCCTCGCCGACCTCGTGCACGCCCGCGCCCAGCGCGTCGACATCGAGTCCATCGGCCTGCACGCGTTGGCCGGCACCGGCACGGTCCTCGGCAACATCACCAGCACGCTCACCACGGTCTTCTCCCCCGTGACCGTGGCCATCGTCGCCCTGGTGATCTTCCGCGACGAACTGCGCGCCCGACTCCGCGAGAGCTGGCCGAGCGGCGTGCCGATCCTCGCCGAGGCCACCAACATGCTCGACGCCTACCTCCGCGCGGAACAGGCGCAGGGCCACGTAGCCAGGGACGTCGACCCGATCACCCTCGCCAGAACCCTGATCGGCGCCGCGCACCTACTCTTCGCCGACCGCAAGGGCCTCCCGCCCACCCCCGACGATCTCCGCTGGATCGTCGCCGCGGCCCTGCGCCGATAGCACGAAAAAGCGCCCGGTCAGTCGACCGGGCGCCATTCGCCAGCGTTCAGCTCATCTTCTTGCGCAGGTTGTCATCCAGCGTGCCCAGGAACTCCTCGGTGGTCTGCCACGCCTGGTCCTTGCCGACCAGCAGCGCGAGGTCCTTGGTCATGTAGCCGCTCTCCACGGTCTCGATGACGACCTTCTCCAGGGTCTCGGCGAAGCCGGTCACCTCGGGCGTCGAGTCGAGCTTGCCGCGCTGCTGCAGACCGCGCGTCCACGCGAAGATCGACGCGATCGGGTTGGTCGAGGTCGGCTTGCCCTGCTGGTGCTGGCGGTAGTGCCGGGTCACCGTGCCGTGCGCGGCCTCGGCCTCGACCTTGCCGTCCGGGGTCATCAGCACCGAGGTCATCAGGCCCAGCGAGCCGAAGCCCTGCGCGACGGTGTCGGACTGCACGTCGCCGTCGTAGTTCTTGCAGGCCCAGACGTAGCCGCCCTCCCACTTCAGCGCGGAGGCGACCATGTCGTCGATGAGCCGGTGCTCGTAGGTCAGGCCCTTCGCGTCGAACTCGGCCTTGAACTCGGTCTCGAAGATCTCCTGGAAGATGTCCTTGAACATGCCGTCGTAGGCCTTGAGGATGGTGTTCTTGGTCGACATGTAGACCGGGAACTTGCGCTCCAGGCCGTAGCGCAGCGAGGCGCGGGCAAAGTCCTCAATGAACTTGCGGTAGTTGTACATGGCCATGGCCACGCCGCCGCCCTCGGGGAACTCGGCAGCCTGGAACTCCATCGGCGCACTGCCGTCGGCGGTGGTGTAGGTGATGGTCAGGGTGCCGGGGCCGGGCACCTTGAAGTCGGTCGCCTTGTACTGGTCGCCGTGCGCGTGACGGCCGATGACGATCGGCTTGGTCCAGCCGGGCACCAGCCGCGGGATGTTGGAGATCACGATCGGCTCGCGGAAGATCACGCCGCCGAGGATGTTGCGCAGGGTGCCGTTCGGGCTGCGCCACATCTTCTTCAGGCCGAACTCCTCGACCCGCGCCTCGTCCGGGGTGATGGTCGCGCACTTGACGACGACGCCGTACTTGGCGATCGCGTTCGCCGCGTCGACCGTGACCTGGTCGTCGGTGGCGTCCCGGTGCTCGATGCCCAGGTCGTAGTAGTCCAGGTTGATGTCCAGGTAGGGGACGACCAACTTGTCCTTGATGAACTGCCAGATGATCCGCGTCATCTCGTCGCCGTCGAGTTCGACGACGGTCCCGGTAACCTTGATCTTTGCCATCTGCTGCCGAGTTCTCCTCTCGCGCCGCCGGTCAGCGACGTTGATGACTGCCCATACGGTACGAGCGTACTGCTAGCCCGGCCGGGCCGCCGGACACCCCCGCTCCGCGACGCGCCGCCAGGTTGCGGCATCGGACGCCCGCCGTGCAATAGGGTCTCTCGCCGGCGGCCATGGATGGGCTGTAGGGCTGGAGGGGCAGTGTCGACCGGACCTACGCACGCCGTGATGGGCCTCGCCGCTTGGTCGGCGATCTCGCTGGTGGCCCTCGGCCGCGGCGTCCACCTCGACACCGAGACCTGGCTGGCAGGCGCGGCCCTCACCTCGGGCGCGGCTCTGCTCCCCGACCTCGATCACCCGCCGTCCACCGTCTCCCGCTCGTTCGGCCCGGTCACCCAGGTGCTGTCCAGGGCCGTCAACAAGACCAGCTGCGGCATCTACAACACGGTCCGGCTCAGCGGCGACCACCACCACAACGGCGGCCACCGCACGTTCACGCACACCGCGGTCTTCGCGAGCCTGGCCGGCGTGCTCACCGCGTCCCTGGTCGCCATGAAGAACCCGTGGATCACGGCCGCGCTGCTGTTCTTCTTCTGCGGCCTCGGCGTGCGCGGGCTGCTGCACGAGTGGGTGCACAAGGTCGACGCGCTCGTGGTCATCGCCGTGTCGGTGCTGGTCACCTGGAGCTGCTGGCAGTGGGTGCACACCGGCGGCGGCAAGGCGGCCTGGTTCGGCGTCGCCGTGATCGTCGGCTGCCTTGCCCACTGTGTCGGCGACGCGGTCACCGAGGACGGCTGCCCCATCCTCTGGCCGATCCCGCTCGGTGCGCGCCTGTGGCGTCCCATCGGCCTGCCCACGTTCCTGCGCTACCGCACCGGCGGCAAGGTCGAAATGCTGTTCGTCGGGCCGTTGTGCACGGCGCTGTCACTGTGGCTCGGCGCCCTGGTTCTGCAGAACCTGCACGTGTTCCCCTGGCTGACCGGCATCCCCCTGGTCCCCCACTTCGGCTGGTCCTTCTCCGTCACGGCCCACTGAGTCCCGCGCTCCCGCCCCGCCCGGTGTACTGTTGCCGCATGGCTATATCTGGCAGATATACCCCACCGACCCTGACCCCGACCGGCTGGACGATCCTCGGGTTTCTGTCGCTGAGCCCGCGCAACGGCTACCAACTGCGCGCGGCCGCGCAGCGGTCGGTCGGCTCGTTCTGGGGCGTCAGCTACGGCCAGCTGTATCCCCAGTTGAAAGCGCTTGCCCAAGCCGAACTGATCGGGGAGACCGACCCGCCGGAGCAGGCCGAGACGACCGCCCGCCAGAACTGGTGGCGGCTCACCGAAGCGGGCGCCGAGGCACTGCGCCACTGGCTCCTCGAACCGGCCGCGCCGACCCAGGTCCGCGACGAGAGTCTGGTCAAGCTGTTGTTCAGCGATCACGCCGGTCCGGAGGCGATGCGCCAGCTCATCGCCGACCGCCGCGAGCAAGCCACCCAACGCAGGCAGGTAGCCGAGGCCATCGTGCCCGGCGCGCACTGGCCCACCCTGGGCAGTACGGAGGGCCGCGCCCGCCAGGCGGGTCTACTGGCCGCCTGGCTGGTCCGCGCCCACGCGATCACCCTGGCCGAAGCCGAGCTGTCCTGGTGCGCGACGGCCGAATCGATGATCGCCGAACACAACGCCGACCAGGGCAAGCAATCATGACCATCCCGGCGACGCGACCACCCCGCGACATCGTCGTGGTCCGCGTACTGCTCGTGCTGACCGGTTTCACCAGCGTCGTCAACGGCCTGCTCGAACAGAACCCGACCTACCAGGCCAGCACGCGGATCTTCGGCTGGCTCCTCGTCGTGTTCGGCGTCGCCTGCTGGTGGCTCACCTACCGCCTACGCGGGCCCGGCGCCCGCCGCAGGACCGAGGTCCTCGTGCTGATGGCGTTGCTCGTCGCCATCCGCGGCTACCAGGTGATCCGCTTCGGCAGCCCCGCCGCGGCCGCCGGCTTCATCCTCCCCGCGCTCGTCTACTGGCGCGCCAGCAAGTCGGACACCCGAACCTGGCTCGCCACCGGCGCGGGCGCCCGCCCCGCGCGATCCGGCGGCCTGCGCGTCTTCGGCGCCCTCGGCGCGGTCGGCGTCACCGTCGCCGCCCTGGTCGTGCTCACCGGAGCAGGTGCCGCGGTGGCCCTCTGGCCGTGCGAGTTCCCTGTGCCGGCAACCGGTTCGCTGAACGAGAACCAACTCGGCCGGTCGACCGAGGGCGCCACCCCGACCGGCCAGGTGACGGCGACCGACGGCACCGCACTCACCTACTACGCTTACGTGCCAACGAATCCCGTGGCCGCGCTCGTCTTCTACCACGGCTCCGGCGCGAACAGCGCCGCCGGCTACCTGCCACTGGGCCAGGAACTCGCGAACACGTACCACGTGGCGACGTACCTGTTCGACATTCGCGGCCACGGCGCATCGGGCGGCCCACGCGGTGACGCGCCAACGCCCGACCAGGTCTGGCAGGACACCGACACCGCGGTGCGGTTCGTGCACGCCGCGCACCCGAACCTGCCCGAGTTCGTCGGCGGCCACTCGGCGGGCGCCGGCCTGGTACTCAACAGCATGAGCCGCTTCGACAATCTGGTCAGCGGCTACGTGTTCCTCTCGCCCGACTTCGGTCTGCACTCGAACACCGAGTCAGTGTCGAACGCGTCGAACTTCGCCACGGTCTGCCAACGCCCGTTCGTCGTCAACGCGATCAGCAACGGCGTGCTCGACGGCCACGCCGCGGCACTGGGTTTCGGCTACACCCAAGCCGACATCAACTCGGCCGGCCTGGTCGCGAGGTACACGGTCAACATGGCGCTGGCCCAGAACCCGAACGACAGCGCCGCCGACCTGGCCGCCATGACCAAGCCGCTGGGTCTGTGGGTCGGCGCGCACGACGAAGTCTTCAACCCCACCAAGGTCCTCGGCTACGCTCGCGCGAATCTCAGGAAGTCCACAACGGACACACTGGCGATCGTGCCGGGGGACAACCACCTCGGCATCCTCACCGACGGCGCGTCCTACCTCGGTCCCTGGATCGACGCCCACGCCACCAACCCCTGACAGCGCGAATGGCCGGCCCCGAACGAACCGGGGCCGGCCATCGACAAACGGCGATCAGATCAGGCCGAGCGCCTGCACGGCGTCGCGCTCCTCGATCAGCTCGTTCACCGAGGCGTCGATGCGCTGCCGGGAGAAGTCGTTGATCTCCAGGCCCTGCACGATCTCGTACCTGCCGTCCTTGGCGGTCACCGGGAAGGACGAGACCAGGCCCTCGGGCACACCGTAGGAACCGTCGGACACCACGGCGGCGGAGATCCAGTGGCCTTCGCGGGTGCCGTGCACCCAGTCGTAGACATGGTCGATGGCGGCGTTCGCGGCGGACGCGGCCGAGGAGGCGCCGCGGGCTTCGATGATGGCCGCGCCGCGCTTGGCAACGGTCGGGATGAACTCGTTCTCGATCCACGCGTTGTCATCCAGCGCGGTGACCACCGGCTCGCCGGACACCGAGGCGTGGAACACGTCCGGGTACTGCGTTGCCGAGTGGTTGCCCCAGATGGTGACGTTGCGGAACTCGGTGACCGGCTTCTGCAGCTTGTTGGCCAGCTGGCCGACGGCGCGGTTCTGGTCGAGGCGGGTCATGGCGGTGAACCGGTCGGCCGGGATGTCCTTCGCGTGCGCGCGGGTGATCAGGGCGTTGGTGTTGGCCGGGTTGCCGACCACCAGGATGCGCACGTCGGAGGCGGCACCGGAGTTCAGCGCCTCACCCTGCGGCTTGAAGATGCCGCCGTTGGCGGAGAGCAGGTCGCCGCGCTCCATGCCCTTGGTACGCGGGCGGGCGCCGACCAGCAGCGCGACGTTGACGCCGTCGAACGCGGTCTTGGCGTCGTCGGAGATGCCGATGCTGTGCAGCAGCGGGAACGCGCAGTCGTCGAGTTCCATCGCGACGCCCTCGGCGGCCTGCACGGCCTGCGGGATTTCGAGCAGGCTCAGGTCGATCTGGGTGTCGGGCCCCAGCAGCTGGCCGGATGCGATCCGGAACAGCAGCGAGTACCCGATCTGGCCAGCCGCGCCGGTGACGGTGACCTTGACTGGAGTTGCCACGAGGAAATCCTCTCGATCCGCGTTCTCGAATGGTCCACCTCGGCGCGAGCACGCGGCAGGCCAGTGAACTTGATCGGGACCGGCCTGGCTGCGACGGTCTCGACGCCGGGACCGCGCACCGGGCGGGAGCGCCCGGTAGGCGCAGGTTACCAACCTTGATGTGGTCGGCTACTCGGCTGGTGAGCAGCCTCTCACGCCTTCAGCGTGTAGGCGATGAACATGATGCAGGCGGCCAGTCCGACGCACCACAACACGTCGACCGCACGGCCGCGCACGGCGACCATGCCGGCGGTGCGCGGCGGCAGGACGGCACGCAGCAACGCGGCGACCAACAGCGCGCCGCCGATCCAGGCCGAGCCCTCCCGCCAGTGGTACTGCACGATCCGCAGCAGACCGATCGCCATCGTCAACAGCACCAGCCCGTAGGGCAGCTGTCCGCGCAACGCCTGGAGGATGCGACGGCCGCGCGGCATGCGCGCCGTCCGGGTGGGCGGCTCGGCGGGCTGGGTGTGCTCGGTCTCCGGTTCCTGCTCGCGATCCGCGGTCGACGGTGCGCAGGGCAGGGCGCCGACCAACGGCTCGGGCCGGGTCGGCGTGTCGTCGACGAAGGTGTGCGACGCGTCGGCCGCTGAGTCGGCCGAGTCGGCGGCTTCGACGGGAGTGCCCCTGCTTGGGGTCGGAGTGGGCACGGTGTGCACGTTAGTCGGCCGGCCGCTCGGCCGCCGCGACGACGTTGCTCAACAACATCGCGATGGTCATCGGGCCGACCCCGCCCGGCATCGGTGCGAGGTGACCGGCGACCTCGCGGACGTCGGGGTGCACGTCGCCGACGAGGCCGGACTCGGTGCGGGTGATGCCGATGTCGAGCACTGCCGCGCCCGGCTTGATCATGTCCGCGGTGATCAGCGCGGGGCTGCCCGCAGCGGCGATGACGATGTCGGCCCTGCGCACCTCGGCGGCCAGGTCCTTCGTACCGGTGTGGCAGAGGGTCACCGTCGCGTTCTCGGATCGCCTGGTCAGCAGCAGTCCGATCGGACGGCCGACGGTCACCCCGCGACCGACCACGGTGACCTGGGCGCCCGCGATCGGCACCGCATAGCGTCGCAACAGCGCCACCGCGCCGCTGGGCGTGCACGGCAGCGGGCCGGGCTCGCCGAGCACGAGCTTGCCGAGGTTGGTCGGGTGCAGGCCGTCGGCGTCCTTGGCCGGGTCGACTCTTTCGAGGATCCGACCGGTGTCAAGATCACCCGGCAGGGGTAGCTGGACCAGGTATCCGTGACAGCTCGCGTCCGCGTTCAGCTCGTCGATGACACTTTCGAGAGCGGCCTGGGAGATGGTCGCCGGCAGGTCACGCCGGATCGAGTTGATGCCGACCTTGGCGCAGGCGAGGTGCTTGGCCCGGACGTAGGAGTGCGACCCGGGATCGTCGCCGACGAGCACGGTGCCCAGACCGGGCACGATGCCCCGCTCGGCGAGGGCCGCGACCCGCACCCGCAGGTCGTCGAAGATGGCGTCTCGGGTTTTCTTGCCGTCCAGGATCGTCGCGCTCACGGAGCCCATCCTCTCTCACTCCACCGACCGGACGACGACCCGAGGCGCCTGTGGGGGTTTGCGTGTCCGAACGACCACCCCGAGTAGTCCTCTGGACACACATCCGGAGTGCGGCCACAGTCACCCGTACGGAGCATCGGCGGCCAGCTATTGTGAAACCCTCGTTGACCCGATTCCACCACCATGTCGCCGAACACAGGACAAGATGGAACTGTGTCCCAACCTCCTCCAACTCCAACACCGCTGAGCCCGACCGACCAGGATGCACTGGTCAAGCAGATCGGGCTCGCCCTGATGCGTACCGCGCCCGATGACTGGCAGCAGATCAAGGCTGAGTTCCGAGCCACCGGTCGGTACTACGAGTTGTCCGCCGAGGTCACCGGCGAGGACGGCAACGAACAGGCGTGGACCGCATCGCACGACATCGCGATGAGCTTTGCCAAGCTGCGCGCGGGCATGTACCGCGACGGCAGAGGCACGTGGTTCAACGCCCGGTACGAGATCGAGCGGCCGGCCAGCTACAACCTGGAGTTCGACCGCAACGAGCCACAGTGGCGCACGCCACCGCCGCCGCCCGCGTATCGCGATGAGCTGCAGTTCTTCCCGCGTACCGAGGAGAACGTGCCCGAGTGGCTGATGCGCAAGCTCTCCGGGCTGCCCGCGGATCGGCAGGGGCCTCCCGGCCCAGGCGGACCCGCGGGTCCCGGCGGCCCGGGTGGACCTGGCGGTCCCGGTGGGCCGCCCCGGTTCCGGGTGGCGCGCATCTTCGACGGCACGGCGCCCAACGGGCGTCCATCGGTCAACCGGCCCCCGGTCAGCGACGACGACCGGGAACGCCTGCTCGAGTACCTCGACGAGGCGCCGCTGGCGCTGCCCGAGCGCGGCAACGACGTGGACCGGCT
This sequence comes from Pseudonocardiaceae bacterium, assembly GCA_035948315.1. Taxonomy (GTDB): domain Bacteria; phylum Actinomycetota; class Actinomycetes; order Mycobacteriales; family Pseudonocardiaceae; genus CAJCJE01. Next base: position 97,506 of record DASZJG010000104.1, on the reverse strand, counting down.
CTCCCAGGACGGCCGGCAGACCGTGCCGATCGCCTTCCACACCGACGGGGTGTGGATCTGGCCCGCCGCGGTCAACTACTACCTGCGCAGATACGGCGTGCCGCCGGACCCCGAACTGGTGAACCACGCCAGGTCGAACGGGTTCCGGGTGCCGGAGGTCGATGAGGCCACCCGCACGGCAGCCGCTGCCATGATCACCGGTGGCCGACCACCCGGTCCGCCCCGGCCGCCTGGCCCGCCGCCCGGTGGCCCGCGCCAGGCCCCGCCGAACGCGCCCGGTGGCGCGCCGATGCCTCCTCCGCCCGGCCCACAGGCCGACGTGGAGCGGCAGGCCCCGCCGCCCATGCCGCTGCCGACGCCCGAGCCCCCGCCGGACGCCGGCCGCGCCAAGCCGACGCCCGAGCAGACGATCGACGCGCTGCACACCCGGCTCGCCGACCTCGGCGTGCCGGCCAGTGCGTACCGGATCGGCGAGCCCGAGCCCGGCACCTGGTACCTGGAGCAGGTCGAGGAGGGTTGGCAGGTCGGCTGGTTCGACGAGGAGTTCGGCGCGCCGATGCTGTTCGACGACGCCGGTGACGCCGCCGCGTTCCTGCTCGGCAAGCTGCTGCTCGACGCCCGGCAGGACCGCGTGCCGGCCCGCCGCGGCCGCCCGGCACCGGTCGAACCGGAGGCACAGCCCGAACCGGCTGGTTTCGCGGGCGAACAGGGTTCGCCGAACGAACAGCGCTTCGGCAACGAACAGCGTTTCGGCAACGACCCCAACGAAGGCCGGTTCGGCAATGACCCGGCCGGCTTCGGGAACGAGGCGCCCGGGTTCGGCAGCGAACACGGCGGTTTCGGCAACGAGCAGCCTGCTGGGTTCGGCAACGAGCCTGCGGCCTTCGGCAATGACAATGGGTTCGCCGGTGGTGGCGGCTTCGGCCGGGACGGATTCGGCAACGAACCTGCTTCGGCAGGCGAAGGCCGGTTCGGGAACGAACAGGGTGCGGCAGGTGAAGGCCGGTTCGGCAACGAACAGGGTTCGCCGGGCGAACAGCGTTTCGGCAGCGAACCGGCGCTCGCCAGCGAAGCCGGATTCGCCAACGACTCCGGATTCGGGAACGAAGGCGGGTTCGCCAACGACTCCGCGTTCGGGAACGAAGGCGGGTTCGGCCATGAGGGCGGGTTCGGGAACGAGGGGGGCTTCGGCAACGAGTCCCCGCTGGGTTCGCGCCTGTCGGCTCCCCCGGCACCGCCCTCGGGGCGGGACGACGGCGGGGTGCCGAACCCGGTCGACGAACCGGCCAACGCGCACGCCGGTTCGGGCCGTCCCAACGACGCCCCGGCCGGAGTGAACGGAGCCGGTCCGCCGCGCGGCGAGTTTCCGATCCAGCCGCTACGCGGTGAGCCGCCGCTGACCCTGTTCCGTGGGCTGCGACTGTTCGAACTGACGCCCGGCACCGAGATCGACCGCTTCGGCGTCGGCGACGGCAACCTGACCTACGCGGTCGGCACGCCGTTCGAACAGCGTTCGCTGGTGCCGGACTGGGTGCACCGGCCATACCACGTGTACCGGGTGCGCAGGCCGTTGCAGGCGCTGATGGGCAGTGCGATCCCGTGGTTCGAGCAGCCCGGTGGCGGCACCGCCTACCTGCTGCCGTACGCGGTCAACGAGTTGATCGAGACGGGCGACGTGATCGAGGTCGAGGCGGGCGAACCGCCGGCCTGAGGTTCGAGAAAGCCAACGGAGGCGCCGGTCAGCGAAAGCTGACCGGCGCTTTCCCTTGTTCAGCCGATGACAAGGCCGTGCGCGGCGGCGAAGGCGATCGCGGTGTCGATGTCGACGCGGGCGCCGCGCAGGTTCGCCTGGACGAGGCCGTTGGGGTCGATGCGCGCGCCGCGCAGGTCGGCGTCGTCGAGCCGGGCGTCACCGAGGCGGGCGCCGGTCAGGTCGGCTTCGCGCAGGTCGACCTCGCGCAGATCCGTGCTGGTGAGGTTGACCTCGCGCAGCCGAAGGCCGGACAGGTCGCACTTGCGGAGGTCGGCGCGGGACAGGCCGACCAGGGTCAGGTCCGAGTCGCGGATGGTCCAGGTGCGCAGCCGGCAGTCGACGAACGTGCTGCCGAGCAGGCTGCAACTCTCGAAGCCGCTGTGGATGAAGTTGGCGCGCTCGAAGGTGCAGTTGTGGAACGCGGACGCGGTGTGCCGCGACTCGCTCGCGTCGATCCTGGCGAGCGTGCATTCGAGGAACCGGCAGTTCTTCGTGCTGAGGCCATGCAGGTCGGCCTCGCTGAAGTCGCACCGTTCGAAGGTGATTCGTTCCCACTGTTTGTCGGCGAACGTGCGGTCGCTGAAATCCTCGTCGACGTAGGTCTGGCCGTCAGTGGGTTCGTCGGTCACGGGCGCAGCCTCCCATGACCGACCGACGAAGGACGAACGCGGTTCAGGGCACGACGATGACCGGCCGGGCCGCCTTGGCCAGCAGGCCGCGCGGGACCGAACCGAGCAGGCCGCCGCGGTGCCGGGAGCGGCCGACCACGATGCAGTCCGCCTTCTTCTCCTCGGCGACGGCCTCCAGCACGCCGGCCGGATCTCCCTTGCCGTGCAACAGTTCCCAGTCGAGGCCCTGCGAGGTGAGCAGCGACTCGAAGCGGCGGTGCAGTTCCTGCACGATCTCGCCGGCCGCCTCGTTGGCGGCGACCGCGCCTGCCGCGACCCAGTAGGCCGGGCTGGAGAGCACCTCGACGTACACGATCACCATGCGCGCCTTGTCTCGCCGGGCCAGGCCCGCTGCCCAGGCGAGCGCGTCCAGCGCGGGCGGGGTGTCGTCGTAGCCGATCACGATGGTGCTCAGCCCGTCCTTGCCGATCTCGAACGTGTACTGCTGTTCACTGGTCTCATCCACAATCTGGACTCTATGCCGTGCCAGCGGCATCCGCGTGCCCTCGGTGGCGAGATCTGCACGACTCAGTGACCCGCGCCGGGCCGGAATAAATCGTTTTCATGCGGCGCGTCGCCTTGGCTACCGTCGGTGTCATGGTCCGGACACTGTCAGTCGCACAGCCGGGGAAGCCGGACAGCCGAGGGCCGCGCAGGTACCTGTGGTGGCTGGTGATCCGCCAGTGGCGCTGGGCGGTGTTGGCCGCGGTGGTCAGCGTCTCGTGGATGTTCAACCTGATCCTGCCGCCCTACTTCATCTCCGCCGCGATCGACGACGGGCTGCGCCGGCACGACATCGCGGCGCTGTTCGGCTGGGGGTCGGCCATCGTCGGCTTCGGCGCGGTGGCCGCTGTGCTGGGCCTGATGCGGCACCGGCTGATGACGTTCATCCGGATCGACGCCGCGTACCGGACGGTCGCGGTGGTCATCCGGCAGGCGGTGCGGCTGGGCGCGACGTTCCCGGATCGGGTGTCGGCCGGCGAGGTGGTCAGCATCGGCGGGTCGGACGTGAGCGCGATCAGCGAGGCGCAAACGTTTGTCGGGCCGGGGTTCGCCGCGGTGCTCACCTACGGCGCGATCGCGGTGGTGCTGTTCGGCGTTTCGACGCAGCTCGCCATGGTGGTGCTGCTCGGCGTGCCGGTGATCGTGTTGTTGGTCGGGCCGCTGTTGCACAGGCTGCGCGAGACGCAGACCGCGTACCGCGCCGAACAGGGCGAGCTGACCGCGCGTGCCGGCGACATCGTGGCCGGCCTCCGGGTGCTGTGCGGGATCGGCGGCAAGCCGATGTTCGCGCGGCGCTACCGGGAGGCGTCCGAGGAGCTGCGCGCGACGGGCTTTCGGGTCGGTGGCGTCATCAGCTGGGTCGAGGCGCTGAGTGTCGGCCTGCCCGGGATCTTCCTGGCCGTGGTGACCTGGCTGGCCGCGCGCGAGGCGGTGCTGGGCGAGATCACCGTCGGCCAGCTCGTCGCCGTGTACGGGTACGTGCTGGTGCTGGTCGTACCGGTGGGATTCATGATCGAGGCGGTCGAGCAGCTCAGCCGGGGTCTGGTCGCGGCGCGGCGGGTGACCAGGGTGCTGAGCCTCGCTCCGGCCATTGTGGACTGTGATGGCGCCGGACCCGCCGAGCCTGCCGACCTGGTCGACCCGGACTCGGGACTGCGCCTGGTCGCCGGTCGGACCACGGCGCTGGTGACGGCGCGGTCGGCCGACGCGGTCGCGCTGGTCGACCGGTTGGGTCGCTATGTCGACTCGGCGGCCACCTGGGGCGGACGGCCGCTGCGCGAGGTGGCGCTGGCGGAGGTGCGGCAACGGATCCTGGTCGCGGACAACGACGCGTACCTGTTCGCCGGCGCGCTGCGCGAGGTGGTGCACACCGCGGCCGACCACTCCGACGACGAGATCGCCGAGGCCATTCGGTTGGCCGCCGCGCGGGACGTCCTGGAGGGCTTGCCGGCCGGGCTCAGCGCCCGGATCCAGGCGCGCGCGACGAACCTCTCCGGTGGGCAGCGGCAGCGGCTGCGGCTGGTCCGCGCGCTGCTGGCCGATCCGGAGGTACTGCTGCTGGTCGAACCGACCTCGGCCGTGGACGCGCACACCGAGTCGCTGATCGCGCAGCGGGTCGGCGCGGCTCGGGCCGGCCGGACCACGCTGCTGGTGGCGACGTCTCCGCTGCTGCTGGACCGCGCGGACGAGGTCGTGTTCCTGGTGAACGGGAAGGTCGCGGCGACCGGGACGCACGCAGGATTGCTGCGCGACCGCGCCGACTATCGCGAGCTGGTGTTCCGCGGGGAGGGGGACTCGGATGACTCAGCTGAGTCAGCAGCCTGACGGCGAGTGGCGACTGCCGGTCGCGGACGGGCGGACGGTGCGCCGGATCGTGGCCGAGCTGATCCGCACGGATCGCAGGGCGGTCGCGGTGATCGTCGCGCTGAACAGTCTGGCCGCGGTGGCGAGCCTGGCCGGGCCGTGGCTGCTCGGCCAGATCGTGAACGCGGTCCACCCCGGCACCCAGTTGTCCACAATAGACATACTAGGCGCGCTGATCATCGGTTTCGCGGTCCTCCAGCTGCTGCTCACCCGCTACGCCCGGTACGCGGGTTTCCGGTTCGGCGAGCGGACGCTGTCCACGCTACGGATCGACTTCATCGACCGCGCGCTGGCGCTGCCGACCTCGGTGGTGGAACGGGCCGGCACCGGCGATCTGATGACGCGCAGCTCGGCCGATGTGTCGGTGATCGGCAACATGCTGCGCGAAGCGGGCCCGACGGTGATCTCGGCCGCGTTGCAGACGACGTTCATCTTCGTGGCCACGTTCGTGGTCAGTCCACTGCTCGGCCTGTGCGGGTTCGTGGCGCTGCCGCTGTTCGCCGTGAGCACCCGCTGGTACCTGCGCCGGGCGCGACCTGCCTACCTCGCCGAGGGCGACGCCAACTCGGACCTGTCCGAAACCCTGGCCACGACCGCGGAAGGCGGACGCACGGTGGACGCGTTCCGCCTGCAACAGCGCAGGATCGCGGCGGGCGAACGGGCCATGCAGGCCGGCTTCGCCACCCGGATGCGCACATTGTGGCTGCGCAGCAGGTGGTTCCCGATCCTCGAGTTCGGCTACCTGCTGCCGATCGCGGTGATCCTGGTCGTCGGCGGCGTCGGCTATCTGCACGGCCTGCTCACGCTCGGCGCGGTCGCGTCGGCCAGCCTGTACATGTGGCAGCTGGTCGAGCCGGTCGACCAGCTGCTGATGTGGACCGAGTACCTCCAGCGCGGCAGCGCGTCGTTCGCCCGGGTCACCGGGCTGGCGCAGCTGCCGCCGCCTCCGCCGCCGAGCGAGGAGGTGCCGGCCGACGACCGGATCGAGGTGCGCGGCGTCCGCTACGCCTATCACGACGAACATGACGTGCTGCACGACGTCGACCTGGCCGTGCGACCCGGCGAACGGCTGGCCGTGGTCGGGCCCTCCGGCGCCGGCAAGTCGACGCTGGGCAGGCTGCTGGCCGGGATCGACGCGCCCAAGGCAGGCCGGATCACCGTCGGCGGCGTGCCCGTCGTCAAGCTGAGCCCGGAGGAGCAGCGGCGGCGGATCATCCTGGTCACCCAGGAACACCACGTGTTCCTGGGCAGCCTGCGGGACAACCTCGCCATGGCCGCCCCGGACGCGTCCGACGAGGACATGCTCGCCGCACTGGACACAGTGGACGCACGCTGGGCACGCGAACTGGCCGACGGCCTGGATACCATATTGGGCCGCACGGACGAGGAGCTGGACCCGGCCCGCGCGCAGCAACTCGCGCTGGCCAGGGTGGTGCTCGCCGATCCGCACACGGTGATCCTGGACGAGGCGACCTCGCTGCTCGACCCGAGCACGGCCCGGCACGCCGAACGCGCCATGGGCGCGGTGCTCGCCGGACGAACGGTGATCGCGATCGCGCACCGGCTGCACACCGCGCACGACGCGGACCGGGTCGCGGTGATCGACGAGGGCAGGCTCACCGAACTGGGCAGCCACGACGAACTGCTGGACGCGGACGGGGCCTACGCCGCGCTCTGGCGCTCCTGGCACGGCGCGCCTGCGCAGGCTTCATAACTGGAGGTACCAGTCGTTGCCGCGGATCGGGTTGCCCTTGGGGTACTCGAAGTCGCACTCGCCGGCCAGGATCATGCCGGCCTTGCGGCACACCGCGTTCGACGCTCCATTGTGGATACTCGGAAACGCGTGCAGTGTGGCGTGCTTCGCCACGCCGCGGGCGTCGTCGATGACCAGTCGGAGCGCGGCGACCGCGATACCCCGGCCCTGGAACTCCGGCAGCACGCTCCAGCCCGCCTCATAACTGGTCTTGCCGTCCCACTCGTGTTCCCAGTAGCCGACCACGCCCGCGGGCTCGCCGTCCGCGATGACCAGGAACATCTGTCCCGCACCCGGTTCGTCCAGGGCGAGGTAGCGGCGCTGCCGGTCGGCCAGCTTCTCCGCGGACTCGGGCCCGCCGAGGTAGGTCATCATCTCGGGTGTGTTCGCCCGACGCAGCACGTCGAAGGCGGCCTCGCTCCACGCCCGCAGTCGCACGTCAACCATGTCGACCAGTGAACATCACCGCACCGACAAACTCAGTCGGCTATCCCAGGCGCCGGTAGTGGTACTCGGCGGCCGTGTGGAAGCCGAGCCTGCGGTAGAGGGCCCGTGCACCGTGGTTGTCCGCGAGTACCTGGAGCCAGACGTGCCGAACGCCCTGGTCACGGGCTTGTTCGAGGAGGGCGCGGATGATCGAGCCTGCTTGGCCGGTGCGCCTCGCATCGGGCCGGACGGCCAGGCAGTAGAGGCCGGCCCAGTCGCCGACGAGCGCGAGTCGGCCGATCGCCGACGCACCGTGTTCGTCACGACGGACGGCGTAGCGCGCGTCGCCGCCGAGCAGAATCTTGTGCGCGACCGCCTTGGCCGCCTCGTTGCCCCGAGGGTCGACCGACCACCACAGGTCCATCCAGTCGGCGTCCGGTTCGCCGCTGACCCGCACCGGAGCGGAGTCGCTGTCGACGAGGGCGGCCAGCACGTCCTCGACGGCCGCGATGTCGATGTTCGCCTTGCTGCCCGCCTGGTAACCGCGTTCGGCGAGCACCTCGTCGAGGTGCTCGGGCTGGGCGTTCGGGCCGATCTGGAAGCTGGGCGTGACGTCATGGGCGCGGTAGAGCTGCTCGACGCGATCGAGCGTGGCCGCGAGGTCGGCAGGCGCGGTGAGGGGTAGGACCGAGTTGGCGCGCTGGGTGACGCCCGAGGAGAGCCGGACGATCCAACCGTCGACCGGCACCTCCGTGTGCGCGGGCCACCCGGCCCGGAGCAACCGATCGAGATCGACTGTCATGGTCATGTTGCGAGCATAACAATCAACGCTTATGTATAGTTATGCATTTTGCTTCAGTGCGCTGACCAGCGCGGCGGTCGCGGCGTTGAGCTGCTGCTCAGCGGGTTGATACGCGCCGAGCGGGCCGGGTCGGGCAGACAGAATCGCGACCACGACCTGGTTCCTGCTGTCCAGAATGCCGGTTGTATGCAGCATGATTCGGTGCTGGTAGCTCATCCAGCCCTGCTTGGCCTTGGTCGCGCCGTCGCGGGTCGGGCCGAGCAGGCCGAACGACTGGTCGAAGCCCTGATACCCGGTCGGCGTAGCGCTGTTGAGGTCGCCGACGACCAGGTTCCGGTCGGTCGCGTTCAGCTGCGTCAGCACGTAGGAGTAGACGGCGAGCACGTCGCGCGCGGAGATCAGCGTCTCGCCCCACTCGCCGGTCCTGTTGATGTTGGCCGGCACCTGGGTGTCCTGGAGATGCGCGAGGCCGATCAACGCGTTGATCGCGGACGGACCGTCGTAGTTCTCCCACAGCGCGTCCATGGCCGCGTCGTCGGACTCGGTGAGGGCCAGCCTGATGTCGTCGTTGTCGCTCTGGGACAGGGTGATCGCGCCCTGTTCCTGTTGGTGCAGCAGGTCGGTGACCAGGAACAGCTTGAGCACGGACGCGCAGTAGAACTGGGCGCTACCGGCCTTGCCGAGGGTTTCCGTGCCGGTCGCCCGATCGAGCACCGCGACGCCGTACTCGACACCCCCGGTGGCCTGCGCGTCGACCGCGTTCACCGCGGCCTGCGCGGCACCGGAGGACAGCGGATCGGCGGCGACCGACCCAGGGGGTTTCGCGCCGGAACCGGCTCGGGCTGCGACGGTGCAGACCGCGACGATGGCTAGCGCGAGGACAACCAGGAACGCAACAAGGACCAGCCTGCCTGGCCTGCGCGGCGCCGGCGGGCGTGCAGGTAGCCGTCGCCGGGCAGGCGCCGTTGCGGTTGGGTGACCGGCATCGGCCGGAGGCTGCTGATGAGTCGGGTTGCCACGATGGTGGACCTGATCGTTTCGTTGGGGGGCGGGATTCCGTTGCTGTCGAGCAGAATTCTCGCGCTGCCGATTTCGCGGGTTGAACCGGGGCATCAATTGGCCACGCGATGGGCGCAGGGCGAGGACGGCGCCGCGCCGTGTGTCGATGTTCACCTCGGAGATCCCGCCCAGTGCCGATCCTGATCAGATGCGGGCCGACCATAATCGCCGCGCCGCGTTTCCCCGGACCGGCGCGCTGACCCCGATGGGCGACCCTGCGGCCGGATCGGTCACCGAGTGTCGATGATGTCGTCCAGCACCAGGTCGTGGACGGCGAGACAGCGCCGGATCCACTGCCGTCCTGGCACGCTTCGACTGTCCCAGGTGGACTTGAGCGTCTCGTTCGGTCGACCGCCCGGGGCGAGGCCGGGCAGCAGGTTCGCGCACAGGTCGGCGAGTTCGCCGATCTGCGCGTGGTAGTCGTGCTCCGGGAACACGTCCCCGCACATGGCCTCGCGCCGCCGCGCCATCGCCCTGATGTAGCGCAGCGACTCCGACAGCACCTCGCCGATCGCCCGCGCCGCTAACGTCCTGCTGCGCCGGGTCACCCGATGCCGCAACCAGGCAACCGCGGCCCGTTCGGCCGACGGCCAGTGCTGGGTGCTGATCCGGATGCCCACCGCTCTAACGGAAATCCCGGGATCGGGACGGCACCCGCAGGTCGAGCGGGGCCAACCGCTCCGCGACCACGCTGACCACGTTGTCCGCCTTCTCCACCGTGCCCCTGATCAGCAGCGCAGCGCTGGTCCGCGCCACCGTGCGGTACCGCGCCCACAGGCCGGGCGAGCAGATCACGTTGATCATGCCGGTCTCGTCCTCGATGTTGAGGAAGGTCACCCCGCTCGCGGTCGCCGGTCGCTGCCGATGGGTGACCGCGCCGCCGATCAGCACCCGGTCCTTGTGCTCCGCGCTGCCCACCTCGGCCGCGGGCAGCGCGCCGAGCCGGTTGAGCCGTTCCCGGACGAACTGGGTGGGGAAGCTGTCCGGGGAGATGCCCATCGCCCACACGTCCGCCGCGGCGATCTCCACCTCGTCCATCAGCGGCAGTTCCGGCGCGTTCAGGCCGACCGCGGTGCCCGGCAACCGGTCCGGCCGTTCCGCCGCCGCCGCGCCCGCCGCCCACAACGCCTGCCGGCGCGCCAACCCGAACCCGTCGAACGCGCCCGCGGTCGCCAACGCCTCGACCTGCGGCGTGACCAACCGAATCCGGTTGCCCAGATCGGCGAGATCGGTGAACGCCCCGTCGCGGTCGCGCTCCTTGACGATGTTCTCGGCAAGGGTCTCGCCGATCTTGCGCACCGCGGCCAGCCCGAGCCGCACCGCCCAGCCGCCCGTGCTCCGCTCGTCCGCTTCCAGGCGCGGGTGGACCAGGCTCACGTTGATGTCCGGGCCGCGCACGATCACCCCGTGCCGCCGCGCGTCCGCGACCAGCGACTGCGGCGAGTAGAAACCCATGGGCTGCGCGCGAAGCAGGCCCGCGCAGAAAGCGGCCGGATGGTAGTACTTGAAGTGGGCGCTGGAGAAGACCAGGTGCGCGAAGCTGTGCGCGTGGCTCTCCGGGAAGCCGAAGTTGGCGAACGCGAGCAGCTTGGTGTAGATCCGGTCGGCGAGTTCGCCGGTGATGTCCCTGTCGGCCATGCCCGCGTAGAACCGCTCCTTCAGCCGGTTCATCCGCTCGGTCGACCGCTTCGCGCCCATGGCCCTGCGCAGTTCGTCCGCCTCGCCCGCGTCGAACCCGGCCACGTCGACCGCGATCCGCATCAGCTGCTCCTGGAACAGCGGCACGCCAAGGGTTCGCTTCAGTGCCGGCTCCATCAGCGGATGGTCCGCCTTGTGGTCTTCCTTCCGGTCGCTCTTGCGGCGCCGGATGTAGGGATGCACCGAACCGCCCTGGATGGGGCCGGGCCGGATCAGCGCGACCTCGACGACCAGGTCGTAGAACTCCTTGGGCCGCAGGCGGGGCAGCGTCGCCATCTGCGCCCGCGACTCCACCTGGAACACGCCGACCGAGTCCGCCCTGCTGAGCATGTCGTAGATGTTCTTGTCCTCCAGGTCGAGCTTCCCGATGTCGATCGGGTCGTCCAGGTAGGAGTCGACCAGGTCGATCATGTAGTGCAGCGCGGAGAGCATGCCCAGCCCGAGCAGGTCGAACTTGACCAGTTTGACCGAGGCGCAGTCGTCCTTGTCCCACTGCAACACGCTGCGCTTGGCCATCCGCGCCCACTCGATCGGCACCACCTCGGACACCGGCTTGTCGCAGATCACCATGCCGCCGGAGTGAATGCCCAGATGCCGGGGAAAGTTCTCCACCTGCGCCGCGAACTCCAGCACGTCCTTCGGCACCTCGGGACCGAGATCATCCTTTGTGGACTCGAACGGTCCCCAGCGGTCGATCTGCTTGCTCCACGCATCCTGCTGCCCCGGCGAATAGCCGAGCGCCTTGGCCATCTCGCGGACCGAGGACCGGGCGCGGTAGCTGATCACGTTGGCCACCTGCGCGGTGTGCAGCCGGTCGTAGCGTTCGTAGACGTACTGGATGGCCTCTTCCCGCCGGTCCGACTCGATGTCCAGGTCGATGTCCGGATAGCCGTCGCGGGCCGGGGCGAGGAAGCGTTCGAACAGCAGGTTCCACCGCACCGCGTCGACCTTGGTGATGCCCAGCGCGTAACACACCGCGGAGTTCGCCGCCGACCCGCGCCCCTGGCAGAGGATGTGGTTGTCGCGGCAGAACTTCACGATGTCCCAGACGATCAGGAAGTACCCGGGGAAGCCCAGCTTGTTGATGACGTTCAGCTCGTGCCTGATCTGCCGGTACGCCTTGGGGTTGTCCGCCTCGGTGCCGTAACGCAGCGCGGCGCCCTCGAACACCAGGTACCGCAGGAAGCTCGACTCGCTGTGGCCCTCCGGCACCCGGAACGGCGGCAGACCGGGATCGACCAGCCGCAGGTCGAACGAGCACTCGACACCGAGAATCGCCGCGCCGGTCACCGCGTTCGGGTAGCGAACGAAGCGTTCGCGCTGATCGAGCCCGGATCGCAGGTACGCGGTCGGCGCGGGCGGCAGCCAGCCCGCCATCTCGTCCAGGCTGCGTCTGGCCCGGACCGCGGCCAGCACCTCGGCCAGCCTGCCCCGCTCCCGGCGCGCGTAGTGCACCACGTTCGAGGCGACCACCGGCAGGTTGAAATCCTCGGCAAGGCCGGCGAGCAGATCGTTGTGCACCGAGTCCAGCTGCAACCCGTGATCGATCAGCTCGACATAGACCTGCTCCCGGCCGAACAGGCCGATCAGCTTCCGCAGCTCCCGCTGCGCGGCCAGCGGCCCCTCCTCGACCAGCGCCCTGCGCACCGCGCCCTTGCGGCACCCGGTCAGCACCGCGCAGTAGCCACGCACGTCGGCCGCGACCCGCTCGATGTCGTAGATCGGGCGGCCCTTCTCGGTGCGCGTGGTCTCCGGATCGACGACGCCGTCGTGCTCGTCGAGCTGGCCGTTGGTGATCGTTCGGCACAACTTGCCGTAGCCCTCGGCGTCCCTGGCGAGCAGCAGCAGATGCTCACCCTCCGGATCGGCCATGCCGTTCTGCGGCACGGAGAGCCCCATGGACAGCTCGGTGCCGTACGCGGTGCGCACGCCCAGTTCGCGGCCTGCCTCGGCGAACCGCGCCACTCCGTACATGCCGTCGTGGTCGGTGAGCGCGATCGCGTCCAGCCCGAGTTCGGCCGCTCGTTCGACGAGTTCCTCGGGATGGCTCGCGCCGTCCAGGAAACTGAAGTTCGAATGGCAGTGCAGCTCGGCGTAGGGGGCGTTCTTCGGCCGGTTCGGTTCCAGCCCCGCTCTGGGCTTGTCCCGCCGCGCGGCCTGGTACGGCATGCGCCGCCCGGTCCACGCAGGCGAATCCCCGCCGTCACCCGAGCCGGGCGGCGTGGGACGGCCGGAGAGCACCTGCTCCATCTCCGACCAGCGCAACGGCGAACTGTCCCAGCCCATGGCGCGCTCAGTACTCCCCGGCCGGGCAGCGCTGCCCGGGAATCGCCACGGCCCGCCGAGGATGGTCGCCGTCGGCCGGGAACCAGCCGAGCGCACCACCATCTACAGTGGACTCGATGTCCACCAGCTCGTGAAACCACCGGACATTCGCCGAACCCGTGCTGGACACCGGCCGGAATTCCTCGAACATCAGTCGTATATCCCTTCCACCAGCCATCGATCGCCTGACGTACGCAGCAACAGGGCGAGTTCGCCCTTTCTCTCCGCCGTTTCCTCCCCCGCCAACAACACCTGGACGCGCGCCAGCCGGAGCGCACCGCCCGCCATGCTCGGCTGCCGGTCGACCACCCACGGCCCGGCCCAGCCCAGCACCGCGCGCGGCTTCCCCCCGACCACAACCCGGACGGGCCGCGCGGTGAGCCGGTCGTCCTCGGTCACCGTCACCTGCTCGCCCTGCTCGTCGAGCACCCGCGCGGGCGGCGGGTCGACCGGCACCGTCGACGGCGCGGGCCGCACCAGCTGACCCGGCCACGGCAACTCCGGCCCGAACCGCGCCACCCGCTCGTCGCCCCACGCCACCGCGTTGACCCGCTCCGCTGGCCCGCGTCCCCCGTCCGGCAACGGCGTGAACACCCCCTCCGGCCCGAGCAGGCTCTGCACCCGGAGCAACGCGCGCGCCGCCCGTTCGTCGTCGGCCGCGGTCGCGCCGCCGCCCGCGAACAACTCCAGTTGCAGCGAACGACCGTCGACGACCTCCTCCGGCCACAACCGCAACAGGCACACCCCGGACCGCAGCCGCGCCGTGCGCAGCCAGCCGTCGAGCTGCCACCGCACCCGATCCGCGATGCCGTGCACGGTCAGCGGCTCGGCGCAGCGCCAGACCCGACTGTGCCGTTCGCCGTGCTCGGTCTCGGCATCGATGGCCAGCCGCGTGCACGCCAACCCGTAGGACCCGAGCAGTTCGTGCAAGCGCTGCGCCGCCGTCCGCGCCGCGAACGCCACCGCGTCCACCCGATCGGCGGGCGGGTCGAGCACCTGGGTGATCATCAGCTCCGGCGGCGGACTGCGCCGGTCCGGCGGTCGCTGGGCAACCCCACCGGCCAGCCGATGCGCCAACACCGCGTCCGCGCCGAACCGCGACGCCACCTCGTTCTCGGACAGCGCGGCGAACGCGCCGAGCGTGCGCAAACCCAGCCTGCGCAACAGGTCGACCAGGTCGATCTGCTGCGCGATCAGCCCGGCGCTGACCTGCCGCCTGCCGTCCGCCCCCTTGCCGTTGTTCCGGCCGACCGCGTTCGGCCCGGTCCGGTCCAGCCCCACCTGCCCGATGAACTCGGCCAGTTCGTTGACGGGCCTGGGCGCCAGAAACGCCGGACTCCCGCCCGCCGGCACCAGCACTCCGCGATGCGCGGCCAGTACCGCCGCGAACAACCCGTCGGCGACGCCGACCTGGCACTCCACCCCGGTCCGCGACGCGACCTGATCCACCAGCCGCTCGGCCGCCGCCTCCTCGCCGCCGAAGTAACCGGCAGGCCCACGCGCCGGCACCGCGACCAACCCGGGCCGCACCACCTCCACGCCGGGCGCCAACTCCTCGACCGCCGCCGCGACCGGCTCGAAGGACCGCTCGTCCCGATCCGGATCGGCCACGAAGACGAGCAGATCGGTGCAGCAGCCCTGCGCCTCCCGCCGCCGCATCCCGCGCCGCACTCCCCTGGCGCGCGCGGTCGCCGAGCAGGCCAGGATCCGATTGGCCAGCACCACCGCGACCGGCGCCAACGGCGGCGCCCCGGCAGCGGCCGCGGCCGCGATGACCGGCCAGTCCGGACACCAGACCACCAGCATCCGCATCGGCCGAGTTGACGCCGTGGCGTTCGTCAGGTGCGGGGGGATCAGGTTCGCGGGGATGGACGGCCAGGGTGAATCCGCCGCGCCATCCGCCGATTCTGTCCATTGTGGATCTTCGATCGTGGACGCGGGCGTGCCTGGCTTGCGCTGGTTGGTCATGCGGTCACCCGACCAGCTCGACGGGCGCCTTGAACGGGTCACGGGTCGGAGTGGTCGCGGTCGGAGTGGTCGCGGCCGGGGTTGCTGAGTTCGGGTTGGCCAGGTTCGAGCCGGCCGCGCACGCGAGCACCGCCGTGCCTTCCCTGGATCGGGCGGCCGCGCCTCGGCCCGTCGCCGCGATCTCCAGCTTGCCCTCGGCCAGGTATCCGTGACCATCGCCGAGGCCGAGCCAGTGCATCTCGGTGCAGCACAGCTCAAGGTCGGTCCCTGGCCAGACACCGCCCGCGGCGATGAGCACCGCGCCGCGGTGGCGGGCGCGTGCCGAGAGGCGCTTGGCCAGCTCGTTGCCTCGCCGACCGAGCCTGCCCAGCCCGGCGGCGCCGACGACGACCAGGTCCATCCCGTCGAGCAGCGCGGCGACCACGGAAACCAGCTCGCCCCCGGGCTTCGGCACCACGGCCAACCGCTGCGGCACGACGCCGAACTCCTCGGCCGCGGTCAGGCCGAGTTCCGGCAGGCCCACCACGGCCGCCCAGGAACCACTGCTGGTCGCGGTGGCCAGCAGCGCGAGGAGCAGCGAATTCGATCCGCGCACCGAAATCGTGCTCCCGCGCCGCAGGCCACCAAGGGGCAACAGGTCAGCCAGTTCCGCGCGAACCGGCAACACCCGCCCCACCGCCAGGTCGGCCGGAGCCTCGGTAAGCTCGCTCGCCACCCGCACGGCGCCTGGAGGAACGCCACGCGTGGCCAGCGAGGTCACTGACGCGGACACCGACCCACCTCCACACGTAGCCCGCACACCCTGTTGACTGTGCGAACCGCCGTGGGGAAGACGGCGGTACGAGCTAGCCGACCCCCGACGTCGGCCCCGCTCACACCTTCGAACACATGTTCGAACGATGTGCTCATACAACCCTAAGATCGCCGCGCTGTCAAACCGGCTCTGCGCGCGTTTTCCTTTTCACAGCGCGGGTTTTCGGCCCCACTGGCCGAATCGGCAGGTCGAGGGCGCCCTTTCGCGCACAGTGAACACTCCTCCGCCGGGCGTGTCGAAATCGCTGGCACCGGGCGCGGCCACCGGCCCATACTCGGGCCATGGTGACGGCGCTGGCAATCATCGGCGGGCTGATCGTCGTGGGGCTCGTCTGGGCGTTCCTGGTGGATCGCCGGTCACGGCGCAGAGGCAACTCGCTGCGCGGCGGCGACCAGGTTCAGAGGTCGATCGCGGACGCGCGACGCGATATGCGAGCCTGGGACAGGTTCAAGCGAGCGAATCCGAACGGCCCACCGAAATGGTGAAGTGATGGACTGGAAACTCGAACTCATCCTGCTCCCGGTGACCGACGTCGACCGGGCCAAGCAGTTCTATCTGGACAAGATCGGCTTCGGGCTCGACGTGGACCACAGCGCGGGCGAGGACTTCCGGATCGTGCAGCTGACGCCGCCCGGTTCGGCCTGCTCGGTCACGCTGATGCGCAACGCCGAGTCGACGGGCCCGGTGCAGGGGTTGCATCTGGTGGTTACCGACATCGAGGCGGCGCACGCCGAACTGAGCGGGCGCGGGGCACCGGTGAGCGAGGTGTTCCATTTCGAGGATGGCGTCCAGAAGTCCGGACCCGATCCGGCGCGCGGGAAATACAACTCGTTCGTGTCGTTCAGCGACCCGGACGGCAACGGCTGGCTGGTGCAGGAGGCCAACGAGGCTTAGCCCGCGTCGGTGAAGCTCTCGCCGGTGAGCAGCGGGACGACCTTGGTCGAGTTGACCTCGGTGGCGGCCTCGACGTCGGCCGCGTGGTGGTACGTGATCAGTTCCTGTCCGCTGACGCTGGCACGCAGCTCGGCGGCGAAGTCGCCGGCTACCGATTCGTAGGCGGCGGTCGCGGCGCGGGCCTCCGGGGAGAGCGGGCCGAATCCGCGTTCGGCGAGCGCGGCGAGGTAGGCGCCCGCGCCCCACATGTCCTCGACGGCCGGGCGCAGTGACCGGTCCGGCCAGCGTTCGCCTGCCGCGATGGCCGCGACCGACGCGTCGGGCGCCTCGGCGAGCGTGCGGACGGTCCAGTCGGCGGCGGCTGCCACGTTGCGCAGGGACACGCCGATCACGGTGACGCCGAGTTCGGCGACGTCGTGCGCGATGGTCGAGCCGTTCGGCGAGGGCAGCACGAGCCGCTCGACGTTCGTGGCCGCGCGGATGGTCGACGCGGAGAGGGTGATGTCGCCCGGTTTCGCCTCGGACCGGCCGACCGCGAGCGTCGCGTCGTGTTCCTCGGCAAACGCCGCGGCGCGCTCGTCGCGCCAGCGGAACGGGAAGACCTCGATCCCGTTGTCGAGCGCGACCGTCAACACGGTCGTGAACGAGAGGACGTCGAACACCGCGACGACGGCGACGTTCGGCGCCAGGTTCGTCGCCCCGGTCAGTCCCCAGTCGAATCTGCCTCGGAAGCCGTTCTGCACATAAGGACTGCCCATTCGGCCAATGTATCGATCGGAGGAAATCCGGACCAATGGTTTAGCCGATGGTGGCGTCCGCGATGCCGCGGGCCGCGGCGACCGCGTGCGCTTCCGCGTCGAGTTCGGGACCGATGTCGGGCGGGAGTTCGCCGAACGGTTCGAGTTGGATGTCCAGGCGACGTCTGCCGGCCGCCTTCGCGCGCCAGCCTCCGACGACCTCCCCGTCGACGAGCACGGCGCCCGGATTGCCGAGGATGCGCCACAACACCTTCTGCGCCTTGGCATCCGGCACGATCATCCGCCGGTTTCTGGTCTGCAGGTACGGATCGCCGGGTGGGAGGAGGCGCACCCGGGGCGGCTCGGGCGGGTTGCGCAGGGCGTCGATCTCCTCAGCAGGGAAGGCGCCGGGGGTGCCGTCGACGTCGACCTCGACCAGGTCGTCTGGCCAGTGCGCGGCCAGTTCGGTCTTGTTGACGCTGAGGAAGTCGGCGACTTCGGCGGGCGTCGCCGGGCCGAGGAACCGGAGGTAGGCGCGGATGAGATCGGTCCGGCTGGCCTGGTCGAAGGCGGGGCGGGTCCAGTTGGGGAGGGGGGTGAGCAGGGTCGGGTTCGCGTCGGTGTCGAGCCAGGCGCCTGCCAGTCCGCCGGTCAGCCGGAACAGCGAGTCGTAGATGTGCCGGGACTGGCACGCCTTGCACCACATGGTGAGCGGCTCGGGGACGAGTTCGGTGACGGCAGCGCTGGCCGCGCCCTTGGTCATCGGCTCGGCAAGCACCTCGATCATGGCATCGGTGGCCTGCTCGATCACCCGCGTCGCGGACAGGCCGGTGCCGGCCAGGCGAGCGCTCGGCCAACTCAGCCTGGTCACCGCGTCGGCCTCGGTCGAGGGCCAGAGTGCGGCGGCGATGCCCGGGAGATCGGTCTCGTGGTGCAGGTGCGGGGAGAGCCGGTAGGTCCAGGCGATGCGCAGGCCCGCGAAGTCCGTCGGGGTCGACGGAAGGCGGGCGGCGCAGGCCAGCCGGGCCGAGCCGGGCGGCGTGTTCTGCACGCCCAGTTCCAGGATCGCCAGGGCCTGCGGCGACGTGGTGTCGCGCCGCAGGCCCTGCGCGGCGATCCGGTACGCGAGTACCGCCTCCCGGCTGGCTTTCACGATCAGTGGGCGAAGTGCCGCGTGCCGGTGAGGTAAAGCGGGACACCGGCGGCTTCGGCTGCCGCGATCACCTCGGCGTCGCGCACGGAACCGCCGGGCTGCACCACGGCGCGGACGCCCGCGTCGAGCAGCACCTGTAGGCCGTCCGGGAACGGGAAGAAGGCGTCGGACGCGGCGACCGCGCCCTTGGCCCGATCCCCGGCCCGGGACACCGCGAGGCGGGCCGCGTCGACCCGGTTGACCTGGCCCATGCCGACGCCGACGGAGGCGCCGTCGTGCGCGAGCAGGATCGCGTTGGACTTGACGGTGCGGATCGCACGCCAGGCGAAGGCGAGGTCGGCGAGGGTCTGCTCGTCGACCGGGTCGCCGGTGGCAAGCGTCCACTTGACCGGGTTGTCGCCCTCCGCCGAGATCGTGTCGATCTGCTGCATCAGCAGCCCACCGGACACCGGACGGAACTCCGCACCACCGCGCACGGGCGGTTCGGCGACCAGCAGGCGCACGTTCTTCTTGCGCGCCAACACGTCCACCGCGCCGTCCGCGTAGGCGGGCGCGATGACGACCTCGGTGAAGATGTCCGCGATCTGCTCGGCCATGGCCACGCTGACCGGGCGGTTGGCCGCGATGATGCCGCCGAACGCGCTGGTCGGGTCGCAGGCGTGCGCCTTGCGGTGCGCGTCCGCGATGTCGACCGAGGAGACCGCGATGCCGCACGGGTTGGCGTGCTTGATGATCGCGACGCAGTCCTGCTCGTGATCGTGCGCCGCGCGCCAGGCCGCGTCCGCGTCGATGTAGTTGTTGTACGACATTTCCTTGCCGTGCAACTGCTTCGCCGTGGCGAGCCCGATCGCGCCGCCGTTGTTCACGTACAGCGCGGCCGCCTGATGCGGGTTCTCGCCGTAGCGCAACGGCTGCACCTGGGTCCAGGTCGCGCCGACCCAGCTCGGGAACGGCGAGACCGGCTCGGCGGGCACGGCGAGCACGCTGCCCATCCAGGAGGCGACCGCGACGTCGTAGGAGGCGGTGTGCCGGTAGGCGTCGGCGGCGAGTGCGCGACGGTCGGCCAGGGTGAAGCCACCTGCGTTGACCTGCTCGATCACCCAGTCGTAGCGGGTCGGGTCGACCACGACGGCCAGGTTGGCGTGGTTCTTGGCTGCCGCGCGGACCATGGCGGGGCCACCGATGTCGATCTGCTCGACGCACTCGTCCGGTCCCGCGCCGGAGGCGACGGTCTGGGTGAACGGGTAGAGGTTGGAGATCAGCAGCTGGAACGGCTCGATCTCGAGTTCGCCGAGCTGGCGGACGTGCTCCGGGTCGCGGACGTCGGCGAGCAGGCCGGCGTGCACGCGCGGGTGCAGCGTCTTGACCCGGCCGCCGAGGCTCTCCGGGAACCCAGTCAGCTCCTCGATCGCGGTGACCGGGATGCCGGCCTCGGTGAGCACGCGCGCGCTGTTGCCGGTGGACACGATGCGCACCCCGGCCGCGTGCAGCGCGGTTGCCAGTTCGACCAGGCCCGTCTTGTCGCTGACGCTGATCAGCGCGCGACTGACGGGACGACGACCGTCCACTGTGTCCGGTCCGGACTGGTTTGCGGTCACGGGATACTTACCTTTCGTCCGTTCACGGTTGCGCCATCGCGCGCGAGCCTGGCGACCACTTCGACGAGCAGTCGCCGTTCCACGGCTTTGATTCGGGCGTGCAGTTCGTCGGCCTGCTCGCCGGTTTCGATCACAACGGGTTCCTGGGCCAGGATCGGCCCGGTGTCGACACCCTTGTCGACCAGGTGCACGGTGCAGCCGGTGACCTTCACGCCGTAGGCGACCGCGTCCCGCACGGCATGCGCGCCAGGAAAGGCCGGCAGCAGCGCGGGATGCGTGTTGATCATGCGGCCGGCGAAGCGGTCCAGGAAGGCCGGGCCGACGATCTTCATGAACCCGGCCGACACCACGAGATCGGGCTGGTACGCGTCGACCGCGTCGGCCAGCGCGACGTCCCAGGCGGCCCGATCGGGATGATCGGCGAGTCTGACCACGAACCCGGGCACGTTCGCGCGCTCGGCGCGGGCCAGGCCCTCCACTCCGGGCCGGTCGGCACCGACCGCGACGATCCGCACCGGATAGTCGGCGTCCCCGGTCGCGTCGAGCAGGGCCTGGAGCAGGGTGCCGGTGCCGGAGATCAGCACGACCACCCGCACGGGCAGCGGGAAGCTCAGCGTGGATGGTTGGGTCACGACCGCGCTCCGGCGAGGGTCACTGAGGGTGCTGAAGGTGCGAACAGCGGGCTCTCCTGACAGGCGATGTCACGTGCCTGACCAGCGTATGTTGTGCGCCGTTGATCTTCGCGCGCAGGGCTACTCGACCGGTTCGTCTGCTTCGGACGGTTCTTCGGGTTCCGGTTCGGCGAGCTGGACGTGGTCTTCCGGGTCTTCGGCGGGCTCGTCGTCCAGGGCTTCGTCGTCCAGGGCTTCGGGTTCCTCGTCTTCCTGGTCCGGGTCGCTCAGCGCGTCGACGACCCGATCGGTCAGCGACACCAGCGCTTCCGGGTGCGTACCGGCGAACAGCGCGGTGATCGCGCCGACGATGCCGATCCAGCCGAGCGCGGACAGCGCCAGCAATCCGGCCGCGACTGTCACCGGGTTGAACGGACCATCGGCCACCGTCCCGCCCGCGAACGCGGCCAGCACCAGGCAGCCGAACGCGACCACCAACGCGGCGATCCCCACCGCCCGCAACCGCCCGAGCGCGCGATCCGGTCGTGGCTCGGCGCTCGCCCGGCGGGAGCGCGCGGACACCGGGTCGGCCACCTGCCGACACACCCAGCCGACGCCGAACCCGACCAAGGCAGGCAACAGCAGCACCACCATCCACCACGGCGCGGACTGGGCCGGCACGGCGCCCAACAGCGGCAGGCCGGGCACGGGACCGGGATGGAAGGCGAGCGGGCGGACCACCAGGGCGCCGATGGAGAAGCCGGGACCAACGGCGAAGGACAGTGCGCCGATCAGCACGTTGGGCAGGTAGGCGAGGGACAGCAGCAGCATGCCGAGGCCACCACCGAAACCCGGGGCGTCAACCCGGAACATGGTCGCCACCGTCGACCAGGACAACACCAGCGCGAGGGCCAGTAGGACAGCGCCCGCCGCCAGCAATCCGATCAGGCCGAGCACACCCGCGCGCAAGCCGGCCCTGGTCGGCTCGTCCGCCTTGGCCAGCAGCGCCGCGCGCAGGCCGCACCGGCCGGAGAGGCCGACAGCCGTGCCGAGGCCGGCGAACAGCGCACCGAACAGGAAGGCCAGCACCGGCGAGGACATGACCTGGCTGCCGGAGCCGACCAGGGAGAGCAGCACGCCGAACCCGGCATGCCCGAGGCCGACCGCCAGGAAGATCGGCACCGAGGAACGGGGCGTGCTCGCGCCGAGCCGGTCGGCCGCGCCGATCGAGGCACGCGCGGCGAGGAGAACGAGGAGCGCGGTCGGCAGCAGCGGCAGCATGCCCAGGGGATGACCGGCGATGATCAGCGGGACGTGCGCGGCGGCCAGCCAGGCCGGCCCGGCGGCGGCCAGGATGCCGCCCGCCGAGATGCTGCTGCCCGGCGCGATCGCCACCACGAAGGCCAACAGCGCGGCCAGTGCCGCGTAACCGGCGACCACCGGACCGATGGCCGCGAAGGCGAGGATGCGCAACTGCTCGCCCCTGCTCGCCCGGTCCTCATCGGCCCAGCTCCGCGCCTGTGCGGCAGGCTGGACCTCCTCGATCACCTCATCGGTCGGCGGTGTTGCAGATGGAGCGGGCATACACCCACTCTGACGTAGCGATTAGCCCGTCCGGC
Source organism: Pseudonocardiaceae bacterium (assembly GCA_035948315.1). GTDB lineage: Bacteria > Actinomycetota > Actinomycetes > Mycobacteriales > Pseudonocardiaceae > CAJCJE01. The sequence continues at coordinate 75,261 of DASZJG010000104.1, read as the reverse complement.
TCAGCCACGCCGCAGACGATCACTGCACAAATGGCTGATCAGAGCGGGTGGCGCCGACTACCGAATGCAACACCGGTCAGGAGGAGCTGGGGTAGTCGCCCGGCGGGTTCTGCGGCTGCTGCTGGGAGATCTGGCCCGGCTGCTGGAGGAACAACGTGGACTGCGGGGCCGGGCTGGCCGACGAGGGCGGGGTGACGTAGTGGGTGGCCGAGTCCGGCTTCCTCGGCGCCTGCTGCGGCTGCATCATCTGGGTGGCCTGACCCTGCTGCTGGGGCGGGGCCGAGCGGGTCGGCGGAGTCTGCGGGAACGGCCCGGACTGCGGGAAGGTGCCCGGCGTGCCGTAGGGCACCGCGGGCCGCGGCGCGAGCTTGATCAGTTCGTATTCGAGCAGGAGCACGAACGCCGAGGCCAGGAACTGCAACAGGCCGAGAATCAGGATGATGATCGCGATGGTCGGCGTCGACGTGCCACCACCGGAGGACTGGATGACGGCGGCGAGCACGGACAGGCCACCGACCGCGCTCAGCAGCGCGGCGTACGGGAGCGTCTTGGGCCCCTTCGGCAGTACGTGCAGACCGGCGAGCAGACCACCGGCGAGCAGCGCCATCACCTGGAGGCTCAGGCTGGCCGCGCCCGAGGCAAAACTGCAGAAGTAGTTGGCGAGACCGAGAACCATCACGCCCAACGTGATCATCGCCGGGCGGCTGAGGTCAGCGAGGGGATTCGCGCGCGGGGCCGGTCTGGGCGCGTGACCGGGCTGTTGCGGTTGCGGAGGCTGCCCCGGGTAACCCCCCGGCTGGCCGGACGGGAACGACATGTGCGCTCTCCCTCAACTAGAAAAACTCGAATCCTGACTGGACTGGAATTTGCGCCGAAACAGTAGCCGAACTCACCTGATGGACGCGTGAAGCCCATCCCGAGTTCCGGAAGGACACAGTACAAACACAGCTGGGGCCAGACGCCATACCGGCGTCCGGCCCCATTGCTTGGTGCTTTCGGTGGGTATGAACCCACAGTTCTCGATCAGCCCAGGGACTTGATCACTTCGCGGGCGAGTTCGGCGGTTTCGCTGGGCGTCTTGCCCACCCGCACCCCTGCCGCCTCCAGCGCTTCCTTCTTCGCCGCCGCCGTACCCGACGAGCCGGACACGATCGCGCCCGCGTGGCCCATCGTCTTGCCCTCCGGCGCGGTGAACCCGGCCACATACCCGATCACGGGCTTGGAGATGTGCGCCTTGATGTACTCCGCCGCGCGCTCCTCCGCGTCCCCACCGATCTCGCCGATCATCACGATCGCGTCGGTCTCCGGATCATCCTCGAACGCCTGCAACGCATCGATATGCGTGGTCCCGATCACCGGGTCGCCCCCGATCCCCACCGCCGAGGAGAACCCGATATCGCGCAGCTCGTACATCATCTGATAGGTCAACGTGCCCGACTTGGACACCAGACCCATCCGGCCCGGACCGGAAATATCCGCCGGAATGATCCCCGCGTTCGACTTTCCCGGCGAAATCACCCCCGGACAGTTCGGCCCGATAATCCTGGTCTTGTTCCCGGTCGCGACCGCGTGGGCCCAGAAGAACGCCGAATCGTGCACCGGGATCCCCTCGGTGATCACCACGCACATGCCTATCCCGGCATCGATCGCCTCGATGACGGCCGCCTTCGCGAACGCCGGCGGCACGAACACCACCGACACGTCGGCACCGGTCTTCTCCATGGCCTCGGCGACGGTGCCGAACACCGGTACATCCGCCCCGTCGAAGGTGACCGTGGTGCCCGCCTTGCGCGGGTTCACCCCACCCACGATGGTCGTGCCGGCCTTGAGCATCTTCGGGGTGTGCTTGGAGCCTTCCGAGCCGGTCATCCCCTGCACGATGACCTTGCTGTTCTCGGTCAAGAAAATCGCCATGATCGCTTCAGTCCCTCACACGCCCGCTGCGGCCAGCTCGGCGGCCCGGTCGGCCGCGGAGTCCATCGTGTCCACCTGCACCAACCCCGGCAACGCGGCATCGGTGAGGATGCGGCGGCCTTCCTCGGCGTTGTTGCCGTCCAACCGCACCACGATCGGCTTGGTCACCGGCTCACCCCGACCCTCAAGGAGCGCGAATGCCTGCACGATCCCGTTCGCGACCGCGTCACACGCGGTGATCCCACCGAACACGTTCACGAACACGCTGCGCACGTCCGGGTCCCCGAGAATGATCTCCAGACCGTTGGCCATCACCTCGGCCGACGCGCCGCCGCCGATGTCCAGGAAGTTCGCCGGCCGCACCCCGGAGTGACGCTCGCCCGCGTAGGCGACCACGTCCAGAGTGGACATCACAAGACCCGCGCCGTTGCCGATGATGCCGACCTCGCCATCCAGCTTCACATAGTTCAGGTGCTTGGCCTTGGCCTTGGCCTCCAGCGGGTCTTCCGCCGCGACATCCACCAGTTCGGCGTGGGCGGGGTGGCGGAAGCCGGCGTTGTCGTCCAGCGTCACCTTGCCGTCCAACGCCACGATCCGGTCCTGCGGGTCGCGGACCAGCGGGTTGACCTCGACCAGGGTCGCGTCCTCCGCGACGAAGGTCTCCCACAACTCGACGGCGACGGCGGCGACCTGGTCGGCCACCTCGGCCGGGAACCGGCCCGCGGCGACGATCTCGGCGGCCTTGGCGGCGTCGACCCCGGTGAGCGGGTTGATCGGGATCCGGGCCAGCGCGTCCGGGCGTTCCACGGCGAGCTGTTCGATCTCCATGCCGCCCTCGAAGGAGGCCATGGCAAGGAAGGTCCGGTTCGCGCGGTCGAGCAGGTAGGAGAAGTAGTACTCCTGCGCGATGTCACTGGCCTCGGTGATCAACACCCGGTGCACGGTGTGGCCCTTGATGTCCATGCCGAGGATCGCGCCGGCCTTCTCGGCGGCTTCGGTGGGGGTGGCGGCGAGTTTCACGCCACCGGCCTTGCCCCGGCCCCCGGTTTTCACCTGGGCCTTGACCACGACCGCGCCACCGATCGTCTCGGCCGCGGTCTGGGCCGCGTCCGCGGTTTCCACCACCTGGCCCGGCAACACCGGCACGCCATGCGCGGCGAAGAGGTCCTTCGCCTGGTATTCGTACAGGTCCACTCAGAGTCTCCTTGACTACGTGCTCACTTCGATCAACGACTTCGCCTCGCGTGCTTGGCGCCGGCGGCTGCCCGAGGGACTGCAGTCGAACGGCCCGACCCTATCGACCTGCATGGACGCCAGAGCTTCGGCCATCGGTGAACTCCGTCACTCACCGTGGTGAGTTCGCTCACCGAACGCCGCGACCCTCACGCCTCGGCCGCACTGTCCACGGTGGACTGGCCATTGGCTTCCTGCTCGGGCGCACCGAAATGACCATGCACCCACGCCACGATTTCCCGCGTCGTCGCGCCCGGGGTGAACACCCTGGCGACGCCGAGCTCCTCGAGTTTCGGAATGTCCTCGTCCGGAATGATGCCGCCGCCGAACACGACGACGTCGTCCGCGCCCTGTTCAGCGAGCAATTCGACGACCCGGGCGAACAGGGTCATGTGCGCGCCGGAAAGGACGGAAAGGCCGATCGCGTCGGCGTCCTCCTGTAGCGCGGTGTCGACGATCTGCTCCGGCGTCTGGTGCAGGCCGGTGTAGACGACCTCGACACCGGCATCGCGCAGGGCCCGCGCGACGACCTTGACCCCGCGATCGTGGCCGTCAAGGCCCGGCTTGGCCATCACCACTCTGATCCGAGGGCCCCGGCCACGCGGGCCATTGCCTGAGGTCTGACCCACCATGGCTCTCCTCACCTCTCACCGTTGAGGAATTCGTCGAGGACCGCGAGGGCAACGGTAGGCCATCCAGACCAGGCTTATCCCGCCGTCCCGTGCGCATGTGACCTCCGTCCCGTTCACTGCCCCTCGATCGGGGGAACGGCACGCCACAGTTTCGATTCAGCAGGTCGAGGCAGGTTCAGCGGGTCGAGGACCGCGCGCGGCCGACCGACCCGGTCGGTCGGCGAACCGCGGTGGCCATGGCAGCGCCTGCCGCGACGAGCAGGACGACGAACGAGGCAAGAGCGAACCAGGTGCCGAGCCCGACCGACGGGTGCGGGACCCGCCCGCTGGTGAGCGGGAACGCCAATCCGCGCACCAGCAGCACGGTCGCCGCGCCGATCAGCAGACCCGCGGCGCGGGCCGGCCGACAGCGCGGTGCGATCAGGCCGGCGATGATCACCGTGATCAGCGCGGCCAGCAGGCCCCACGAGGTGACCTGGAAGTTCGTCACGATGCCCGCTTCGGCATAGCCGTTCGCGCGCAGGATCGGCAGGCCGAACGCGCCCACCGCGAGCAGCACGCCGAGCACCGCCGGCACCAGCACGGACGGCTGGGCCGACACCGTGCTCAGGTCCACGTCGTCCCGCTCGGCCCCGCCTGCGAACGCGGCGCAGATCGCGGCGATGGCGGCCGCGAGCAGCGCGACGCCGGTGAACCAGCCGGCAGGGCCGAGGCTCACCCCGTCGATCCCGGCCCCGCCGAACGCGGCGTCCAGCGCCTCCGCACCAGCCAGCGGCACCGCGGCCAGCGCGACCGCCAGCACCGGTCGCAGCGACGGCGCCCAGGTCCGGCCGAGCATGCCCAGGCTCAGCAGGCCGACGATGATCGCGGTCGGCAGCAGGCCGCGCTCGGCGTAGCCGGTCGGCTGGGCAAGGCCGGCCGGCAGCACGAAGGTCTCGGTCACCGAGCCGAGCAGCGCCGCGACAGCGGCGACCAGTCCGAGGATGGCCATCGCCAGGTGCAGCCGCGCCGCGCCCGGCAACTCCGGGCCGGCCGCGTCCTGGACGTCACCGCGTTCGGCGGAGCGCACCGCGAACGCGGTCAGCACGAGCATGGCCAGCGCCGCGACCAGCACCAGGTACGGGCCGATCGCCTCATGCAGACCCGGCACGGCCACGCCCGCCACCAGCGGCGGCAGAGCCACGGTCACCAGCGAGGCGGCACCGCCGAACAGCCAACCGGGCGTCAGCTCCGAGTCGGACGCGGTCACCGCGACCGTCGCGACCAGCGGCGCGGCGGCGGCCAGCAGCAGTCCGCCGACCAACGGCCACAGCGGACCGCTCCACAGATCCGGCTCAAGCACCTCGGGAGTGCTGGAGTGGAACGGCGCCGCGAGCAGGCCGACCGCGCCGAGCAGGCCGACGCACAGCGCGACGAACAGCGGCGCCCGGGACGCGGGCGCCTCGTCGTCGGACCGTGCCACGCCCTGACCGGCCATCAGCAGGCCGGCGATGAGCGTGACCACCTGCCCGGCGAGCAGCAGCCACACCCCGATGCCGGCGTGCAGCGTGCCGGACGTCGCGTTGGGCACCAGCAGTTCGGGCCGTTCGGCCAGCTTCGCGTCCACGACGAACTGGATGTTCGTGACCAACCGGCCCGGCGCGAAGATGGCGGCGGCCATCAACGCGGCACCGGCGGCCAGCGGACGACCGAACGCGGCGAACCCGATCGCGACGGCGACCGGCAGCACGCCGAGCACGAACAGCAGCGGACCGGACGAGAAACCTGCCGATGCCGCCGGAGCGCTCACCGGGAACAACGACCCGACCGAGGTCAGCAGACCGCCGATCACCGCGACGACGAGCGCTTCCCACAGTCGCGGGGGAATCACCGGCCGTCCGGCGGTGCCCGCGCCTGGCGCGCTGTCCGTCGAGCGACCTGGTGACGATGGGGTCCGCGAAATCACCTGACCGACGCTAGCAAGACCGCGGCCAACCGGCCGTTCACCATGCGCAGATCCGGACAGGGGTCCTGGTGTGGCCTGATGGCCCGCGATGTGGACGGTTTGCCACCCATTGACTGCTTGGTGACCTAAATCACATCCCCTTGGTCGAGTGGACGACTTTCGGGCGTTGTGATCGACCTCCGCGCAGGTTTGGCCAGTTGATCTCGGACGATGGGTCGATGCTGATCAACGACCGTGATCTTGGCGTCGATCGGCCGGAAGTCGTGTTACGACAGCGAAACGCGGGACACCGATTCGAAACTCGCCGAAGATCGACCAGCTGTTGCCGAGAACCACACCGTTTCGTTACTGTCCCGGAGTTCACAGTCACGGTCCGGTCACGGAGCGAGCACGACACCGGTTACTTTGCGTTTGCGAGGACACCGACGGTACGTGCACCGCCTGATCGGACGCGGCGGCCCGACTCGCGAGGAAAGGACTGGCTTTGGCGCCCTACCGCTATTCCGGCGGCCAAGACTCGTCCACCGCGCTCGACGATCCGCTGGAACCGTCTCGGCGGCCTTCGCGACGCGTGCAGCCGCCCGCTCTGCGCGGCCGAATGGTCATGGCCGCCGTCGCCATCGGCGCGGTCGCCGCGGCCAGCGCGGGGCAGTCGCTGTTGCCCAAGATGCCGCACCATCAGGCACCGACCGCCGACCCCGGCGGCACCGTCGCGCTGCTCGGCTCGGCCGCCGACAACCAGCAGGCGCTGGAAGTCCAGCCGATGGCCAGGACCGTCGACCAGTCGGAGGTGGCCGCGCAGCTCGCCGCGAGCCAGGAAGTCACCAACGGCTCCGGCACCAACGCGCAGAACGTCGACGCGGTCACCTTCGCCAAGCCCGCGGACGGACCGGTGATCTCCACCTTCGGCGGGCAGTACGGCACGCTGCACTACGGCATCGAGATCCAGGGCAAGAAGGACGCGCCCATCTATGCCGCCGCCGACGGCGAGATCATCGCGGCCGGACCCACGAGCGGATTCGGCATGTGGGTCAAGGAAAAGCTCTCCGACGGCACGACCCTGGTCTACGCGCGCGTCAACGACTATTCGGTGCAGGTCGGCCAGCACGTGGTCGCCGGCACGCAGATCGCCGGCATGGGCGACCGGGGCTTTTCCAACGGCTACACGCTGCACTTCGAGGTCTGGGAGCCCAACGGCACCAAGATCGATCCGGTGCAGTGGCTGAGCACGCGCGGTATCTCGCTCGGCAGCCAAGCAGGCTGAGCCGCCACCCGCTGTCTGGCAAGGAAAAAGGGCCCGGTCGTCGACCGGGCCCTCGACGTGTCTCGGGTCAGAGCTTGGTCATCGGGACGCTGCCGATCAGCATCAGCCGCACCGTTCCGGACGTGCCGAAGTCGATGGTCGCGGTGGCGCGCGGGCCGTCACCATCGGTGGCGACGACCGTGCCGAGGCCGTACTTGTCGTGGCTGACCCGGTCGCCGACGTCCAGCCGGATCGCGGGAGTGTCCTGCCAGCCCTTGAAGTTCGTGCTGCGCATGCCGCGCGCGGCCAGGCCCGCCTGGGCCGAGTCGGAGCCGATCACCGACGAGCCACGACGCCAGCTGGTCGGCGCGCTCGGCGCGGACCTGCGCGGTTCGACCCGGCGCCAGTCGATCAGGTCGGCGGGGATCTCGTCGAGGAATCGCGATGCCGGGTTGGTCATGGGCTGGCCCCAGGCCGAGCGCACCAGCGCCCTGGACAGGTACAGCCGCTCCCTCGCCCGCGTGATGCCGACGTAGGCGAGGCGACGCTCCTCGGCGAGTTCGGTGGGATCGCCGAGGGCCCGCATGTGCGGGAAGATGCCGTCCTCCCAGCCGGTGCAGAACACCACCGGAAACTCCAGGCCCTTGGCGGTGTGCAGAGTCATCAGGGTGACCACGCCGTCGTCGGAGTCGGGCACCGAGTCGGAGTCGGCGACCAGCGAGACCCGCTCCAGGAACGCCTCAAGGCTGCCCTCGGCCGGACCGTCGATGTCCGGCGGGTCGGCGGGTTCCACGATCGGCTGGGCGTCCGTGCCGAGCGCGGGCGCGACCGCGAGGCCCTCGGTGAACTCCCTGGCCACGGTGACCAGTTCGGTCAGGTTCTCCACCCTGGTCTCGTCCTGCGGATCGTCGCTGGCTTCGAGTTCGCTCCGGTAGCCGGTGCGTTCCAGCACGGCCTCGGCGATGTCGCCGACCTCGACACCGGACGCCGCGTACTCGATCAGCTCGTCGACGAGTTCGATGAACCCGCTGATGGCGTTGCGGGAGCGCGGGTTGAGCAGTTCGATCTTGCCGTCGGCGGCCAGCCGCAGCGCGTCGACGAACGGGATCCGCTCGCGCTCGGCGTAGGTGGACACCACGGCCTCGGCGCGGTCGCCGATGCCGCGCTTGGGCACGTTGAGAATCCGTCGCAGGCTCACCGTGTCCGCCGGGTTGGCGATCACCCGCAGGTAGGCGAGGGTGTCGCGGACCTCGCGCCGTTCGTAGAACCGGACGCCGCCGACGACCTTGTAGGGCAGGCCGAGGCGGATGAAGATCTCCTCGAACACCCGGGACTGGTTGTTGGTCCGGTAGAACACCGCGATGTCCGCGTTGTTCGCGTCACCACCGTCGACAAGGCGGTCGATCTCGGCCGCGACGAACGCGGCCTCGTCATGCTCGTTGTCGCCGACATAGCCGACGATCTTGTCGCCGTCGCCGGACTCGGTCCACAGCCGCTTGTCGCGCCTGCCCGCGTTGCGGGCGATGACCGCGTTCGCGGCGGACAGGATGGTCTGGGTGGAGCGGTAGTTCTGCTCCAGCATGATCGTGCGGGCCTGCGGGTAGTCCCGCTCGAACTCGACGATGTTGCGGATGGTCGCGCCGCGGAAGGCGTAGATGGACTGGTCGGCGTCGCCGACGACGCACAGTTCGCCCGGCTCGATGTCGTTGTCGCCGACGCCAACCAGTTCGCGGATGAGCATGTACTGGGCGTGGTTGGTGTCCTGGTACTCGTCGACCAGCACATGCCGGAAGCGCCGCCGGTAGTGCTCGGCCACGTCCGAGAAGTTCTGCATCAGCTCGACCGTGCGCATGATCAGGTCGTCGAAGTCCAGGGCGTTGGCCTGCTGGAGCCGGACCTGGTAGCTGGCGTACACCTCGGCGACCCGGCGCTCCAGGTCGTTGCCGGCGGCCGCTGCGGCGTCCTCCGGGGTGATCAGCTCGTTCTTGAGGTTGGAGACCTGCACGGCGAGGGTGCGGGCCGGGTAGCGCTTGGGGTCCAGGTCGAGATCGCGGGCGACCAGGGTGATCAGCCGACGGGTGTCGTCGGAGTCGTAGATGGAGAAGCTGGAGGTCATCTCCAGTGTTTTGGCCTCACGCCGAAGGATGCGCACGCACATCGAGTGGAACGTGGAGACCCACATCGACTTCGCGCGCGGGCCGACCAGGTCCGCGACGCGTTCCTTCATCTCGGCCGCGGCCTTGTTGGTGAAGGTGATCGCCATGATCTGGCCGGGGTGCACGTCGCGTTCGGCGAGCAGGTAGGCGATGCGGCGGGTGAGGACCCGGGTCTTGCCAGAACCGGCGCCCGCCACCACCAGCAGGGGCGATCCGGCGTGTTCCACGGCCTGTCGCTGCTGCGGATTGAGATCCTCGAGCAGCCGAGTGGCCGGGGCGGGCCGCCGGGCGGACGGAAGGTCAGGATGCAGTTCGAACAGAGCGCTCATTGTCTATCCACGGTACCGGTCGACGCCGACAACGGCTGCCAGGCCCGGCTGCGTTTCGCAGCCGGGAAGACCACGCGAGCCTTCTCACATCACGGGAGGGCTTCCTCGACCGATTCACCTCGGTATGCCAAGATGGTCATGTGCAGCGGCATAGCTACGTGTTTTTTTACGGGAACCGGATTCCGGCTCCCGTGGTCGCATAGCGCACACAGACACCACGAGCCCCGGAGTCCTACTCGGACCCGGGGCTTTTTCGGGTCCAGGACTCCGGACCGGACACGAGCCAGGAGACCACGATGAACACCATGACCCCCGGTGACGACCAGGCGACCGCCGCGGCCGAGGAGACCGACGACAGCTCGGCGCGGCCCGCCATCGAGCAGATGGACATCGCCGAACTGCGCAAGGAGATCGACTGGCTCGATGCGGAGATCCTGCGCCTGATCAAACGCAGGACCGAGGTGTCCAGGACCATCGGCGCGACCAGGATGGCGGCGGGCGGCACCCGGATTGTGGTGAACCGCGAAATGGACGTGATCGCCCGGTTCCGCGAACTCGGCCCCGAGGGCCGCCAGCTGGCGATGCTGCTGCTCAACCTGGGTCGCGGCCGGCTCGGTCGGTGACTCCGCGTCGACTCAGGGCCATCACTGATGGCGAGGAGTCCGCCAACGCGCGCACACTGGAGTCATGTTCGAACTCATCGCCGTGATCATCGCGCTGGCCGGGCTCGTCTCGGCCCTGGCGCATGACGGTTATCTCGCCATGTTGGGGTCGGCGGCCAACAAGCGCGCCGGCGGTGCTCCTATCGCGCAGTACGTCCGCAGCCGATGGGTGGTCGCGGGCACGACCACCGCGGCCGGGTTGCTGTCGCTACTGCTCGCAACCGGGGGAGGGTTCGCCGAAGTCGTGGCGATCATCCTCGGCGCGGGCACCGCGGGGGTCGCGGCCAAGGCCCTGCAGTCGACCCGGGAGCGGTTCCGCACCGGCGACTGACGACCCCGTTTCGTCGTAACTGAAGAAAGTTCACTCGTTCGTGTGGCGAACCGAGTGACACCGGATACCCAAGTCTCACCAGGGAAATCAGCCACATACGCTGAGCCTGGTGACGGTGCGGAGGATTGCTCGAACGTCCCGCGCGCTGGCCGTCGCCGCCCTACGGGGCGGCGTTGCCAATGACGTTGACGGATCGGCCCAGGGAGACCCCCGACGGCGCAGTGCGGTAGCGCTGTGTCACGGGTTTCCGGCTTGTACGCCTGCTGAATTGTTCCAGGTGGTGAAAACCGGCTGAGGACGTGGCAAACGGCGTAAGGATGGCTGGGAACAGGGGTCTTCTGAAACATGGCATGCGGATCGGGCTCCGCGGGCGACGCGGCGAAGCAATCCCCCCAGGGGCGACACCATCGCACTGGCGGGGGTGAGTTGTGGACTCCATCGGTAGGCGCGGGAGTGAGTACCGCCGGGTCGCAGCGGTCCCGGCATGCCAAGCCGACAACCGGTCCGGTGATCGCCGCGACCGTGCCGCGCGCGCCGCGCGACCAGCCGACCTGGCCACCCGCGTTCGGCCAACTGCCGCCGATCGACGACGCGGACGCGGACCAACTGGGCGACACCGGCGCGTTCGGCCTGCACAAGTTCGACCTGGGCTACATCCCGGCCTCGGTGACGCCGCCGAGCACGTGGCGCCGGGCCGCCTGGTTCACCGTGTTCTGCTCGGCCGCCGCCCTGGTCGGCCTGTTGTACGTCACCTCGGAACTGGTCGGCCCGGTGCACGTCGCGGGCGACATCAACTCGCTGCCCGGCCTGCCGACGAACCTGCCGTTCTACACACCGCCCTCGTCGACGACGAACCCGCCGAACGTCCGGCACAGCCCGCCGCCGCGCAGGCCGAACCAGCCGCAGCGCCAGGATCGGTCAGGTGGCACCGGGCAGCCGACCGATGCGCAGGGCCAGCCGATCTCGACCGGCGACGGCTCGACCGGTGCCAGCAGCGCGCCCACCGGCGGCAGCGCGCCGGGCACCGGGGACGCGCCGAGCACGGTGCTCGCGCCGCCGACGGTGTCCACCGTGAACAGCGGGCCGCCCGCGGTCGACCCGACCAAACTGGGCACGCGCACCCAGGAGTTCTTCAGCGAGGTGACCTCGGACGTGAACGCCGCCGCGAGCCTGACCTCCGACACGGTGCGCGGCGATGCCAGGGCGATCATCCAGCAGAACTACGGCGACGTCTCCATGATCAAGGTCAAGAGCATCTCGCTGGATCCGACCAACGGGCTGACCGTGAGCGTGCTGCAGGTGACCAACAAGGACGGGTCGGTCGCCACCGAGCAGCGAACGCTCCAGTTCACGCTGTCCGGCGATCCGAAGATCGAGAACCCTGGCGGCTGATCGATCTCAACTACCGATCAGTAACCGCAGGGGTGATCGTGACCGTCGGGAACGTGTACGCCACCCTGTGCGTTGGCCTGACTACTTGAGCAGAGTGCGTCCACTGCGCCACTGCTCCAACTGAGTGACACCGTACGACCGTTTGTCGCCACGAACGGCTTGTCCACCGACAGGTACTGGCATCCGTGGTCGAGCGCACGGTACGAGTGTCCGGAGTCCACACACGCACGGAGGAAACGCGTGGAGCGTCCGAGAACCGGGCATCGGCAAGACCAGGAAGGTTCGATCGCGGTCGTCGATCTGATCCGACGGCAGAACGTCGGACCGATCCGCATCCCGTCGATCGAGGAAGCCGACACCGATGCACTGCTCACCGAGCTGCTCGGTGAGCAGGTCGAGCCCAGCAGGCGTCGCGGTGCCATGGCCAAGGCGGCCAAACTGATCGGACTGGCCATCGGCTCGATCGTCCTGTGCGGGTCGGTCGCGGCGGCGGCAACACTGGCCCGCAGCCGGCCACCCGCGAGCACCCCTGTCGTGGCCGCTCCGACGCCCATCACCGGCATCGGCGCCCTGCGACCGGACACGCTCGAAGCGCAGCTCTCCGGCCACGCCGGCGGCCCCGCCGCGCGGCCACGCACCAAGACCGCGGCTCCGCACTCGTCGTCGACCCGGCCCGAGCACGGCGCGAACCAGGCCACCTCGGCGCCCGGCGCGCCCGCCGCCGAGTCCGTGCCCACCCCGAGCAGCCCACAGCAGCTGGTTCGCGAGTTCTACCGGCTGGTGGAAAGCCAGCCTGCCGAGGCCGCCCAACTGCTCTCGCCGTCCCTGCTGGACACCGACCCGACCGGCTTCATCGACGCCTGGCAGTCCGCGGCCAAGGTCGAGGTGGACAGCGTGCAGGCGAACCCGGACGGGACCGTGCAGGCCGTGGTCCGCATGCTCCAGTCCGACGGCACCTGGCTGCGCGTCGTGGAGCTGCTGCATGTCACGCAGGGCAACCAACCGCTGATCAGCGGGGCGCAACTGCTCTCCGCGCAGAACGGCTGACCTGGTCGAACACGGTCGGCGCAGGCTCGTCTCGACCGGTCCAGTTGACCATCACCCCACGTGAAACCGCGAGGTCGGCGGCGTTAGCGGACTAATCCGGCGTAACCGGGGGCACCTCCGGACACGGTCGGTGAACGCATACCCTGTTCGCCGTGAGTCAACCGGGACGTCGTCGGCCGGGCGGCCGGGACCTCCCGGCCGCTGGCGTAGCACGCCGAGGTCTTTGGCCACGTCAAGCAGGTTGGGGGATGTTGAGTGGCTAACGAAGGGCGGCTGGTCGGCGGCCGGTACCGGCTGGATTCGCGCATCGGCAGCGGAGCGATGGGCGTGGTCTGGCAGGCCTACGACATGCGGCTCCGCCGAACCGTCGCCGTCAAGCAGTTGCGACTCGAACCCGGCCTCGACCCGAACGAGGCGCAGGACGCCCGTGACCGCGCCATGCGCGAAGGCCGAATCGCGGCCCGCCTGCACCATCCGAACGCGGTAGCCGTGTTCGACGTCGTCGACGAGGACGACGCGCCCTGGCTGATCATGGAGTACGTCCCCTCCCGCAGCCTCGCCGCCGAGATGACCGAGCGCGGGGTGCTCCAGCCCGAAGAGGTCGGCCGGATCGGCGCCCAGGTCGCCCACGCGCTGGCCGCCGCACACGCGGCCGGTGTCGTGCACCGCGACATCAAGCCGGCGAACATCCTGCTCGGCCAGAACGGCACCGTGAAGATCACCGACTTCGGGATCTCCCGGGCCCAGGGCGACGTGGCCGTCACCAAGACCGGCCTGATCGCCGGCACCCCCGCCTACCTGGCCCCCGAAGTCGCCTACGGGCGCGATCCCGGCGCGCCCGCCGACGTGTTCTCGCTGGGATCGACGCTGTACGCGGCCGTCGAGGGCGCACCCCCGTTCGGCCTGTCCGAGAACACGCTGAGCCTGCTGCACGCCGTCGCGGCCGGTCGGATCAACCCGCCCCGGCAGGCCGGCGTGCTCACCGACGTGCTGATCCGCCTGCTCGACCCGGAGCCGGAGCGCAGGCCGAACATGGCGGTGGCCGGCCGCTGGCTGGAGGAAGCCGCGCGCGGCTCCCGGCCGAACATCATGCCGATCGACGCGGGCCCCACCGCGATGCTCTCCGAGCCCACCAACTACCTCGGGCCGGGCAACACCCGCACGCAGGTCGCGGGCAGCGGCTACCGCCAGGGCGGTACCGCGTTCGGGCCGCCGGGCGGCAGCGGTTACCGCAACGAGAGCGACCTGCAACGCGCCTCCGGCTACCGGCAGCCGCCCAGGAGCAGGCGGCCAATCGTGTTCGCCGGGATCGCCGTCGTCGCCGTGGCCGTGGTGGCCCTGCTGCTGTACATGAGCGGCGTGTTCAGCCCCACGGCGCACACGGACACGCCCCCGGCGACCACGACGGACAACACGCCGACGCAGACCGTCGACTCGTTCCCGAACAACCAGGGCCAGCCGACGTTCACCGAGCAGCCGACCACGCAGTACACCCGCACGCACACCACCACGACCACCGACACGCCAACGACCACCACGACAACGACCACCACCACAACCACGACAACCACGACCGCGCCGCCGACGACAACCGGAGGCACTACGACGCCGCCTGCGTCCCAGGGCGGCGGCGGCAAGAGTGGCCGGTAAGGCTGACCGGTCGTTGGTTCACCCGTTAGTGTTCAGGGGTAACCCCGCCATGCGTTCCAGACAGGCGCACGCGGTCGCGCCGAGGAGGATGTGGGAGCAGCGGTGAGTGACGTCGGTCAGTTGGTCGCCGAACGCTACCGGTTGACCCAGCACATCGGCAGTGGCGCGATGGGGGTCGTCTGGCAGGCGCACGACGAGCGACTCCATCGCACGGTGGCCCTCAAGCAGCTCCTGCTGTCCCCGAGCTTCTCCGCGGCGGACACCAAGGAGGCGACCGAGCGGGCCATGCGCGAGGGGCGGATCGCCGCCCGTCTGCAGCACCCGAACGCGGTGTCCGTCTACGACGTCGTGGACGACAACGGCCAGCCCGTGCTGGTCATGGAGTACGTGCCCTCGCGCAGCCTGTCCGCGGTGCTCGACGAGCGGACCACGCTCGACCCGCTGGAAGTCGCCAGGATCGGCTCGCAGATCGCGACCGCGCTGACCGCGGCGCACACCGCGGGCATCGTGCACCGCGACATCAAGCCGGGCAACGTGCTGCTCGCCGACGACGGCATCGTGAAGATCACCGACTTCGGCATCTCGCGTGCAACCGGCGACGTCACCGTGACCGCGACCGGCATGCTCGCCGGCACCCCCGCCTACCTGGCGCCCGAGGTCGCGAAGGGCGAGAACCCCGGGCCGCCCTCGGACGTGTTCTCGCTGGCCTCGACCCTGTACACCGCCGTCGAGGGATATCCCCCGTTCGGGCACTCTGACAACACGCTCGCCCTGCTGCACGCGGTCGCGGCCTGCCGGACCATCCCGCCGAAGCAGGCCGGGCCGCTGACCGGACTGCTCTCGCAGATGCTGCGGCCGAACCCGGAAGAGCGGCCGACCATGGCCGAGACCAGCCGCGCACTGAGCGCGCTGGCGGCCGGCCAGGCACCGAGCACCGGGTCGAACCCCAGGCTGGAGACGCCGGCCAGTCCGCCGCGCGGGTCGACCTTCGAAGAGGGAGCCACCACCCGGATTCCCAGACCCCCGCAGTTGGGTCCGGGCAGCGGCGGTTTCGCGGCCCCGCCCGTCCGGCCCAGCGACCAGACCGTGAACCTCAACTCGGGCGCCTTCCCCAGCGCGGGCCCGACCCAGCTGCAGCGACCCGCCTATCCGCAGACCGGGCCGAACCCGGCGTTGCCCGGTGGCTACCCGCAGACCGGCCCGAACCTCACCCAGTCCGACCAGGGTCCGCTGCCGTGGAAGAAGTGGCTGGTGACGGCGGGCGCGATCATCGCGGCCGCGGTGGTCGGCATCCTGGTGGCGAACGCGTTCGTCAACACCAACCCGTCCTCCGCGCCCCCGACGCCGTCGCTGGTGGCGCAGCCCTCGAGTACCGGCGCGGCGCCGACCACGCAATCCGCGCCGAGCAGCCAAACCCAGGCCGCCAACGAGTCCAATCAGGACAATCAGGGTGACAACGGTGGCGCCAACAATGCGGCCGCCGCCATGAAGAACACCCTGCAGAGCTACTACGCACTGCTGCCGAGCAACCCGGCCCAGGCCTGGCAGCTGCTGAGCGGGTCGGCCCAGCAGGCCAACGGCGGCTACGCCAATTACCAGAAGTCGTGGCAGGGGATCGCCGCAACGCAGGTCTCCAACATCTCCGCCGCGGGCGGCTCGTCGATGAACGCCAAGGTCACCTTCGTACGCGCCGACGGCCAGAGCGCGACCAACCAGATCCGGTTCGACTTCGTCCAGCAGAACGGTCAGATTCTGCTGAACAACGCGACGGTCGTGCAGTCCGGCAAGCCGGACAACCATCACAACAACTGACGCGCGTTCACCGACCCTGCGCGTTCACCGGCCCTGCGCGGCCATGACCAGCGCGGCCACCATGTCCTTCACCAGCGGGTTGTCCCCGGCGTTCGCCGGAACGGCCGCGTAGATGCAGCGCAGCGGCTCCGGCAGCCGAACCCGGCGCACCTCGACTCCCGGATGGACGGAGCCAAGGCCCAGCGCCGGCACCATCGTCACGCCGAGTCCGGCCGCGACGAATCCCTGCGCCGTTGGGTAGTCGTCCGACTCGACGACGAACTCCGGCGTGAACCCGGCCGCCGCGAACGCGTCCAGCATGATCTTGCGGCACGTCCCCGGCGGCCACTCGTTGTCGATCCACGGATCGTCCGCGAGTTCGGCGAGTTCGATGTCCGGCTTGGCGGCCAGGCGATGTCCGCGCGGCAGCACCAGCCGGTACGGGTCGTCGAGCAGGTGCACGAGTTCAGCGCCCGGAATCGACTGCGGCGACACGCCCTGCGGCAACACGATCAGTTGGACGTCGGCCTGGCCGGCGAGCGCGGAATCGGCCGAGTAGGCGGGCTCCTGCAGGCGAAGTTCGAGTTGCACACCAGGTCGACGAGCACGGAACTCGGCCACCGCGGGCGGCACCAGTTCGGCGCCCGCCGTTGCGAAGTAGTGCACCCGCAGCCGTCCGGTCCGCCCGGCGCGCAGGTCGGCGAGGGCGGTCTCGGCAGCGGCCAGCCTGCTCATGATCTCGGCCGCGTGTTCGGCGAGCAGATGTCCGGCAGCGGTCGGGCGCACGCCGCGCCCGGCCTTCTCCAGCAGCGCGGTGCCGGCCTCCTTTTCCAGCGCGGCGACCTGCTGGCTCACCGCCGACGGCGTGTAGCCGAGATTGGCCGCTGCCGCGCTGACCGAACCGCTGTTCACGACCGAGCACAGCACCCGCAGTTTGCGCACGTCCAGCATGCGCCAACCGTACAGCGACACTTAAACGTCGTGAAGAAAATTTCGCTTGTGCTGAACGATCAGCGCGACCACGATGACCAGCGAAGCAGTCTTAGCCAGTCACGGGAGGACCGATGCGGTCGTGGAGTAGTTGGGTGCGATTCGTCGTCCTCGCGCTGGTCTGGGGATCGAGCTTCCTGTGGATCAAGATCGCGCTTGGCGCGCTCAACCCCGTCCAGCTCGCCGTCGCCCGGCTCGCCCTCGGCGCCGGCACCATCGTCGTGCTGTGCGTCGCCACCCGCACCCGGCTGCCCAAGGACCGGCGCACCTGGCTGCGCATCGGCCTGCCCGCGGTGCTCGGCAACGCGGTGCCGTTCGTGCTGTTCGGCGTCGGTGAGCGCACCGTCAGCTCCGGCGTCGCGGGCGTACTCAATGCGACGACGCCGCTGTGGGCCCTGCTGATCGCGCTGGTCATCCGATCCGAGCGGCGTCCCGGCTGGCTGCGGCTCACCGGCCTGCTGCTCGGTTTCGTCGGCACACTGGTGATCTTCGCGCCCTGGCAGGAAGGCGGCCTCGCGAGTTGGGGAGCGCTCGCCTGCCTGATCGCCGCGCTCAGTTACGCGATCAGCTACACCTACATCGGCCGACACCTGGTCGGCACCGTCTCGCCGATCGCCATGTCCGGCGCGCAACTGAGCCTCGCCACCGGCGTCACCGTGCTCGCGCTGCCCGTCGGCGGGCTCAGCCCGATCCACCTCACCGGCGCCATGCCCGTCGTCGCCGTCGCAGTGCTCGGGATCGTCGGCACCGGAATCGCGTTCGTGCTCAACAACCGGCTGATCGCGGACGAAGGCGCTACCACCGCGTCGTCCGTCGGCTACCTGCTGCCGGTCGTGTCGGTCGGGCTCGGCGCGATCGCGTTGCAGGAACCGCTGTCCGTGCGGGTGCTCATCGGCATGGCCGTCGTACTCGTCGGCATCGCCCTGTCCCGCCGGAAAGTTGGCGCGGCACCGGTCATCGTCGAAGAACTGACTACAGCCTCAGCCGACGCGAACTGAACCCCCGCACCCACCCAAAACCGAATTTTCTTCAGCCACACCCCCAAAACCCTCCCTCCCAAAGGGGGGCCACCGCCACTGAGGCTAAGCCTATCGGGCGGGTTTGCTTGGCTAAAACGGAAAACGGGGTTCTATGGATGAATCCCGCCCCCGCTGGACCACAGTGTGGACTCCACCCCCCTGGCGCGGGGGAATCCCGCAGCCTGAACGCACGCGGCCGGAGGTAGCTTTCGGGCATGCGCATCGGCCTACCCAGCGGCGAACCGAACTCTGGCTGGACAGCACCGGTCCACCAGGCTCAGGCCTCCGGTCTCGTTCGGGCCTTCGACCCGGCGCACCGGCACGTTGTCATCGAAGGGCACTCACCGATCGGCACTGGCTGGAATCACTTGCCGGTCACCATGGCGAGCGCGTCGGCCGACGTTCAGAACAGGTCCGTTCGCAATCTCCGGTTCGACCTGTTGATGGCTCCGGAAGAGGTCGTCGACGCTGGGCCTGATCTCGACGCCGCTGATCAGGGGTGGCTGTACGCATGGCAGACGCCACGCCAGCCGCCGCAGCACTTGCGGTTGGGTGACAAACACGGTGAGGCACGAGCCGCAGCCCTGCGCGGGGCTGGCGTCACCCTGCTGATCGACCTACCGCACCGTGGAGAGACGGCCGTCCTGTGGTCCCCCGACCGCGCGACTCTTGACGCGGCGCTCAGGCGGTTGGACGGCCAGAGCTGAAACGAAGCGGGAACAACTGACACGAAACTTCTGGCTGCCGAGTTCGACCCCGAGGGACATACCGCCTGATCAGAGGCGCGACACTGCGTTCCGCGAAGTATCTTGGCCGCTTGTGACAAAAGATATTCTTGCGTCCGCTGGCGACGTGAAGATCCCTGACCTTGGCCGCGTGATCGAGATGTCTTGTCACGAACGCTACACGGATGGATGAGCGCCTGAGGCATTTCTGTGCGCGGCGCCAGCCTGTTGGTTGTCGAGCCACTCCATGGCGGCATTCGGTTGACGTTGTCCGGCTACGTCCGGAACCAGCAAGGCCGGTATGGGGACGCACAATAGTTGATACTCAGTTGGTGGGCCAGCCACCCGATAACCCCACTCCCGATACGACGAACCGGGTCACCGGCTCGGTATCCGGGATCGTCGTTCAATCTGGCGCTATTAATGGTGGCGTGCACGTTCACCAGCCTGGGATGCGCCCGACGGTGACGTTGCCGCACCGCGCCGGCGCCGTTCCCCTCAAGGCGGCGGCGTTCCAAAACCGCAGCACAACTGGCCTGCTGGCCGAAGCGTTGGACCGCGGTAGGACAGCCGTGTCGACCTCCGACTCAACGGCACACACGAGTGTGGTGGCAGGTATGGGCGGAGTAGGAAAGACCCAAATCGCGGTCGACTACGCCGAACGCAGTTGGGCAGCTGGAGAGGTGGAGCTGCTGGTATGGGTGACCGCCGGGTCGAGGGAGGCGATCCTGTCCGCCTACGCCGAACTCGCCGCGGACTTGACCGGGCTCGCCGACCCCGACACCCAACGTTGCGCGATGCGGTTGCTGGAATTGCTCGCGGTGATACCGGCACGCTGGCTCGTCGTTCTTGATGACGTGCAAAACCCGGCGGACTTACGCGGGTTGTGGCCGCCCGGCACCCCGACAGGGCGGACGGTTGTGACTACCCGTCGCAGGGATGCCGCCCTACGTGGGCATGGCCGGCAGTTGGTTGACGTGGACGTGTTCACTTGTGCAGAGGCGCACGCTTACCTCGAAGCCATGCTGGAGGATCAGCCGCGCCTGATGGACGGTGCGGCGGACCTTGCTGGCGCGGTGGGCTACCTGCCATTGGCGTTGGCTCAAGCTGTGGCTTACCTGCGGGATCGGGGGCTGTCCTGCACGGCGTATCGGCAGCGATTAGTGGATCGCCAGCGCCAGTTGGCTGAGATGGTGCCCGAGCCTGACAACCTGCCTGATGAACATCGAGCGACCGTGGCTGCGACGTGGTCGTTGTCGGTGGAACAGGCCAACCAGCTGCCTCCACTGGGGATCGCAGGGACGTTGCTAGAGGTGGCCAGCGTGCTGGACGCGAACGGCATCCCTACCGAGGTGTTCACCGCGTCGGCCGTCATAGACCTGCTCGCCGAAACCACTGGTCGGGATATCCAAGTTGATGACGCCCGGGACGGTTTAGGGTGTTTGCGTCGGCTGAGCTTGATTACGTGGGAGCCAGGTGTGTCGGCGCGTGCGGTACGGGTGCATGCGTTGGTGCAGCGGACCACCCTCGAAACGCAGCCTCCAGGACGCCTGCATCTAGTCGTGGACGCAGCGGGCGACGCGCTACAAGAGGTGTGGCCAGAAATTGAACGCGACTCCGAGGCAGGGCAGGTGCTGCGCGCGAATGCTGATGCGTTGGCCAACGCCGGCGATGAGCACCTGTGGATACCAGACTGCCACAGCGTGCTGTTCCGTGCTGGGAGAAGCCTTGCTGATGTGGGTTTGCTGGCTGAAGCCAGGGACTATTTTTATCGGCTACAGACCGCAGCGCATATCCATCTCGGTCCGGACCACCCCGATACCTTGGAGGCCCGCCATGAACTCGCCCGGTTGCATGGCGACCCGGCCGACGCCGCCATAGCCTACGAACAGGTGCTTCGCGACCGGACGCGGGTGCTCGGCCCCGACCATCCTCACACCCTGACCACCAACCACCAGCTGGCGTACTTTCGCGATGCCGCGGGGGACCCGGCCAGCGCTGCGGCCATTTACGAACAAGTCCTCTGCGCCCGGATCCGTGTGCTTGGCCCCGATCACCATCTGACTCTCCTCACCCGCAATAACCTCGCCCACTGTCGCGGCAGAACGGGAGATCCAGCTGGCGCGGTGACTGCCTTAGAACGACTGTTAACTGACTACCTACGCGTGCTCGGTCCTGACCATCCCCGCGTCTTGGCCAACCGCCACAACCTCGCCCGGTGGCGTGGGCATGCTGGTGATTTGGCTAGCGCGGTAACCGAACTTGAACAGGTGCTCGCCGATGACCTGGGGGTCTTGGGTCCCGACCACCCCCAGACTCTGACTACCCGCAGCAGTCTTGCCCGATGGCGTGGCCAAGCCGGTGACGTGGCTGGGGCAATGAACGCTCTCGACGAGCTGCTCACCGATCGGATACGGGTGCTCGGTCCTCACCACCCAGACTCTCTGGCCACTCGCGACGACCTCGGCTACTGGCAGAAACAGCATCGTGGCAGTTCCTAGAGAATCCCACGACAAACACCGGATTCGTGATTCGGTACCGGGCGCTGACTCCGACCATAGCGGTTCGCCGCGTTCGGTCCGAGGACCGTATCGCCTGGTCAACGGTTCGAAGCTGCGTCCTTTGAGGCACCCTGGTCATTTCTTACAAACGTATACTTGCGCCTGTGCACAACCGTCACGCAGCTGTGGACAACCTCTGAAGTTCACCTATACGAGTCGGCGGTCGGTTGCCCAGCGGGACAGTTCGTACCGGTTCGACATCTGGGTCTTCCGCAGCACGCTGGACACGTGGGTCTCCACGGTTTTCACCGAGATGAACAGTTCGGCCGCGATCTCCTTGTACGCGTAGCCGCGCGCGAGCAGCCGCAGCACGTCGCGTTCACGCGGGGTCAGCAGGTCGAGTTCGGGGTCGCTGATCGGCGCGGCGCCGGGTCGGTCGGCGAAGGCGTCCAGCACGAAGCCGGCGAGCCTGGGCGAGAACACCGCGTCGCCCGCCGAGACCCGCAGCACGGCGGTGACGAGTTCCTGGCTGGAGATGGTTTTGGTGACGTAGCCGCGCGCGCCGGCCCGGATCACCGCGATCACGTCCTCGGCGGCGTCGGACACGGACAGCGCGAGGAACACGACGTCGGGCAGCTCGGGCCGGATGCGGCGCAGCACCTCGGCGCCGCCGCCGTCGGGCATGTGCACGTCGAGCAGGACCACGTCGGGCTTGACGTGGGTGATGCCGGCGACCGCCTCGCCGACGGAGCCGGCTTCGCCGACCACGTCGACATCGTCGGTGAGCAGGTCGAGTTCGGCCTTGACGCCCGCCCGGAACAGCGCGTGGTCGTCGACGAGATAGACCCGGACGGGGCGACGCGGCTGCCCGGCCTGCTCTGCTTGGTCGGCTGCCTCGGTCACCTGGACTCCTTCACCGCGCTCGCCTGCGTGCCGGCCGACTGACCGGCAGCGTCACCAGTATCGCCCGCGCCTTCCTCCCGCGAGCCCTTGCGGCCGATTCTGTCGCGCAGCCTGCCCTTGGGCCGCGCGGGCTTGGCCGCGGCGCGCGGCCGGTTCGACGGTCCGGTACCGGCCTGCGTGGTCCCTCTCGGCATGGTCAGCTGGACCTCGGTGCCTTCGCCGGGTGCGGTACGCAGTTTGACGGTGCCGCCGTAGCGCGCCATCCGGCCGTGGATGGAGTCGGCGACGCCGTGCCGGTCCTTCGGCACCGCCTCCGGATCGAATCCCTTGCCGCGGTCGCGGACGAAGATGGTCGCCTCGGCCGGTTCGACCTCGACGTAGACGCTGACCTCGGACTGCCCGGAGTGTTTGGCCGCGTTGACCATGGCTTCCCGGGCGGCCTGGGCGAGCGCGGCGAGTTTCTCGTCCATCGGGCAGTCGCCGACGAAAACGGGCGCGACCACGATGGCGAAGGTGTCCTCGACCTCGCCGCTGGCCGCCGCGATGGCCGCGGACAGCGTGGGCGGGGTCGGGATTCCGTCGGTGCGCTGACCGTCCTCACTGGACTTGGGCACCCGACCGTAGCCGTCCGGCGAGTACAGCCAGGTGCGCAACTGCCGTTCCTGGCTGCGCGCGAGCCGCAGCACCTCGCGGGGCACGTCGGGCTGCTTCTGGATCAGCGCAAGCGTTTGCAACACGGAGTCGTGCAGGTGGGCGGCGATCTCGGCCCGCTCGTCGGTACGGATGCGCGCGCGGCGTTCCTCGCCGAGGTCGCGGACCAGCCGCAGCCACCAGGGCACGGTCAGCACGGCGACGCCGACCAGGGTGGCGACCGCGGCGACCAGCGCGAATTCGAGCTGGTTGAGGGTTTCGCTGCGCAACACGACGATGGCGATGCCGGCGACGACCAGCACGGCGCCGGTGAGCAGGCGCGCGAGGGCGGTCCAGCCGCCCTCGCCGAACAGCACACCGGTCATGCCGGTGCGTGCGCCGTCGACCCACCTGCGGCGTTGTGCGCTGTCGGCTTCCCGCCACACCACGGCGGCACCGATGATGGCGATGCCCAGCGGGATGGTGACCCAACCGGCGACCGCGCCGGACAACGCGCCCGCGGCGATGGCGACGCTGACGCCGAGCGCGATCAGCGCCCACGCCTGCTGCTTCTCCTTGTCCTGGGTGTCCCGGCGCACCCCGACGGGTTCCTGGACGATGAACATCCACATCAGCGCGTAGGCGACGATGCCGGCCCCGTCCAGCGCGGCGAGCAGGGTGAACCCGATCCGCACCCACAGCACGTTGATCTCGAAGTGGTCGGCGAGACCACCCGCGACACCGCCGATGATCCGGCCGCTGCGGCGCCGCAGTACCTGCGGCGTCCCGTCCGGCCGGGCCCCCAGCCACGCCGATCGTTTGCGGCGGCCGGTCAGTGTCGTCCTGGTTTTGCCCACGACCCATGGTCACACGGTTGAGGACCCGAATTCATCAGGGAGTCCCCGGAACGCCTCCGGGGACGCTTCAGGGGTATCCCGGATGTCCGCGCAGGTCGCAGGCGCCATTCTGGATACCGTGAGTGGGAACGAGAAGGCCGCGGCCCAGGTCGCGGACACGGCCAAGGACTTCTGGGCGAACCGACCCCGCCGGCCGCACAACGGTCGGCTGGTGGCCGGGGTCGCCGCGGGTATCGGCAAGCGCTACGGCATCGATCCGATCATCGTGCGGATCGCGCTGGTGGTGGCGACCTTCTACGGCGGCGTCGGCGTGCTGTTCTATCTGCTGGGCTGGCTGCTGCTGCCGGCAGAGCAGGACGAGGTCTCGCCGGTCGAGGCGCTGGTCGGGCGGGGGCGCAGCTCGATGTCGCCCGGCTTCACGATAGTGCTCGGGATCGCGCTGATCCCGGCGATGATCTTCTTCACGCACGGGGGCTTCGCTTCCTACCTCGTGGCCGCGGTGCTGCTGGCCGGCCTGTTCCTGCTGCACAGGGGACGCGCCAACCACAAGTACGCGGTGCTACCGACCGATCCGGCGCAGATGTCGAGCACCTCGCCGATCACCGACTCCGGCTTCAAGGGGGAGCCCATGAGCGACCAGACCCGGTGGGTGGGGCAGTCACCGGTGACCGAACAGCAACAGCCGCCAGCCTGGGATCCGCTGGGTGCCGCGCCGTTCGCGTGGGATCTGCCGGAGCCGCAGCCCGCCGCGCCGGAACCCGAGCCGGAGCCGCCGGCACGGCGCCGCAGGTCCCGGATCGGCCTGGCCACGTTCGGCATCACCGTGGCGGCGGGTGCCGCACTGTTCGCGACCAACGCGTTCCCGGCGCACGTCAGCGTCGGCATCCTGGCCGGCATCGTCGGACTCGGCATGATCGCCGGCTCCTTCCTCGGCGGCGGCCGTGGCCTGATCGCGCTGTCCGCGGTGCTGTGCTGCTTCGGCGCGCTGCTCAGCGTCAGCCACGTGAACAACGTGCACGACATCGGCGGCGACCTGAACGAGACGCCGACCTCGATCAGCCAGGTCCAGCCCAGCTACCAGGGCGGCATCGGCGACGTCACCCTGGACCTGACCCAGCTGCCGAACAGCGGCACGGTTCAGACCTCGGTGTCGGTCGGCACCGGCGACGCCCGGGTGCTGGTGCCCTCGACCGCCGACGTGGTGGTGACCTGCCATTCCCCGATCGGCAACGTGGACTGCCTCGGCCAGCACGCGAGCGGCCCGAACAACAACACGGTCCACGCGACCCAGAACGACCCGAGCAACAACCTGAAGATCGTCCTGGATGTCGGCTCGACCATCGGAGACGTTGAGGTGACCAACTCATGACCGACCAGGACAGCCAGACCGGCCAGACCAGGTTGCCTCGCCGTCAGTTCGATCCGATCCTGTTGATCCTCGGGGTGGTCACGCTCGCGATCGCCGGCTACATCATCGGCCGCGGCTATCTCCCCTTCCCGCACCTCGACGCACGGTGGGTGCTGGCCGGCGGCGGCCTGCTGGTCGGCCTGCTGATGCTGACCGCCTCCCTGCGACCGAAGCGCCGCAGGGACCGCTAGACCGGGGGAGGCACGGCGCCCCGACCACCGGCAGGGGGTGGTCGGGGCGCCTTTGCGTCGCGGCTCGTCAGGCGACCGTGTAGCCGCCGTCGACCGGCAGGATCGTGCCGGTCACGTAGTCGGCGCCGATCAGGTAGGCGACCGCTTCGGCCACGTCTTCCGCGCGGCCGACCCGCTTGGTCGGCACCGACTCTGCGGCCGCCGCGAACTGGGCCTGCCGGTGTTCCTCCGGCAGGAACGACCAGAACGGCGTGTCGATCAGCCCCGGCGACACCGCGTTGACCCGGATCGGCGCGAGTTCGGCGGCCAGCGGCGACACGATTCGTTCGATGGCCCCGTTGACCGCGGCGAAGGTGACCGTGCCCGGCACTGCGGCACGGGCGCTGGACGCCGAGATGAACGTGATCGACTCGGTCACCTCGGCCCGCTGCACGGCATGCAGATACGGGAAGAACTTGCCCTCGAACATGGCCCTGACCTCGCCGAGCGGCACGTCGCGCAGCGCCCCGGCGCCGACCGCACCGGGGCTGAACACCAGGACCAGGTGGTCGAACGCACCGGTCCGGTCGAAGAACTCGGCCACCGCGTCCTCGTCGGTCGCCTCGAGTTCCTCGGCTGCGGCGACCCGAGCCCGCACGCTCGCGAGCCGTTCCGCGTCCCGGCCGGTCACGATCACCTCGGCCCCGGCGCCGGTCAGTCTTTCCGCGGTGGCGAGTCCGATACCGGCCGTGCCACCCATGATCACCACACGCATTGCTTCCTCCGAATTTAAATACGCGACGTCACGTCTCGTTATATATCGAGACGTGACGTCTTGTAAAGTGGCCCGATGACGGACGACCGGCCCCGCGGCCGACCCCGCAGCGCAGCGGCCCGCCAGGCGATCCTCGATGCCGCCCACGCCGAACTGCAGGAACGCGGCTACGCGGCACTGACCATCGAGGGCATCGCGAGCCGCGCCGGTGTCGGCAAACAGACCATCTACCGCTGGTGGCCGTCCAAGGCGGACGTCGTGCTCGACGCCCTGCTCGACCTCACCTCGACCCGGATCATCGTGCCGGACAAGGGATCACTCGCCGAGGACCTCGTCGCGTTCCTGCGCGCGACCTTCCGGCAACGCGGCCAACGCCCGGTCCTGGTCGGCCTGATGGCACAGGCCATCCTCGATCCGGCCTTCGCCACCCAGTTCCGCGACCGGTTCCTGTTCTCCCGCAGGGAAGCCCTGCGGGGCATCCTGCGCCGCGCCGTCGAACGCGGCGAGGTCGCCGGCGAACTCGACCTCGAACTGCTCATCGACGTCGTGTACGGCGTGCTCTGGTACCGCCTGCTGCTCGACCACGCGCCGATCAGCGAGGCCGCGGGCCAACAACTCGCCGCGCTCGTGGTGCGCGCGGCGCACCCCGACTAGCTCACTCCCACTCGATGGTCCCCGGCGGCTTGCTGGTCACGTCCAGCACGACCCGGTTGACGTCGGCCACCTCGTTGGTGATCCGGGTGGAGATGCGTTCCAGCACGTCGTAGGGCAGCCGGCTCCAGTCCGCGGTCATCGCGTCCTCACTGGACACCGGCCGCAGCACCACCGGGTGCCCGTAGGTGCGCCCGTCGCCCTGCACACCGACACTGCGCACGTCCGCGAGCAGCACTACCGGGCACTGCCAGATGTCGCGGTCCAGCCCGGCCGCGGTCAGCTCCTCGCGGGCGATCGCGTCCGCGGCGCGCAGCAGCTCCAACCGCGCCGCGGTGACCTCGCCGATGATCCGGATGCCGAGGCCGGGGCCGGGGAACGGCTGCCGGTGCACGATCGTCTCGGGCAGCCCCAGCTCCAGCCCGACCCGCCGCACCTCGTCCTTGAACAGCGTCCGCAACGGCTCGACCAGCTCGAACGCGAGGTCGTCCGGGAGCCCGCCGACGTTGTGATGGCTCTTGATGTTCGCCGCGCCCGCGCCGCCGCCGGACTCCACCACGTCCGGGTACAACGTGCCCTGCACAAGGAAGTCGTAGTGCTCGCCGCGTTCGCCCGCGCTGTCCTGCAGGTCGCGCGCTGCCTGCTCGAACACCCGGATGAACTCGCGGCCGATGATCTTGCGCTTGGCCTCCGGGTCGGTCACCCCGGCCAGCGCGTCGAGGAAACGCGCCTGCGCGTCCACGGTCACCAGCCTGACCCCGGTCGCCGCGACGAAGTCCCGTTCGACCTGCGCCCGCTCGCCGGCACGCAGCAGGCCGTGGTCGACGAACACGCAGGTCAGCCGGTCACCGATGGCCCGCTGCACCAACGCGGCGGCTACCGCGGAGTCGACGCCACCGGACAGGCCGCAGACCGCCCTGCCCTCGCCGACCTGGGCGCGGATCGCCGTCACCTGATCGTCCACAATGGAGGAAATCGTCCACTGCGGACGGATGCCGGCGATGTCGTGCAGGAACCGCCGGAGGATCTCCTGGCCATGCGGGGTGTGCGCGACCTCGGGGTGGTACTGCACGCCGGCGAAATGCCGGTTCACGTCCTCGAACGCCGCCACCGGCGCACCGGTACTCGTCGCGGTGACGGTGAAGCCTTCGGGCGCCTCGGTCACGCTGTCGCCGTGGCTCATCCACACCGGGTGACGGCCGGGCAGGTCCGCGTGCAGCACCCCGCCCTCCTTACCCACGGCGACCTCGGTGCGGCCGTATTCGCGGTCCCCGGTGTGCGCCACCGTGCCGCCGAGCGCCCGCGCCATGGCCTGGAAGCCGTAGCAGATGCCCAAGACCGGCACGCCGAGGTCGAAGATCTCCGGATCGACCTCGGGAGCGCCATCCGCGTACACGCTGGAGGGCCCGCCGGAGAGCACGATCGCGGCGGGCTCCCGCGCGGCGAGTTCCTTGGCGGTGATGGTGTGCGGCACCACCTCCGAGTACACCTGCGCCTCGCGCACCCGCCGGGCGATCAGTTGGGCGTACTGCGCGCCGAAGTCGACGACCAGTACCGGGTGCTGCACGCTGTTGGCGGCCACTGCGGGCGGACCTCCCATGTCACTCCTGCTCAGACCCCCATCTTCCCAGGTCCGCGCTGCGCCGACCGACCCGACCTGGCAGATGTGACCCCCGCCATTCACGCCTGCGCGATCAGACCCGACAGAAAGGTCCGGACCAGCCGGGTCAGCCTGGGCACGAACTCGACGGCGGTGTGCGCGAGCCGAGGGTCGGCCTCGTAGAGCCCGGCCAGGATCACCGGCGGATGCGCCGACTGCCAGGTCATCGCGGCCATCCCCACAATGGCCGCGACCAGGTCCCGGCCGGCCTGCTCGTCCAGTTCGGGCAAGGCCCGACGGCACAGCTCGGCGAGCCGGTCGGCCTGCGCGACGGCCTTGAGCTTGAAGTCCCAGACGGACTCCAGCGTGACCTCCCGCTCGAAGCTCACCTGCACGTGCCCGAGCAGATCGCAGAACAGCGGCCGCTCCCCGAGCGTGCCCGCGATCGCCTCCGGCAGGCCCTGCCCCGCGCCCAGCGCCGCCGCCAGCGCGTCCACCCACTCGGCCCACTCCTGCGCGGCCAGCCGCAGGTAGATGTCCTCCCGCGACTCGAAGTACCTGCGCACCGCGGACACGTGCACGCCTGCCGCGATCGCGATCGCGGTCAGGGTCACCTCGCGCACACCCTTGGCGGCCGCCAGCTCACGCGCGGCCCCGAGCAGGGCCTCCGCCCGCTGTTCCTTGTGCTCAGCGGTCCGCGCCCGCTGGAAACCCGACTCGTTCACGCTCACACCTTCGAGTGTAACGCAAGCCCATTGCGTTGTTAGCGCAATGAGCTTGCGT
The DNA here is from genome assembly GCA_035948315.1 of Pseudonocardiaceae bacterium. GTDB lineage: Bacteria > Actinomycetota > Actinomycetes > Mycobacteriales > Pseudonocardiaceae > CAJCJE01. The sequence goes on along the minus strand of DASZJG010000104.1, from coordinate 45,924 downwards.
TACATTGGTTGACGTCACCAGAGGTCCCCACCTACCCATCAGGAGGCAGCGTCATGTCCGAGCAGGTCTGGTTCATCACGGGCAGCTCCCGCGGTCTCGGCCGAGTCCTCGCCGAGGCAGCTCTCGCGGCAGGCCACCAGGTCGCGGTCACCGCACGCAACACCGCGTCCCTCACCGATCTGTCAGCCAGATACGGCTCGCGCGCCCTCCTGCTCCCGCTCGACGTCACCGACGAGGAACAGGCCGGGCAGACGGTCAAGGCCGCGGTCGAGGCGTTCGGCCGGCTCGATGTCGTGGTCAACAACGCCGGCTACGCCAACATCGTCCCGGTCGAACAGGTCACCATGGACGACTTCCGCGCCCAGGTGGAGGCCGTCTTCTACGGCACGGTCCACGTCACCGGGGCCGCGCTGCCGGTCTTCCGAGAACAGGGCTCCGGCCACTTCATCCAGATCACCTCGACCGGCGGCAGGATCGCGTCGGCCGGCCTGTCCGCCTACCAGTCCGCCACACACGCGGTCGAGGGCTTCAGCAAGGTCCTCGCCAAGGAGGTCAATCGACTCGGCATCAAGGTCACTCTCGCCGAACCCGGCGCCATGCGCACGGACTGGGCCGGCGCGTCCATGCGAACCCCACCGCTCGACCCGGCCTACGAGCAGAGCGTCGGCCCGGTCATCACCAGCACCCGCACCGGATCGGGCTACGAACCAATCGATCCGGCCAAGGTCGCCCGTGTCCTGCTCGACATCGCCCAGCTACCCGAACCACCGCTGCAACTGGTACTCGGCCGCAAGGCCGTCACCTACATCGAGCAGGACGTCAAACGCCAACTCGGCGAGGACGCGCGCTGGGCCTGGCTCGGTCGCTCGGTCGACTTCGGCTGAAACCCAAGGGCGCCAGGAACAACGAACCCAAGGAGGGCTTACCGTGAACACGTGAGTGAACCCACGATCGAGGCTGAGCCAAGGCAGTGCTGGATCGCCGGTGCGAGTGAGCGCGGGGAGCGTTCACGAACCATTCGCCATCCCTTTGACGACACCGACGTCGCCGATGTCACCGTGCCCGATGCCGAGCAGGTCGAGCGCGCGGTCGCGGCGGCGGCCGCGGTTGCCGACCAGTTCCGACACAGCACGGCCGCGCAGCGGAGATGGTCGTTGGAGCGGGTCGCGGATCTGTTGGTGCGTCGAAGCGAGGAGTTCGCGGAGACGATCACCGCGGAGAGCGGAAAGCCGTGGCGCTGGGCCGAACTCGAGGTCGGTCAGGCGGTCGAGGTGTTCCGTGCGGCGGCTGCGGCAACGGACGGGTTCGGTGGCGAGCTGAGCGGATTCGCGTCGGGCAGCGCGAGTTTCACGGGAGCACGTCGGCGGGCTCGGGGTCCGGTCCTGGCGATCGGGTCCAGCACGCTTCCTTTGGCCGGGCCTGCGCGGCAGATCGCGCTCGCCCTCGCGGTGGGCGCACCAGTCATCAGCAAACCTGCTTCGCTGACACCGCTGTCGGCGTTGCTGCTGGGCGAGATCCTCGCCGAGGCCGGCCTGCCGAGTGGCGCGTTCTCGGTCCTTCCGTTGCGCGGCAAGGACATGGCCAACCTCGTCCAGGACGCGAGGCTGCCGGTCGTCTCGATGATCGGCTCCCGCGCGGCAGGCGAGGCCGTCCAGGCGCTCGCGCCGACCAAACGGTTCGTCCTCGAACTCGGCGGCACGACAACGGCGATCGTCTGTCCGGACCTGGCCAGCGATCTCGATCTGGCCGCGGTGGCCGAACGGATCGCGATCGCGGCGACCGCACAGGCCGGTCAGTCGCGGCTGGCGGTGCGGCGGGTGTTCGTGCACCAGGACGTCGCCGAGGTGTTCCAGGCGAAGCTGCTGGGCGCGGTCCGCGAGTTGGCCATCGGGAGTCCGCACGACCCGGAGGTCACGATCGGCCCGTTGGTCAGTGAGGAGGCGGCCATCGTGGCGACCCGGTGGGTCAACGAAACCATCGCGGGCGGCGCGACGCTGCTGACCGGTGGCGTCCGTGACCGGGCGACGCTGGCACCGACGGTGTTGACGGTGCGGCAGGAGTTCCAGGGCGAGGAAATCCTCGCGCCGGTACTACTGATCTCCACTGTGGACAGTGTCCGGTCGGCGTTCCGGCTCGCGAACGCGAGCGGTTCGGCCCTGCCGGTCGGCGTGCTCACGCACGACCTGCGGACCGCGCTGCTCGCCGCCGACGAGTTGGCCGCAGACGTGGTCGTCGGCCAACCGCCAACGGAGGCCGCCGTCGCCGACATCGCCGACGCGTTCGACGCCTACACGCGACGGCAGACCATTGTCCTCAGTGGAGGGCTGGACGACTGACTCAGGCTTTGCCGATGGCCTGCGGAAAACTGAAGATGCCATGCGGGTCGTACTGGTTCGCGACCTGGCGAAGCCGGGCGAGGTTGTTGCCGTAGTAGGCCTGGCCCCAGTTCGGCATGGCCGGGTCGATGTAGTTCACGTACCCGGTCGTGCCCAGCGGTCCGGCCAGCGCGTCCCGGACCGCACCGACGACCTGGGTCGCGGCCGACTGCGAGATGGTGAGCTTCTGGTAGATCTGCACCGTTGCCACGGCCGACCGGTAAGGGAAGGCGGTCGCGTCCGCGGCGACCCGGCCGATGGCGCCGCCGAGCGCGTCGAAGACCAGGTTCAACCCGGCCTTGCCGCCGCACAGCGACGCGATCGCGCCCGGATCGCCGATGGGGCTGGTGACGACCCGTGACGACGCCACGAAACTCTCCCGGCCGAGGCTGCCGCCTGCCGTGTTGAGGTGGCACTGCTCGATGCTGTCCGACGAGCATCCGGCGAAGTGGCGCATGGCATCCAGATAGCTCTTGGTCTGCACGTACTTGCTGCTCGGCGTCGTGCCGGTCGCGCGGTTCAGCGCGCCGAGCTGCGTCGCCAGGGCCGATGCCGACCCGATGAACGTCCCGGTGACGGAGCAGGTGGCGGGTGAGCCACCGGCCACGTTGCAGGTGGACCAGAGTTCGTCCGGTGCGGCCGTGGCCCACTGCTGCCAGCCGCCGAGCACGTCGCTCACCGAGCCGGCCGGGTACTGCATGGAAAAGATCATCACCGAGGGCGCGGGTGCCGTCGCGAAGGTGAACGACGTGACGATGCCGAAGTTTCCCCCGCCTCCGCCCCGCAACGCCCAGAACAGGTTCGGCTCGGAGTTCGCCGAGACCGTGCGCTGCACGCCGTCGGGCGTGACGATCGTGGCGCTGGTCAACTGATCGCAGGTGAGCCCGAATTTCCGCCCCAGCACCCCGATACCGCCGCCCAGCGTGAGCCCGGCGATGCCGACGGACGGACACGATCCCGCGCCGATGGCACGCCCCGCGTTACCGGCGGCCGCATAGACGTCGATGAGCCGCGCGCCGGCGCCGACGACCATGCTGCCGTCCGGGTTGACGGTGACGCCCGCGAGGCCGGCGAGATCGACGACGAGCGCACCGTTCGGCGTTGAGTAGCCGGCGTAGCTGTGGCCACCGCCGCGTGCGGCGATCGGTGTGCCGGACGCGGCTGCCGCGGCAACGCACGCCTGCACGTCGGCGGGCGTGCCGCACAACGCGATCGCGGCAGGTTGGCGTCCGTCGAACAGCGGGTTGTACGAGCGGCTGGCGGCCGAATAGCCGGAATCGCCGGCCCGGACGAGGCGACCGGAGAGCTTGCCGGCGAGCGCCGCGTAGTCGATCGGTCCTGGGGCCGCGGTGCTGGTCGGCGGCATGACGGTGGTGGTGGCCGCTCTGCTGGAGGTGGGTCGCGCGGGCTGTCCGGTCGCGCCAGCGCAAGCGGCGAGCGCGGTGCCGGCCACGCCGATTCCGGTGGCGAGTCCCGCGGCACGCAGGAAGGCTCGCCGGTCCAGCCAGCGTTGATTGGTTTCCCCGGTCATTGTCGACACCTCCAGCAAGTGGACGCATCATGCCCGGTGATGGTTGATCGCGCCGTCCGAAATGGCCTCCGACGTGCCGATGTGCCCGGCCGCCCCCGAGACGGTCGGGTACATCGACGTGACGCCAGGCGGGAAGCCGTACGTCAGGGCTTGCGGAGCACGCCGATCAGGCCGTGCGTCTCACCGTCGATGCCGGCGCTGAAGAAGATCGCGTCGGTGCCGCCGGTGGCCGCGGTGCCCGGGACGAGGGCCCACAGGCCCGGCTCGGCGAACGGCTTGCCGGTGCTGCTGTCGGTGAGCTGCCCGACCGCGAACGGGGTGAACCGGCCGTAGCCGCGCGGCGCGAACACGTTGACCCGGCCGTCGCCGAAGTTGCCGATGAGCAGGGAGCCGGCCAGCTTGCCCCAACTGCTCGGCGCGATCGCGACGCCCCACGGTGCGTTGAGCGCACCACGCGTGGCGACGCGGGCGACGAACCGGCCGTCGGGCGTGAACTCGTCGACGATGCCGAGTCCCTTCCCGATGATCTCGCGGCCGTTGGCCGGATTCGGCTCGGCATAGGTGACGAAGAGGTTCCCGTTGATGGCCTGCACGTTGAACGGCGCGAACTTCCTGGGCACGAAGACATCCCGGAACGCCCACGCAGGCTCGTTGACGTGCTGGAAGGTGGAACTGAAAACGTCGATCCGGCCCTGCCCGAAGTTCGCGGCATAGAGCTGGTCGCCGCCGCTCTTGCTGGCGGTGAGGGCAAGGCCGGTGTAAACGGCGCCGGGCGTGCTGGCCTTGATCTCGGCAGCGCCCATGTTCGGGTCGACGCCCGGCGCCCAGGCGACGATGTTGCCGCTGATGGAGGAGAAGATGAACCGCGCCGGGCCGCTCGCGGTCGCGGTGCTGTTCACGAAGTCGGTGCCGCCGTTGAACACCTGCCCGGTCGGCAGGCCGGCCGGAGAGCCGGGAATCGTCACGCGGACCGCGCCGATCGTGTGCGCGATGTTCGTGTCCGGCGCGTTGCTGTAGAGGGTCGACGTGCTGGTGTTGGCGTTCGCGGACCAGAGCGGCGAGGTCGGGCTGAGCGCGAGACCCCAGGGGTTGACCAGCGCGGAGTCGGTGTCGGACGCGGCGCCCGGCAGGTCGGACACCAGGTTGACCTGGCTGACCCCGAACGCGTCGCCGTGTCCGTGAGCAGGGCTGGCAACAGCGACGGCCGGTAGGCCGGCGAGTGCGAGACCAGCGGCACCGGCGGTCGCGGCCAGCACCGCGGCCGAGCGTCTGGCAAAGGGAAGAATCGACATGAGTGCCCTCCGATTTCGGTTACATCCATCCGCATACACGGCCGGAACCGGAAATCGGGTCACTGCGATTCTTCGGTTTTCCTCTATCGCGAGCGGCTCAGTGTCCGCTCAGGACAGTCGAAGGGCGGCGGGCGCGCTGCGCGGCACCGCGGGCTTGTTCGGCGCGATCGGGTCGATGCGCCGGTAGGGCTCGCCCTGTTCGGGCCGTTGGTCGGGTTCGCCCTTGTTCGGCCAGAGCGCGAAGGCGCGTTCGGCCTGCGCGGTGATGGTCAGCGACGGGTTGACGCCCAGGTTCGCCGAGATCGCCGATCCGTCCACAACAGACAGACCAGGGTAGCCGTAGGCCCGGTGATACGGGTCGATGACCCCCTGCTCCGCATCCGAACCGATCACAGCGCCACCGATGAAGTGCGCGGTCAGCGGAATGTCGGCCAGTTCGCCCCAGGTCCCGCCCGGGTGGCCGTCGATGTGCTTGGCGGCGAGCTGACTGGCCCGGTGCGCGGCCGGAATGAAGCCCGGATTGGGTTCGCCGTGCCCCTGCTTGGAGGTGTAGCGGCGTCGGCCGAACGGGCCCGGCTTGAGGTAGGTCGTGATCGAGTTGTCCAGGCTCTGCATAACCAGCAGGATCACGGTCCGCTCGCTCCATCGGTAGACCGAGAGCAGGCGCAGGGTGAGCAGTGGATGTTCGCGCATGAAGCGCAGGGCCTGGCGCCAGCGCGGGATCGGCAGTGAGCCGTCCGTGGCAAGCGTCTGCAGCAGTCCCATGGCATTGCTGCCCTTGCCGTAGCGCACCGGTTCGATGTGCGTCTGCTCGTCGGGATGGATCGACGAGGTGATCGCCACACCCCGGCTGAAGTCCCGGTCCGGGTCGACGGTCAACCGCGCGGATCCGAGGATCGACTCGGAATTGGTCCGGCTCAGCTCTCCCAGCCGAGCGGACAGCCGAGGCAGCACGCCCGAGTCCCGCATCTGGTGCAGCAGGTTCTGGGTCCCCCAGGTCCCCGCCGCCAGTACGACCTTCCCGGCCGTGACCGTGGTCCGGAACCGCCTGCCCACCCGCCCGGTCTTCTGCAACCCGACCGTGAACGAGCCATCCGGCTCCGAGCGAACGCTGGTCACCGTCGTCAGCGGAATGACCTTCGCCCCGCCCCGCTCCGCCAGATACAGGTAGTTCTTGACCAGCGTGTTCTTGGCGCCGACCCGGCAACCGGTCATGCAGCCGCCACATTCGGTGCAGCCGGTCCGTTCCGGGCCGGCACCGCCGAAGAACGGATCGGCCGCGCGCTCGCCCGGTTTGCCGAAGAACACGCCGACCGGCGTCTGGTGATAGCTCTCGCTGATGCCCATGTCCGCGGCGACCTTCTGGATGACCTCGTCGGCCTTGGTCACCGTCGGATTGGTGACCACGCCGAGCATGCGGCTGGCTTGGTCGTAGAAGGGCGCGAGTTCGGCCTCCCAGTCGGTGATGTGCGCCCACTGCCGGTCCGCGTAGAAGGCACCCAGGGGCCGATACAGCGTGTTCGCGTAGACGAGCGACCCACCACCGACACCGGCCCCGGCGAGCACCACGACGTCCTTGAGCAGATGAATGCGCTGGATCCCGAAACAGCCCAGCCGAGGCGCCCACAGGTAGCGCCGAGCGTCCCAGGAGGTCTTCGCGAACTCCTCGTCCGCGAACCGGCGCCCCGCCTCGATGACCGCTACCCGGTAGCCCTTCTCGGTCAGGCGCAGCGCCGCGACACTGCCGCCGAAGCCGGAGCCGACAACGACGACGTCATAGTCCGGGGTGTTACCGGTGGGTACGGTCATGCACCGAGGTTAGGCCGACCGGTCGTTTCTGACCAGCAGTAAGTTACGCGGTCCGCCTCGGTTCAGCCGCGAACGGTCAGCCCGACCTTCTGGAATTCCTTGAGGTCGGAGTACCCGGTCTTGGCCAGCGCGCGGCGCAGCGCACCGAACAGGTTCACCCGTCCGTCGGCATCCTGCGAGGGCCCGAACAGCAGCGTGCGCAGGTCGACCTGGCCATCCGCGCCGGTCGCCGGGTCGAGCAGCGACCCCACCGCAACGCGGCTGCGCGGCAACGAGGGATGTGCGGCCGCGGAAGTCCAGTACAGCCCGCGCCCAGGCATCTCGGCAGCGGTGGCCAGCGGCTCGCCCAGCATGACGGCATCGGCCCCGCACGCGATCGACTTGGCCAGATCGCCGCTCACGTGCACGCCGCCATCGGCGATGACGTGCACATAGCGCCCGCCGGTCTCGTCGAGATAGTCCCGGCGGGCGGCGGCCGCGTCGACGATCGCGGTAGCCATCGGCACCCCGATACCCAGCACGGCGTCGGTGCTGGTGACCCCGGCCGTGTGCCCGTGCCCCACGATGACGCCCGCCGCGCCCGTCCGCATCAGGTGCATGGCGGTCCGGTAGTCCCCGACCCCGCCCGCGATCACCGGCACGTCCAACGCCGAGATGAAGTGCTTGAGGTTGAGCGGCTCCTCGTCGGCGCTCACGTGCTCCGCCGACACGATCGTGCCCTGCACGACCAGGATCTCCACGCCCGCCGCGAGCAGTGCAGGCGTGAGTTCGCTGGCCCGCTGCGGACTGACCCGCGCGGCCACCGTCACGCCCGCATCCCGAACCCGCTTCAGCGACTCCGCCATCAGGTCCGTCTGGATCGGCGCCGAGTGCAGGCTCTGCAGGATGCCGGTGATCTGCGCGGGCTCAGCCCCCGCCTCGACGGCGTCGACCAGCCTCGCGAGCGCCGCCTCCACATCCGCGTGCCGCGCCCAGAGCCCCTCCGCGTTGAGCACGCCGAGACCGCCGAGCTGCCCCACCGCGATCGCGGTGTCCGGCGAGACGATCGCGTCCGTCGGATGGGTGACCAGCGGGATGTCGAACCGGTAGGCGTCGATCTGCCAGGCAGTGGAGACGATCTTGGACGACCGCGTCCGCCGGGACGGCACGATCTCGACGTCGTCGAGTTCGTATGCCTGCCTAGCGGTCCGCCCCATGCCGATCTCGACCAGGTCGCGCACGTCTCTTCCTCCGGCCATCAGTCACCCCACCCACAAAACCCAAACAAGAAAATTCCTCACACCCAACAACAGCCCCCACCCACCCAAGGGGGGTGGGCGAACCCGCGAGGGGCAGCCTATTGCGCGGGTGCGGCCGGCCAAAAACGGCGGGGGCTTCGCCTGTGGACAGCTCGCCGGCTGTGCACAACTCCGGGCCTGTGGATACGCCCGGACGTTGTGGACAACCTGACAGAAGCGCTGGTCAGCGCGTGGAGTAGTTGGGCGCCTCGACCGTCATGGTGATGTCGTGCGGGTGACTCTCCTTCAGCCCCGCCGCCGTGATTCGCACCAGTTGCGCCTTCTGCAACTCGGCGATGGTCGACGCACCGGTGTAGCCCATGCCCGACCGCAGACCGCCGACCAACTGGTGCACCACCTGGGCGAGCGGGCCGCGGAACGGCACCCGGCCCTCGATGCCCTCGGGTACCAGCTTGTCCTCGGCCAGCACGTCGTCCTGGGCGTAGCGGTCCTTCGAGTAGGACTTCTTGCCGTCCCGGGCGCCCATCGCGGCGAGCGAACCCATGCCGCGGTAGATCTTGTACTGCTTGCCGTTGTGCAGGATCAGCTCGCCGGGCGCCTCGCTGGTACCGGACAGCAGGCTGCCGAGCATCACCGAACTCGCGCCGGCCGCGATGGCCTTGGCGATGTCACCCGAGTACTGGATCCCGCCGTCACCGATCACCGGGACACCGGCCGGGCGACACGCCTGGTCGGCCTCGTAGATCGCGCTGATCTGCGGCACGCCCACACCGGCGACGACGCGGGTGGTGCAGATGGAGCCGGGGCCGACACCGACCTTGACCGCGTCCGCTCCGGCCTCGACCAGCGCCTGCGCGCCGGCCCGGGTGGCCACGTTGCCGCCGACCACGTCGACGGTGTCACCGAGTTCTGCCTTGAGCCGGGCGACCATGTCCACCACGTTGCGCGAATGGCCGTGCGCGGTGTCGACGATGATCACGTCGACACCGGTCTCGGCGAGCGTCATGGCGCGCTGGTAGCCGCCCTGACCGACGCCGACCGCGGCCCCGCAGAGCAACCGACCGTCCGGGTCCTTGGTGGCGTTGGGGTACTGCTCGGTCTTGACGAAGTCCTTGACGGTGATCAGGCCGCGCAGCTTGCCGTCGCCGTCGACCAGTGGCAGCTTCTCGACCTTGTGCCGGCGCAGCAGTCCGAGCGCGGCCTCCGCGGTCACGCCGACCTGCGCGGTGACCAGCGGCGACTTGGTCATCACCTCGCGCACCGGGCGGGTGTGGTCGACCTCGAAGCGCATGTCGCGGTTGGTGATGATGCCGACCAGCGTGCCGGACGCGTCGGTCACCGGGAGGCCGGAGATCCGGTAGCGGCTGCACAGCGCGTCGACCTCGGCGAGCGTGGCGTCCGGGGAGCAGGTCACCGGGTCGGTGACCATGCCGGCCTCGGAACGCTTGACGGTCTCGGCCTGCCTGGCCTGCTCCTCGATCGAGAGGTTGCGTTGGAGGATGCCGATGCCGCCCTGGCGAGCCATGGCGATCGCCATCCTGGCCTCGGTCACCGTGTCCATGGCCGCGGACAGCACCGGGATCTTCAGGGTGACGTTGCGGGAGAGTCGGGTGCTGGTGTCCACCTGGCTCGGGATGACATCCGATTCGGCGGGCAGCAGCAGGACATCGTCGAAGGTCAGACCGAGCATCGCGAACTTCGGCGGCACTGCCGCGTCGAGCTGCTCGGTCGCCGAGCCGGTCACCGATTCGAGCATCGTGGGCGTCATAGCGGGATGGCGAGCCTTTCCTGGCAGGGGACACACCGAAGGCGTGGGCATCAGAGCAGGCAGAACGGGTAACACCATGGTATCGAGTGTCAGCCCGGAGCAGTCCGGGTACCGTGCCGGGTCGTGGCCCGTGATGCGTTGCCCCCAGACCCGTTCGACGGCGATCCGCACGATCCGTCCATGCAGCTACGGGACGTTGATGACGAACCGGACGCGCCGATCGACGCGAACGAGCAGGAAGAGCTGATCGAGGACCTCGCGGATCTAGCCGTCTACCAGGCGTTGTTGGAGCCACGGGGAGTGCGCGGCATCGTGGTGGACTGCGCGGACTGTGAAGAACCGCACTATCACGACTGGGCGCTGCTGCGCGCGAGCCTGGAACAGCTGCTAGACGACGGCAAGATGCGGCCGCACGAGCCCGCCTACGACCCGGACCCGCGCTGCTACGTCACCTGGGAGTACTGCCGGGGGTTCGCGGACGGCGTAACCGCCTCGGAGACGGCGCGCTGATCAACGAACGCCGGATCGCGCGCCGAACAACATTCGGCGCGCGATCCGGCGTTGGCTGGAACCGTGTTCTAGCTGGGGCTTTGCGGTGACGAACCGCTGCCGTTGGGCGTGTTGACCCCTGCGCTGCCCGTTCCGGTGGACACCGTGCCGCCGTTCGAGGCTGTGCCGGACTGCAGCGACGGGGTGGTCGACGGCGGGGTGGAGCTGGGTGCGCTGGATGGCGAGGACGACGTGGGCGTGGTCGACGTGGGCGTGGTCGTCGGCGGTGTCGAGGAGGGCGTCGTCGTGGAGGGCAGTACGGTCGCGCTGATCGAGTTGGCGGGCGCAGCCGGGGCGGTGACCGGCAACGAGTCGCTGCCGGTGCTCAGCGCCAGCTGGCTGAGCAGGTTCTGCTGCTGCGCCTGCAGGTTGGCCTGACCGTCCTCGTTGTCGACCGACGGCAGGGTCTGCTGGGCCTGGGCCAGCGCGGTGCGGGCCGCGCTGTAGTGGCCCTCGTGCAGAGCGGTGCTGGCGTGGCTCAGCTCGTCGCGGACGCTGTCGGCGGCGAGGATCGAGCGGGCATGGTCGGCGTAGAGCACCTGGGTGAGGCCCCAGAGCGTGTCGCCGGGCTGCGCGTCGCGGGCGGCGAGACCGAAGCCGGTGAAGATGATGACCAGGGCAGCGGCCGCCGAGGCGAGCGGGACCAGGTAGCGGGGCTTGCGGCGAGTGCGGTTCCTGGCGGCGAAGATCGCGTGCATGGCGGTCTCGGTGTCGACGAGCGTCGGGATGGGCTCGTCGTCGACATCGTGTCGCCAGGACAACAACAGGGCGTTGAGCTCGGGCTCGGTGGCCGCTCCAGAGGAGTTCGCGTTGCCGAGCGCGGTGAGCAGAGCATCATCCGACCGCAGTGCGGCCAGGTCGAGATCGGTCGAGCCGATCGACTCGTCGAGCTCGTCGACGGTCAGGTGGTCGAGCCCGTCATCACTGTCGAGACTGTCCAGGGCGTCGTTCGCGTGCAGGTTCGTCGGCAGCGCACGCAACGACAGCAGGGACTTTTCCGTGTCCTTACCGAGAACTGACCATCTGTTCGTCTCGGAGCCAGCAACCCGGTGACGCAGTTGCGTCCATCTGGATCTGCTGACCCCATGGCCACGCTGGCCTCCCACTCAGACCACCTCCTCCGCGCCGAGTGTCTTACGTAGCCGGCTGAGCGCACGGTGTTGGGCGACCCGCACCGCGCCCGGCGTCGAGCCGACCGCGTCAGCGGTCTCCTCCGCCGACAACCCAACCACTACCCGCAGCACCACGATCTCGCGCTGCTTGTCCGGCAGCACCTTCAGCAACGCGGCCATCCGTTCGGACAGCTCCCCACGCATTGCCCGCTGCTCGGGTCCTGCCTGGAGATCGGGCTCATCCGGTACTTCCGCCACGGGCTCGGTGCGGTTACGCGCCGCCGCCCGGTGTGCATCAGCCACCTTATGCGCTGCGATCCCGTATACAAACGCCAAAAAAGGACGCCCCTGATCTCGATAACCAGGCAGCGCCGTCAGCACCGCGAGACACACCTCCTGCGCCACGTCGTCCGCCGAAACGAACGACCGTTCCTGCCGGCCGACCCGGGCACGGCAGTACCGCACCACCAACGGACGAACCAACGCCAACAGCCGCTCCACCGCCCGTTGGTCGCCGCCAACGGCCGCGCCCACTATGGCGCCTGGTTCGTCCCCCAAAATCGTCATCGAAGGCAACAGTCCTGATGTTACGTATCGGCGGCACGGAACAGAACGCTGGAAATAACGGAGCGTGACGCTCAGTCACCCACAACGGTCTTCTTCACCGTACCGTCCGGGGTGGCCGCAGCGCGCGTCGAACCGGATCTCGACCGGACGACCTGCGCGAACAATGAAAATGGCAGCAGAATCCGGCCCGGCAGTGGACCGCCGAGCCGGATGCATACCGTTGCATGCCGGGGTCAGGAATTTTCCTGCGACCCGGGCTAACCGCGTGGCCAGGTCAGGAGACCAGGCCGCGACGGAAGCCGTGCGCAACCGCCTGCGCACGATCCCGCACACCCAGCTTGCGGAACAGCCGCCGCGCGTGGGTCTTCACGGTGTCTTCGGACAGGTACAGCTCGCGGCCGATCTGTCCATTGCTCTTGCCCTGGCTCATGCCGCGCAACACCTGCAGTTCGCGGTCGGTGAGCTGTACGCCCGGGTCGGAGGGCTGACGGGGCGCCGGCACCGAGGTGCTGGCCAGTGTGTGCGCGAGGGCGGCGACGAGTTCGGGCCGGGAGGCGTCCCACCGCAGGTAGCCACGGGCACCACCGGCGATCGCCGCGGCGATGCTGCCCGCGTCGTCGGGAGCACCGAATACGATGACATTCGCCTGCGGGTTCGCGGACACCAAACGCCGAGTGGCTTCAACGCCAGTCGGAACGGCGCGTTGCGTCCCCACTAGCACTACGTCAACCGGCTGACGGGTGAAGCGAGCCAACAACTCGTCACCGTGCGCAACACAGTCGATGCGACTAACCCCCGGCACAGCAGACATCACACGCGTAAGACCTTCTCGTACGCTGCGCCGGTCGTCGCAGATCAGGACCGTCGTCACGGGGACTCCTTCCAGCAGCCAGGTGACGTTCCAATTCCGGTATCGGCCAGTAGGGGCCGGACCTTGACACGATCTGGTGCTTAATCCGTCAAGAAGTTCACCCCGCGCCCGTTCGAGTTGGTTCACCGGAACGGACCAGCGCGCTCGGAATCCACGGGGAAGCGGTTGCCAGCCGCTGCATCTCAGCGTCCGCGCGAACAAAAGACCAGCTCAGAGCTTTACTCGCGATTTTGGCAAAGTGCTCACCCCGGTCCGGAGCAAGATCGGCCAGCACGAGGGCGGCCGGCCAGGCGAGCGAAAATATCCCCCATTTGAGGGAGGCCGAAAGGACGCCTTCCAGTAGACCGTGCGCGTGCGCGGCCCCTTCCGGGGTCCCTCCAGCCGCGAACGTGGTCGCCAGCACGAGGTCGGACTTCACCATGTGTCTCTGCGCGCCCACCTCCCCGGCCAGTCGCGCGGCGTGTTCGGCACCGGCGCGCCCGGCTTCGGCCCGGCCCGCGGCCAGTTCGATCTCGGCGCCGACCCATCCGGTACGGACCTTCGCCCGCCAGCCACCCACTCGGCCCTCGTCGATCAACGCCCGCGCGGCGGCGTGTAACCGGCGCGCCTGACTCAACTGGCCGACGCCGATCGCGTCGGCGGCGAGGCCGAGGAGCACGTCGGACCAGGCCCCGCCGAGGTCGATGTCGTAGAGGGCGGGCGGGGAGCCCGCGGTGCGGGCCGGTGGAGGGCCGAGCGCGGCCAGGCGGGCCAGGGCTGCGGCGTCCAGCCGGCGGGCAGCGGCATGCCCGCCCAGCTGGCGCCGGTGGGAGGCGAGCGTCGCGCCGGCGAGCGCGGCGAGCACCTGGTCCCGACCGTTGATCAGCGGTCGCAACACCGCCGCCGCTGCCGCGTACCGGCCCTGGCCGCCCAGGGCGACCGCGGCCAGCCAGCGGGCGCGGGCAGCGCCGGCGAGCGCTGCCGCGTGCACATCGGCGTCGGGTGCGGGACCGAACGCGGCCGCCAGGGCGAGCGACTTGTGGTCGGTGTCCGCGATCCGATCGGATTCGGTGCTCTGCTGGTGCTTCGACTCCCACTCCGGACCCGATCCCAACCCGGGGTCCGGTACATCACGTTCTGTCGATCGGCTCGGGGATCGTCGGGCAGCGGGTCGACCCTCCCGATGACCCGCTGCCCCGCCCCGACCACCCGCACCCCGGCTTCGTGCCGGCTTCCCCCCGGAGGCCGACACTGCGCCGGGGGCGGGTTCCCCCTGCCCCCCAGTCCCCGGGGCTGGTGTCCCCTGCGCCGGTTCGCCCAGCCCCGGTTCCCCCTGACCCGACCCCCCGGTCGGGCCCGGTCCGGTGCCGATGCCGGCCCCCGCGCCGGCATCGGCCTTCTCCCCTTGCGATACCCACCGACCGTCGGCCCCCCGGCCGACGTCGCCCACCCGATCGGTGCCCACCCCCCGGACGGCACCGCCGCTGTTCTCGCTGCGCATTCCCATGACCCCTGACGGCTGGGGGGCTCTTGTCAGCCGCTGACCAACAACCTGCCCACGGACGCGGCACGTTCACCGCCGAACATGGTCAATTCTGGCCCTGACCACTGACAATTCCGTTGTTCTTGCTGTGCCGATCCGCCGCTCGGCTGCGTCCCCCGACAGCGCAGCCGAGCGGTGACAACGAGTCCCCGCAACCGCGTCATGAACACAGGAGGCACCTGCTCCCGCTCAGATACCTACGACCACACGTTCAATCTGATCGGCTGCGGCGGCGAGATCCTCCGGCAGTGCGCAGTTCGGGTCGAGGTGGTCGTCCTCGACGGCGGGACGGCCGGGTCTTGGCTGGTCAGCAGGGCGGTACGAGTCGGTGACGCGCCAGCCGGGGCCGCAGAAGAGCAGTCGGCAGCGGGTCCGATTGGTGGGAAGTTTTTTCGCCAGCGCCGGATCGGCGTGCCGGGCGGCGTGTGCCCAGAGCACCACGGCGGAGGGCGCGGTGCGGCGGATGGCGGCGGCGAGCGCGTCGGCGGGGAGGGCGGCGCCGAGCATCCTGGTGCCGATCTCGCGCACGGCCAGGGTGGCGACGAGCGCGTAGAGGGGCAGGCTGACGCGTTCGCGCGGGGCGCAGGCAAGCAGCACGGGTCGGGCGTTGCGCGGGGCGCTGACCACCGGGGTGGCCCGGACCAGGGCGGCGAGCACGCATTCGCGCAGCAGGTGTTCGGTTTCGACGCCGAGGCCGGAGGTTTCCCAGCGGGCCATGATCGCGGCGGATACTGGGGCGATCACCTCGGCCCAGGCGGCGGCCACGCCCAGACCGTCGAAGGCGTCCGCGAGCAGGCGCTGTGCGCCCGGTGAGTCCATGGCGAGCACGGCGCGACCGAGGCCGCGCGCGGTTCTGGAGGCGCCGGGCAGCTTCAGTCCCCGGCCGCCCGACGCGGCTCGTCGGCCGGGCGCGGGGTGGAACTCGCCCTCGGCGACGAGCCATTCGACCTCGTCGGTGGGCCCGGAGTCGGAGGGTGGTGGCGCGGCGAGGGTGAGGTGGGGAGCGGTGGGTCGGGGGTTGGCCTGGAGGGCGTAGCGGGCGGCCTCGGCGGGCGAGGCGCCGCGGAGCAGGGCGCGCTGCATCAGTTCGAGGCGGGCGATGTCCTCGGCGCCGTATCGGCGGTGTCGGCCGGTGGTGTGTCCGCTCGGGCCGACGCCGTAGCGACGGTCCCAGGTGCGGAGGGTGGCCGGGGCGACCCCGAGCCGCCGGGCGAGGGCGGCGACGGAGAGGGCCGGTTCGGCAGGAGTGAGATCCGCGGGGGTGGCCGACACCGGCTCGCCGGATGCCGTCGGCACGACGGGCATCGACGGCTGCGGCGAAGTGGTCACCCGTGCATGTTCGGATGACGACGCGCTGCCGGCAACTGGATCTCAACCTGTTCGCTGCCCGTGGTCAACCAGCTGGAAAAGCCCTGGACAGCCAGTCACGCAGAGTGGTCAAAGCAGGTAATGACACTCCAATGACACCGTCGAACACGATCCAGCTCCCCCCGACGGATGAATTCCCCTGCTGCGCGCCGACGGACTCTTGAACAAGTTTTGACTCGCTTCTACTGTGATCCACGCTGGGCCGAATGGAGTAAAGCCAGTGGTCCCGGTGCGGAGGAGGCGATCGTTATGGCGGATACCCGGAGGCTTCCGGGCCCAAATGCCGACGTGTGGGACTGGCAGCTCGACGGTTCCTGCCGAGGCATGGACAGCGCGTTCTTCTTCCACCCGGACGGTGAGCGCGGACCGGCACGGGCCAGGCGGGAGGCCAGGGCCAAGGCGGTCTGCCAAGCATGTCCGGTACTGGAGCTGTGTCGTCGACACGCACTCGCCGTGCAGGAGCCCTACGGAATCTGGGGCGGCCTGTCGGAGAGCGAGCGCGAGTCGATCATCAAGTCACGCAAGCGCAAGCTGGTCCGCCGTGAGGTGGCCGTCGCGCGCTGATCAGGCGCACCCGGGGAGGTCGGCGAACAGCCGACAAGGCAACACCGAGTGAAGTAAAGCTGAAGGGCGACACCGGGATCGGGTGTCGCCCTTCAGTCTTCGCGCGATGGGCGCTGGAGTACTCGCCGAACTCAGAAGCCGGGGCCGGACTGGTGGCCGTGCCCATGTCCGTGACCGTGTCCGGCCGCGGGCTCGTCGTCCTTCTTGTCCACGACAGCGCTCTCGGTGGTGAGCACCATGCGGGCGATCGACGCGGCGTTGATGACCGCGGAGCGGGTCACCTTCACCGGGTCGACGACACCGTCGCGCACCAGGTCGCCGAAGGTGAGGCTGGCGGCGTTGAAGCCGTGACCCCACCCGAGGTCGGCGACCTTGGCCACGATGACCGCGCCTTCCTGGCCCGCGTTGGCGGCGATCCAGTACAGCGGCGCGGACAGCGACTCGCGGACGATCTTCACGCCGGTGGCCTCGTCGCCGGTCAGGCCGAGGCCGCTCTCCAGCGTCTTGGCCGCGTGCACGAGGGCGGAACCGCCGCCGGGCACGACGCCTTCCTCGACCGCTGCCTTGGTGGCGGCCACCGCGTCCTCGATGCGGTGCTTGCGCTCCTTGAGCTCGGTCTCAGTGGCGGCGCCGACCTTGATGACCGCGACCCCGCCGGAGAGCTTGGCAACGCGCTCCTGCAGCTTCTCGCGGTCCCAGTCGGAGTCGGTCGCCTCGATCTCCTTGCGGAGCTGCTCGACCCGCGCCTGGATGTCCTCCTTGCTGGCCGACCCGTCGACGATCGTGGTGTTGTCCTTGGTGACCACGACGCGGCGGGTGGAACCCAGCACCTCAAGACCGGAATCGGACAGCTTGAGGCCGAGGTCGGGCGAGATCACCTGGGCGCCGGTGACGACCGCGAGGTCGTCCAGGAACGCCTTGCGGCGGTCACCGAAGTACGGGGCCTTCACCGCGACGACCTTGAGGGTCCTGCGCAGCGCGTTGACCGCCAGGGTGGACAGGGCCTCGCCCTCGACGTCCTCCGCGACGATCAACAGTGCCTTGCCGGCCTCGACGACCTTCTCCAGCAGCGGGAGCAGGTCCGCGAGAGCGGAGATCTTGTCGCGGTGCAGCAGCACCGAGACGTCCTCGTAGACGGCTTCCTGCGCCTCGGCGTCGGTGACGAAGTGCGCCGAGATCCAGCCCTTGTCGAACTGGACGCCCTCGGTCACGGTCAGTTCGGTCGCCATCGTCGAGGACTCCTCGACCGTGATGACGCCGTCCTCGCCGACCTTCTCGATGGCCTCGCCGAGCAGGGCGCCGATCGAGGCGTCCCGGGAGGCGACGGTGCCGACCTGGGCGATGTTGTCCCGCCCCTTGACCGGCGTCGCCTTCTCCTTGAGCGCCTCGACGACCGCGTCCGCGGCGACCTGGATGCCGCGGCCGAGTGCGGTCGGGTTGGCGCCCGCGGCCACGTTGCGCAGGCCGACGCGGACCATGGCCTGCGCCAGTACGGTCGCCGTGGTGGTGCCGTCGCCGGCGACGTCGTTGGTCTTCGTCGCGACGTTCTTGGCCAGCTGGGCGCCGAGGTTCTCGAACGAGTTGTCCAGGTCGATCTCACGGGCGATGGTGACACCGTCATTGGTCACCGTCGGCCCGCCGAACTTCTTGTCCAGCACGACGTGCCGGCCGCGCGGCCCCAGCGTCACCTTCACCACGTCCGCGAGCTGGTTGACGCCGCGCTCCAATGCCCGACGAGCGTCCTCGTCGAAGCTGATCTGCTTGGGCATGATTGCCTTTCCCTGGAGTGCAAGACGCCCCGGTGCCCCCGAACAGGGGCGCCGGGGCGTCAGGCCTGATGCGTGGCGCTCGTCAGTTGACGACGGCCAGCACGTCGCGGGCGGAGAGGATCAGGTACTCCTCGCCGTTGTACTTGACCTCGGTGCCGCCGTACTTGGAGTAGATGACGACATCGCCGACGGCCACGTCCAGCGGGACGCGGTTGCCGTTGTCGTCAACCCGACCCGGGCCGACGGCCAGTACCTTGCCCTCCTGGGGCTTTTCCTTGGCGGTGTCCGGGATGACGAGGCCGGAAGCCGTCGTCGCCTCGGCCTCACTCGCCTGGACAACGATCTTGTCCTCGAGCGGCTTGATGTTCACGCTCACCGCTATGACCTCCACGGGTCCTCGAAAGCGTTTGGCAGTTGGTTACGGCGGCAGCTACCCCGTCGTCGCGGGTGCCGAGGCGGACTGTGCCGTGCGTCTAGCACTCTACCCACGCGAGTGCTAGTTCTTCAACGGGGGGCTGGCCGGAGGCTGTCGAACCGGGTCGGACGGGTGCCGGACGGGCCGCGTAACAGGGTCGGCGGGGGTCGGTAACGGCTCGGTTCAGGCCGTTGTCGGGCCGGGTCCGGGCTGCCAGACTGCTCCCCGGGGTGATCGCTTTGTGGACAAAGCCTCCGAAGACCAATACGCACGAGTGGGCGCGCTCGATCACACTGGTCCTCGCCCTGCCGATGTTCTTCGTCCTGATGGGCCTCGCCATCCACGGCTGCGGCGCGCCGTGCCACTGCACGTCGTCGATCGTGCAGCTGCACATCTCAGGTCAGAACTCGCACTAGTCGCGACTATTCGCGCACAAACGTTTGCAGATTAATCGGACGAACGTGCGTAGTTCGTTCGGCAAATCTGACAAGACGGCATTTCGCTTCGTTAGTCTCTTCAGGCGCTAACGTATATCCCGAATTGCCAGGAAAATTCGCGCTGAGTAGGCGATCAATCACCAGGGGACATGCGGACGAGGCCGGGATCCCACTACGCTGCACCGGGGGTATCCGGGAAACGATGAACGCCAGCAGAGAGGCAGCTGTGTTGCAGGGTGACGACCTGACCGCCCTTCCTGCCGAATTCGACCCCGATCGGCCGAACGCGGCGCGGGTGTACGACTACTACCTCGGCGGCGCCGCGAACCTCAAAGTCGATCGCGATTTCGGCAAGAAGGTGCTGGAAATCCTGCCAGAGGCTCGGGACTACGCGCTGTACAACCGCGCCTTCCTGCGCAGGGCCGTCCGCTACTGCGCGAGCAACGGCGTCCGGCAGTTCCTGGACATCGGCGCGGGCATCCCGACCGTCGGCCACACGCACGAGATCGCGCAGCAGACGGATCCCGGCTGCCGCGTCGTCTACGTCGACAACGAGGCGCTCGCGGTCGCGCACAGCGAACTGCTGCTCACCGACAACCCGAACGCGGGCGCGGTGCACGCCGACCTGCGCCAGCCCAACGCGGTGCTCGAGGCGCGGGACACCCGGCGACTGCTCGACTTCGACGAGCCGATCGCGGTGCTGATGGTCGCGCTGCTGCACTTCATCCCCGACTCCGACGATCCGAAGAGCCTGCTCAAGCGGTATCACGAGGCGCTCGCGCCGGGCAGCTACCTGGTTATGTCGCACGCGACCGACGAAGGACTGAACATCCGCGTCGGTGCTGCGGCCGAGCTGTACCGGACCACGGACCGGCCGGCGTACGTACGGGATCGCGCGCAGATCACGGAACTGTTCGACGGCTTCGAACTCGTCGAGCCGGGCGTGGTCTACACGCCGCAGTGGCGCCCGGACCCGACGGACGCGGTGGCCGAGCCGCGCCGATCGGCGGCGTTGGGCGGGGTGGGGAAGAAGATCATCTGAGGCGCCCGGCCCACGGGATTCGCGGATGGCGCCCGACTCAGGGGATTTGCAGGTGGCACCCGGCCCGGGGGTTACGGGTGGCGCCCGGCCCGAGGGATTTGCGGGTGGCGCCCGACCCGGGGACTTGCGGGGTCGGGCGGGGCGCCGAGTTCAGGGCTGGGTTCAGGGCTGGGCGGCTTTGCTTGCGTAGGCTTCGACCAACTGGCGTTCGGCGTCGGCCAGGTACTCGGCGAGCATGGTGTCGGCGCCCGCTACGTCTCCGGCTTTCATCCGGGTGATGATCTCGCGGTTTCTGGCCAGGTAGGGCTCGTAGAAGCGCCTTGGGTCGGCCATGACGTGGAAGACCAGGCGCAGTTCGGCGAGGACACCGCGCATGAGGTCGTCGAGGCGGGGGCTTTCGGCCAGGGCGACGATCGCCTGGTGGTAGCGCAGGTTCGCGGTGCCGACGTGGCTCCAGTCGCCTGATTCGGCGGCGCGTTCGCCGTCGGCGACGGCTTGCTCGATGCGGTCGATGCCGGCGTGGTCGGCCGGGTCGAGTTGGCGGACGGCGGCGCATTCGACGGCTTTGCGGACGCGGTAGAGGTCGACGACGTCCTCGATGGTGAGCTTGCGGACCGAGGCGCCCCGGTGCATCTCGTGCATGAGCAGGCGTTCGTGGGTGAGCAGGCGGAACGCCTCGCGCAGCGTGTTCCGGGAGATGCCGAGTTCCTTGACGATCGTCAACTCGGACAGTCGGGTGCCGGGCGGGAAATAGCCCTCGATGATCCGGGTGCGCAGGATGTCGGCCACCCGCTCGGCCGTGCTGGTGCGGTCCAACAGGGCCCGGTCGGCTGCCAGGCCGGTGACCGCGTCGCTCATGGTCTCAGTCAATCCTAGATATTCGGGTTAAACAAGCGGACCATCCTTCATGAGTGCGTTCCTCTATTCCTCTTGTGGGATTGTTGAACAGTCGCGTATCTTGTGTGCTGGGTCACATCCCTTCGCCTGTTCTGCGAGGTGCGCATGAGTACCACTCCCACTCGAACCAGCACCGCCGACGACGACCAGCCGTCCGTTCGGTTCGGTGCGCTGCGGCATCTGTCCCCGGCCGGCCGACGCGCGTTCGTCGGCGCGTTCGGCGGTTATGGCCTGGACGCGTTCGACTACCAGGTGCTGCCGCTGGCGCTGGTCGCGGTCACCGCCTACTTCCGGATCTCCTCCGGCCAGGCCGGACTGCTCAACTCGGTCACCCTGTTCGTGTCCGCGCTCGGCGGCCTGCTGGCCGGGATCATGGCGGACCGGATCGGGCGCACCAAGACCTTGATGATCACCATCGGCACGTATGCGCTGTTCACGCTGTTGTGCGGGCTCGCGCCGAACTTCGAGCTGCTGTTCACCTTCCGCGCCCTGCAGGGACTGGGCTTCGGCGGCGAGTGGGCGGTGGGCGCGGTGCTGGTCGCGGAGTATGCGGCGCCGCGCTATCGCGGGCGCGTTGCCGCGTTGATCCAGAGTTCGTGGGCGGTCGGCTGGGCGGCGGCGGTGATCGTCTACACGCTCGTGTTCAACCTGGCCAGTCCGGCTCTGGGCTGGCGGATCATGTTCATGACCGGGGTACTGCCGGCGTTGTTCGTGCTGTATCTGCGGCGCAAGGTCACCGACGCGCCTCGGCAGGCGGTCAAGGAGGCCAGGCCGCGCGGGTCGTTTCTGGCGATCATGCGGGGTGGACTGGGGCGAACGACGTTCTTCGCGGCGCTGCTGGCCACCGGTGTGCAGGGCGGGTACTACACGCTCGGCACCTGGCTGCCGCTCTACCTGCAGAAGTCGCGCCATCTGAGCGTGGTGAACACCGGCGGATATCTGGCTTTCCTGATCAGCGGCGCGTTCGTCGGCTACCTGCTGGGCGGCGTGCTGAGCGACAGGATCGGGCGCAAGGCGAACTTCGCGATCTTCGCGGTCGCGGCGGCCGGGCTGATGCTGGCGTACACGCTGGTGCCGGCCGGCGCGAACGGACTGTTGCTGGTGCTCGGTTTTCCGTTGGGGTTCGCGTATTCGGCGATCTTCAGCGGGTTCGGCGCGTTCCTGGCCGAGTTGTATCCGACCGAGTTGCGCGCCACCGGGCAGGGTTTCACCTACAACTTCGGTCGCGGGCTCGGCGCGACGTTCCCGGCCGCGGTCGGGTTCCTGGCCAACAGCTTCGGCATCGGCGGCGCCATGGCCTTCGGTGCGCTCGGTTACGTGATCGCGTTGGTGGCGCTGGTGGGACTGCCGGAGACTCGGGGAAGGCAACTGCGATGAGAACGACACTGCGTGCGGCGATCAACGGGATGAGAAGGCATGCCATGACGGTGGAACCGAATCCTGGGGCGTGTTCGCCCGCCGACGCGCGGGCCGCGTTCCGGGCGGGGCGGCGGGAACCGACCTCGGGCTGGTGCGACGGCTACGCGCAGGCGAACCTGATCGCGGTACCCGCGGACTGGGCGTACGACGTGTTGCTGTTCTGCCAGCGCAACCCGAAGCCGTGCCCGATCCTGGACGTGACGGATCCGGGCGCGACCGGCACGGTGCTGGCGCCCGACGCGGACCTGCGGACCGATCTGCCGGGCTATCGGGTGTGGCGCGACGGCGAACTGGTCGAGGAGCCGTCGAGCGTGAAGTCGTTGTGGCGCAAGGATCTGGTGTGCTTCCTGATCGGCTGTAGCTTCACCTTCGAGAACGCGCTGGCCCAGGCGTGGCTGCCGCTGCGGCATGTGGAGCAGCATCGCAACGTGTCCATGTACGTGACGGACCGGGAGTGCCGGCCTGCCGGGCGGGTTCGCGGGCCGATGGTGGTGTCGATGCGGCCGATCCCGGCCGATCTGGTGGACACCGCTATCCGGCTGACGGCGCGAATGCCGGCGGTGCACGGCGCTCCGGTGCACGTCGGCGATCCGGCGGGGCTGGGTATCGCGGACCTGGCCCGGCCGGATTTCGGCGACGCGGTGCGGGCGGAACCGGATGACGTGCCGGTGTTCTGGGCGTGCGGGGTGACGCCGCAGGCGGCGGTGATGGCGTCGCGGCCGCCGTTCGCGATCACGCACCAGCCGGGGCACATGTTCGTCACCGACGTGCCGGACGCCGAGTACCGGGTGTGCTGACCGCGAGTTGGCCAAGTTCGATATTTTTCGGGGCGCGGGTGCCGTCCGGGCGCACACTGGACCGATGAGAGAGCCGCGAAATCATGCGACGACGCAGGGCGCGGACGTGACGGTCGAGGAGACGCAGGCGACGCCGTGGTCGGCACCGCGCGCCGATGTCGGCGCACAGCTGGCGACGATCGAGTCGACGCTGGCGCAGATCCTGGACCGGTTGGCCGCGATCGAGAAGCGACTGCCCGGGTAGCGGGGATCGGCTAGAAGTTCAGGGTGCGCCAGAGGGCTTCGTGCTGGTGCAGGTAGACGAGATCGCGGCGGTAGCCCTCGTCGTGGCGTTGCGCGCGCTGCTTGACGAATGCGGGATGCGTGCGGATCAGGTCGAGCATGTTGTGCAGGCGGGCGGTGACCTGCTCGATCAGCGGCGGGGTTCCGGTCGGGACCGGGCCGTAGGAGTCGAAGAAGAGCTGGACGCGACGCAGCTGTTCCTCGGGTGACTGGCCGAAACCGCCGTTGTCGGCGGGCGAGAGCGGGATCAGGCAGTAGACGACGTAGCCGAGATCCCACCAGCGCGGCGCGGGGCGGGCGGTGTCGAAGTCGATGATGCCGACCGGTTCCTCGCCGCGGAACACGCAGTTGTACGGGGCGAAGTCGCCGTGGCAGATGACCTCGGCGGGGGCGAGCGCCGGATACTGCCAGCCGTCCGGGTACCGGTCGACGAAGGGCACGGTGGCGTCGTGGAAGCGGCGCAGCAGGCGGGCGATGGCGACCAGGGTGTCGTCGCCGCGTAAGTGCGGGGCGAGCGGTGGATGGCCGACGGTGCCGCGGAAGTAGCCCAGGATTTCGCGGCCCTGGTCGTCGAAGCCGTAGACGGCGGGCGAGGCGTCGAAGCCCTGTTCGCTGAGGTAGCGCAGGAGTTCGTGCACGCGCGAGGTCCACGGGTGCGCTGGTCTGCGCACCGTGTCGCCGACCCGGTACACCACGTGGAGGCCGCCCTCGGGCAGCAGCTCCGACATGTCCTCGGTCACCGGCTGATCAGACCAGGGCGAGGCTGGGATCGGCGGAGATGTCCAACGCGGACGGGGTGACGCCGGCCGCATAGAGGTGCGCGCCGAGCGCGGCGACCATGGCGCCGTTGTCGGTGCACAGTTTCGGTCTCGGCACGCGCAGCGTGACGCCCGCGTCGGCGCAGCGGGTTTCGGCGAGCGCGCGCAGCCGCGAGTTGGCCGCGACGCCGCCGCCGATCAGCAGGTGGTCGATGCCGGAGTCCTTGGCCGCGCGGATCGCCTTGGCGGTGAGCACGTCGACGACGGCTTCCTGGAAGGAGGCGGCGACGTCGTTGACGGGCACGGATTGGCCGGCCCGCTCCTTGGCTTCGACCCAGCGGGCGACCGCGGTTTTCAGGCCGGAGAAGGAGAAGTCGTACGGGGCGTCGCGCGGGCCGGTGAGGCCACGCGGGAAGGCGATCGCTTCGGCGTCGCCCTCGCGGGCGGCCTTGTCGATGTAGGGGCCGCCGGGGAAGGGCAGGCCGAGCAGGCGCGCGACCTTGTCGAACGCCTCGCCCGCCGCGTCGTCGATGGTGGCGCCGAGGGTGTGGATCTCCTCCGCCAGCGAAGCGACTTTGAGCAGGCTGGAGTGGCCGCCGGAGACGAGCAGGGCGAGCGCGGCGGCGGGCAGCGGGCCGTGCTCGATGGTGTCCACGGCGACGTGTGCGGAGAGGTGGTTGACGCCGTAGAGCGGCACGCCCCAGGCGACCGAGTACGCCTTGGCCGCGGCCAGGCCGACGAGCAGCGCGCCGGCCAGGCCGGGGCCCGCGGTCACCGCGATCGCGTCCACATCGGACGGTTTGACGCTCGCGATCTCCAGTGCCCGGTGCACTGCGGGCACCATGGCTTCCAGGTGCGCGCGGGACGCGACCTCGGGCACCACGCCACCGAAGCGGGCGTGCTGATCGACGCTGGAGGCGATCTCGTCGGCGAGCAGTTCCACCGTGCCGTCCTGGCGCAGCCGGACGATGCCGACACCGGTCTCGTCGCAGGAGGTCTCGATTCCGAGCACGACGACGTCGCCGAGGACTGATCGGGTCTGCGGAGGCATCAGGGCGTCATCCCATCATTCTTCTCTGCCGACGATGGCCGGACCATCGTGTACGCGTCGGCGCCGGAGGGCTGGTAGTAGTTCTTGCGCAACCCGAGCCGTTCGAATCCGTGCGCCTGGTAGAGCGCGATCGCGGCGGTGTTGTCGGTCCGCACTTCGAGGTAGGCCGGGGCGCACACCTGATCCGCGATGGCGAGCATGGCGCCCAGCAGTCCCCTGCCGATGCCCTTGCCCTGCCAGCCGGTGTCCACGCCGATGGTGTGCACCTCGGTCTCGAAATCGGGGTCGCGGCCGTTGACGGCGATGCCCGCGTAGCCGACGAGGCTGCCGTCCTCGGCATACGCGCCGAAGTAGTGGTTGTTCTTGTGGCGCAGCTCAGAGAGGAAGATCCGTTCGCTCCACGGATCGTCCTGCGTGAACAGCTGCTTCTCCAGTTCGACGCATCTGCTGATGTCCTCCCGGCGCAGCGTGGTGATGCGCACGGTCAAAGCCTGCTCACCTGCTTGCGCGGGACGGATTCCATGGCGTCGGGGCGGCGCAGGTACAGCGTGGTCAGGGGGGCCGGTGCGGCGCCGGTGCGCAGCGCGGTGGCCGCGGCGACGACGAGTCCACGCGGGGAGGGGTAGGCCGGGTCGACGACCGGGAGGCCGAGCACGTCCGCGTACTTGATGGCACCCTCGCCTGCGATGCTCCGCACGCCGAGTTCGACGAGCGCCTCGGTGATCTCGGCGGGCTGCTGGACGGTCGGGCCATCCAGGCGTTCGCCCGCGGGTTCGTAGGCGGCCCAGTAGACCTCGCGGCGGCGGGCGTCGGTGACGACCGCGAACGGCTCGGTCGAGGTGACGTCGGCGGCGATCGCGTCGAGCGAGCAGACCGGGTGCACGGGCACGTCGAGCGCGTCGCCGAAGGCGGCCGCGGTGACCATGCCGACGCGCAGGCCGGTGAACGGGCCGGGGCCCGCGCCGCAGACGATCGCGTCCAGGCCGCCGAGCGCGACGCCTGCCTCGGCGAGCACCTGCTGGATCTGCGGGGTGAGCAGCTCGCCGTGCGCGCGGGCGTTGACCGTCACCCGCTGCGCGAGGGTCTCGGGCCAACCGTCACCGAGGGCGACGAGGCCGGCGGTTATCGCGGGGGTCGCGGTGTCAATGGCGAGCACGATCACCCCTCCAGACTACGAGAGGCCCGCCGACGCTGGACTTGACGTCGGTGTCAAGGCATACCGTCGGTGCGGTTGGGCCGCCGAGGAGTCCACACGAGGAGGCCGGATGCGAATCGGGGAGCTGGCACGGAAGGCCGGGACCAGCACCCGGTCGCTGCGCTACTACGAGGAACAGGGCCTGTTGTCGGCGCGTCGCACCGCCAACGGGCACCGCGACTACGACGAGTCCGACCTGCGCCTGGTCAACGAGATCCGCGGGCTGCTGACCATCGGTTTCGCTCTGGAGGAGACCAGGCCGTTCGTGGAGTGCCTGCGGTCCGGGCACGAGACCGGGGACGCGTGCCCGGCCTCGGTCGAGGTGTACCGGCGGAAGTTGGCCGAGGTGGAGGACTACCTGACCAGGCTGACCTCGGTACGCGACCATCTCCGCACCCAACTCGGCAAAACGGATGACCAGGAGGAATCATGCACGGCACTACAGCTGTATCCGGATCCCTGTCGGGTACCGGAACCGTCCACACCGTCACCGACGACGACTTCACCGAAGCGGTCCTGAACAGCCCGAAGCCGGTGCTGGTCGAGTACTGGGCGCAGTGGTGCGGGCCGTGCCGGGCGCTCAACCCGATCCTCGCCGAACTCGCCGCCGAGCAGGCGGACGCGCTGACCGTGGCGAAGCTGGACATCGACGAGAACCCGATCGCAGCGCGGAACCAGCAGATCATGGCGGCGCCGACGATGATCCTCTACGTGGACGGGGCGCCGGTCGCCTCGGTCATCGGGGTGCGGTCGAAGGCGAGGCTGCTGGCCGCGTTCGAGCCGCACCTCGTCTAGGAGGACCAGTCGTCGACCAGCGGGATCAGGTCGGTGAGGCGCTGGATCACCGCGTCCGGCGTCACATCGACCGGCTCGGTCTGCTCGGGCGGGATCGTGCTGTGCGGGACGAACACCGCGCGCATGCCGACGCCCTTGGCGCCGTTGATGTCGTCGAAGAGGCGGTCGCCGACGTAGACGCAGTCGGCCGGGTCGTCGATGCCGATGGCCCGCATCGCGGCCAGGAACGCGGTCGGGTGCGGCTTGGTGAAGGGCAGCTGGCTGGACCAGACGCAGGCGTCGAAGTGCTCGAACACGCCGTCGCGGCGCAGTCCTTCCTCGTGCCATTCGCTCGGCCACCAGGTCGAGGAGAGCACGCCGGTGCGCAGGCCGCGTTCGCGTAAGGCGGTCAGGGTGGGCAGCACGTCGTCGCGGGTGTAGGTGATCTGGTCCCAGAACGCGCGGAAGGAGCGCACCGCGTCCGGGTGTTCCTCGACGCCGGTCGCGGCGAGCAGCGAGGCGAAGGTGAACGCGGTGCCGTCGCGGTGGACCTGTTGCCAGGCCGCGTTCTCGGCGGCCAGCAGCTGCGCGGCGACGGCGGCGGACTGCGCCGGTTCGGTGAAGGCGTGGGCATAGACGCGCCAGCCCTCGGCCGGGTTCACCGACCGAAACGGGGTGAGCGTGCCGCCCCAGTCGAAGATCACCGCTCGCATGTCAGCGAGTATGCGCCGAGCCACCGACAGAACTCAGGCGCTCCACCCAGGAACCGTGTGGATCGAGGCTGACCTCGCGGACGTCGTCGTCGCGGCGGTCGAGGCGGATCAGCAGGTGGTCGGTGGAGAGGCGCTCGGCGTTTCCCTCGCCCCATTCCACGACGACGACCGCTTCCTCCAGGTCGGTGTCGAGGTCGAGGGTGTCCAGTTGGTCGAGGTCGTCGCCGAGCCGGTAGGCGTCGACGTGCACGAACGGGATGCCGCGGCCCTGCGGCGCGGGCTTGTGCACCCTGGCGATGACGAAGGTCGGCGAGCTGACGTGGCCGAGCACGCCGAGCGCGGACGCGATCCCCCTGGCCAGCACGGTCTTGCCGGCGCCGAGCGGGCCGGCAAGCAGGATCAGGTCGCCCGCGTGCAGCTTCTCGCCGAGCCGCCTGCCGAATTCGAGGGTGTCCTCGACGGTCGGCAGGAGAGTGATCTCACCAGTACTGCTCACTTGTTCCTCCACCGCCGCAGCGGGCGCAGCGTCGACGACACGCAGGTGCGCAACAGGCCGGCCAGTTCGTCGGTCACCAGGTCGGATTGTTCGAGCATGACCATGTGGCCCGCGCCGAACGCCCGCACCAGTTTGGCATCCGGCAGCTCCTCGGCGATCCGCTCGGCATGCGAGAACGGGGTCAGCTGGTCGTGGTCGCCGCTGAGCACCAGAACCTGCGAATGGCGCAGGCCGGCGAGCGCGGCGAAGCGGTTGTGCGTGCCGAGGCTGGGCAGGAAGTTCGTCAGCACCGGCACCGGGGTGACCGCGAGCATCTCGACCATGAAGTCGACCAGCGAGGACGGCACCGACCGGTCGCCGAAGGCGAGCCAGCGCACCGCCTGCCGGGTGACGCCGCCGCCCGCGGACCGCACCCAGTCGGCAAGGCCGGGCTGCCAGGCGGCGATGTCGCCGACGGTCCTGGTCAGCGGGTTGTACTTGGATAGCAGCGGGCGGGGCAGGCCGCGCCTGCCGACCTCGCCCGCCGACGTGCCGATCAACGCGACGCCGCGCACGCGTTCGGCGAACAGTTCGGGGTGCTGTTCGGCC
The DNA here is from genome assembly GCA_035948315.1 of Pseudonocardiaceae bacterium. GTDB lineage: Bacteria > Actinomycetota > Actinomycetes > Mycobacteriales > Pseudonocardiaceae > CAJCJE01. The sequence goes on along the minus strand of DASZJG010000104.1, from coordinate 16,725 downwards.
AGCGCCATGATCGTCATGCCGCCCATCGAGTGGCCGACCAGCACCAGCGGGCCGTCCGGCACGACCGAGCGGAGCACGACGTCGAGGTCGCGGCCCAGTTGGTCGATCGTGCACGACTCGGGGCTCGGTTCGCCGGAGCGGCCGTGCCCGCGCTGGTCGTAGAGCACCATGCCGACCCGGAGATCGGTGATTGTGGCCAGGTCGCGGCGCTGGAAGTGCCAGCAGCGGCGGTCCAGCGCGAAGCCGTGCACGAACACCACGGTCAGGTCGGGTTTGCCGCCGGTGGCCGGGTTGATCTGCTCGACGGACAGGGGCACGCCGTCGTCGGCGGCCACGGTGCGGGTGCGGTCGGCCGGGAGCAGGCCGAGTGGCTCGTCAAGGTACGGGTCGCCGCCCTCGATCGCCAGCCTGCGCCGGTTCTGGATGATGCCGGCGATGGTCAGCCCGGCGGTGGCCGCGGTGGCCACCCCGCCGATGATGCCGATGAGCCATCGGTTCGCCATTACGACGCGGTACCCAGGTAGCGGCGGGTCACCCGCGGGCGGTACATGCCGGTGACGATCTCGTAGTCGATGGTGCCGAGATTGTCGGCCCATTCGCGCGCGGTCGGCTCGCCGCGCGAACCGTCACCGAACAGGAGAACGGGTTCGCCGGGCGCGACGTCCGCGTCGCCGACGTCGGCCACGATCTGGTCCATGCTGACCCGGCCGACGATCGGCCTGCGCTCTCCGGCGATCAACACGTCGAGCTTGCCGGACAGGCCGCGCGGCACGCCATCGGCGTAGCCGACCGGAATCAGCGCGAGGGTGGTTTCCCGCTGCGCGGTCCAGGTGTGTCCATAGGAGACGGACTCGCCGGCCGGAACCCTTTTGGTGAAGGCGATCGACGAGTGGAAGCTCATCGCGGGCCGGAGGTCTTCCCGCTGGGGCACCGGGTTGAGGCCGTACGCGCCGATGCCGACCCGGATGAGGTCGAAGTGCAGGTCCGGGCGGGTGAGGGCAGCCGCGGAGTTGGCGAGGTGCCGCATCGGCCGCACACCGTGTTCGACGACGGCCCGATAGGCGGCGTCGAAGCGGTCGGCCTGAAGGTCGACGGAGGGGTGGCCGGGCTCGTCCGCGCAGGCGAGATGCGACCAGACCGCGACGAGTTCGATGTCACCGGCCTGGTGCGCGGCGACCGCGCGCCGCGCCAGGGCAGGCCATGCGTCGGCGACCGCGCCGCCCCGGGAGAGGCCGGTGTCGATCTTGAGGTGCACGCGCGCCTGCCGGCCGGTGCTGCGCACCGTGGCGAGCAGCGTGTCCAGCGCGTCGACCGAGGCGATGGACAGGTCGATGTCGGCCGTGATGCCCGGCCCGAAGTCGACCGTGGGCAGGTCCAGCCAGGCGAGGATGCGGCCGGTGAGGCCGGCCGAGCGCAGCGCGAGGGCCTCCGCGAGCGAGCAGGAGCCGAGCCAGGTCGCGCCCGCCCGCAGCGCGGCGTCCGCTACCGGGACGGCGCCGTGGCCGTAGGCGTCGGCCTTGACCGCGACCAGCGTCTGGGCGCCGGACGCGGCAGCACGATCCGCGAACAGGCGGACGTTGTGGACGATGGCATCGAGATCGACGACGACCTCGGCGCGCACCGGGGTATCAGCAGCCATGATGATGGAAATGCTTGCACATCGAAGTTGACCATCACTCGAGCACGGCCCGGACCGCCCGAATCGCGTCCGGAATCGCCTCGGCCAATCGCGACGCGGGCGCCGGTGCACCGGCAGCGGCCAGGTCGGCGGCGAGTTCGTGCAGGAACGCGGCAGCGCCCGCGGCAAGGAGCGGGTCGCGGCCCGCGGCGAGCAGCGTGCCGATCAGGCCGGACAGCACGTCACCCGAGCCGGCGGTGGCCGGCCAGGCCGAGCGGGCCGGGTTGACCAGCGTGCGGCCATCCGGCGCGGCCACGACGGTGGTGTGGCCCTTGAGCAGCACGATCGCGTTGAACTTGCGGGCCGCCGTGCGCGCGGCGGCGGCGCGGTCCGGCCCGACCTCGGCGCCGGTCAGCCGCGCGAACTCGCCCGCGTGCGGGGTGAGCACGACCGGGGTGCCGGGGTCGCGGGCGTCCCACAGTTCCGCGTGTTCGGCCAGCATGGTGATGGCGTCCGCGTCCACGCAGACCGGCACGCCGATGCCCAGGATCTGCGAGAGCACCTCGCGCGAACTCGGACCGGTGCCCAGGCCCGGCCCGACCACCCACGCCTGCACCCGGCCCGCGTCCGCGACCGATCCGGTGGCGACCGTCTCCGGCCAGCGCGCCAGCACCGCGTCGGCCGCGCTGCCGGCGTAGCGGACCATGCCGGAGGTGGCCAGCACGGCGGAGGTGCAGGCCAGGACGGCAGCGCCGGGGTAGCGCGCGGAACCGGCTGCGATTCCGGTCACACCCTGGCTGTACTTGTCGTCGGCCGGGCCCGGGACCGGCCAGAGCGCGCCGACGTCCTCGGCTTCCAGCCGGATCAGGTCCGGTTCGCCCAGTTCGGGCCGCAGGCCGATGTCGACCAGGTGCACCCGGCCGCAGCGGAGGTGGCCCTCGCCGAGCACGTGCGCGGGTTTGAGCGCGCCGAAGGTGACCGTGACGTCGGCGGTCACCGCAGGGCCGTCGACCGCGCCGGTGTCCGGTTCGACGCCGCTGGGCAGGTCGACCGCGATGATCGGCACGGTGACCTGCTCGACCAGTTCGGCCGCGGCCGGGCGCAGCGGGCCGTGCGCGGACAGGCCGACGATGCCGTCGACGACCAGGTCGGCGGCGGCGAGATCGGCACTCGGGTCGACGCTGACCCGGCCGCCGACCCGGCGCAGCGCGGCGAGGCCGGCCGGGTGCGCGCGGTCCGGCGCGAGCAGCACCGCGGTCACGGCGACGCCACGCCGGCACAGGAAGGCACCGGCCCAGAGGGCGTCACCGCCGTTGTTGCCGGCGCCGACCAGCAGCACCACCCTGGCGCCGACCACCCCGCCGACCCGCTCGTGCAGCACGGCGATGGTCCGCACGGCCAGGCCGAACGCGGCCCTGCGCATCAGCGCGCCGTCCGGGGTTCTGGCCAGCAGCCGGTCCTCGGCGGCCCGGATGTTCTCGGTCGTCCAGATGCCCTGCATGCAGGAGAACCTAGTGGCTACTCCACCGTCACCGACTTGGCCAGGTTGCGCGGCTTGTCCACGTCGTACCCGCGGCTGCGGGCGATCTCCGCCGCCAGCACCTGCAACGGGACGGTCGAGACCAGCGGTTGCAGCAGCGTCGGCACGGCCGGCACCTCGATGAGGTGGTCGGCGAACGGGCGCACGGTGTCGTCGCCCTCCTCGGCGATCACGATGGTCCGCGCGCCGCGCGCCTGCACCTGCTTGATGTTGGACAGCAGCTTGGCGTGCAACACGGTGCGTCCCTTGGGCGATGGCATCACCACGACGACCGGGAGGCCGTCCTCGATCAGCGCGATCGGCCCGTGCTTGAGTTCGCCGCCCGCGAAGCCCTCCGCGTGCATGTAGGCGAGTTCCTTGAGCTTGAGCGCGCCCTCAAGGGCGACCGGGTAGCTCACGTGCCGGCCGAGGAACAGCACGGCCTTGGAGTCGGAGAGGTCGTGCGCCAGCGACTTCACTTGGTCCACAGTGGACAGAACCTGCTGGACGGCGGCCGGCATGGCCTCCAGCGCGTGGAACTCGTGGCCGACCTCGTCCGGGTACTTGGTGCCGCGCGCCTGCGCCAGGGCCAGGCCGACCAGGTAGTTGGCCACGATCTGGGCCAGGAACGCCTTGGTCGACGCGACGCCGATCTCCGGCCCGGCGTGGGTGTAGAGCACCGCGTCGGACTCGCGCGGGATCTGCGCGCCGTTGGTGTTGCACACGGCCAGCACGCGCGCCTTCTGGGCGCGGGCGTGCCGCACCGCCTCCAGCGTGTCCGCGGTCTCGCCGGACTGCGACACCGCGACGACCAGCGTGTCACGGTCCAGCACCGGGTCGCGGTAGCGGAACTCGCTGGCCAGCTCGACCTCGACCGGCAGCCGGCACCAGTGCTCGATCGCGTACTTGGCGACCAGGCCGGAGTGGTAGGCCGAACCGCAGGCGACCACGAAGACCTTGTCCACGTCGCGCAGGTCCTGGTCGGAGATGCGCTGCTCGTCCAGGGTGATCCGGTAGCCGTCGAAGTGCCCGCGCAGCGTGTCCGCGATGGCCGCAGGCTGCTCCTCGATCTCCTTGAGCATGAAGTACTCGTGGCCGCCCTTTTCCGCGGCCGACGCGTCCCAGTGCACCCGGAACGGCTTGCCCTCGGCCGGGTCGCCATGGAAGTCGGTGACCTGGTAGCCGTCCTTGGTGATCACCACGACCTGGTCCTGGCCCAGTTCGACCGCGTCGCGGGTGTGCTCGATGAACGCGGACACGTCCGAGGCGAGGAAGTGCTCACCCTCGCCGACGCCGACCACCAGCGGCGAGGACCGGCGGGCCGCGACCACCATGTCCGGCTCGTCGGCGTGCGTGACGACCAGGGTGAACGCGCCTTCCAGGCGCCGGCAGACGGCCCGCACGGTGGCCGGCAGATCGCCCTGTGTCTCGCCCGCCGCGTAGGCGATGCCGATCAGGTGCGCGGCCGTTTCGGTGTCGGTGTCACTGCTCAGCTCGATGCCCTGCGCCTCTAGTTCGGCGCGCAGCGCGACGAAGTTCTCGATGATCCCGTTGTGCACCACGGCGACCCGTCCGGTCGCGTCGCGGTGCGGATGCGAGTTGCGGTCGACCGGCGCGCCGTGGGTCGCCCAGCGGGTGTGTCCCATGCCCGCCGTGCCCTCGAACGCGGCCGGGCCGGCCTTGGCCAGCTCGGCCTCCAGGTTGGCCAGTCGGCCCGCCTTGCGCTCGACCGCGAGCCCGTCACGGGTCAGCACGGCGACACCTGCCGAGTCGTAACCCCGGTACTCGAGCCTGCGCAGCCCGTCCACAACAACGTCCAGGGCCTGTCGGTGCCCTACGTAGCCCACGATTCCACACACACCGCACAGACTAACCACACCAATGAGTTCACCTGGCCGTGTCCTGAATCGATGTCTCCGCAGCTCAGCGTGCACGTAAACGATCACGGATGTCCAGACCAATTTGTGGTTTCCTACTCACCCGCGTGGATGCCGAGCGTGCGGTGCCCCGACGGGTCCGATGCATTACGGTCTGCAGTCATGGCGAGCGCGGCGAAACACCTCTTCGCGGACCTGTCCGGTCCCGGGCCCCACCAGGTGATGCGCGGCGATCTCGCGCTCGCCGGGCTCCCCGGTGTGGTGTTCACCCCACGCTCCGGCCGCAACCTGCCCGCCATCGCGTTCGGCCACGGCTGGCTCCAGCCCGCGCTGCGCTACCGCGGCCTGCTGCACCACCTCGCGTCCTGGGGCATCGTCGCCGCCGCGCCCGCCACCCAGCAGGGCCCGCTCGCCTCGCACCGGCTGCACGCCGGCGATCTCGGCACCGCCCTCGACGTCTGTATCAACCTCCGGCTCGGCGACGGCGACATCACCATCGACCGCGACCGGCTCGGCGTCGCAGGTCACTCGACCGGCGGCGGCGCCGCGATCCTAGCCGCCGCCGACGAAGACCGGTTTAAGGCCGTCGCCGCGTTCGCCCCCGCCGAAACCCACCCCTCGGCCGCCGAGGCCGCCGCCCGCTGCGACGCACCCGGCCTGCTGATCGCGGGCGGCGAGGACCTGATCGCCCCGGCGCTCGGCCACGCCGAGGTCATCGCGCACGCCTGGCGCGGCCCGGCCACGCTGCGCACGCTGCCGAAGGCGTCGCATCTGGGCATCACCGAAGGCCGGCACTGGAGCCAGCTGCTGCTCGACGGCAAGGCCGAACGCAAGACCCAGCGGACCGTGCGCGCCCTGCTGACCGCGTTCTTCCTGGCACACCTTGCCGGGCAGCGAAAGTACGAACAGGTGATCAACGGCGAGCTGAAGCAGGCCACCCTCGACTACGTGCACGGCGCCGAGCTGCTCGGCTCGAAGTAGCCGGATCGGCGGTTCGCCTGCGGTAGCGTCGATCCATGACCTACGGCCCGCAGCCCGGCTGGAACCCCAACCAACCCCAGGTCGGCGGGGGTCAACCCGGTTACCCGCAGCAGCCCGGCTACCCGCCCCAGCAGGGCTACCCTCCGCAACCCGGCCCCCAGCCGACCGGTCCGCAGCCGACCGGCCCCCAGCCGATGGGCCAGCCGATGCCGGGGCAACCGATTCCCGGTCAGCAGCCGATACCCGGGCAGGCCGGGCCAGGTCAGCCGATGCCGGGGCAGGCCATGCCGGGGCAGGCGCCGATGGGGCAGTTCGCGCCGGGATACGGGGCGCCCGCGGCTTACGGAGCGCAGCCGACCGGACCGGCCTCGCCGCTGCCGGTGCTGGCCGGCGCGCTCGCCCTGCTCAGTTTCCTCTACACCGCCTATGTGACGATCATCATGCTGCTCAGGTTGATCGCCGGGTCCCCGGGACTGTTCACGTTGGCGAGGACCACCTCGTTCATGTGGGCGATCCATGGCCGTGTCTACGCCACGATCATGACCGTCGTCGTCGGCCTGATCGCGATCCTGTTCCTGATCGGTTCCATCCTGCTGTTCAACCGGAAGCCGAGCGGCCGCGTCATCGCGGTGATCGCTTCGGTCGCCACGATCGTGCTCGCGGTCCTGCAGCTCATCCAGTACTCGTCGCAGAACACCAACATGTTCGACTACGTGCTGCCCGTCGTCGCGCTGATCGTGGTGGTGCTGTGTGTGCTGCCGGCGACCGGACAGGCGATGCGCCGCCGTCCTCAGCAGACCGGTTACCAGCCGCCCATCGGCTACGCGCAACCGCCCGGCGGCTATCAACAGCCACCGGACGGCATGCCGCGCTGAACTACTGGAGCCAGCTCTCGTTCGAGAAGTCCTCGTCGTCGCGGGAGACGGCCCTGCTCCGCCGGGGCGGCGCGGGCGCTGCGGGCGGGGGCGCCCAGGGTGCCGATTCCGGCTCTGGCTCGGGCTCGGGAGTCGGCTCGGCCCAGGTGGCGCGATACCGGCGCCGCTCGCTCACCGGCGGCTCGTCATAGTCCGAAGTGGACTCATGTCGCCCGGCAGCCGGTTGTTGTTGCTGTCCGGGCGGAGTGCCGGGCCAGCGCCGCTGTTCCGTTTGGGCGGCCGAGGCCAGTGGGTCGTGGTAGTCCCACTCCTGACTCGGTTGCGGCTGCTTCGCCGGCTCGGGTTCCTCGACGCCCTCACGCTGCTTGCGGAGTTCTTCCTCGAGCTCGGCCTTTTCCTTCTCGAGCTTGTCGATCTCCTCGTTGTAGGCCACGTTGGCGTCGTTGACCCGACGATAGAAGTCGCCCATGTTCGCCTCGAACGGGGCCTGGATCGCCCGGACGACCGGATCCGTCTCGTCAATCATCGCGCCGTTGTCCCCCACTGTTCGCTCAGCGGCCCTGCTGGCCGGTTTCCTCACCGAGGACACCACTGAAGCCGCTGGCCGGATTGTCATCGACGACATTGTCGAACAGGTGCCCCTGGGTGCGCCACTGGCTCGCACCGCGCTCGGTGTCCTGCCCCTGGCTGCCGCCCATACCACCACCCATGCCCCCCATGCCGCCCATCATCGGCGAGCCGCCCGCCTGGCCGGTGGCGCCGGCGGGTCCCTGCGCGAGACCGGCACCGCCCGCCATGCCGGAGTGGCTGACGTTGGTGTTGGCGATGCCGACGCCGCCGACCCCGCTGACCTCGCCTGCGGTGTGGTCGACCGATCCACCGAGCACGCTGTGGATCGCGCTGGCACCGGCGCCACCGCCGACGCCGCTCACCGCGAGCCCGGCATGGCCGGCATGGCCGCCGCCCATGCCACCGCCACCGCCGCCACCACCGGTCAGGCCGCTCATGTTGCCGACGTGACCGGCGACCGTGCCGCCGACACCGGTGGTCGCCTGCGCCTGGTTGACCGCGTCCGGGCTCAGCCACGCCGATGCGGAGGTGTTGCCGGTGGCGCCCACTGTGGACGTCGGCAGGCCGCCCGCGGCCGGCTGGCCGCCGCCGAGCGTGTAGGTGCTCGGGTGGCCGCTGCCGTCGTCGACGGTGACCTGCACTGGTCCGTTGTGGCCCTGCGGTTCCGTCGCGGTGATGGTCATGTTGCCGTCGTGGATGACCGCGTGGCCGTCCGCGCCGGGCGTGATGTGCTGGATCGCGAGTTGGCTCGGGTCGGTACCGGTCGGACCGGTCGCACCAGCGGGTATGGCCATGCCCTGCTGGCCCGGCTGCAGGGGAGTCGAGCCGGGTGCGCCCGTCGTGCCGGTGCCCTGGCCGAAGCCGATCGCGTAGGTGTGCTGATGACCGGTGCTGTCGGTCACGGTCATCTGCACGTTGTTCTGACTGTCCGGAGTGGACATACCGATGGTGTTGCCACCGCTCTGCACGGTCAGCGTCTCCGGCGTGGAACCGGGCAGACCCGTTCCGCTGCCGGGCAGACCGGTGCCCGTACCGGGCAGGCCGGTGCCGGTGCCGGGGTAGGCGGACGTGCCCGTGCCGGTCGAGCCGACCGGGGTCGAGATCGGCGGAATGGTCGGCATCGCGCCCGAACCGGTCGTCGCACCGCCACCCGCACCCGCGCCGCTGTGGCCGACGGTCGACGGGCTGGTCGGGGGCGGGGTGAAGCTGGCAGCCGAAGTGCTGGTGGAAGCGCCACCGCCGCCACCGCCGTTGCCGTGGCTGGTGTAGTTGCCGTTGCCGTTGCCATTACCGTTGCCCGTGCCGTTGCCGTTCTGGGTGTTGCTGGGCGGTGCGGGCGGGGCGCCGACGCTGAGCTTTCCGAACGGATCCGTGCTGGTGATCTGTTCCTTGATGGTGTTCTGCAGCGTGACCATCTGGTTGTGCACGGCGTCGTGCGTCGCCTTGATCTGCGCCCGGAAGTTGCGCGCGACCGCGTCGTAGTTGTTGTTGAAGTCATTCATGATGCGAATGACCTCGTCGGCATGATGGTTGTCCGCGTCGCCGTGCACGGAACTGGGAAACGGCGAGCCGGGCTGGCTCAGGTCCGCCCAGGTGTAGTTCGAGCCGCCGGTCCGCGTGGTGGTGTCGGCGTGGCTGGTCTGGGTCTGGGTCTGGGTGTCCGGGTTGACCGTGCCCAGCAAACCCCTGACGCCGTCGATGTTGTTGCTCCACTGACCGACGTTCCACTTGTCCTCGGTGCCGTAGAGGCCCATGAACCGAGGGCCGCCGTTGCCCTGGACCGGTCCCGACTTCGACTCGTCGGTCGAGGCGAACTTGCTCAGGGTGTCCACCGCGTCGTGCGTCGTCTGCCACGTGGAATGCATGGCGGTGGCCAGTTTCTTGACCGTGTCCTCGTAGTCGTTGGCGGCCTTCTGCAGGTCGCCGAACTTCTCCGACGCCGCCTGCCCGGCCTTGTCCGACCACGCCCCCGAGATGCTGCTGGACAGACCGCCCGCGAGATTGCCGAGCGCCGTGCCGGACTGGTTGAGGTTGTCCAGTCGCTTCGCCGCACCGTCCATGTAGCCGAAATTCATGCTCTTCAGCTCGGGCAGCAGCGAGTTCTCCTCCTCGCCCTGACCGATCATCGGAGTGCTGTGCGGGCCCTGGTTGTTGTCCTTGAGCACGCTGTTCCAGTAGTTGTACAGGTAACCGAGATGGGCGCCGCTCATCCGGTCCATGAAGTCCTTGAGACCACCGCTGAGCATGCTGTCACCGGTGTTGCCGAGATTGACACCCGCGGGCGGCGCGTTGACCGGCTGCTGGACGCTGTCGCTGAAATCAGCCATGGCTTCTTATGCTCCCCCGCCTGCTTTGTTCAGTCCCCACATGGCTTCCTCGTCGACCAGCGAGGTGGCCGCGACCGACTTGGCGATCGTCTGCCCGGCCTGGTTGCAGAAGTTCGCCGCCTTGTTCACCGAGTCGGTCAACGCGCTGACCGTGCTGAGGAACAGGGTGCCGGCATCCGACGCGCTCTCGACCCCACCGAAGTGCGCGACCGTGAGGCCGTCGCCCGCGCCGTAGCTGTGCATCTGGCCCACGGCCGTGCCGAGGTCGGTCACGTTGTTACCGATCGTCGTGACCTGGTCCTTCTGCATGTTGATGTCGGCCATCGGGCCCCCTTGATCTCACTCGCGGTCAGCACTCCGACGTGCCCGGCCGGCGTGTGGTTCCACGCGCTCACCAGCGTCGATGATGTCACAGATCACCACACGCGCGAGACCGATCACGACTACTCGGTGCGACCGAGCCGGGAGATTGTGGACGGTCAGCGCACGGAGGAGACGATGTCGGCGAGGCGGGCCGCCGCAGCGCTGGCGACGTCGTGGGTCGGCGCCTCGACCATCACCCTGACCAGCTGTTCCGTCCCAGACGGACGGAGCAGGATGCGGCCGGACTCGCCGAGTTCCTCGGTCAGCTCGGCGACCGCGTCGGACACCGCGCCCGCCGAGGCGACCGCGCGCTTGTCGGCGACCGGCACGTTGAGCAACACCTGCGGGAGCCTGCGCATGACACCGGCCAGGGTGGCCAGCGGCAGGCCGGTCTCGCGCACGCGGCCCATCAGGCGCAGCGCGGTGAGCAGGCCGTCGCCGGTGCTCGACGTCGCGGGCAGCAGCACGTGGCCGGACTGTTCGCCGCCGAGGCTGAAGCCGCCCGCGCGCAGTTCCTCCACCACGTACCGGTCGCCGACGGCGGTGGTCCGCAGGGTCACGCCGTGTTCGCGCATGGCCAGGTGCAGGCCGAGGTTGCTCATCACGGTGGTGACCAGGGTGTCGCCCTTGAGTTCGCCGTGCTCCTTCATGGCCAGCGCGAGCACGGCCATGATCTGGTCACCGTCCACATCGGCACCGGTCGCGTCGACCGCGAGACAGCGGTCCGCGTCGCCGTCATGCGCGATGCCCAGGTCGGCGCCGTGTTCGACGACGGCGGCGCGCAGGCTCGCCAGGTGCGTCGAGCCGCAGTCCTCGTTGATGTTCACCCCGTCCGGGGTGTGGTGGATGGCGATGACCTCGGCCCCGGCCCGCCGATACGCCTCGGGGGCGGCGACCGACGAGGCGCCGTTCGCGCAGTCGACGACGATCCGCAGGCCGGTCAGGGAGACGCCGCTGGCCGCGATCAGGTGGTCGACGTAGCGGTCCAGCGCGTCCACCTCGGTGACCCGTCCGATGGCCGCGCCGGTCGGCCGGGTGAACGGCTCGTCGAGGCGGGCCTCGATCTCGTCCTCGACCGCGTCCGGAAGCTTGTGGCCGCCCTTGGCGAACAGCTTCACGCCGTTGTCCGGCATCGGGTTGTGCGAGGCGGAGAGCACCACGCCCAGGTCGGCGCCGAGCGCGTCGACCAGGTAGGCGATGGCCGGGGTGGGCAGCACGCCGACCCGGCGCACGTCGCAGCCCGCCGAGGTCAGCCCGGCGACGACCGCGGCCTCCAGCATCTCGCCGCTGGCCCTCGGGTCCCGGCCGACCACGGCGACCTGGCGGTGCGTGCGGTCGTGCTCGGCGAACACCCGCGCCGCCGATGTCGCGACCGACATCGCCAGCTCAGGGGTCAGCTCAGCGTTGGCGAGCCCTCGAACTCCGTCGGTGCCGAACAGACGAGCCATGGGTACGTCGACCTCCTCGAACCGCTGGTGCCGGAAACCACAACGGGAGCAGCATCCGTAAGACGGATAGCTACTCCCGTTGGTTGTGTTACGCCGTCGCGGTCGAAGACCGCATCGACGCGATCAACGCTTGCTGTACTGAGGCGCCTTGCGGGCCTTCTTCAGGCCGTACTTCTTGCGCTCCTTGACCCGGGGGTCACGGGTGAGGAAGCCGGCCTTCTTCAGGGCCGGACGGTCGTCGATCTCGACGTCGATCAGGGCCCGCGCGATGGCCAGGCGCAGCGCACCGGCCTGGCCGGTGATGCCGCCGCCCTTGAGGTTGGCGAAGATGTCGAACGACTCGGGCTTCTCGACGGTCACCAGGGGCTCGCGGATGAGCTGCTGGTGGACCTTGTTCGGGAAGTACTCCTCGAGGCTGCGGCCGTTGAGGGTGAACTTGCCGGTGCCGGGCATCAGCCGAACGCGGACGATGGCCTGCTTGCGGCGGCCGACGGTCTGCACGGGCTTGCCGGCCGGGATGACCCGGGCGGGCTTGGTGGCCGGCGCCTCGGTGGTCTCGGCCGTCTCGGTCGTCGCCTCGGCCGTCTCGGTGACCTCGGCGGCGGGCGCCTCGGTCTCGACGGCGCTCTCCGCCTCGGCGGAGGTCTCAGCCGGAGTGGTCACGGTCTCCTCGATGTTCTCAGCGCTGCTCAACGGCTCGCCTTGCTCTGGTCGATGATCTTGAACGGCTTGGGCTGCTGGGCCGCGTGCGGGTGCTCGGGGCCCGCGTACACCTTCAGCTTGCTGCCCATCGCCCGGCCGAGCCGGTTGTGCGGCAGCATGCCCTTGATGGCCTGCTCAAGGAGGCGGTCGGGCTGCTTGTCCAGCATCTCGCCGAACGAGCGCTTGCGCAGACCACCGGGGTAGCCGCTGTGCCGGTAGACAAACGCCTGGTCGCGCTTGTTCCCGGTCAGCGCCACCTTCTCCGCGTTGATGATGACCACGAAGTCGCCCGTGTCCACATGCGGGGCGTAGGTCGGCTTGTGCTTGCCGCGCAGCAGCGTGGCGGCCTGAGTGGCAAGACGGCCGAGCACCACGTCCTCGGCGTCGATCACATGCCAGGCGCGGGTCACCTCGCCGGGCTTGGGGCTGTACGTGCGCACGGATCTACCTCGTCATCACTTGCGTCAGGGGTGTCGTCGCGGCGGCCACATCCCGATTCGGGATACGAGCACGCTCCACACAACTACCCCAAGAAGATACCTGCCGGCCCCCGGCAGGGTCAAAACGCCCCCCTCGTAGACCGCCGAGGGCGGCTCTGGTCACGCGGAATGCGCCTGCGCGACCTGAGTGGTGTGCTCCAGGGTACCCGCGTACTCGCGAATCAGCTCGACAGCGCGCGGATCCTCGGTTGCTCCTGCCATCGTGACCCCCAACGCTGTTCCAGCGGGAACGCGCGACCCCCAGTGGCGCGCGTCCTCCCCTGCTGGGCGGGCGAGTGTGGTCGCGGCCGGATGTCCGGCCACGACCACGCCCGGCCGTGCTGCCATCGGGGGTAGCAGCACGATGCGAGGGTTCGACCGAGGGGGGTCATCCTCGATGCGTCTCGCCCCCACGGCAGCCCGTCCCCCTGACCGGCCACCGCGTGTAACAATGCCTGCCCGATTCGAGGCGTTTCTTGATTTCCACTTGAATGAGCAGGTCAGCGGGGTTGTGCCGAGGAACCTCACCACGAGTCGAGCCCTGACGTCGGGTGAAGCGGATACGCTGGTCCGGCTTGGTGAACAGCGGCAGATCAGGACAGGATTGACAGTGTCTGATGAGCCCATCGACGAGTTCCGGTTGTTCGGCGGGGTCGAAGCGCAGCGCGGGGGTCACCGGGTCGACGTCGGCCACGCCCGCCAGCAGTGCGTGCTGGCGGTCCTGCTGGTCGAGGCGAACAACGCCGTCTCCGTCGACGAACTGATCGACCGGGTGTGGGCGGGCGAACCGCCCAAACGCGCCAAGGAGAGCCTGCACACCTATCTGACCAGGCTGCGAAGAGCCCTGCCGGCCGTGCCGATCACCCGGCACGGTGCCAGCTACCTGCTCTCCGCCGACGAGGACAGCATCGATCTGCACCGCTTCCGCGCCCTGGCCGCGTCCGCGCGGGAGACCGACGACGCGGCCACGTTCGAGCAGGCGCTGGCGCTGTGGCGCGGTGAACCGCTGGCCGGCCTGGACGTACCGTGGGCGCAGGGCGTGCGCGCCACCCTGGACAAGGAACGGGCCGCGGTCGAGCTCGACCAGGCCGACGCCGAGCTGCGGCTGGGCCGGCACAACGAGATCCTGCCGACGCTCGCCGCCCGCGCCGAGCAGCGCACCCTGGACGAGCGCCTGGCCGGGCAGCTGATGCTCGCGCTGTACCGGGCCGGTCGCCAGGCCGACGCGCTCAACCACTACGAACGCATTCGCCGGCAGCTCGCCGAGGAGCTGGGCATCGACCCCAGCCCGGCGCTGCGGGAGCTGCACCAGCAAATCCTCACCGGCGCCATCACCGCCTCCCTGCCGCCGCAGGCCGCGTCGAACGGCGCCGGGAGCGCGCCGGTGCCGCGCCAGCTGCCGGCCGCGCCGCGCTCGTTCACCGGCCGACTGCGCGAGCTGGACAGCATCACCGAGACCATGGACCTGGGCGCGCTGCCCGGCGCGACCGTGGTGATCTCCGCGATCGGCGGCACCGGTGGCATCGGCAAGACCTGGTTGGCGCTGCACTGGGCGCACCAGCACGTTGAGCGCTTCCCGGACGGGCAGCTGTTCGTCAACCTGCGCGGATTCGACCCCTCGGGCAGGCCGACCCGGCCGCAGGACGCGATCCGCGGCTTCCTGGACGCGCTCGGCGTGGAACCCGCGGCCATCCCGACCGCGCTGGACGCGCAGACCGCGCTGTACCGCAGCCTGGTCGCGGACCGGCGGATGCTGGTCGTGCTGGACAACGCCGCGGACACCGCGCAGGTCGTGCCGCTGCTGCCGGGCGGTCCGTCCTGCACCGTGATCGTCACCAGCCGGGACCGAATGGTCAGCCTGGTCAACGCGCACGGCGCGCAGCCGCTGCCGCTGGACGCACTGTCCGATGTGGAGGCACGCACGCTGCTGGCCAACCGGCTCGGCGCGGACCGCCTCGCCCGCGAGCCCGACGCGGTCGCGGCGCTGATCGAGTGCTGTGCGGGCCTGCCGCTGGCGCTGAGCATCGTGGCCGGCCGCGCGCTGGAACACCCGGACTTCCCGCTGCGCGAACTCGCCGACGAACTGCGCGAGGCCACCGGCAGGCTGGAGGCGCTCGACGAGGACCCGTCGGTCAGCGTGCGCTCGGTGCTGTCCTGGTCCTACGCGGCGCTGACCGAGGAGCAGGCGCGCGTGTTCGGCCTGCTCGGCCTCGCGCCCGGCCCGGACATCAGCCTGGCCGCCGCCGCGAACCTGGCCGACCTGCCGGACAACGCGACCCGCACGCTGCTGCGCTCGCTGGAGCGGGTTTCCCTTGTGCAGCAACACGTCGCGGGCCGCTACCGGATGCACGACCTGGTGCGGCTGTACGCGCAGGAGCAGGGCTCGCTGATCCCGGCCGACGTGCGCAACACCGCGCTGCACCGGCTGCGCGACTTCTACCTCTACACCGCGGTCAGCTGCGACCGGTTCGTCGGTGTCGGGCGCCAGCCGGTCGACGTCGGCACGCCGACGCAGGGCTGCCGGCCGCTGCCGATCCTGGACGAGAAAGCGGCGATGGCCTGGTACACGGCGGAGTACGCGTGCATCATGGCCAGCCAGGCTGCGGCGCTCGCGAACAGCCACTACCCGCAGGTGTGGCTGTTCGCCTGGGCCATCACCTACTTCCACACCCGCCCAGGACTGCTGCACGAGGACGTCGCCTCGTGGCAGAAAGCCTTGGTGGCGGCCGAACATCTCGCCGACACTGCGGTGATGATCAGGGTGGACCGGGCGCTGGGCCAGGCGTACTTCCGGGTCGGCGAGCACGACAAAGGGCTGGAACACCTACACCGCTCGCTGGACA
Organism: Pseudonocardiaceae bacterium; assembly: GCA_035948315.1. Classification (GTDB taxonomy): domain Bacteria; phylum Actinomycetota; class Actinomycetes; order Mycobacteriales; family Pseudonocardiaceae; genus CAJCJE01. The sequence continues at coordinate 1,123 of DASZJG010000104.1, read as the reverse complement.
ACGCCCGCTCGGTCGGCGACCTGGACAGCGAAGCGCGCGTGCAGCACAGCATCGGCCTCGCCTGGGGCACGATCGGCAACCTGGACAAGGCGATCGAGCACGCGGCGGAGGCCGCGCGGCTGGAGGAACAGCAGAACCAGCCGAACTCGCGCGGGAAAACCCTGAACCTGCTCGGCTGGTACCTGGCCAACGTGGGCCGGCTGGACGAGGCGCTGGAGCGGTGCACGACCGCCTACGAGTTGGCGCGCGAGTGCAATGACCGGGAACTGGCCGCGGAAACGCTGGACAGCCTCGGCTACATCGCGCTGCACAAGGGTGAACACGGCAAGGCGCTGGAGTACTACCGGGAGGCGCTGGACGTGTGCCGCGACATCGGCAGCAGCTACGGCGAGGTCGAGGTGCTCAGCAACCTCGGCCAGGCGTATCTCGCGGTCGGTGATCCGACGGAGGCGAAGGCCGCCTGGGAGCGGGCGCTGGAGCTGTACCGGATGCAGGACCGGGCCGGCGGCGTGGAGACGATCACCGCGCGACTGGCGGAACTGCACGAACAGGCCAACGCATAGCCGGCACAGCAACGGGCCCCGGGAAGATTTCCCGAGGCCCGTAAGTGCTGGTGGGGATCAGCCCCACGCGCCGGCGTTCTTGGACTCGACGCCCTGGTAGGCCTGCTCGGCGGCGTGCACAGCGGCACCGATGGAGGCGAGGACCTGCTGCAGGTCGTCCGCGGCCTGGAACCACTTGAGCTTCACGGCCTGGTAGCCGGAGCTCGCGGAACCTTCCCACAGCGAGTCCAGGTTCGAGATCTGCGAGCGGAGGCTCTCCAGTTCGCTCTCGATCTGGCTCGACACCTGCTGGATGTTGCCACCCAGGGCCTCGAGTTCGCCGAAACTGACCTTGATCGAATCACCCATACCCATGACTTGACTCCCTCAGACGTTTGTAGGCAAAGCTGGAACGGATCGGACTACGCCGAACTGGATCAGGCGCCACCGAGCGCGCTGGAGATCTTGGAGACCGAGTCGGCCGACTCCTGCTCCTGGCGCGCGTAGTTCGCGGCGTTGGCGCCGATGGACTCGGAGATCTGGTTCAGCGAGTCGTTGAGGTTCTTCGCGTCATCCTGGAA
>DASZJG010000103.1:0-54517 GCA_035948315.1 Pseudonocardiaceae bacterium | reverse complement strand
ATTCCTCTGACGAGGTTATTTCAATTAATGCTCTACTGGCATTATCGGCACGCTGTTGAGTTCTCAAAGAACACACGCACACCCTCACCCAACACTCGAAAGTGCCAGACGATCGGGGCGTCATTCCATCGTACTGCATTGAGATTCAAGCTTTGGGGCCGGGTCCCTCTCGGGCTCCGACTCGCAGATCGCCCACTCTACCACGTCCGTGGGAGCTTGGTTCGCGACCCTTGTCCTTCGGTGTCTCGCCCGTTCCCTGGAGCCTTTCGGCTTTCCGGGCCCGTTCCGCGCTGACAAGAAGAAATTTACACGCAGGCGAACACGAGGTCAAATCGCACCCCCGTAGGCCCGGTGCAGCGCGTAACCGCAGGTCAGCGCACCCGAACCGGGCCTGACAAGACGCTATCGCACCAGTCGGACGCCCGCAGTGTGACGCTTGCCACGCCGAAGTACCAGCCAATCGCCTTTCAGCAGGTCAGAGGCTGTTGGCCCCCATGCTTCGTCGGAAACCTTTGTGTTATTGACGTACGCCCCGCCCTCCTTGATGGCACGGCGCGCGGCGCTCTTGCTTTCCGCCAGTCCGGTGGAAACCAGCAGGTCGACGATGGTTTGACCGTCGTCGAGACGGGCGGCGGCGCTGGGCGCCTCGGCCATGGCGGCGGTCAGGGTGGCCTCGTCCAGGTCGAAGAGGTCTCCCCGGCCGAACAGGGCCTGACTGGCGGCTACGGCTTTGCGCATCTCGGTCTCGCCGTGCACGAGCGCGACCACCTTCTCGGCCAGCACGCGCTGGGCGGCGCGGGCGGCGGGGCGTTCCACGGTCTGTTTGGCGAGGTCCTCGATCTCCTCGCGGGGCAGGTCGGTGAACACCTTGAGGTAGCCGTCCACGTCCCGGTCATCCGCGTTGATCCAGAACTGGAAGAACGCGTACGGGCTGGTCAGGGCCGGGTCGAGCCAGACGGTGCCGGTCTCGGTCTTGCCGAACTTGGTGCCGTCCGCCTTGGTGATCAGCGGCGTGGCCAGGGCATGGACCGAGTGACCGGTGGCGCGGTGGATCAGGTCGGTGCCCGACGTGAGGTTGCCCCACTGGTCGCTGCCGCCGGTCTGGAGCACGCAGTCGTAGCGCTTGTGCAGCTCCAGGAAGTCGTTGGCCTGCAGGAGCTGGTAGCTGAACTCGGTGAAGCTGATGCCCGCGTCGGAATTCAGGCGGGCGCTGATGGCCTCCTTGGCGAGCAGGCGGTTCACCCGGAAGTGCTTGCCGATGTCGCGGAGGAAGTCGATCGCGGAGAGCGGCTCGGTCCAGTCGAGGTTGTTGACCATGCGGGCGGGGTGCGGGCCGTCGAAGTCGAGGTAGGGCTCGATCTGTTCGCGGATCCGGTCGACCCAGCCGGCGACCGTGTCGCGGTCGTTGAGGGTGCGCTCGGCCGTGGGCCGGGGGTCACCGAACAGACCGGTGGCGCCGCCGACCAGGCCGAGCGGGTTGTTGCCGGCCTTCTGGAACCAGCGCAGCGTCAGTAGCTGCACCAGGTGACCGAGGTGCAGGCTGGGCGCGGTCGGGTCGAACCCGCAGTAGAGGGTGATCGGGCCGGCGTCGATGGCCTTGCGCAGCGCGTCCGGATCGGTGGATTGCGCGATCAGGCCGCGCCAGGTCAGCTCGTCGAGGATGTGCTCACTCACGCATCTCATTGTCGCGCACGAGCGAGCGGGGGCTGAACCGGTTATCGCTGCGCAGCCGCGGTGCGGCGTTTGCCACCTCGGCGGTAGCCGCTGACCGCTTTCGACCCGTCCACCCAGAACCGCCATGGCACGTCCATGGCGACGGCGACGCCGACCCGGGGGCCGGTGCGGATCTGCTCGTCGGGGACGGGTTCGCCGGCGAACAGGCCGATGGGCGCGGCGGGGTCGGTGAGGTCGATGCCGTTGTCCGCGCGGTCGAGGCCGAGGACGGCGGTGAGGCGGGCCGGGCCCTTGGCCAGTTCGTTGTCGCTGCGCGAGTGGGGGCGTCTGGCGCGGGCGGTGTCGATGCCGTCGACGACTTCGCCCGCACGCAGCAGGACGGCGGAGGCGACGCCATCGGTGGCGCAGACGACGTTGGCGCAGAAGTGCATGCCGTAGACGAAGTACACGTAGAGGAACCCGGCCGGGCCGAACATGACCTCGTTGCGTGGGGTCTTGCCTCGGTAGCTGTGCGCGGCCGGGTCGTCGAAGCCGCGGTACGCCTCGACCTCGACCAGGCGGACGGCGACGTCACCGGCACGGAGCACAGTGCCGAGGAGCTGGCGGGCGACGTCGAGGGAGTCGCCCGCCAGCTCGTCTCGGGTCAGCCGTCTCATCCCCGGGCGGTCCAGTCGCGGTAGCGCGCGACGGTGTCGATCAGCCGCTCGGTCTGCTGTGCGACCCGGACGGGCGCGGTGCCGCCGTGGGCGTCGCGGGAGGCGATGGAGCCGTGCACGGTGAGCACGTTACGCACCTCGGGGGTCAGGGCCGGGTGCACCTTGGCGAACTCGTCGTCGGTGAGGTCTTCCAGGCCGACGCCCCGAGCTTCGGCGACGCGGACGCACTCCCCCGCTGCCTCGTGCGCGACGCGGAACGGGACGCCGTGGATGACGAGCCATTCGGCGATGTCGGTGGCCAGGGTGAAGCCGGCCGGGGCGAGGGCGGCCATGCGCTCGGTGTCGAAGACCAGCGTGCTGATCATGCCGGCGAGCGCGGGCAGGAGGAGTTCGAGTTGTTCGACGGAGTCGAAGAGGGGTTCCTTGTCTTCCTGGAGGTCGCGGTTGTAGGCGAGGGGTTGGGCCTTGAGGCTCGCCAGGAGGCCGGACAGGTTGCCGATGAGCCTGCCGGATTTGCCTCGGGTCAGTTCGGCGACGTCGGGGTTCTTCTTCTGCGGCATGATCGAACTGCCGGTTGACCAGGCGTCGTCGAGCTTGGCGTAGCCGAATTCGGCGGTCGTCCAGATGATCACTTCTTCGGCGATCCTGGACAGGTTGACGCCGATCATGGCGAGCACGAACGCCGCTTCGGCGGCGAAGTCGCGGGCGGCGACGCCGTCGATGGAGTTCTCGACGGCCGAGTCGAAGCCGAGTTCCTTGGCGACCGCGTCCGGGTCGAGGCCGAGTGACGAGCCTGCGAGCGCGCCGGAGCCGTAGGGCGAGACGGCGGTGCGGGTGTCCCAGTCGGTGAGCCGATCGACGTCGCGGACCAGCGCCTGCGCGTGTGCGAGGAGGTGGTGGCCGAGCAGGACGGGCTGGGCGTGTTGGAGGTGGGTGCGGCCGGGCATTACCGCGCCCTGGTGCGCGTTGGCCTGGGCGATCAGCGCGTCGACGACGTCCAGGACGCCGGTCGCGACGCGGCGGACGGCGTCGCGCAGCCACATCCGGAACAGCGTGGCGACCTGGTCGTTGCGGGAGCGGCCGGCGCGGAGTTTGCCACCGAGTTCGGCACCCGCGCGTTCGAGCAGGCCGCGTTCGAGGGCGGTGTGCACGTCCTCGTCGGCGACGGTCGGGGTGAACGCGCCGGATTTCACGTCGGCTTCGAGGACGTCGAGCGCGGCGAGCATCTGCTCGAGTTCGTCGTCGGTGAGCAGGTGCGCGTTGTGCAGAACCTTGGCGTGCGCGCGGGAGCCCGCGATGTCGTAGGGGGCGAGGCGCCAGTCGAAGTGGGTGGAGGCCGACAGCGCGGCCATGGCCTCGGCCGGGCCGGAGGCGAACCGGCCGCCCCAGAGTGCGACCGGTCCGGTTGGGTTCTGCTCAGTCATTCTCGTTTTCCAGGAGGTTTTCGACGGTTCGGCCTTCGGCCATGGCGGTGAACTTCGCGGCGAGCTCGACGCCCCTGATGGGTTCCCTGGCGATGACCATGATTGTGTCGTCGCCCGCGATGGTGCCGACCACCTCGTGCAGCGCGGCCCGGTCGATCGCACTGGCCAGGAACTGCGCGGCGCCGGGCGGGGTGCGCAGCACCATCAGGTTCGCCGACGCGTCGGCGGAGACGAGCAGTTCGGCGAGCACCTTGGCCAGCCGGGACGTGCCGCCCTGGATGCCGCGGATCGGGCTGCCGTCGTCCGGGATCACGTAGATCGGGGCGCCGCCGTCCGCGCCGCGCAGCTTGACCGCGCCGAGTTCGTCGAGGTCACGGGACAGCGTGGCCTGGGTGACGACGAGTCCTTCCGCGGCGAGCAGCTTGGCCAGCTCGGTCTGGCTGCGGATCGGCACGTTCGAGACGAGTTCGACGATCCTGGCCTGGCGGGCGGCTCTGGTGAACGCCCCCGCGCTGGTCATCGGGTCACCAGCCAGGTGAGCAGGGCCTTCTGGGCGTGCAGCCGGTTCTCGGCCTCGTCCCAGACCGCGCTGGCCGGGCCGTCGATGACCTCGTCGGTGATCTCGAAGCCGCGGTGCGCCGGCAGGCAGTGCAGCACGATCGCATCGAGCTTGGCGCGGTCGAGCAGGGCCTGGTTGAGCTGGAGGTTCTTGAAGGGGCCGAGCCGGTCGAGGCCGTCGTTCTCCTGTCCCATCGACGTCCAGGTGTCGGTGACCAGCACGTCCGCTCCGTCGACGGCGGCGTGCGCGTCGCTGTCGATGGTGACGCTGCCGCCGGTTTCGGTCGCGCGCTGCTTGGCGTCGCGCAGGACTTCGGGCAGCGGCTGGAAGTCGGCGGGGGCGGCGACGCGCACGTGCATGCCGGCGGTGGCGCCGCCGAGCAGCAGCGAGTGCGCCATGTTGTTGGCGCCGTCGCCGAGGAAGGTCACGGTCTGGCCGGCGAGCTTGCCGCGCCGTTCCTTGATGGTCTGGAGGTCGGCGAGGACCTGGCAGGGGTGGAACTCGTCGGTGAGCGCGTTGATGACCGGGATCGCGGCGACCGAGGCCATCGCGCCGATGCGGGCGTGCGCGAAGGTCCGCCAGACGACCGCGTCGACGTAGCGGGACAGCATCCGCGCGGTGTCCTCGATGGTTTCCTCGCGGCCGAGCTGCATGGTGCGGCCGTCCACGATGATCGAGTGGCCGCCGAGCTGCGCGATGCCGACATCGAAGGACAGCCGGGTGCGGGTGGAGTTCTTCTCGAAGATGGCGGCGACGGCCTTGCCGGCCAAGGGTTTGTGGCCGTTCGGGTCGGCCTTGAGTCGCGCGGCGAGGTCGAGCACTTCGGCCTGCTCGGCCGGGCTCAGGTCGTCGTCGCGGAGGAAGTGGCGCAGCATGGTCAGTTCTCCTTCGCGGCATCGAGAGCCGCCGGCAGGGCGGCGACGAAATCGGCGGCCTGGTCGGGCTCGATGACCAGTGGCGGGGCGAGCCGGATGACGTCGGCGGCGACCGGGTTGATCAGATAGCCGGCCTTTTCCGCTGCCGCGGCAACGGTTTTCGCGACCGAGTCGCGCAGCGTGATGCCGAGCAGAAGGCCGGCCCCGCGCACGCCGGTGACCAGCGGATGGCCGAGCGCTTCGACGCCTGCCGCGATCTCCTTGCCGATGCCGGCGGCGCGTTCGCAGAGCTTGTCGGCGGCGATCGTGCGCAGCACGGCGAGACCGGCGGCGCAGCAGACCGGGTTGCCGCCGAAGGTGGTGCCGTGGTGACCCGGCTGGAACAACTCGCCCGCCGGGCCGACGCCGATGACCGCGCCGAGCGGGAGGCCGCCGCCGAGGCCCTTGGCCAGCGTGATCACGTCCGGCACGATACCGGCCTGCTGGAACGCGAACCAGGCACCGAGGCGGCCGATGCCGGTCTGCACCTCGTCGAGTACCAGCAGCGCGCCTGCGGCCGTGGTGATCTCGCGGGCGGCCTGGAGGTAGCCGTCGGGCGCGGGGATGACGCCGCCCTCGCCGATGACCGGTTCCAGGAACACGGCAGCGGTGTCACTGTCCACTGCGGAGCGCAGTGCGTCGGTGTCGCCGTAGGGGATGTGCGTGACGCCGGGGACCAGCGGTTCGAACGGTGTTCGCTTGGGCGGTTGGCCGGTGAGCGTGAGCGAGCCCATGGTGCGGCCGTGGAACGCGCCGTCGCTGGCGATGACCTTCGTCCGGCCAGTCAGTCGGGTCATCTTGAACGCGGCCTCGTTGGCCTCGGCGCCGGAGTTGCAGAACAGCACCTTGCCGTTGCCGGTGAGGCCGGCGACGTCGAGCAGGGCGGCGGCCAGCTCGACGGTGGGCTGGTTGATGTAGAGGTTCGAGGTGTGGCCGAGCACGGCGATCTGCTCGGTGACCGCCTCGACGATGGCGGGGTGGGCGTGGCCGAGCGCGTTGACCGCGATGCCGCTGACCAGGTCGAGGTAGGAGTTGCCGTCCGCGTCCCAGACGGTGGCGCCGTTGCCGCGCACCAGTGTCAGGCCCGGCGTGCCGTAGTTGTTCATCAGCGCGGACTGCCACTGCCGCTGGCCGTCCACATTGGATTCGATCATGTCTCGTCCTCCCCCGGCAGCACCATGGTGCCGATCCCCTGGCTGGTGAACACTTCCAGCAGCACCGAATGCGCGAGCCTGCCGTCGATGATGTGGGCCCTCGGCACTCCGCCGCGCACCGCGCGCAGGCACGCCTCCATCTTGGGAACCATGCCGGCGGTCAGCGTCGGCAGCAGGTCGGCGAGCTGGGCCACGGTGAGCTTGTTGATCAGCGAACTGCGGTCCGGCCAGTTCGCGTAGAGGCCCTCGACATCGGTGAGGACCACAAGCTTCTCGGCGTTCAGCGCGATCGCGAGCGCGCCCGCCGCGGTGTCCGCGTTGACGTTGTGCACGACGCCGTCGGAGTCCGGCGCGACCGTCGAGACGACCGGGATCCGGCCGGCGCGCACGATGTCCAGCACCGCGTCCGGGTTGACCTCGACCACGTCGCCGACCAGGCCGATGTCCACGATTTCGCCGTCGACCAGTACGCCGCGCCGTTCCGCGGTGAACAGCTGCGCGTCCTCGCCGGAGATGCCGACCGCGTACGGGCCGTGCTGGTTGATCAGGCCGACGAGTTCCCGGCCGACCTGGCCGACCAGCACCATCCGCACCACGTCCATGGTTTCCGGGGTGGTCACCCGCAGGCCGCCGCAGAACTCGCCGGGAATGCCGAGCCTTCCGAGCATCGCGCTGATCTGCGGTCCGCCGCCGTGCACGACGACCGGCTTGAGGCCGACCATGCGCAGGAACACCATGTCGTGCGCGAACGCCCGCTTGAGGTTCTCGTCGATCATGGCATTGCCGCCGTACTTCACCACGACCAGCGCGCCGTGGAAGCGTTCCAGCCAGGGCAGGGCCTCGACCAGTACTTCGGCCTTGGCCGCGGCCTCCGCGCGGCTCGCGTCGAGCGCGTCCAGGGTGGTCATGACGAGTACGCGCTGTTCTCTTCGACGTAGCCGTGTGAGAGGTCGGTGGTGAGGACGGTCGCGCTCGCCTCACCCAGGTTGAGGTCGACGACCACCTGGATCTCGCGTCCGCTCAGGTCGGACTCAGAGCGATCCTTGGCCGGCAGGCCGTTGGCGAGCAGTTCGACGCCGTTGATCGTGATGCCGAGCTTGTCCGGGTCGACGTCCGCGCCGGAGCGGCCGGTGGCCATGGCGATTCGGCCCCAGTTCGGGTCGGAGCCGAACAGCGCGGTCTTGACCAGGTTGTCCTCGGCGACCGTGCGACCGACGAGCACCGCGTCGGCCTCGGAGGCCGCGCCGCGCACGACGATCGCGATCTCCTTGGTCACGCCCTCGGCGTCGGCCTGGAGCTGGTGGACGAGGTCGGCGGCGACGGCGGTGAGTAGCGCGGTGAACTCGGCGTCGGTCGGGGTGATGCCGGAGGCGCCGGAGGCGAGCAGCAGCACGGTGTCGTTGGTGGACGTGCCGCCGTCCACGTCGAGCCGGTCGAAGGTGGCGGCGGTCGCGGCGCGCAGCGCGGTGTCGAGTTGGTCGCCGGTGAGGTTGGCGTCGGTGGTGATGACGCTGAGCATGGTGGCCAGGTTCGGCGCGAGCATGCCGGCGCCCTTGGCGAAACCGCCGACCGACCAGCCGTCCGGGTGTGTCGCGGCGGCCTGCTTGGGGTGGGAGTCGGTGGTCATGACGGCGGTCGCGGCGGCGGTGTCGGCCTCGGGGCCGGTCGCGAGGGCGGCGGCTGCCGTGTCCACTCCGGACAGTAGGGCCCGCATGGGCAGCCGGGCGCCGATCAGGCCGGTCGAGCAGACCGCGACGTCGATCGCGCCGACGCCGAGTACGTCGGCCACCTTCTCGGCGGTCGCGTGCGTGTCCTGGAAGCCTTCCGGGCCGGTGCAGGCGTTCGCGCCGCCGGAGTTGAGCACGACGGCCCGCAGGCTGCGCTGGGCGAGCACCTGCTGAGACCAGAGCACCGGCGCGGCCTTCACCTTGTTCGTGGTGAACACGCCCGCCGCGCTGGTCAGCGGGCCGTCGTTGACGACGAGGGTCAGGTCCGGGTTGCCGGATTCCTTGATGCCGGCGGCGATCCCGGCGGCGCGGAACCCGGCGGGCGCGGTGACGCCTGCCTTGTTGTCCACAGTGGATCCATCACTCACGGGGCGACTCCAACCGTTGACAGGCCGGCGGTTTCCGGCCATCCGAGCGCGATGTTCATCGACTGGATGGCACCGCCCGCGGTGCCCTTGGTGAGGTTGTCGATCGCGGCGACCGCGACCAGTCGGCCGGCATCGCGGTCGACCGTCACCTGGACGTGCAGGGCGTTCGCGCCGAGCGTGGCGGCCGTGGCCGGCCAGGTGCCCTCGGGCAGCAGGTGCAGGAAGGGCTCGTCGGCGAAGCTCTTGGCGTACGCCTCGCGCGCGGTCTCGGTGGTCACTCCCGGTTTGACCGGCGCGGAGCAGGTCGCCAGGATGCCGCGCGGCATCGGCGCGAGCACCGGCGTGAACGAGACGGTGACCGGGTTGCCGAGCACGGCGGTGAGGTTCTGGATCATCTCGGGCGTATGGCGATGCACGCCACCGACGCCGTACGCGCTCACCGACCCCATCACCTCGGAGCCGAGCAGGTTCGGTTTGGGCGCGCGGCCCGCGCCCGAGGTGCCGCTGACCGCGACCACGACGACGTCCGGCTCGATGAGGTCCGCGCCGAGCGCGGGGGCGAGCGCGAGGGTGGTCACGGTCGGATAGCAGCCGGGCACCGCGATGCGCTTCGTGCCGGTGAGTGCTTCGCGGGCGCCGGGGAGTTCGGGCAGGCCGTAGGGCCAACTGCCGGCGTGCGGGCCGCCGTACCAGCGCGCCCACGCGGCCGGATCGGTGAGCCGATGATCAGCACCGCAGTCGATGACCAGCGTGTCCGGGTCGAGCTTCGCGGCGATCTCGGCCGAGGTGCCGTGCGGCAGCGCGAGGAAGACGACATCATGGTCGGCGAGTTCCGTCAGGGTCGTCTCGGTGAGCGTGCGCTCGGCGAGCGGGACCAGGTGCGGGTGATGCGAACCCAGTGTCGTGCCCGCGTTACCGCCCGCCGTCAACGCACCGATCTGTACCTCGGGGTGCCCGAGGAGCAGCCGGAGGAGTTCTCCCCCGGCATACCCGCTCGCACCCGCCACCGCGACCCTGACCATATGGATGATTATGCATCCACATGCAAATCTAATCAATCCACCGGATGGATTGGGTAAGCCAGGTCACCGTACGCGCAGTTGTCGGTGGCCGGTCGTATGGTCCGCTGGTGACCGAGATTCCGTTGGTGGCGGCGGTGCGCACCGGGTTGGCCGAGTTGGGCGACCCGGCCAAGGCGCCGCGGATGCAGAGCTACATGCGCTCGGCCATGCCCTACCGAGGGGTGGCCGCGCCGGAGCGCAAGAAGCTGACCGGGCGGCTGTTCACGGAGTTTCCGCTCGCCGACCGAGCGGCGTTCCTGAACGCGGCGCGGGTGTTGTGGCGCAACGCGGAGTTTCGCGAGGAGCGGTACGCGGTCGTGGATCTGACCGGTTACCGCCGGTACGCGGCGTGGCAGCGGCCGGATCTGTTACCGCTGTACGAGGAGCTGATCACCACCGGCGCCTGGTGGGACTACGTGGACGAGATCGCGATCCGCCGGGTGGGGCCGATCCTGGACGCGTTCCCCGACGAGTTGACGCCGATCATGCGCGCCTGGGCGACCGATCCGGACCTGTGGAAGCGGCGGACCGCGATCATCTCTCAGATCGGGCGCAAGGCCGAGATCGACCTCGATCTGTTGGCGCACGCGATCGAGGCGAACCTCGGCGAGCCGGATTTCTTTCTGCGCAAGGGCATCGGCTGGGCGCTGCGCCAGCACGCGCGGATCGGGCCGGACTGGGTGGCCGCGTTCGTGGCCGACCACCCAGACCTTTCTCCACTGTCCAAACGGGAGGCTCTCAAGCACATCGGCTAGGCAGCGTTGCTCAGGAACACGCCCGCCACGGTCACGGCGACCGAGGAGGCGCCGCCGTCCACGACGAGGAAGGCGAAGGCCATGTCGCCCTGGTAGCCGACGAACCAGCCGTGTGACTGCGAACCGTCGCCGAACTGGGCGGTGCCGGTCTTGCCGTAGACGGGCGGGGTGACGTGCGCCAGCGCCGCGGCGGTGCCCTCGGTGACGACCGCGCGCATCACCGATTGCAGCGAGGACAGCGTCGACGGGCTGATCGGCTTGGGCGGCGTGTCGGACTGGGTGTTCTGGCCGGCGATCAGCGACGGCACCGGGGTGCTGCCGTGCGCGGCCGTGGCCGCGACCAGCGCCATGCCGAACGGGCTGACCTGGTCCTTGCCCTGGCCGAAGCCGTCCTCTGCGCGCGCGAGGATGTCGGTGTCGCTGGTGACCTTGCCGGTGTTGGTGGTGACGTTCGGGATGTTGTAGTCGACGCCGATCCCGAAGTTCTTGGCCATGGTGGGCAGGTCGTTCGGGCCGAGGCCGGCGGCGACCTGGGAGAACGTGGTGTTGCAGGACTTGGCGAAGGCCATCGACAGCGGCACGGTGCCCAGATCGAACTGGCCCTCGTTCGGGATGACCTTGCCCTCGATGGTCGTCGTCCCCGGACACTGGACCGGCTGCTGCGGGGTGAGTTTGCCCTGGTCGAACGCGCTCGACGCGGTCACGATCTTGAAGGTCGAACCGGGCGGGTAGAGGCCGGTGAGCGGGTTGGCGCCGGCCGCCCCGGCCTGCGCGTTCTCCGCGACGGCCAGGATCTTGCCGGTCGAGGGCTGGATGACCACGGCCATCGCCTGCTGCTGCACGGTGCCCAGCGCGGTCTCGGCGGCGGTCTGGAGCTTGGTGTTCAGGGTGGCGGTGATCGGCGCGGGCGCGGCGGTCGTGGCGGCCGAGGTGTAGAGGGTGTCGCCGGGTGAGCCATCGGCGTGCTCGATCGAGATGCTCAGCGGCGCGGCCGTGTTACCGACGGAGTTGGCGTAGGTGCGGATGGTCGGCAGGATCGCCGAGCCGAAGGTCTTGGTCGCCGCGAGCAGTTCGGTCCTGGCCGGGAAGCTGACCCCGGAGAGGTTGTAGATCTGCGGCTTGACCTTCTGGTAGTCGCTCAGCCGCAGGCTGACAATGGTGGTGCTGCCCGAACCCGCCTGCTGCGCACTGGCCACAATGGACTGTGTGGTGATGGTCGGGTCGAACTGGCTCAGCGCCGCGCTCAACGTGGACGCCACCTGTTGCAGGGCACCACTGGTCTGCGACGGGGTCAGCGTCACGCTGATCACCTGGGTCGGCGCCATCAGGGTGGTGCCGTCGCCGCCGAGCACGCTCGGCAACTGCGCCTGCGACTGGGAGTCCAGCTTGAGGCTATCGCCGTTGCGCAGCTTCGGGGTAAGCACACCCGGCGACCAGTTGACCTTCCAGTTGCCGTCCTTGTCCTGGCTCATCAGGAAGTTGCTCGCGTCCTGCCAGACCCGATTCGGGCCGAACGCCCAACTCAGGGTGTAGGTGGCGCTCGCGGTGTTGTTGTTGACAGCGACATTGACGTTGTTCGAGCTCAGCGCGCTCGGCTTGAGCGCGGTGTGCGTATCGCTGATCAGCTTCGCAGCGGCGCTCGGACTGGTCGTCTCCTGACCGGCCTGCTGCGGATTGTTCTCGCTCAACGCCGTCAGAAACGTGTTGGCCACGTCCTGGGCGGTCGGTTTGGCGTCGCCTCCACCGCTGCCGCTGCACCCCGCGGCCAACAGCAGGACCCCGGATGCGGCCAGGGCGGCGATCGCGACTCGTCTGCCGGAAACCCCTTCGCTGGACAAATACTCCCCCTCATCAGGCACGACTCGGCATGGCCCCCAACCACACCGACGCCGGGCACATGGTGTGCCCGGCGAGGGGATTCTGCCACGAACGTGGGCGGTTTGTCCGAGGTGTTAGGCGCGGAGCGTGGCCTTGCACCGTTGTGCGGCCAGCTCCACCCCCGCGTCCCGGGCCTTGGTGGCGTCCTCGGTGGTCAGGGTGCGGTCCGGGGCACGGAAGCGCAGCGCGTACGCGAGCGACCGCTTGCCCTCGCCGACCTGCTCGCCGGTGTAGACGTCGAACAGCTCAAGGTGTTCCAGCAGCGGACCGCTGCCCGCGCGCAGCGCCTCCTCGACGTCGCTGGCCGGGACCGCGTTGTCCACGACAAGGGCCACGTCCAGCGGCACCGGCGGATAGGCGGACACGGTCGGCGCGGGCCGGTTGTCGGCGACCGGGATGGCGTCCAGGTCCAGCTCCATCGCGCAGGTCCGCTTGGGCAGGTCCAGCGCCTCGATCACCTTCGGGTGCAGCTCGCCGGCATGCCCGATGACCTGGCCGCCGACGCGCAGTTCCGCGCACCGGCCCGGGTGCCACGGCGCGTACTTGCCCGCGGTGACGGTCAGCTCGACGCCGCACACCTGCGCGACGACTCGCGCGGCCTGCACCGCGTCGGCCCAGGACGCCTGCTCGGCCTTGCCCCACCAGCCCGGGTGCTGCCGGTTGCCGGTGAGCACGACGCCGACGTGCTTGGGCTGACGCGGCAGCGCGGCGAGCAGCGCGGACAGTTCCGCGTCGGACGGGCGCTGTGCCACGCCGACCTCGGGCACCGGCGGATGCTGGCCGTCCGCGATCGCGATCTGGCCGATGTTGTACAGCGCGACGTCGCGGAAGCCGCGGGACACGTTGCGCTGCAACGTCTCCAGCAGACCTGGCAGCAGCGTGGTGGCGAGCTGGTCGGCCTTGGCCTCGATCGGGTTGAGGATGGTCAGCGCGTCGCGACGCGGGTCGTCGTCATCGAGACCGAGCTTGTCCCAGATGTCGGCCGGCACGAACGGGAACGGGATGACCTCGACGTAGCCCGCCTCGGCCAGCGACCGGGCCACCGTGCGCTCGCGGCGCTGGGTCGCGGTCAGGCCACGGCCGGCGGGCGCGGTCGGCACCACGGACGGAATGGTCTGGTAGCCCTCCAGCCGCAGCACCTCCTCGACCAGGTCGGCCGGTTGGTTGAGGTCGGCGCGCCAGCTCGGCGGCACGGCCGTCACCAGCGGGGTGCCGTCCTCGCCGGTGCTCACCTCGACCAGGCAGCCGATCTGCTGCAACCGGCGGGTGGTCACGCCGCGCTCGTAGCGAATGCCCGCGACCTGGTCCGGCAGGTTGATCGGCATGGTCACCGGGCCGGGCAGCACCGGACGACCGACGTCGGTGCGGCCGGGCTCGATGCGACCGTCGCCGAAGCGGTCGAGCAGCCGCGCGGCCAGTTCGGCCGCGGCCGGGTTGACCCCCGGATCGACGTAGCGCTCGAAGCGGCGCGCGGCCTCACTGGGCAGCTTGTGCCGGCGCGCGGTGCGCGCGATCGACGCGGGCTCCCAGGTCGCGGCCTCCAGCAGGATGTCGCTGGTGCTCGCGGACACCTCGGTGCTCGCGCCGCCCATCACGCCGGCAAGGCCGATCGGGCCTCGGTCGTCGCAGACGACCATGTCGTCCGGGTCGAGCGTGCGCTCCACATCGTCCAAAGTGGTCAGTTTCTCGCCGGGTTTGGCCCTGCGCACCACGATGTCGCCCTGGAGCTTGGACGCGTCGTAGGCGTGCAGCGGCTGGCCGGTCGCCAGCATGATGTAGTTGGTGACGTCGACCGCGAGGGAGATGGACCGGATGCCGGCGAGGCCGAGCCTGCGGCTGATCTGCAGCGGCGTCGGCGCGGTCGGATCCACGCTGGTGACGCGGCGCGCGATGAACCGCGAACAGCCCTTCAGGTCCTCGATGCTGACCGGCCAGGCTTCGCCCTCCCCGCCGGGGATCTCGAACCCGGCCGGGTCGCGGAAGCCGACGTTCAGCGCGCAGGACAGCTCGCGGGCCAGGCCGCGCACGGAGAAGCAGTAGCCGCGGTCGGGCGTGATCGACAGGTCGATCACGGAGTCGACGAGTTCGAGCAGGTCGACCGCGTCCGTGCCGGGCACGGCGGTGCCGGCGGGCAGCACCAGGATGCCGTCGTGATCCTCGCCGATGCCCAGTTCGCGGACCGAGCAGATCATGCCGTCGCTGATCCTGCCGTAGGTCTTGCGCGCCGAGATCGCGAAGTCACCCGGCAGCACGGCGCCGGGCAGCGCCGCGACGATCAGGTCGCCCTCGGCGAAGTTGGTCGCGCCGCAGACGATGCCGCGCACCGCATCCGGCTCGTCGAGGTCCTCCTTGACCTGCACCTGGCAGTAGCGGATCGGCTTCTTGAACTCGGTGAGTTCCTCGATCTCCCGTACCCGGCCGACCACGATCGGACCGGTCACCCTGCCGAGTTCGATGACCTCCTCGACCTCGATACCGACCTGGATGAACGCGTCCGCGAACCGCTGCGCCAGCGGGAGGTCGTCGTCGTAGACGGGCAGCTCAAGCCGTTCGGCGAGCCAACTGACCGGAACTCGCATCGCTCAGGCCTCCGTTCCGAACGCGGTGGTGAACCGGACGTCGCCCTCGACCATGTCGCGCATGTCGGGCAGTCCATTGCGGAATTGCAGGGTGCGCTCGATGCCCATGCCGAACGCGAAACCCGAATACACGTCGGGATCGACGCCGCAGGCGCGCAGCACGTTCGGGTTGACCATGCCGCAGCCGCCCCACTCGACCCAGCCGGCGCCGCCCTTCTTCGCCTCGAACCAGACGTCCGGTTCGGCGGAGGGCTCGGTGAACGGGAAGAACGACGGGCGCAGCCGGATCTTCGCGCTCGGGCCGAACATGGCGCGGGCGAACGCGTCCAGCGTGCCCTTCAGGTGCGCCATGGTCAGGCCCTTGTCGATGGCGATGCCCTCGACCTGGTGGAAGACCGGCGTGTGGGTGGCGTCGAGGTCGTCGGTGCGGAACGTCCGGCCCGGACACACCACGTACAGCGGCAGGTCGCGGTAGAGCAGCGAGCGGATCTGCACCGGCGAGGTGTGCGTGCGCAGGACGAGGCCGGAGTCCTCGGGCGCGAGGAACATGGTGTCCTGCATGCTGCGCGCGGGGTGGTCCTTGCCGAAGTTCAACGCGTCGAAGTTGAACCACTCGGTCTCGACCTCGGGGCCTTCCGCGACCTCCCAGCCCATGCCGACGAACACGTCGGCGATGCGCTCGCTGATCGTGGTCAGCGGGTGCCGCGCGCCGCGCGGGATCCGGTTCCACGGCAGGGTGACGTCCACGGCCTCCTCGGAGAGAACCCGGGTGTCACGCTCGGCCTGAAGCACCGTCTTGCGCTGCTCGAACGCGTCCTTGATCGCGGTCTGCGCCTCGTTCACCCGACGGCCGGCATCGGCCTTGGCCTGCGGGGGCAGCGCGCCGATCTCCCTGCGCGCCAGCGACACCGGGGCCTTCTCGCCGAGATGCGCGGGGCGCAGCGCAGCGAGCTGATCAAGATCGGTCGCCTCACCAAAGGCGGCCTCGGCCTGCTTCACCGCCGCCTGCAAGGTCTCCGACGAAAGTCCCGCGACCTCTTTCGGGTCGTACGGGTCGTTGGCTGCCGACATGTTCTTGAACAACTCCTGGGCTGACGGATAGGTACGTTCGACCCGCACGGGAGGACGTGAACTGCAAGAGATCCTAGGCGATCGGCCTACCTGGTCGCGCCCGCATTCCTTACCCGCTGACTCCGGGCACTCGCGTAGAGGCAGACCGCGGCGGCGGTGGCCAGGTTCAGGCTCTCCGCGGCACCGTAGATCGGCACGCGAAGCGCTGTTTGCGCAGCTCGGGCGGTTGCCACGTCGAGGCCGTGCGCCTCGGAACCGAACAGCCACGCGGTCGGTTCGGCGAGCAGGCCGGTGTCGGCCGCGTCGTCGAGGTCCGTCTCCGCGTGCGCGTCGGCCGCGACCAGCCGCAGACCGGCGGCCGTGCAGGCCGCGAGCACATCCGGAATGACACGCGATCGGGCGATCGGCAGATGGAACAGACTGCCGGCCGAGGCGCGCACGGCCTTACCGTTGTACGGGTCGACCGAGTCGCCCGCGAACAGCACCGCGTCCGCGCCCGCCGCGTCCGCGACGCGCAACACCGTGCCCGCATTGCCCGGATCGGCGATGCCGACCAGCACCGCGACCAGCGTCGGCGCACCGCGCAGCGCTTCCGCCAACGGTCGGTCGAGCAGCTCGCACACGGTGACCACGCCCTGCGGGGTGACTGTCTCCGACAGCGCCGCCGCCGCCGACTCGGTCACCAGCGACAGCCGCGCACCGGCCTGACCGGCCTTGGCCAGCAGCTCGAGGTTGCGAGTGGCGAAGCGTTCGGTCACGAACACCTCGTTGATCGCGCGGGGGTCACGCTCGGCCAGTCCGATCGCGCATTCCAGGGCGTTGGCGCCCTCGGCGAGGAACCGGCCGGTCTTGTCCCGCTCGGCGCGGCGCGTCAGCCTGCGCGCAGCAGAAACCCGGGGCGTCTTCTCGGTGAAAGGAGCGACCCCGGGTTCCAAGCCGGTGCTGCGGATCAAGCGGATTCTTTCTGGCCGGCGAGCGGCTTGCCGTTGCTGTTCAGCTCGGGCACGCTCTTGGCGGCCAGCTCGACCAGCGCGGCGAACGCGGTCGGGTCGCTGACGGCCAGCTCGGCCAGGATCTTGCGGTCGACCTCGACACCAGCGGTCTTCAGACCCTGGATGAAGCGGTTGTAGGTGAGGCCGTTCTCGCGGGCAGCGGCGTTGATGCGGGTGATCCACAGCTGCCGGAAGTCGCCCTTGCGCGCCCGGCGGTCCCGGTAGGCGTAGGTGAGCGAGTGGAGCATCTGCTCCTTGGCCTTGCGGTACAGCCGCGAGCGCTGGCCGCGGTAGCCGCTGGCCATCTCGAGAGTCGTGCGGCGCTTCTTTTGGGCGTTCACTGCCCGCTTGACGCGTGCCACGGTTCCGTCCTGTCAATCTCATGGGGCGCGGTGGCGCCCTGGGTGTTCATGGGTGCGGGGTGGGCCTGCTGGTGGGATTAGGCCCAGCGGGGTCAGCGACCGAGCAGCTTGTTGACCCGCTTGACGTCGGCCTTGGCCACGTCGGTGCGGCCGGCCAGGCGGCGGGTCAGCGTGCTGGGCTTCTTCTCCAGCTTGTGCCGCATGCCAGCGTGCTGCCGGGTGAGCTTCCCGGAGCCGGTGACCTTGACGCGCTTGGAGATCCCGCTGTGGGTCTTGTTCTTGGGCATGTCCGTCCTCATCCTGGCCCGGCCGCCGGTGCACGGTCGGGCTGTTGTTCGTGGTGCCGGCACGGTCGGCCGGCACCCCGAGTTCACTCCTCGCCGGTGGTGCTCTCCGCTTCCGCGGTGGCCTCCTCCGACGTCGCCGCCTTGGGGCGCGGCTTCAGGTTCTTGTGCGGCGCGAGCACCATGATCATGTTCCGGCCGTCCAGCTTCGGTGCGGCCTCGACGAATCCCAGGTCAGCGACATCCTCAGCAAGCCTCGCCAACAGGCGGGAGCCCAGCTCGGGCCGGGACTGCTCACGACCGCGGAACATGATGGTCACCTTGACCTTGTTCCCGTGGTTGAGGAAGCGGGCCACGTGGCCCTTCTTCGTCTCGTAGTCGTGCGAGTCGATCTTCGGCCGAAGCTTCTGTTCCTTGATGACGGTGAACTGCTGGTTCTTGCGCGACTCCCGCGCCTTCTGCGCGCTCTCGTACTTGTACTTGCCGTAGTCCATGAGACGGGCCACGGGCGGGCGCGCAAGCGGGGCGACCTCGACGAGGTCCAAGTCCGATTCCTGGGCGAGCCGAAGCGCATCGTCGATGCGGACGATGCCGACCTGCTCCCCGTCCGGGCCGACGAGTCGGACCTCAGGAACGCGGATGCGTTCGTTGATGCGCGGCTCAGTGGTGCTGCGCGGTTCGGGGCTGATGGGGCCTCCTCAGTAAAGGATTCTTCCTGCGCGACCGGCGCGCGGGGCCCCTGCAACGGCAACAAGCCCCGTTGCCAAAGGCATACGGGGCCAGCTTCCGACCGATCATCCGACGCGCGCGTGCACGCCGAACACTTCCGATACCGCTCTACGCGGCTTCGGGACCGGACCCGGCCATCTGCTTGGATGAACGGGTGGGAGCAGGACTCCACTTGCCGCCCCCGCGCAGGCGGAGGCTGGTCGCGTCTGTAATGGTAACAGAGTGTCCGACACCCCCGTTCCCACCCCCGATGACCTCGACGTTCGCGACCTCGCCGAGGTCCCCAGCGTAGAGGTGATCAGCCGCGCCGCGGTCATGCTGATGTCCGCCGCCGCCGAACGTCTCGGCCTGTCCGCCGACGACCCGGAGCACGCCCCGCACCGCGACCTCGACGAGGCCCGCCGCCTGATCACCGCGCTCGCCGGCCTGGTCACGTCGATCTCGGAATACCTCGGCCCGCACGCCGCGCCGATCAAGGATGGCCTCCAGGCGCTGCAGCGCGCCTTCCGCGAAGCCTCCGTCGTACCCGACGCGCCCGGCTCCGGTCCCGGCGAGAAGTACACCGGCCCGGTTTACTGACTGACATGGCCAACCAGGACGAGGCACTCGAAGCCGGATACGAGCGGCTCGCCGAGTCGCACGCGTGCGAGCAGGAGGAACGGCAGGCGATCCGCGACCGCGCGCTGCGCCGGCACGAAGACGACTGAGCGCCCGCCAAGGGTGGTGGCGCGCCAGCCAACCGGGTCTGCGCGGTCAGCGCCTGACCGCGCAGACCCAGCTTCGAACTCAGTCGTCGAGGACGGCCAGCGCGTCGATCTCGACCAGCAGGCCGGGCGCGAGGCCGACGAAGACCGTGGTGCGGGCCGCGTGGGGCTCGGTCGCGGACTCGTTGAACATCTCGTTGTACACCTCGTTGAACTCGGCGAAGTGGCTCGAGTCGGTGAGGTAGACGCGGACCATGAGCACGTCGTTGAGGCTTGAGCCCGCCTCGGCGAGGATCGCGTTGAGGTTGGCGAAGGTCTGCCTGGCCTGCGCGGCAACGGTGTCGCCCGCGACCTGGTTGGTGGCCGGGTCGATCCCGACCTGGCCGGCGACCTGGAGGATGTTGCCCTTGCGCACGGCCTGCGAGTAGTTCGCGGCCGGCGGCGGCGCCGCGTCGGTATGGATCGCCTTCTTGACCATCAGTGTCCCTCTCCGTGTTCGGTTGCCTCGATCAGTGTGTTTCCCACCAGGGTGGTCGCGATCGCGCCGCAGTCTGCGGAGGCCGCCGACGCCGCGCGAAGCAGCTCGGGCACCAGGCCGAGCAGACCGTCGAAGTCGAGCATCATCTTCGGCACCGACACCGACACCGCGGCCACCACGGCACCGTTGGCGTCGTGCACTGGCGCGGCGACGCAGTGGATGAACTCCTCGTGTTCGGCGTTGTCCACGGCGTATCCGTCGGCCGCGACCTTGGCCAACTCTGCCAGGAAGTCCGTCGGGTTGGTGATCGTGTTGGGGGTGCGCGGTTCGTAGATGATCCGGTTGGCGACCGAGCGGCGGTCGGCCACGGGTAACGCGGCGAGCAGCACCTTGGCGACGGCGGTGCAGTGCAGCGGCGCGCGCCTGCCGATTCGCGAGTACATCCGGACCGAGTGCTGGCCGTCGAACTTGTCGATGTAGACGACCTCGCCCGCCTCGTAGCTGGCCAGGTGCACGGTGTGTCGGGTGGACTCGTTGAGCACGCGCAGCGCGGGTTCGACCAGCCTGCGCACGTCGCGGTCCTCCAGCGCACGGCTGGCCAGGTCGAACAGGCTCACGCCGAGCCGGTAGTGGCGCGGGTCGCTGCGTTGTACGAACCGCCTGCTCTCCAACGTGCGCAGCAGCCGCAGCACGGTCGACTTGTGCACGTCGACGGTTTCGGCGAGTTGGTCGAGGGTGCGCGGGCCGTCGGCGAGTTCGCTGAGGATGGCCAAGGCGCGATCCAGGCTCTGACTCATCGGCCCTCCTCTTCTTCGACGCTTTCTTCGGCGCTGGTGGTGCGTTCGTTGACGACGCGCGCGGCATGATGCTACACATCCGGGTAGCAAAATACGCAATGTCCGTTGCACCTTATGCAACGAAGGGTGGCACCGAGTGCGGATGGACGACCCGGCGACGATCGACCTCAACGCGGTCGCGCGGCTCCGCTCGGAAATCGTGGACTGGCGGTTCAAGGCGATTCCGGCGAACAACCGAACCGTCGCCGAGTTGCTGGCCGATCGGCCCGGCCTGTTCACCGACGGTTTCCTCGGCCCGATCCTCACCATCGACGCCGATGCCCTGCGGCACAACGTGGAAACCATGGCCGCGTGGTGCGCGCACCGTGGCATGGCGCTGGCCCCGCACGGCAAGACGACCATGGCGCCACAGCTGTTCGCGCGCCAGCTCGACGCGGGCGCGTGGGCGATGACCGCGGCGAACATCAGCCAGATCCGGGTCTATCGCGCGTTCGGCGTGAGCCGGATCGCGCTGGCCAACGAAATCATCGACCCCGCCGGCCTGCGCTGGCTCGCCGAGCAGCTCGATGCCGACCCGAACTTCGAGTTCAGCTGTTGGGTCGACTCGGTGCGCGGCGTCGAGCTGATGGACGCGACTCTGCGCGAGCGCGCGCCGAGCCGGCCGGTCGACGTGCTGATCGAGGTCGGCGGGCGGAACGCGCGCGCGGGTGTGCGCGAGTCGGACGAGGCACTGCGTATCGCCGAGGCCGTGCGGAACAGCCGATGTCTGCGACTGGTCGGCGTCGGCGGCTACGAGGGCGCGATCGGGCACGGCACGTCCGCCGAGTCGGTCGCGTCGGTGGAGACGTTCCTGGGCCGGATCCGCGAGCTGACCGTCGAACTGGCCAAGCGCGACTTCTTCGCCGACCTGGACCAGGTGATCGTGACCGCGGGCGGCAGCGCGTTCTTCGACACGGTGGCCGACGTGCTCGGCGAACCGTGGCCCGATGGCCTGCCGGTCCTGCCGCTGTTGCGCAGCGGCGCGTACATCACCCACGACGACGGCTTCTACCGCTCGGTCTCCCCGCTGCGCGCCGCCGGCGCCGACGCTCTGCGTCCGGCCCTGCACATCTGGGCGCAGGTCACCTCGCTCCCCCAGCCCGACCAGGCGATCCTGACCATGGGCAAGCGCGACGCGTCCTTCGACGAGGGCCTGCCCGAGCCGCAGCTGCTGCGCGGCGAGGACGGCGTCGTCACCGAGCTGACCGGCCACGTCACCCGGAAACTCAACGACCAGCACTGTTTCCTCACCCTCCCCGCCGGTTCGCCGGTGCGGGTGGGCGACTGGGTGCGGTTCGGCGTGTCGCATCCGTGCACGGTGTTCGACAAGTGGCCGCTGATCCCGGTGGTGGACGCGGAGCACATCGTCGTCGACCTGATCCGCACCTTCTTCTAGAAGGCCGGTAATGGACATCGTGTTCCGCGGGGCGGGCGTGGTCGACGGATCGGGCGCACCGCGCTTTCTGGCCGACGTGGGCGTCGCGCAGGGGCGGATCGCCGCGATCGAGCCGCCCGGCACGGTGTCCGCGACCCGCGTGATCGACGCGACCGACCTGGTGCTCGCGCCCGGGTTCATCGACATGCACTCGCATTCGGACCTGCGGCTGCTGGCCGAGCCCGATCATCTGGCCAAGGTCAGCCAGGGCGTGACGCTGGAGGTGTTGGGCCAGGACGGCCTGTCCTACGCGCCGGTCGACGACGCGGTCCTGGCCGCGTTGCGCGAACAGCTCGCCGGCTGGAACGGCGACCCGGACGGGTTCGGCTGGAACTGGCGCAGCGTCGGCGAATACCTGGACCGGCTCGATCACGGCATCGCGGTGAACGCGGCCTACCTCGTGCCGCAGGGCACACTGCGCATGCTGCACGTCGGCTGGGACGACCGGAAACCCACCCGGGACGAACTCGCGGCCATGTGCGCGACCCTGGCGATCGCCCTGGGCGAGGGCGCGGTCGGCCTGTCCTCCGGCCTCACCTACACGCCCGGCATGTACGCGGACGACGACGAACTCGTCGCGCTGTGCGCGGTCGTCGCCGCGCACCACGGCTACTACAGCCCGCACCACCGCAGTTACGGCGCGGGCGCGCTGGCCGCGTTCGCGGAGATGATCGAGGTCTCCCGGCGCTCCGGCTGCCCGCTGCACCTGGCGCACGCGACCATGAACTTCCCGGAGAACGCGGGCCGCGCCGGAGAACTGCTGACCCTGCTCGACGACGCGATCGCGGCGGGCGCCGACATCACCCTGGACACCTATCCCTACCTGCCCGGCGCCACCTACCTCTCCGCGCTGCTGCCGAGTTGGGCGACGGAGGGCGGTCCACAGCGGACCGTCGAGCGACTGTCCGATCCGGACACTCGGGAGCGGATCAGGGCGGACATCGAGGAGCGCGGCTCGGACGGCTGCCACGGCGTGCCGGTCGACTGGGACTGGATTGAGATCAACGGCGTTCGCGACGCGCGCAACGCGCACCTGGTCGGCCACACCGTCGGCGACTCCGCGCGGCACATCGGCGTGCAGCCCAGCGAGCTGTACTTCGACACGTTGATCGCGGACAGCCTCGGCGCGAGCTGCCTGATGCATGTCGGCGACGAGCACAACGTGCGCACGATCATGCGCCACGCGACGCACACCGGCGGCAGCGACGGCCTGCTCTGCGGCGACCGTCCGCATCCCCGCGCCTGGGGCACCTTCCCCCGCTACCTCGCCCACTACGTCCGCGAACTGGGCGTGCTCAGCCTGGAGGACTGCGTCGCGCACCTCACCGGTCGGGCGGCCGACCGGCTGCGGCTGACCGACCGCGGTCGCGTCCGGCTCGGCAACGCCGCCGATCTGGTGGTGTTCGACCCGGACACGATCGCCGACCGCGCCACCTTCGACCAACCCCGGCAGCCCGCGACCGGCATCGAGTACGTGCTGGTCAACGGCGTGCCGACGCTCGATGACAGCAGACCCACCGGGGCCCTGCCCGGCCATTCGATCCGCAACCCCCACTGAGAGGATTCGCATTCGATGGCAGACGAACCAACCGGCATCGGCAGGCGCACTTTCCTGGGAGTAGCCGCCGGCGTCGCCGGCGCGTTAGCCCTGCCCGGCATCGCAGACGCGCAATCGCGGGAGGCCCACGTGACGTTTCTCGGCAGCTACACCGACAACGGCGGCGACGGCCTCCAGTTGGCGAGCACCGACTTCTCGACCGGCGCGGTCACGCCGGGCGCCACGGTGTCGAACATGCCCGACGCGTCCTGGCTGACCTACTCGGCCGACCGCGGCATCCTCTACACCACCAACGAACTCAGCGGGGGCGAGGTGACCGCGCTGAAGGTGAACGGGTCGAAGCCGCCGACGATCCTCAACAAGCAGGCGACCAAGGGCGGCAGCCCCGCGCACGCGAGCGTGCACCCGAGCGGCAAGTTCCTGATGGTCGCCAACTACGACTCGGGCAGCGTCGCGATCCTGCCGATCGAATCCGACGGCAGCCTCGGCGCGCTGACCGACCTGGTCACGCAGTCCGGCGGCACCGGCGGCGCCCCGCACGCGCACCAGATCCTGGCCGACCCGAGCGGCAACTGGGTGGTGTCGGTCGACCTGGGCACCGACTCGGTCTACGTCTACACGCTCGATCCGACCAGCGGAAAGCTCAGCCTGCACGACCAGGTGGTGCTGGCCAAGGGCGACGGACCCCGGCACCTGGTCTTCCACCCGAACGGCACGCACGGCTTCCTGGCCACCGAGGATTCCTCGCAGGTGATCGCGTTCGGCTGGGATTCGAGCGCCGGCAAGCTCACGCCCGGCCAGATCGTCAGCACGGTCGAGCCGGGCGCGGTCAGCCCGAACTATCCGGCCGAGATCCTGCTGTCGAAGGACGCCAGGTTCCTCTACGTGACCAACCGGGGCGACAACAGCATCGCCACGTTCTCGGTCAGCGCCGACGGCTCGACCGTGACGCTGCTGAACACGACCTCCTGCGGCGGTGACTGGCCGAGGCACTTCGCGCTCGATCCGACCGAGCACTGGTTCGTGGTGGCCAACCAGAACTCCGGCACGATCACCTGGCTGCCCCGCGACGCCTCGACCGGCCTGCCCGGCACGGTCGCGGGCAGCGTGCCGGCAACCGCCGTTGCGATGGTGTTGTTCTGATGTACGACCAACTCCTCCCCCGGCCCGTCTCGGTCGAGTCCGCCGACGGCGTGTTCGCCCTCGACGAGACCACCACCATCGGCCACGACGCGATCACCGCCCCGGTGGTCACCCGGTTCGCCACCGCGCTGCGGGCCGCGACCGGCCTCCCACTGTCCATTGCGGACAACGCGACCATCCGCTGCCACACCGGCGAGATCACCGAGGCGCAGGGCTACCGCATCATGGTCAGCCCGACCGGCATCGACATCACCGTTGCCGATCTCGGCGGCGCCGAGTACGCGACGCAGACGCTGCGCCAACTGCTCGGCCCGGACGCCTTCCGCCGGTCGAACATCCACAGTGGAGGATGGTCGGTGCCGTGCGGCACGATCGTCGACCATCCCAGGTTGAGCTGGCGCGGCTGCCTGCTCGACGTGGCCCGGCACTTCCGCCCCAAGGCGGACGTGCTGCGGTTCGTCGATCTGCTCGCAGCGCACAAGCTCAACGTGCTGCATCTGCACCTCACCGACGACCAGGGCTGGCGCATCGAGGTGCCGAAATACCCGAGGCTGACGCAGATCAGCAGCTGGCGGCACGAATCCACGATCGGCGTGCCCGAGGGTGGGCTGCACGACCACCGCCCGCACGGCGGCTACTACACCACCGCCGACCTGCGCGAGATCGTCGCCTACGCGGCCGACCGGGGCATCACGGTCGTGCCCGAGGTGGACGTGCCCGGTCACGCGCAGGCCGTGCTCGCCGCCTACCCCGAACTCGGCAACACCGGTGCGCAACTGGACGTGTGGACGTCCTGGGGCGTCAACGAGAACGTGCTCAACGCGGCCGAGGAGACCGTGGCCTTCTTCCGCGACGTGTTCGACCACGTGGTGGACATCTTCGACTCGCCGATCATCGGCGTCGGCGGCGACGAGGTGCCGATCGTGCAGTGGGAGCGGAGTCCGGCGGCCCGCGCCCGCGCGACGGAACTCGGCTTCGGCGACGATGTGCACGCGCTGCACGGCTGGTTCATCCGGGAGATCGCCAAGCACCTGGCGAGCCGCGGCAGGCGGGCGCTGGGCTGGGACGAGATCGCCGAGGCCGGCCCGCTGCCGGAGGGCTGCGTCATCGCGTCCTGGCGTGGTGAGCAGGCCGGCATCGAGGCGGCCAAGGCAGGCTACGACGTGGTGATGTGCCCGGAGACGCAGATCTACCTCGATCACCGCGCCTCGGATCACCCGGACGAGCCGATCCCGGTCGGCTACCCGCGCACCGTCGCCGACGTCTACGCCTACCAGCCGGTCCCGGCCGACCTCGACGCCGATCAGGCGACGCATGTGCTCGGCGCGCAGGCCCAGGTGTGGACGGAGCATCTCGATTCGGTGCGCCGGGTCGACTACGCGACCTTCCCGCGCCTGTGCGCGTTCGCCGAAGTCGTCTGGAGCCCGGACGCGGTCCGCGACCCGGCCGACTTCGAGCGTCGCCTGGCGCAGGGGCACCTGCCCAGGTTGGACGCGCTCGGCGTCGAATACCGCCCGGCCGGCGGACCGCAGCCGTGGCAGCAACGCCCCGGCGTCAAGGGACGCCCCCGCGATTTCACCCAATAGGGCAATTCTCGGGCATATGGCTACCCGCACGGTGCGACATCTTTGCGCCATGTTTCGCGCGGTGCGGGGTTTCCTGCTTACTCTTCACCACGTGGACGACGAGCAGCCGGCGAGCACCCATCTCCGCAGGCGCCTGATCATCGGCGGTGTTGCCGGTGTCTTCGGCGTCGCCGTCGTTGTCACGATCGTCCTCGCCGGCCAGCCGGGCGCACCGAGCACGGGCGGGCACGCGTCGGCGGGCGCCCCGTCGACCTCGCTGCGAATCACGCCCGCCGCCGGACACGACGACGGTCCGGTCGGGCCACTCGACCCGACTCAGTTCGCGCCCAACGCCTGTGTCGGCTTCGCACCGACGCACGGCGACCGGCACCAGACGGTCTTCCTCGATGCCGGACACGGCGGTCCCGACCCTGGTGCGCTCGGCCACACCTCGACCGGGCAACAACTTGAGGAGAAGCAGCTGACCCTGCCGGTCGTGATGGCCGCCGCGCAGCTGTTGGAGGCCAACGGTTATCGCGTCGTGGTGTCCAGAACCGCCGACACCGCGGTCATTCCGATGACGCCGGCCGATCTCGACTCGGGCGGGGAAACGTCGGCCGCGAAACACGCGGACACGATCGCGCGAATCACCTGTGCGAATCTTGCCAAGGCGTTCGTCATGGTTTCCGTGCATTTCGACGCGGACTATTCGTCGAGCGTCACCGGTGCGATGACCTTCTACGATCCGGGCCGCACATTTGGCGCGCAGAACCAGCAGATCGCGAACCTGTTGCAGGCCGACATCATCAGCGCCCTCGACGCCAACGGAGCCTCGGTGCACGATCGCGGCGTGCAGTCCTCGATCGGCGCCGGCAACTCGACGTCCGCGCAGGACCGCTCGTACGGCCGTCTGCTGTTGCTCGGCCCGGCCAAGACCGGCTACAACGACTCGCCGGCCGCCATGCCGGGGGCGTTGGTCGAGCCACTGTTCATCAGCAACCACGGCGAGGGCGACCTCGCCGCGAGCCAGGCCGGCCAGACCGCGATCGCCACCGGCATCACCAACGCGATCAACCAGTTCGCCGCCGCCCAACACTGACCCGAACGGGCGGCACTGACCCGAGTGCGCGGCACTGGCAACCGACCGGTTCCGCGCAAAGGTGCCGAGAGCAACCCCAGCCCTCGGCACCTTTCCGTCTTCTCCGTCTTCGTCCGGCTAGCGCCGGCCCTCCGCCAGCAGCGGCGCCAGGAACTTCCCGGTGTAGCTCGTCCGGTGCGCCGCGATGTCCTCCGGCGTCCCCTCCGCGACCACCATGCCGCCCGCGTTTCCGCCCTCCGGCCCCATGTCGATGATCCAGTCCGAGGTCTTGATGACATCGAGGTTGTGCTCGATGACGATCACCGTGTTGCCCTTCTCGACCAGCCCGTTGATCACGCCGAGCAGCTTGCTGATGTCCTGGAAGTGCAGACCGGTCGTCGGCTCGTCGAGGATGTAGACGGTCTTGCCGGTCGAGCGCTTCTGCAACTCGCTGGCCAGCTTCACCCGCTGCGCCTCACCACCGGAGAGGGTCGGCGCGGGCTGGCCCAGCCGGACATAGCCAAGACCCACGTCCACCAGCGTCTTCAGGTGCCGGTGGATCGCGTTGATCGGCTCGAAGAAGGTCGCCGCCTCCTCGATCGGCATGTCCAGCACGTCCGCGACGGTCTTGCCCTTGTAGTGCACCTCAAGGGTTTCCCGGTTGTACCGCGCGCCCTTGCACACCTCGCACGGCACGTACACGTCCGGCAGGAAGTTCATTTCGATCTTGATCGTGCCGTCGCCCGCGCACGCCTCGCAGCGCCCGCCCTTGACGTTGAAGGAGAACCGACCCGGCTGGTAGCCGCGCACCTTCGCCTCGGTGGTCGCCGCGAACAGCTTGCGCACGTGGTCCCACACACCGGTGTAGGTAGCCGGGTTCGACCTGGGCGTGCGGCCGATCGGCGACTGGTCCACCTGGACCAGCTTGTCCACCAGGTCAACGCCCTTCACCCTGGTGTGCCGACCGGGTACCTGCCGTGCGCCGTTGAGCTTGTTGGCCAGCACCGTCGCCAGGATGTCGTTGACCAAAGTGGACTTACCGGAGCCGGAGACGCCGGTCACCGAGACCAGACAGCCCAGCGGGAACGACACGTCGATGTCGTGCAGGTTGTGCTCGCGCGCGCCGACCACGGTCAGCTTGCGCGACGCGCTGGTCGGCCGACGCAGCGCCGGCATCGCGATCTCCTTGCGACCGCTGAGGTACGCGCCGGTCAGCGACTTCTCGTTGGCCAGCAGCTCCTTGTAGGTGCCGCTGTGCACCACGTGCCCGCCGTGCTCGCCCGCGCCCGGCCCGATGTCGACGATGTAGTCGGCCGCGCGGATGGTGTCCTCGTCGTGTTCGACCACGATCAGCGTGTTGCCCAGGTCGCGCAGCCGGGTCAGCGTCTCGATGAGTCGCCGGTTGTCCCGCTGGTGCAGGCCGATCGACGGCTCGTCCAGCACGTACAGCACGCCGACCAGCCCCGACCCGATCTGCGTCGCCAACCGGATCCGCTGCGCCTCACCACCGGAGAGCGTGCCGGCCGCCCGGTCCAAGGACAGGTAGTTGAGGCCGACGTCGAGCAGGAAGCCCAACCGCGCCTGGATCTCCTTGACCACCCGACCGGCGATCATGGTCTCGCGCTTGCCGAGCTTGAGCCCGCCGAGGAAGTCCGCGCACTCGGCGACGCTCATCGCGGACACGTCCGCGATCGACCGCTCGCCGTATTTGCCGTGCTCCAGCGTGACCGCCAGGATCTCCGGCTTGAGCCGGGTGCCCTGACACGTCGGGCAGGGCACCTCCCGCATGTAGCCCTCGTACTTCTCGCGCATGTAGTCGGACTCGGTCTGATCCATGCGGCGCTCGAGGAACGGGATGACGCCCTCGAAGTTCGCGTAATAGGAACGCTCGCGGCCGTAGCGGTTGCGGTAGCGGACGTGCACCTGCTCGTTGATGCCGTGCAGCACGGCCTTCTGGACCTTGGCCGGCAGCTTGCGCCACGGCGTGTCCATCCGGAATCCGAGCGTCTCGGACAACGACTCCAACAGGCGGAGGAAGTAGTCGGCCGTCTGGCCGCCCGCCCACGGCGCGATCGCCCCGTCCGCGAGCGACAGTTCGTCGTCCGGCACGACCAGTTCCGGATCGACCTCCTTGCGCACGCCGATGCCGGTACAGACCGGGCACGCGCCATAGGGCGAGTTGAACGAGAACGAGCGCGGTTCCAGATCGGTGACCGTCAGCGGATGCCCGTTCGGACAGGCGAGGTGTTCGGAGAAAGTCCGTTCGCGCTCGGCGGAACCCTCGTCCTCGTCGACGAACTCCATGGTGACCAGCCCGTCGGCCAGCCCGAGCGCGGTCTCCACCGAGTCGGTCAGGCGCTGCTTGGCGCTCTTCTTCACGGCGAGCCGGTCGATCACCACGTCGACGGTGTGCTTTTCCTGCTTCTTGAGCTTGGGCACCTCGGTCAGCGCGTACACCGTGCCGTCGACCCGGACGCGGGAGTAGCCCTGCGCCTGGAGCTGCGAGAACAGGTCGACGTACTCGCCCTTGCGGCCACGCACGACCGGCGCCAGCACCTGGAAACGGGTGCGCTCGGGCAGCGCCAGCATCTGGTCGACGATCTGCTGCGGCATCTGCTTGCTGATCACCTCGCCGCACACCGGGCAGTGCGGTGTGCCCGCGCGCGCGTAGAGCAAACGGAGGTAGTCGTATACCTCCGTGATGGTGCCGACGGTCGACCGCGGGTTTCGGTTCGTCGACTTCTGGTCGATGGAGACCGCGGGCGAGAGGCCCTCGATGAAGTCGACGTCCGGCTTGTCCATCTGACCGAGGAACTGACGCGCATACGCGGACAGTGACTCGACGTAGCGACGCTGACCTTCGGCGAAGATCGTGTCGAACGCCAGGCTGGACTTACCGGACCCGGACAGGCCGGTGAACACGATCAGACTGTCCCTGGGCAGGTCAAGGTTGACACTGCGCAGGTTGTGCTCGCGTGCGCCGTGCACGACAAGGCGGTCGGCCACGAGGGTCCCTTCGGCAAAGAATGTCGGTGGTCGGCCTGACCACGACCCGTCCATTGTCACACACAGTGACAGCTCGTCGGGGTTCGAGCGCGTCACGCGGGCACCGCATGGAAGGCCTATGTCAGCCACCGAACATGCTAGGACGACCCACCGACAAAAAGTGTCCGCGGTCGTGCCCACCCCGTCGCGCCCAGGCGCCCGGTGAAGCTCCCTTGCCAACCCGCGACGACCGGCCGCTATTCCGCGACGAGTGTGCCCGAGCCATTGTCCCAGCTCAGCAGCGCTCACCCGGATCCAACGCAGCGACCCTCTATCGAAGGATGGCGATTCGACCTAGGCTGGAGGCACCGCCAACCAATTGTCCCTTGTGTTTGGCGTTGGCACCGATCGGGTAGAGGTGTCGGCACACAGTCGTCGCTGATTCTTCGCGGCGGGTACCAGGCTCAACCCCACTCGACGCCGAGGAGGGTCATTCCCATATGACCAAGCCCGTGCCCTCGCCGGACGCTACGCGTTCGTCAACCGCAGTGCCCGTGCCCCGGGCCGAACAACCCGGTGCGCGCCCAGCCCCAGCCAGCCCGCTTCCCGGCATCGCCGCAGGTGATGCCCGACACGCACAGGCCGGACTCGCCCTGGCCCAGCTGGCTCAGGCCAGGGTTGACGATCTCGTGTGCGCGCTCGACGAGGCCACGACGCACGGCCCGAGCCTGCTGCCCGGCTGGACGCGCGGGCACGTCATCAGCCACCTGGCGCGCAACGCCGACGGTCTGGTCAACCTGTTGAACTGGGCGAAGACCGGGGTCGAGCACCCGATGTACGCGAGTGCCGCGGACCGCGACGCCGACATCGAAGAAGGCGCCCGCCGCCTCCTCCAGATCCAGCAGGAAGACCTGGCCGCGGCAAGCAGTCGCTTCTTCGCCGCGGCACATGATCTCCCCACCGGTTCCTGGACCGCGACCGTCACCGCCCGCACCGGCACGGCCATGCCAGCGACCCTGATTCCGTGGCTGCGCGTGAACGAACTGCTGGTGCACGCGATCGACCTGAACTGCGGTCACACCTTCGACGACCTGGTTCTGCTCGCCGGCGAGCACCTGGAAACCGTGCTGACGTTCATGGTCAGCAGGTTCACCGGCCGAGCCGACGTGCCCTCGGTCAACCTGGAGATCGTGCTCCCCGACGGAACCGCCCGCGCCATCCCGCTCGGCGTCGACTCCCCCACCGCGCCGAGGATCATCGGCCTGGCCGCACCCGCGATCGCCTGGCTCACCGGCCGCGCCGACGGCGCCGACCTGACCGGCGAAGCCCCCATCCTGCCAACCTGGCTGTAAGACCACCCGATCGAGTGAACTTTCCCGCCCCGGCCACGTGACCAAGCCGGCACGTCGCCGTGGCGGGCGAGCCACTACTGTCGTCTTCGTGGACGTCATCGAGGAGTACACCGGCCACGTCGAACCCGGCGGAGCCCCCGCCCGACGCACGCTGCCCGGCCTGAGCATCACCAAGCTGTCCGTCGGCCCGATGGACAACAACGCCTACCTGCTGGTGTGCGCCGCGACCAACGATGCGCTGCTCATCGACGCCGCCAACGACCCCGAGCGCATCTCCGACCTGGTCGGCTCCGACGCGGCGCGGCCCGCCCTGCGCACCATCGTCACCACCCACCAACACGCCGACCACTGGCAGGCGCTCGGCGCGGTGGCAGGTGCCTTCGGCGCCAACACCGCCGCCCACCCCGAGGACGCGTCCGCCCTCCCGGTGCCGCCCGACTTTCTCCTCGAACACGGCGACACCCTGAGCTTCGGCGAGTGCCAACTGGAGGTCATCCACCTCCGCGGCCACACCCCCGGCTCGATCGCCCTCGTCTACCGCGACCCCGAAGGCGTGGCCCACCTCTTCACCGGCGACAGCCTCTTCCCCGGCGGCGTCGGCAAAACGACCACCCCCGAGAACTTCGCCTCCCTGCTCGACGACGTCGCCGAGCGAGTCTTCGACCACCTCCCCGACGACACCTGGTTCTACCCCGGCCACGGCGACGACTCCACCCTCGGCGAACAACGCCCCCACGTTTCGGAATGGCGAGCGCGCGGCTGGTGAGTCAGACCCCGATCACTTCGATCATGTCGGCCAACCCCTTGAAGTCATCCTCGTTGCGCGTGTAGAGCGGCAGATCGCGTGCGGACGCGATGGCCGCGATCATCAGATCCAGGCGGCGTGGACGAGGATCACGTTTCGCTTCAAGGGTGAGCGCAACCAAACTTCCATATCTCGCGGCGGCGTCACCGTCGAACGGCAGCGGATCAAAGTCCACTATCGCTGCGCCCAGTTTCTCGGTTCGAGCGGCTCGGGTGGCGGCGTTACGGGCCATGGCCAGCCCTTGGTGCAGTTCGGCCATGGTGATCGCGGTGATCTCCGGAACTGCGGGGAGCACTGCGGGATCGAGCATGTCGAGGTCGATGTAGACGCAGGTGTCCAGCACGCCGGACTGACGGCGCTCAGCCACGGTCACGCTCCCACTCATCGTCATCGCCGACGCGGTCCTCGGTACCGAAGAATTCGTCGGCCTCCTGCCGCATGCGGGCGTAGTCGACTCGAGGCAATCTACGATGCCGCTCAACCAACTCTTCGGCGGTCAACCGGCGCCGACGAGAAAGTGGCCGCACCTCAGCGACCTCAACCCCGTTGCGGGTGACGTGATAGGTCTCTCCCGCCTCAACCGCGTCCATGACCGCAGCGGAGTTGTTGCGAAACTCTCGTTGGGTGATCACCTTCATATCCACGATTGTAGCCTCGTGAGACACATCGAGCTACGCCGGACATGTCTGTTCGCCTCTGTAGTGATCTACCGTTCCCCGGTGGCGTCGGCCGGCAAACGACACGACCACGTCCCCGACGACACTGGTTCTACCCCGGCCGCAGCGACGACTCCACCCTCGGCGCCCAACGCCCCCACGTCACCGAATGGCGCGAACGCGACTGGTGAAGCCGGGCGCTGTTGGCGTGACCACCGTGGGGTCCTCTGTCACCGTTTCTGGTGTGCTTGTCCGCGCGCATGGGTGAGCTGACAAACTGAGTCGTGGATCTCTACCAGGCACTGTCAACAGTCGGCTCGGCGGTCTATCTCCAGGGCCACAGTGATCAGGCACTCCTTGACAACGTTGCCAAGAATTCGAAGTTCGAGAGCGCGGCCAAAACCTTGTCGCCCGCTCTCGGACTGGAACACGGCACGATGATCCGGCCGTTCGATGCGCTGCATGAACTTTCCTACGTGACACGCCCGCGCTACCAGGACGACATACTCGACAGGTATGCGCAGTGGGGATTGATGCGCTATCTCGGGTTCTTCGATCTCGCGCACGACGGCAGCGGACCACCGGAACTGAAAGTGAGCGATGCTGGTCGCAAGATAGCCGGCAACCAGCGCCGGGTTACGTCTGAAGATATGGGTATTGGCTTCGGTGCGCTCTTGGCCCGCCGTTGGTTCGCAGGGACGGCTGCAGCCGGCTGGCCGATCAGCATTGTCGACATCGATGTCGCGCTCGACGACGGTTACGTCTATGCCGGAGGAATCCGGCAGCCAGTCCGTAAGACTGGATCCCGTCGCCCGGATTACCTCATGATCGCTCTTGATCCAACCACTCGTGATCATTATCGCGTCCGTATGGTTGAATGTAAAGGAACCATCAGCTCTGGACACGCTATTAGTCAGTTGGCGAGCGCAGCTGGCCAACTTGGCGGCATTACAGTTGCTGGACGCGTCCCAACCGGCATAGCGATCTCGACGATCACAGGAAGCAATGGGGTCTCTTACCTCGCGATCGATCCCGAAGACGATGCCAGCGAGCCGTCTTATTGGGTAACGCCCGATACGGTTGAACAAGTCGCCAACTATCAACTCCCGGTCGGCGACAGGCCCAACGTGTCGCCGACCGCGTTGGTCAGCGCCTCAGTGCGGGCATCGTGGGCGACGCTAGCTGACTTCGGCGGCAACCTCGACGCGCTCGAAAAATGGGCACCTGCGGTCATGCGTCGCCGCCTCGACCGGCGCGTTCGGGAAAGAATAACGTTTGAAACCCCTTTCGGAACAGCGCGAGGAACCAGCATCAGTTTCGGCTTTGATCAACAGCGGCTCTCTGTCCGGTACGGAATCGACCGGCTAATTGACGACCGAATCAGCCAAGATCGGGCCGAACGTATCACGGAAGCCCAGGTCGAATTCGCGAGCAGAATGAGCGCCTCGCAGAACGAGATTAGTCTCGACAATTTGAATGATTTGCACTCTGCGACATCAGACGGATCGATCTTCTCGGTCACCCTCGAATAGGAGCGGCCGAAACGTTGATCTACCCCCCGCTCTCGACAGCATCCAGGCTGCTGAGGTGTCACCGCTGTCTTGATTCACTGTTCCCCGGCGCGGTGACCACCCCCGAGAACTTCGTCTCACTGCTCGACGACGTCGCAAAGCGAGTCTTCGACCACCTCACCGATGCGGAGTTCGCGGCGGCCGACGCCAAGCTGTTGGGCTGGCCGGCAACTCGCTACGATCATGAAGCGTGACCGACGAACGGCGGGAATCTGGCATTGTCGAGTGGGCTGCGCTGACCATCGACTGCCCGGATCCCGGTGTGCTGGCTGACTTCTACGCGGCGGCGCTCGGCGGGACGGTCAGTGGTCGTTGTGTCGACTCGGCGTTCCTTCAGACGGCAGGTATGGCGTTCGTGTTTCGGGCAGTGGCTGAGTTCCGGGCATCGACGTGGCCGTCGCCGGAGGTGCCGTTGCACTCGCATTTCGAGTTGGTGGTCGAAGATCTGGCCGGCGCGGTCGAGCGGACGGTTGAGTTGGGGGCTCGTCGCGCGGAGGGGCAGGATTGGGACAGCCCGAATCTCGTGGTGATGCTTGATCCAGCAGGCCATCCGTTCTGTCTCATGCGGAGTAGCGCCGCGAGGAAGCCTTAAGGCCGAAGGGGGTGGTGGTCTTGGAGCCGGCGCGTGCTGGACAGTCGTGGAGCGGGCCGGAGCAGGGTCAGTTGCTCGAAGAAGTCCGGGCTGGGCATACGATCAGTGAATTGGCGCAACGCCACCAGCGCAGCGAGGGTGGGATAAGAAGCCACCTCAAGAAGCTGATGGGAGCGTCGAAGCGGCCTTTCATCTCGGACGCGGCGATGTTCGAGTGGGTTCTGTCGGAACTCGGCGACGCGGACGATTGGCCGACCTCGGAGCCCGCCGCGAGCGCGGCGTCTGATGTCGTCGCATCTGCCAGGGCTCCGTACCGGCCCAGAATCAAGGTGGTGCAACGCTACCTTGAGGTCGCTGGAATCCGGCGTTCGATCACCGGATCAATCCCCGGCGATGACGACGACCAGGAGTTTCTGACCGGCAAGGCGATCGGGACCCTGGCCACATTCGAGGACGGCACGCTCAGACAGGCCGGAACTGATCTGTTCCAGGCGCGCGAAGTCCTGAAGCCGGACGAATGGATTCTGGAATGCGACTGGCCGGGGCTCACCGGTCTGCACTTCACCACGGACCAACTTCGCAACGATGCCGAGCAGGTCCACCGGGTCTGCGTCGAACTGATCGAGGCCGGTTTGAGCAGGCTTCGATACCCTCGGCACCACGATGTCCTGCGCAAGCGGCTCGGACTCGACGGCGAATTCATGACGCTCGGGGCCATCGGCGCGGAGTACGGGGTAACGCGGGAGCGAATCCGGCAAATCCAGGAAAAGGCACTTCTTCGACTGTCTGCCGGCGCGCCCGAGCACGGCTGTCGTCGGTCGTGGGACTACGTCCGGTCGATGTTGTCCGGTGCGCTGAGCAGGCCGGGCGAAGATCGGTTATCCGCTGATCTCGTACTGGACTTCATCGAGTTGGCGACCCCGGTCGCCGCTCCGGATGTCGCGGTGCGCACGGTGGCGCGCCTGTCCGGCCTTCTCAAGGAGGCCATCGAAGACCTCGTCGGTCAGGTCAAAGACCTGACGAAGGCGCGCGCCAAGCAGTTACGCGCCGTCCTGGCCGAAGAAAAGAAGCAGGGCAGGCTGAACGTCCGACTGGAGAGAATCGTCAACAAGGCATGGTGGCCGGCACGGATCGATCCGAGTCCGCGGCGCGAGCGCCTGATACCTCTTCGGGATCCGACCGAACCCGGTGAACTGGGCAAGCCCGGGACGTGGTGGTCCGACAAACTCGACCGGCAGGTGGGCTACGAATCAGGATGCGAGCGGGACATCATCCAATTGCTCGAAGCCTGCGATCTCGTCGATTCGTACTGCGAGCAGCCCCTCGCGATCCCGTACCGGCTGTACGGCAGAGACCATGTCTACTATCCCGACCTCGCTGTCGACCTGAGCGACGGCCGCCGGTTGATCGTCGAAGTCAAAGGAATGACGACGGCCTTCGCCGATCAACGGACGGTCGCCAAGCTCCTCGCCGCCCGGAGCTACTGCCACCGCAGGGGCTGGGGCTTCATCGGGACCAACGGCCGCGAGACGCCGGACGACCTCGCACGCCATCCGCTGCCTGCCGGCGCCGAGGACATCGTCAGGCGC
This sequence comes from Pseudonocardiaceae bacterium, assembly GCA_035948315.1. Classification (GTDB taxonomy): domain Bacteria; phylum Actinomycetota; class Actinomycetes; order Mycobacteriales; family Pseudonocardiaceae; genus CAJCJE01. The sequence goes on along the minus strand of DASZJG010000103.1, from coordinate 17,983 downwards.
TATCTCAGCATCAAGCCGATCGACTGGCGCGGGATGAAGTCGCTCGACGAAAGTCATGGCGTCCGCGAGAAGGACATCGCCGCGCTGGTGTGGCGAAACCACTGGTACTTTCGGGCCTGGCCCTATCTCGTGTCCACCGAGCCGATCGTCGACGAGCCGCGAGCTGTCAGTATGTCCACATGACACGACTGACTGGACAGCAGATCGCCGATGCCGGACTGACCGGGTGGGCTTACCTGCTCGGCGGGTTGCAGACGCGCGTCGAGACCGGGAACTTCGCGAACGGGCTTTCGGTCGTCAATGCGATCGGCGCGGCGGCCGAGGCGGTGAGCCATCATCCGGACATCACGCTGCGGTACGGATCTATTGACGTTCGGTTGACCAGCCATGACGAGCACGGAGTGACCGATCGCGACATTCAGTTGGCGCGGACGATCGGCGGGATCGCGGCGGATGCCGGTGTCGCGCTGGGGTCGGCTGGGTTGTCGCGGGTCGAGTTGGGGTTGGACACGCCTGCTCGCGAGTCGGTGTTGCCGTTCTGGCAGTCGGTGTTGGGTGCGGAGGCGACCGCGCCGGACGAGGTTCGGGATTCGGCTGACGGGTTTCCGACCATCTGGTTCCAGGAGTCGGGTAGCGAGGAGCCGCGGCAGCGTTGGCACTGGGATGTCTGGGTCGCGCCGGAGGAGGTCCAGCCGAGGATCGATGCCGCGCTGGCGGCCGGTGGGACGTTGGTCGGGGACGACGAGGCGCCGAGTTTCTGGGTGCTGGCCGATCCTGAAGGCAATCGGATCTGTCTGTGCACTTGGGAGGGTCGGGGTTAGGTTCCCACCCCAGCGCCTATTCGGGCAGGTGGGCGACGCAGCCGTAGAAGTAGTCGAGATTGAAGCCGGTCTGATCGAGATCAAGGTCGTCCGGGCGCCATTCGGTGACCGGGACAAGGCCGGGATCCAGCAGCGGCATGTCCGGCGGGATCAGGGCCGCGATCTGTTCCGGGGTACGGGTCCAGGCGGCGTTGCTGGAGCGCTGGTAGAGCGTGGTGAGGTCCGAGTCGCTGGCCGCGCCGGTGGGGGCGACGTGCGAGAGGGTGAGGTAGGAGCCGGGCGCGATCGCGCTGCGGTATGCGGCGAGCACTCCTGCCGGGTCGGCGTCGTCCGGGAGGAAGTGGAAGACGGAGAAGGCGAGCACGGCGACGGGTTCGCTGAAGTCGAGCAGGCCGGCGACGCCGGGGGCGGTGAGCACGGTGTCGACGTCGCGCAGGTCGGCCGCGGTGACCGTGACGTGCTCTGCGTCGGTGATGAGGCGACGGGTCGCGGAGACGGCGACGGGTTCGTTGTCGACGTAGGCGACCCGGACCTCCGGGTCGGTGGTGTGCGCGATCTCGTGCACGTGACCGGCGGTCGGGATGCCCGAGCCGAGGTCGAGGAACTGACGGATGCCGCCCGCGACGAGCAGGCGGACCACGCGACGCAGGAAGGAGCGGTTGGCCCTGGCCACCGCGCGTACCCGGGGGTCGGCGGCCAGCACGCGCTCGGCCAGGTCGCGGTCCGCGCTGGTGTTGTGCGAACCGCCGAGGTAGTAGTCGTACATCCTGGCCGCGTTGGGTGCATCGAGGTCCAACCTGCGTACCCCCATCGGTTCCGCGCCGCGCGCTGCTTTTTCCGTGGCCACGGTATCAACGCCACCAGGGACGATGCCGCACGGCGGCTACTTCGGTCGCGGGTTCGACCAGGTCGGCGAGGCGGTCGCGGATGTGGTTGAGGTGCTCGTTGACCCAGAGGCTGCGGGGCAGGGCCGGGTTCGAGTCGTCGACGTCGGCGAACGGGTTGCCGAAGTCGGGCGGCGTCAGCATCGGCGCGCCGCTGTGGTCGGCACTGTCCAGGCGGGACGCGAGGTGGTCGTACCAGGCGGCCAGTTGGCCCGCCTGTTCGCCGAGCCGGACGCGGATCGGATCCGGGTCCGGCCGCTGGTGGGTGGGCAGGCCGGCCAGGGAGTGACCGGTCAGGCGGGCGCGCAGCGTGCCACCGACGAGTCGCCACAGGTGGTCCTGGGGGATGCGTTTGGCGCCCTGTTCGGCGAGGAATCCGCGCAGCGCGTCGTCCAGGCGCAGGCCCGCGGTGATGGAGGCGGCCGGCGAGGGTGGGGTGGCTTCGAGGCCGAGGGCCCAACTCGCCGCGTTCGCCACGTAGTTGCCACCGGCACGGAACGCGTCGGCGAGGTCGTCGCCGACGAGCGCACTGGTGCCGCGCGGCCAGAACAGCACGCCGACGATGAGGCTGACCGCACAGCCGATGGCGACGTCCTCGATGCGCAGCACGCCGATGGTCCAGCCGATCGGCGCGATCAGGTTGAACAGCACGGAGATGACCACGGTGAACGCGGCCTGGCCGACCGCGAACGGCAGGGCGCCCGGCGCGTAGGAGGCGATCAGCACGGCGATCGGCAGCGCGATCCACAGCGCACCCCCGCCGGTGCCGATGACCAGCAGCAACAGCGCGCCGACCACGAAACCGATGAGCGTGCCGAGCAGCGCGCGCATGGCGGTCGCGCCGGTCGACGAGGCGCTGGTGCGGAGCACGGACAGGGTGCCGAGCACGACCCAGAAGCCGTGCTGGACGCCGGTCACGTCGGCGACGGCGATGGCCGCGGCGACCGCGACCGCGCCGCGCACGCTGTTGAGGAACCAGACGGAGCGGAGGCTGGCGTGCCGGCTGACGACGGTGGCGGCCGAGGAGAGGCCGGGGAGTAGCCGTCGTTCACGCATGGTGACGTCGTCGTCGGTGGGCATGATCGAGCCGTACCAGCGGCGCCTGCCGCCGGACACGATGGCCGGATCGGCGCGGTGGGCGGCGATCATGGCGTCGGCCATGGCCGTGTGCACGGCGACGGCCGTGGTGCGCGCGTGGTAGGACAGGTGCACCGCGTCGCGGTAGCCCTCGGTGTCGCTGCCCAGATCGTGCAGCCGTCTCATGCTCGCGGCCAGCCGGTTCTCCAACCGTTCCAGGTCCGGTTCGGCGGGCTGGTCGCGCAGCAGAGCGGCGATGTCGACGAGCGCGGTCCGGGTTTCCAGCAGCAGCGCGTGTTCGGTTTCGTCGACCGTGCTCAGGTCGTGGAACTCGGCGAGTTCGTCGCAGATCGTGGTCGTGCACCACTCCAGCAGGTTGACCAGGTTCGCCAGCGCCTGGTCGGCGGCGGCCAGGCCGGTCGGCCGGTACGGCGTCGCGGTGAACGTGCTGAGCAGGTCGTGTTTGGCCTCGATCGCCCTGCGCCGCACCTCGGTGAGGTCCTCACCGCGCATGGCGACGGCTAGTTCGTCGGCGAGCGCGGCGGCGCAGGTCGCGACCGCCTTGCGCAGCACCGTGCCGGGCGAGCGGGGCGAGAGCAGCAGCACGGCGGCGGTGCCGACGATCGAGGCCAGCCACCAACCCTCCAAGCGGGAGGGGATCATGCTCAGCGTGCCCGGCGAGGCGGCCGGCAGCACGAAGGCCATCAGGGCCGCGGTGCCGGCGGAGGCGGCGTTCGGGCCCGCGACGCCCGCGAAGAGCACGCAGAACACCACGACCAGCGCGGCGATGGCGGCCAGCGCCACGGACTTGTTGACCGCGGTGCCGATGACCAGCAGGATGCTGCCGGCGACGGCGAGGCCGAGGTGCGCGATCAGCTTGTCCCGGGTGCGTCCGCCGAAGGCGGCGAGCACCAGGGTGGCGAATCCGCCGAACGCGGCGAAGGTCGCGACCTGCGGGTTGCCGATGACCTTGTAGCTCAACGCGAACAGGCCGGGTACGACGAGGGTGGCCCGCACGGCGCGCAGCGCGGCGGGCTTCGACCAGACCGGTAGCCATGCTGGTCTGGTTCGGTTGGCCGGGCGGCCACCGGAAACGTCGGAGGCCGGGCCGTCAACCGGTGCGGTTGTGCTGGTCACCGGAAGAGCATACGAGAAACGCCTGACCGCGTCGCTGGACAAACCGGATTTTTTACCGGCCGTTCGGTCGGTTGGCCGAATCCGGCGGAACGCGTTCGTCCGCTCGGACCAGCCCCAGGACGTTGGCAGGGAACAAGAAACTGACTTACGCTCGTTGTGGCTGCTTGCCGGTGCCCACTGCTCCCCAAGCGCGAACGGGCGACACCACCAATGCGGCGAGAAATAACAGGGGAATAACCGATGAACGAACTGGACGTACGGAAGGTCGATTTTGACGACTTGACCTCACTGGAAGAGTCGTTCGGCGAGGGCGCGTACTTCGAAGATCGTTTCGAGCGGCAGAAGAACGGGCGCGGCGTGCTTTTCACCGCCTGGTTGAACAGGCGAGCCGTCGGCCACGCGTACCTCTGGCTGGAAGACGCCGAGGAACCACTGATTCAGCAGTACCTGCCCGGTGTCCCGCTGTTGACCCACCTGCGTGTGCTCCCCGAGTACCGCAACCGCCGGTTCGGTACCAGACTCATCGCCGAGGTCCAGGACTATCTGCGACTGGACGGTCACTGGCATGTCGCATTGGCCGCGCGCACCGACAATGACGAGGCCATTCGGCTCTACCAACGACTCGGCTACCGCGACTGGGGCCGCGGTCTCGTCGAATGCGTAGCCGTCCAGACGGATCCGGACGGCTACGTCGAGTACGAGCACGAGGAATGCCTAGTGCTGATCCGACGACTCGTGCAGACCTGCTACGACTGAGGGTCGCGCGGGTGTGTCTTCGGTACGGACGAAGTGGGCACAGTCGAGCAGACCCAGCGTTGCCAGCACCTTCTCCGGTTCGCGCAGCTCGATCGACTCGGCGTCGTGATACGTGGCGCGCCAGTCGTCGACATGCTCGCGCCAGGCGCGCCGGTCACTGTGCCAGGCCAACAGGTAGTCGTAGCAGAGGTCCGGCTTGATGCGCCGGTTGCGCAGGTAGGACGCCAGCAGCGCCCGGCCGATCTTGGCCCGCCGCAGCAGGGGCAGGTCCGAGGTGATGACCGCGCCGAGCAGTTCGGAGATGAACGCCTTGCGCTCGGCCAGGAACATCCGCCAGTGCTCGGGTGTCGCGTCGCCGACCTTCCTGCCCTCGTCGAGCAGCCAGAACACGCCCTCCGCCAACGTGTCGCCGACCTCCTCGAACCAGGCCCTGCGACAGGTGAACGGGTCGTACGGCGCCTGACTGGCCTCGCCGACGACCGTGGTCGGTCGCAGGCCGTGCTCGTCGAGCAGGAACAGCCAGTCCTCGTTGTACACCTGCGGGAAGAACGAGGATTCCGCGGCGAGCACGTCGACCGCGATCGCACCGCCGCCGACGAACGTCTGCTGCGGACGGCCGACCTCGCGACCGGCATGGCACACAACGGAGTTGTCCGGATACTGCTCGACCCGAAGGCCGGCCACCTCGTACCAGTTCAGTTCGTGCGCCGCCGAACGCAGCAGTTCGACGTTGTCGATGGTGATGTCGTCGTCCAGGAAGAACACCCGGCGCCAACCCGCCAACGTGGCGAACAGCAGGGCCAGATTGCGCTTGGTCGCGGTGTCCCTCGGATCGCGGAACAGGCGCCGCTTCAGCACATCGGTGGTCTTGAAGTGCGGCAACAGGTTCGGCGGCATCCGGTCGACGTCGATGGCCACCGCGTCGATGCCGGCTTCGAGAGCCAGCGCGAGCACCTCGGACGCGACGGATTTCTTGCTGCACAGGGCCAACAGGGTGCAGCCGAGTTCCTTCGCATGGCCGATCGCCGCGGTCAGCTGGGTGCTGGGCCTGATGGTCGGCACGATGATGGCGTCGATGCGCGGCGAGCCGGTGAAGTCCGGCCGGATGTCGTCGGGCAGCTCGGACTCGGCCGACAGTACGAGACTGTGGTGCGAGTCGTGGTGGTGCCGGGGATTCGCTTCGTCGTCCTCAGCCATGGAGGGCCTGCCGCGAACGGTTCCGCTGTGCGGGCCACTCGTACAGGCGACTGTCCTCGATGGTCCAGATCGGCGTGACCGGCTGGCCGTCCGCGATCACCACCCTGGTCAGCAGGGTCCATTCTGGCTCGTCCGCGAATCGATCGCGCAGGTATGCCTCGTTCCGGTCGCGGAATCGCCGGTCCGTCAGTGCCTTCACCGCGCCGAGGGTGCCTCGCGCGAACTGGCCGTTGAACTGAATCACGGTACGTTCCTGGTTATAAGGGCTCGGGCCGTAGTAGATCTGGGCGACGTCCTCCGCCAGCTGGCGGGATCCCTCGAACTCTAGAGTCAGCGGCTCGAAGCTCAATGGTTGTTGGTTGGAGCCAACCTCATCCACCTCGAAACGTCCCAGATCGGCCCATTGGTCGCGGGCGATCTGTCTGACCGGTACCGAGGTCCGCGGTACCAGGTCGCGAAGGGTGGTGTTCCAGTCGACGCCGCCGAGCACTATCAGATGATTGGTGTAGTTCCCGGCGGTCAGGTTGTCGGAGCGGGCTCTCCGGATAGTGCTGTCCGGATTGAGCGCGTTCAGGCGGCCGTACAGCTCGATGAGCGCGTCGATGTCGGCGTAGTTGTAGAGGTCGTAATGGTCGGGGTCGAGCGGATCGGGATTGGGCATGGTCTGCCGCAACTCCGCCGGCAGTGGTGCACAAACCAGAAGGATGTCCTGCCCCGGTGGGAAGCGTAGCAGGCTGTCGCGATGCCTCGGGGTCGAGGACGGGGCGCCGGATTTGGCCGCCTTGCGCAACTCGATCAACTCGTCGAGCAGTTGCTCGCGCGCGGTTTTCTCGGCCGCGGTCAGCTCGGTGAGGTTCAGCAGCCGGTAGGGAGACGTGGCCACGGATCGGTCGGCCGCGAAGAAGGTGGCGTAGGCCCTGATCCGGGGAATGGGAGGGATCGCCGGGTTCTCCGGGTTCTCCCAGGAGGAGATCGAGGGCACGCTGACGGCCAGCGCCTCGGACAGCTGCGCCTGGGTGATGTTCAGGTTCGGCCAGCGACTCTCGCGCAGCGCACGCAGGCGCCGGGCCAGCTCGACGGCCGGACCTTCCACCAGTGGCACGACTACAGCGCTCCTTTGGTGAACTTCAGAAAAAAATCTGAACATTGGCACTGTACACTCGCCCTTCACCCCAAGGCCAGCCTCCCTGCCTGCTTAAACGGCACCATGGGCGATCTTTGCGCCACTGCGCCGATCCAGCGACGTCAGGGCTCCGCAAAATGCCAGTTGCAGGCGGGTGTCAGCGGCCTTACGCTGAATACAGCTGAAGGCGGTACAACTTCACATTCCATTACCTGAAGTTCAGGAAATTGGAGGTGAAAGGACATGTGCACTGCACCGATCCCCATCAGGGCGAGATCGCCGCCGAGCAGTTCCCCACGTCACCATGCCTGCGCACAGGCAGGCGCCCCCGGCCGCGAACCAGGGGCGCCCTGCCAGCCACAGCAGTCCCACACAGCGTCCTACCGCTCTCACGTGAGGAACTGTCATGACCACGACAAGCGTACAAACCCAGACCGGCAACGTCACGTCGACAACCGCAGTTGCACAGCCGTCGGCAGTGCACAACAGCCAACCGAGCACTCAGGGAGGCGGGAGCGGCTCGCTCCTGATCATCGTCATCGTGGCGGTGGTGATCTTCTTCGTGCTGGCCCGCATGCTCCGTGGGGCCTTTGTGATGGTTGGCAGCCTGTTCAGTTCGGCGGGCTCGGTGTTCGGCGTGCTCGTCGGCCTGCTCGGTGTCGGCACTCTGCTGCTCACCACGGTGATCACGGTGTTGGTCAACCGGTGAGCTGACAGGCGAGCACGAGTGGCCCGAAGCCACCCACGTCGGGCCACTCGTGTGGACAACCGTTCAACTCCGCGGCCCGTATGGGATGCTGACCTCCATGGCCCGAGCCCTGCGCCTCACCGGTGACACCGAAGCCGACGCGCTGCTGTCCAAGGATCCCTTCGCCCTGCTCACGGGCATGCTGCTGGATCAGCAGATCTCCATGGAAATCGCGTTCATCGGGCCGAAGAAGATCGCGCAGCGGATGGACGGCTTCGACGTTCGCAGGATCGCGGAGTCCGATCTCGACGATTTCGTCGAACTGTGCGTCGCCAAGCCGGCGATCCACCGCTACGGCGGCGTGATGGCCCGCCGGGTGCACGCGCTGGCGCAGTTCATCGTGGAGAACTACGACGGAAAGACCGACCGTATCTGGAAAGCCGGCAAGCCGGATGGCAAGGAAGTGCTGGCGCGGCTGAGGGCGCTGCCCGGTTTCGGCGACCAGAAGGCGCGGATCTTCCTGGCCCTGCTCGGCAAGCAGCGCGGCGTCGAGCCCGAGGGGTGGCGCGAGGCCGCGGGTGCCTACGGCGACGACGGTTCGCACCGCTCGATCGCGGACGTCACCAGCGCCGAGACCTTGGCCGAGGTGCGCGCCTTCAAGAAGGCCGCCAAGGCAGCCGCGAAATAGCTGGGCTAGACGGCGAGCTTCAGCGTGAAGTAGAGGTGGGTCTCGGTGCTGCGCACCTTCTCGAACCCGTTCTTTTCCAACACTCGCTGGGACGCGATGTTCGCCAGCTCGGTGTCGGCGTTGACCACGCTGACCCCGCCGTGTGCGCGGCAGACCTCGATCAGCCCGGCCACCGCCGCGGTGGCGTAGCCGTTGCCCCAGGCCGACTCGACCATCCCGTAACCGATGGTCACCTCGCCGGACTCCGATGGCGGACCGTAGAAGCCTGCGGAGCCGACCAGACCGCTGTCGGGGGGCGCGATCTGGTAGACCCCGAACGGGCTCGGGTCCTTCGGCGCCGCGAGCATCCGCGCGCACGGCCCGGAGTCCCCCGCGCGCGGGAACCCCTTGGCCCAGTTGTCCTGCTCCCCTGGTTTCCCCGCCGCTATCCGCTCTGCTTCGGGTCTGGTCAGCGGCCGCAGGTCGATGGCGTCGATCGTCGAGTTGTCCATAGGACGCCCATCTCACCAGATCCGCGCGCGCCGCGTCGGGGATTTTCGGCCGGGAACGCGGCGGGTGGAGAACCCGCCGCGCCCCGAGGGAAACTCAGTGTGCCGGGTGGACGACGCCCGCGGACGTGCCGCCCGCGCGGACCGGTTCACCGGCGGCGAGGACCTTGCCGCCACCGAGGAACTCCAGGCCGGCCGCGATGCCGATGGTCGGCGGGATCTGGATGGACGGGTTCAGCGGCGAGGTGCTGTTGATGTAGAAGGACTGGCCGAGCGCTTCCAGGCCGGGCGTGGTCGGCTCGGTGAGGAAGTCCGGCTCGGCCTGGGTTTGCGCCCCGTTGCGCTGCGACGCTCGCGGCGCGGCGATCGCCTGCGGCAGGGTCATGCCGAAGTCGATCCGGTTGAGCAGGATCTGCAGCACCGTGGTGATGATGGTGGCGCCGCCGGGCGAACCGATCGCGAGGAACGGCTTTCCGTTGTGCAGCACGATGGTCGGCGACATGCTGGAGCGCGGTCGCTTTCCGGCCTGCGGCAGGTTGGGGTCGGGGACGCCGGCCTGCAACGGGGCGAAGTCGAAGTCGGTCAGTTCGTTGTTGAGCAGGAAACCGCGGTGCGGCACGACGATCGCGCTGCCGGCGATCTCCTCGATGGTGTTGGTGTAGGAGACGACGTCGCCCCACTTGTCGGTGACCACGAAGTGGTTGGTCGCGGCACCGTCGTTGGGCTGGCTCGCCGCGCTGGCCGAGGCCGACGCGCAGGTCGGGTCGTACGGGTTGCCCGGCGCGACCGGGGAGGTGGCCGCCTTGTTCTGGTTGATCGAGCAGGCCCGGTCCGCACCGTACGTTGTGGACAGCAGCTGCTGTTCCGGCACGTTCACGAAACTCGCGTCGCCGATGTAGCGGTTGCGGTCGGCGAAGGCGAGCCGGGTGGCTTCGAGGTAGTCGTGCAGGGCCTCGGTGCGCGGCTCGGCCGCGAGGTTGAAGTTGGACAGGATGTTGAGCGACTCGCCGACGGTCATGCCGCCGCTGGAGGACGGGCCCATGCTGTAGACGTCGTAGCCGCGGTAGTTCACGTGCGTCGGCGCCTTGTCGGGGGCGCGGTAACCGGCCAGATCGGACAGTTGCAGGTAGCCGGGGCGCGGCACCAGGGTCGCGCCGGGCGCGAGTGGCAGGTTGTGCACGGCGTCGACCACGTCGGCGCCGATGTTGCCGCCGTAGAGGGCATCCACGCCCTGGTGGCCGATCTGCCGGTAGGTGTTGGCCAGATCGGGGTTGCTGATGGTCGAGCCGACCGCGGGCAGTTGGCCGTTCTCCAGGTACAGCGCGTTGCTGGAGGAGAACTGGGTGAACCGGAAGGCGTTCTCCCGGTCCTGCTCGCGGTAGTGCGCGGTGACCGGGAAGCCCTGCTCGGCAACCTGTTCGGCGGGCTTGAGGTCCTGCGCGAGGCTGAAGTTGCCCCACTGGTCCAGGGCGCGCTGCCAGGTCATCAACGTGCCGGGCACGCCGACGGACAGGCCGCTGGTGACCGCGGTCGGGAACGCGAACGGCTTGCCGGTGCTGGGGTCGATGAACAGGTTCTGGTTTGCGCCTGCCGGGGTGGTTTCCCGGCCGTCGATGGTGGTGATCCGGTGCGTGCGCGCGTCGTAGTAGACCAGGTAGCCGCCACCGCCGATGCCGGCGACGAACGGGTCGGTCACGCCGAGGGTCGAAGCGACCGCGACGGCGGCGTCGGCGGCGGTGCCGCCACGGCGCAGCATGTCGAGTCCGGCCTGGGTCGACTGGATGGTGTCGGACACGACGGCGCCCCCGACGCCGACCGCGACCGGTTGCCAGGTCAGAGCATCCGCGTTGGCGGACGACGCGGCCGAGTCGGTGGTGACGAGCAGGCTCGCCCCCAGCGCGGCAGCGATCGGCAACGCGGCGAGAGTCTTGGTGCGCTTGCGCATGAGGCCCCTTTCCAGTGCGGTTACGCAGGGCTTGGTTCTACTCCGCAACGGCACCGAGAGCCAGTGTGGTCAGTGGATGGTCATCGCCTGCCGCGGTCCGCGAAGGCCATCCGCTTGAGCGGCGGGATCGCGCTGAACGTGCGGAATACCGTATTGGCCACCATCCGCCCGGCCCGGCCCGGTGCGACGAACTGCTGCGCGGCGCGCATGGACGCGCGGACCGCGGCGAAGCCGTAGTCGAGCATGTCGGCCTCGTACGCGTGGATGGCGTCCAGCAGCGGGCGTTCGCCGCGGTGGGCGGCGACGAGTTCGCGGCCGAGCAGCTGCGCGTCGCGCAACGCGGTGTTGGCGCCGATGCCGCGGAACGGCGTCATGCTGTGGATGGCGTCGCCGAGCAGCGTCACATTGGTGGTGGGCCAGGCCGGGACAGGGGTCGAGGTCAGGATGGGGATCGCGGCGACGGTGTCCGCCGCCGACTCGGCGACCAGGAACTTCAGCGCTGGCGACCAGTCCTCGATCTTGTCCAGCACGATCTCGCGCAGCAGCGCGCCGTCCTGGGCCTCGAGTTTGCCCAGCGAGGAGTCGTAGGCGTCGCGGCGGGCGGCGAACGCCCAGAACACGTAGGAGCGGGTGTTGTCCAGGTGGGTGCCGGGATCCGGGGCGTCGTTGCCGCCGATCCCGGCGGCGAGCAGGTCGGTCGGCGCGTCGAGTTCGTGCGGGGCGCAGAACATGCCGTAGTCCTTGGGCGGCATCACGGTCATCGGGGTGCGCAGCAGCATCGAGTCGAGCCTGCTCCGGTTCGCGTCGGTGAGCAGGTACTTCCCGGCGATGGCGACGATGCCGGTGTCGACGCGGTTCGCGGAGGGCAGGTACTGGGCGCGGATCTTCGAGGCGCCGCCGTCCGCGCCGACCAGCACGTCGCCGGTGGCGCTGCCGCCGTCGGCGAGCCGGACGGTGACGGTGCCGTCGGGGTGCTGCTCGTAGCCGGTGACGGCCTTGTCGAAGTGCACGACGTCGTCGGGGAGGTCGGCGAGCAGGATCTGCCGCAGGGTGATCCGGCTGATCCCGTAGTGGCAGTGTTCGGGCAGGTCCGAGCCGCCGTTGCTGAGTTCGGTTTCGATGGTCAGGAGCTGCTTGAGTTGGTTGGTGGCGAAGGTGAAGCCGTTGCCGCCCTTGCCGCCGTTGGCCACGAACGCGTCGAACAGGTGCGGGGGCAGGCAGTCCTTGAGGGCCGCGCTGCCGAACGGGCTGATGTGCACGCGAAAGCCCTGCACGGTGTCGGTGCGCTGGACGGTCTTCTCGTACACCGAGACCCGGATACCCGCCTTGTGCAGGCTCTGGGCCAGGGCGAGGCCGCCGATGCCGCCGCCCGCGATGATCACGTGGAGTGGTTGTTTGCTGGACATGAACCCAGCCTAAAACTTTTACCGGGTAAATGCAAGATTCTTAGTCAACAAACTAAATTAACAGGGTGCCTGATATTGATTCGGGTCATAGAGTGATGGTTCATGGCCACCAGCGCACCGTTCCGGGCCGATCACGTCGGCAGCCTGCTGCGTCCGCCCGCCCTCCTCGCAGCCCGAGCGCAGCATGCCGAGGGCACCCTGGACGACGAGGGACTGCGCGCCGCCGAGGATGCGGCCATCCGGGACGTGGTGCGCATGCAGGGCGAGGTCGGCCTGCACACGGCGACCGACGGCGAGTTCCGCCGCGCGTCCTGGCACATGGACTTCATCTATTCGCTGGGCGGGATCGGCCAGGCCGACGAGACCATGCGGGTGGAGTTCCACAACGAGAACGGCGACATCAGCTTCGAACCGCCCGCGCTGCGCGTGCACGGGCCGATTCACCTGGACCGCACCATCTTCGCCGACCACTTCCGGTTCCTGGCCGAGACGATCGGGCCCGGCCAGACCGCGAAGTTGACCATTCCGTCGCCGAGCATGGTGCACTACCGGGGCGGTCGCGCGGCCATCGATCCGAGCGTCTACCCGGACGAGGACGGCTTCTGGGCCGACCTGTCCGCCGCCTACGCCGAACAGATCAAGCAGATCGCCGCGCTCGGCTGCCAGTACCTGCAACTCGACGACACCAGCCTGGCCTACCTCAACGACCCCAAGCAGCGCGCGATGATCGCCGCGCGCGGCGACAACCCGGACCACCAGCACGAGCGCTACATCGACCAGCTCAACGCGGCGCTGGCGAACCGGCCCGAGGGGCTCCGCGTGACGACGCACATGTGCCGGGGCAACTTCCGGTCCTCGTGGGCGGCCGAGGGCGGCTACGACTTCGTCGCCGAGGCGCTGTTCGGCGGGTTGAACGTGGACGGCTTCTTCCTGGAGTTCGACGATGCCCGCTCCGGCGGGTTCGAGCCGCTGCGCTTCGTGCCGCCGGGCAAACGGGTGGTGCTCGGCCTGGTCACCACCAAGCGTGGCGCGCTGGAGAGCAAGGACGAGCTGAAGCGGCGCATCGACGAAGCCAGCCGCTACGTGCCGCTGGAACAGCTGTGCCTCTCGCCGCAGTGCGGGTTCTCCTCCACTGTGGAGGGAAACGTGCTCAGCTACGACGACGAGGTGGCCAAGCTCGCGCTGATCGTGGAGACGGCGGCGGAGGTATGGGGCGACAGCTGAGGCGGACATGCGCTATTGTCGAGCCATGCAGCCGATTCAGCAGGTGACGACCACGCCGGACACTCTCCGGCGCGAACGGTGATCTGCTGAGATCACGAGCCCCGGGAGTCGAACCCCGGGGCTTTTTTATGCCTGGCGCACCGACTCCCGTTCCGAAGCGAAATGAGGAGTCATGGACCACGACCACATCGATCACCGTGTGCTCGGCCGGGAGCTGGAGCTGTTCACCACCGTGCCGATCGTCGGCGCCGGCCTGCCGCTGTGGCTGCCGGACGGCGCGATCATCCGCGCGGAACTGGAAGCGCTGGCCATGGAGGAGGCGGCCAGATCCGGTTGCCAGCGCGTCTACACCCCGGTGCTGGGCAAGCGGGAACTGTTCGAAACCTCCGGCCACTGGGAGAAATTCTCGGCCGACATGTTCCCGGAGATGCAGATCGGCGGGGAGAGTTTCGTGCTGCGGCCGGCGAACTGTCCGCACCATACCCAGGTGTTCGCCTCGGCCGGGCGCAGCTATCGGGACCTGCCGTTCCGGGTTTCCGAGCTGGGCTCGATGTTCCGCAGCGAGCTGTCCGGCGTGCTGGGCGGGTTGAGCCGGGTGCGGCAGATCAACCTGGACGACGCGCACGTGTTCTGCGCGCCCGAACAGGTCGGCGACGAGGTCGCGATCGCGTTGCGCGCCATCGCCCGCTGCTACGACGTGCTCGGCATCGAGGTCGACCTCTACCGGTTGTCGCTGCGCGGCGACGCCGGCAAGTTCCTCGGCGACGACGCGCAGTGGGCAGCGGCGCAGGATCAACTGCGGGCGGCGTTGCGGTCGTTGGACATCGCGTTCGTCGAGGTCGCGGGCGAGGCCGCGTTCTACGGTCCGAAGATCGACATCCAGGTCGCGGACGCGCGCGGCCGGATCGAGACCCTGTCCACCGTGCAGCTGGACTTCAACCAGCCTGCGCGGTTCGGGCTGGAGTACACCGGCGCGGACGGCGCCAAGCACCGGCCGGTGATGATCCATCGCGGGCTGCTCTCGTCGATGGAGCGGATGGTCGCGCTGCTGATCGAGCGGTACGCGGGCCGGATGCCACCGTGGCTGGCACCGATGCAGGTGTCGGTGCTGCCGGTGGAGGACGCACGGCACGGCGACGCCGCGGTGCAGGTGCGGGATCGGTTGCTGGCGAAGGGAATCCGGGCGCGGGTGCTCGCGGAGGGCACCCTGGGCGCACGCATCCGCCAGGCCCGCCACCACCGCGACGCCTACCTCGCGGTGCTCGGCGACGCCGAACTGGCGCAGGACACCGTGCAGGTGAACCGGGAGCAGGTGAAGGTCGAGGAGTTCGTGGACCGGGTCGCGGCCGACGTCCGGAACCGGGTCAAGTCACCCAGTTAGCCGTACTGATCAGAGGGTTTCCGCGAGGATCGCGTCAATGAGCGCGGTGACCGGGCCGCGCATCGGCGTGCCACGCGCGGTCAGCACGAACTCGACCTCGCCCAGTTCCGGCAGGCCCTCGTCCAGTTCAACCAGTCCGGCCGGGACCAGGCTGCGGGCGAACACCGCGATGCCGAGGCCGGCGAGCACGGCCGCGCGCAGGCCGCTGATGCTCGCGCTGGTGCACGCCATCCGCCAGCTGCGGCGGGATCGTTGCAGCACCTGGAGCACGTGTTCGCGGGTGATGCTGGGCATCGGGTGCATGATCAGCGGAATCGGGCCGGTCACGTCGAACTGGTGATCCGGCACGCCCGCCCAGACCAGCGACTCGCGGCGGATGGATCGGCCGGGCTCGTCGCCGGGACGACCCTTGGCCAGGATCAGGTCGAGTTCGCCCGCGCGCAGTTTCTGGTGCAGCGTATGGGACATCTCCACCACCAGCGCCAGCTCGACCAGCGGATGCGAGCGACGGAACCGGCTGAGCACGGCGGGCAGCTTGCCCAACACGATGTCCTCGGACGCGCCGAGCCGCACCCGGCCGCGCAGCTGCGGTCCGGCGAAGTAGGTGGTGGCGCGTTCCATGCCGTCCAGGATCGTGTCCGCGAAGCCGATCATGGCCTCGCCGTCGCCGGTCAGGTCGACCGAGTGCGTGTCCCGCGCGAACAGCTGCCGGCCCGCCGCCTCCTCCAGCCTGCGGATGTGTTGCGACACGGTCGGTTGGCGCACGCCGAGCCTGCCGGCGGCCTTGGTGAAGCTGCGCGTCTCGGCGACGACCAGGAAGGTGCGCAACAGCACCGGGTCGAACATCATGACTCATGATAACAGTCAGTCCGGTTATCGGAGTTCCACATTTCGCCACGTCAACGCAGGATGGAAGGCGTGCGGAAATTCCTCGATCCGTTCATCCTGAGCATCCTGGCCGCAGTCGGTCTCGGCTGCGTGCTGCCGGTACGCGGCGTCGGCGCCGTGTTCGGCGCGCATGCGACGACGGTCGCCATCGGGTTGCTGTTCTTCCTCTACGGGGCACGTCTGTCCCCCGCGGCGGCCTGGGCCGGGGTCAAGCACTGGCGGCTGCACCTGACCGTGTTCGCCGCGACGTTCGTGCTGTTCCCGTTGCTCGCCATCGCCGCGCACCTGCTGGTGCCGTGGGTGCTCACGCCCGTCATGTACACCGGCATCGTGCTGTTGTGCGCGGCGCCGTCGACCGTGCAGTCCTCGATCGCGCTGACCTCGATCGCCAACGGCAACGTGGCCGCGGCGATCTGCTCGGCGTCCTTCTCCAGTCTGGTCGGCATCGTGCTCACGCCCGCGCTGGTCGCGGTGCTCGCGCGCGGGCAGAGCGTGCTGTCCGCCGCGTCGATCGGCGAGATCGTGCTCCAGCTGCTGGTGCCGTTCCTGGCCGGCCAGTTGGCCCGGCGCTGGATCGTGGACTGGCTGACCAGCCATCGCACCGTCACCACGATCGTCGATCGGGGGTCGATCCTGCTGGTCGTGTACACCGCGTTCAGCGCGGGGATCGTGGCCGGCAGCTGGCACCAGCTGAACCTGCCGCGCTTCGCCGGCCTGCTTGGCGTGGACGCGGTCCTGCTCGCGATCGCGCTGGGCAGCACGTGGTTCATCGGCGGACGGCTCGGGTTCGACCGGCCCGACCGGATCACCATCATGTTCTGCGGGTCCAAGAAGAGCTTGTCGGCCGGGATTTCCATGGCGGGCGTGCTGTTCGCCGGGCACGCGGTCAGCCTGATCGTGTTGCCGCTCATGCTGTTCCACCAGATCCAGCTCATGGCGGGCGCCGGTCTGGCTCGGCGACTGAGTCGATCAGGCTTGGCAGCGACGACGCCGCGCACTAACCTCCAACTCACCTGACGGGAAGCTTGTCCCATATAGTGATAGTGCGAGGATGCGCATGAGCGAGGTCGCGGCGCGGGAAACCCAGCGAGCGCAGATCGCGGCGAGGCTGAACCGGTTGCCCATCACCGGACTGCACCGCTACCTGGTCGCCGTCGTCGGCCTCGCGACGTTCTTCGACCTCTACGACCTGTTCCTGGCCAGCACCGTGTCCACCGTGCTGCACAAGGACTTCGGCGCGTCGAGCGCCGCGTTGAAACCGCTGCTCGCCTCCGCCTTCGTCGGCGCGTTCATCGGCGCGATCACATTGGGCCGACTGGCCGACCGGTTGGGCCGGCGCAACGCGTTCCTGTTCACGTTGTCCGTCTACTCGGTGTTCACGCTGATCGGCGCGTTCTCCACGAACATCTGGATGCTGGTGATCTGCCGGTTCATCGCGGGTATCGGCATCGGCGGCGAACTGCCGCTGGCCGACGCCTACCTGGCCGACCTGCTGCCGGCGCGCTGGCGCGGCGCGGCGACCGCATGGGCCTACACCGTGGGTTTCTGCGGCGTGCCGGTCGCCGGGTTCCTCGCGCGCGGCCTGGCCGGCGTGAGTCCACTGGGGCTGGCCGGTTGGCGGTGGATGTTCATCATCGGCGGTGTCGGCGCGGTCATCGTGTGGGCACTGCGATCGGGGCTGCCCGAGTCGCCGCGCTGGCTGGTCGCGGTCGGTCGCGGCGACGAGGCCGAACGCGTGGTGCGCCGGTTCGAGGAACGGGCGGGCCGGTCGCTGCCGGAACCGGTGGTGAGCGCGGTGCCGGAGGGCAGGGTCAGCGCGCGCTCGCTGCTGCGTCCGCCGTGGCTGAGCCGGACCGTGATGCTCTACGTTTTCCAGGTCCTCCAGGCGTTCGGCTACTACGGCTTCGGCACGCTGGTGCCGATCGTCCTGGTGAGCAAGGGTTTCTCGGTCACCGGCTCGCTCACCTACTTCGCGTTGACCACCCTGGGCTACCCGATCGGCTCGGCGCTGTCCATCCCGATCATCGAACGGATGCAACGGAAATGGCTGATCGTGGCGGGCGCGATCGGCATGGCACTGTTCGGCCTGCTGTTCGGCTTCGCCAGTTCGCCTGCCGCGATCGTGGCGTTCGGGTTCTGCTACACCGCGATCAGCAACCTGTTCTCCAACGCCTTCCACACCTACCAGGGCGAACTGTTCCCGACGCTGCTGCGCGCGACCGCGGCCGGTTCGGCGTACTCGCTGTCCCGATTGGCGACCGCGGTCATGCCCTACGTGCT
>DASZJG010000102.1:0-1913 GCA_035948315.1 Pseudonocardiaceae bacterium | reverse complement strand
CCGTCGAAGAAGCCCTGGATCTGGGAGGTGTGCAGGTCCACGGCCATCAGCCGGTCGGCACCCGCGGTCGCGAACAGGTCGGCGACAAGGCGCGCGGAGATCGGTTCCCTGCCGCGGCTCTTCTTGTCCTGCCGCGCGTAGCCGAAGAACGGCGTCACCACCGTGATCCGCTTGGCCGACGCCCGTTTGAGTGCGTCGACCATGATCAGCTGTTCCATGATCCACTGATTGATGGGCGCCGTGTGGCTCTGCAGCACGAACGCGTCGCAGCCACGGACGGACTCAAGGTACCTGACCATGATCTCGCCGTTGGCGAAGTCATACAGCCTGGCCGGCCCCGGCTCGATGTCCATGCAGTCGGCGACCTCGGCGGCAAGCTCAGGGTAAGCCCGGCCGCCAAACAACATCAGCTTCTTCTGGCTGGGCTTCGTCATGCCGCTCACCTGGAACTAGTCTCCTTCAATTATTCCGAACGGGCCCGTTTCGCTGCCTCGGCGGACCGCGTTCCCTGCCGGTTGTGTTCCACCCACCCGCGGGAGTTGTGCTGTCGTCCTCGTGCCACGCCGAGCTCACCGGGCGCCACGTCTCCGGTGATCACCGAGCCCGCCGCGGTGTACGCGCCGTCGCCAATGGCGACCGGCGCCACGAGCACGCTGTTGCTGCCGAGGAAGGCGTGCTCGCCGACGTCGGTGTGGTGCTTGGCAACCCCGTCGTAGTTAGCGAAGATCGTGCCCGCGCCGATGTTGGCGCCAGCACCGATGTGCGCGTCCCCCACGTACGTCAGGTGCGGCACCTTAGCGCCCGGTCCGACACCGGCGTTCTTCAGTTCCACGTGGCAGCCGATATGCGCGTTCTCGCTGATGCGGGTGCCCGGCCGCAGGTAGGCGTAGGGACCCACGGTCACGCCAGGCCCGACCTCGGCTTGACGGCAGACCGCGTGGAGCAGCACTGCGCCCTCGCCGACGATGGTGTCCTCGAGCAGGCAGCCAGGGCCGACCCGCGCGCCGTCCGCGATGGCGGTGGCGCCTGTCAGCTGGACCTGCGGGCTGATCTCCGCGTCCTGCCCGATCGTGACAGTGACGTCGACCCAGGTTGTGGCCGGGTCGACGATGGTGACGCCGGCCCGCATCCAGTGCTCGAGAATCCGGTCGTTGAGCGCTCGCCGCGCCGCCGCGAGCTGAACGCGGTCGTTGACGCCCTGGATCTCGGTAACGTCTGCGGCCAGCACCGTCCCGATCGGGTGCCCGTCGCCGCGCAGGATCCCCACCACGTCGGTCAGGTACTCCTGCCGCTGGTTGTTGTCGGTCGTCACCCGCTTGACCGCGTCCGCGAGCAGCGCGCCGTCGAAGGCGTAGCAGCCCGAGTTGTACTCGTCGACGGCGAGCTCGGCCGGCGTGGCGTCGCGTTCCTCCACGATGTGGAGGAACGCCCCGCCGGCGTCCCGCACGATCCGCCCGTAGCCCGCCGGGTCGCCCGTGGCGGTCAGCACCGTAACGGCGTTGCCGCTCGCGTGATGAACGTCCACGAGCTCGCGCAGCGTCTGGCCGCGCAGCAGCGGCATGTCCCCGTACGTGACGACGACGGTGCCGCGGAACTCGCCAAGGGCCTCGGTGACCATCCGCACCGCGTGCCCGGTGCCGAGCTGCTGGTCCTGGACGACGACCAGCGCTCCTGGCGACTGGCCAGTCACCTCCGCGCTCACCTGGTCCCTGCCGTGCCCGACGACGACTACGAGCCGTTCCGGATCGAGCTCACCGGCCACCGCCAGGGCGTGGCCGACCATGCTGCGCCCGCATAGCGAATGCAGGACCTTGGGAAGGCGGGACTTCATGCGCTTGCCCTCGCCCGCGGCGAGGACCAGTACTGCGGCCGGGCGACTTTCGCTCACGCGCAACGGTCTCCTCGGGTATCGC
>DASZJG010000101.1:0-30317 GCA_035948315.1 Pseudonocardiaceae bacterium | reverse complement strand
ATTCCTCTGACGAGGTTATTTCAATTAATGCTCTACTGGCATTATCGGCACGCTGTTGAGTTCTCAAAGAACACACGCACACCCTCACCCAACACTCGAAAGTGCCAGACGATCGGGGCGTCATTCCATCGTACTGCATTGTGTTTCAAGCTTTGTCCCAGGTCGGGGTTCAGGTCCCTGGCCGATCCGCGAGGGATCGTAAGAACCTTGCTCCGTTCTGGGGAGTGCCGCACTAGCTTAGTAGATCCGGATCTCGGTGTCAAACCGGGGCCGAACTCATCCATGCCACCGAGTTGGACTCGGAAGCACTTCGTCTACTTTACCGTCCCCGCCGGGCTTGTTTCATCCCGTTCCGTCCGGTGGTGCTTGCGACATGGAGAAAGTTACTCACCCACGCGGCAAGAGTCAAATCGGCTGGTCAGAGGCGGTTTTGGCGATCTAGGACCCGCGCCGGAGTCGATCACCGGGCCGCCGTCGGGGCGATCTTGGGGCGATCGCCCCGGCGCAAGGGAGCTGCGGCGAGCCGGAGCGGGTCAGCGGGAGGCTCGGGGGCGCAGCCAGAGCGTGATGCTGTGCTGGCCCTCGGCCCGATCGATCACCTCGGCGGGCGTGGACGGCTCGTCGTTGCCGAGCAGGACCACGTCGAAGCCCCAGGTGCCGAACTCGCGGAGGACGGCGGCCGGGTCGTCGCCGACGGCAGCGGTCTGGCTGGCCGAGAACGCGCAGAAGACGTTGGGCCGGTCCCTGCGCAGCAGCCGGACCAGGCCGCCGAGCGCGCGGTGGCCCCGGCCGGGTGCGTCGACCTTCACCACCGACAGCGGCATGCCCTGGGATTCCAGCTCCTTGTCCAGGCGAACCGAGGCGACCGTGGGTACGGCCGGATCGGACGCGGTGGGCTCTGGCTCGGCGGGGAGTGGGTAGACCTGGTAGCCGCCTGTCATGGCCGGCTCGGTGCGCAGGCTTCCCGGACTGTCCCAGGCGGCTGCCTCGATCACGGTGAGGCGGTCGGCGACGGGCTTCGACACGTTCATGGCGATGTTGTGCCGCAACAGGATCGTGGCTTCCGCGTTGGGTTCCACGGCGACGACGGCGCCGCTGGTACCGAGTCTGGAAAGGACTCGAAGGGTGTGGTAACCCACGTAGGCGCCGATGTCGACGAAGATCCCGCCGGGATCGACCAGCGAATCGATCAATGTGGACAGTTCGGGTTCCCAGACTCCGTTGCTGGACAACAACGGCAGCATCACGCCGTCGTCGGCCGGCAGCCGGAGCAGACCGGCGTCGCAGAGCACGAGCGAGCTGGCGGTGCGGCCGAGATCGGAGTCGGCGGGTTCTTGTTCGGCTCTGCGTTCGTATTCCCGGAGCACGACCCGGCGCAGCGCGTCGGAGGTGTGCAGGGCCTGGCTGGCCGCGCGCACGGTGACCTGACTGCGCCCCTGTTGCTCATCCAGGATGGCCGAGGTGCGGGCTTCCAGGCCGTCGATGCGGTCCAGGGTGCGGTCGAGGGCCTCGGTGAGGCGGTCCAGCCGGTCGGCGATGACCTGGAGGTTCTTGCCGCGTTTGCCCGCCTCGGCGACGACGGCGTCCTCGACCTCGTCGAGTCTGCGGGCCTGGCCTGCGAGGTCGGCACGGGCGCGGAGCACGCCGTCGTCGGCTCTGGCGAGTGCGTCGTCGACAAGGCCGGTGCGTTCGGTGAGGCGGTCGAGCCGGTCGCGGAGCATGCCGAGCGCGGCGGGCTCTCCCCCGGTTGCCGCGTCCTGTCGACGCAGCAGTTCCTCGCTGGTGCGTTCGATGCCGTCGATGAGCGTGGTGAGCACGCCGCGCAGGTGCACGTCGTAGTGGTTGAGCACGCGGAGCACGGCTTTGCGCAGCGCGGGCGCCATGGGCACCTTGTGCTGGGCGGTGACGTCGGGTTCGCGGAGCAGGACGTGCCGGGCGGAGCGGAGCGGACGCAGCGGGTCGGACATGAGTTCGGGCCGTTCGACGGCTCGGCTGGCCCGCCAGGCGTGGTACGCCTGTTCGACGCGCTCGCGCAGCTGTTTGCCGGCGACGCCGACGGAGTGCTCGCGGAGCAGTTCGACGCGGCCGAGCCGGCCGAGGTTGTCGGCGGCGTCGAGGTCGCCTGCCGCGGCGCGGAGGGCGTCGACGGCGGCTGCCGGATCGGCTTCGGCGACCAGGAGGGCGCCGCCGGTGGCGAGGAGTTCGCCCGCGGCGCCGGTGTCCGTGCAGACCACCGGGATACCGCGGGCGGCCGGTTCGGCGAGGGTGAGCAGGAGTCGTTCGGTGCCGAGTTGTTCGGCTCGGTGCAGTGAGACCAGGCAGTTGGCGGTGTCGAGCCAGAGCGCTCGATCAGTTGATTCCGGATCCTCGATCAGGCGAATGCGATCGTCGGGTGCGACGGCGAGGCGGAGGCGTTCGGCGGCTTCCGGGTGGTCGGCCACGCCGTGTAGGAGCAGGACGAGCCGCACGTGGTCGGCTGACGCGTCGGGGAAGGCGGTGCGGAACGCGGCGACCGTGCCGAGCGCATTGTCCACCCGTTCGTGTGCGTGATCGGCGATGCCGGCGAACACGACCGTGTCGGGGTCCTCGCCGGGCCAGCCGAGCTTGTCGCGGGCTTCGGCCATCGCGTCGGGGTCGCGTTCGCCCGCGTCGAGGATGGGCAGGGTCATGGCGTGCACGGTGGCGGGGAGCACGCCGTCGAGTCCGGCCTTGCCGGCGTGCGAGAGGGACCAGACCTCGTCGACGCCGGGGAAGGCCGGCAGCACAGTCGGGCTGCCGGGGACGGCGACGACGTAGCGCTGCGCGGCGAGTTCGGGCGGCACGGACAGGGGGTCGCAGCTGATCAGGACGGGATAGTCGGGCCGGTCGGAGACGGGCAGGCCGGACGCGGTCGCGGCGGCGCGGATCAGCATGGCGAGTTGGCCGGTGCCGAGGACGGAGACGCCGAGGGTGTCGGTGAGCGGGCCGCTGGTGGGCTGCGTGGGCGGGACGGCGTCGGCCGGGAGGACACCGCTCGGCACGCCGACGCCGGCGCACCAGTCGCGGAAGGCCGCGGCGTCGGCGTCGAGCGGGTGCGGGAAGCGGCGGCGCAGGTCGGGGTCGTCGCGCCAGAGGGCCGTTGCCCATCTGGTGCTGATGGGCTGGCCGGGCATGGGTTGGTAGGCCCATTCGGCGAATTCGGCGCCGGTGCCGCGCCAGGGCGGGGGTGGGAGTTCGCCGCCGCGTTCGGCTTCGACCCAGGCGATGCGGTACATGGCACGCAGCGCGGCCGGTGGCCGGGCGGGGCCGATGCGTTGTTCGAGGGCGGCGGGGTCGCCGGGGTTGACGGCCGAGGTGAGCGCGTTGACGTAGCCGGCGCAGAGCCTGGCGAGCAGGCGGTGTTCGGAGAGCAGCACGCGCGGGCGGTCGTCGATGTCGGCGGAGAGCAGCCAGGGTCGGGTGGGGTCGAAGCCGGCGAAGTGCACGGAGCGCAGGGCGGCACCGTCGACGGTGACCCGGCCGGTTTCGTCGGCGCGCAGGGCGCGCTGGCCGGCGTTGAACACGGACAGGCCGATGCCGGGGTCGCGCAGGACGTGGTGGTCGACGAGGACGGAGGCGCCGTCGAGGAAGGCGGCGGAGCCGTCGGCGAGCACGTGGTCGGCCCAGGAGCGCAGGAAGTCCTCGGCGCCCCGGTTGACCGCGATCAGCGCGGGATCGAACAGGCCGGCCTTGTGCAGGTCGGCGGCGTCGGGGCGGCGGTTGTCCTCGGGCAGCGGTTTGAGCACGCGCGGGAGGAGGACGACGCAGCGTTGGACGAGGCCGGCGAGGATGGGCTCGACGATGGGGGCGAGCACGAGCACGCTCGGGTCGAGGTGCAGCACGACGCCGCTGGTGTCGGTCGCGGTGACCAGCCAGCGCATCAGGACCGGGCGGAGCACGTAGGCGAGTTCGGCGCCCTGGTAGGCGGTGCGCAGGCGGGCGAGCTGCTCGTCGTCGACGCCGATGGCCGACGGGTGCAGGAATTCGACCGGGCCGTCCGGGACGGCGATGCCGCTCGGATCGTCGGAGTCGACGAGCAGCACGTGGAACCGGGCGCCGGGGTGGTGGTCGAGGAAGGACTTCAGCAGGACCCGAACAGCGGGCAGTTGCGCGACGGTCGCCGCGGTGCATGCCGTGACTGATGCGGTGGGGACCTCATTCACATCGGAAACGCTAACCGTCTCAGTCAGAGCACGGGCAGCCCGGTGCGAAGTTCGTAGGGGGTGACTTCGCTGCGGTAGCCGTCCCATTCGCGGCGTTTGTTGCGCAGGAAGAAGTCGTAGACGTGTTCGCCGAGGGTTTCCGCGACCAGTTCGGAGTTCTCCAGTTCGGCGAGGGCCTCGCCGAGGTTCTGCGGGAGGCTGGCGTAGCCGGCGGCCTTGCGTTCCGCGTCGGACAGCGACCAGACGTCGTCCTCGGTTGCCGGCGGGAGTTCGTAGTTCTCCTGCACGCCCCTGAGGCCGGCGGCCATGATCACGGCGTAGGCGAGGTAGGGGTTGCAGGCCGAGTCGGGGCTGCGGATTTCCACTCGACGGGAGGACGCCTTGCCCTTGGAGTAGAGCGGCACCCTGACCAGCGCGGACCGGTTGGCGTGGCCCCAGCAGACCGCGGTGGGGGCTTCGCCGCCGACGATGAGCCTCTTGTAGGAGTTCACCCATTGGTTGGTGACGGCGCTGATCTCGCGGGCGTGCCTGAGCAGGCCGGCGACGAACGCCTTGCCGGTCTTGGACAGCTCGTAGGGGTCCTCGCTGTCGTAGAAGGCGTTGCGGTCGCCCTCGAACAGGCTGACGTGGGTGTGCATGCCGGAGCCGGGTTGGCCGGTGAACGGCTTGGGCATGAACGAGGCGCGTACGCCCTGGGTGATGGCGACTTCCTTGATCAGGTAGCGGAAGGTCATCACGTTGTCGGCCATGGTGAGCGCGTCGGCGTAGCGCAGGTCGATCTCCTGCTGGCCGTGGCCGCCCTCGTGGTGGCTGAACTCGACCGAGATACCCATGGATTCCAGGGCCTCGATGGCGTGCCGGCGGAAGTGGGTCGCCATGGCGTGGCTGGCCTGGTCGAAGTAGCCGCCGTTGTCGGCCGGGACGGGTTCCTTGCCGTCGTCGTTGAGGTCGGTGAGCAGGAAGAACTCGATCTCGGGGTGGACGTAGCAGGTGAAGCCGGCCTCGGTTGCCCTGGAGAGGGTGCGGCGCAGCACGTGCCGGGGGTCGGCCCAGGAGGGTGAGCCGTCGGGCATGGCGATGTCGCAGAACATGCGCGCGGAGTAGTGGTCGCCGCCGCCGGTCTCCCAGGGGAGGACCTGGAAGGTGGACGGGTCGGGCTTGGCGATCATGTCCGACTCGTAGACGCGGGAGAAGCCCTCGATGGCGGAGCCGTCGAAGCCGATACCCTCGCTGAACGCGCCTTCCAGCTCGGCCGGGGCGACCGCGACCGACTTGAGGAATCCGAGTACGTCGGTGAACCAGAGCCGGACGAACCGGATGTCGCGCTCCTCGAGGGTGCGCAGCACGAATTCCCGCTGTCGATCCATATGCGCAGGGTAGGCACGGCCCGTTAAGGCCGTGTTTCCGGCACGCCGGTAAGCGGTTGCTCAGTCGAGGTGACCGTCACCGGTTCGTGATCTCGCGAACTGTTGCCGGGTGTGTACGCGGCGGTGTACCAACAGCGTCAACTACTCCACCCGGAAGGACCGCCGTGACCAGCAGTGCAGCCGCGTCAAGGCAACGACTCAACTCCGACCAGCGCAACGCGTTCCTGGCAGCCGTGCTCGGCTGGACCATGGACGCGTTCGACTACTTCATCGTGGTGCTCGTCTACGCCGACATCGCCAAGGAATTCAAGATCTCGCTGACCACGGTCGCGTTCGTGACCACGGCGACGCTGATCATGCGACCGGTCGGCGCGCTGATCTTCGGATTGTGGGCGGACCGGGTCGGTCGGCGCCGGCCGCTGATCGTGGACGTGTGCTTCTACTCGGTGGTCGGGTTCCTGTGCGCGTTCGCGCCGAACTTCACCGTATTGGTCATCCTGCGGCTGCTCTACGGCATCGGCATGGGCGGCGAGTGGGGGCTCGGCGCGGCGCTGGCCATGGAGAAGATTCCGACGAACCGGCGCGGGTTCTTCTCCGGCCTTCTGCAGGAGGGCTACTCGTTCGGGTACCTGCTGGCGTCGCTGGCGTTCCTGCTGGTGCACTCGGGTCTCGGGCTGTCCTGGCGGTGGCTGTTCGGGCTGAGCATCATCCCGGCGCTGATCAGCCTGATCATCCGGTCGCGGGTCAAGGAGTCGGAGGTCTGGGAGCAGGCGCGGGAGAAGATGAAGTCGACCAACACGTCGATGCGCGACATCCTGCTGAACCCGAAGATCATTCGCCGGTTCGTCTACCTGGTGCTGCTGATGACCGCGTTCAACTGGATGAGCCACGGCACCCAGGACGTCTACCCGACCTTCCTGAAGGCGACCGATCACGGCGGCGCGGGCCTCTCGGCGACGACGGCGACCTGGATCGCGGTGGTCTACAACATCGGCGCGATCATCGGCGGCCTGATCTTCGGCACGCTGTCCGAGCGGTTCGGCCGCCGGCACACGATCATCTTCTGCGGGATCCTCGCGCTGCCGATCATTCCGCTGTTCGCCTACTCGACCTCGGCGGCGATGCTGTGCCTCGGCTCGTTCCTGATGCAGGTCGCGGTACAGGGCGGCTGGGGCGTGATTCCGGCGCACCTGACCGAGATGTCGCCGGACGCGATCCGCGGCTTCTATCCGGGTGTCACGTATCAGCTCGGTAACTGTCTGGCCGCGTTCAACCTGCCGATCCAGCAGGCGCTGGCCGCCTCGCACGGCTATCCGTTCGCGTTGACGGTCACGGTCGCGCCGGTGTTGGTGGTGATGGTGCTGCTCACGTTCTTCGGCAAGGAGGCCAAGGGCGTCGAGTTCGGCACGATCACGGGAACGGCGGCGGTCACGACGTCACGCTGAGGCGCGCCCCTGGCGCTCTACGATCGGCCGCATGCGAACTCGGGTGATGCTGCTGCTGTGCGCGGCGCTGGTGGCGGTCGCGGGATGCACCGGCGGTGCGAGCAACACGGCGGCCACGACCACCGGGCAGGGCGCGCAGGCGCTGCTTCAGCGTTCGAGCGCGTCCATGGGCGGCGTGACCAGCGTGCAGTTCGGCCTGACCGTGGCCGGGACGCTGAGCGCGGTGCCGGTGCGCAACGCCACCGGCAGCCTGACCAAGGCGGGCGACGCGAAGGGCAACGCGCAGATCACCGAGTTCGGCCAGCTCGTGCAGGTCGAGTTCGTGCTGGTCGGCGACACGTTCTACCTCAAGGGGCCGACCGGGAAGTACCAGAAGCTCTCCGCGTCGTTGGCCGAGTCGCTGTTCGACCCGACCGCGATCCTGGATCCGAGCCGTGGTGTCGCACATGTGCTGGCGAACGTGCAGAACCCACAGCCGCAGGGCGGCGACACGATCAACGGGCAGGCGGTCACGAAGATCACCGGGAAGGTGCGCAGCAAGGTCGCCGCGCTGCTGGTGCCGGGGATCTCCACGGACGTGGACGCGACGCTGTGGCTGGCCAACGACGCGAAGGCGCTGCCGGCGAAGGCGGAGTTCGTGGTGCCGACCACCGCGGGTAGCAGCGGTGCGACCGTGGACGTGACGCTGTCGAACTACAACCAGCCGGTCACGGTGACCGCGCCGACCGGATGACGGGTTCACGCCGCCGGATCGCCATCAGCGCCGGCGGGTTGGCGGTACTGCTCGCCGCGCTGGACGCGTACGTGGTGGTCGGCATCCTCATCGACCTGGTGCACGACCTGGGCGTGCCGATCAACCACCTGGAACAGGCGGCGCCGATCGTCACCGGGTACCTGCTCGGTTATGTGGCCGCCATGCCGTTGCTCGGCCAGCTCTCCGACGTGCTCGGACGGCGGGTGCTGTTGCAGAGCTGCCTGCTGGTGTTCGCGGTCGGGTCGGCGGTGACCGCGTCGTCGGGCGGGTTGACCGAACTGGTCGCCGGGCGGGTCGTGCAGGGGATCTCCGGTGGCGCGCTGCTGCCGGTGACGCTCGCGTTGGTCGGCGATCTGTGGGCGGAGCAGCGGCGGTCCGGGGTGTTGGGCGCGGTGGGGGCGGCGCAGGAGTTGGGCAGCGTGCTGGGGCCGCTGTACGGGGTCGGGTTGGCGGCGCTGATCGGCTGGCGCGGTCTGTTCTGGGTGAACGTGCCGCTGGCCGCGATCGCGATCGTGGTGGTGCAGCTGGCGATCCCGGGCGGGCGCGGGCCCCGGACGACGCGGCCGGATTTCGTCGGCGGCGGATTGTTGGCCGCGTTCCTGGGGCTGCTGGTCGTCGCGCTGTACAACCCGGATCCGCAGGTGTCGGTGTTGCCGGGCTGGGGTCGGCCGGTGCTCGGCGCGGCGGGCGTGGTGCTCATCGGCTTTCTCGTCTGGGAGCGGCGGCGCCAAACAACCAACCGGTTGGTTGTTACGACCGGGGTGCGGCTGCCGGTCTTCCTGTGTGTGCTGGGCGCCAGTTTCGCGGCGGGCGCGGCTTTGATGGTGACGCTGGTCGACGTCGAGTTGTTCGCGCAGACGCTGCTCGGCTACAGCGCGGGCCAGACGGCGGTGCTGTTGGTGTGGTTCCTGGGCGCGCTGCCGGTCGGTGCCGTGGTCGGCGGTTGGCTGGCCGGGCGGTTGGGCGACGCGATCGTCGGCTGCGCCGGGATGGTCATTGCCGGGCTCGGGTATCTGCTGATCTCGCGTTGGCCGGCGAATGTGCTCTCGGCGCGGTTGTTGTTCGGGTTGCCGGTGCTGCCGACGGATCTGATCATCGCCGGGCTCGGCCTCGGACTGGTGATCGCGCCGCTGTCCGGCGCGGTGCTGCGGGTGGTGCCGGCCGCGCAGCACGGCGTCGCGTCCGCTTCTGTGGTGGTGGCGCGGATGACCGGCATGCTGGTCGGCGTGTCCGCGCTGTCCGCGTGGGGCCTGCACCGCTTCGCCGGCCTCACCGCGAACCTGAACACGCCGCTGCCGTTCGGCATCTCCTCGGCCGAGTTCCATCGCGAACTGGCCGCCTACGAAACCGCGATCCGCGCGGCGCTGCTCGCCGAGTACCGGGAGATCTTCCTGGTGACCGCGGTCGTGTGCGGCGTCGGCGCGATTTTCGCCGCGTTCGTCAGCTCTTACAGGTCGTCCCCGCGGGCGGCAGAGTCAGTGTGACCAGGTAGCCGATGCCCCACTTGTCCACGCAGTCGCTGCCGGACAGGAACGCGGTGTGCTGGGTGCCGTCGAAGGTGAGCAGCCGCGAGTTCAGGTCCTTGGCCAGGTTCACGCCCTGCTGATACGGCGTGGCCGGGTCGTGCGTGGTGGAGATGACCAGCACCGGCGCGAGACCGGGCGCGCTCGGCACGTAGGGCTGGCTGGTGTTGGGCACCGGCCAGAACGCGCAGATGCCCAGCGGCGGCACGTAGGCGTCGGTGCTCGGGTCGATGCCGACGCTCTGGTCGTAGGCGTGCTCCTGCTGCACCAGGGTCTGCCGGTCCTTCACCGGCGGATAGTCCGCGCAGCGCACCGCGTTGAACACGTCGTTGGTGTTGGAGTAGTGGCCGTCGGAGTTGCGCTGGAGGTAGTTGTCGGCCAGCCCGAGCAGGGTGTCGCCCTGCCCTTTGGACAGTTCGGTCAGCCCCTTGTTCAGCGTCGGCCACGCGTCCTCGCTGTAGAGCGCGGCGGACACCGCGGTCTGGATGTCCTGATAGGACAGTTTACGGTCACCGACCGCGATCGGCGTGGTCTTCAACGGATCGCTGAGCTTGTTCAGCTCGTCCTGGTCCTTGTTCGGGTCGGTGCCGATGGCGCAGCTGGACTGTTTCGCGCACCACTGCGCGAAAGTGTCGAACGCCTCGGAGAAACCCGATCCCTGCGCGAGGTTCGCGTCGGTCTCGTTCTGGTTCGGGTCGACCGCGCCGTCCAGGATCATCGCGCGCACGTTGCGCGGAAAGTCGGCCGCGTAGCGGGTGCCGATCGCGGTGCCGTAGGAGTAGCCGAGGTAGGTGAGCTGCGCTTCGCCGAGCGCGGCACGCATGATGTCCAGGTCCTTGGCCACGTCGCGGGTGCCGACGTTCTGGAGCACGGCATTGCCGGTGCGTTGCGCGCAGTCCTGCGCATACTTCTGGTTCTCGGCCTGCTCGCGGTCGGCCTCGCGGTTGTCGTTGTCCAGTGGCACTTCGAGGCGTTGCGCGTCCTGCTCGGCGTCGGTCAGGCAGTGCACCTCGGGCTGGCTCGCGCCGACTCCGCGCGGGTCGAACCCGACAAGGTCGAAGTGCGCGGCGAGGTCGGTGTTGGAGATCTGGTCGGCGAGGTCGACGGCTTGGAGCATGCCGGAATCGCCCGGTCCGCCGGGGTTCATGATCAGCGAACCGATCCGCGACTGCGGGTCGAGCGCGGCGACCTTCAGCAGACCGAGGCTGATCACCGTGCCGGTCGGCTTCGCGTAGTCCAGCGGCACGAGCAGTCGCGCGCACTTGATGTCGACCCGGTCGTACACCTTGCGGGAGGCGTCGTCGGTGGCGTAGCTCGCGCACGAGCCCCAGTTGGGGGTCTGGTTGTAGAAGGCGGCGAGTTGCGGTGGGACAAAGCCTTCCGCGATCGGCGAACCCGGGATCTGCACGCCGCAGCCGACCACGAACAGCGCGACCGCCGCGATGCCGGCCGCCAAACGGGATCTGCCAATCACTCTGCCACTGGCTCTGCCAATCACGAGGAACACCGGGTGCCGGCCGGCGGCAGCGTCAGGTCCATCAGGTAGTTCGCCCCCCATTTGTCGACGCACGCGTTGTTCTGGAGAAACGCCGTGTGCTGAGTGCTCTCGAACGTCAACAACGAGCCGTGCAACGCGTTCGCCAGATTCACCCCGGATTGGTAGGGCGTCGCAGGATCGTTGGTCGTGGAGATTACCAAGGTGGGCGCCAGGCCGGGCACGTTCGGCAAATGCGGTTGGTCGGTGGGCTGGACCGGCCAGTAGGCGCACGAGTCGGCTTCGGCCACCGCGGGCCTGCCGTCGTCGAGGAAGGGCGCGGCCTTCTTGTACTGCTGGGCCTCGGTGAGCAGGGTGCCCGAGTTCGTGACCGGCGGTCCGTCGACGCAGTGGATCGCGGTGAACGCGTCCTGCTCGTTGGAGTAGGTGCCGTTGGCGTTGCGGCCGTTGTAGTTGTCGGCCAGTTCCATCAGCACCTGGCCGATGCCCTGCTTGAGCTGGTTGAGGCCGGTGTTCAGGTAGGTCCAGAGGGTTTCGGAGTAGAGGGTCTGGATGGCGCCGGTGGTGGCGTCGTCGAAGCCGAGCTTGCGGCCGTCGCCGACCGGGACCGGCTTGGTGAGCAACGGATCGATCAGGCTCCGGAACACCTGCGTCGCGTTGTTCGGATTGGTGCCGACCGCGCAGTTGGCCTGTTTCGCGCACCAGATCGCGAACTGGTTGAAGGCGTTCTGGAAACCGGTGCCCTGGCCGACGAGTTGCGCGACCGGGTCCTGCGTCGGGTCGACCGCGCCGTCCAGGATCATCGCTCGGACGTTTTTCGGGAACTGCTCGGCGTAGGTGGTGCCGAGCAGGGTGCCGTAGGAGTAGCCGAGGTAGGTGAGCTGTTTGTCGCCGAGGACGGACCGGAGGATGTCCAGGTCGCGCGCTGCGGCGACGGTGCCGACGTTGGCCAGCATGTCCTTGCCCTGCGGGGTGTTCCGCACGCACGCGGTCGCGTAGTCCTTCTGCTGCTGCTCGTACTGGGCGACGCCGGCGGGCGTGGAGTCGTCGTCGAGTTCGGAGGAACGCTGCGCGTCGGTCTCCGCTCCGTTGAGACAGCGCACCGCGGGCAGACTGGCGCCGATGCCGCGCGGGTCGAACCCGACCAGGTCGAACCGCTTGGACAGCGCCGAGCCGGCCCAGGTCCGCGCCATACCGGCGGCGGCTTCCATGCCGGAGGCGCCCGGCCCGCCCGGGTTCATCAGCAGCGAGCCGATTCGCTGGCTCGGGTCGGTCGCCCTGATCCGCAGGGCCGCGATGGTGATCGTGGCGCCCTGCGGCTGGCCGTAGTCCATCGGCACGGTGATCCGCGCGCACTGCAGGCCGGATCCGCCGAAGAGTTGGGTGCCGGTGTCGCTGCTCGCGTACGGCTGGCACGCGCCCCACACCACGGACTGGTTGTAGAACCTGTCCAGGCCGGCCGGCACCGGGCCGGACGGTGCGTGTTTCTCCGTGGTCGACGGGGCCAGGCCGGTCAGCGACGTCGGCACACCGGTGCAGGCCGCGGCGGCGGCGAGCAGCAGGGCGCCCAGGCAGGCGAGCGGCAACAGGTGACGGCGACGCGAGCGTTGAGGCACCACGTGATGGTGCCATTGACGCGGTTGCGGCGTGGTGTGGCCTGCCCAGTCCGGATAAAACGCAGCTCTCAGTTTTCGGCGGCTGCCGCGGCGCGCTCGGCGAGGCGTTCGCTGACCCACTCCCCCGCGGCGGCCCTGCGCAGCTTGCCGGAGGGCGTCTTGGGCAGGCTGCCCGGCCCGAGCACGAACACGCTCACCGGACGGGCGCCGACCGCGTCCATGACGCGCGCGGTGATCTGCTTGTCCAGCAGGCGTTCCGCGTCGGTGTCACCGGCCAGTGTGGACTCGACGACCACGGCGAACCGCTCGCGCCGGGTACCCGCGTCCAGTCGGACCGCGACCGCGTTGCCGGCGCGGACCCCGTCGACGGACAGCGCGGCGCGCTCGATGTCGGTCGGGTAGATGTTGCGGCCGCCCATGATGATCACGTCCTTGCGCCGACCGCACACCACGACCTGCTCGCCGACGAGGTAGCCGAGATCGCCGGTGGACAGCCAGCCCTGCGCGTCCTGGGTGGCCAGCGGGCCGTTCATGGTCAGGTAGCCGGGCGTGACGGCTTCGCCGCGCACCCGAAGTTCGCCGACCTCACGCTCGCCGAGCGCGTTGCCATGCTCGTCGACCGCGGTGACTTCGAGGCCGGGCAGCGGCGGGCCGAGCAGTGAGAACGAACGGGTGGCCGCCGGATCGTCGGATGGCGCGACCGGCACGGCCTTCGCGTTCTGTTCGAGTTCGGTGGTGTCGATGGTGTCCACGGACAGGCCGGTGAACAGCGGCGCGAAGGACACCGCGAGGGTGGCCTCGGCCATGCCGTAGGCCGGCAGCACGCATTCGGCGGGCATGCCGAACTTGGCGCCCGCGTCGGTGAAGGTGCGCACGGCGGCGACGTCGATCGGTTCCGCGCCGTTGAGCGCGATGCGCAGCCTGCTCAGGTCGTAGGCGTCGTCCTCGTCGACCTTGGCCATCCTGCGGCCGACCATGGCATAGGCGAAGTTCGGCGCGGCGGTGATCGTCGCGCTGTATTTGCTGATCAGGCCGGGCCATAGCAAGGGGCCGGAGAGGAAGTCGACCGGTGTGACCTTGACCAGTTCGATGCCCAGCGTCATCGGGACGGTCATGAACCCGACCATGCCCATGTCGTGGAACAGCGGCAGCCAGGACATCATCGTGTCCGTCGCCGGGTCCAGGGCCGCGGCCTCGGACATCGAGCGGATGTTCGCGATCAGGTTGTCGTGCGTGATGCGGACCGCTTTCGGGTCGGCGGTCGAGCCGCTGGTCAGCTGGAGCAGCGCGGTCGCCTCGCCGGGCATGTCGACGGGCCGGGCGAGCGGTTCGCCGTTGGCGAGGTCGCTGAGCAGCAGGTAGCGGATGCCGCGTTCGGTGAGCACCGGTTCCAGAGCCTCGAACGGCGGCCCGAGCAGCACCAGGTTCGCGCCGATCATGCCGAGCACGGCGACGGTGTCCTCGGACCAGACCGCGATGTTCGTGCGCTGCGTCGGCTGGTGCAGCATCGTGACGCTGCCGCCGGCCAGCCACACTGCCTGCACCGCTGGCGCGATCATCGCCGGCTCGCCGGCCAGGACGCCGACCGCGGCCCCGGGCTCGAAGCCCTCGGCGACCAGCGCGCCCGCCATTTTCGTGGCCAGTTCGTGCACCTCACCCCAGGTGCTGCGGTGCGGGGCCTTGGGCTCCCCGGTGACGAAACCCCGGGTCGTGCCGCTGGCGGTGGCCAACAGCGTGTCAACGAACCGACTCATATCCGTGAGCTTAATGTGTGGCGCGGCAAGATCAGCGCGATGTGGGCAAGCCGGGATCGATACTTTCGTTCCATCCCACTTTTGTGAGAATCATTCACATCCAGGCTAGCCGACGATCTCGGCGGCTTCGAGCCACTGGGCTTCGAGGTCTTCTATTTCCGCGCGGACGGTGCGCAGTTCCTCGTCGAGTGTGATGAGGCGGTCGGTGTCGGCGCCGACGTCGGCCAGTTCTTCGTTGATCTTGGCTTCGCGCTTGCCGAGGGTGTCGATGCGGCGCTCGATGCGCGCGAGGTCCTTCTGGGCGGTGCGGCGTTCGGCCGAGCTGGGGCCGATCGGTTGCGGTCGCTCGGTTTTCGGCGGGGTGATCGGGGCGGCCTTCGCGCTGATCTGGTCGAGGCGGGCGAGGTACTCGTCGATGCCGCCGACCAACTGGGTGATCTTGCCGTCACCGAGCAGGGCCACCATGTTGTCGCAGATTCGCTCGACGAGGTAGCGGTCGTGCGAGACCACGATCATGGTGCCCGGCCACGAGTCGAGCAGGTCTTCCAGTTGCTGCAACGTGTCGATGTCGAGGTCGTTGGTTGGCTCGTCGAGGAGCAGGACGTTCGGTTCGTCCATCAACAGGCGCGCGAGTTGGAGCCTTCGGCGTTCGCCGCCGGAGAGGTCGGAGACCGGGGTCCACTGGCGGGTCGAGCCGAAGCCGAAGCGTTCGGCCAGTTGGGACGCGGACAGTTCGACCTTGCCGAGGGTGACCCGGCCGGCGACCTGCTCGATCGCTTCCAGGACGCGGAGATCACCGGGGAGGTCGTGCAGTTCCTGGGTGAGGTGGGCGAGGCGAACCGTCTGGCCCTGGACGCGTTTGCCGGCGTCGATCGGCTTGTCGCCGGCGAGCACGCGCAGCAGGCTGGTCTTGCCGGAACCGTTGATGCCGACAAGGCCGAACCGGTCGCCGGGGCCGACGCGCCAGGTGACGTCGTCCAGCAGCGTCCGCTCGCCGATGGACGCGGTGACGCCTTCCAGGTCGAACACGGTCTTGCCGAGCCTGCGCTTGGCGAAGGAGGTCAGCTCGACCTTGTCGCGCGGCTCGGGCACGTCCGCGATGAGGTCCTCGGCGGCCTGGATGCGGTAGCGCGGCTTGGATGTGCGGGCCGGGGCGCCTCGACGCAGCCAGGCGAGTTCCTTGCGGGCCAGGTTGCGGCGGCGTTCCTCCATCACGTCGGAGAGCCGGGCGCGCTCGGCGCGGGCGAAGGCCCAGTCGGCGTAGCCGCCCTCGTACTGCTGGACCTGGCCGTCCACCACCTCCCAGGTCCTGGTGCACACGGTGTCCAGGAACCAGCGGTCGTGGGTGACCACGACGACCGCGCACCGCGCGGCCAGCAGATGGTTGGCGAGCCAGCGGACGCCCTGCACGTCGAGGTGGTTGGTGGGCTCGTCGAGCACGAGCAGGTCGAGATCCTTGACCAGGGCCGCGGCCAGCGCGACGCGGCGGCGTTCGCCACCAGACATGGTGGCAACCTCCGCGTCCAGGCCGAGGTTGCTGATACCGAGGCCCTCCAGCACCGACCGGACCCGCGCGTCGGCAGCCCATTCGTGTTCGGCGGAGGTGCCGAGCTGGTCGATGACGGCGTTGCGCACGGTGCGCGCGCCGGCCAGCTCGGTGCGCTGGGTGACCACGGCCATCCGGGTGTCGCGGGTACGGCTGACCCGGCCCTCGTCCGGCGGTTCGATTCCGGCGAGGATTTCGAGCAGGGTCGTCTTGCCGCCGCCGTTGAGGCCGACGACGCCGATCCGGTCGCCCTCGCCGACGCCGAGCGAGACGCCGTCGAGCAGCGCACGGACGCCGAAGCTCTTGTGGACGGATTCCAGGTTGACCAGGTTGGCCATGGGAGTGCTGGGCTGCCTTCTGGAGAAAGTCGCGGGTACGGGACGCGGGTCAGGCGTGGACTTCGGGCGGGACCGGGCGGGGCTCGTCGGTGGTGATCACCCGGGCGCCGGGCACCGGGCCGTGCGCGGCCCGGACGGTGCGGCACACGCCCGCGCCGGCGAGTTCGGCGGCGACGCGGACCGCGGACTCGCCGTCCGCGCACAGGAACGCGCAGGTGGGGCCGGAGCCGCAGATGACGCCGGCGAGCGCGCCCGCGTCGACCCCGGCGCGCAGGGTTCGGCGCAGGTTGGGACGCAGCGAGACGGCGGCTGCCTGGAGGTCGTTGCCGAGCAGCAGGGCGAGTTGGCGCGGGTCGCCTGCGGCGAGCGCTTCCAGCAGCGGCTCGACGGCGCCGAGGCGCTGCTGGCGGCCTGCCGCGCGGAGCCGGTCGATCTCGCCGTACACCTCGGGCGTGCTCAGGCCCTTGCGGTCCAGCGCGATCGCCCAGTGAAAGGTGTGCCGCGACAGCACCGGCACGATCTGTTCGCCTCGGGAGGTGCCGAGCGCGGTGCCGCCGTGCAGCATGAACGGCACGTCGCTGCCCAGCGTCGCGGCGACCGTGGCGAGTTCGTCGCGGCCGAGATCGAGCTTCCACAGCGTGGACAAAGCGACCAGCGTCGCGGCCGCGTCGGCGCTGCCGCCGGCCATGCCGCCCGCGACCGGGATGCCCTTGCGGATGACGATGCGAACCTTGCTCTCGGCGAGGTCGCGGCCGGCATGTTCGGCCAGCGCGATCGCGGCCTTCCAGGCCAGGTTCGACTCGTCGACCGGCACGGCCGCGGCACCCTCGCCATGGATCTCGACGCCGAGTTCCTCCGCGGGCGCCACCGAGACCTCGTCGGTCAGCGACAGGGCCTGGAACACGGTGGTGAGGCCGTGATAGCCGTCGGAGCGCAGGTCACCGACTGCCAGGTGCAGGTTGACCTTGGCCGGAACGCGGACGGTCACCGGGGGCGGAACTACGGAAAGCACGTACCCGAGCCTACGGAACTACCGGAGGTGATGGTGGCCGCGGCTCGAATCCACGAACGCATACCGTCCCAGGTGACCGTCGTTGTTCACTCGAAGCGATCAGGCGGCCACGCACTGTGGCGCACGCGGGGTCTGCTGGACCACGCCGCCGCGCTCGGCGATCCAGGCCAGGGCGCTGTCCGCGCGCTCGCCGCTGACGCCGATGGAGAACCGCGCGACCGGGGTGTCGCCCAACCGGGTCAGGCCGCCGCCCAGGATCGACACCTCGACGCCGAACCGGGCGCCCGCCTCCGGCAGCAGCGCGCCGACCGTGGCGAAGCCGATCAACACCACGTCGGCGACGCGGTCGTGCGGGGTGCTCAGCGCGGCGCGGATCGAGGCGGGCTGGGCCTGGTGCGCGGGCGGCAGGATGGCCGAGGCGGTCCAGCTGTCCAGATCGAGCGCGAGGTCGATCAACTTGCCGCGTTCGAGCAGCCGGCCGCCGTCGAGCACCGCGACGTCGTCGCAGACCCGGCGGATCACGTCGGTGTCCTTGGTGACCAACAACACCGTCACGCCGAGCTCGGCGCGGGCCCGGTCGAGGACCGTGAGCACGGCGGTGGTCTCGCCGTGGTCCAGACCTGCGGTCGGCTCGTCGGCGAGCAGTACGGAAGGGCCGCTGGCCAGGGCGCGTGCGATGGTGACGCGCTGGCGGGCACCGGCGGAGAGGTCGTCGGGCTGGGTGCCTGCGCGCTCGGTGAGGCCGGCCAGGTCGAGCAGTTCGGCGACGCGCGCCCTGCGGTGCGGGCCGTCCACCCCGGCCTGTTCCAGCGGGAGGGCGATGTTGCCGGCGACGGTGCGCTGGGCGAGCAGCGTGTTGTCCGGCGGGACGACGCCGATCTGGCGGCGCAGCAGGCGCAGCTGGTTGTTGCCGAGCGCGAGCAGGTTGGTGCCGCCGACGCGGATGGTGCCCCGGTCCGGGCGTTCCTGCAGGGTCACGCAGCGCGCCAGGGTCGACTTGCCGGCACC
This sequence comes from Pseudonocardiaceae bacterium, assembly GCA_035948315.1. GTDB lineage: Bacteria > Actinomycetota > Actinomycetes > Mycobacteriales > Pseudonocardiaceae > CAJCJE01. Next base: position 12,278 of record DASZJG010000101.1, on the reverse strand, counting down.
GCTGGGGCCGACCAGCCCGCACAGCGTGCCTTCGCCGACGTCCAGGGTGACGTCGTCGAGGGCGAGAACGGTGCCGTTTCGGCTGGTGAATGATTTGGTCAGGTGTTCAACGGTGATCATGGCTTCTCCCGGGCAGCACGCTGAGGCGCCGGATTACGGCGGCCTGCAAAGGGTGTGAGAACGCGCCCGTGTACGGGCGGTGCAAGAAAAGATCGGGTGTTGTTGTTCTCAGGCGGCTACGCGTGAGCTACGACAGCCCGTTGCGGTGCGGCGACAGTGATCTACCGTCCGGCGGCGGGTGAGGTCCACGACTCCTCCATCGACCCTGGCATTAGCACCTGCCCAGGTGGGTGGTTGCTGCGGCTTCAGCGAGCCAGGTCTCTCAGCCGCTCGGGATGGGTACAGCCAGTACAACTGATGACCGAGCTAATGGCAAGCGGCTAACTGGGCGAATGCCGCAGGTCACAGTATTTACCGGACCCCGAGTCAGGTGGTAATGGCGCCAATCCGCACGGTCAGGCGGTGCGCATTCCCGCGTCGACGGCGGCCGTGGCGAGCCGCGCGAAGTCCTCGACGGACAGTTGTTCGCCGCGCGCGGTGCTGGCCAGGCCGGCCGCTTCGAGCAGCGACTGGGCCGCGTCCGGGGAGCCGGCCCAACCGGCGAGCGCGGCACGCAGAGTCTTGCGGCGTTGCGCGAAAGCCGCGTCCACCAACGAGAAAACCACGTCTCTGGACACAGTGGACGGAGCGGGACGGCGGGTGAACGCGACGAGTGCCGAATCGACACCGGGCACCGGCCAGAACACCGCGCGCGGCACCGAACCGGCGCGACGGGCCTTTGCGTACCAGGCGGCCTTCACGCTCGGCACGCCGTAGCTGCGGTTGCCCGGCGGCGCGGCCAGTCGGTCGGCCACCTCGGCCTGCACCATGACCAGGCCGGTGGCCAGCGACGGCAGTTCACTGAGCAGGTGCAGCACCACCGGCACGGCCACGTTGTAGGGCAGGTTCGCGACCAGCGCGGTCGGCGCGGGCAGACCGTCGAGATCGGCGGCGCGCAGCCGCAGCGCGTCCATCGGCAGCACGTGCAGGTGATCGGCGAGGGCCGGGGCGCGATCAGCGACGGTGACCGGCAGCCGCTCGGCGAGGACCGGGTCGATCTCCACGGCCAGCACGGCCCGACAGGCCGGCAGCAGCGCCAGGGTGAGCGAGCCGAGTCCGGGGCCGACCTCCAGCACGACGTCGTCGGCGTCGAGCTTGGCCGCCGCCACGATCCGGCGGACCGTGTTGGCGTCGTGCACGAAGTTCTGGCCGAGTTTCTTCGTCGGCCGGATGTGCAACTCGTCGGCGAGCGCGCGGATCTCGGCTGGGCCGAGCAGCGCGGCGGCCGGGCTGGTCAGATCGTCCATCGCCGGACCATGGTGCCAGGTCCGGCGATGTCCGCTTGGATGAGGTTGGCTCAGGCGAGGCCGAGCTCGCGGGCGCACTGCCACGGCGAAAGCCCACGGCGCGAGCGAACCACGTCGGCGACGGCGATCTGGTCGGCCTTGCTGGCCAGGTCGGCACGCGCGGCGTAGGCCTGACCGCCGTTGGAGTCCCAGGTCTCCTGGTTGAACTGGAGGCCGCCGTAGTAGCCGTTGCCGGTGTTGATGGACCAGTTGCCGCCGGACTCGCACTTCGCGATCTCGTCCCAGACCGCATCGCCGGGCAGCGCCGCGGTGCCGACGTGCATGACCTCGGCGACCGGCTGGGTGGTCACGGTGGCGGAGAGCTGGACCTTGGCGGTCTGCTTGCCGTTGACCGACGTGATCCGGTAGGTGACCTGCTCGCTGCCGTTCACGCCCGGCGTGGTGATCTGCTGGGTGCCCTCGTTCATCGACGAGTCCTGCACCTGCTGGATCTGGAACGGAATACTCTGCGTGACGGTGACGACCTGCACGCCGGTTCGGCTGACCATGATCTGCATACCCGCCGTTACCTTGTCGGTGAGGCCGGGGTTGACCGAGTCCTGGTTGCCGATCTGGATGTGGTTGTCGGTCAGCAGCTGCCCGACGGTGGCGTCGGTGGTGGTGATCGTCCGTGCCGCGTTCGCGCCGTCGATCAGGGTGACCTGCTTGGGCGTGCGCACTTCCACGCTCATGCCGGAGAGCGGGACGGCCGTGCCGGGAGCCGTGGACATCCAGGCGCCCTTGGTGTCCATCCCCAGCTCGTTGAGGGCCGAGGAGACCGTGGTCGCGCGGGTCCAGTGGTCCTGCTCGACGCCGTCCACGGTGACCTTCACCAGGCGACCGCGCTGCAGCATGATCGTGCCGCCGTCGGCGACCGAGGCGTTCGGCGACGGGCTGACCGCGTCGTGCGCGCCGAGCCTGATGTTGTCGTCGGCGAGGACCTGGGCGACGGTCGAGGAGTAGGTGCGAACGTGCTGGTTGACGCCGTCCACGTCGACCGTGACGTCCTTGTCCATGGCCATCGCCATGGCGCTGCCGCCGGTGGCCGACAGCAGGATCGCCGCGATGGTGGCCTTGAGGAACCGCTTCTTCCAGCGCTTGCCGGCCGTGGTGACCAGGTCATCCATCGGCTCCGGCTGTGCACCCGCCCGACGGGCGGCCTCGGCGCGGCGGTCCTCCTCATCGAGGAGTTCGGCCAGCTCTTCGTCGAGGCGAGGCAGCAGCGTGGTTTCCGCGTGGATCAACGTGATCAGTTCATCGACGTTGAGGTTCGCGGTGTGCAGCAGGTCCTCGGCGTCCGGGCCGAGGACGTCCATGACGTCGTCGGTGGTGATGCCGTACGGGTTGTTGGCGGTGACCGGTCGATCCTGCAGGGCGGTCGCCGCACCGTGCCGCACCGGCGCCATTCGCGGCATGCTCGGGTGCTGCGCTCGCGGCCCCTGCGGGAAGGGCTCTTGGGGGCGCGCAACGGGCCGGAAGCCCGGAACGCTCGGGTGGAACCAGTCAACCTCGCCGGACATGGTGCCGCTCACGACACCGGGTCTGCTGGTACTGCTGTTCGAACGATAGTCACCGCTCGCGGTCACAGGGCCGATACCTCCAGGACGTCCGCACAGTGTGATCGGGTCGAATCCATCAGCGTTGATGCCTCGAACCGGACCTCCGTCTGCGCGAAACTCGTGGTGTGCTCCAGCTCCCGTAGCAAGCGCGTCCCCAAACACCATTCGGCGCTCGGCCCCGACACACGCAATCCTGACTGCTTCGGGTGGTGCCCTCGGGGAATCCCCCTAGGGCATCGATCACGGGACCGTAACGGACTTGGAGGGGTTGCGCAAACACCCTCGCGAAATTCCGTGTCACTCATCACACTACCGAGTGAAAGCACATCGGCACACTTGGTCAACTTTGCTCCAAGTGGCCTAGACCAAAAACACGCTCCGCAGTGCGCTCCACAGTGGTCGCCAACTCAATGACATCTACGCCCCGTAATTCCGCCAGTGCACGAACCGTGTAGGCGGCGCAGTACGGCTCGTTCGGACGACCCCGGAAGGGATGCGGGGTGAGAAAAGGCGCGTCGGTCTCCACGAGCAACTGTTCGCCAGGAACGATCCGCGCCGCCTCCTGCAACGGAACGGCGTTCCGGAAGGTGACCGGCCCCGCGAACGACAGGACGTAGCCGGCGTCCACGCACCGACGGGCCATGTCCGCGTCGCCGGAGAAGCAGTGGAAGATCACCGTCTCCGGGGCGCCCTGCTCCTCCAGAATGGACAGTACGTCCTCGTGCGCGTCGCGGTCGTGGATCATCAGCGGCTTGCCGACCTGCTTGGCAAGCTCGATGTGCCAACGGAAAGCGGCCTGCTGCGCCTCGGGCGGCGCGTAGTTCCAGTAGTAGTCCAAACCGGTCTCGCCGATCGCGACCACCCTCGGCTGCCGCGCCAACTCCTTGAGCGTGTGCCGGGCCGAGTCGGCGAAGTTACTGGTACGCGTGGGATGCACGGCCACCGCGGCGAACACGCGATCATCCCAGGTGGCCGCGTTCGCCGCCCAGCGCGCGGACGCGATGTCGTCAGCGACCGTGACCACCCGGGTCACGCCCGCGCTCTCCGCGCGGTCCAGCATGGCGCGCACGGACTCGGGATCCTTGGCGCCACTGGCATCCAGGTGCGTGTGCGCGTCCACCACCGGTGCCGGCAGACGCTCCGGCACCGGTGGCAGCTCGCCTTTGTTCACTGCGATTCGATCGGCGCGAAGTCCGGGCCGGTGTCACCCAGCTTCGGGTCCAACTTCGCGAACAGCGGGGTGGGCTTCTCCAGCGGCCTGCCGACCTCGATCGGTGTCGACTCCCACTTGGCCTGCTCGGCCGCGTAGTCGCCGGTCAGGATCGGGTAGTTGCGACCGGGGATGTCCAGGTCCTCGACTTCGCGCAGTTCGGGCTGCGCCGCCCACAATCCGGTGCCGCCGAGCGCTTCGTGTACGCCCTGCGCCGAGTGCGGCAGGAACGGCGTGAGCAGCGTGTTCACGTCCGACACCACCTGCAGCGCGGTGTGCAGGATGGTGTCGCGCCGTTCCGGGTCGTCCTTGCGCTTCCACGGCTCCTGGTCGGAGAGGTACTTGTTGGCGGCCGACGCGACCCGCATGGCCTCGCCGATCGCCGCCCGGAACCGGGAGCGCGCCAGGTGCTCGCCGACGGTCTCGAACGCCTTGGCGGACAACGCCTTCAGCTCCACGTCCGCGGCCTGCGGCGCGGTCGGGTTCGGCACCGCGCCCACGTTCTTGTGCGCCATCGACACCGACCGGTTGACCAGATTGCCCCACTCGTTGGCCAGCTCGAAGTTCACCCGACGGACGAACTCGTCCCAGGTGAAATCGACGTCCTGGGTTTCCGGCCCGGCCGCCGAGATGAAGTAGCGCAGGCTGTCCGGACCGAATTCCTTCAGGAAATCCCGCACGTAGATGACGGTGCCGCGGGAAGTCGAGAACTTCGAGCCGCTCATCTTCAGGAATTCGCTTGAGGCGATCTCGGTCGGCAGGTTCAGCGTGCCGTACGGACCGGGCGTGCCGCCCTTGTCGCCCGCGCCGTTGTGGCCGAGCAGCAGGGCGGGCCAGATCTGGGCGTGGAAGGTGATGTTGTCCTTGCCCATGAAGTACACGGCCTGCGTGCTCGGGTCGGTCCAGTAGCGCTGCCAGGCGTCCGGGTTTCCGGTGCGCCGCGCCCACTCGACGCTGGCCGACAGGTAGCCGATCACCGCGTCGAACCAGACGTAGAACCGCTTGAGCGGCTGGTCGCGCCAGCCGTCCAGCGGGATCCGCACGCCCCAGTCCAGGTCTCGCGTGATCGGCCGGGGCCGCATGTCCGAGACCAGGTTCTGGGTGAACTTCAGCACGTTGGGCCGCCAGTCCGTGCGAGTGGACAGCCACTTGCCGAGCGTCTCGGTGAACCCGGGCAGGTCGAGGAACAGGTGCTCGGTCTCGATGAACTTCGGGACCTCGCCGTTGATCCGGGAATGCGGGTTGATCAGGTCGGCGGCGTCGAGCTGGTTGCCGCAGTTGTCGCACTGGTCGCCGCGCGCGCCGTCGTAGCCGCAGATCGGGCAGGTGCCCTCGATGTAGCGGTCCGGCAGGGTGCGGCCGGTGGACGGGCTGATCGCGCCCTGGGTGACCTTGGGGATGACGTAGCCGTTGCGGTGCAGGGCAAGGAAGATCTGCTGGGTGACCTCGGCGTGGTTGCCGGTGGTGGTCCTGGTGTAGAGGTCGTAGGTGAGGCCGAGGCCCTGCATGTCCCGCGCGATGACCTCGTGGTACTTGTCCGCGGTCTGCTGCGGGGTCAGGCCCTCCTTGTCGGCCTGCACCAGGATCGGCGTGCCGTGCTCGTCGCTGCCGGAGACCATCAGCACGTCGTGGCCGGACATGCGCATGTAGCGGGAGAAGACGTCGGACGGGACCCCGAAACCACTCACGTGACCGATATGGCGGGGGCCGTTGGCGTAGGGCCAGGCCACCGCGGTCAACACGGACGCACTCATGTCGAACTAGCCTACGGATGCACCGCCCGGCCCATTCACGAGGGAGGCACCCGGCCAACAGGGAACCATCTGGCATCTGACCATAATTAAGACCGGTCAGTATAATGGTCTACATGGAGACCATCCCTATCACAGAGGCGAAGGCTCGGATCGCGGAGCTCGCCGACCGAGTCGCCCGCGAGCATGATCACTTCACCATCACTCGCAACGGCCGGGCGGACGTCATGTTGATCTCGGTCGCCGAATACGAATCCCTGCAAGAAACGCTCGATGTACTGGGCGACGACGATACGCTTGCCGACCTTCGGCAGTCTCGAGAAGACTTCGCCGCCGGCGACACGTTCGACGCGGCAGAGGTCCGCGCGGAGCTTGAGCGGCGCCGCCGAGGAGAGGCATGACCGGCGGGGATGAACCGTTCGGCCGGGAAGTCTCGATGCGGTACACCGTTCTCTTCTCGCGGCAGGCCAGGCGCAACCTGCATGAAGACTTGCCGCTGGAGGTCGCCGCAGCGGCCATGGAGACCATCGACGGGCCACTTGCCACCAGCCCTCACCGTGTCGGCAAACCTCTCGATGAGCCGTTCGACGGGTACCACCCAGCGCGACGCGGAACCTATCGGATCATCTACCGCATCAATGAGGACGAGCACACAATCGAGATCCACTCCATCCGACACCGGCGCGACGCGCACCGCAGGTGAGGGCTGGACCGCTCGGGCCTGTCCACGAGGTAGGCACAGTCACGAGGGAGGCACATGTCGGCGACACGGTTGCTGGTTCTCGGCCTGGTGCGCGCCTACGGTCAGGCGCACGGCTACCAGGTCCGGCGCGAACTGCTGTCGTGGGGCGCGGACTACTGGGCGAACGTCGCGCCCGGCTCTATCTATCACGCGCTGAAGAAGCTGGCCAAGGACCGCTTCCTCACCGAGATCGGCAACGAGGAGGGCGGCGCGGGGCCGGAGCGGGTCGTCTACGCGCTCACCGAGGATGGCGAGACCGAGTTCCGGCAGCTGCTCACCAAGGCCCTGTCGGCGACCCGCTACGACGCCGAGGAGACGTTCGCCTCGATCACGTTCATGACCGCGCTGCCCCGCGCGCAGGCGATCGGCCTGCTCGTCCACCGGCTGCGAGCGATGGAGAACAGCCTGTCCAACGCGACCGACTCACTGAACTCCTCGGACGACATGGGCAAGCCGGCGCATGTGCGGGAGCTGTTCCGGCACTGGGAGTACAGCGCGGACGCCGAGGTGCGCTGGACCAAGGAGCTGATCAGGCGGCTGGAGGCGGGCGAGTACGTGATGGCCGACGACTCGCCGGATCATTTCGGCCGACCGGGTTCGCCGGAGGGTCCGCCGCCACTGTCCCGGCCCGACGGGTTCACTGTCCGGTAATCAAACTTGACTAGCACTGGTGGTCACTCCATACTCGCCCAGTAGTCAAGTTTGACTATCTGGGAGGAACTGTGATCAAAGCACGCGGGCTGACTCGTACCTTCGCGGTGCGGAACAGGACCGTGGAGGCCGTGCGCGGCATCGACCTCGATGTCGCGTCCGGCGAACTCGTCGGCTTCCTCGGCCCGAACGGAGCCGGCAAGACAACCACTCTGCGCATGCTCACCACGCTGCTCACGCCCACCTCGGGCGAGGCGATCGTGGCCGGCGCGGACCTGCTCACCGACCCCGCCGGGGTGCGCGCCCGGATCGGCTACGTGGGGCAGGGCAACGGGGGCGGACTCGACCAGCAGGTCGGGCACGAACTGGTGATGCAGGCCCGACTCCACGGTCTGAACTCGGCCCAGGCCAGGCGGCGCGCACAGGAGATGGCCGAGACCTTCGAGCTGACCGACCTGCTCAACCGGCTCGTCATCACCCTCTCGGGTGGCCAGAAACGGCGGCTGGACATCGCCCTTGGCGTGCTGCACCAGCCGTCGCTGGTGTTCCTGGACGAGCCGTCCACCGGGCTGGACCCGCAGAGCCGCGACAACCTCTGGCAGCACATCCGTGACCTGCGCGACAAGCACAGCGCGACGGTGTTCCTGACCACGCACTACCTCGACGAGGCGGACGCGCTGTGCGACCGGATCATCATCATCGACCACGGCGCGATCGTCGCGGAGGGTTCACCCGATGAGTTGAAGCGCCGGGTCGCCGGTGACCTGATCGAACTCGGCGTATCCGAGCCGGACCGGGCGCTCGCCCTGGCTGCGACCGTCCCCGGCGCCACCGAACTGACCGGCGCGGAGGGCCAGGTGAGCTTCCGAGTGCCGCGCGGCGACACCGTGCTGCCCGGTCTGCTGCGCGAACTGGACCGGGCGGAGATCCGCGTCGTCGCGGTCGCCACCCACCGGCCCACCCTCGACGACGTGTTCCTCGGCCTCACCGGCCGTTCCCTGCGGGAGGCAGCGTGAATTCCTCGGCGAATTCCTCGGCGAACTTCTGGCGAGAAACCTGGCTGGTGTTCGTCCGGTCCATCAGGCCGACCTTGCGCAGTCCGCAATCGGTGCTCATCGGCATGTCGATGAGCCTGCTCTACCTGGTGCTGTTCGGTCCGCTGCTGCGCTCGTTCGGATCGGCCGGCAACACGTGGCAGTGGTTCGTGCCCGGGATGATGGTGCAGACCGCGCTGTTCGGCACCGCCTACGCCGGGTTCGCACTGATCCCGGAGATCCGGTCCGGGTCGCTGGAGCGGATGCGGGTCAGCCCGATCAGCCGCGCGGCGCTGCTGCTCGGCCGAGTCCTTGGCGACGTGCTGCGGCTGGTCATCCAGGCGCTGCTGTTGGCGTTGCTGGCCATGGCCTTCGGGTTCCGGGTCGGCGTCGGCCCGCTGCTGCTCGGACTGGCGCTGCTCGCCGTGCTCGGGGTCGCGGTCGGCGCGGCCTCCTACGCGCTCGCGCTGAAGGTGCGCCAGGAGTACGCGTTCGCGCCGATTCTGAGCATGTCGGTGATGCCGCTGATGTTGCTCTCCGGCGTGCTGCTGCCGATGGCCATCGCGCCAGCCTGGCTCTACGGCCTGTCCCGCGCGAACCCACTGTCCTATGTGGTCGACGCGGAGCGGGCCTTCGTCGGCGGCCAGTGGTCGGCCCTGGCCATCTGGCTCGGCCCGGTGCTGGCCGTGCTGCTCGCGGCGCTCGCGACCGGTTGGGGCGTACGCACCTTCCGCCGCGAAGCCGCGTAAGTCGCGCCCGGGTCGCCGTCGCCGGTCAGCTGGCGACGGCGATGCCCGGGATGGACTTGATCTCGCCGAGGAACGCGGGCGTCACCGTGATCGGGTAGTCGTCGATGGCCAGCATCGTGGTGCGATGCTGGTACTTGACCTTGAGCTGGACCGGCGTCTCGCCCTTGTGTACGGCCAGCGTCCGCTTCAGCTCGCCGACCACTTCCTCGGTCAGCCGCTCCACGTTGCACAGCAGCACGAGCGGCGGCTCGGTGCCCGGGTTCAGCTCGGCCGCGCTCACGTCCAGCGGCACGATGCCCGAGCCGAAGATCGACATCTTGCCCTCGCGCCAGTTCACCCGGCCCTTGACCGCGACGACCGAGTCCTCGATCAGGTCGGGCGCGAACACCGAGTACGACTTGGCGAAGAACAGCACCTCGACCGCGGCGTCGAGGTCCTCGACGGTGACGATCGCCCACGGCTCACCGTTCTTGTTCACCCGGCGTTCCAGCGCGGAGATCATGCCGGCGACGACGATTTCGCCTTCGGCGGGCGCGTCTTCGACCAGCACCGCGATCGGCTTGGGCGCGTGCTTTCGCAGGATCCGGTCGGTGCCGTCCAACGGGTGCGCGGACACGTACAGGCCCAGCATTTCCCGCTCGTAGGACAGCTGCTGCTTGCGCGCCCAGTCTTCGGCGGTGAACTTCAGGTGCGCGAGCGGCGAGGAGTCGTCGCTGGCCGGTTCGGTGTCGTCACCGCCGCCGAACAGGTCGAACTGGCCGAGCGCTTCCTGGCGTTTGAGGCCGATGACCGCGTCGACCGCTTCCTCGTGCACCTCCGCCAACGCCCGGCGGGTGTGCTCGAAGGAGTCGAACGCGCCCGCCTTGATCAGCGACTCGATCACTCGCTTGTTGCAGCTGACGATCTCGGCCTTGGTGAGGAAGTCGGTGAACGAGGTGTAGCGGCCCTTCTTCTGCCGGGTCGAGATGATCGATTCGACCACGTTCGCGCCGACGTTGCGGATCGCGCCGAGGCCGAACCGGATGTCGGTGCCGACAGCGGAGAACTGCAAGGTCGACTCGTTGACGTCCGGCGGCAGCACCTTGGCGCCAAGGCGACGGCACTCGGACAGGTACACAGCGGACTTGTCCTTGTTGTCACCGACCGAGGTGAGCAGCGCCGCCATGTACTCGGCCTGGTAGTTCGCCTTGAGGTAGGCCGTCCAGTAACCGATCAGGGCGTAGCAGGCCGCGTGTGACTTGTTGAACGCGTAACCCGCGAACGGAAGAATCGTCTCCCACAGCGCGTCGACGGCTTCCTGGGGATAGTTGTTGTCGATCATGCCCTGGCGGAAACCCTCGTACTCCTTCTCGAGGACTTCCTTCTTCTTCTTGCCCATGGCCTTGCGCAGCACGTCCGCTCGACCCATCGAGTAGCCGGCGACCTTCTGGGCGATGAACATGATCTGTTCCTGGTAGACGATCAGACCGTAGGTTTCGGAGAGGATCTCCTTGAGATCCGTCTCCAGCGCCGGGTGGATCGCCTTGACCTCCTGCCGGCCGTTCTTGCGGTCGGCGTAGTCGTTGTGCGCGTTCATGCCCATCGGGCCCGGCCGGTACAGCGCGTTGACCGCGACGATGTCCTCGAACCCGGTCGGCTGCATGCGGCGCAGCAGATCGCGCATGGCGCCGCCATCGAGCTGGAACACGCCCAGGGTGTCGCCGCGGCCGAGCAGCTCGTAGGTGGCCTTGTTGTCCAGGGTCAACGCGTCGAGGTCGATGTCCTCGCTGCGGTTGGCCTTGATGTTCTCCAGCGCGTCACCCATCACGGTGAGGTTGCGCAGCCCCAGGAAGTCCATCTTCAACAGGCCGATGGCCTCGCAGGACGGGTAGTCCCAGCCAGTGATGATCGCGCCGTCGTCGCGCTGCCACAACGGGATCGTGTCGATCAGCGGCTGCGAGGACATGATCACCGCGCAGGCGTGCACGCCTGCGTTGCGGATCAGACCTTCGAGTCCGCGCGCGGTGTCAAAGATCTTGGACACCTCGGGGTCGGTCTCGATCAGCCCGCGCACCTCGGCGGCTTCCGCGTACCGCTCGTGCTTCGGGTCGACGATGCCGGAGAGCGGAATGTCCTTGGCCATGATCGGCGGCGGCAGCGCCTTGGAGATCCGGTCCGCGATGCTGAACCCGGGCTGGCCGTGCAGGACACGAGCGGCGTCCTTGAGCGCGGCCTTGGTCTTGATCGTGCCGAACGTGATGACCTGGGCGACCTTGTCCGCGCCGTACTTGTTGGTCGCGTAGGTGATCATCTCGCCGCGCCTGCGGTCGTCGAAGTCCATGTCGACGTCGGGCGCGGACGGTCGTTCCGGGTTCAGGAACCGTTCGAACAGCAGACCGTGCTCGATCGGGTCCACATTGGTGATGCCCAGCGCGTACGCGACCAGCGAGCCCGCCGCCGAACCACGACCCGGCCCGACCCGGATGCCGACCTCGTGGGCGTGCCGCACCAGGTCGGCGACCACGAGGAAGTAGGCCGGGAAGCCTTTCTGCACGATCACGCCCAGCTCGTACTCGGCGCGCTCGATGTAGTTCGGCGCCACCCCGTTCGGGAAACGGCGCTCCAGGCCAGCCTTGATCTCCTTGGTCAGCCAGCTCTGCTGGGTCTCGCCCTCGGGCACCGGGAAGATCGGCATCCGGTCGACCATCGTGTACACGTCGGTGTAGGGCTCGACGCGGCTGGCGATCAGCAGCGTGTTGCTCGCCGCGCCCGGGACCTCCTTGTCCCAGTAGGCGCGCATCTCCTCCGCCGACTTGAGGTAGTAGCCGTCGCCGTCGAACTTGAACCGGTTCGGGTCGTTGAGCGTCTTGCCGGACTGCACGCACAGCAGCGCCGAGTGCGCCTCGGCCTGGTCCTTGGTGACGTAGTGGCTGTCATTGGTGGCCAGCGGCGGCAGCTCCAGCTTCTTCGCGATCTCCAGCAGACCCACGCGCACCGACCGCTCGATCGGCAGGCCGTGGTCCATCAGTTCGAGGAAGAAGTTGTCCTTGCCGAAAATGTCCCGATAGTCACTCGCCGCCTGGATCGCCTCGGCAGGCTGGCCGAGCCGCAGCCGGGTCTGCACCTCGCCGGAGGGGCAGCCGGTGGTGGCGATGATG
>DASZJG010000100.1:0-76831 GCA_035948315.1 Pseudonocardiaceae bacterium | reverse complement strand
AGGTCCAGTCGGTCGACTCGCCCCGGCTCGCGGACGCGCTCGCATCATCCGTTCGGGTGGCAATTGATCGAGGTTCGCGAACCGGCGCGCTGGACGTGTTGGTCCAGGCCAGTATTGACGGAGATCCACAACGTGGTGGCTGCCCGCTGCCGGATCTGGTGAGATTGGCCGACCTGATCGAGAACAAGTCCGAGCTGCGACTACGCGGAGTCATGGCAGTAGCTCCGCTTGAGAGTGAACCAAGACGAGCTTTTGAACGTCTAGCAGGTGTGGTGATCACCTTGCGTGAACACCATCCGAGAGCGACAGAACTGTCCATCGGCATGAGCGGTGACCTTGAGGCGGCGATCGCCAGTGGGTCGACATGTGTGCGTGTCGGAACCGCGCTGCTCGGTGGACGGAGATTAGCCTCGGCATAGCACGGGTACAGATCGCCGGGAGGACGGGGCGGCGGTCGCTCGCGTTTCGCGACGCCAGGCGTCACGAAGAAAGGGCTGTCATGAGTGCGCTGCAGAAGTTGAAGGCCTACTTCGGGATGGTCCCTGCCGACGAGCTGGACGAGTACGAGGACGACGATCGTTACGGAGCGTACTCGTCGGCCTACGCCTCGGGGCCGGCGGAGGACTTCGACGGCTACGGCGATCGCGCCGCCAGCAGGCGGCGGATCTCCGACGGGGCGCGTCCGGTGTCCCGCCTGGACTCCAGTGACGACCTGCGCAGCTTCTCGGCCGGCACCGGCCCCAGGGGCGCCCGGCCGTGGCTGACCGAGACCTCCCAGCGCAGCGCGACGCCGATCCGGGGCGCGCTGGCCGAGCAGCCCGACCTCGAACCGGCACCGCGCACCCGCCCGGCCGCCGAGCCGACCACGGGTTCGCAGCCGGCGCTGAGCCGCGTGACCACGCTGCACCCGCGCAGCTACGAGGACGCCCGCACCATCGGTGAGCAGTACCGGGACGGCAATCCGGTGATCATCAACCTCACCGCGCTGTCCGATGCTCACGCTCGGCGAGTGGTCGACTTCGCCGCGGGTTTGGCCTTCGCGATGCGGGGCGACATCGACAAGGTGACCGACAAGGTGTTCTTGATCTCACCGCCCGACGTCGACCTCACCGCTGAAGACCATCGTCGCATCGCAGAGGGCGGATTCTTCGGATAGGCGGCTACCACTTGTCCGCCCCGACTGACCTCCGAGCGACATTGGTGGCACAGTTGAACTGTGGAAACCGCTCGGTTCGTGCTCTACTACGTGTTGTTCGTCTTCTGGTTACTGCTCACTGCCCGTGTGGTGGTGGAGCTCGTCCGGGCGTTCGCGAGGGAATGGCGTCCGGCTGGCGGGGTAGCGGTGACCCTGGAAACGATCTACACAGTGACCGACCCACCGGTGCGTTTGGTCCGTCGGGTGATCCCGATGGTGCGAATCGGCGGCGTGGGACTAGACGTATCGATTATGGTGCTGCTGCTGGTCGTGTTCATTCTGATGCGACTGGCGTTCCCGGGATGACGGGGCTCCGGGTTCCGGCAGCCGTGAGTGCGTGAGGTGATCTGATGGGCTTGACCCCCGCTGACGTGCACAACGTCGCGTTCAGCAAGCCTCCTATTGGCAAGCGGGGCTATAACGAAGACGAGGTTGACGCCTTCCTCGACCTGATCGAGGCGGAGTTGGCTCGTCTGATCGAAGAGAACAACGAACTCCGGGCGCAGGTCGAGCAGTTGGACCAGCAGCTCGATGCGGCGCGGTCGGACCTCGACGGTGCACGCACGCAGCTCGGATCCGTTGACCCAGCTCCCTCCCGCCGGCTCGCGCCGGTTCCGCCGCCCTCTTCGATGGAGGAGACGGCGCCGGGAGGCATGGCCGGCGGCGATCACCACGTGCAGGCGGCAAAGGTGCTGGGGCTCGCCCAGGAGATGGCCGACCGGTTGACCGGTGAGGCCAAGTCCGAGGCGGACGGCATGCTGGCGGAGGCGAGGACCAAGTCGGAGCAGTTGCTCTCCGAGGCCCGCGCCAAGTCCGACACGATGGTCAACGAGGCCAGGACCAGGGCCGAGACCATGCTCAACGAGGCACGTACCCGGGCCGAGACGGTCGAGCGTCAGGCCAGGGACAAGGCCACCACGCTGGAACGCGACGCGACCCGCAAGCACACCGAGGTACTCAGCACGATCACGGCCGAGAAGAAGCAGCTCGACACCGAGATCGAGAAGCTGCGGACCTTCGAACGCGAGTACCGGACCAGGTTGAAGACGCTGCTCGAGTCGAGCCTGCGCGATCTCAACGACCGTGGTTCGGCCGCGCACGCGGAGACGCGAGCAAACCAGACCGGCTATTCCTTCGGCCCGCGCGCAGAGGCGGGCTGACCCTTCTGGGGTAGCTGGTCCGGGTGTAGTTCTTTCGGCTTTCCAGCAGGCCGAGGGCGGCCAGGTAGGACGAGATCATGCTGTTGCTAGCTCTCGTTCTCGTCCTGGCCGCCCTCGGCCTGCTTGTCGTCGCACTGGCCACGTCGGCCATGTTCTGGGCGTGGATCTCGGTGGTGGCCAGCGTCGCCGCGACGGCGATGCTGATCGCGGACTGGTGGCGTCGCAAGCACGCGCCGGAACCCTCGGCCCCGGAACCCGCCCTCGCCGCGACAGCGGAGGAATCCGACGAGCCGGACCCTGAAGCTGAACTCGACCCTGAGGCCGAGCCGGCCGAGGAGGACACCGACGCGGCCGATGTGCTCATCGTCACCGATCTCGATGTCGAGGTCTTCGTGCTGGACGAACGGCCGCGCTACCACCTCGACGGCTGCCGCTGGGTCGGCGAACGGACGACCCTCCCGCTGCCGGTCCGCGAGGCGCGCCAGCTCGGCTTCAATCCGTGCGCGATCTGCACCCCCGACGCGGTGATCGCCGAACGGCACCGCGCGGGCGCCGAGTGACCGACCTCGGGAATAACCAGGTTGCCGGACCCGATATTCTTGGGTGGAAAGGCACCGATCCGGCCATCACCGGGGAGCCTCCGGAAGAACGGGCGTCAGCCTCAGTAGAACCGGACGGGTAGGCCCGTCACAGCCGATGTCGAGCGGCGCTCGCTGATCACCGGGGAGCGCAAGCGGGGTGGTACCGCGGGATGCCGAGACAGCTCGGCCCTCTCGTCCCCGTGTGGACTTCGGTCTATGCGAACGACGATGGAGTGACCCGCACCATGAGTTACCCGAAGAACTCCGACGCGGCCGTACCGGCGCAGCCGTCCTTCCCAGAGCTGGAACGTGGCGTGCTCGACTACTGGGCCAAGGACGACACCTTCCAGGCCAGCGTCGACCACCGCCCGGTCGGCGAGAACGGCGACAACGAGTTCGTCTTCTACGACGGTCCGCCCTTCGCCAACGGCCTGCCGCACTACGGCCACCTGCTCACCGGCTACGTCAAGGACGCGGTGCCGCGCTACCAGACCATGCTCGGTCACCGGGTCGAGCGCCGGTTCGGCTGGGACTGCCACGGCCTGCCGGCCGAGGTCGAGGCCGAGCGCGAACTCGGCTTCAAGGTGAAGGCCGAGATCGAGGAGTTCGGCGTCGAGAAGTTCAACGAGGTGTGCCGCACCTCGGTCATGCGCTACACGCACGAGTGGCGCGACTACGTGACTCGCCAGGCGCGCTGGGTCGACTTCGACAACGACTACAAGACCCTCGACCTCTCCTTCATGGAGAGCGTCATGTGGGCGTTCAAGTCGCTCTACGACAAGGGCCTGATCTACCAGGCGTTCCGGGTGCTGCCCTACTGCTGGCGCTGCGAGACCCCGCTGGCCGCCGCCGAGCTGCGGATGGACGCCGGCACCTACCGCGACCGCCAGGACCCGGCCTCGACCGTCTGGTTCGAGCTGGAGACCGGCGAGCGGATCCTGGCCTGGACGACCATGCCGTGGACGCTGGTGCCGAACGTGGCCATGGTCGTCGGTGCGGACATCGACTACGCCGTGCTCGAAAAGGACGGCCACCGCTGGATCCTGGCCGAGGCCCGGCTGGGCGCCTATGAGAAGGAGTTCGAGGGCGCGACCCGCGTCGACACGGTCAAGGGCAGCGCCCTGGTCGGTCGCCGCTACACGCCGGTCTTCGACTTCCTCGTCGAACAGTTCGCCGACAACCCCAAGGCGTTCACCGTGCTCGCGGGCGACTTCGTGTCCACTGAGGACGGTACGGGTGTCGTGCAGGTCGCGCCAGCGCACGGCGAGGACGACTACAACGTCTGCACCGCCAACGGCATCCCGGCGTTCCTGACCGTCGACGCGCACGCCCGCTTCACCTCGGTTGCCCCGCGCTTCGAGGGTTTGCAGGTGTTCGAGGCGAACAAGCCGGTCCTGCGCGAACTGCGCGAACGCGGCGTCCTTGTTCGCCAGGACAGCTATGTGCACTCCTACCCGCACTGCTGGCGCTGCGACAACCCGTTGGTGTACAAGGCGGTCGACTCCTGGTTCCTGTCGGTCACCGCGTTCCGCGACCGCATGGTCGAGCTGAACCAGCAGATCAGCTGGACGCCCGAGCACATCAAGGACGGCCAGTTCGGCAAGTGGCTGGCCGGCGCCCGGGACTGGTGCATCTCCCGCAACCGGTTCTGGGCCTCGCCGCTGCCGGTGTGGGTGTCGGACGACCCCAACTTCCCGCGCACCGACGTGTACGGCTCGCTGGATGAGCTGGAGCGCGACTTCGGCGTGCGCCTGACCGACCTGCACCGCCCGTTCGTCGACGAGCTGACCAGGCCCAACCCGGACGACCCGAGCGGCAACGCGACCATGCGCCGGGTGCCCGAGGTGCTGGACGGCTGGTTCGAGTCCGGCTCGATGCCCTTCGCCCAGGTCCATTACCCCTTCGAGGCCACCGACTGGTTCGAGCACCACTACCCGGGCGACTTCATCGTCGAGTACAACGGCCAGACCCGCGCCTGGTTCTACTACATGCACGTGCTCGCGACCGCTCTGTTCGACCGTCCCGCGTTCCGCAGCGCGATCGCGCACGGCATCGTGCTCGGCGACGACGGGCAGAAGATGTCCAAGTCGCGGCGCAACTATCCGGACGTGAACGAGGTGTTCGACCGGGACGGGTCGGACGCGATGCGCTGGTTCCTGATGGCATCGCCGATCCTGCGCGGTGGCAACCTGATCGTCACCGAGCGCGGCATCCGCGACTCGGTGCGGGCAGCGGTCCTCCCGCTCTGGAACACCTACTACTTCCAGGCGCTCTACGCGAACGCGGCGAACAGGGAAGGCCACTGGCGCACGGACAGCCAGCACGTGCTCGACCGGTACGTGCTGGCCAAGACGCACGACCTGGTGGCCAACGTGCGCGAAGCCATGAGCGGCTACGACCTGTCCGGCGCGTGCGCGCTGATCGAGGACTTCCTGCAGGTGCTCACGAACTGGTACGTCCGTCGCTCGCGCGACCGGTTCTGGTCCGGTGACCAGGACGCCATCGACACCCTGCACACCGTCCTCGAAGTGACCTGCCGAGTGGCCGCCCCGCTGCTGCCGCTGACCACCGAGGAGGTCTGGCGCGGCCTGACCGGCGAACGGTCCGTGCACCTCACCGACTTCCCCGCCGCCGACGACCTCCCGGCCGACGACGTGCTGGTCACCGCGATGGACGAGGTGCGCCAGGTCGCGTCGGCCGCGTTGTCGCTGCGCAAGGCGAACAAGCTGCGCGTACGGCTGCCGCTGGCGAAGCTGGTCGTGGCCGCGCCCAACTCGGCGCTGCTCGAACCGTTCACCGAGATCATCAGCGACGAGGTGAACGTCAAGCAGGTCGAGCTGACCACGGATGTGGCCGCGCACGGCCACTTCGAGCTGGTGGTCAACGCACGGGCCTGCGGCCCGAGGCTGGGTCGCGACGTGCAGAAGGTGATTCGCGCGGTCAAGGCGGGCGAGTGGTCGACCACCGAGTCGGGCGCGGTGGTCGCGGCCGGCATCGAGCTGCTGGACGGGGAGTACGAGCGCAAGCTCGTCGCCACCGACCCGGGCGCGACGGCCGCGCTGCCCGGCGGCGAGGGCCTTGTCGTGCTGGACACGGCGGTGACCGAGGAACTCTCGGTCGAGGGCGTCGCCCGAGACGTGGTCCGCGCCGTGCAGCAGGCTCGCCGCGACGCCGGCCTGGACGTGTCCGACCGGATCGCGCTGACCGTGTTCGGCCCCACCGCCGTGCTCGACGCGGTCCGCGCGCATGAGCGGTTCGTCGCGGGCGAGACGCTCGCCGACGCGGTCGGCTACGAAGCGCTGGACGCCGCGCCCGAGGGCGCCTTCAGCGCCTCGGTCGGCGACGGCCTTGACGTCCGCGTGACGGTCGTCAAGAGGTCGTAACCGCCGCGCAGCAGCCGCACGTACGGTGTCCACTGGGTCGGCCTCCTCGGAGGCCGGCCCAGTGCCGTTTCCGCCCGGTCCATCAGCTGCTCCAGCACCACGTCGTGCTGCGCGCGGAAGATGACTGTCCAGGCCAACCACCCCGCGACGCCGATCGGCTCCCCGATCAGCGTGTGCTGGAGCAGCACGCCGTCCGGATGCTCGATCAGCTCCAGCGCGTGCCCGCCACGCACCGGCGTCGGCAGCCGGAACTCGAACTCGACGCGTCGCCCCGGCTGATAGCTGACGCAGGCGTAGCGGATCGGCCCGTGGCCGCCGATCGCGCCGACCCCCAGCGGTCGGTCCAGCACGATCGGCGGCCACGGCGGCGCGGGCCACAGCGCGTTGTTCGGCTCGGCTACCGCGTCCAGCAGCGCCCCGACCTCGTCCATCGAGGCCGACAGCAACCGCTGGTGAACATTGCTGATCATGACGGGCTCCCTCCATACGCATCCGTATGGCGAGGACTATACGGTAGCGTATGGAGCCGTGGGAAGACTGGCGAAAGACGACTGGACGAAGGCGGCGATGGACGCCCTGGCCGACGGCGGCCTGGCCGCGGTCGCGATCGAACCGCTGGCCACCAGGCTCGGCGCGACCAAGGGCAGCGCCTACTGGCACTTCCCGAACCGCGAGGCGCTGGTCAGGGCCGCGTTGGAGCGCTGGGAGGTCGAGCAGACCGACGCGATCATCGCCCGCGTCGACGTCGTCGACGACCCGCGCGAACAGCTCCGCCTGCTGTTCAAGGCCGCTTTCGCCGATCTGGAGGCCAGTCGCGTCCAACTCGCCCTGCACGCCGCCGCCACCGATCCGGTGGTCGCCCCGGTCCTCACTCGGGTCACCGAGCGCCGCATCGGCTACCTGACCACGCTCTACCTGCGCGTCGGCTTCCCGCCCGAGGACGCGGCGCGCCGTGCGACCCTCGCCTACACGACCTACCTGGGCACCATCCAGCTGCGCCGCTCGGTGTCGAGCGCGCTGCCGACCGACGCCGAGGGCTGGCGCGACTACCTCGACGACGCCGTCCGCGCCCTCACGGTCCCGCCGCATGACTGAACACCGGTTCGCGGTGCGGGTGCTCTGTCATAAGAGGGGGCAGGGCGCCGCCAAGCAGTTCGTCGGCGGCAGCCATCCCGGCCCGCACGGCCCCGCGCTGATCGTCGCGGTGACCGCGCCCGCGGTCGAGGGCAAGGCGAACGAGGCGCTGCGCAAGGCATTGGCGAGCGCGCTGGACATCCGCCGCGCAGACATCGAGATCGTCGTTGGCGCGCACGGCCGCGACAAGATCATCGTCATCGACGCAGCACCAGACCGGATGACGATGATCATCGACAAGGTGACCCAGCTACGCGACAAATGAGAGATTTCTCCTCTCGGTAACCAATGGCGGCCCAAATTGGCCACAATGGACGCAACGAAGGAGGCGGCAGTGGCGGACTTGGCCGAAGTACTCGGCATTTCCGCCGTCGTGCTGCTCGTCGCCGTGCTGGCCGTGCGCGTGTCGGTCCGGCTCGGCCTGCCCTCGCTGTTGCTGTATCTGGCGATCGGCTTGCTGCTCGGCGAATCGGGCATCGGCATCCGGTTCGACAACGCGCAACTCACCCAGTCGCTCGGCATCGCCGCGCTGGTGCTCATCCTGACCGAGGGCGGCCTGACCACGCGGTGGTCGACGATCAAACCCGCGCTGGGACTGGGCATCGTACTGTCCATTGTGGCCGTTGTACTGAGCATCGCGGTCACCGGCATCGCGCTGCACTTCCTCGCCGGCCTCGACTGGCGCACCGGTCTGCTCTGGGGCGCGGTGCTCGCGTCCACCGACGCGGCCGCCGTGTTCAGCGTGCTGCGCGGGATCAACGTGAGCCGCAAACTCGTTGGCGCGCTGGAACTCGAGTCCGGCCTCAACGATGCTCCGGTCTACATCGCGGTGGTGCTGCTCGCCTCCGGCGAACAGTTCACCTGGCGCACGCCGCTGCTGGTCGGCTACGAACTGTTGGTCGGCGCGCTGATCGGCCTGGCGCTGGGCTGGCTGGGCGGATTCGCGCTGCGCCGCGCCGCGCTGCCGGCCACCGGCCTGTACCCGCTGGCCATCATGTCGGTCTGCGTGCTCGCCTTCGCCAGCAGCGACCTCGCCGGCGCGTCCGGCCTGCTCGCCACCTACGTGTGCGCGCTGGTGCTGGGCAACTCGCACCTGCCGCACCGCGCCGACACGCTCTCCTTCGCGGAGGGATTCGGCTGGCTGGCCCAGATCGGCTTGTTCGTGCTGCTCGGCCTCTACGCCTCGCCGCCGGAACTGCTCAGGGCGCTCGTGCCCGGCCTGGTCGCGGGCGCGGTCCTGGTGCTGCTGGCCCGCCCGCTCTCGGTGTTGCTGGCCACCATCGGCTTTCGATTGCCCTGGCGGGAAAAGGCGTTCCTGTCCTGGTCCGGCCTGCGCGGCGCGGTACCCATCGTGCTCGCGCTCATTCCGCTCACCGACGGCAGACCGGGCGCGGAGCAACTCGTCGGCGCGGTGTTCGTGCTCGTCGTCGTGCTCACCCTGGTGCAGGGCGGCACCTTGCCCTTACTGGCCAGAGTGCTCGGCCTCACCGCCGAGGCGCAGCCACAGGAGTTGGAGGTCGACTCCGCGCCGCTGGACGACATCGACGCGGGCCTGATCCAGGTCAAGATCGGCCCGAAGTCCAAGCTGCACGGCGTGTACCTGGCCGAACTGCGGCTGCCGGCCGGCGCCACGGTCAGCCTGGTCGTGCGTGGCGACAACGGTTTCACCCCGGACGAACGCACCCGCCTACGGCACGGCGACCAACTTCTTGTCGTGGCAACGGAATCCGTGCGCGAGGCGACCGAGCGCAGGCTGCGCGCGGTCGACCGAGCCGGTCGCTACGCCGCCTGGCAGGGCGAAACCGGGGACTAGCGTTACGGCTTGATGCCGACGGCCGCGCGCAGGTTCGTCGCCCGTGCCTCGTCCTCGTCGACCGGGCCGGGCTGGTCCGGGTGCCAGAACGGGGCCATGACCAGTCCCGGCTCGATCAGTTTGTACCCGTCCAGCAGTCGCCGGATCTCCTCGACGCTGCGGAACAGCGTGGGCGTCGGCGTGCGCGCGTAGGCGTCCAGGAATGCCTGCACCTGCTCGTCGGTCAGGGTGACCTGGTTGGCGTGCGAGATCGCCAGGTAGCTGCCGGAGCAGCTGACGTCGCGGTACGCGGCGAGCATGCCGAACGGGTCGTCGTCATCGGAGAGGAAGTGCAGGATGCCCATGGCCAGCACGGCGATCGGCCGGTTGAAGTCGAGCAGGTCGGCGACGGTCGGCGCGGCGAGCACGTCCTTGGGGGAGCGGATGTCCGCCTGGGTCATGGTGACCAGCGGCTCGTGCTCCAGCAGCTTGTTGGCGTGCGCGACGGCCACCGGCTCCCGGTCGACGTAGGCAACGCGGGCGTCCGGGTTGTAGCGGTGCACGACCTCGTGCACGTTGCCCACCGTCGGGATGCCCGAACCGAGGTCGAGGAACTGGTCGATGCCGATCCTGGCCAGATAACCGGCCGCCCGGCCAAGGTAGGCCCGGTTGGCCCGGACGGCGGCCCGGAAGTGCGGGAACGCGGCGGCCGCCGCTTCGGCCGCCTCCCGGTCGACGGCGAAGTTCTGGCCGCCGCCCAGGAGGTAGTCGTACATGCGGGCCGAACTGGGCCGCTGATAGTCCACCTGCTCCGGTCCTGGCATCGTCCCCGACCTCCCCTTGGGTAGAGGGGAATGCTATCGGGCGGCCTCGGCGAAGGGTCGGGCGAATGACGTCAATGCGTCGATGGCGGCGGGCGCGAGGATCTGGTCGTTGATCGAGTCGCCCTCGGGATGCAGTTCGTGGTCGAGTCCGGGCAGGACGACCAGACCGGGCCCACGGGTGTGCGCGGTGCGCAACGCGGCGAGCAGTGCGGGCGTTGTCGCGCACGGGACGTTGGTGTCCGCGGTGCCGCAGGTGACCATCACCCGCGTGCCCGGTGCGAGTCGCCGTGCCACGTCCGGCGGGAAGATCGAGTCGTCCGAGTGAATGAAGTTGTCGTTGGCCGGCGTGAAGATGGCTGTGGCGAAGAATTGCTGAAGGCTCGGCAGCAGCCCCGTGTAGTCGATCGGTTGGCCGGCCCGGAATTCCGCGATCACCCGCGCGATCGCCGCCTTGTTCTGTGCCGCAACGGTTTCGGTCAGCTCGCCGGCGGCGACCGCCGCGTCGAGCTGCTCGCCGAGTTGCAGGTCGATCAGGTCGAGCAGGCGCTCGTCCTGCGGTTCGATCAACGCGAGCCCGGCCGGTCGCGGCCACACCGACTCGGCGGTCAGCACGCTGGTGAACCCGCCCTCGGAATGGCCGAATACCAGCAACTTCGCCGGATTCACCTCGGGCTGCCGCGCCAGCAACCGATACGCCGCATCGGCCTGGCGAATGAACGCGGCCAGATCGATCCGACCCGGGTCGGACGCGTAGGCACCCCCTCCGGTCTGACCGGAGAAGTACTTGTCGAAGCGGAAGCTGACGATGCCCTGCTTGTCGAGCACGCCCGCGATCAGTTGCAGCGTGTCCGGATCGAAGCTGGGGAGTTGGTTGCCGTTGCGGTCGGTCGGACCGCTGCCCGGCAGCAGCAACGCGCCGGCCAGCCGTTGGCCTGCGTGGTGGGCGGGAATGTGCAGGGTGCCGTAGGCCGTGGTGCCGTCCTCGGTGAAGGACAGCTGCATGTCCGTCGCGGGGATCAGCGCGGGTGCGGCCGAGGCCACGGTGCCGGTGCCGAGCGCGAGGGTGATGAGGGTTACCCCGACGATGCGCCGCGCGCGGCGCGCCAATAACGGTGTCATGGCGCCAGCATGGAACCGCCGATGGCACGTTGTCAATTATTGCTTAACAAACTACCTGAAATAGCGGCACGAAATAAAATTACGTGCCGATCGGGCACGGAAAAACAGTAGGCAGTCGAGAAGTGGAGCGCGGGCGGACCCGAGCGCGAAACTGACGGATGTTGTCGTGGCGGGCTTCCCAGCATCCGAGAGCGGGCTGGTCTGGATCAGGACGGTTCGGTTAATCTCGGCGCCAGGTCATGAGTGCCAGCGTCAAGCCCCGGCTTGCTGGCCGGCAACCCTCCTCCGCGGTGGGGTGCCCCGGGTGAAGACCAGGCCCTCCGCGCGGCGCGGTTGGGCAAGCGCGGAACCCTCCTGAGCAATGGGTTCCCAGACCCGCTGGAGGACCCTGATGACGCTCGCGATCACCCGCCCGGTCACCCCCGCTGTTTCCCCGGCCGTGCCCGCCGTCGTCGGCGCGCGCCTCACCGTGCCGCTGGTCACCGGTGAGCAGATCGGCTACGCCAACCTCGACCACGCGGCCAGCGCGCCCTGTCTCGCCCAGGTTCAGTCCGCAGTGGACGAACTGCTGCCGTGGTACGCGAGTGTGCACCGCGGCGCGGGTTTCGCCTCCCAGGTCTCCACCCGCGTCTACGAGCAGGCGCGCGGCACGCTGCGCACCTTCTTCGGTGCCAACGACAACGACACGGTGATCTTCACCCGCAACACCACCGACGCGCTGAACCTGTTGGCGCGCGCGGTACCCAGGGGCACCTCGGTCGTGCTGTTCGACACCGAGCACCACGCCGCGCTGCTGCCCTGGCGCGGCCCGCACGTGCGCAGGCTGGTCACCCCCGAGACGCCGCTGGACGCGGTCCGCGCGGTCGACGCGGCCCTGCGCGACTGCCCGGTCGGGCCGCGCCTTGTCGTGGTCGGCGGCGCGTCCAACGTGACCGGCGAGGTGCTGCCGGTCGCCGAACTCGCCGCGGTCGCGCACCGGCACGGCGCCCGCATCGCCCTGGACGCCGCGCAGCTCGCCCCGCACCGTCCGGTCGACATCCGCGCACTCGGCGTCGACTACGTCGCCGCGTCCGGCCACAAGCTCTACGCGCCGTTCGGCGCGGGCGTGCTGATCGGCCGAGGCGACTGGCTGGCGGCCGCGCAGCCCTACCTGATCGGCGGCGGCGCCACCAGCCTGGTCACCGACCATGGCCCGCACCTGGGCATCTCCTGGTCCGGCGGCCCCGACCGGCACGAGGCCGGCTCGCCCAACGTGGTCGGCGTGCACGCCCTCGCGGTCGCCGCGGAGACGCTGGGCCGCAACTGGACGCACATCCGCGCCCACGAGCGCACCCTGCTCGGCAAGCTGCGCGCCGGCCTCGCCGACGTGCCCGGCCTGCGCGAACTGTGCCTGTTCGGACCGGACGCGGACCGGGTTGGCGTGGTCAGCTTCACCATCCCCGGCCACGACTCCGGCCTGCTCGCCGCCGCGCTGTCCGCCGAGTACGGCATCGGCGTGCGGGACGGTGCGTTCTGCGCGCACATCGGCACCCGCAGGCTGCTGGACCGGGTCGAGGCCACCGAGACCAGGGCGATCCGCGCCAGCATCGGCCTTGGCACCACCGAGGAACACGTGCGCCGGTTCACCAACGCGCTCTACAGCCTGGTCACCAGGGGGCCGCGCTGGACCTACGGCGAGGTCGACGGCCGCTGCGCCCCCACCCCGGACCCGCGCCCGCTGCCGCCGTTCCTGACCGACTGATGGACAATGGCGGACGTGACTAGCGATCCGGGCGAGCCGCTGACCGAGGAAGCCGCCGACATCGACGACACCGACGACCACAAGGCCGTCGAGCCGCCGCTGCCGGCGCGCAGGTTCGCGGTGCTGGCCGTCGTCGCCCCGGTCGCGCTGGCCCTGGACATCGTCACCAAGGTGCTGATGGTGGCCAACCAGGAGGGCAAGCCGCCGATCCGCCTCCTCGGCGGCCTGGTCTACCTGGACGTCATCCGCAACTCCGGCGCCGCGTTCTCCATGGCCACCGGCATGACCTGGATCCTGAGCCTGATCGCGGTCGCTGTCGTGGTCGCGCTGGTCGTCGTCGCGCCGCGGCTGCGCTCCACCGGCTGGGCCATCGGCCTTGGCCTGGTGCTGGCCGGCGCGCTGGGCAACCTGATCGACCGGATCTTCCGCAGCCCCGGTCCGCTGCGGGGGCACGTCGTCGACTTCGTGTCGGTGTTCGGCCCGTACGCCAAGTACTTCGCGGTGTTCAACGTCGCCGACTCGTGCATCTGCGTCGGTGGCGCGCTGATCGTGCTGATGGCCATTCTCGGTCGCGACTACGACGGCGGCGTCGCGCGCAGGCGCAGGCTCGCCGAGGCAGGTCGCCCGTGACATCCGCGCGTTCGCTGCCGGTCCCGGACGGCCTGGACGGCATGCGTGTCGACGCCGGTCTCGCCCGCCTGCTCGGTCTGTCCCGCACGGTCGTCGCGGAACTCGCGGCAGCGGGCGACGTGCTGCTCGACGGTCGCGCGGCCGGCAAGTCCGACCGGCTGATGGCCGGCTCGCTGCTGGAGATCACCCTCCCCGAACCCGAAACACCGATCGCCGAAGCGCCCGCCATGCCGGTCGAGGGCCTGGTCGTGCTGTACGCGGACGACGACATCATCGTGGTGGACAAGCCGGTCGGCGTAGCGGTGCACCCCAGCCCCGGCTGGACCGGCCCGACCGTGGTCGGCGGCCTGGCCGCGGCCGGCTACCGGATCTCCACCTCCGGCGCGGCCGAGCGGCAGGGCGTCGTGCACCGGCTCGACGTCGGCACCACCGGCGTGATGGTGGTGGCCGCCAGCGAACACGCCTACACCGTGCTCAAGCGCGCCTTCAAGGAACGCACCGTGGACAAGCGCTACCACGCGGTCGTGCAGGGCCATCCCGATCCGAGCCGGGGCACCATCGACGCGCCGATCGACCGGCATCCCAAGCACGACTACAAGTTCGCGGTGGTCAACGGCGGCAAGCCGAGCGTCACGCACTACGAGACGATCGAGGCGTTCCCGACCGCGTCGCTGCTGGACGTGCACCTGGAAACCGGTCGCACGCACCAGATCCGCGTGCACTTCGCCGCGCTGAAGCACCCGTGCGTCGGCGACATCACCTACGGTGCCGACCCGACCCAGGCCAGCCGGCTCGGCCTGACCCGCCAGTGGCTGCACGCCCGCTCGCTCGGCTTCGAACACCCGGCCGACGGCCAGTGGGTGGAGTTCACCAGCGACTACCCGGCCGACCTGCAACACGCCCTCGACCTGCTGCGCGACGCGTAATCGCAGGCGCGCGGGTGAGCGGGCATACCCGGGAGGAGACGTTGAATCGCCTCCTGGACGAGCACTGGGAATCGCGGGCCATCGCGGCGATGGATCGTTTCCGGACGAGCGACCCGGAAGGCTGGTCGGACTACCTCGCCGAGGCCGACCGGTGGGACCAGGCACAGACACCCGTTGCCGACACGTGGGATGAGGCCGGTCCCGCGTGAGGGTTCGGATCGAGCAGGTTCGTACCATCTCGGCCGCCCGGTTGACCGGTACCAAACCGATCGGACAGCTCGACGAAGACCAGATCGCGGCCATTCGCTCAGTGCTCAGCAGGATGCTCGACCTGTAGTACTACTCGACGGTCCAGGTGAGGCTGTTCTTGTCCTCGTCCGGCCGGGCGCTCCAGCGCACCGCGGTGATCCGCGACTCCTCCGGCAGCACGTAGACCGTGTGCCCACCGGCCGTGTCGCCCGGCGCGACGCCGATCCGGTGCGGCGGCCGGGAGGACAGCGACACCGGCGCCTTGCTGACCGTGCCGCCATCCGCCCCGACCAGCACCAGGTACAGGTCGGGCAGGGTCTGGTAGGGCGCGGTGCCGAGGTTGGTCATCTCGGTGTGCACGACAACGGACCGCTCGCCCTCACGCAGCCGGTAACCGGCCGCGGTGAACAGGAAGTCGGCCGGGTCGACCACCTCGATCAGGTTGATCGCGATGTGTTCGCCCTCAAGGCCCTCCGTGCGCAGCGTCTCGCCGACGGTGCCCGCGTGCCGTTCCGGCGCGGGGGGAGGGGGCGGCGGAGCCTGGCGCGGCGGCTGGTCGCCGCGCGCCCAGGTGGCGCTCCCCGGCGGACCCCAGGTGTTGCCGGCCGGAGCCGGCTGGGCTGGGGCGAAGCCGGGTTGGCGCGCGGGCGGCGGAAACGAACCGGGCGGCGGATAGCTGCCCGACGGGCCACCGGAAACCCCGTAGTTCGGCCGAGGCGGCGGCGGATACGGCCCGGACTGGCCCGGATTCTGCGGCGGATACGGCCCGGACTGGGCCGGATTCTGCGCCGGGTAAGGCTGTGCGGAGTGCGGGCCGGACTGCGCTGGATTCTGCATCGGATTCTGGGCCGGATTCGGCATACCGGGCATCGCATACGGCCCGGACGGCGGCCCCATGTTCGGGTTCGGCATGTTCTGCGGCGGGTAGTTGCCCCAACCGCTCGCGTTCGCGATGGCCGCGCGGATCCCGTTCGGGTCGCACTCGACGCCGACGATCAGTGGCAGCCCGCTCGCGGACAGTGCGAGCAACCGCGCCGCGACCTCCCTCGGATCCATACCGAGCCGGCCGGCGATGTCGGCTACCGCGGCCTTGCCCGACTCGGCAACCACCGCGAGCACGCGAACATCGACCGGATCTGGGACAGCCACGCGTGGCACGCTACCCCGTCCGGCTGGGCGTTGCCGCAGCAGCGCCCTCAGCGCAGCGGGCTGCGGGACAGCGCCGGATGGCGCGCGTTGTCCACTCGCACGGCGACATCCGCGAGATTGGCGGGCGCGACCTCCTCCGCGTAGCGCGCGTACGCGGGCAGCGTCCACCGGACGTCGTCGTCGATCTGCCGGGCCAGCGCGGCGGGCGAGAGCCACAGGTGCACCGCGAAGTCGATCGGCAGGCCCTGGCCGAGCAGCAGCGAGCCGTCCAGCAGCAGCACCCCACCAGGCGCGACATCCACATAGTCGGCGCGCACCGCGCGGTCGCGGCCGGCGTCCCACAGCGCCGGCAGCACCCGCCCCGACCCACCAGGACCGAGCGGCCGCAACACCTCCCTGGTCAGCCCGCCCACGTCCAGCCAACCGGTGTAGAACGAGTCCGGATCGGTGCGGCCGCGCTCGAAGCGCACCGAGGCGGGCCGCAGGAAATCCGC
Source organism: Pseudonocardiaceae bacterium (assembly GCA_035948315.1). Lineage (GTDB taxonomy): Bacteria > Actinomycetota > Actinomycetes > Mycobacteriales > Pseudonocardiaceae > CAJCJE01. The sequence goes on along the minus strand of DASZJG010000100.1, from coordinate 60,454 downwards.
CGCCCGCACCCGTTGCACCGCCCGGCCCCTGGTGCGCAACGGGTCGACCAGCGCATCGGCAAGATCACCCGGTCGGGTCGGTGGCGCCCCGTCGATCGCGACCCGAACCCACTCGCCCGGCCGCAGCGCGCCGAGCAGTTCGGCGACCTCGTCCACGAGCAGTTCCGGCGAGATCGGGCGCAGCGACATGCCCTCATCCTGCCCGATTCGCCGCTAACCTCGTTCCGGGCACTGATCCACGACAACTATCGTTGGACCGGAGAACAGCGAACAGCGACGAGGGGGAGACTCGTGCCCGATCACGTGCTGACCTACGACCCCAATTCCATCCAGGACTCGCACGGCTTCTACGCGCTGCTCCGCGAGGAGGGTCCGGTGCACCAGGCGGTCCTGCCGCTGGGCACCAGGGCGTGGATCGTCACCCGCTATCCCGACGCGCGCGCCGCGCTCAACGACCCCAGGCTGAGCAAGGACGCCGTGCGCTCCTCGACGCTGATGAGCAACCAGGGAGTCAGCCAGGGCACCAGTCCGCAGACCACGAGCGAGCATGACATGTTCCGGCACATGCTCAACTCCGACGCGCCCGACCACACCCGGCTGCGCAAGCTGGTCACCAAGGCGTTCACCGCGCGCCGCATCGAAGCCCTGCGCCCGCGCGTGCAGGAGATCAGCGACGCGCTGATCGCCAACATGGTCGACAACGCCGCGAACGGCACCCTCGACCTGCTCGACAACTTCGCCTTCCGGCTGCCGATCACGGTGATCTGCGAACTGCTCGGCGTGCCGGAGGAGGCCCACGACGACTTCCGCCGCTGGTCCAACACCCTCATCTCCGCCGGGCCAAGGGATGAGGCGCAGGTCGCCGCCCTGGCCACCGCCAAGTACCTGACCGAGCTGATCGAGACCAAGCGCGCCGAACCTGGCGACGACCTGCTCTCCGCACTGGTCCGCGCCAGCGATGACGACGATTCGCTGACCACCGGCGAGGTGCTCGCCATGGCGTTCCTGTTGATGGTCGCCGGACACGAGACCACGGTGAACCTCATCGGCAACGGCACCCTGGCGCTGCTGCGCAATCCCGAACAACTCGCGGCACTACGCGCCGACCGCGCCCTGCTACCGAGTGCGATCGAGGAATTCCTGCGCTTCGACGGGCCGCTGAACCTCGCAACCTTCCGTTTCACCACGGAACAGATCGAATTGGGCGGCGTGACGATTCCGAAGGACGAGTTCGTGATGATCTCACTGCTCGCCGCGAACCGTGATCCGCACCAATACGAGGAACCGGATCGCCTGGATCTGAGCCGCGACCCGAGCCATGTCGCATTCGGCCACGGCATCCACTTCTGCCTCGGCGCTCCGCTGGCGAGAATGGAGGCCGAGATCGCGTTCGCTGGCCTGCTCGATCATTTCGAGAGCATCGAATTGGCCGTGCCGGTCGAGGATCTCGCCTATCGACACAGTTCGTTGATGCACGGATTGACGCACCTCCCCGTGCTGTTGCGACCACGCACGGCGGCCATTGTGTGAGGCGATACGACAACCGGGTGACAATGCCGGCGTATATCCGAGTGACCCGGCTAGCCGTGCCTTGATTACGGGCGCAGCATCAGAATATGACCGAGTCACCATTTGTATCATTGCCCGGCAGTTACCGTCCTGCCCTGACCGGTGTGGAGGAAATCGGTCCCGTCGCGCCCGATGAACGTTTCGGCGTCACGCTGATCCTGCGTCGACGTGCGGAATTGCCAGTCGAACTCGTGACGGGACCGGAAACCGTCAGCCAGCAACAGCTCGCCGATTCATACGGTGCCGACCCGGCCGACGTCGAACTGGTCGTCGGCGCGCTCAACGTGGCCGGGATCGAGGTCACCGAGGCCGACGTCGGATCACGTCGGATCGTGGCCACCGGCCCGTACTCGGCGCTGGCCGAGCTGTTCGGCGCCGAGCTGACCAATGTGCGCCGCGACGGCGCCCAGTACCGGGCCAGAAGCGGTGAGCTACGGCTGCCGGTCGCCCTGGACGGCGTCGTGACCGCCGTGCTCGGCCTGGACAACCGGCCGCAGGCGCGGGCGCACTTCCGCAAGCATCAGCAACCCGCGCAGAGCACCTCCTACGACCCGCCCACCCTCGGCACGGTCTACGACTTCCCGGTCAACACCGACGGCACCGGCCAGACGGTCGGCGTGATCGAACTCGGCGGTGGTTTCGGCCAGCCCGACCTACAGGCGTTCTTCTCCGGGCTCGGCATCGCAACGCCCACGGTGAACGCGGTCGGTGTGGACGGCGCGCAGAACGTGGCGGGCCAGGACCCCAACGGCGCGGACGGCGAGGTGTTGCTGGACATCGAGGTGCTCGGCGCGCTCGCGCCCAAGGCGGTCCAGAACGTCTACTTCGGACCGAACACCGACCAGGGCTTCGTCGACGCGATCAGCACGGCGGTGCACGCCAACCCGACGCCGACCGCGGTCAGCATCAGCTGGGGCCAGTCCGAGGACCAGTGGACCCAGCAGGGTCGCACCAGCATGGACCAGGTCTTCGCCGACGCGGCCGCGCTGGGCGTCACGGTGACCGTCGCCGCGGGCGACAACGGCAGCGAGGACGCGCAGCAGGACGGCAAACAGCACGTGGACTTCCCGGCGTCCAGCCCGCACGTGCTGGCCTGCGGTGGAACCACGTTGCACGCCAGCACATCCGGCGCGATCACCTCGGAAACCGTGTGGAACGACGGCAGCAACGGCGGGGCGACCGGCGGCGGGGTCAGCGACACCTTCCCCATGCCCAGCTGGCAGTCCTCGGCGGGCGTGCCGAAGCGCTCCGGCGGCGGCACCGGTCGCGGCGTGCCGGATGTCGCCGGTGATGCCGATCCGCAGACCGGCTACAAGATCCGGGTGGACGGCAACGACATGGTGATCGGTGGCACCAGCGCGGTCGCCCCGCTCTGGGCCGCGTTGACCTGCCGGCTCAGCCAGGCCGTCGGCAAGAAGTTCGGTCTGATGCAGACCGCGCTCTACGCGGCGGCCAAGGCGGGCAAGGCCACCACGGGTTTCCACGACATCACCGGCGGCAACAACGGCGCGTACAAGGCAACCGCGGGCTGGGACGCGTGCACCGGGCTCGGCACCCCGCAGGGTGCGGCGCTCGTCGAGGTACTCAAGGCCTGAGGCCGTGGGTTAGCCTCGCCCGATGACCGACCTGCTCGCGATCGACCGGGCACACGTCTGGCATCCGTATGGACCGATGCCCGGTACCGTCGACCCGCTCGTGGTCGAGTCCGCGCGCGGCACCAAGCTGCGCCTCGCGGACGGCCGCGAGCTGGTTGACGGGATGTCGTCGTGGTGGGCCGCGATCCACGGCTACCGGCATCCGGTGCTGGACGCGGCCGCCCACGGCCAGATCGACCGCTTCAGCCACGTCATGTTCGGCGGCCTCACCCACGAACCCGCGGTCACCCTGGCCGCGAAACTCGTCGAGATCACGCCCGAACCGCTGCGGCACGTGTTCCTCGCCGACTCCGGGTCGGTCTCGGTCGAGGTCGCGATCAAGATGTGCCTGCAGTACTTCCAGTCCACCGGCCGGCCCGCCAAGCGTCGCCTGCTCACCTGGCGCGGCGGCTACCACGGCGACACGTTCCACCCGATGAGCGTGTGCGACCCGGAGGGCGGCATGCACAGCCTCTGGCAGGGCGTGCTGCCCAACCAGGTGTTCGTGCCCGAACCGCCCGGCGGCTTCGACACCGAACCCGATCAGTCCTACCTGGATGTTGTCGCGACTACAATCGCGGCACACGCCGACGAACTCGCCGCGATCATCGTCGAGCCGGTCGTACAGGGAGCCGGCGGCATGCGCTTCCACCATCCCGGCTACCTGCGCGCGCTGCGCGAACTCGCCGACGCACACGACGTGCTGCTGATCTTCGACGAGATCGCCACCGGTTTCGGCCGCACCGGCGCCCTCTTCGCCGCCGACCACGCGGGCATCGCCCCGGACGTGATGTGCGTCGGCAAGGCCCTCACCGGCGGCTACCTCACCCTCGCCGCCGCGCTCTGCACGTCCGAGGTCGCCGAGGGGATCTCGCGCGGCGCCGTGCCGGTGCTCGCGCACGGCCCGACCTTCATGGGCAACCCGCTCGCCGCGACGATTGCCACGGCCTCCATCGATCTGCTGCTCGGCCAGGACTGGGCGAGCGAGGTCCGCCGCATCGAAACGGGCCTCCGCATGACCCTCGCGCCCGCCCGTGACCTGCCGGGTGTCCGGGACGTGCGGGTGCTCGGCGCCATCGGCGTCATCCAGCTCGATCACCCGGTTGACATGGCCCTGGCCACCGATGCCGCGGTGTCGGCGGGCGCGTGGTTGCGCCCGTTCCGGGACCTGATCTACACCATGCCGCCCTACGTCAGCACCGACGACGACCTCGCCACCATCGGCGCGGCCGTCCTCGCCGCCGCGAAAGTCAGCTGAAGTCTCCCCGGGTAACCTGACCGCCCGTGACAATGCTCGTGATCACCGGGACCGGGACGGATGTGGGCAAGACGGTCGTCACCGCGGCGATCGCAACCCTGGCCGGCGCCGCGGGCAAACGGGTCGCCGTGCTCAAACCGGCCCAAACCGGCGTCCTCCCCGGTGAACCCGGCGACCTCGCCGCGATCCGCGCCCTCGCTGGCGACGACGTCACCCTGCGTGAACTGCGCCGCTACCCCGACCCGCTCAGCCCGGAGGCCGCGGCCCGCCGCGCCGGCCTGCCCACGCTGCACCCCGCCGACATCGCCGCCGCCGCGAGCAACCTCGCCGCCCAGCACGACCTGGTGCTCATCGAGGGCGCGGGCGGCCTGCTGGTCCGGTTCGACGAACGGGGCGCCACCCTCGCCGACGTGGCCTGGTCGCTCGGCGCGCCGGTCCTGCTGGTCAGCCACGCCGGTCTCGGCACCCTGAACACCACCGCGCTGAGCGCCGAGGCCCTGGTGCGCCGCGGCCTGGAATGCGTCGGCGTGGTGGTCGGCCGCTGGCCCGCCGAACCCGACCTCGCCGCCCGCTGCAACCTCACCGACCTGCCGGTCGCGGCCGGTGCGCCGCTGCTCGGCGTGCTGCCCGACGGCATCGGCGGGCTGTCCCGCGAGCAGTTCCGCGCGGTCGCAGCCGAATCGCTCTCGCCCTGGCTGGACGGAGAGTTCGACCCCGACTCGTTCACCGCTCGACACCCGGCCTGAAGGGTGACCTCGCAAGTGTGACGGTGAACATTTCCACGATGGACGGAGCGCCTCGGTAGGTAAGACTGACCGGACGCCCTGCCCGCGACCGCCGAAGGAGAACCGGTGACCACAGCCCCTGACCAGGTCGACGACGTGACGACCGACGTGCTCGCGGTGGCCGCCAAGCAGGTCCGGGACGAGGGCGTCGGCCTGACCGAGGAGCAGATCCTCCAGGTACTGCGGCTCGGCGACGACCGGCTCACCGACCTGCTCGCCCTCGCCCACGAGGTGCGCGAGCGCTGGTGCGGTCCGGAGGTCGAGGTCGAGGGCATCGTCAGCGTCAAGACCGGCGGCTGTCCCGAGGACTGCCACTTCTGCTCCCAGTCCGGCCTGTTCCCGACCCCGGTCCGGGCCGCCTGGCTGGACATTCCCGGCCTGGTCGAGGCCGCCCGGCAGACCGCGGCTACCGGCGCGACCGAGTTCTGCATCGTGGCCGCCGTGCGCGGCCCGGACCAGCGCCTGCTCAACCAGGTCCGGGAGGGCGTCAAGGCCATCCGCGCGGCCGGCATCGACATCAACATCGCCTGCTCGCTCGGCATGCTCACCCAGGAACAGGTCGACGACCTCGTCGACATGGGCGTGCACCGGTACAACCACAACCTGGAGACGGCCCGCTCGCACTTCGCCGACGTGGTCACCACGCACTCCTGGCAGGAGCGCTGGGACACGCTGAAGATGGTCGGCGCGGCCGGTATGGAGGTCTGCTGCGGCGGCATCATCGGCCTCGGCGAGTCCCTCGAACAGCGCGCCGAGTTCGCCGCGCAGCTCGCCGAGCTGGACCCGGACGAGGTGCCGATGAACTTCCTCATCCCGAACCCGGGCACCCCCTACGAGAACTACCCGATCGTGGAGGGCGCGGAGGCGCTGCGCACCATCGCCGCGTTCCGCCTGGCGATGCCGCGCACCATCCTGCGCTTCGCCGGCGGCCGGGAGCTGACGCTCGGCGATCTCGGTGCGGAGCAGGGCATGCTCGGCGGCATCAACGCGATCATCGTCGGCAACTACCTGACCAACCTCGGCCGCCCCGCCCAGGCCGACCTCGACATGCTCGCCGAGCTGAAGATGCCGGTCAAAGCCCTGAGCCAGACGCTATGACGGCGTCGTTCTGCAACTGGTGCGGCAAGCCGAACACCGAGGCGGCGCACGATCTCTGCCAGCGCCGCCTCGCCCTGGTCGACCCGCCCCGCTACTGCGCCGAGTGCGCGCGCCGGATGGTCGTCCAGGTGACGCCGGCCGGCTGGGTCGCGCGGTGCAGCCGACACGGCGAGATCAGCTCGGCCCGCTGACGCCGACCCCATGCCCGGCCGACTAAGGTGCACGGCGTGACGGACCAGCCGACCGAATCGACCCCCGGCGCCGAAGAAGCCGAGGCCGACGAAGCCGCCAAGGCCGACCAGGCGCCTGCTTCGGCTGCCCCGACCACCCCGGCTTCGACCACCCCGGCTCCGGCTCCGGCTGCCCCGACCACGCCGGCCGCTTCGGCCTCGGCGGCTGCGCCAGCCGCGCCAGCCGCGTCGGCTGGGTCGACCGCCACTCAACTGGTCGAGCCGGCCATCGACATCTCCTGGATTCCGGTGCAGCGCAGGCCCAAGGTCGTCATCAAGGCCGATCTGCTGCCCGCGCTGAGCATCGGGCTGCTGCTCGCCGTGTTCGGCCTGCCGCTGGGCTGGATCTGGTCGCGGATCGCGCCGCCGCAACGGGTCGGCGTGAGCAGCAACGGCACCGTGCTGCCGCTGGTCGACGAGACCTACCACGCCTGGGACGACGTCGCGATCTACCTGCTGATGGGCCTCGCCTTCGGCCTGGTCGCCGGCGTCGCGGTCTGGCTGCTGCGCGAGCGGCGCGGCCCGACCGTGCTGGTCGCCACCGTGCTCGGCGCGGTGGCCGCCGGTTGGCTGATGACCACGACCGGCGTCTCCTTCGCCGCGGGCGACTACACCGTGCCCGCCAGCCTGAAGATCGGGTCGCTGTTCGATCTCGCGCCACAGTTGAACACCGCGTGGATCCTGCTTGCCCCGCCGCTCGGCGTCGCCCTCGCCTACCTGGTGCTCTCCGCCTGGAGCGGCACCGAGGACCTCGGCCGCAGGCTCGGTTAGTTCAGGCTCGACCGGGGTGTCAGGTCCGACAACGGGATCGGCACCGCGCGCCACGCCCGCAGAATCCCGGCTTCCCGGTTGAGCATGGTGCGCATCATGCGCAGCCGCCGCGCCGGGCAGGTCTGTTCGAGCAGTCGCTGCCGGTCCTCGGCGGGCAGCAGGCAGTCGGCCGCGACCAGGTGCGCCAACTGATCCGGGGGAGTGTCCTCGGGCGGTTCGGTCCAGTCCTCGCGCTGCCACGCCGCCTGGCAGTAGCGCCGATGCGCCGATCGCACCGACGCCATCAGTGCCGGTTCCAGTGCGGCGAGCCGGGGTTCGGGCACGCTGTCCGGCAGCCATTCGACGACCGCGGTCAGGTACGGCGCCGCCTTGTCGTCGATGTCGAGCAGCCGAAACCGGTCGGTGCCCCGGGTGATGATGTCGAAACGCCCGTCCGGCAACGATTTCACCTCGCGCAACAGCGCCGTGCAGCCGATCTCGCGGACCTGCTCGACGGTGCGCACGTCGCCGGTCCAGCCCGGTTTGGTGGCCACCACGCCGAAACGGTTGCCGGACACCGCGTCGGTGATCAGGTCGTTGACCAGTTGGCGGTAGCGCGGTTCGAAGATGTGCAGCGGCAACGGTGTCCCCGGCAGCAACACCGCTGCCAACGGGAACAACGGGATCGTTGTCTGCGCCACGGTTCCACGTTACGGCGTAACGCGGTCGCACGCCGGGTGATCAGGCTCGGTCGGTTGATCACAACGGGATGCGGTCCGCGTTCGGCGGTCGCAGCACCGCGAACGGGTCGGTGACCTGCATGCCGTGCTCGGCAAAGCCGAACAGCGCCGCGGGCCGGCCCCCGGACGGTCCGGGCGGCAGCGTTTCCCCCGTCGGCTCCAGCAGACCCCGCCTGGACAGCACCCGTTGCAGGTTCGTCGCGGACACCCGGTAGCCCAGCGCGGCCGAGTACAGCTCGCGCAGCGCGGAGATGGTGAAGGCCGGTGGCGCCAGTGCGAAGCCGAGGTTGGTGTAGGAGAGCTTGCTGCGCAGCCGGGTGCGCGCTCGCAGCACGATCGCCTCATGGTCGAACGCGGTCTCCGGCAGCGCGTCCACCTGGTGCCAGTCGGTGTCGTCCGGCACCTCGGGATCGAGCCCGGCCGGGACCAGGCCCAGGAAGGCGGTCGCTATCACGCGCGGGCCAGGAACGCGATGTGGCGCACTGAACACCGCCAACTGTTCGACGTGCGCGAGCTTTCGCACGTCGACCTTCTCGGCAAGCTGTCGTCGGATGGAGGTTTCCACGTCTTCGCTGGTCCCGAGGCTGCCTCCGGGCAGCGACCAGCGTCCCGCATCGGGTTCCCGGCCGCGTCGCCAGAGCAGTACCTGAAGTGAGTTTTCCCGCACCTGCAGGACCGCGGCCAGCACTTCATGTGCCAACTGACTCACTCTGCTGATACTATCGCGGTCAGTTTTCAACCGGAAGGCGAAAACTAGGAAGAGTGCCTGACCGGCCCGAGGAGGACCAGATGACCGCGGTTGGTTATGACCCGATCGTGCGGAGCGAGAGCGGCCGGTACACCGGCATCGAGCCGGACGCCGCCTGGGCGGAGGAGGTGCGCGCGCTGGCAAAATCCCGCGACGCGGTGATCCTCGCGCACAACTACCAGCTCCCGGCGATCCAGGACATCGCGGACGTGACCGGCGATTCCCTTGCGCTGAGCCGGATCGCGGCCGCGAGCGAGGCGTCCACGATCGTGTTCTGCGGCGTGCACTTCATGGCCGAAACCGCGAAGATCCTCAGTCCCGACAAAACCGTGCTGATACCGGACGCACGCGCGGGCTGTTCGCTGGCCGACTCCATCGACGCGGCCCAGTTGCGCGCCTGGAAGGCCGAACACCCCGGCGCGGTCGTCGTCTCCTACGTGAACACCACGGCCGAGGTGAAGGCCGAGACCGACATCTGCTGCACCTCGTCCAACGCGGTCGAGGTCGTCGAGTCCATCCCCGCCGACCAGGAGATCCTGTTCTGCCCGGACCAGTTCCTCGGCGCGCACGTGCGCCGCGTGACCGGTCGGCGCAACCTGCACGTCTGGGCCGGCGAATGCCACGTGCACGCCGGCATCAACGGCGACGAACTGGCCGCGCGCTCGGCCGCCCATCCGGACGCGGAACTGTACGTGCACCCCGAATGCGGCTGCGCCACCTCCGCGCTCTACCTGGCCGGCGAGGGCATCGTGCCGGACGCGCAGGTCAAGATCCTCTCCACCGGCGGCATGCTCACCGCGGCCCGCGCCAGCAAGGCCCGAAGCGTCCTGGTCGCCACCGAGATCGGCATGCTGCACCAGCTCCGCAAGGCCGCGCCCGAGATCGACTTCCAGCCGGTCAACGACCGCGCCTCCTGCCAGTACATGAAGATGATCACGCCGGCCGCGCTGCTGCGCTGCCTGCGCGAGGGCCAGGACGAGGTGCACGTGGACGACGCCGTCGCCGCGCGCGGCCGCGCCGCCGTCCAGCGCATGATCGAGATCGGCAACCCGGGTGGTGCCGAATGAGCCCGCTCGCGCACCGGTGGGAGGCCGGTGCCGACCTGGTCGTGGTCGGCACCGGCGTGGCCGGCCTCTCGGCCGCGCTGCACGCCCGTGAACTGGGCCTGCGCGTGCTCGTCGTGACCAAGGCCGCCATCGACAACGGCAACACCCGCTGGGCGCAGGGCGGCGTCGCCGTCGTCCTGCCCGGCGAACACGAGGCGGGCGACACCGTCACCCAGCACATCCAGGACACCCTCACCGCGGGGGCCGGCCTGTGCGACGCCGACGCGGTCGCCGCCGTCATCACCGACGGCCCGGCCGCCGTCGCCGGCCTGCGTTCGCTCGGCGCCGTCTTCGACCCCGACGACTCCGGCGACCACCTGGCCCGCGCCCGCGAAGGCGGCCACAGCACGTTCCGCGTCATCCATGCCGGCGGCGACGCCACCGGCGCCGAGGTGGAACGCGCCCTGCTCGCCGCGACGAAGGACGCGGCGCTGCCGGTCCTCACCGACCATGTCGCCGTCGACGCCCTGCACACCGCGAGCGGCGCGGTCGGCGGCCTGCTCGTGCTGGACTCCTCGGGCGTCCCCGGCATCGTCCGCGCCCCGGCCGTGCTGCTGGCCACCGGCGGCGTCGGCCAGCTCTACCAGGCGACCTCCAATCCGGAGGTCGCCACCGCGGACGGTCTGGCGCTCGCGCTGCGCGCCGGCGCGGCCGTCGCCGACCTCGAGTTCGTCCAGTTCCACCCCACGGTGCTGTTCACCGGAAGCGGTGCCCGAGGCCGCCGCACGCTGGTCACCGAGGCGGTCCGGGGCGAGGGCGGGGTGCTGGTCGACAACACGGGCAGCCGCGTCATGCTCGGCGTCCACCCGCTCGCCGACCTTGCCCCGCGTGACGTGGTCAGCGCCGCGATCACCCGCAGGATGGGCGAAACCGGCACCGATCACGTCTACCTGGACGCCACCCACCTCGGCGCGGCGCTGTTCGCCCGCCGCTTCCCGACCGTGCACGCCGCCTGCGTCGCCGCCGGCATCGACCCCGCCCACGACCCCATCCCGGTCACGCCCGCAGCGCACTTCGCCTGCGGCGGCGTATCGGCCACAGTGGACGGTCGAACCGACGTCACCGGCCTCTACGCGGCAGGCGAGGTGGCCCGCACCGGCCTGCACGGCGCGAACCGCCTCGCCTCCAACAGCCTGCTGGAGGGCCTTGTCGTCGGCCGTCGCGCCGCGCGCGCGGTGGCCCAGGACCTTGCCACCGGCCTGCTCGGCGACCCGCGCACGGCCGAGCCGCAGTCGCTGCCCGCCGCGCCGATCGCCGAACGCGACGTGCTCCAGCGCGCCATGAGCCGCCACGCCGGCATCGGCCGCGCCGCCGACGGTCTCGCCAACGCCATGGCCACCATCGACGCCGCGACCGTCACCCGTCCACTGTGGACACGGGAGGCGGTCGAGGACGCCGCGCTCACGCTCGTCGCGCGCAACCTGCTCGGCATGGCCATGGCGCGCACCGAATCGCGCGGCTGTCACCTGCGCACCGAATACCCGACCCGCGACGACCGGAACTGGCAGACCAGTTCCCGCGTGCGGCTGGACGTCTCCGGGCAGTCGATCATGATCGCCCCGCTCGAACTGGGAGGTGTGGCATGACTCCGGTCACGTTCATCGATGATCTGACCACCGCCGGCCTGGATGCCGGCGAAGTGAAAGCCGTCGTGCGGACGGCGCTGGCCGAAGACCTCCGCTACGGCCCCGACGCGACAACCGCCGCAACGGTCCCGGCCGACGCGGTGGCCACCGCCGAACTCACCCCGCGCCAACCGGGTACCGTCGCCGGCATCCCGGTCGCGCTGGCGGTGTTCGAAGCCGTGCTCGGCGCCGACTGCCAGGTCACCGAGCGGGTCGCCGACGGCACCCGCCTGCGACCCGGCCAACCGGCGCTGGTGCTCAACGGTCCCGTCCGCGGTCTGCTCACCGCCGAGCGCACCGCCCTCAACCTGCTGTGTCACCTCTCCGGCGTCGCCACCGCGACCGCCGCCTGGGTCGACGCGGTGGCCGGCACCGGCGCGCAGATCCGGGACACCCGCAAGACCCTTCCCGGCCTGCGCCTGCTGCAGAAGTACGCGGTCCGCTGCGGCGGCGGCCGCAACCACCGCCTCGGCCTCGGCGACGCGATCCTGATCAAGGACAACCACGTCGTGGCCGCGGGCTCGGTCACGGCCGCCATCAAGGCCGCCCGCGCACACGCGCCCGACCTGCGCTGCGAGGTCGAGGTCGACACCCTCGACCAACTCGACGAGGCGATGGCCGTCGGCGTCGAGGAGATCCTGCTCGACAACTTCACCCCCGAGCAGTGCGCGGAAGCCGTCCGTCGACGGGCTGAAGTCGGTTCGTCGGCCCGCTTCGAAGCCTCCGGCGGCCTCACCCTTCCGGCGGCCAGGGCCTACGCCGATACCGGCGTCGACTATCTGTCCGTCGGCGCCCTCACCCACTCCACCGTCGTGCTGGACCTCGGCATGGACCTGCACTGAGCCACCACTGAGCCGGGCGCACGATCCGCACCCATTAGGGTCGGATCGTGCGTCGCCGATACCTGTTGCTCCCGGTTGTCCTGCTTGCCGGACTGACCGCGGCGTGCACCGGCGCGCCCACGCCGAGCGCGTCCGGCCGCCCCGACAACAGCGCGATGGTGCTCGCCGAGGCCATGGAGCCGGCCAGCCTCAACCCGCTCGACGGTTACGCTCCGTACGGCGCCAGCAAGATCTTCGACGGCCTGCTCGAGTACCAGGCGGACGGTTCGCTCCGGCCGGCCCTGGCCGCGAGCCAGCCGGTGCCGTCGACCGACGGCAGGTCGTGGACGGTCACCCTCCGCAAGAACGTCACGTTCAGCAACGGCGCCGCGTTCACCGCCGCCGACGTGGTCGCGACCTACCAGGCGCTGCTCAACCCGGCATTCGACGCGCCGCTGCGCGCGCAGTACGCGATGCTCGCCGCCGTCACCCAGGTCGATGCGCACACCGTCCGGTTCGACCTGGCCTTTCCCTACGCGCCGTTCCCGAACAAACTCGTGCTCGGCATCCTCCCGGCCGCGGCGCTGAGCTCGCCGGGACCTGTCGCATCAGCGCCAACGCCGGTCGGCACCGGTCCGTACGTCCTGCAGTCCTGGACCAAGGGCCAGAACCTGGTGCTCACCAGCAACCCCAAGTACACGCTGGGCGCGCAGCCCAAGGTCAAGAAGGTGACCGTCGAGTTCATCGCGGACGACGCGACCCGCGCGCAGCGGCTGCACGCCGGCAAGCTGGACGGCGCCGCGCTCGCGCCGACCCAGGCCACCCAGTTCGCCAGGTCCGACGCGTTCAACGTGCTCAACGACCCGAGCGCGGACATCCGCGCGATCACCCTCCCCGAGGCGAACCCGGTCGCGGGCGACGCCACCATCCGGCTCGCCCTCAACGAGGGGGTCAACCGCGGCGCCATGGTCACCAGGGCGCTCGGCGGCCAGGGCGGCCAGGCGACCACGCCCCTTCCGTCCGTCCTGCCCGAATTCCTCGAGCCCACCGCGACGTTCGACTACGACGCGACCAAGGCCCAGACCCAACTCCAGACGGCAGGCTGGACCGTGGGCACCGACGGCATCCGCACGCACGGCGGCGTCACCGCCGAGTTCACCCTCGACTACCCGACCGGCGACACCACCGACGCGGCGCTGGCGCAGAACTTCGCCACCGACGCGAAAGCGATCGGCATCAAGGTCGACCTCGCCGCGACCGACCCCGCTCTGCTGCCCGCCAAACAGGCGACCGACGCGGTGCTGATCAGCACCGGCAACCCGTTCGACCCGGACCTGACCACCTACGACCTGCTCGGCGCCGGCAACCCGTTCGGCTACGGCGACGTCAACGCCGAGGCCGCGCTGCAAGCCGGCCGCACCCAACTCGACCCCGGCCAGCGCGCCGTCGCCTACCGCGCGTTCCAGCGCGCGTACGTCGCGAACCCCGGGCTGGTGTGCCTGGTCGAGGTGAACCACACGTACGTGCTGCGCGCCAACTGGACCGGCTACCTCCAGGTGACCGACGCCGCTGGCGAGGGCATCAACTGGGGCCCGCTGTGGAACCTCGACCAGTGGATCCCGCGCTAGCACGACTTCGCGGTGGGCTGGCGGGGTCGTCTCAGTCCGCGGAACCCGTACGCTGGTGACCAGCGGATTCGACTGAATCCGCGGTCCATCCGTTGACCTGCGACCAACAGAGGCGATCATGCTGCGCCGCATCGACCTGCGGGATTCTCTTCCGGCGAGCGCCGGGCTGCGTTCGGTCATGCCCCGGCCGGACACCGACGTCGAGAGCGTGCTGCATCGGGTTCGGCCGATCGTGGACGCGGTGCGTGAGCGTGGGGTGGACGCGGTGCTGGAGTTCACCGAGTCCTTCGACAAGGTCCGCCCGGCGACGGTCCGGGTGCCGGCCGAGGCGTTGCGCCGCGCGGCCGACGAACTCGATCCGGCCGTGCGCGACGCGCTTGCGGAGTCGATCAGCCGGGCGCGCCGGGTGCATGCCGAGCAGCGCCGGGTCGACGTGACCACGCAGGTGGTGCCGGGTGGCACGGTGACCGAGCGCTGGGTGCCGGTCGCGCGGGTCGGCCTCTACGCGCCGGGCGGGCTCGCGGTCTACCCGTCGAGCGTGGTCATGAACGTGGTGCCGGCGCAGCTGGCCGGGGTCGAGTCGCTGGTGGTGTGTTCGCCGCCGCAGGCGGAGTTCGGCGGCCTGCCGCACCCGAGCATTCTCGCGGCCTGCGCGCTGCTCGGGGTGACCGAGGTCTGGGCGGCCGGTGGGGCGCAAGCGATTGCGCTGCTGGCCTACGGCGGCACCGACACCGACGGGGCCCCGCTCGAACCGGTCGACATGGTGACCGGGCCGGGCAACGTCTACGTGGCCGCGACCAAGCGGCTGCTGCGCGGCGTGATCGGCATCGACGCCGAGGCCGGGCCGACCGAGATCGCGATTCTGGCCGACCACACGGCCGATCCCGGCCACGTCGCGGCCGACCTGATCAGCCAGGCCGAGCACGACCCGTTCGCGGCGAGCGTGCTGGTCACTCCCTCCGTCGAACTCGCGGACGCGGTGGACGCCGAACTCGCGGTACAGGTCAAGGCGACCAAGCACACCGAGCGGGTCGGCACCGCGTTGACCGGCAACCAGTCCGGCTGCATTCTGGTGTCCACTGTGGACGACGGGTTGCTGGTGACCGACGCCTACGCGGCCGAGCACCTGGAGATCCAGACGCAGGATGCGCGCGGCGTCGCGGCCCGGGTGCGCAACGCGGGCGCGGTGTTCGTCGGCGCGTACGCGCCGGTCTCGCTCGGCGACTACTGCGCTGGCTCGAACCACGTGCTGCCCACCGGCGGCTGCGCCCGGCATTCCTCCGGCCTGTCCGTGCAGACCTTCCTGCGCGGCATCCACGTCATCGACTACGACGAGGCCGCGTTGCGCGCGGTCGCCGACAAGGTCGTCGCGCTGGCCAACGCCGAGGATCTGCCCGCGCACGGCCAGGCCGTCACCCAGCGGTTCCGCCCGGAGTCCGCATGAGCGAGGCGATCGGGTCCGAGATCAGCATGGACCAACTCCCGATCCGGGACGAACTGCGCGGCCGCAGCCCCTACGGCGCACCGCAACTGGACGTGCCGTTTCGGCTCAACACCAACGAGAACCCGTACCCGCCGCCGCCCGAACTGGTCGCCGACATCGCCCGTGCGGCGCAGGTGGTCGCCGAGACGCTGCACCGCTATCCGGACCGGGACGCGATCGCGCTGCGCACCGATCTCGCCGCGTACCTGACCGAATCGACCGGCGTCCCGCTGACCGTCGCGAACCTGTGGGCCGCCAACGGTTCCAACGAGATCCTGCAACAGCTGCTCCAGTGTTTCGGCGGACCCGGCCGGGTCGCGCTCGGCTTCGAACCGTCCTACTCGATGCACCCGATCATCGCGGCCGGCACCCGGACCGACTGGGCTCCGGCGCCGCGTCGCGCGGACTTCTCGCTGGACACCGAGCAGGCCGCGAAGGTCATCACCGAGCGGCAGCCGGACGTGGTCTTCGTGACCAGCCCGAACAACCCGACCGGCCAGTCGGTGCCGTTCGCGGACCTGCGCGACCTGATCGACGCGGCACCCGGCATCGTCGTGCTGGACGAGGCGTACGCGGAGTTCTCGCCGCAGCCCAGCGCGGTCGAGTTGATCGCCGAGTTCCCGGCCAAGCTCGTTGTCACGCGCACCATGAGCAAGGCGTTCGCGTTCGCGGGCGGCCGGCTCGGCTACCTCGCCGCCGCGCCCGCCGTCGTGGACGCGCTGCAACTGGTGCGGCTGCCCTACCACCTCGCCGCGCTCACCCAGGCCGCCGCGCGCGCGGCACTGTCGCATGCGGACGCCACGCTCGCCTCGGTCGCCAAACTCGCGGCCGAACGCGACCGGGTCGTCGCCGCGCTGGCCGAGCAGGGTTTCCAGGTGGTGCCCAGCGACGCCAACTTCGTCCTGTTCGGCCTGTTCGACGACGCGCCTGCCGCGTGGCGGGCGTATCTGGCCGAGGGGGTGCTGATCCGCGACGTCGGCATCCCGCACCACCTCCGGGTTACCGTTGGCACACCCGAGGAGAACGACGCGTTCCTGGCCGCGAGCGCGCACGTGGTGAAGGAGAGCACTGGATGAACCGGATCGGCCGCGTCGAGCGGACCACCAAGGAGTCCACCGTCGCCGTTGAGATCGACCTCGACGGCGCCGGCAAGGTCGAGATCAGCACCGGTGTGCCGTTCTACGACCACATGCTCACCGCGTTCGGCGTGCACGGCGCGTTCGACCTGTCGGTGAAGGCGACCGGCGACATCGACATCGACGCGCACCACACCGTCGAGGACGTGGCGATCGTGCTCGGCAAGGCGATCCGTCAGGCGCTCGGCGAACGCAGCGGCATCCGCCGCTTCGGCGACGCCTGGATCCCGATGGACGAGTCGCTCGCGCACGCCGCCGTCGACGTCTCCGGCAGGCCGTACTGCGTGCACGTGGGCGAGCCGGAGATGATGACCGGTTTCGTGGTCGGCGGCAACTACGCGACCGTGCTCAACCGGCACGTGTTCGAGTCGATCGCCTTCCACGCCGAACTCGCGCTGCACCTGCGCGTCATCCACGGTCGTGACCCGCACCACATCACCGAGGCCGAGTACAAGGCGCTCGCGCGGGCCCTGCGTGCCGCGGTCGAGGCCGACCCGCGACTGACCGGGGTGCCCTCGACCAAGGGCGTGCTCTGAGGGCGGTTAGGCTCGCTCGCGTGGGTAAGGAATTCGCGCAGATCGGCCTGGTCGCGGTGGCCGGCATCCTGATCGGCGGCGTCTACTCGACGTGGAAGAACGGCTCCAAGACCACTGCCGTCGTACTCGCCGTCGCCGCACTGCTCGCGCTGGCCGGCGCGATCGCCTGGTTCGTCTCCTGATCAGTCGACGCCGCTGATCAGTCGACGCCGCCTTCGCCCGCTGGGCGAAGCTTGGGTGCGCCGGGGCCGAGGGCGGCCAGTTCGTCGTCGGTGTTGTACAGGCCGCAGCTGCGCAACGAGAGGCAGCCGCAACCGATGCACGAGGTCAACCGGTCGCGCAGGCGGTGCAGCGAGTCGATCCGGGCGTCGAGTTCGGTGCGCCAGGAGTGGGAGAGCCGCGCCCAGTCGGATTTCGTCGGCGACCGGCCGTCGGGCAGCGTGTCGAGCGCGTCCTTGATCTGTTCCAGGCTCAGGCCCACCCGCTGCGCGGTGCGGATGAACGCGAGCCTGCGCAGCACCGCGCGCGGGTACTTGCGCTGGTTGCCCGCGGTGCGTTCCGCGGTGATCAGGCCACTGTCCTCGTAGAAGCGCAGCGCGGTGTGCGAGATCCCACTGCGCTGCGAAACCTGCCCGATGGACAACGACTCCGGCAACTTCGACACGCCGCGAGCTTACGCCTTGACCTCCAGTTAGCTCGAACTTGCAGACTGGCCGCATGAGCGTGACCGCTGATCATTCCTACGCCGACCTGCCTGCGCTGATGGCCGAGCTGACCGGCGACGAGAAACACGCGCTGGCCTCGGCATCCACCGTCGACGTGCTCTGGGTGCTCTACGACCGCATTCTGCGCGTCGACCCGTCGAGCATCGACGATCCGGACCGGGACCGGTTCCTGCTGTCCAAGGGCCACGGACCCGTTGCCTACTACGCGGTTCTCGCCGCGAAGGGTTTCCTCGATCCCGAGTTGCTGGCGAACTGGGGCGAGGTCGATTCACCGCTCGGCTACCACCCCGACCGGGTGTTGCTGCCGGCCGCCGAGATCGGCAGCGGTTCACTTGGCCACGGGCTGCCGATCGGCGTCGGCGTCGCGCTCGGCCTGCGCGCGCAGGGACGCACCCGGCCGCGGACCGTCGTGCTGATCGGAGACGGGGAACTCGACGAGGGCAGCAACGCGGAGGCCATCGCGGCCGCCGCGCGGCTGCGGCTCGACCGGCTGACCGTGGTCGTCGTCGACAACTCGTCGTCGAGTCTTGGCTGGCCGGGCGGGATAGCACAGCGGTTCGCGGTCGAGGGCTGGGCGGTGACCACCGTGAACGGCCGTGACCACGAGGAACTGGCCGTGGCACTGGGTCGCACCGCGCCCGATCGGCCCTCCGTCGTCGTTGCCGTGACCGAGCCGAAGGAGCTGTCCGCATGACCACCGCCATTGCCCTCCAGGACACCACCATGCGCGACACGTTCGTGCTGACCGTGGACCGCCTGCTCGACGAGGATCCCCGGCTCGCCGTGGTGCTGGCCGACATCTCCTATGCCGCACTGAAACCGGCGCAGCAGCGCCATCCGCATCGGGTGATCAACCTCGGCATTCGCGAGCAGCTGCTGATCAGCGTGACGAGCGGCCTGGCGCTGGCCGGGTTGCGCCCGGTCGCGCACACCTTCCCGTCGTTCCTGGTGGAGCGGGCGTTCGAGCAGATCAAGCTCGATCTCGGCCACCAGGACGTGGGCGCGGTGCTGGTCAGCGCGGGCGGTTCGTACGACATGACCCGCGCGGGCCGCACGCACCAGGCGCCGGGCGACGTCGCGCTGATCGACACGCTGCCGGGCTGGACCGTGTACGTGCCGGGCAGTCCCGCCGAGGCGGAGTTGTTCCTGCGCAGGGCGATCGCCCGGGACGACCGTGTCTACGTGCGACTGTCCGAACAGGCCAACGCACAGTCCTATGTGGACTACGGGCGGCCGGACGACATCCGGATCATCCGGCGCGGGCGGCGCGGCGTGGTGCTCGCGATCGGGCCGATGCTGGACCGGGTGCTGGCGGCGACGGCCGGGATCGACGTGACCGTGGCCTATGCGGCGACCGTGCGGCCACTGGACGGCCGCGGCCTGCGCCAGGCCGTGCTGGCCGCGGATCGGGCGGACGTGGTGCTGGTCGAGCCGTACCTGACCGGGACGTCGACCTACCTGATCGACGCGGCGCTGGAGGACCTGCCGCACCGGGTGCGGTCGCTGGGCGTGAGCCGGGAGGCGGAGCTGCGGATGTACGGCGACCTGGCCGATCACGATGCCGCGCACGGGCTCGACGAGCACTCGATCGCGGCGTCGGTGGGGGCATTCCTGCGCTACGCCTGATGTCTGGTCACGCGTGCCTGCTCCGCGGCATCGCGCAGGGCCGGGGCGGCGCGGCCGAAGAACTCGAACAGCACGTCGAGCGCCTCGTCCGGGTAGTCGGCGAGGATTTCGGTGAGCCGGTCCAGTGCCGGTTGCCGGATGGGGTCCTGGCCGGTGGCGCGGCTCGGCTCGAGTTCGACGCGCACGCGCCGCCGGTCGACCGGGTCGGGCACCCGCCGCACGTGGCCGGCGCGGGCCAGCCGGTCGATGAGCCGGGTGACCGCGCCGGTGGTGAGGCCGGTGCGGTCGGCCACCTGGCCCGCGGTGAGCGGACCTGCCGCGCCGAGCAGGTTGAGCGTGTAGAAGTCGGTCGGGCCGAGGCCCGCCGCCTCGGCGCTGATCTGGCTGTTGAGCACGAGGCCGGTCAGGAACTCGCGGAACGGACCCGCGCCGGCCAGCAGGCGCTCCGGGACGGTCCGAGGCGATGACATGGCGCCGATCTTTCCCCTGACCTGCTCGTTTCACCGAACTTCACTGGGCATCCGCTGACTGGCGATTGACTAGAGTCGCCGCCATGAACGACATGCTCGACCCGGCCCGGCGCATGTGGGTGCGCTACGAGACCTTCCACGACGTCACCTACTTCACCCCGGAGTCCCGCGCGGCAACCGACGAGCTGGGCTGCAAGGGCGGCTGGATGGGCTACTTCGGCATGCGCGCCGCGCCGCTCGGGGCGGCCACGCCGGAGCGGGTGGTGTCCGCGTTCTACAACTTCCACTCCTCGCTGGTGGGCCGCGCGCTGCCGGACGCGTGGGCGATCGCCGCGCCGGAGCGGTTCCTGAGCACGCGTCTGCTGGGCGCGGACCGGTCGTTGCGCCGGATGCTCGGCGCGGACGTGGTCACCGGGGAGGCGATGGTCGAGGCCGCGGAACTGGCGGTGCGCGCGGCCGGGCTGGCCCAGACCGCGGGTCGGCCGATGGCAGAGGCGAACGCCGCGATCCCGGTGCCGAGCGAGCCGCACCTCGCGTTGTGGCAGGCCGCGACGCTGCTGCGCGAGTCGCGTGGCGACGGTCACGTGGCCGCGCTGGTGGCCGCCGACCTGGATCCGGTTGAGACGCTGATCACGTTCGGCGCCGAGCATGGGCTGCCCGCCGCCTACCTGCGCAAGGCGCGCGGCTGGCCGGAGGAGGACTGGGTGGCGGGCGTCGCGCGGCTGCGCGAGCGCGGCCTGCTCACCGGGGACGAGCGCCTCACCGAGGCGGGCGTGGCGCTGCGGCAGTGGGTGGAGGAGCGGACCGACCAGGCCGCGGCCCGGCCGTGGCGGGAGCTGGGCGAGAAGTCGACCGCGCGGTTCGAGGCGTTGCTGACTCCGTTCGCGCGGCGGCTCGCTGAGCGGAACGAGTCGATGCGGGCCAATCCGATGGCCTTGGACGCCCGTTCCGCGTTGGCGGACTGACCTGCCGGTGGGGTGGGCGGTTGTCGCCCACCCCCACCGGGTTTCCTTACTTCCAGCGGACGGCGACCGGCTCGCCCGAGGCGAGGCGCACGGTGCCGGCGATCGCGCCGTTGTCGTTGATCCCGGCCGGAGTCGGGTCGGTGCTGCCGGCGATGGTGGGCAGCACGGTCATGGCGCCGCCCGCGCTCCACCGGATCGCCTGGCCGACGCTGTTCACGTCCAGGCCGTCACCGACGATGACCCCGTTGTCGTTGATGCCGACGGCTGCGCTGTCCGTGCCGCCGGGCAGTTGGCCGAGCGCGGTGATGGCGCCCTGCTGGCTCCAGGTGACCGCCTCGTACTGGCGCCGGACGGCAATCCCGGACAGGCCGACCAGGACCCCCAGACCGTTGATGTCGCTGGCGATGCCGAGCTGTTCGGCCGCACCGGGCAGCTGGGGCAGCACGGTCGCGGTGCCGTTGTGCGCCCAGCGCATCGCGCGTGCGCCGTTCTGGTCGACCGTGGACGAGCCGCCGGAGGTGGTGCCGCGGTCGTTGATCGCCGTGGCCGCGCCCCGGTTGAACGTGCCGGTGCCCAGGTCGGTGATGGTGCCGTTGGGGTTCCAGCGGATGACGTGGGTCTCACCCAGACCGGCGAACACTTCCTCACCGACGATCGCGCCGTTGTCGTTGACGGCGGCGGCGAAGCTCAGGTCGCCCGCGTGCAGCACCGGCAGGGTGGCGATGACGCCGCTCGGCGACCACTTCACGGCCTCGTCGTCGCCGCTGGCCAGGATCGCGTAGCCGACCACGGTGCCGGCGCCGTTGATGCCGTCGGCCTCGCTCCAGGTGCTGCCGGCCACCGTGCCGAGGTTGGTGATGGCGCCCGCGGCGTTCCACTTGACCGCCATCGAGTTGCTGGTGGGGGTGTCGGCCGAGCCGACGATGGTGCCGTGCACGTTGATGGCGGTCGCGGAACTGGAGTTGCCGCCCGGCAGCAGGCTCAGTTGGGTGATGGTGATCGACGGACCGGCGAAGGCCGGAATTCCGGCGAACACCAATGCGGCGACAGTGGATGCCAGCACGATCTGTCTTCGAAAGGCTCTCATGGGGCAAGCAAACACTGGGCGAGCCGATCGCAGAACAATTCGGACAAGCTCGGACGAGGTCGGAAACGGCAAAGGGCGCACCAGATTCCGGTGCGCCCCTTTGCTTGCCGAGCGAACTGATCAGGCCGCGGTGTTCACCGCGGTCGGCTGGTGCACCTCAAGCTGGTGCACGACCCGCTCGGTGGTCAGCTCGTGCGCGGTCAGGTCGACCAGTGCGACGAGCGCGACGGCCAGCGCGTCCGCGAAGACCAGTGCGGTCAGCACCGGCCCACCGAACACCAGAGCCGCGATCAGGGCCCACAGGCTGACCAGGCCGAGCACGCCGTGCCCGATCCTTGCCGAGGAACGGTTGGCGAAAATCGCGCCTGCCGCTCCGAGGACGGTCAACCCCGTGAATACTGCGAAACCAACCCATCCCGCGACCGGTGCGGAAAACGCCACCGCGGCGACCGCGAGAAAACCACCAGCGACAATGCCGAGAACGTCAACGCCGTAACGAGTGCTCAGCGACATGGCACCAACACCTCCATCAATAGTGAATGGACGAGTCGGGCAGGCGCGCAATTGTGCGTCTGGGCGGCCCACTCGGGTCAACACGAACTCGCCCGGAACATTTCCCGATCCGGGTGTCTGCCACGCCACACTCCGATCGGTAGGCTTGGCGCGTGTCTCACCTCGTCGTACTGGACTACGGGTCCGGCAACCTCCGCTCCGCCGAGCGCGCGCTGCGCCGGGTCGGCGCCGATGTCGAGGTGTCCGCGGACTTCGATACTGCGCTGGAGGCCGACGGTCTGGTGGTGCCCGGGGTCGGCGCGTTCGCCGCGTGCATGGCCGGCATCGACGAGGTGCGCGGCAGGCGGATCATCGGCCGCAGGCTGGCCGGGGGCAGGCCGGTGCTGGGCATCTGCGTTGGCATGCAGGTGCTGTTCGAGCGTGGGGTGGAGCACGGCATCGAGTCGGACGGGTGTGCGGAGTGGCCGGGCACGGTCGAGCGGCTCAAGGCCGACGTGTTGCCGCACATGGGCTGGAACACGGTCCGCGCGCCGCGCGACTCCGTCCTGTTCGCCGGACTTGACGCGGATACCCGGTTCTACTTCGTGCATTCGTTCGGCGTTCGCGAGTGGACACTGGAGGCGAACTCGACCATCGCCGCGCCCAAGGTCACCTGGGCGCACCACGGCGAGGACTTCGTCGCCGCGGTCGAGAACGGCACCCTGATGGCGACCCAGTTTCACCCGGAGAAGTCGGGTGACGCCGGAGCGACGTTGTTGGAGAACTGGCTGACATCGGTGGTGCGCTGAGCGGTTAGGCTGCGCGGGTGAATTTCACCCTGTTGCCCGCTGTCGACGTGGTCGGCGGCAAGGCCGTGCGTCTCGTGCAGGGCGCTGCCGGCACCGAGAAGGAGTACGGCGACCCGCTCACCGCCGCGCTGAACTGGCAGACCGGCGGCGCGCAGTGGGTGCACCTGGTCGACCTGGACGCGGCGTTCGGGCGCGGCAACAACCGGGAACTGCTCACCGAGGTGGTCGGCAAGCTCGACATCTCCGTCGAGCTGACCGGGGGAATTCGGGACGACGACTCGCTGGCCGTCGCGCTGTCCACCGGTTGCGCCCGGGTCAACCTGGGCACCGCGGCGCTGGAGAACCCGCAGTGGTGCGCGAAGGTCATCGCGGAGTACGGCGAGAAGATCGCGGTCGGGCTGGACGTGAAGATCTCCGAGGCCGGTCACCGGTTGGCGGCGCGCGGGTGGGTCACCGACGGCGGCGACCTGTGGGAGACGCTGGAGCGGCTGGACCGCGACGGCTGCGCCCGCTACGTGGTCACCGACGTCGGCCGGGACGGCATGCTCAAGGGGCCGAACATCGGGCTGTTGCGCGACATCTGCGAACGCACCGACGCCGCCGTCATCGCCTCCGGCGGAGTGTCCAGTGTGGACGATTTGATCGCGCTGGCCGAACTGGCCCCGGACGGGGTGGAGGGCGCCATCATCGGCACCGCGCTCTACCAGGGAGCGTTCACCCTGCCCGAGGCCCTCGCCGCGGTCAGCTGAGGCCGACCGCGCGGTCGTCGATCCACTCCCCGTGATAGCCGTACGGGACCTGGCGCGGCAGGTGGATCGTGGCGACCGGGCGCGCGGCGGGCGCTGACGCGTCCAGGATGACCAGCGCCGCGGCCGGCCTGGTCAGGTCGTGCACGAGCGTCATCAGCCAGCCGTCGTCCTCGCGGGACGCGTCGCGGGCCGGCACGAACACCGCCTCGCCGGAGACCTGGCCCGCGCCGAGATAGTGCGCCTGTTCCGCGCCGGTCACGGTGTCCTGTTTGACGATCCGGTTGTGCCGGGTGACGTCCAGCGGCGTGGTCGGGCTGTACACGTACCGGTTGGCCAGGCCGGTGCGGCCGTCGTTGATGGTCGGGAACTCGGTGACCACGTCGGAGCGGAACCGCTCGCTCACGGTGCCGTCGCGCGGATCGAGCGTCCACTCGTAGAGCCTGCCCTTGGCCCTGCCGCCCGGCGTGCCTTCGAAGATCATCTGCGTGTTCGCCCAGTCGGTCGCGTCGCCGCTGATCGCGTGCAGCACGATCCGGCCGGTCCGGTCCTCGTAGGCGTTGCCGACGTGCCAGCCCCACCTTGGATGCACCGGATACCAGCGGATGTTCGCGCTGGCGCCGTCCTTGGGCATGACGCCGATCCTCGCCTGGTGCGTGTCGCTCCAGTTCGGGAAGCCGCGTTGCAGCGCCGCCGCGTTCCACACGACCGGGAAGTCCATCCACAGAATGTTGTGTTCGGTGACCGCGAAGTCGTGCATCATGATCGGCTCCGGCAGGTCGATCGGCACGCTGCGGACCAGTTCCCCTTGCGCGGAAAGGCAGTGGTAGGTCGCGTACGGCGGCCGCATGGCATAGCCGAAGAAGTGCATCTCGCCGGTGGTCGGGTCGGTCTTGGGATGCGCGGTGCACGCGGTGG
Organism: Pseudonocardiaceae bacterium; assembly: GCA_035948315.1. Classification (GTDB taxonomy): domain Bacteria; phylum Actinomycetota; class Actinomycetes; order Mycobacteriales; family Pseudonocardiaceae; genus CAJCJE01. The sequence goes on along the minus strand of DASZJG010000100.1, from coordinate 35,469 downwards.
TCAGCCTGCCGCCGAAGTCCATCGGGCCGACGGTCTCCAGGTCAGGCGTGATCTCGTAGGGCAGCGCGGTCTCGTAGAGGGCCATGATCTTGCCGGCGTGGTGCTTGATGCTGGTGTTCGCCGCGCCGCCGCGCAGTTCCCCGAGGCCGGGCTGGGTCTGCGTCCACCGGTTGCGATACCACTCGGCTGTGCCGTCGGCGAGCCGGATGCCGTGCACCATGCCGCTGCCGCGCCACCAGATGCCCGGGTCGAAGCCGGGTTGCGGGTTGGGGCCGTTGCGGAAGTAGCGTCCGCGCAGTTCGGGCGGGATCCGGCCTTCCACGGTCAGGTTCTGACCGCTGATCTCGTCGGGCACCGGCGCGTACACCCCGGTCAGGTAGGTGGGCAGCGTGCTCGGTGGTGCGGGCGCGGTGCCGGCCCAACTCACCGCCGGGAGGCCGACGGCGACGCCCGCGCCTCCGAGCACGCCGAGTCTGAGCACGGATCGTCTGTTCAGGTTCCCCACGACAAGTCTCCCCTGGAATAGATAATGGATAGTGCTGTTATCCGATGTGAGCGTAGCCAGGAGACGCGGGACCGGCAAGGGTCGGGTTGGATGTGCGCGAGAGCGCGAAAGAGCGGAGGGCCGGGTGCGGATCGGTGAACTGAGTCGGATCTCCGGGGTCACCGTGCCGACCATCAAGTACTACCTGCGCGACGGCCTGCTCCCGCCCGGCGAGCTGACCAGCAGGAACCAGGCCCAGTACGACGAGCGACACGTGCGCAGGCTCAAGCTGATCCGCGCCCTCGTCGACGTCGCCGGACTGTCTATCGCGGGCGTGCGGGACGCGCTCGCCGCCATCGACTCACACCCGGACAGCCGGCACAACCTGCTCGGCAAGGTCATGCACCGGATCGCGGCCCCGCCCGCGCTGGCCGACGACGCGGCCCTGGCCGAGGGCGACATCGAGGTCACCGCGCTGGTCAAGGATCTCGGCTGGGACGTGAAACCGGACAACCCGGCCTGGCGCTCGGCCGCCGAGGCGATCGCCACCATCCGCGCGCTCGGCGCGGGCGTCGTGCTCGACCGGCTGACCGGCTACGCGCGCGCCATGCACGACGTCGCCGAACTCGACCTGGCCATGGCCGCGGACATCACCGACCTCGATCAGCTGATCGAACTCGTCGTGCTCGGCTCGCTGCTCGGCGACCCGCTGCTCACCGCGTTGCGCAGGCTCGCGGAGGAGGACGTGTCCTCGCGCCGGATGCGCGCGGCTATTCCGCCTGATCCAGCGTGATCGCGACGCCGATGGTGCCCTTGGCGCCCCGGCGCAGCCTGCTCCCGTACACGGTCACCCAGCCGAACACGCCGTAGCGCCTGCTGATCAGGCCGCGCACCCGTTCGGTCTCCGTGTCGTCGAGCAGTCGCGCGTGCGCCCGGACCGCCTCGCCGCGTGGGTTGCCACGCAGATCGCAGGGTGCGACGGTGACCGCGCCGTCCCGCCGGATCCGCTTGACCTTGCCGGACGTGGACACCGTCCACACTACGAGATCCGTGCCGTCCTTGGCGAACCACAGCGCGGTCGGCACCGCCCGACCGTCCCTGCGGAACGTGGTGAGCAACAGGTACTTGGCTGCGGCGAGCTGATCCAGTGGCTCGGTCATCGGCAAACCATAGCCAGTACGCTCGTGTCATGCCGGTCGCGGTTCGTGTCATCCCCTGTCTGGACGTCGACGCCGGACGGGTGGTGAAGGGCGTCAACTTCGCGGACCTGCGCGACGCGGGCGACCCGGTCGAACTCGCCGCAGCCTACGACGCGGAGGGCGCGGACGAGCTGACCTTCCTGGACGTCACAGCGTCCTCTTCGGACCGTGAGACCACCTTCGACGTGGTGTCCCGCACCGCGGAAGCGGTGTTCATCCCGCTGACCGTCGGCGGTGGCGTGCGCTCCGTCGACGACATCAACCGGTTGCTGCGCGCGGGCGCGGACAAGGTCAGCATCAACACCGCCGCCATCGACCGGCCCGAACTGCTCCGCGAGGCGTCCCGGCGCTACGGCGCGCAGTGCATCGTGCTCTCGGTCGACGCGCGACGCGTGCCCGAGGGCCAGCAGCCGACCGCGTCCGGGTTCGAGGTGACCACGCACGGCGGCCGGCGCGGTACTGGCATCGACGCGGTGGAATGGGCGGCACGCGGCGCCGAACTGGGTGTCGGCGAGATCCTGCTGAACTCGATGGACGCCGACGGCACCAAGGCCGGCTTCGACATCGACCTGATCACCAGGGTGCGCGCGGTGGTGGACGTGCCGCTGATCGCCAGCGGCGGCGCGGGTGCGGTCGAGCATTTCCCGCCCGCCGTCGCGGCGGGCGCGGACGCGGTGCTCGCGGCGAGCGTGTTCCACTTCGGCCAGTTGCGCATCGGCGAGGTCAAGGACACCCTGCGCGCGGCGGGAGTGGTCATCCGATGACCGAACTGGATCCCAAGATCGCCGCGCGGCTCAAGCGCAACGCGGACGGTCTGGTGTGCGCGGTCGCGCAGGCGCACGGCACCGGCGAGGTGCTGATGGTCGCCTGGATGAACGACGAGGCACTGGCCAGGACGCTGGAAACCCGCGAGGGCACGTACTTCTCGCGCAGCCGCAACGAACTGTGGATCAAGGGCGCGACCTCCGGGCACACCCAGCGGGTCCGGGAGGTGCGGCTGGACTGCGACGGCGACACCGTGCTGCTGACCGTCGAGCAGACCGACGGCGCCTGCCACACCGGCGACCGGTCCTGTTTCGACGCGGACGTGCTGCTACCCCTCGAGTGAGCCGGTGAGGTAGCGCTGGAGGTTCGGCGCGACCGCCGCGACCAGCGCCTCCCGGTCGGTGGACGCGAGCGGCTCGAACTTCAGCACGTAGCGCATCATGCCGAGGCCGACCATCTGCGACCCGCACAGCGTCGCGCGAAGCGCGCTCTGATCCGAGCCGAGCCGTCGGACCAGCGGTTCCACGATGTGGTTCACGAACAGGTCGCGTATCGCGTTCGCGGCCGCCTCCTGCTGAGTGATGCTGCGCACCAGCGCGGGCATCCGCCCGCCGTCAGTGTCCCAGATGGTGAGAAACAGGCGCACCATGCGCTCGCCGAGCTCCTCGTCCGGGCCGTCCATCAGGCCGTCGAGCAGATCGAACGGGTTGACCGGCAGTTCGAGCACGGCCGCCGCGAACAGGCGCTGCTTGCCGCCGAACCAGTGGTTGACCATGGCGGGGTCCACGTCCGCCCTGGCCGCGATCATCCGCACCGTGGCGTTGTCGTAGCCGAGTTCGGCGAACACGGCCTTGGCCGCGTCCAGTAGCGCGGCCTTGGTGTCCGCGCCGGCACCACGTCGGCCACGACTGCGCGTGGCCGGTTTCGGCTCGACCATCCGTCCTCATTTCAACAGCGGTTGAATATAGGCCCCTGCTCGATGCTGGTCAAACAGGCCCGGCAGAATAAGGCCATGTCCGGCGACAACCTCACCGTCACGGCCCGGCCGAAGGGCCAGGGCCTCGGCGCGATCTACCCGAGCCGCGAAGAGTTTCGCGCACTCGCCACCCAGCGCAGGGTGATTCCGGTAATCCGGCGACTGCTCGCGGACGACGAGACCCCGCTGGGCGTCTACCGCAAGCTCGCCGCGAACCGCCCCGGCACCTTCCTGCTGGAATCCGCCGAGAACGGTGAGTCCTGGTCGCGCTGGTCCTTCGTTGGCGCGCACAGCGCGGCCGCGCTGACCGTGCGCGACGGCGAGGCCGTCTGGACCGGGCAGCCCCCCGTCGGCCTGCCGACCGGCGGAGATCCGCTGGTCGCGCTGCGCGAGACCGTGCGCGTGCTGCACACCGACCCGATTCCCGGCATGCCCCCGCTGACCGGTGGCATGGTCGGCTACGTCGGCTACGACGCCGTGCGCAGGCTCGAACGACTGCCCGAGCTGGCCACCGACGACCTGCACGTCCCCGAACTGGTCATGCTGCTGGCCACCGACCTGGCCGCGCTCGATCACCACGAAGGCACCATCACCCTGATCGCCAACGCCGTCAACTGGGACGACTCCCCGGAGCGTGTCGACGCCGCCTACGACGACGCGGTGCGCAGGCTCGGCGTGATGACCGACCAGCTCTGCACGTCCTCCCCGGCGACCGTGGCCACGTTCAGCGCGCCCAAGCCCGAGTTCCGGCGGCGTCGCACCCCCGGGGAGCACCACGCCGCGGTCAACGCCGCCAAGGCCGCCATCCGCGAGGGTGAGGCGTTCCAGGTGGTCGTCTCGCAGCGGTTCGAGATGGAGACCGAGGCGGACGCCCTGGACGTCTACCGGGTGCTGCGCACGACCAACCCGAGCCCGTACATGTACCTGCTCCGACTCGACGGCTTCGACATCGTCGGCTCCAGCCCCGAGGCGCTGGTCACCGTGCGGGACGGGCGCGCGACCACGCACCCGATCGCCGGCACTCGCTGGCGCGGCGTGGACGCCGAGGAGGACGCGCTGCTGGAGAAGGACCTGCTCGCCGACGCCAAGGAGCGCGCAGAGCACGTCATGCTGGTCGACCTCGGCCGCAACGACCTCGGCCGGGTGTGCAAGCCGGGCACCGTGCGGGTGGTCGAGTTCTTCCGGGTCGAGCGGTACAGCCACGTCATGCACATCGTGTCCACGGTGACCGGCGAACTGCGCGAGGACCGCACCGCCTTCGACGCGGTCACCGCCTGCTTCCCGGCCGGAACGCTGTCCGGCGCGCCGAAACCGCGCGCCATGGAGCTGATCGAGGAACTGGAGCCGACCCGGCGCGGCCTCTACGGCGGCGTCGTCGGCTACCTCGACTTCGCGGGCGACGCGGACACCGCGATCGCCATCCGCACCGCCCTGATCCGCGACGGCGTCGCCTACGTGCAGGCGGGCGGCGGGATCGTGGCCGACTCCGACCCGGTCGCCGAGGACGAGGAGACGCTGAACAAGGCCCGCGCCGTGCTCTCCGCGATCGCCACGGCAGGCACCATGGCCGCACCGGCCGCTTCAGACGCCCCCGCACCGGCCGCTTCCGATGCTGCCGCCCCGGCCGTTCGGGAGGAGCCCACGAGTGCCTGAGTCGCCCGCATCCCCTGAATCGCCCGCGTCCCCTGAGTCGCCCTCATCTCCCGCGCCCCCATCCCCTGAGTCGCCCTCGTCTCCCGCGCCGCCCGCAGCCCCCGCATCCCCTGCGCCGGCTGCGGCCCCCGAGGCACCGGCGCAGCGTCGTCCATTGTGGATGATCATAGTCGGACTGTTGGCCGGGGCCGGTCTGCTCTGGGCATCGTCGAAACTGGCTTGGGCGTGGTCGGTCGAGATGACTCCGTTGCACGGCAAGGTGGTCGACGCTCAAGATGGCGCGACACAGGCCCCCGCGCTGGTGCCGCTCGCCCTGCTCAGCCTCGCCGCAATCGCCGCAGCACTGGCCACCCGCGGCTGGCCGCGCCGGATCGTCGGCGGACTCGTCGTGCTGGCCGGACTCGGCATGATCGCCGTGGCATTCACCCAAATGGCCGGACTGTTCGGTGCGCACTCGAACGGTTACCCGCTGTCGCAAATTCTTCTCGCGCACGCGTTGGCGCTACTGGCCGGACTGGTCGTCGCGGCGGCAGGCGCACTGATCGTCCGGGACGCGAAAACCCTGCCCGGACTGGGCGCGAACTACGAAACTCCAGCTGGTGGCAAACGTAAGCGCGACCCGGACGACGAGCTGTGGCGGGCGCTGTCCGAGGGGGAGGACCCGACCACCCGGGACTAACGCGCGTCTTCTGGTTGCTGAACGTGGGGCTACCCCGAACCGAATCCCTTCGTTGCGCGGGGTTAGCATCATTTTGGCGGGAAGGGGAAGTGCTGTGAGGTGCGTTTCACGCGTTTCGCGGGTGATGCCGTGAGTGTTCTCGATTCGATCATCGAAGGAGTCCGCGAGGATCTCGCGGTTCGAGAGGCAGCGCTGCCGTTCGAAGCGCTCAAGGAGCGGGCGGCCAAGGTCGCGCCACCCCTCGACGTGCCGACCGCGCTGCGCGCGCCCGGCGTCGGGGTGATCGCCGAGGTGAAGCGGCGCAGCCCGTCCAAGGGCGACCTGGCCGAGATCCCGGAACCCGCCGTGCTGGCCAAGGACTACGCGGATGCCGGCGCCCGGGTGATCAGCGTGCTCACCGAGCAGCGGCGGTTCGGCGGATCCCTCGCCGATCTCGACGCGGTGCGCGCCGCGGTGCCCACGGTTCCGCTGCTGCGCAAGGATTTCATCGTCAGTCCGTACCAGGTGCACGAGGCCCGGCTGCACGGCGCCGACCTCGTCCTGCTGATCGTCGCCGCACTCGAACAGAACGCGCTCGTGGCCCTGCTCGACCGGGTCGAGTCGCTCGGCATGACCGCGCTGGTCGAGGTGCACACCGCCGAGGAGGCCGACCGGGCTCTGGAAGCGGGCGCCAGCGTGATCGGCATCAACGCGCGCAACCTGCAAACCCTTGAGGTGGACCGGGAAGTGTTCGGTCGGCTCGCCCCCGGGCTCCCGTTCGAAACGCTCAAGATCGCCGAATCGGGCGTGCGCGGCCCGGCCGACCTGATGACCTACGCCGGCTACGGGGCGGACGCGGTGCTCGTCGGTGAGGGACTCGTCACCAGCGGTGACCCCAAGACCGCCGTCGTGCAGCTCGTCACCGCCGGTTCGCACCCGGCGTGCCCGAGGCCGACCCGGTGACCGAACAGCAGCAGGCGCAGGCGCACCATCCGGACCAGCACGACCCGGACGCCCGCGGCTACTACGGCGCGTACGGCGGCCGGTTCATGCCGGAGGCGCTGATCGCCGCGCTCGACGAACTGTCCGCCGAGTACGACAAGGCGCGTATCGACCCGGAGTTCCTCGCCGAGTTCAACCGCCTGCTGCGCGACTACGCCGGTCGTCCCTCGCTGCTCACCGAAGCCACCCGGTTCGGCGAACACGCGGGTGGCGCGCGGATCTTCCTCAAGCGGGAAGACCTCAACCACACCGGTTCGCACAAGATCAACAACGTGCTCGGCCAGGGCCTGCTCACCAAGAAGATGGGCAAGTCCCGCGTCATCGCAGAAACCGGCGCGGGCCAGCACGGCGTCGCCACCGCGACCATCGCCGCCATGATGGGCCTGGACTGCACCATCTACATGGGCGAGGTCGACACCGAGCGGCAGGCCCTCAACGTGGCCAGGATGCGGCTGCTCGGCGCGGAGGTGATCCCGGTCAAGGCCGGCTCCCGGACGCTCAAGGACGCCATCAACGAGGCGCTCCGCGACTGGGTGACCAATGTGGACACCACGCACTACCTGCTCGGCACGGCGGCCGGCGCGCACCCGTTCCCGTTGATCGTGCGCAACTTCCACCGCATCATCGGCATCGAGGCCCGCGCCCAGATCCTGGACCAGGCCGGCCGCCTGCCCGACGCGGTCGCGGCCTGCGTCGGCGGCGGGTCCAACGCGATCGGCATCTTCTACGGCTTCATCGACGACCCGTCGGTCAAACTCTACGGGTTCGAACCCGGCGGCAAGGGCGTCGAAACCGGCGAACACGGCGCGTCGCTGGGCGAAGGCACCCCCGGCCTGCTGCACGGGTCGCGCTCCTACCTCCTCCAGGACGAGGACGGCCAGATCACCGAGGCATATTCGATCTCGGCGGGCCTGGACTACCCGGGCGTCGGCCCCGAACACTCCCAGCTCAAGGACAGCGGCCGCGCCGAATACCGCTCGATCACCGACGCCGAGGCAATGGACGCGTTCGCGCTGCTGTCCAGGACCGAGGGCATCATCCCGGCCATCGAGTCCGCACACGCCCTGGCCGGCGCGCTGCGACTGGGCCAAGAACTCGGCCAGGAGGGCCTGATCGTGGTCAGCCTGTCCGGGCGCGGCGACAAGGACATGGGCACCGCGACCGACTTCTTCAACCTGGACAGCCCGGACGCCGCGACGCAGACCCATCGGAAGGACCCGACCGCGTGAGTCCCCTCTCCGATTTCCTCGCCGGCACGAAGGCCGAAGGGCGCGCCGCACTGGCCGGTTACCTGCCGGCCGGTTACCCGAGCATCGCCGGCTCCCGCGACGCGTTCGCCGCCCTCGTCGACGGCGGCTGCGACCTCGTCGAGGTCGGCGTCCCGTTCTCCGACCCGGTCCTCGACGGCCCCACCATCCAGGCCGCCTCCGGCCAGGCCCTGGCCAACGGCTTCAAGCTGCGCGACCTGTTCGGCCTCGTCGAATCGGTCTCCTCGCGCGGTGGTCGCCCGGTAGTGATGACCTACTGGAACCCCGTCTACGCCTACGGCGTCGACCGCTTCGCCCGCGACCTGGCCGCCGCGGGCGGCCTCGGCATCATCACCCCCGACCTCGTCCCCGACGAAGCCGACGAGTGGCTGGCCGCCTCCGAGTCACACGGCCTCGACCGCATCTTCCTGCTCGCGCCCTCCTCCACCGAGGAACGCATCATCAGCACCCTGGCCGTGACCAGCGGATTCGTCTACGCAACCTCGGTCATGGGCGTCACCGGCGCCCGCAACACGGTCAGCAGCGCCGCGCCCACCCTGGTCGGCCGCATCCGCGAACACACGAACGACCTCGCCGTCGGCGTCGGCCTCGGCGTCCGCTCCGGCCCCCAAGCCGCCGAAGTCGCCTCCTTCGCCGACGTCGTCATCGTCGGCTCCGCCTTCGTCACCACACTGGGCGACGGCCTCCCGGCCCTGACCTCCCTGACATCCGAACTGGCCGAAGGCGTCCGCACCAAACCCGCCCCGGTCGGCTGACCGACGCACGAAGAAGCCCCAGGCGCATACACCGGGGTGCAGAGGCGGCACTGGGGCGTTCGATCGCTACCGTACCAAGCACTTCTCAGGGAAGCGTCGGGTCCTACCCGCGCGCGGGCTCCATCAAGAAGACGGGGATCACCCGGTCGGTCTGCTCCTGGTATTCGGCGTACGGCGGATACGCGGCGACCGCGCGCTCCCACCACTGCGCCTTCTCGTCCCCGGTGATCTCGCGGGCCGTCATGTCCTGGCGTACGGACCCGTCCTGGAGCTCCACGTGTGGATTGGACTTGACGTTGAAATACCAGACCGGGTGACGCGGGAAGCCGGCCTTCGAGGCCACGGCCGCGTACCGCCCCTCGTGCTCCACTCGCATCAGCGGGATCTTGCGGATCCTGCCGCTCTTCGCGCCTCGCGTCGTGAGAATGACGACGGGCAGGCCGGTGTCCCAGAGCGTCGTTCCCCGCGTGCCGCCTGAACTCTCGTACAGCTCGACCTGTTCCCGCACCCACTGCGCAGGACTCGGCTCGTACTCGCCCTCAAGCGGCATCGCGTTTCCCCCATCGTCGCACCGCGCGAATTCATTCTCACCATACTGCCGGGCAAATGTCCTGCCCGGCTTGCGACGTGCTCACCGCCGATCGGCCGTTTCCGTTGACGCTGGACCTGGTACCCGCACGGTGACCGGCCTCGACCGTTACGGTGGGCAGCGTGATGGCGACCGCCGGGCTTGTGCACAGCTACATACCCAGCCCTGACCAGGGGGTTTGGCATCTGGGGCCGATTCCGATCCGGGCCTATGCGCTGTGCATCGTCGTCGGGATCATCGTGGCGATCTGGTGGGGGAACCTGCGATATCGGGCGCGCGGCGGGCCGCCGGGGGTGGTTCTCGACGTCGCGGTGTGGGCGGTGCCGTTCGGGCTCGTCGGCGGGCGGCTCTATCACGTGGCGACGGATGCCTGGCGGTATTTCGGGCGGGGCGCGAATCCCGTGCAGGCGCTGGAGATCTGGGATGGCGGGCTCGGGATTCCCGGCGCCATCGCGCTCGGCGCGCTGGGGGCGTGGATCGCGTGCCGGCGGCGTGGGGTGCCGTTGCCGTTCGTCGCGGACGCGTTGGCGCCGGCAATCGTTGTGGGACAGGCGATCGGGCGGATCGGCAACTACGCGAACCAGGAGTTGTACGGCGGGCCGACCACGATGCCGTGGGGGCTGGCGATCTACACCAGGGTCGACCCGGGTACGGGCGCGCTGGACAACCTCAACGGCGTTGCGATCAGTCATGCGAATCCGCAGATCGTGCAGCCGACCTTCCTCTACGAACTCATCTGGGACCTGCTGGTCGCGCTGGCGGTGGTGATCGTGGATCGCAGGCTGCGGCTGGGGCATGGGCGCGCGTTCGCGCTCTACGTGGCGGCGTACGCGTTCGGGCGGTTCTGGATCGAGTTGCTGCGCACCGATCCGGCGACGCACATCCTCTACGTGCGGATCAACGTGTGGGTAATGGCGTTGTTGGTCATCGGCGCGGTGTACTACTTCATCCGGGCGCGGCGACGCGGTCAGCGCGAGGATCCGGCGGGATTCTCCGGTGCACCGTCCACAGTGGAACCAGTGGTATCAGCGGAACCGGATGATCCGCTTGAGCCCGTCGACGCCTGACGGCGCGGGGCGACGACCGGGTTGCCTTCGCTGGTGCGCAGCACCTCCACGTCCGCATCGTAGAGGCGGGCCAGCCGGTCCTCGGTGAGCACCTCGGCGGGGGTGCCGGCCGCGACCACCTCGCCGTGTTGCATGAGCAGCAGCTGATCCGCGTACTGCCCGGCCAGGGTGAGGTCGTGCAATGTCGACACGACGGTCGTGCCGTCGGCTCGGCGGAGGCGGTCGATCAACTCCAGCAGCGTCTGCGCGTGGCCGATGTCCAGGCCGGTCGTGGGCTCGTCGAGCAGCAGCAGACCGGCCTGCTGGGCGAGCGTACGGGCCAGTACCGCGCGTTGGCGTTCGCCGCCCGAGACGGCGTACAGGCGACGGTCGGCGAGGTCGCGCAAATCCAGACGGGCCAACACATCCGCGGCGATGCGCAGGTCCGCCGCGCTCTCGCGGGCCAGTGGGCGCAGGTGCGGGGTGCGGCCGAGCAGCACGTAGTCGGTGACGGTCAGATCCTCGGGCAGCGTCGGGTTCTGCGGCGCGTAGCCGATGGCGCGGGCCCGTTCCCGGTGTGTCATCCGCTCCGCGTTCTTCTCGCCGAGTTCGATCAGCCCGGTGCGTTCGGCCAGGCCGGCGACGGCCTTGAGCAGGGTCGACTTGCCGGCGCCGTTCGGGCCGATGATGGCCAGCCACGACCCGGCCGGGACCTCGACGTCGACCCCGTGGACGACCTGTTTGCCCTGGTAGCCGGCGCCGACGGCGCGCAGTCGCAGTGCGCTCATCGCAACCTGTTCCGAGCCGTGCGCAGGACGACGAGGAAGAACGGGCCGCCCGCGAACGCGGTGACCACCCCGATCGGCAGTTCGGCCGGGGCGAGCGCGGTCCTGGCGACGACGTCCGCGGCGATCAGGAACATCGCACCGCCGACCAGCGAGAGCGGCACCACCACCCGGTAGCTGCCGCCGAACAGCAGTCGCACGACGTGCGGGACCACGATGCCGACGAACCCGATCAGCCCGCTCACCGCGACCGCGCCCGCGGTGGCCAGCGACGCGGCCGCGATCACGATGATGCGCACCCGGACCGGCCGGATGCCCAGGGACTGGGCTTCCTCGTCGCCGAGGGCGAGCACGTCGAGCAGACGTCCGCTGAAGCACAGCACGATCGCGCCGACGCCGATGTAGGGCAACGACATCAGGACCGCCTGCCAGCCCGCGGTGTTCAGGCCGCCCAGCGTCCAGGAGTACACCCGCTGCAGGGTGTCCGTGTCCTGCTGTTGCAGGAAGGTCTGGATCGCGGTCAGGAACGCGGCGACCGCGACGCCGGCCAGCACCAGCGTGGCCGTGCTGGTGCCGGTGGAGCGGCCGAGCAGCCAGGTGAGCCCGATGCCGCCGAGCGCGCCCGCGAACGCGGCCAGCGGCACCGGGCCGGCGAGGCCGGCGCCCGCGTTCGGGTCGGTGACGATCACGATGGTCGCGGCCAGTCCGGCGCCTGCGGCCGCGCCAAGCAGGTACGGGTCGGCGAGCGGGTTGTGGAACACGCCCTGGTACGCGGCGCCCGACGCGGCCAGCGCCGCGCCGACCAGGCCGCCGAGCACGACGCGGGGCACACGCAGTTGCCAGAGAATCGCGGCTTCGCGTGCGGACAGTGGCGATCGGCCACCGGTCAGCTCGGCGACGATCTCACCGAGCACGCGGCCCGCGCCGAGATCGATCGCGCCGAGCAGCACCGAACCGAGCATCACCGCGAGCAACACGACGATTGTTGTCGCGACTACAATCGGGCGCAACCGCGTGGCGCGCAGTGTCGCCGGTTCGGTGGACACCGCTACTTCCCGGCCTTGGCGAGATCGTCGGCGACGCCCTGCATCAGGCTGTCGATGGTCGGGCCCCACTCGGACGCCTGGTCGTTGTCGAGCACGAACACGTCGCCGCGCTGCACCGCGGTCAGCGTCCCCCAACCCGGTCGGGCGGCGACGGTCTGCGCGCTCTGGCCACCCTGGTTGCCGCCGTCGGTGAGGAAGATGACGTCCGGGTTGGCTTTGAGGATGGCCTCCTGGGACAGCTGCGGATAGCCCGCCGCGCTCGCGCTGTCGGCCGGGTCGCCGATGTTGGTCAGGTGGAACTGGGCGAGCAGGCTGCCGATGAACGTGTGCGAGGTCGCGGTGTAGTAGGTCGAGTCCAGCTCGTAGTAGTAGCTCAGCGGTTTCGCCGGCTTCGGCGCCTTCGCCACGATCGCGGCGATCTCCTGCCGCTCCTTGCTGATCAGAGTGTCCGCTTCGGACTGATGTCCGGTTGCTCTGCCGATCGCCGACCACAGCGCGTATGCCTGGCTGATGTTCGAAGGCGCGTTCACCTTCAGCACTGGGATCTTCAGCTTCTGAAGTCCACTCACGACATTGTTGTTGTCGTACGCGGTGATCACGAGGTCCGGGTTGTCGCCGGCGATCGCTTCGACGTTCGGGTTGGTGGAGTCGATCGAGGTGCGGGGCGCGCCCGGATAGTCCGAATCCTTGTCGACGGCGACCACCTGTTTGCCGGCGCCGACACCGAACAGGATCCTGGTTTCCGAGGCGTCCAGGGAAACGATCCGTTTCGGTTCAGTGGCGATGGTCACTGGCGTGTTACCACCGGGCGCGACTACCGTCACCGGGAACGCCGACCCAGCGTTGGAACCGGTGCTCGCCGGCGCAGCGGGGGCATGACTCGCGCAGCCGGTCACCATGACCGTGCCGACCAGGGTAAACAGCCCGATAACGGCGCGGAAACCGCGTTTCGGGAGATGGCGTGACATGAGGGTCCTCAGGGGTTGGCCAACGCCGGTGGCGGTGACGTCGCCGAGGTCCTCGGTGCACGCCGCCACTGGGTCGGTAGCTGGTCGTCTCTCGCGCGCGGAGGTGACCTGGCTTCGGCCTCTTCGGGCCTTCACAGTTGCGGCACAGCGCCGGATTCGCACCGGACTTCCCCTCGCGGCCGAGAACCACGAAGACGCAGGTCAACGAGGGTTTTCGGCGGTTCGCGCGACCGGTCACCCGGGGTGTCCGGCGAAGAGGAACCCTACCATCGGGGAGTACGCGGACCGAGCGGACGGACCGGCCGCCGGTATAGTTAGCAAGACGAAGTTTTTCTTGCCGCGTGGCGGGTACATCGTTGTCGATGTCCAAGTCGTTATCAGCCGATGGCCTGGATCACGATTTCGTGGGTGTACGAATGTTTCGTGACTGTTAGAGTCACGTCAATAATGCGGGCCATCGTCGCCCCGCGCGCGCAAGTTGCAAGTTTGCCTTGACACCAGACCGCGAGGACGACGAAGGAGGTCAGCTGTGCCTTCTCCGACCCCAGCTTCCGCTCAGGGTCCCACCACCGGTGAAGCAGCACTCAGCAGTGCGAACCAAGCGAACCAAGCGCTGCACGCGAACCAGCTCTTTTCCGCACTGCCCCGCCGCCAGGGTCTCTACGACCCGGCCACCGAGCGGGATGCCTGTGGTGTCGCCATGGTCGCCGACATCCAGGGCCGACGTTCGCACGGCATCGTCGCCGACGCGCTGACCGCGCTGGCGAACCTGGAACACCGAGGTGCGGCCGGAGCCGAGCCGACAAGCGGTGACGGCGCCGGCATTCTGGTACAGCTGCCCGACGCGCTGCTGCGCGAGACGGTCGAATTTCCCCTGCCCGAGCCCGACGAGAACGGCCGGCACCGCTATGCGGCGGGCATCGCGTTCCTCCCGGCGGACGCCGACCAACGCGCCGCCGCCATTGACCTGATCGGCCGTATCGCCGAAGAAGAGAGCCTGCGCGTCCTGGGTTGGCGGGAGGTGCCGATCGCCGTCGACGAGGCCGGTGTCGGCCCCACCGCGCGTTCGGTCATGCCGTACTTCGCCATGCTGTTCGTGACCGGCAACGGCGAGTCCGGTGTCGAGCTGGACCGGCTGACCTTCGCGCTGCGCAAGCGCGCCGAGCGGGAGAGCGTCATCGCTGGCTGCGGCACCTACTTCACCTCACTGTCCGCGCGGACCATGGTGTACAAGGGAATGCTCACCACCGGTCAGCTGCCGGCGTTCTTCACCGACCTCACCGACGCGCGGCTGGTGAGCGCGATCGCGTTGGTGCACAGCAGGTTCTCCACCAACACCTTCCCGTCCTGGCCGCTCGCGCACCCCTACCGGTACGTGGCGCACAACGGCGAGATCAACACGATTCGCGGCAACCGCAACCGGATGCGCGCCCGCGAGGCGCAACTGTGCTCCGACGTGATCCCGGGTGACCTGACCCGGTTGTTCCCGATCGTGGACGGCGATGCGTCCGACTCCGCGTCCTTCGACGAGGTCCTCGAACTGCTGCATCTGGGCGGGCGCAGCCTGCCGCACGCGGTGATGATGATGATCCCTGAGGCGTGGGAGAACCACGCCACCATGGACCCGCAGCGGCGCGCCTTCTATCAGTTCCACGCCAGCCTGATGGAGCCGTGGGACGGCCCGGCCTGCGTGACCTTCACCGACGGCACCGTGCTCGGCGCGGTGCTGGACCGCAACGGCCTGCGCCCGGCCCGATGGTGGCGCACCGCCGACGACCGCGTCGTGCTGGCCAGCGAGTCCGGTGTGCTGGACGTGCCGCCGGATCAGGTCGTCGCCAAGGGCAGGCTGCAACCGGGCCGAATGTTCCTTGTGGACACCGAGGCCGGCCGGATCGTCTCCGACGACGAGATCAAGGGCAAGCTGGCGCATCGGCAGCCCTACGACCAGTGGCTGCACGCCGGACTGCTGCAACTGGACGATCTGCCCGAGCGTGAACACGTCGTGCAGACGCACGAATCCGTGCTGCGCCGCCAGCTCACCTTCGGCTACACCGAGGAGGAGCTGCGCATCCTGCTCACCCCGATGGCCGAGAAGGGCGCGGAGCCGATCGGCTCGATGGGCTCGGACACGCCGCCCGCCGTGCTGTCGCAGCGATCCCGGCTGCTCTACGACTACTTCAAGCAGAACTTCGCGCAGGTGACCAATCCGCCGCTGGACGCGATCCGCGAGGAGATCGTCACCTCGGTCGCGCGGATCATGGGGCCGGAGCAGAACCTGCTCGAACCGGGCCCGGCCTCCTGCCGGCACATCCAGCTGCGCTACCCGGTCATCGACAACGACGAGCTGGCCAAGCTCATCCATGTCAACGACGACGGTGACCTGCCCGGCTTCAGCTGCACCGTGATCTCCGGTCTGTATGAAGTGGACGGTGGCGAGAAAGCACTCGTCTCGGCCATCGAACGCGTCCGGCGTGAGGCATCCGAGGCGATCGCGGCTGGCGCGCGCACGCTGGTGCTCTCCGACCGCGACTCCGACCACCATCTCGCGCCGATCCCGTCGCTGCTGCTGGTCTCCTCCGTGCACCACCACCTGGTGCGCACCAAGGACCGGCTGCGCGCGGCGCTCGTCGTGGAGACCGGCGACGCCCGCGAGGTGCACCACATCGCGCTGCTGCTCGGCTACGGCGCCGCCGCGGTCAACCCCTACCTTGCCTTCGAGACCATCGAGGACCTGGTCGCACATGGCGCGATCACCAACATGGGGCCGCGCGTCGCGGTCCGCAACTATGTGCAGGCGCTGGTCAAGGGCGTCCTGAAGATCATGTCCAAGATGGGCATCTCCACGGTCGGCGCGTACACCGCGGCGCAGGTCTTCGAATCGCTGGGCCTGTCCCAGAGCCTGCTGGACGAGTACTTCACCGGCACCTGCTCCAAGCTCGGCGGCGTCGGCCTGGACGTGCTCGCCGAGGAGGCCGCGCAGCGCCATCACCGCGCCTACCCGGAGAACCCGACCGACCGGGTGCACCAGCGCCTGGACGTCGGCGGCGAGTACGCCTACCGGCGCGAGGGCGAACTGCACCTGTTCACCCCGGAAACGGTCTTCCTGCTCCAGCACGCCACCAAGACCAAGCAGGAGCACGTCTACAAGCAGTACACCGACGAGGTGGAACGGCTGGCGCGCAAGGGCGGCGAGCTGCGCGGCCTGTTCTCCTTCAGGACCAACGGCCGGACCCCGGTGCCGATCGACGAGGTCGAGCCGATCGAGTCGATCCTGACCCGGTTCAACACCGGCGCCATGTCCTACGGCTCCATTTCGGCCGAGGCACACGAAACCCTCGCTATCGCAATGAACCGGATCAACGCCCGGTCCAACACCGGTGAGGGCGGCGAGGACACCGACCGGCTCTACGACGACGAGCGGCGCTCCGCGATCAAGCAGATCGCCAGCGGCCGGTTCGGCGTCACCAGCGAATACCTGGTCAACGCGACCGACCTGCAGATCAAGATGGCGCAGGGCGCCAAGCCCGGCGAGGGCGGCCAGCTCCCGCCGTTCAAGGTGTACCCGTGGATCGCCCGCACCCGGCACTCCACCCCGGGCGTCGGCCTGATCTCGCCGCCGCCGCACCACGACATCTACTCGATCGAGGACCTCGCCCAGCTCATCCACGACCTGAAGAACGCCAACGAGAACGCGCGCGTCCACGTCAAACTGGTCAGCGAACTCGGCGTCGGCACGGTCGCGGCGGGCGTGTCCAAGGCGCACGCGGACGTGGTGCTGATCTCCGGGCACGACGGCGGCACCGGCGCCTCGCCGATGAACTCGCTCAAGCACGCCGGCACGCCGTGGGAGATCGGCCTCGCCGAGACCCAGCAGACGTTGCTGCTCAACGGTTTGCGCGATCGGATCACCGTGCAGGTCGACGGCGGCATGAAGACCGGGCGGGACGTGGTCGTCGCCGCGCTGCTGGGCGCGGAGGAGTACGGCTTCGCGACCGCGCCGCTGATCGTGGCCGGCTGCGTGATGATGCGGGTCTGCCACCTGGACACCTGTCCGGTCGGCGTGGCGACGCAGAACCCGGTGCTGCGCAAGCGGTACACCGGCAAGCCGGAGTTCGTGGAGAACTTCTTCCGGTTCGTGGCCAAGGAAGTCCGCGAGATCCTCGCCGAACTCGGCTTCCGCACCCTCGACGACGCGATCGGCCACGCCGAGGCACTGGACGTGGACGAGGCCGTCGCGCACTGGAAGTCCAAGGGACTCGACCTCACCCCGGTGTTCGAGGTGCCCACGCCGAAGCCCTCCTACGGCAGCGCCAAGCGCCGGGTCCGGGGACAGGATCACGGCCTGGCACACGCCCTGGACCGCACGCTCATCCAGCTCGCCGAGGCGGCGCTGGAGGACGCGCACCCGCTGCGCCTGGAACTGCCGGTGCGCAACGTCAACCGCACCGTCGGCACCCTGCTCGGCGCCGAGGTCACCCGCCGCTACGGCGGCGAGGGCCTGCCCGAGGACACCATCCACGTGACGCTGACCGGCTCGGCCGGCCAGTCGCTCGGCGCGTTCCTGCCGCGCGGGGTCACCCTGGACATGGTCGGCGACGCCAACGACTACGTCGGCAAGGGCTGCTCGGGCGGGCGGATCATCGTCCGGCCGCACCCGGAATCCATCTTCGCCTCCGAACAGCAGGTCATCGCCGGCAACGTGATCGCCTACGGCGCCACAGCGGGCGAACTGTTCCTGCGCGGCCGGGTCGGCGAGCGGTTCTGCGTGCGCAACTCCGGTGCGCTCGCGGTCTGCGAGGGCGCGGGTGACCACGCGTTCGAGTACATGACCGGCGGCGCCGCCGTCGTGCTCGGCCCGACCGGTCGCAATGTCGCGGCGGGCATGTCCGGCGGTGTCGGCTACGTGCTCGACCTCGACCCGGCACTGGTCAACCAGGAAATGGTCGACCTGCAACGACTCACCCACGACGATCTGCGCTGGCTGCGCGAGGTCGTCGCGCGGCACCAGGAGTACACCGACTCGACCGTCGCGGCTTCCCTGCTCGGGGACTGGCCGCGCCGCTCAGCCGGGTTCACCAAGGTGATGCCGCGCGACTACCAGCGCGTGCTGGAGGCCGAGCGCCGCGCCCGCGCGCAGGGCCGCGACGTCGACGAGGCGATCATGGAGGCATCCCGTGGCTGACCCGAACGGCTTTCTCAAGCACGCTCGCGCCGACCACCCCAAGCGACCGGTCACCGACCGGCTCGCCGACTGGCGCGAGGTCTACTGCGACCTGGACACCAACGAACGCCGCGCCCAGGTCAGCACCCAGGCGGCCCGATGCATGGACTGCGGCATCCCGTTCTGCCACTCCGGCACGGCGGGCTGCCCACTGGGCAACCTGATTCCGGAGTGGAACGACTTCGTCCGGCGCGGCGACTGGGCGCAGGCGGGGGAGCGGCTGCACGCCACCAACAACTTCCCCGAGTTCACCGGCCGGCTCTGCCCGGCCCCCTGCGAGGCGGCCTGCGTGCTGGCCATCTCGCCCGAGGCGGGCGGCTCGGTCGCGATCAAGCGCGTCGAACAGGCCATCGTCGACGTCGCCTGGGACCGCGGCCAGGTGCAGGCGTGGCCGGCGACCGTGGCGTCCGGCAAGAAGGTCGCCGTCGTCGGCTCCGGCCCGGCCGGCCTCGCCGCCGCGCAGCAGCTCACCAGGGCGGGCCACGCGGTCACCGTGTACGAACGCGACGACCGGCTCGGCGGCCTGCTCCGCTACGGCATCCCCGAGTTCAAGATGGAGAAGTCCGTGCTGGACCGGCGCCTGACCCAACTGCGGGAAGAGGGCACCAGGTTCGTCACCGGCTGTGAGGTCGGCGGCGACAAGCCCGGCGATCTGTCCGTCGAACAGCTGCGCGAGCAGTACGACGCGGTCATCCTCGCGGTCGGCGCGCTGGCCGGCCGGGACGCCCAGGACATTCCCGGCCGCGACCTGGTCGGCGTGCACCTGGCGATGGAGCACCTGGTCCCGGCCAACCGCGCCTGCGAGGGCGACGGGCCGAGCCCGATCGACGCCAAGGGCAAGCACGTGCTGATCATCGGCGGCGGCGACACCGGCGCCGACTGCTACGGCACCGCGACCCGCCAGGGCGCGCTGTCCGTCACCCAGCTCGACCAGTACCCGGAACCGCCGAAGCTCCGGGACGACGACCGCTCGCCATGGCCGACCTGGCCGCACATCCTGCGCACCTACCCCGCGCACGAGGAGGCCGGCACCCGCGAGTTCGCCGTCGCCGTGCAACGCTTCGTCGGCGACGAGGACGGCCACGTCCGCTCGGTCGAGCTGCGCGACGTCCGCGTGCACAAGGACAAGGACACCGGCGTCCGCGAGGTCGTCCCGGTCTCCGACGAGGTCCGCGTCGTGCCCGCCGACCTGGTGCTGCTCGCGATCGGCTTCGCGGGCGTCGAGCAGATGCCGCTGCTGGAAGGTCTCGGCCTGAGCCGCAACAAGCGCGGCACCATCAGCTGCGGCTCCGACTGGCAGACCAACGTCCCCGGCGTCTACGTCTGCGGCGACGCACACCGCGGCGCCTCCCTGGTCGTCTGGGCGATCGCCGAAGGCCGCTCGGTGGCCAACGCCGTCGACAAGGCCCTCACCGGTCACTCCGACCTGCCCACCCCGGTCGTCCCGAACCTGCTCCCACTCGCGGTCGGCTGACCCGTTCACCCGAACGCCGGAACCCTCCACCGTGGAGGGTTCCGGCGTTTCGCTGTCGGAGGCCAGGACCGGATTCGAACCGGCGTAAACCGCTTTGCAGGCGGGTCCCTAACCACTCGGGCACCTGGCCGGGAATGTGGAGAAATGGGCATGGCGAAATAAAGAAAGCCGCCTGATTCGGCTTTCCCGAACGGCGGCTCACTCAGCGGATCAGATCACGATCACGGCGGTGAGCCCTGGTCAGCGTGGCAACAGCGACAACACTGACAGTCGGAGGTTGCACGACAACAACGCCGCACCGCCCCGTCCGTCAACGCAATCGCCACCATGACCGACCTTTCTTGTGATTCCGGTAAGGCCACTGTGCCGTCGAATCCGGAATTCGTCAACCGTGTTCCGCATTCCGGGCGGTCGCGCTCGGGGAAGCTGAGCGCGACCAGCAACCAGGATGAACTACGCAGTTTGCCCGCGCCGTCCTCGGCGGGGCCGGATGGTCACCAGTTCTCGTCGCCGCGCATGACGCTCACCTCCTCGCGCAAGAGGTGGGGTAGGCGGACGCGCCCCTGACGGAGCGCGCACGATCATTGTCGCCCGGTTGGCGGTCGCGCATCGGTTCTGTGCGGTTACCGTGATGGGACAGGTGTGAACAGGAGTGGACGCGGCCTGACAAGGGCGGGAACCGGTGGCTGACAGAGCGGGCGCGGAGGGGCCGGGCCCCCGTCACGGGGCCGGCAACGACAGGGCCGTTGCTCGCCGGAAGAGGCGGGCGCGCATCAGCGGATCGGTCACCGATCGGAGCGGGCGAGCCGGTATCAGCGGGCAGGCTGGTATGGGCGGGCCGGCCGACATGACCGGGCCGGCCGACATGACCGAGCGGGCCGGTATGACCGAGCGGGCCGATATGAGCGGGCGCGCCGGCACCGCAAGGGCGGCCACCAGGCGAAGCGGGGCGACCGGCGGCCGGAAGGGACCGGTTTCGGCGCTGCGTGAGTGGGAGCTGTGGTCCACTCCTCGTCAGGTGATCGGCTTCGTGCTGGGCATCGAAGCCGTCGCGGTCCTGCTCACGGCGGCGACCAGCCTGCACCTCTCGGTGTCCAGGCTGGACTGGATCCGGTTCGCCGTGCTGGCCGTCTGCGCGATCGTCCACATCGACCTTTCCCGTGGCGTGGACAAGGTCCGGCAGCTCACCTCGGGCGCCGCGCCCTGGTTGGACACCAAGACGGTGTGGTCGTTCGCGGCCGTGATGATCTTCCCGGTTACCCTGGCCTGCGCCATGGTGGTACTCACCCACGTCTGGGCGTGGGTCCGCGTATGGCGGGGCCGTCGACCCCTTTATCGCTGGGTGTTCACCACCGCCTCGATCGTGATCGCCACTCAGGTGGCCGCCATCGTATTGGCGGCCGGACCCGGTGCCCATCCAGGTGTACCGACCACGATCGCGTCACTGGCGGTAGTCATCGCCGCGGCCACGCTGCGTTGGTTCATCAACTACTCGCTGGTCATCGCGGCGATCCTGATCTCGTCGCCGAACGCGCGGGCCGCGCAGGTGTTCCACAACATCGGCGAGCGGATCATCGAGGTCGGCTCGGTCGGGCTCGGTATCGCGGCGGCCGGGATCGTCGTCTACAACCCGGTGCTGATCGTCGGCATCGTGCTCGGCCTTGTCGCCATGCATCGCGCGATTCTGCTGCCGCAGTATCGCAAGGCCGCGTGCACCGACGCCAAGACCGGCCTGCACACCGGCGCCTGGTGGCACGAGATCGCCGCGCGCGCACTGGACAAGGCGGTCGCCGCGGAGGCGAACCTGGCCGTGCTCATGCTCGACCTCGACCATCTCAAACAGGTCAACGACAAACACGGTCACCTGGCAGGCGACGCGGTATTGCAGCAGGTCGCGCAGAACGTCACCGCCGAGGTCGGTGGCGGCGGTATCGAATTCGGGCGCTGGGGCGGTGACGAATTCGTCGTGGTGATCCCGGACGCGGGGCCGAGCACGGTGGTCGCGATCGCGGAACGGCTGCGCCGGTGCATCAACTCGTTGGTGATCGACGTGGTGACCAACGACGGTCCGGCTGCGGTGTCCAACCTGACTGTCTCCATTGGCATCTCGGCGTATCCGAGTTCGGGCGCGCAGAGTATGGACGGTCTGCTTCTTGCGGCCGACGCAGCCCTCTATCGGGCGAAGACACAGGGCCGTGACCAGATATGTGTCGCGCCGGTGCCGGCCTGAGAGATACGATCGCGGAATTCTGAGGAATTCTCAGCGCAAGAATCCGCCGCGGATTTCGCTTTCCGCAAGGACAATCGTTTTTCCTTTCGTGGTAATTTCCCGGGAAACCCCTGGACTTGTCGGGCGGGCGTTCTATTCTCCGTCGCGCGAAGATGATCAGGAGGTCCCCCATGATCGACGGACGGTCGACCGTGCGCAGCCGAGAGTTGGGCAACGCCCTGCGACTGGCCATGGAGCGCAGCAACTTCAGTGGCAAACGCCTCGCCGAACTGCTCGGGTGGTCGGAATCCCGGGTGTCCCGGTTTCTCACCGGGCGGCTCGGCGCGACCGAGGTCGAGGTGTCCGCGATGCTCGCGCTGCTCAACGTCACCGGTGAGACGCGCGAGTCGCTGCTCCGGCTGACCAGGGAACAGGAGGCGCTGGGCTGGTCACCCTCGGTGCAGTCCCGCGCGCTCGGCGAGCACCTGCGCAAGTCCTCGCGCATCACCGACTTCCACGCCGCGTTCGTGCCCTACCTGCTGCAGACCGAGCGCTACGCGCGCGCCGTGGTCTCGCGCATGGTCAACGTCTCCTTCGACAGCATCGAGACACACGTTGCCGAGCGCGTCGCCGACCAGGTCGTGTTCGGCCGAACCGCGCCGCCGCACTGCGCCTTCTACATCCACGAACTCGCGCTGCACCTGCCCATCGGCGGCTACGAGGTGATGTCCGAGCAGCTGCACCACCTGCTGCGGATGGCGGTCCGCTCCTACGTCAACATCCGCATCATCCCGGCCGCCGTCGGCGCGCACGCGGGCTTGGCCGGCTCGTGCACGCTGATGGAGTTCGCCGAGTTCGAGCCGGTCGTGTTCCTCGACGAGGAGATCGGTGGCCACTTCCGGGAGGAACCGGACGAGATCGCGGCCTACCAGAAGGTGTTCGCCGCGATCTCGGCCGTCTCGCTGGACCAGACGACGTCCAAGGACCTCATCGCCGCGCTCGCGGAGGAGCACTACGACGAGCGCAAGGACGAGCAGGAGGTGCTCGACGAGGACGATGAGTGACCGCGGTCAGCTGATCAGCAGGCCGGATTCGGCGTCGAACAGCAGGATGCGGCCGGGCTCGGGCACGGCGGTGCGGGTGTCGCCGACCGAGGGCTCGTCCGCCTCGTGCACCGTGACGCCGAGTTGGATGCCGTCCGCGCAGTCGAGGATGACCAGCGCGCTGACGCCCAGGTTCTCCACGATCGACACCGTGCCGGTGATGCCGCCGGACTCGTCGGCCGGGCGCAGCGTCAGATATTCCGGGCGGATGCCGATCCGGATCGGGCCGCCGACCCGGTTCAGACCGAGCGGGAGGGGGAGCTGGGCGCCCGCGGCCTCGATGTGCTCGCCGTGCACGGTGCCGTCGAGCTGGTTCATCGGGGTCGAGCCGATGAAGTTGGCGACGAAGGTGTCGGCCGGCCGCTGGAAGACCTCGCGCGGGGTGCCGAGCTGACGCAGGTGACCGGATTCGAGCACGGCGATCCGGTCGGCCAGCGCGAGCGCCTCGGCTTGGTCGTGGGTGACGAACACGGTGGTCAGCTTGAGTTCGCGTTGCAGGCGCTTGAGGAACGTGCGCGCCTCCAGCCGCAGGCGTGCGTCCAGGTTGGACAGTGGCTCGTCGAGGAGGAGGACGTCGGCGTTCATGGCGATGGCCCGCGCCAGCGCGACGCGCTGCTGCTGGCCGCCGGAGAGCTGGCCGGGGCGCCGGTCCAGGTACTGGGCCAGGCTCAGCTCGGCGCTGGTCTCCTCGGCGACCTTGCGCCGCTTCTCCCGCGACTCGTGCCGTACGCGCAGCGGGTAGGCGATGTTCTCGGCCACCGTCATGTGCGGGAACAGGGCGTAGTCCTGGAAGACCATGGCCACGTTGCGCTTGCCCGGTTCGAGCCGGGTGACGTCCCGCTCGCCGATGTGCACGCTGCCTTCGCTGGCCTGTTCCAGGCCGGCGATCGTGCGCAGCAGCGTCGTCTTGCCGCAGCCGGACGGGCCGAGCAGGGCGAAGAACTCGCCGTCGTTGATGCTCAGGTCGAGCCCGTCCACCGCGCGCACCCCGTTCGGGTACACGGTGGACAGTCCGGAGACGTCGATGCCGGCCATCAGCCCTTGATCCCTCCATGGAAGCGGAAGCCGTATCGCCGGTTCACCAACAGGTAGAGCACGACAACCGGTATCGAGTACAGCAGCGAGAACACCGGCAGGCTGCTCAGGTCGACCCCGCCGCCCTCGTTCTGCAACGTGTGGATGATGACGGCGGCCGGCTGCTTTCCGGTGTCCTGCAACAACAGGAACGGCAGCAGGAAGTTGCCCCACGCCTGGATGAACGACCACACCAGGATGGTGGCGATGCCGGGCCGCGCGATCGGCAGCACGATGTGGCTGAGCACCTGGCGCGGGGACGCGCCGAACACCCTCGCCGACTCCTCGTAGGAGCGCGGCACGCCGTCGACGAAGTCCTTGAGCATGAAGATCGCGGCCGGCAGCAGACCGCCGGAGAGCACCACCGACGTGCCGAGGATCGAGTTGATCAGGCCCAGCTCGTACATCATCAGGTAGATCGGAACCATGGCCGCCGTGCCGGTGACCACGCTGGAGAGCAGCAGCAGGACGTAGAGCAGGGCGTCGCGGCCGGGGATGCGCACGCGCGAGAGCACGTAGGCGGCCAGCGCGGCGAGCACGATGGTGATCAGCGTGGCCGCGCCGCACAGCAGCAGCGAGTTGACGATCGACGGGACCAGGTTCGGGTTGCGGAACGTGGTCGCGAAGTTGTGCAGCGTCCACTGTGGCCAGTGCGCGGCCAGGCCCGGATTCTTGTCGAAGGGCTCGGAGGCGAGCCAGAGCATGGGCACCGCGAAGAACACCATGATGACCGCGATCAGCACGTAGAAGCCGATCCGGCCGACCATCCAGCGCGGGCCGAAGGAGGTCGGTTTCGACGTGGTCATCCGCGCCTCCGCAGCAGGCGCAGGTAGAGCAGCGCGATGACCAGGTTGACCACGAGCAGCAGCACGGAGATCGCCGACGCGTAGCCGAACTGGCTGGAGTTGAGCGCCTGGTCGTAGATGAACACCGGCAGCACCTCGGAGGCGTGGTTCGGGCCGCCCGCGGTGAGCAGGTAGGGGGAGAAGTCGTTCGCGGTCCACAGCGTGATCAGCAGCGTGTTGGTGAGCACGTGGCCGCGGATGTGCGGGAGCACCACGTCGCGGAGCAGGCGCCAGCCGCGCGCGCCGGAGAGCCGGGCAATCTCCAGTTGGGTCGGTGGGACCGTGGACAGCGCCGAACCGTAGAGCATCATCGAGAACGCGGTGCCGCGCCAGGTGTTGAAGAAGATCAGCGATAGCATCGGGTACTGGATCAGCCATGCCGTCGAATGGTTGCCGAGCAGCGCGTTCAACGTGCCCGAGTTGCGGTCCAGCAGCGCGAACCAGAGGAACGCGACGACCGTGCCGGGCAGGATCCAGGCCAGCAGGATCAGGCCCTGCACGATGCTGCGCAACAGCTTCGGCGTCGAGCGCATCAGCCAGGCGAGCAGGAAGCCGAGCAGGTTCTGGCCGATCACCGCCGAACCGGCCACGTAGACGACGGTCAGCACCAGCGAACCGCGGAACTGCGGATCGGTGATCGCGTTGGTGATGTTGCCGAAGCCGACGAACTGCGGGTTGATCGAGTTCGGGCCGGTCAGCTCGAAGTTGGTGGACCCGATGTAGATCGTCCAGAGCGCGGGGAAGACCAGGAACACCGCGATGATGATGATCGCGGGCGCGATGAAGGCCAGCGCGCGCGGGACGCCGAGCCCGGCGACGTCGACGCGCCGCATCCGCCGGTCGGGTGCGGGCGCGACCTCAGTTGTCGACAACGTTGGCCTGACCGACCACCTTCGCCAGCGAGGTCGCGTAGGTCGAGGCCGCGTCGGCCGGCGACTTCCCGCTGATCACGTCGGCGGTGGCCTGTTGGACGAGTGCGGAGACCTGCGTGTAGTCCCCTTCGGACGGTCGGAAGTGGGTGACCGGCAGGGCCTTGGTGGACACGAAGTTCAGCAGCGGGTCGCCGGCGAGCAACTTTTTGTCGACTTCGGTGTTGCCGGTGACCTGCGTGGCGCCGCCGAGGTACTGGGTCTCGTAGGTCTCGATGGCGGGCGCGGAGGCCATGAAGGTCAGCAGCTCCCACGCCTGCTGCGGGTACTTGGTGTGCGGGTTGATCAGCCGCACGCCGCCGCCGGAGTAGCTGACGAAGTTCTGGCCGCCGATGCCGCTGCCCGGGTTCTGCGCGGGGATCAGCGCGTAGCCGACCGCAGAGTTCCGGTCGGCCATCTTGTCGTTGCCGACGGTCGGCGACAGGATCGAGCGCCACATGTAGTCGCTCTCCGCGTAGATGCCGATCTTGTTCGCGGCGAACTCGGCGAAGGACTGGTCGCGGCCCTGGGATTCCTCGTCGAGCACCGGATCGGCCAGGCCCTGGGAGAAGATCTGCTGGTAGAAGCCGAGCGCCGAGCGCATCGCCGCGGTGTTGCCCTGCCACTTGCCGTTGTCGAACAGCAGCTGGCCGGCCCCGGCGAGCATCGGCAGGAAGCCGTTGACCGTGGTGGTCTCGGCCATCGCGGTGCCGCCGTCGAGCTGGATCGGCGTGACGCCGGAGACCTTCTTCAGCGCCTGACCGGCGGTGATGATGTCCGCCCAGCTCTTGGGCTGCCAGTTCGCGGGCAGACCGGCCTGGGCGAAGAGGTTCTTGTTGTAGAACAGCACCCGGCCGTCGGTGCCGATCGGGATGGCGTACGCCTGCCCCTTGTACTCGTCGAGCTGCTGCACGGACTTGGAGATCTGGCTCCAGCCCGACCAGCCGCTGACCTCGTCCTGGCCGACCACCGCGCCGAGCGGCTTGATCAGGCCGCTCTCGGAGTAGTCGCCGACGTCGGTGCCGTCGATCTCCAGGATGTCGCCACCGCCGCCGGTGCGCAGCGCAAGGACCTGCTTCTGCCCGTAGCTGCCGTCGTCCGACCCGTCCCCGTTGAACGTGATGTGCACGGTGACGCCCTTGGCCTTCTCCATCTGCGTGAAGGCCGGGACCACGTACTGGGTGATCCACCGGGCGCCGGAGTCGTTCTTGCCGCCGACGATGGAGTTGGAGGAGATGCTCAGCGTGACGTCCTTGGCGTTCGCGTTGAGCTGGGTGTCCGAATTGCCGCTGCTGGCCGGAGATTGACCGATGCAGCCGGTCAGCACGAGCAGGCACCCGGCAACGCCAATGGTCAACAGTCCGGTGCGGATCCTCATCGTCGAGCCCCGTATCTGGTCAGAAAGTAACGGACGGCGCAGGGGTCATCTTGCAGCCATCCACTCAACTTGACAAGGTGACAAACGTGTCCGTTTGTCACCCCGCGCCGCCCGTTACCTGATCAGTCCTTGATGGACAGTCGGAGGGTGAGGATCTCGAACGGGCGCAGTGCCAGGTCGATGCCCCCCTCGGCGATCTCGTAGTACACCGTGTTGGCCCAGTTGCGTTCCAGCAGATCCGTGGAGACCGCGGTACCGAGCGGGAAGCCCGCCGTCAGCCGCGCCTTCGCCCGCGCGCCGGTCGCCTCGTAGAGGCGCACCACCACGTCGCCGGAGCGGTCGTCGGCCAGCTTCACCGACTCGACCACCACCGCCGGGTTGTCCACGGCCACCAGTGGATCGACCGCGCTGCCGGCGCCGCTGACCTCGCGGATCGGCAGGTTGGTGCGATAGCCCTCGATCACCGCGTCGCCGATCTCGGCGCCCGGCACGAGCGCGTGCCGCAGCCGGTGCACGCCGTGGTCGGTGTCCGGATCCGGGAAGCGCGGCGCGCGCAGCAGCGACGCGCGCAGGGTCGTGGCGATCCCGCCGCCCTCGCGGGCCGCGCGGCTCACGTCGTGGCCGTAGGTGGAGTCGTTGGTCAGCGCGACGCCGTAGCCGGGCTCGGCCAGCCGCACCCACCGGTGCGCGCAGATCTCGAACTTGGCCGCGTCCCAACTGGTGTTCGCGTGCGTCGGCCGGTGCAGGTGACCGAACTGGGTCTCCGCTGTCGACCGGTCGGCCTGCACGTCCAGCGGGAAGGCCAGCTTGAGGAACTTCTCGGTCTCGTGCCAGTCGACCTCGGTGTCGATCTCGATCCGGCGCGACCCGGCCCGCAGCGTCAGCCACTGCCTGACCGTGGACGAGCCGAACCTGCGCACCACCCGCACGGTCGCGCGATCCGACTCGGACAGCTCCAGTTCGACCTCCTCCGCTTCGGTCAGGTCGGTGACCGTGTTGCGGTAGAAGGAGTCCACGTCCCAGGCGTCCCACTGGTTCGGCAGGTCCTGGTGCAGTTGCAGCAGGTTGGCGTGCTTTCCTGGCGCGATCACCTCGCGGTCGGCCGCCTTGTCGAACACCGAGGACAGCAGGCCGTTGCCGTCGACAACGACCCGCAGCGCCTCGTTGGCCAGCACGAACCCGCCCTCGCCCGCGGTGACGTCGACCGCGCCGGCTGGTTCGGGCTTCACCGAAGCACCGAGCCCGGCCACGCCGCCGTTGGCGTGCGGGGCCGCGTTGAACAGCACGGTCGCCGAGCCCTCGCCGGCCAGCGCGCGCTGCGCGCCGTCGATGACACCGGTCAGTTCGGCCGCGATCGCCGCGTAGGTGCGTTCGGCCTCCGCGTGCACCCAGGCGATCGAGCTGCCGGGCAGGATGTCGTGGAACTGGTTGAGCAGCACCCGCTTCCACAACCGGTCCAGCGCGTCGTACGGGTACGCCGCGCCCAGCCGCAGGGCTGCCGTCGCGGCCCACAGTTCGGCCTCGCGGAGCAGGTGCTCGCTGTGCCGGTTGCCCTGTTTGGTCTTGGCCTGGCTGGTGTACGTGCCGCGGTGGTACTCCAGGTACAGCTCGCCGACCCAGACCGGCGCGTTCGGGTACTCGCCCTCGGCCTTGGTGAAGAACTCCCTCGGCGGCTCGATGGTGACCCGCGGCGAACCTTCCAGATCGGACAGTCGAGCGGCGCGGGCGAGCATCTCGCGGGTGGGGCCGCCACCGCCGTCGCCGTGGCCGAAGGGCACCAGCGACACGGTGGCACTGCCCTTCTCCTGGAAGTTGCGCTCGGCGTGCGCGAGTTCGCGGCCGAGGATCTCCGAGTTGTAGGTGTCCGCGGGCGGGAAGTGGGTGAACACGCGGGTGCCGTCGTGGCCCTCCCACCAGAACGTGTGGTGCGGGAACTTGTTCGTCTGGTTCCAGGAGATCTTCTGGGTCAGGAACCAGCGCGAACCCGAGGCCAGCACGATCTGCGGCAGCGCGCCGCTGTAGCCGAAGGAGTCGGGCAGCCAGACCTCCTCGGTCTCGATGCCGAACTCGTCGAGGAAGAACCGCTTGCCGTGCACGAACTGGCGCGCCATCGCCTCGCTGCCCGGCATGTTCGTGTCCGACTCGACCCACATGCCGCCGACCGGTACGAACTGGCCTGCCGCGACCTTCTTGGCCACCTTCGCGAACACCTCGGGCCGGTGCTCCTTGATCCAGGCCAGCTGCTGCGCCGAGGACATCGCGAACACGAACTCGGGGTGCTCGTCCATCAGCGCGGTCACGTTCGACGCGGTCCGCGCGACCTTGCGCACGGTCTCGCGCAGCGGCCACAGCCAGGCCGAGTCGATGTGCGCGTGGCCGACGGCCGAGATGCGGTGGGCGGAGGCGTTGGCGGGTTTGGCCAGCACCTCCGCGAGCTGCGCCCGGCCCGCCGACGCGGTGGCGTTGACGTCCTGGAGGTCGATCGCGTCCAGGGCGCGGCCGAGCGCGCGCAGGATCTCCCAGCGCCGGGCACTGCCTTCCGGCAGTTCGTGCATGAGCTGGCTGAGCACCTCGACATCGGCCGCCAGCTCCCACACCTCGGTGTCGAAGATGGCCAGGTCGACCCGCTCGATCCGGTACAGCGGCCTGTCTCCGGCGGTTTCCTTCAAGCCCATCGGGGTCGGCTGGAACCAGTTGCCGCCGATCTCCGGGTTCGACGCCGCTTCGACGTAGAGCGTGACCTGCTCGCCACCGGTGACCGGCGTGCCGACGCGCACCCACTGGTTGCGCGGGTTGAGGCCCTTGATCGCGGCGCCGTCCGGCGTGTAGACGAGGCCCTCCGCCTGGAAACCGGGCGACCGATCCTGGAAGCCGAGGTCGATCACCGCCTCGACGGTCTGGCCCGCCCACTCCTTCGGGACCTCGGCGCTGACCCGCATCCAGACCGTGCCCCACGGCGGACCCCACATGTCGCCGACCGCGGCGGGGCGGTAGTCGGCGGCCAGGCCCTCCGCCACCGGCACCGGCTCACCGGGTGCCTCCCACACCTCGATCCGCGCCGGCACCGAGGCCGGATACACGGCGGGCCGGATGCGTTCGCGCAACACCCGATCGACGCGCCCCTCGATCAACTTCCGATCGTCATGCATGTTCAGCTGCTCCGATGGTCTGGGGTTCTCAGCACCCTCACCGTGCTGGTCACGGACGGTCGCCGTCAACATCGACCGGGCGGTTTGTCCGGTGGACAAGCCTGTCGGGGGCACGGCCTAGTGTCGTGTAATCCTGTTTCCTTGCCTGGATTCGGTGATCCAGGTGGTTCCTGGTAAGGCGAAGGAGGAGCCGGTACCGCTGTTGTACCGGCGGCGACGACAACGCCGCCAGGGGCCGCCTGGGCGCCGAAGGCAGGTAAGACGAGCAGGATTACACGACACTAGGATCGGCCGGTGGGTTTTGCGGGCTTCGGCGAATACGCCATCGACTTCTTCGACGACCTCACGGTCGACAACTCCAAGTCGTTCTGGGACGAGCACAAGCACATCTACGCCGCTGACGTGCGGGCGCCGATGGAGGCGTTGCTCGCCGAACTGGAGCCGGAGTTCAGCGACTTCGGCGCGTCCAAGGTGTTCCGGCCCTACCGGGACGTGCGGTTCGCCAAGGACAAGACGCCGTACAAGACGCACTGCGGCGGCGTGATCGAACGCGCGCGCGGCGCGGGCGCCTACTATGTGCAGATCTCTCCGGAGGGCCTGCTCGTCGCGGGCGGCTGCTTCCACGCGGATCCCGCGCAGCTGCGCGCGTTCCGGGTCGCGGTCGACGACGACCGGCGCGGCGCGGAACTCACGGAGCTGCTGGCCAAGCTGCGCAAGGGCGGTTGGGAAATCACCGGCGACGTCATGAAGTCGGCGCCGCGCGGTTTCGCCAAGGACCACGAGCGGATCGAGCTGCTGCGGCACCGCTCGCTCTACGCCCGCAAACTCTACGAACCGGACGACGCGCTGCACGAGAAGGAAACGCTGCGCCGGGTACGCACCGGCTGGCGGGCGGTGCGCGCACTCAACGAGTGGATGGCCGACCACGTCGGCCTGCCCGAGGAAACCGAACGCCGTCGCGGATAATCTGTCACCGGCGCTAACTCTGGGTGACTCGCCGATGTCCGCAGCGAGAATGACACCTTCTGGATTGACAAAATAGGCGGTCGTGCTGGATCGGTCCAGCGCTCAGGTCTATCCTCTGTTGACGTGAGTCGACGCGCGAAAATCGTTTGCACCCTCGGGCCCGCGACCGCGACACCGGAAAAGCTTCGTGACCTGGTGAACGCGGGTATGGACGTGGCCAGGATGAACTTCAGCCACGGCAGCCACGCGGACCACAAGCAGGTCTATGACCTGGTGCGGTCGATCAGCACGGAATGCGGCCGCGTGGTCGGCATCCTCGCCGACCTGCAGGGCCCCAAGATCAGGCTCGGCACGTTCGCCAGCGGACCCGTCGAATGGCGGACCGGCGACGTGGTCCGGGTGACCATTGAGGACGTCACCGGTACGCACGACCGGGTGTCCACCACCTACAAGGGACTGGCCAAGGACGCCAAGCCCGGCGACCGGCTGCTGGTCGACGACGGCAAGGTCGGCATGGTCGTCACCGCGGTCGAGGGCCCGGACGTGGTCTGCGAGGTCACCGAGGGCGGCCCGGTCAGCAACAACAAGGGCCTTTCCCTGCCTGGCATGGATGTCTCGGTGCCTCCGCTGTCCGAAAAGGACATCGAGGACCTTGAGTTCGCGCTGTCGCTGGGTGTCGACATCATCGCACTGTCCTTTGTGCGCTCCCCGGCCGACATCGACCTGGTGCACCAGGTGATGGACCGGGTCGGCCACCGCAGGCTGCCGGTCATCGCCAAGATCGAGAAGCCCGAGGCGGTCGACAACCTCGAAGCCATCGTGCTCGCGTTCGACGGCATCATGGTGGCCCGCGGCGACCTCGGCGTCGAGCTGCCGCTGGAGCAGGTGCCGCTGGTGCAGAAGCGGTCCATCCAGATCTCCCGGGAGAACGCCAAGCCGGTCATCGTGGCGACGCAGATGCTCGACTCGATGATCAACAACTCCCGGCCGACCCGCGCCGAGACCTCCGACGTGGCCAACGCCGTGCTCGACGGGGCGGACGCGGTCATGCTCTCCGGTGAGACCAGCGTCGGCCGATATCCGACCGAGACCGTGGAAACCATGGCCCGGATCGTCACGACCATGGAGAACGACTCGGTCGCGGCCCCGCCGCTGACCCACGTGCCGCGCACCAAGCGCGGGGTCATCTCCTACGCGGCGCGGGACATCGGCGAGCGGCTCAACGCCAAGGCGCTGGTCGCGTTCACCCAGTCCGGCGACACCGTTCGTCGGCTGGCCCGGTTGCACACCCACCTGCCGCTGCTGGCGTTCACGCCGGACGAACACGTTCGGAGTCAGCTTTCTCTCACCTGGGGCACGGAAACCTTCCTGGTGCCTAATGTTGACTCGACCGACCAGATGGTCCGGTTGGTCGACTCGTCCATGCTGTCCATCGGCCGTTACCAGCCCGGTGACCTGGTGGTGATCGTGGCCGGTTCGCCGCCTGGCACCATCGGGTCCACCAACCTCATCCGGGTGCACCGGTTGGGCGAGGAAGACCACGCCTGAGTCGCGCCGCTCGCATGGTGTCGACCAGGCATCGTGCGAGCACGACGAGGTGAACGGGTGAGCGAGGCGGCGCGGATCGCGGCAGCGGATCCGAACGCGACCCTGGCAGCGGGCGTCCCGAGGGCCGCCGACGGTGTCCCGCACGGACAGCCCGTGCTCGACCGGCTGGTCGCCCTGCTCGACCTGGAGCGGATCGAGGAGAACATCTTCCGGGGCGTCAGCCCGGCCGACTCGACCGTGCGCGTGTTCGGCGGCCAGGTCGCCGGCCAGGCCCTGGTCGCGGCCGGCCGAACGGTGCCGAGCGAGCGTCGGGTGCACTCGCTGCACGCGTACTTCATCCGGCCCGGCGACCCGAGCATCCCGATCGTCTACGAGGTCGACCGCACCCGCGACGGCCGCTCGTTCACCACCCGCCGCGTGCTCGCCATCCAGCGCGGCAAGGCGATCTTCTCGCTGTCCGCGTCGTTCCAGATCGACGAGCCCGGCATCGACCACTCCGACACCATGCCGGACGTGCCGTCGCCGGAGAGTCTGCCGACCTACGGCGAACTCATGGCGCGCCTCGGCGGTCCGATCGGCAACAACGCGTCCATCCGCCCGCGCCCGATCGACGTCCGCTACGTGACCGAGCCGCCGTGGGTCTCCCGCGACCACGGCCCGGCCGAGGCGCGCAGCCAGGTGTGGATGCGCGCGGACGGCACGCTGCCCGACGACCAGCTGCTGCACGTGTGCGTGTTGACCTACGCCTCCGACATGACCCTGCTCGACTCGGTGCTGGCCCGGCACGGCGTGTACTGGGGCATGGACAAGGTCATCGGCGCCAGTCTCGATCACGCGTTGTGGTTCCACCGCCCGTTCCGGGCCGACCAGTGGTTTCTCTACGACTGCGTCTCGCCCAGCGCGTCCGGCGCGCGCGGCCTGGCGACCGGCAAGTTCTTCGCCGAGGACGGCACGCACGTCGCGACCGTGGTGCAGGAGGGTCTGCTCCGCGTCGCGGAATGACTTTCGCGGATGAGGTTAGGCTACCCTTGCCTTATCTGAACACGATGAGGAGTCCCGATGCCTGACGCTCGACCCGCCCCGCGTCGACGCACCATTCACACGTTCACCGTGCAGCGCACCGAACGCCTGAGCCCGCACCTGATCCGCGTCGTGCTCGGCGGCGCCGGCTTCGACACCTTCGTGAACAACGAGTTCACCGACCGGTACGTCAAACTCCAGTTCGGCCAGCCCGGCGTCACCTACCCCGAGCCGTTCGACCTCGAAGCCGTCCGGCGCGACCTGCCCGCCGAGCAGTGGCCCACCACCCGCACCTACACCGTCCGCCGGGTCGATGCGCAGGCACGCGAACTGACCATCGACTTCGTCTACCACGGCGACGAGGGCTACGCAGGCCCCTGGGCCGCGTCCGCCCGGCCCGGCGACGTCCTGCGCCTGTCCGGCCCCGGCGGCGCCTACGCCCCCCAGCCCGATGTCGACTGGCACCTGCTCGCCGGCGACGAGAGCGCCCTGCCCGCCATCGGCGCCGCCATCGAAGCCATCCCCGCCGGCGTGCCCACCCGCGCGTTCATCCTGGTCGGCTCGGAGGCCGACGAGCAGAAGTTCGACACCGCCGCCGACCTGGAACTCACCTGGCTGCACGGCGACGCCGACCTCGTCGCCGCTGTCCGCGCCCTCGAATTCCTGCCCGGCACCGTCCAGGCCTTCGTGCACGGCGAAGCTGGTTTCGTCGCCGACCTGCGCGGCTACCTCGGCAAGGAACGCAGCGTCGCCAAGGATCTGCTGTCGATCTCCGGCTACTGGCGGCGCGGCAAGAACGAGGACGGCTGGCAGGCCGAGAAGCGCGAAACCCGTCTCCGCGACGAAGCCGGCGCGCAGGGCTGAATTCCGCTTCGCCGGGATTGTCAGACCCGGTCCCTAGGGTGTTGGCTATGACCGTGGCACCTGCTCGGAAGTCGACGCCTTTCGCGGAGATGTCGCCTGCCGACATCCGCGCCGGCCTCGTGCCCGAGGAGCAGCTCGAATTCGATCAAGCCTGGCGCGCTGCCTGCCTTCAAGCCGCCGAGACCATGGATCTCACGATTGTCAGATCCACCCTGGAGATCTACGGGCGTCATGCCGTGCTCGTCAAGAATCGCGGTGTGGACGGCTACCGGGAACTGATGGCCCGCGTCGAGGAACGTCTGCGCACCGGCGCGGAGCCGACCGGCGGAATGTCGGCCGATGAGGTCCGTGCGTTGATCCAGGAGCGGCTGGGCCGCTAGTGTCGTGCGCCTGAATTCCGTCATCTAATTGTAGGATTCGTGGATGGCGGGTCGTGGACGATCGAAAGTCGAACTGGTCCTCACTGACGAGGAACGCCAGACATTGCTGCGGTGGTCACGGCGGGCGAGTTCATCG
>DASZJG010000099.1:0-149177 GCA_035948315.1 Pseudonocardiaceae bacterium | reverse complement strand
CGTATAATAGTGGGCCGGACACCGGACACCGGACACCGGACACCGGACACCGGACACCGGACACCGGACACCGGACACCGGACACCGGACACCGGACACCGGACACCGGCTGACGTAGAGTTCTTCCTGCAGTCTACTGCGGCAGCCCAAACTGACGGCGGCGACTGTGCTCGGTGATCACTTGCCCTCCGCCGAACTTCAGGTCGACCCCCATTGGGACACCATCCACAGCGACCGCACTGTCCTGCTCGTGGCGCGGACGCTGACATCGGCAACGCGTCTGCTGGACGTCCTGGACATCTTCCGCGGTGATTTTCGGGTTCGGCCGGTGTTCACCGTCGACGACGGCACTCGCTCCGGCGCCGGTGTGCGCGAACTACTCCAGGCGGCCGGTGTCCCACGAATCGTGCCCTGGTCGGCCCTGCCCAGCCGGGACGGCTATCACCTCGCGATCACAGCCAGCGAGCAGATCGACCTGGACACGATCTCCAGCACCGTCGTGGTCCTCCCCCACGGTGTGGGTTTCAACAAGTACGTGCCGGATGGCGAGACTGGCGGCCGCCGCATCGCCGGTGTCCCGCCAACCGCCGCTCTGCGGACCGGACGGGTCCGGTTGGTGCTCTCCCATCCGGACCAGCAGGCCCAACTCGCTGCCACCCACCCCGACATCGTCGGCCAGGCCGTGGTAACCGGAGATCCCACCTTCGACCGGTTGCGAGCGAACCTCGCGCACCGAACCCGCTACCGCGATGCCCTGGATGCGGGCAACCGAACCGTAGTGATGCTCAGCTCGACGTGGGGCACGGAGTCCGCATTCGGGCGATGGCGCGAATTGCTGGGGCAATTGCTGGCGGTGTTGCCCACCGACGAGTATCGCGTGGTCGCGGCGTTGCACCCGAATATTTGGTCCCGACACAACCCGGCGACCATTCGCACCTGGTTAGCGGATTGTCTGGACTCCGGGCTGCGATTGCTTCCGCCGGAACGAGGTTGGCAAGCCACCCTGGTCGCCGCCGACCTGGTGATCGGCGACCACGGGTCGAACACCCTGCTGGCTGCGGCGCTGGGCAAGCCGATTCTCCTGGCCGCGTTCGGTCCTGCCGATGAGGTGGTACCGGGGACGCCCGTCGCCGAGTTCGGCCGAATGACCCCGCGGCTTGATCCCACCAGGTCGTTGCAAAGTCAACTGGACAAAGCCGTCACCGAGCACAACCCCCACGACTATGCACCAATCGTCGCACGGACGTTCGCCCACGTCGGAGAAGCCTCGAATCGGCTCAGGGAACTCGTCTACCGGGAGTTGCAGCTCTCGCTCCCGGCCGGT
Organism: Pseudonocardiaceae bacterium; assembly: GCA_035948315.1. Lineage (GTDB taxonomy): Bacteria > Actinomycetota > Actinomycetes > Mycobacteriales > Pseudonocardiaceae > CAJCJE01. The sequence goes on along the minus strand of DASZJG010000099.1, from coordinate 147,853 downwards.
CCGGCGCTGTTGCGCCGCTTCGCCGAACCCGCCGCCATGCCCGGCTCTGCGACCGCGTTCGACGTCTACGCGGAGTTCTCCACGCCGCGGACGGTCACCGTCTGCCGCTTCCCCCGGCAGGTCCAACGACCTGAGTGGTCTGGCCCGTCCATCGAGAGCGAGGGAGGGCGGCCGCTCCGGCATCTCGCCGTGGACGAGCAATGCCCGGATCTGCGCCTGCTCCACGCAGGTTCAGTAATCACCCGATCCGACGTCACGAGCGTCGCCGACGCACACGAGTGGACCCGAAACATCCTGCATCAGCTTCCAGGTGCGCGAGTCGCCGCTGCGGCAACGCCCGCCGCCTATGTCGCACAGGTTCGCGATCGGGGCACAATCGAAATTTCCGTCCGCTCGACGCCAGTGCGGTGCGATGACACGCAACTGCTGGCGTCGGCTCTGCACCGATGCGTGATCGAGGGCGCCATCGCCGACGGTGCCATGACCGTCCGCGCCGGAGCCCGCGTCATCAGTTGCGAACTGTGCGCTCAGTGATCACCGGTCATGCCTAGTGACTCATGCCGTCATCAAGCGCACGAGACGAGCTCGTAGTTCTGCCTCCCGAGGGCTTTTGAGCCGCTTATGCAGCTCGGTAGCCTGACGCAGACTCGCGATCGCGTCGGCTGTGTCGCCTCGCTGCTCAGCGAACTCGGCGAGTAGCTCGTGCGCCTGCGCCTCGTAGAAGGTGTACTCGCCGGAAGCGAACACCGCGGCCGCCGCGCGCACCGCGCTCAATGCCTGGGTGTACCGGCCAAGGTGTTGCTGGACCCTGCCGACCCCGAGCCACGCCCGGCCCTCCATGCGGTCGCTGCCGGCCAGCCCCAGCGAATGAATTCGCTCCCGCGCATCGGTGAGAACGCCGAGGGCGGTGGTCCATTCTTCCTGAGCCGCGAGCGACATTCCCAGGAAATACTGCACGTAGCTGGCGCCACGGTCGTCGTCGACGCCTTCGAACAACGCGCCCGCTTCGCGATATGCCTGCTGAGCCGACTCATAATCGCCAGCATGGTCATACCATCGGCCATACATTTCGTGGACCGAGGCGAGCAGGCGGGGCTGGTCGAGTTCGCGAACCAGGTTCAAAGCCACGTGCAGCTCTTGCCCGGCGCGAGCGGGGTTATCCAGCTCGGTCCATGCTCTGGAGACGAAACTGCGCAGACGGGCCTCGGCAGCCGGTGCTTGCGCGGCCTGTGCGGCCCGGATCCCCCAGTCGCTGAACACCGTCCAGTCGACGAGGTAACGCCGAACCACGAACAACGCAGTCATCGACTCGGCCAATTGCCACGCAGCGTCGAACCAGCTGTGCTCGACCGCGGTGCGCAGCAACGCCAAAGCCATGCCGCGGGCATGATCCATCCAGTCCAGTGCGCGCTTTCCCCGCCGGCCCGCGTCAGCATCGGCGAAGGGGTCCGCACGATGAGCAAGCACAGTGTCGTGGGGTGTGCACCTCAGTCGCTCTGGTCCGAGGGCGGCGAGGTCGGCAAAGGCAGCCATTACGACGACATGGTCGACCGCTCGCCGCAGGACTGCCCGCCGTTCAAGCTCGGCGTCGTTGGCATCGGCCTGCTCCCGGGCGTGCCGCCAGACCAGACCATGGAAGCGGTACCGGCCGGCGTCTTCCTCGGTGAGCAGGCTCGCGGCTACCAACCCCAGCAGCCGATCCTCGACTACGTCCAGCTCCAGGCCGGTCGCGGCGGCAGCGAGTTCGAGGGTGAACGAGGGAACCGGTAGCAGTCCGACCTGCCGATAAACCTGCGCGACCGGCTCAGGCAGTTCCTGGTAGGCCAACGTGAAGACAGCGGACACCCGGTTCTCTCCTCCTGACCCGAACGCACCCAGCGTGAACCCCCTCAGCCCTCGGCTGTCGTCAGCGATGTCGGCAACCAGCCGAGCGACGGTCAACGTCGGCCGGACACGCAATCTGGCCGCAGCCACTTGTAGCGCCACCGGCAGGCCGCCACACTGCCGAACGAGCTCAGCCGTCGCTTCCGAACTTGCCTCGATCCGGTCACCAACGAGCTCGGCGAGCAGCTCGGACCCATGCTGGCTATTGAGCGGATCCAGCGGCACTGGTTCAGCGCCGACAAGGATCGACAGCTCGGCCAGCTGATCGTTGCTCGTCACCAAGACCACGCTGCCGGGAGCTCTGGGCACCAAAGGGCTCACCACGGCAGGATCCGTCACCTCATCGAGGACGACGAGAAACGGATCGTCGCTGGTCAAGGTGCGATAGAGGTTTGCTTTCTCCTCGATCGTCGAGGGAATGACATCCAGGCTGACGCCCAATGCGACGAGAAAGCCAGCCAACACGTCGGCGGCCGACGGTGGCACGGTTTGTGTGGTGCCTGCGAAGTCCGCATAAAGCTGACCACCAGAATATCGAGCGGCACCCCGTTCGGCGAAGCGGCGCGCGAACCAGCTCTTGCCGACCCCGGGCAGGCCACTAATCAACCCGATTCGCACGCCTGGGGCATTCGCACTGGTGACGAGCGCCTTCTCGGCCCTGGTGAAGTCAAGAGCGCGATTTACGAAGCGCCCTGACACTGCGGGCACTTGGCGTGGCGGCCGTGGTGCGCTCGCGGGACTCGGGAGGTTGAATGTGACGCTGTCGATGTATCGAGCCTGCACCGCAGCCCCGGAAACGTCACCGAGCTGGTTGGACGTGCTACCTGCGCCTTCCTCGGCGCCGCCCCGAGTGTCCCCAGCTCCCATACTCACTCCACCGCCCCACGATTCGAGACCCACGCTACCGGCTGATCAACGGAATCCTACGGTACGCGCACCATGCGTTCGAGGCGGCGAGTCGCGGGACCGCACGAAGCAGCAGCGCCTGTGAGATTGCTGGTATAGATGCACGAGATGACTGCCTGACAGCTCTGAATGTATCCCTTTAAAGCGCGGTGATCGGCTCTGGGGAGCAATGTGGAGCACCCTGGGTAGCAAAAGGGAAAAAATATAAAGGTCAGGGCGGTATCGTGAATAACCTTGACACGGTCGAGATCATCACCTTACTTACTTGGTCTCAGCGGTACGGACTACTCGACACAAGTCATGCGACGTAGCCGCCGACCGCCAAACACGGAACACAACAGCGGCAACCTCGGCGCCTACTGCCCGCCCCTCCTCCGACTCGGCTCGATCACCAGCGGCGGTCAATCGACACTCCTCACGTCGCGTCGGCGACGTCACGACGGCAGCCCTGCCAGCGACCCGCTGACATGACGCAGCCCGACACAACTGTGAAGCGTCGTGGTCAACAACGCGGCCAACGCTACGAACGGCGTGACCAGCATGAGAGCTTCCCGGCCAGCAAGGCCAACACTATGATTCAGCGTGCCCGTGCGGGTACGCTCCGTTTCGTGATCCGTAGCGACGGTTCGCGTTTGCGCCGGTGGTCACGCCAGCGGCGGGCGAGGCGGTACGGGCGATGACGGTGTCCGAGGCGCCCGGCCCCCAGCCACGTCCGCGTGCGTCCAGTGATTCGGGTCGCCCTCGCCCGGCCGTGGGCATCCTGACCCAGGATCCACTGGAGTTGTTCGCCGAGCAGTGGCTGGGTTCTGTCGAGGGCGCCCGCGACGCGGAGTGCGACCTGATCTGCTTCTGCGGCCGGGCGCTGGACACGCCGGGCTATCGCAGCCGGGCCAACGCCATCTACGACGTGGTCAGCGACGCGACGCTGGATGGGCTCGTGGTGTGGACCAGCGTCATCGGGATCAACATCGGTGCCGAGCGACTGGCCGAGTACTGCCAGCGGTTCGCGCCCTTGCCGATGGTCAGCGTCGAACAGCCGCTGGGTGACTCGCCGCTGGTGGTGACCGACAACCGGCTAGGCATGTACAGCGTGGTCAGCCATCTCATCGAGGTGCACGGCCGCACGCGGCTGGCGTTCCTGCCGGCCCGGCCAACCACGACGGCGCCGCGCTGCGTTACCAGGGCTTCCGTGACGCGCTGGCCGACCACGGCCTGTCCGAACGCCCCGAACTGGTGTCCGAACCGCCCGAGTACTGGCTGCCCGAGAGCGCAGCCGAGGCAGTGACCCGGATGATCGACGCGGGCACGGTGCCGGACGGCATCGTCGGCGCCAACGACGGCTTCGCGGTGGCCGCGCTGTCCGCGCTGTCCGAGACCGGCCTGCAGGTTCCCGAGGACGTGTCAGTCGTCGGCTTCGACGACTTCACCAACATTCGCAACCACAATCTCGGCTTCGACGCCGGTGGTCCGGAAACCGGCGCGGTGCATCGCGCGGTCAACCTCACCGCCGGCTCGCCGTCGTTGACCACGGTGCACTCTCCGTTCCGCGAGATGGGCCGGCGCGCTGTGCAGACGGTGCTGGCCATGATCCGCGGCGATCCGGTGCCCGCCGTTGTGTCCGTCCCGACCGAACTGGTCGTGCGGCGCTTGTGCGGCTGCCTGCCGACGGCGGCCCAGCCGGACGGTCAGGAACTCGCCCAGACGCTGACCATGTCCGACGGGTTGCCCGCCGACTGGCCGGACAGGCTGTCGTCGGCCTTCGTCGGCGAGATGCGCGGGCAGGAACCGCACGCGTTCCTCGGCCTGCTGGACCGGACGCTGCAGACCAGCCTCCGCGCCGGTGAGGACGTGGAGAACTGGTGGCGCGTGTTGTACATGCTGCGCAACGAGATCGCCCGGCCCGCGACGCCCGAGGAACGGGCGCGGGCCGAGGATCTCGTGCTGCACGCCCAACTGCTGATCAACGAGACAACCACTCGCTACGCGCGGTACGCGCGGGTGTTGACCGAGAAACGCAGCCAGATCGTACGCGAGGTCGGCCAGCGGTTGATCACCGCGTCCGATGTGGACGAACTGGCCAGCACGTTGGCCGAGGAACTGCCCAAGGTCGGCATTCCCGGGTGTTACCTGGCCGCGTACGAGCCGTCGAAGGAGCGGTCGCGGCTGTTGCTGGCCCACGAGAACGGGACGACGCGCGAGGGGCTGCCGGAGGTGTTCGACTCGGTGCTGCTCGTGCCCGACAACCGGCTGCACCGGTCGTCGCCGTACAGCATGGTCGTGCTGTCACTGTCCTTCAGGGCCCAAAAGCTCGGTTTCGTGTTGCTGGAACTTGGTCCGGCGATCGGCTGGATCTACGCCTCGTTGCAGGAGAGCATCAGTTCCGCGCTGCACAGGGCGTTTCTCGTCGAGCGGGAAAGCGCCGCGCTGGCGGCGGTGGAGGAGGCACACCGCAGGGAGGAACGCCACCGGCTGGCCGGCGAGCTGCATGACTCGGTGTCCCAGGCGTTGTTCTCGATGACCCTGCAGACCAGGGCGATCGAGCTTGCCGTGGAACGGGGCGGTGGCGATACGAGCGGCCGGGTGGCGCGTGGCCTGAGGGAGCTGCGCGGGCTCACCCAGGGCGCGCTGGCCGAGATGCGGTCGCTGATCTTCCAGCTGCGGCCGGCGGCCCTGCACGAGGAGGGCTTGGTGTCCGCGATGCGCCGGCAGGCCGCCGCGGTCGCCTCGCGCGAGTCGTTCGGCGTGTTCATCGAGGCGCCCGAAGAGCGGCTGCCACTGTCCGACCAGGCTGAACAGGAACTGTTCCGGATCGCGCAGGAAGCGCTGCACAACTGTGTCAAGCACGCGCGGCCGGATCGGGTGGACATCCGGTTCCGCACACTGGACGACCAGCCGCGCACGCTGGTCATGGAGATCGTCGACGATGGCGTCGGGTTCGACCCGGACGTCACGCGCCCCGGGCACGTCGGGCTGGACACGATGCGGGAGCGGACCGAGCGGCTGAGCGGCGAGTTGAGCATCGAGAGCATTCGCGGCGGCTTGACGACGGTGCGGGTCGGGTGCGGGTACTCCATGACATCCTCCGGGTCCAACAGGCACGGCTCGGGCACATAGCCTTCGTACTGGACCGCGACCGGCTCAGGCGGTGTGCCAAGGATATCGGTGACCACGGCGGCGGACCGCCAGAACAGCGCCGTTGTGGGCTTGGGCTGCGGCGGGTGGTCGAAGGGGCACCACAGCACCTGGAGCAGGTCGGCCACTCCGGGCGCGCGCAACAGAGGGACGTCGCGAAGGTGAAGTTGGACCACGGGCAGCATGGCGACCGGGCCTGCTGGCCATGGATGGCCGGCTTTGATCCGGTTGTGCACCGCCGTTTCCTCGGGCGTGAGCCGGGGCCGCTCGCCGGCCGGCTCGCCGCGATCGCCCTGATCCGTCGCAGCAGCCGCACGTCTGCCGGCGAGGTGGCCGGGTTCACGCCGTCCGGGACGTGTGGACCGTCGCAGTAGGGCCACGGCTGATCGGCGGGCCACAGCAGTGGCCCGCCGACCGAACTGTCATGCGATGACGGCGCACCCGGGTGGGGGTGCAATCGGGTTGTGGTGCGTGCCAACGGAGCCAGTTGGGACACGGCCGCGGCGACGTCGACCGGCCGCGGTGGGGTGGTGCGGGTCATCCTGGCTCCCGGTGGTGCCGATCAGTTTCCGAGGTTGAGTCCGCTGCTGGCTTGAGTGTTGAAGATCGTGATGTTGCTGAACAGCGGCTGCGTCGTGCCGTCCGCGCGCTTGACGTCGCAACATTTCTTGGTTGTCGATCAGCCTGGATCCACCGACCGGATTGTGATCGAGACGGTGTCGTAGCAGAAGAAGTGCCCCTTGACCTGAGAATCGGAGTTTCCGATTCGCAATAGCCAGTCGATCGACCGGCCGCATAGTCACAATGTCGCAGGAGATATCCGGCTCCGCAAAAGGCGTGCTGGATCCTGTGCCGGCCGCAGTTGATAGCGCTGCAGCATCAGGAAGCCTTGCCGCGGGCGATGTAGACGTTCATGTCGGTGAAGTCGAGAGTGATGTTGTAGGGCTTCCAGAAGCAGTGGGCGAAGTAACCCATTGTGTCGAACCCTGACCCGTAGGGCCAGGGCACGTTGATCTTCGCTCGTGTGTCCATTTCGCAGTAGACGTCCTTGGCGACGGCATCGCCGATGCGGATCTCTGTTGGGTAGCAGGGGCAGGTGATGGTCGCGTGGCTGTGGCCAAAAGTCTCGATCGGGCGGTCGTAGTCGGTTCGGATCCCCAACTGCGTGGCCACCTCCCCGGGCATGCCCGCGGTGAACTCACCGATTCCGCCAAGGTTCACGCCCACCACCCGTGGGCCCGAGCCGGCGAAGCTGCCCACGCTGTGGCAATAGTGATCAAGAGCCAGCCACAGTGGCAGAGGCTTTGCGCCTGCTCGTTGGGCGTCGGCGCGAACTTTACCGACCGTCTCGGGGGTCGGGCGGCGCAGGATCAGTGACCGGCCCGCGTAGTCGAAGGTGGTCAGCAAGTGGTAGAAGAACCACGTGCCGATCAAGCCGTCGTTGTCAGTGCCGACATCTTCGCCCGACTCCGTCGCAGACCAGCTCACGGGAATGTTGCGCAGTTCGATGCCGCCCAGTTTGAAGGAGTCCAATATCCCGTAGTAAACCCATATGGGCGTACCCTCGAAATCGGTCTTCTCACTGACGACGGCGCTCAGCCCGGCTTCCTTGGCTACCGACATGGTCAGGCTCAGATTCGGGGCGCCGGTGTAGAACAAGAAGCGCTTCGGCGGTCCGCCGTTGACCGAGACCTCGACCAGCGGCTCCGGGTCCGTCTGCTGGAATGGCACCCGGCCGATGTCACCGACGATCTGATAGGCATCGCCGCTTACCGCTCCGAACCAGGTGGCGTAGGATTTCTCACCGGCCGCTTGCCAGCGTGGCACGGAGAGGGCGTATTTGTCCTGCCGTATGTAACAATCGCCCAGCAACTCGTTGGTTTCGTTGTCGTCGGGCGCCAGCGAGAGAGCCATCGTGAGATACTTCTCCGCGTCGGGGAACTTGTTGCTCAGTAGCCCGATGTAGCCGCGCTGGCGGGCCGCGTTGAGGTTCGCTGGGTCGTTTTTCAGGATCTCCTCGTACGCACGGCCGGCCTGCTCGAATTTCCCGGCCTTGAACAGCGCGTCCGCGTCACCGCCACCCGCCTGCGCCGACGCCACCCCACCTAACAGCGGCGCGGCCACGGCGGCACCGGCGACAGCGGCGGCGCCCCGCAACAGCGAACGCCGATCCAATTCTCGTTCATTGGCCACGTCTGCTCCTTTTCATAATCATCTTCTGCCCCGCGACTTTCAGCCATGGACGGCCACTTCGCGATGGCCACCGAGACCGAGGCATCATGTCCTCGGCAGGAACCGCTGTGATCCATTGCCTCCGCTGAAGACGCAGTGCTCGAAATGCCACCACTCGTTGTCGTAGTGCCGGCACAGGTCTTAACGCGCCCGTTGCGTTCCAGCCACCCCGCCCCCTGGCTCGGCTACACGTCCAGCGCGACTCCCTGAACGTGCCGGGATTCGGCTGCGGGCCAGTACGCGCAGCAACGCCTCGTACACCGAGCCGGTGCGCCCCACCTCGGCCTCGAACATCCTCTGCTGCACGCCGCGTCGCGACGTCCGGAGGTCAGTCCGATCAACTGGCAATCGTGCCGCTTCGGCCTGGCCTCGGTGAATGCCGCGTGGGCGCAGCCCGGCCAGGCTCTCTCGCGAGTAACGTGTGGCCGGCGCCCACTGGCAGGCGAGGTATCTGGCTCGACCAGGGGAGCGCAGGTACGCGGCGGGCAGCAATGCCACGCCAACGGCCCGGGCTCGGTGCGTTGCTCGTTCACGGCACCAACGGTTCCGGACCAACGTGCCGGGCCCTCGATGGCTGTGTCACAGCTGTGTACCGGCGCACTTGTGACACAACCTTGTTTCAAGCCCTGGTCAGCCCGGACCGCATACTCGCCGTGCTGCCAGCCGGCTGGCGGACGCGGCACGACCGCGTCCAACTCGCACGGTGGGACGGTCGGCTCGCCCTGGAGCGTGGCACGAAGCTGCTCTCGCCCGGTCGCCTTCAGCCCGGACGGACAGGACTTGACCGCAGGTAGCTACGATAGAGCGTTCAGACTATGGAACGTCGCAGAACCTAACCAGCCCGAACTGCCTTCCACCGGAGATGTCGGTGCGGACCTGCAGTCGGTCGCGTTGAGCCCCGACGGCAAGACACTCGCCACCGGTCGAACTGTTCGACATCACCGATCCGCGAAATCCCAGCAACACAGCCAACCTCGTTGGGCAGAACGGCGTGGCCGGGGGTCTGGTATTCAGCCTGGATCGGCACACGCTCATCAGCGGCGGCGCCGATCACACTGTGCGGTTCTGGGAAACCGACCCCGATCGAGTGGCCGCGCGCATCTGCGCCAACGTGAACCCACCGATCACGTCGGTCGAATGGTTCGAGTACTTCTCCAGCGCGGCCTACCAACCACCGTGTTGACACCGAGGATCCCTGGCGATCCGTGAACACCTCATCGTGTGAGAGCCGAAAGATACGTCCGCGCAAGTCAACAGCCGTCCCGCATGCCGCTGGTCATCGTTATGCCACGCTCCTGGAAACTGCGGCGGATTCCGGAGGCATCAGGCTGAAGGCAGCAGACGACCAGTTTGCGCAAGAAGCACTACCAGTCCTGGCCATGCTCGATACCCCGGTGGGGCTTCGTCGCGGCACGGGCGACTGCGCCATCACCCCTTGAGGACAGACAGCCGGCGGCAGCGAGGATCGTGTCAGCAACCTCGGCCGGAGGCCGGGTGCCGTCGATGATCGTCGCGCCGAGGCGTCGGTAGGTGGACTCGGCACTGTCATTGTGTTCAAGCGCCGCCGCCAGCTCCTCCGGGTGCTGGCCGAAGGTATTTGTCGTGCGGGTCAGGAGACGCTGCCGGAGTGTCTCGTTGTCTACCACCACGCAGACCACGAGGTCGAAGAGATTCCAGACGTCTGCCTCGTTTTCGACGCATCCACAGAGGAACGCCATCTTGTCGAACGTCCTCGTCGCGAGGGCTTCGACTTCCGCGCGGCCAATGCGCCATGCGAAGCGATCGAGCCAGCCGGCGGGCACCGGATTGGGAGCGTCGAGAACAACCTGTCCGCTGGTCCGATCCACCCAGTGGTTGTAGCCCTCCCAGTCAGCATCGACTGCCAACTCCCCCAGACTCCTCAGGAGCGCGCAGACCGTCGACTTGCCGACTCCTGAACTGCCGGTCACCCACACCAATGGCACCGGCAAAGCATCGCACAGGAAATGGCGTCGACGAGCCCCTCGGCGGTCCCACAGGCACGATGACATTAGGCGGCGGGCGGGTTGAGCTGGGCGAAGCCCTCCTGCCGGTGGTAGGGAAAGTATGGGTAGGGTGCGGTCTTCATGCTGGCCGCGTCCAGCCTGGCGAGCTGCTCGTCGGACAGCCGCCAGCCCACCGCGCCGAGGTTTTGCCGCAACTGCCGCTCGTTCCGGGCGCCGATGATCACCGAGGACACCGTGGGTCGGGTGAGCAACCAGTTGATCGCGATCTGTGGGACCGCCTTTCCTGTCTCCTCCGCGATTTCGTCGAGTACGTCCACCACGTCGTAGAGCAGCTCGTCGTCCACCGGCGGGCCGTAGTCGGCGGTAGCGTGCAGCCGGCTGCGCTCGGGCAGCGGCTGGCCCCTGCGTACCTTGCCGGTCAGCCGCCCCCAGCCCAGCGGGCTCCAGACCATGGCGCCAACGCCCTGGTCCAGTCCCAGAGGCATAAGTTCCCATTCGTAGTCTCGACCGACCAGTGAGTAGTAGACCTGGTGGGCGATGTAGCGCGGATGGTGATGCTGATCGGCGAGAGACAGGGACTTCATCAGCTGCCAACCGGAGAAGTTGGACACCCCGAGGTAGCGGATTTTGCCGGCACGTACGAGCTCATGAAGCGCATCCAACACCTCCTCGATCGGAGTGCCCGCGTCGAAGGCGTGCAGCTGGAACAGGTCGATGTAGTCGGTGCCCAGCCGGCGCAGCGCGTTCTCCGTCGCCCGGATCAGCCGCGACCGGGACGAGCCCGCGTTGGCCGGTCCGTCTCCGGTGGGCAGGCTCGCCTTGGTGGACAGCATCACCATGTCTCGGCGGCCCCGCACGGCGGCGCCGAGCACTCGCTCGGAGGCGCCGTCGGAGTAGACGTCGGCGGTGTCGAACAGGGTGACCCCGGCATCGATGCAGACATCCACCAGCCGCCGGGCGGCTTTGTTGTCGATGTCGCCCCATGCACCGAACAGCGGCCCGTGCCCGCCGAATGTGCCGGCCCCGAAGCTCAGCACCGGAATCTGCATCCCGGACGCGCCCAGCCTGCGGTACTCCATCCCATTCCTCCTCTAACGGTATCGTGGTTCCGTTAGGACTGTAGCACCTTAAAGGAACTGGAGTACCGTTATGGCGGATGTTCGACCGGGCGGGCGCACCGCACGGGTACGAGCGAGCGTGCTGCAGGCGACCGGCGACCTACTGGCTGAGCACGGTTTCGCCCACCTGGACCTGGCCGAAGTCGCCCGTCAGGCGGGCGTGGGGCGGACCACCGTGTACCGACGCTGGGGTACCACCACCGCGCTGGTCACCGATCTGCTCGTCGACATGGCCGAGCAGTCGCTGCGACGTACCGATGCCGGGTCGCTGCTCGGTGACCTGTGTGGCAACGCGAGGCTGGTGCAGCGAACGCTGTCCGACCCAAGGCAGGGTGCGTTGTTCAAAGCGATCATCGCTGCTGCAACCTGCGACGAGCAGGCGGCAGCAGCCCTGCGCGAGTTCTACCGCACCCGGGTCGCCGAGTGGGCGCCGTGCGTGGAGTTGGCCATCGAGCGCGGTGAGGTGCCAGCGGGAACCGACTCGCACGAGGTGATCCGGGCCGTGTCCGCCCCGCTGTATTACCAGTTGTTGATCACCGGGCAGATCCCGGGCGAGGCAGACGCAGACCGCGCGGCGGAGGTCGTGTGCCTGGCGGCCCGCGCCGGAGCGTTCATCGGCTAGGCCGCGGGACATGAGATCCGATCGGCCAGTGCCGATGCCGCGAGCGAGGACGGCGCGGACCACCATCGTCGCGCTTCGTCAGTCACCGGGTGCGCTGCGGATCAATGCCACGCCGGCGTGGCGAACCAGGACGTCCCACGACTTCACGTCATTGCGGGAGAACCTTGAGATTCTCGGGTGACCAGTAGACAGCTCCAAGATTGCAGAACTCCGGCGTCGCGTCGCTCGGCGGTCAGGTCGGCTGGGTCACCGCAGCTCTCGTCGTTCTGGTGTGGCGTGACGCAATGGTGACGGCGCGTTTGTAGACCTTCCTCAGGCAACGGAAAGTCCGCTGCCCAGAAGAGGACGACTATGCGCTTCCGAAGAATGTTGGCGGCACTCGTCGGTGTCGCGGCGATCTCGGCCGCAGTTGCTTTGGCGCCTGCCGCACTTGCCGCGCCAGCGAACTACACGGTCGGCTGGGGCTCCCAGGCGGTGATTCCCGGTGTCGGCGGTAGCAGTGACGCGCCCGCACTCACCGACTGCTACGAGGGCAACTACGACGGCGTGTACATGATGTGGAAGGGCGCCGGCAGCGACCAGCGGCTGTTCTTCAACAAGATGGACGTGCACGGCAACTGGGGCAACCAGGTTGCACTGCCGTTCGGCGGATCCAGCACGGAACCGTCCATCGCCTGCGGCAATAACCTGCTGATGGCGGTGTGGAAGGGTATCGGCACCGACGAACGGATCTTCTACTCGATCAGCAGTGACGGTGGCGCAACCTGGACACCCCAGGAAGTCGTCGACGGCGCCCCGGAAACGGACCTGACACCGACGGTGGACTGGCTGCCCGGCGCGGGTATCGAGCCGTACCTGGTGTGGAAGGGCGTCGGCTCGGACGACCAGGTCTACTACAGCGCATGGGACGGCGCCTGGAGCACAGCAGGGGTGGTGCCGGGCGCGGCAACTGACACGCCACCGAGGGCGACGTACCACATTGGCGGGTTCGGCGTCGTGTGGAAGGGGCTGGGCTCACCGAATTTCTGGATGCAGCGTCTGGGCGACGCCGGCTGGGACACCACGGCGACAATGATCGTGGCGGACGGCGGTTCCAGCACCTTGCCTGGGCTGACCGGCGGCGGGCCGGGCGGCGGGCCGTTGATGGTGTGGAAGGGCGTAGGTACCGACCAGCGGGTCTTCTACACGAGCGGGGCGGCGAACTGCGGCGACGCCACACTTCCGCAGTGCTGGAACCCACAGCAACTCGACCCGACCGTCGGAGGCACCAGCGGTGGCCCCGACGTCGCCGAGGTCTATCTGCAGCCGCCCAACGCAGCGCCGTACTCGGCCGCGGTGCTGGTGTGGAAGGGCGCGGGCAGCGATCAGCGGCTGTTCTACTCGATCGGCGCGCTGCCGCAGTCGTGACGGCCGCGAGCGTTCACGGCCAGTCGGGCTGAGCCTGGCGCGCGGGGGCGACGACGGTAGGCGTGGTGGCTGCCTCGCCTCATGCACCTCGATGCAGCCGGACGGCCGGATCGGCGCCGGGTAGCTAAGCATGTCGTGGGGCCGGTCCCCCACGCGGCTGCCTCCATGCGTCCCACGGTCGCTGGCGGGAACGACAGGAGGACCGAGTCCGCGCGGACTCGGTCCTCTTCGTGCGTCCGCAGGACGCGCAGCGGCGCGAGGCGAACTGGAGGTGACTGTACGAACGTCCGTTCATCAACGGCACAGGCCAGTTCTCGACCATCATGTGGCCGCCATGACCCATAGCTCACGGACCGCGATGACGCTTTACCTCACTTTTCGCCGACGGCTCGGGGCACTGGCCTTTACGGGCGCGGCGTGTGCCGTCTCGAACGCTTCGATCACGGACCCGGGAACCCGGCCCCGCTCCGCGATCTGGAATCCGTTGGTCTTGGCCCAGTCTCGGATGGCCTGAGTCTGCTCTTTGCTTCGGCCAGGACGCTCCGTCGGCGCCACCGCTGCCAGACCGCGCTTCACCCGACCGCCGGTCCGACGAGCCGACGCCACAAAGTCCGCAAGCCCCTTGCGCAGGGCATCGGCGTTGCCCTCGGTGAGGTCAATCTCATAGGTGACTCCGTCCAAACCGAACTCGACGGTCGCAATGTCATTGCTGACCGTGCCATCCAGGTCATCCACGAGTTGGATAGTGGTCTTCTGTGCCATGACGGTGTCCTCAGTTCCTTCGTCGTGGCGGTGCGCAGTACCGCCTATCGTCAGACTATATAACGACGGCCACATTGGCGGCATCTGATGATCGACCTTCAGACGAAGGCATCCGCAGAACCGGCCTGAGATCAGCCTCGGTCAGATGCCGGCAGCGGCTGGCGGACGACCGGACGGAACACGGCGTCACCTCATCTTCCTTGCACCGGACAAAGGATTCAGGTGATCGAGAAATTCCTGGCCACCGGTATTCGCACCGCAGTCATCCACGCCTCTCTGAATGAGCGGGCGCTGCCAATTTTCGCCAACAGGAACATTCCACACCTTGGCCCATCCAGTGTGCGGGACAGTGGGATCACGTTGGAGTCGACGCTGGCCGGATCAGACACCGGCACGACGGTGACGTGGCTTACGCTTGAGCGTTTCGGTACGACCTTGCCGCGTGACCGATCGTTGTCGCTGTCGAGATCGTTGTCGGAGTTGGTGGTCTTGTCCTCGGTGCGCGGCGTCGTCGCAGCCGCGTCCAGATCCACAGGGCCGCGCCGACCAGCACAGGAACGCTGAGCCCGAGTTGCGTCGGCAGGACGGACCGGGACTCGCACCGGGTGCCCTGGCCCTCCAGGACAGACAGCATCAACTGCAGCGGCAGGTTGCCCGAGGCGTGTGGCTGGACGTTCCACGGCCACTCAGCGAAGTCATTCGACGGCAGCGATCGCTCTCCGTTGCCGCTGGCCACCCGGTTGATCGTGAAGTCCGGACCGGTGAGGTCAGCCTCCGGAACCGCGCAGATCGGACGTCAGACCTGGCGGAGGGGTCTGTCCGGACACGCGGACGACCACCAGCTGCCAGCTTTCGATCGGCATCGGGGCCTCTATCGCCAGGCGCTGGCCACGAGCCGCGAACTGAACAAACCCGACGATGAGGCCATCGCCCTGGAAGGCCACGGTGAATGCCACCTACACGACGGCGATATACCCGCTGGCACCACACATTCGCGCGAAGCCCTTGCCATCTATGAGCACCTCAGCATGAGGCCCGACATCGCCCGTATCCAAACCCGTTGGGGCGTCGCCGATCCCGGCGACGGACCAGGCCGGCAAGATCGTCGACGTGCTGGTGGCCGCCGCCGTGGAATCGCGCCGGTCAAGCCTTGACGATCCCCACCCAGGTCCGGAAGAACCGGCGGTCCTCCGTGGCCGGAGGGGGTACCTGCTTGTTGAGCGCCTCCCGGCTCGCTTGCCGCTTGAGCGGGGCGCCGGCCAGCGGCACCTTCTTGGCGTTGGGGACGGTCACGTTCTGGTAGCCCGGCCATTTCTCGTTGAGCAGCTTGTCGATGACGTCGTCGTTCAGGCCCGCGTCGCGCAGGTTGGACCGGTTGACGTTCGGACCAGGTGTCTTGACGATCTCGATCAGGTTGAACCACAGGTTTGCGTCCTTGGCGGGAATCACCTTCAGATAGTTCGAGAACGGCTCGGCGCCGCTGATGAAGGATCTGAAGAACGCGCCGACGCCCGAGCAAGCATCGTGCCACGCTGCAAGGGCGGCGCTGGCATCCTGCACCATGTTGTCGCCGTACTCCTTGGCCAGGAAATCACCGAGTTGGAACCTCATCACCGTACGGCCGCCGAGTTGTGGACTCCTGTGGTGGATGGCCGCGTCCACGAACGCGACGAACTGGTTGGGCTTGATCGCCGCGATGTTGATCTCGGTGGGCTGCCCCAGCTGGCTACGGACCCACCGCAGGTCGTTCATGAACACTTCTGGCAGCGACAGCTCGATCTGCCTCTCGTGTTCCTGTCATAGTTTTCAACCCTATTCTCCGACCGCGACTTCGAACGTGGCCTCATCGGATGGATTTTCTTTTCACTGAACGGAGTAGTCACCGGCGGAGGTAACGCCTAACCACGTGGACGCGATATACGAACGTTGGCACCATCGGCAGGCATCAATGTGCCAGAGTCCGAACACCAACTCCCATCGCGAACTCGCCGTTCGCGGTTCGTGCGTCTGGACCAGGATCAACGCGGCGTCCAGGTACGGTGGCCAGTCGATCAGTACCGGCCCGCCGGGCTTCGCGGTCCACAGCACGCCCTCCGGGTCCAGACCGTTGGTGGGCTCGTCGAAAATCAGCACCGGCGGATCGCCGAGCAGCGCGGTCGCGATACCCAGCCGTTGCCGCATACCCAGGGAGAATCCGCCGATCCGTCGCCGCGCTACATCGCCGAGCCCGACCTCGTCCAGCACCGCGGTCACCCGCTGACGGGGCAAACCGTTGGCGTGCCCCAGCGCGGACAGGTGGGCCCACGCGCTACGTCCTGTTGCCGGCAGGCATATGCCCACGGGCGACCCGAGGTTTCCGCCGCCAGCATCTCCCCGGTGCCGATGCGCGGGATGGACCGCCGACGTGGCCGAAGCCACGCCGGCGGCCAGCGTCAGGTCATCCTTGGTAGCCGAGGTCGTGGAGGAAGTCGACGGCCACGTTGGGCGCACCGCCCACCACACAGCTCGGACAGTAGGTGCTCTGTTCCGGGACGTTGAGCCAGTAGCCCTCCACCACGTTCTGGGTGGCCTGGGCGTCGGTGTCCAGGGTGGCGCCGGTGCTGACGACCCCACCCGGGTTGGTGGACAGGCCCGCCAGCGCCGGCAGCGAGGTGTCGATCGACTGCGCCTGCGAGGCGGCGGCCTGCACGAAGGACAGGTAGGTGGTGGCGCAGCCGGTCATCCCCGGTGCGGTGCACGCTTCAAAGTACTGGCTCTGGATCTCGTAGGCGTCGGGGCTCGCGTTGGCGACCAGGGTGGGGATCTGGCAGTTGGTGAGATAGTTCTGGTAGCCCTTGTCGGCGGTGTTGTCACAGGACATGGTTTTTACCAGATCCAGCGCAGGCGCGAGAATGACATTGATCGAGTTCTGGTGCGCGAGATTGACGAATTCTGTCATGTAGGTGGCCGGATAGGTGTTGTCCGGGTCGCTCATCGACCACGATTCCAGGTCGTAGACCACCCAGGTGCCCGCCGCCAGGTTCGGCAACGCGGACTGGAACGCGGCGTAGTTCTCGTAGGTCTTGGTGGTCAACGCGGACGGCACGAGGCCGGCCGTCGGCGTGCCCATCACGTTGGTCCTGTTGTTGTTGAAGGCGTTGACAACCAGCGTGTTGTTGCCGGTGTAGCCGCTGATCAGGGTCAACGCGTTCGCGTCGATCATCCAATGGACATCGCTGGTGCCGGTCCAGCCACTGGTGGCCGCCTGCGCGGTGCCGGGTAACGCGACCAGTCCGATCGCGACACCGGCAAGAAGTCTAGCCAACCGTACGAGCAACTTTGATCGCATGGTCCCATCCTTTGGTTATTCTCTGAGCACGACCTGAACTCCCCGTTGGCTTGCCCAGCCGGCCAGCTCAGCGCCGAGCTTTTCCGGTATATCCAGGATTTGCTCATCATCTGTTTCGGACGGCAGTTGCCGCCCAGCTCCGGGCAGCCGGCCGCCGCCGTCGAGGACGGCCGCGGCCAACCGGTCCAGCCGGTCCTGGATCTCGGCGGCGTCGCCGAACCGGGCCGGGTCGAGCGCGATCAGCAGATGCCCGAGCCGCTGCGGACGCGCGGCATCGGATTCGGTGAACATGTCGGGCACCTCGACCGCCAGCCGGGGGCCGGCCAGCCCACCGGCGATCGCCTCGACCAGCAGCGCGAGCGCGAATCCCTTGGCACCTCCCAACGGCGCCAGCAGCCCGTGCAGCGCGGCCTGGGGGTCGACGGTGGGCTGGCCGGTGGCATCGAACGCCCAGCCCGGTGGCAGTGCCGTGCCGTTGGCTGCGTGTGCGGCGATCTTGCCCCGGGCGACCGCGCTGGTGGCCAGGTCGACCAGGGTCGGCCGGGGCCGGGTGGGGATGCCGGCGGCCAGCGGCGAGGTGGACAGCAGCGGCCGGGCACCGCCCCAGGCCGGCATCACGGCCGGTCCGTTGGCGAAGGCCAGGGTCAGCTGGCCGACTTGCAGGCCGGGCACCGTGTAGAGGCCGAGCGCGCCGCTGTGGCCGGAGTTGGCCAGGCTCACCGCGGCGATCCCGTACCGCGCGCACCGGGCCGCGGCCAGTTCGGCCGCCTGCCACAGTTGCCAGTGTCCGAGGCCACCGCCGCCGTCCAAGGCGAGCACCGGCCCGCTGTCGGCGACGGTGGTCAACTCGGCGTCCGCCGGGTAGCCGCCTGCCTCGATGCGCCGCAGGTAGTACGGCAGCCGGAGCAGGCCGTGCGAGCCGACCTGCCACAGGTCGGCGATGACGATGCAGCGGGCGGTGGTCGCGGCCTTCTCGGGTGCCAGGCCGGCCGCGGTGAGCAGGTCGGTGGCCAAACCGCGGGCGTCGCCGAAGGTGAGTTTCATGCCGACACCGCGCTGGCCGGCGCCGGACTCATCGGCGGTTTTCCGGTGAGCACCGCATCGATGTCGCCGGCAAGGACCCGCAGCACCCGATCCTGGCTCTGCGCGGTGATACCGGCGATATGCGGGGTGCGGATCACGTTGGCCAGTTGGTCCAATCGGGACGGTGGGGGTGGCTCCTGGTGCCGCACGTCCAGCGCGGCACCGGCAAGTGCCCCGGATTCCAGTGCGTCGGCCAGGTCGTCCTCGTCGACGACCTCGCCGCGACCCACGTTGATGAACAGCACGCTCGGACGCAGCCGGGCGAGCAGAGTGGCGTCGATGAGTCCGGTCGTCTGCGCGGTCGCGGGCAGGTGGCAGGACAGCACATCGCAGCGCGCGGCCAGTTCGACCAGTGGCACGAGGTGAATACCGGCCGCGACCAGGCGCGGGTCGGCGGGGTCGAGGTAGGGGTCGTGGGCGAGCACGGTCATGCCGAGCGCACCGGCCAGCCGGGCGCAGGCGCGCGCGGTGGCTCCTGCGCCGAGCAGGCCCCAGGTCCGGCCGCGCAGTTCGATACCGGGGGTGCGGTCCCACTCGCCCGCGCGGCAGCCGGCGTCCAGCGCGACGGTTCGCCGGGCCAACGCGAGCGCGAGGCCGAGGGTGTGTTCGGCGACGCTGTCGGCGTTCGCGCCGAGCGGCACGGTGACCACCACCCCGCGCGCGTCGGCGGCGGCCACGTCGATGTTGTCCAGTCCGACGCCGGCCCGCGCCACGATCCGCAGCCGGGGGCTGGCGGCCAGCAGCGCGGCGTCCACCGTGGTTCGGTTGCGCACCACCAGGGCGCGCGCGGTGCTGGCCAGTTCGGCCAGCGTGCCCGGTTCCTGCCAGGCGGTGGGGCTGCGCACCACCGACCAGCGGGTGGCCAGGTCATCCAGCGGAGCACCCCAGATGTCTTCGGTGACCGCGATGTCGATCATGCCGACCCCCTGTTCACAATCCGATGGCGAGATAGCGGGTGTCCTGGAACTCGGCGAGGCCCGCCGCGCCGCCCTCCCGGCCGAGGCCGGACTGCTTGGTGCCGCCCATCGGCGCGAAACACGCGCTGGGCAGGGCGTTGTTGACGCCGAGAATGCCGACGTCGAGCCGTTCGGCCAGCCGCCAGATCCGAGCGTTGTCGCGGGTGTAGAAGTAGCCGGCCAGGCCCATTTCGGTGCGGTTGGCCCGGTCCAGCAGCTCGGCCTCGGTGTCGAAACCGAACACCGCGGCTGCTGGCCCGAAAACCTCCTGTCGGGCGAGGCCGACGTCCTGCGGCACGTCCACCAGCAGAGCCGGGGCCGCGAAGGCGCCGCCGGGCAACGCGAATTCGCGGGTGACTTTTTTCGCGCCCGCGGCAAGGGCTTCGTCCACCATGGCCGTCACCGCGTCCACCCGGTGCCGGTCGATGCAGGCGGCGAGGTCGGGCACGGGATCGGCGGTGCCGTCGCCGATGGTCAGCGCGTCCACGGCCGCGACGAACCGGGCCAGGAACTCCTCGAAGACGCCCGCCTGCACGAAGAACCGGTTGGCCGCGATGCAGGACTGCCCGGTGTTGCGGAACTTCGCCAGCATCGCGCCCTGCACCGCCGCGTCCAGATCGGCGTCGTCGAACACGATGAACGGCGCGTCGCCGCCCAGTTCCAGCAACGGCCGGACCACCCGCTCGCCGGCCTTCGCCATGATGGCGCGGCCGACCTCAGTCGAGCCGGTGAAGGACACCACCCGCACCGAGGGGTGTGTGAGGTAGGCGTCGGTGATCACCGACGCCGGACCGTGCACCAGGTTGACGGTGCCGGGCGGCAGCCCGGCGTCGGTGAGGCAGCGGATCAACTCGGTCACCGCGAGCGGTGCCTTCTCCGACGCTCGGGCCACCACGGTGCAGCCGGCGGCGAGGGCAGGCGCCAGCTTGCGCGCCTGGATGGAACACGGAAAGTTCCACGGGGTCAGGCAGGCGGCGACACCGGCCGGGCGGGTGAGGCTGAGGTGCCGCCGGTCCGGCGCCTCGTGCGGATGCACCGCGCCGGTGGGCCTGCGGGCCTCTTCGGCGAACCAGCGGAAGTACTCCGCCGCGAACGCGACCTCGGCGACGGCCTCCGGCAGCCGTTTACCGGCTTCCCGGGCCAGGATCAGGCCGATGCCCTCAGCGCGTTCGCTGATCAGGTCGCCGGCGCGGCGCAGCAGGTCGGCGCGGGAGCGGGCGGGGGTGTCCGCCCACCCGTCGAACGCGGCGGCCGCGGCATCGGCCGCCGAACCGGCGAGGTGCGCGTCCCCGTAACCGATCCGGCCGACGACCGAGCCGTCCACCGGGTTGCGCACCTCGACGGTGTCGGGCGGATCCTGCCACTGGCCGCCGATCAGCGTGGTCGGCTCGGCCATCATGCGCTCTGGTATAGCCTCGTGAGCACGAACTCGCGGTGCCCCATGACCTCCGCGCAGGTCAGCCGTCCGTTGACGGTGCGCTCCAGGATCTCCATCATGCGGTCGCCCGCGGTGGTCAGGTCGTAGTCGCGGTTGAGCAGGCCGGAGCAGTCCAGATCCATGTGTTCGGACATGGTGCTCGCGGTCACCGGGTTGGCGGTCAGCTTGATCACCGGCTCGATCGGATTGCCGATCACGTTGCCCTGCCCGGTCGGGAACAGGTGCACCACCGCGCCGGCTGCCGCCATCAACGTGATGCACTCCGCGGCCGCCGATGAGGTGTCCATAAAGTACAGACCCGGACCGGATTCCGGAGCCTGCGCCGGATCAAGCACGCCGACGACGGGCTTGGTGCCGGTCTTGGCGATGTTGCCCATCGCCTTCTCCTCGATGGTGGACAGGCCACCGCGGATGTTGCCCTGGGTCGGCTGGGAACCGAGCAGGTTCACCCCGGTGCGTTCGATCACGCCGAGGTAGTCGTCATAGATCTCCTGGAACCGCTTGCGCACCACGTCGTCCACACACCGCTGCGCTATCAGGTGCTCGCCGCCGGTCAGTTCGCTGGTCTCACCGAACAACACGGTCGCGCCCGCGTCCACCCAGCGGTCGACCGCCTCCGCGGTGGTCGGGCAGGCGCCGAGGCCGCTGGTGGTGTCGGACTCGCCGCACTTGATCGACATCATGATCTCGCCGGCTTCTACCGGTTCCCGGCGCAGTTCGGAGTCGTCCTGGTAGAACCGCGCGGCGACCCGGGCCGCCTGCTCGATGGTGTGCAGGTCACCGTTGCGTTCGATGCTGAAGCCGCGCACCTTCTTGCCGGTCGCGGCGATGCCCTCGACCACCCGCTCGGTCCAGGTCGGTTCGATGCCGATCACCACAACCGAGGCCACGTTCGGATTGCGGCCGGTGCCGATCAGGGTGCGGAAGGTGAGGTCGAGGTCCGGCCCGAACTGGAGTCGGCCGTAGGCGTGCGGCAGCGCCAGCGTGCCGGGCACCACCTTGGCGACGGCCTCGGCCGCCGCGTTGGACAGGTCGTCGACCGGCAGGATGACCGTGTGGTTTCGGATGCCGACGGCGCCGTTCTCCCGGCGATATCCGGTCAGGCCACGCTGTTGCGCCACCGCGCGCTCCTCATGTTGTGGACGTGCACAAGGCTGCCCTTGCCGATGTTGTTCAGCGCGATGCCGACGAGCTGGCCGTACTCGATGATGTCCTGCCCTTCGGCGATGTCGACCAGCGCGAGCTTGTGGCCGAGCGGCACCTCCTCGTGCAGGTCGATCCGCACCGAGGAGGGCCCACGCAGGTAGCCCCCCTCGACGCTGCCCGGCGCGAGATCGCGCACCGCGACCGCGACCAGGTCTCCTTCGTTGTGGGCGAGAAATCCGGGCGGCTCCGCCATCGTCACTCCTTGGCTAGAGGTCTTACCAATGTTCGGAACGTAGCCGATGCCGCCGAGCAAGCGCAAGACTCAGCGGCTTGACCAAGAGGTAAGATGTCCTGACCAGATGTAATCAAGGGAGGTCGCGGTGTCGGCGGACGCGGAGCTGTGGGCACCGTTGCGACAGGGCAGCGTGTCCGACCTGATCGCACGTCGCATCCTGGAGGTCATCGCCAGCGACCAACTGCGGCCCGGCGACCGGCTGCCGCCGGAACGCGAACTGGCCGCGATGCTCGGCGCCAGCCGACCGTCGCTGCGCGAGGCGCTGCGGTCGCTGAAGGTGCAGGGGCATGTGGACATCCGGCACGGGTCGGGCGTTTTCGTCGCCGATCCGGCGACCACCCGTAGCCTGCGCGCGGCCATGTCCGCGGAGGACATGAGCCTGACCGAACTGTTCGACATGCGCGAGGTCTTGGAACTGCCGGCCGCGTCATGGGCGGCGCGCAACCAGGACACCGCGAAACTCGACCGGGTGCGCGAGGCGTTCGACACGCTGATGGCGGCCAGCAGTGAACCGGTGGTCGACTGGAACCGGCTGCGCGACCTCGACGCCGCCTTCCACATGCGCATCGTGGAGGCCGCCGGCAACCGGTTCCTCACCCGCACGCTCGGCGTGCTCCAGGAAATCCTGGCCCGCGGCATGGAGACCACCCTCCAACTGCCCGGCCGACTGGAGAACTCCCGCCGCGATCACCGTCGCATCCTGGACGCGGTGCTCAGCGGCGACCCGGCCGCCGCCCGCCGCGCCGCCGCCGCGCACATCAAGGGTGCGCGGACCGCCGCGCTGACTCGCGTGCAGGCCGAGTCCCGCGACTGACTCCAGCCACAACTCCACTCTTGCGAAACCATCGTGCGGGGTGGTGAACTGTGTCACGTGGACAGACCTCTAGCCAATTGATGGTCTGTGCTCACCGCTCACGAAGCGCAATCAGCGCTGATGGCTCCGGAGGTGGTGATGACCGAAGACGCGCGCCCGCCGCGCAGTGCGGCCTGGTTCGCGGCCGAGGGCAAGCTCGGCTTCGTACATCGGTCCAAAATGTACAATCAGGGCCATTCGGCGGCGATGTTCGATGGTCGTCCGGTTATCGGCATCTGCAACAGCTGGTCGGAACTGACCCCGTGCAACGCGCACCTGCGCCAGGTCGCGGAGGCGGTCAAGCGGGGCGTGCTGATGGCAGGCGGGACACCACTTGAGTTCCCCACCATCTCACTTGGTGAGACGCTGATGCGGCCGACCGCAATGCTGTTTCGCAACCTGATGGCCATCGATGTCGAGGAATGCCTCCGCGCGTATCCGCTGGACGGCGTCGTGTTGCTGGCCGGCTGCGACAAAACCGTGCCGGCCCAGCTGATGGGCGCGTTGAGCGCGGATCTGCCGGCGATCATGGTCACCGGCGGCCCGATGCTCAACGGCAAGTTCCAGGGCTGCGACGTCGGGTCCGGCACGCACGTCTGGCAGTTCAGCGAACAGGTGCGGGCCGGCACGATGAGCGAGGCCGACTTCCGCGCCGCCGAGGCGTGCCTGTCCCGCAGCAGTGGGCACTGCACGACCATGGGCACCGCGTCCACGATGGCCTGTATCACCGAGGCACTCGGCCTGTCGCTACCCGGCAGCGCCGCCATTCCCGCGGTCGACGCCCGCCGGTACAACCTGGCCGAACAGGCCGGCCAGCGGATCGTCTCGATGGTCACCGAAGCGTTGCGCCCCTCAGAGATCCTCGATCGTCGCTCGTTCGAGAACGCGGTGCGCATCAACGCGGCCATCGGCGGTTCGACCAACGCGGTCGTGCACCTGCTCGCCCTGGCCTCCCGGGCCGAGGTCGACCTGCGACTGAGCGACTTCGACACCCAGGCCGCCGACATCCCGCTGCTGGTCAACCTGTTGCCCTCGGGCGAGTTCCTGATGGAGGACTTCGCCTATGCGGGCGGCCTGCCCGCGGTGATCCGCGAACTCGGCGACGCGCTGCACGGCGACGCCCGCACCATCACCGGGCGCGCCCTCACCGAGAACAACGCGGACGCGCCGAACTGGAACACCAAGGTGATCGCCACGATGGCGGAGCCGGTGCGACCGGCCGGCAACGGCACCGCGGTGCTGTACGGGAACCTGGCGCCCAGCGGCGCCGTGCTCAAGGTGTCCGCGGCAAGCCCCGAACTGCTGCGCCACACCGGCCCGGCACTGGTGTTCGACAGCATCGAGGATTACACCGACCACGCCGACGATGCCGACCTGCCGGCCACGCCGGACACGGTGCTCGTGGTGCGCAACGCCGGACCGGTCGGCTATCCGGGCATGCCGGAGATCGGCAACCTGGCGATCCCCGGCAAGCTGCTCGCACAGGGCGTGCGCGATCTGGTCCGGCTCACCGATGGCCGGATGAGCGGCACCTCCTACGGCACCGTGGTGCTGCACGTCGCCCCGGAGTCCGCGGTGGGTGGCCCGCTCGCCCTGCTGCGCACCGGTGACCTGGTCACCCTCGACGTGCCGGGGCGCCGCATCGACATGCTCGTCGACGATGCGGAACTGCTTCGCCGCACGGCGCAGGCGCAGGCCACCGAGCCCGATCCGGCCGGCGGCTACTCCTGGCTCTACCGCCGGCACGTCGGCCAGGCCGACACCGGCGCCGATTTCGATTTCCTGGCCGGCCGGCGTGGCCACGCCGTGCCCCGACGACACCTCTGATCCACCCGGCAGACGAACGGAGATCAAGATGACCCAGCCGACGCGCGGGGCGGGAACGATCCGGCCGGTACGCGCCTCCACCTACTTCTTCGGCGCCCTCGGGGGCTTGCTGTTCGGCTACGACCTGGGGGTGGTAGCCGGCGCGCTGCTGTTCATCACACCGCAGTTGGGCCTGAGCCATCTGCAAACCGGCATGGTGACCAGTTCGCTGCTGGTCGGCGCCATGATCGGCGCGCTCGGCTGCGGCCGGATCACCGACCGGGTCGGCAGGCGCACCGTGGTGCTCGGCGCCGCCGTGTTGTTCGGCCTCGGCGCCATCGGCGCGGCGCTGGCCCCGAACCTGTTCTGGATACTGGCCTTCCGGCTGATCATGGGGCTTGCGGTGGGCACCGCGTCGGTCACCGTGCCGGTCTATCTTTCCGAGATCTCCCCGGCCAGCAGGCGGGGCTCGCTGTCCGGACTCAACCAGCTGATGATCTCCAGCGGTATCCTGGTCGCCTACCTGGTGAACCTGGCGCTGGCGCCGGCCCAGGCGTGGCGCTGGATGTTCGGCCTCGCCGCGATCCCCGCGGTGCTGATGCTGATCGGCGGCTACTTCCAGCCGGAAAGCCCGCGCTGGCTGATCAAGAAGGGCCGCGAGGCCGAAGCGCGTGCGGTGCTGGCGCGCAGCCGGACCCCGGAGCAGCTGGACGCGGAGATCGCCGAGATCGTCCGGATCAACGAATCCGAACAGCAGCAGATGCGGCTCGGCGCGATGATCCGCGACCCCCGGCTGCGCCGCGTGCTGCTGATCGGCAGCGGTCTTGCCCTGCTGCAACAGGTCGTCGGGGTGAACACGGTGATCTACTACGCACCGACCATCCTGAAAAGCATCGGTTTCACCAGCGGAGCCGCGATCCTGGCGAACGCCGGACTCGGCGGGCTCACCGTGGTGGTCACGATCATCATGCTGACCATGGTGGACCGGGTGGGCAGGCGGCGTCCGCTGATCCTCGGCGCGATCGGCATGTGCGCCGCCATGGTGTTGCTCGCCGCGCTGTTCTACAGCGGCGGCCTCACCCACGGCACCGCCGGTTGGCTGGCCATCACCGGACTCGCGCTTTTCAAGATCTGCTTCTCGCTGAGCTGGGGTGGCCTGGTCTGGATCATGTTGGGCGAACTGTTCCCGTTGCGGGCCAGGGGAACCGCGATGGGCGTGGCCACCTTCTTCAACTGGGCCGGCAACTTCGCGGTCGGGCTGCTGTTCCCGGTGCTGCTCGGCGTCGGCACCGGACTGGTGTTCGTGATCTTCGCGGTGCTGTGCCTGGTGTCCAGCGGGTTCGCGCTGGCCTTCGTCCCGGAGACCAAGGGCAAGAGCCTGGAACAGATCGAGCGGGACCTGGGCCACACCGCCAACCCCGCAACCGCCGTCGACCTGGTGGGATGAACACGGATGACTACGCTTCTCGGCCGCCGTGCCGTGGTGACCGGTGCCGCGACCGGTATTGGCTGTGCGATCGCGGAACTGCTCGCCGAACGTGGCGCCCAGGTACTGGCCATCGACCACGATGACGCGGTACGGCGACTGGCCGGCAACCGCATCGAGTGCCTCATCGGCGATCTCGCCGACGAGACGACCCTGGCCCGGCTGGCCGAAACGCTCGCCGATCCGCCGACCGATGTCCTGGTCAACTGCGCGGCGGCCTATCCACCCAAGGGCGGGTTCCTGGCCTGCGGTTTCACCGACTGGCAGCGACTGCTCACGGTCAACGTGACCGCGCTCGGCCTGCTCAGCGCCGCCATGGCCGAGGGCCTGCGGGCCGTCGGCCGGGGCGGGGTGATCGTCAACGTGAGCAGTGTGCAGACCGCGCTCCCGGTGGCCGGCTACGGGCCCTACGTGGCCAGCAAGGGTGCCATCGACGCCGCGACCAAGGCGCTTGCCGTGGAACTCGCCCCGCTCGGGATCCGGGTGAACGCGGTGGCACCGGGGGTGGTCAACACAACGTCCACTCTGGACACGTTCGACGGGCGGAGTTGGGAGGAGACCGGTGCGCCGCCGACCCTGCTCGGCCGGGCAGGCACGGCGGCGGAGGTCGCCGAGGTGGTCGCCTTCCTCGCCTCGGCCGAATCGTCCTTCGTGACCGGCGCGATCGTGCCGGTGGACGGCGGCCGGCACCTGTCCCGACGACTCGATCCGCTGGGAGCCCTCAGGGAACCGGCGCTGAGCAAGGTGGCCGACCATGAGTGACACGGCGGAGCGGATCAGGACTCATCGACTCGTGGTGATCTTCCGTGGCCAGTCGCCGCGGGAGTGCCTGGACATCGGCGTTGTCCTCTATCAGGCCGGCGTCCGGCTGTTCGAGGTGACCATGAACAGCCCGCGACCGCTGGACGCGATCCGGTTGCTGCGCGCCGAGTTCGGCGCGGACGTGTGTCTCGGCGCCGGCACCGTGCTGGCCCCGGCGGAAGTCGACCAGGTCGCCGAAGCCGGCGCCGGCTTCGTGATCTCGCCGAACACCGACGAGGCGGTCATCGCCGCGACCACCGATGCCGGTCTTGTCTCGATCCCCGGTGCGTTGACCCCGACCGAGATCGTGCGCGCGGTGCGGGCCGGTGCCGATTTCGTGAAGGTGTTCCCGCTGCGGCCGGTCGGCGCCGACTACCTGCGCCAGGTGCGCGCACCGCTGCCGGACGTGCCGATCATCGCCACCGGGGGCGTCGATGTCGCGCTGGCCAGGGAGGCGATGGCCGCCGGCTGCGTCGGGGTCGGCATCGGCGTGCACCTGCTCGGCGAGCGCCTCGACGACGCGGGCGCGGTCACCGAGCAGGCCGGCCGGTTCCTCGATGCCGTCGGCCGGGGATCGGTATGAGCGCGACGAGCACCGTCGAGGCCGTCGGCGAGGTCGCGGCCGAACTGGGCGAAGGGCCGTGCTGGGACGCCGACACCGCGACCCTGGTGTGGGTGGACATCCCGGGCGGGGCCATCCATCGCACCGTGCCGGAAACCGGCGCGACCACGACCGTGCGCAGGAGCCCGCCGGTCAGCCTCGCGCTACCCACCGAACGCGGCTTGCTCGTGGCGCTGCGCGAACAACTCGTACTGCTGGACGAGAAAGGCGGGTCCACGCTGGTCGCCGCGCTGCCCGCCGAGCCGGGCATCCGGTTCAACGACGGTGCCCGCGATCGGTCCGGAAGGCTGTGGATCGGCACCATGCACACCAGCCGCGAACCCGGCGCGGCCGCCCTGTACCGGCTCGACCGGGGCGGCAGGCTGACCCGGATGCTGCGCGGTGTCACGGTGTCCAACGGGCTCGACTGGAGCCCGAACGGCCGCACACTGTACTATGTGGACACTCCGACGCTGCGGATCGACGCGTTCGACTACGAACCGCACAGCGGAACCATCACGGCACGCAGGCCCTTCGCCGATCTCACCGATTCCGGTGGCCGTCCGGACGGCCTCACCGTCGACGCCGCAGGCGGCGTCTGGGTCGCCCTGTTCTCCGGAGGCGCGCTGCGCCGCTACACCCCGGAGGGCAACCTCGACCTGATCGTGCCACTGCCCGTTACCCATCCCACAAGCTGCGCGTTCGGTGGCGCGGACCTCGGTGACCTCTATGTCACCACGGCCCGCGAACCGCTGTCCGCCTCGGCCCGAACCGAACAACCCCTCGCCGGGCGACTGCTGCGGCTGCGCCCCTCCGTGCCCGGCCTGCCCATAACCACGGTTGGAGATCCACGGTGACGTCGTTACGAAGGCGGGTAACAATCCTCTGCGCGGTCGGCCTCGTCCTTGCCGCGACGACCGGCGCGAGCACCTCGGCGGCTGCCGACCCGCAGCCCTGGCTGCGCCCCGGCCTGTCCACCGATGCGCGGGTCGACCTGCTGCTGGCCGCCATGACACTGCCGGAGAAGATCGCCGAACTGCACGCGGACACCTGCCCGCCCTATGAGTCGTGCATCCCGGCGAACACCCGCCTCGGCCTACCCGAAATGGTCCTTGAGGACGACTCGACCGGGGTCGCCGCCGGCATGTCGGGCGTCACCGCGCTGCCGGCCACCATCGCGGCCAGCGCCAGCTGGGATCCGAGGCTGCTCAACGACTACGGCCAGGTGATCGGCAACGAGGAGAAGGCCAAGGGGATCGATGTGGCGCTCGCGCCCACGGTCAACATCCTGCGCGTGCCGGAATGGGGGCGCAGCTTCGAAAGCCTCGGCGAGGACCCCTATCTCAACGCCACCATGGGCGCGGCGGACGTGACGGGTATCCAGAGCGCCGGAATCCTGGCCGATGTCAAGCATTTCGCCGTGTACAACCAGGAAGCCAACCGCAAGACGGTGAGCGCGCAGATCGATTCCCGGACGCTGCACGAGATCTACCTGCCCGCCTTCGCCGCCGCGGTCAAGGCAGGCGCAGGCTCGTTCATGGCCTCCTACAACGCGATCAACGGCGTGTCGGTCAGCGCCGATCCGTACATGCTCACCACGGTGCTGCGCGACGAACTGGGTTTCCAGGGTTTCGTCCGCTCCGACGGCGGCGGCACCTACAGCACCGTCCCCTCTGCAGAGGCCGGCCTGGACGTTCAGGTCAGGGGCAGCGTCGACTACTTCGGCGCCCCACTGCTGGCCGCGGTGCAGGCCGGCCAGGTCAGCATGGCCACCATCAACAGCATGGTGCGCCCGATCCTGCGCGAGATGTTCCAGTTCGACCTGGTCGGCAAGACCTGGGGCAACGGTAGCCTCACCCAGAACGTGATCACCCCGGCGGACACGCGGACCGCGCTGACCACCGCCGAACAGGGCGCCGTACTGCTGCGCGACCAGGCCGGCGCGCTGCCGCTGTCCGCGACGGCGCTGAACTCGATCGCGGTGATCGGCCCGGACGCAAGCCCCGGTAAGGCCGAGGGCGGCGGCAGCGGCCACGTGGTCACGCCATTCCTGGTCAGCCCGGTGCAGGGCATCCAGGCCGCCGACCCCGGCGCCACCGTGCACTACAGCGCCGGCCTGCCCACCCCGGACTCGCTGCCGGCCATCCCCGCCGCCGACCTCAGCCCCGCCTACCAACCGGGCACCAACTACACCGGCACGCTGACCGCACCGGTCACCGGCCAGTACCTGCTCGCCGTCAACGACCCGACCGGCTACTCCGACGTGACCCTCTCCGTCGACGGCACCCCGGTGCTGAGCACGGCAGGCACTCCCGGCAACAGCTACGGCACCGGCTCGGTCCAGTTGCAGGCCGGCGTGCCCTACCAGGTGCGGATCAGTGGACCCACCACGCAACTGTCCTGGGAAACACCGGACGGGCTGTCGGCGAACATCGCCGCCGCGGTCACAGCAGCCAGGCAGTCGCAGGTGGCGGTCGTGGTGGTGGGCGATCAGGAGTCCGAAGCGGCCGACCGGGTCAACCTCAACCTCGACGCCGGCTCGGACCAACTCGTCGAAGCGGTCGCCGCGGCCAATCCGCACACCATTGTGGTTCTCAACAGCGGTGCTCCCGTGCTGATGCCCTGGCTCAACCAGGTGTCCGGGGTGCTTGAGGCGTGGTACCCCGGCGAACAGGACGGCACCGCGCTCGCGGACCTGCTGTTCGGCAAGGTCAACCCGTCCGGCAAGCTGCCGATGACCTTCCCGGCCACGGCGGATCAGACGCCTGCCACCACCGCCGCGCAGTATCCCGGCGTCAACGGGGTCGCCGACTACAGCGAGGGTCTCCAGGTCGGCTACCGGTGGTATCAGGCGAACAACCAGACTCCCCTGTTCCCGTTCGGCTACGGCCTTTCCTACACCTCGTTCGCGTTCAGCCATCTCACCGTGTCCCGGACAACGGACTCGCTGAGCCCGGTGACGGTCAGCGCCATGGTCACCAACACCGGCTCGCGGGCCGGCTCCGAAGTCGCCCAGCTCTATCTGGGCGATCCGGCCAGTACCGGTGAACCGTCCCGGCAGCTCAAGGGTTTCCAGAAGGTGACCCTCCAACCAGGACAGTCGACCAGGGTGCACTTCACGCTGTCCCCGCAGGATTTCGCCACCTGGGACAGCACCGCGAACACCTGGGTGACCGCCGATGGCAACTATCAGGTGGCGGTCGGCGACTCCTCGGCCAACCTCCCGCTGACCGGCACCGTGGCCATGGCCGCGACCACCGGCGATCGGGTGGTCTCGCTGGCCGCGCCGACCACGATCACGCCCGGCGGGTCGGTGACCGTCAGCGCGACCCTTGCCGCAGGCGGCGACCTGCGCCTACGCGGCGCGCGGCTGGCGCTCCAGTTGCCGCCGGGTTGGCAGGCCACCGTGATCGGCACCGACCACGCCGGCACCCTCGACCCCAACCAGACCCTGACCGTCCACTGGCGACTGACCGCGCCCGCCGACGCGCCGACGGACATCCGCCAGATCGCGGCGATCGCGACCTTCCACTCAGCCCGGGACGGCGCGCCCGGCACGCTCACCGCCCGCACTCAGTTGACGGTCAACCCGCAATGAAGCAGAGCGCGCAGAGCCCGGCGCGGACCTCGGCGACGAACTCGGCAGGAGCCTCGTAGGCGGCGAAATGACCACCCCGCACGGGCGTGCCGTAGTAGCGCAGATCGGTGTAGCGGGTCCGCGCCCATCGCTCGGACAGCGCGACGTTGTCCGCAGGAAAACGAGAATAAGCCGACGGCGCGGGCACCTCGTCGAAGCTCCCCACACTCGACGCGAACGAATGCCAGTACAGGCGGGCAGAGGAGGCCGCCGCGGCACACGTCCAGTAGACCATCACATTGTCGAGCAGCTCGTCCTTCGTAAAGGATTTCTCGACGTCATCGCCGCAGTCCGACCACGTCCTGAACTTCTCGACGATCCAGCCGAGCTGGCCGACCGGCGAGTCGGTCAGGCCGTATCCGAGCGTCTGCGGTTTGGTCCCCTGCTCGAGCGCGTATCCGCCCTCGGCCTGGCCGGCATGCTCAAGCCTGGCCAGGTACTGCTGTTCTTCCTCGGTGGGCCCGCCAAGCTCGGTCAGCTTCGCCGGGTCGGCGAGCGCCCAGTTGAGGTGGATCCCGATCAGCTTCGCGGGATCGGCCAGCCGCCCGATCGCGGAACTGATCAGCGCTCCCCAGTCACCGCCCTGTGCCATCCAGCGCTCATAGCCGAGCCGGTCCATCAGCTCGATCCATGCCTGCGCGATCTTCTCGACGTTCCAGCCGGTCACGGTCGGTTTGCCGCTCCACCCGTGGCCCGGCAGCGACGGGATCACCAGTTCGAGCGCGTCGGAGGGCTTTCCGCCGTGGCTGACCGGATCCACGAGCGGATCGATCACCTTGACGAACTCCATCACCGATCCCGGCCAGCCGTGCGTCATGATGCACGGCGTCGCCCCCTCAACCGGCGAGCGGACGTGCAGGAAGTGGATGTCGACCCCGTCGATCGTCGTGGTGAACTGCTCGTAGCGATTCAGCTGATCGGCGACGCGTCGCATCTCGTAGGACTCCGCCCAGTACCGGGCGAGTTCCTGCACGTAAGCCAGTGGGATCCCCATCGACCAGTCGCCGACGGGCTCACTCTCCGGCCATCGCGTCCGCGCCAACCGGTCGCGGAGGTCGTCGATCACCGCGTCGCCGATCTCGATGTGGAATGGACGGATCTCGGTCATGTCGTTCCCTTGCTGCCCATGGTTTTCCCATCGCTTTGGCGTCGCCGCGGCCCGGCTGGGCGAACAACTCGGTGACCGCGGTCGTGCTCATGGCTGAGGGGCGTGCTGCTCGGCTATGGCGGGTCGATTGCGCAGCGTGATCAGGCTGGCGATCTTGCCGTCCGCGACGGTGAAGTAGTTGGTCAGGATGAGTTCGGCGGGCAGGTTCGTCTTGTCGTAGTCGCCGTCGTAGCGCGCTCGGACGATCGTCAGCGTGCGGCGGTTCACGACCTCGGTCACGGCCATGGTGACCTTGTCGCCGACCAGTTCGCGCTCAGCCCACGCGCGGATCGACTCGGCCCCAACGAACTCCCGCTGCGCGTCGTTGACGAGGGCGTCGTCGGCGAAGGTGGCCATGATCGCGTCGAGGTCGAAGGCATTGACGGCCGCGATGTGCGCGGCAATGGGGTCCGGCAGCTCGCCGGTCATGTTCTCCATGCTCACCACGCTCGACCGTGCGGTTACCGGAAGGTCAACCGTCGGCGGTTCGCTGGAGTCTCCCGTAACGGGAGAGTTGATACTGGGGCCATGCGCGAGGGCCTGACGATCGGCGAGTTCTCCCGGGTGACCCACCTGAGCGTCAAGACGTTGCGTCACTACCACGACGTGGGTTTGCTCGCGCCGGTGCACGTCGGCCAGGACACCGGGTACCGCTACTACTCGCTCGACCAGGTCCCGACCGCCCAGGTGATCGTCCGGCTGCGCAATCTGGACATGCCGGTACCGGACGTGAAGGCCGTCCTGGCCACCCAGGACGCTCCCGCGCGCAACGAGCTGATCACGGCCCACCTCGCCCGGCTGGAGCACCAGCTTTCGCAGACGCAGAGTGCCGTCGAAGCACTGCGCGACCTGCTGAACCGCCCAGCGAGCGGGTCGGACATCGAGCACCGTACGGTCGCCGCCCAGCCCGCCATGGCCATTCGCGAGATCGTCAAGCGTGAGGACATCCTGAGCTGGTGGCAGGGCGCGCTCGGCGAGTTGTACGGGCTCGCCGCGGCTCGCAAACTGCGCCCGACCGGACCGTGCGGGGGCGTGTTCACCAACGAGATACTCACGAACGAGCAGGGCGAGTCGCTGGTGTTCATGCCGACCGACGATGACGCGCGCCCGGTCGGCCGGGTCGAGCCGCTCGTCGTGCCCGGCGCCGAACTCGCGATCGCCACCCACCACGGCCCGCTGAGCACCATCGACCTGACCTATGGCGATCTCGGTACTTACGCGGCACGGCACGAGATCGGCGTCGACGGACCACTGCGCGAGTACTACCTGCGCAACCCGCTTGAGGTGTCCCGGGAGGACGACCTCGTCACCGAGGTCGGCTGGCCGATCTTCAGGTCCGACGGTCAGGTGCGAGCGGGACCCTGAGCAGCGCCGGGCCTGAGCGCGTTGGCCAGTTGTACCCGTGACCGCACGCCGAGCTTGGTGAAGACCGCGCGCAGGTGCGTCGCAATGGTGTTGATCGATACGTTCAGTTCCGCAGCCGCCGATTTGTTGGTGTGCCCGGCGGCGATCAGCATCGCGACCCGATGTTCGGTCTGGGTCAGGGATTCAGGGCCGCTCGACGCTTTCGTCGCCACGGACCATCGAGGGCGGCGGATACCGGCATCCCGCAGCAGGCGCTGCACCGCCACCCGGTAGGGACGGGCGTCGGCCTGATGGAATTCGTCCCAGGCGCGGTCGAGTTGGGCCACGCCCTCGGCCCGGCGACCAGCGGCCAGTAGGGCACCGCCGTAGGTCTGGGCACCGAGCCCGCGCAGCAGCGGGCGTTGGCTGAGGGCGAGAATCTCGGCGGATCGGGCGATGAGGCACAGGTCGTGCTTGCTGCGGCCACGGAGGTTGAGTGCGACGCCCTCGAAAACGGCGACGCCGGGGTTGCGGTCCGCGATGAGTTCGGCGACGTCCACTGTCGCGTGGATGAAGTCCTCGGCGCCGGCGAGTTCGCCGACCTCGTAGAACAGGCCCATCCAGCAGGGCCACAGTGGACCGTATCCGCACGACCGAGTCGCGCCGGCAAGGATGGGAGCCAGGGTGTCGATCGCTGAGTCGAGGTGGCCGCGGCTCGCGTCGAGCCAGCCGCGCATGACCGCGAGCCCGGGTTGGCGGATCTCCTCGTCGGCGTCGGTCAGGTCTTCGGCGTCACGCAGGAATGCCGCCGCCTGCTCGGCGTCGCCGCGTATCAGTGCGACCGAGATACGCATGATGAGCGCGCCCAGGATGTCCATGGCGTTGCCGAGTGCCTGGCCGAGCTCGACCTGGCTGCGGGCGCCGGCATCGGCGTCGTCCAGCCGGCCGAGGTTGAGGTCCTGCCACAGCTGTGCGCCGTGCAGGGCTGGGGCCAGCGCCGAGTTCTCCGACCGGGCCTGCGCCAGCAGCGCGTGAGCCTGGTCGTAACGGTCCAGGAACTGCAGTTCGGTGATCTCCTCGGCGAGGCACGACGCCCCGGTGAGCGAGCGCAGTTCGCGGAAGTACCGCAGGGCGGTCTCGTGCCGGGCCTCGTTCTTGGCGGCCCAGCCCGCTGCCTGTAGCGCGAGAGTGAGTGCCTCGTGGTCGCCGGTCGCCCTCGCCTCCTCGATGGCCGAGGTGGCCGCGGCCGAGGCGATGTCACCAGGCTCCAGCCGTGCTGAGGCCAGGGCGAGGGCAGCTCGCAGCCGGGCGGTGACGGCGGGAGCCGGCGCGCCGTGGTGCAGTGCGCGACCGGTCCGCGTGATGAGTTCGCGCAGCCGTCCGGCCGACCACAGGGCGCGGGCGGCTTCGGTCTCGATCTCACCGGCGAGATCCGGATCGGCGCGGGCCAGGATCAGGTCGGCGACGCTCATCGCCTCGGCGGTGCGTTGCGTTCGAGTGAGCACCGGCAGGCAGCGCCTGCTCAGCTCCAGCCACTCCGGCTGGGCCGGGCGCACGGTCCGGAACGCGAGTGAGGCCAGTTCGCCCGCGGTGCCGTCCGAGAGTTGCTCGGCCGCGGATATCAGGATGCGGGCGCTGTCCACGTCGCCTGACCGCGCTGCGGCACGAGCGTGCGACGCGGCGATCAGCGGTTCCCCGGCCACGGTCAGGTAATGGTCGGCGAACCGTCGATGGAGTCCCCGGACCGCGTCGGCGCCGAAGGCGGCGTGCACCGCCTCCCGGACCAGATCGTGCCGGCAGGTCAGGTGTTGCCCGGTCGCGACGATCAGCCTGGCTTCGGTCGCGTCGGCCAGCGCCGCCTCCAGGTCCGTTCCGCCGGAGGTCAGCGAGACGACGTCGGTCAACGGGAGCGGGCGGCCCGCGACGGCGACCAGGCCGACCAGTTCACGAGCCGGTTCCGGCAGTTCGGCGAGCTGGTGTGCGATCACGGCGGTGAACTCGGCGGGTATCGAGTCCGGCTCGCCGCGTTCGGCCGCGCGAGCGAGGCCGTCGATGAGCTGGATAGCCAGGAAAGGGCTCCCGCCCACCGCGTCGAGGAAGCGGCGAATTCGCTGGTCCGGTGGGTGGCCGAGGCGGTCGGCGGCCAACTCCGCGAGGTCGGTTGCGGTCAGTGCGGCGAGCCGTAGCTGTTCGACGGTGACCAGATCGTGCCGCGCCAGGTCGTGCCGGGCCAGTTCGGTTCCGAACTCGTCACGCCCGGCCAGCAGCCAGACCACCGGCAGCCCTATCAGGCGGGAGACCAGCATGCGCACCAGGAAGCGGCTGGTGCGATCGGCCCACTGCACGTCATCGACGGCCAGGAGCAGTGGCGCCCGTACCGCGGCCGTTTCCAGGATCGTGGCGACGCGTTCGGCGAGCAGCAGCGGCTCGGTCACCGCGCGGGTGCAGTCCGCGTAGTCCTCGGCGTCGGCCAGCGGCCGCTGACCGTCCCTGAGCAGGGCGAGGATGGGCGCACCCGGCCACACCTGCTCGATCGGGTCACACTTGCCTGCCGCGACCCGCAGCTGCTGGGTGGCGGCCTGTCGGCAGATTTCCCTCAGCAGCGCGGTCTTGCCGATCCCGGCCGGACCCGAGACGAGCAGCACTCCGCCATATCCGTGGTTGCGCGCGGCGCGCACGACCGACAGCGCGCGAGCCATCGGCTCACTGCGACCGCGTAGCGGTCCGGGTGCCACCAGCATCTCCTCCGACATGTCACGAGGACGCGGCGCGGCCACGGTACCGCGGACATCGGAGCAAATACGATGCCTCAAATGCCGGAAGAATTGACCGAGCCGCCAGATCTCGTCGAGACCGATGCGCTCTCGGAGGTGCTCACCCGGGTGCGCCTGCACGGTGCCGCGGTCCGCCGGTACGCGCCGCTCGCCCCGTTCGGGATCAGCTGCGTCGAGGGCACGCGCCAGTTGCACATCGTCGAGGCCGGCACACTGATGCTGATCGTCGACGGCCGGACGATCCCGTTGCGCGGCGGCGACCTGGTGCTGCTGCCCCGCGGCCACGAGCACGAACTGCACACCGAGCAGTGCGGTCGTTCGCGGCCGCTGACGGTCGCGGACCGCTACCTCGACGACGTCGCCCCGGGCGACCGGCCGGACCGGTGGCTCACCGGTACGTTCGCGGTCGACGACGCGGCGGCCGACCCGGTCCTGGCCGTGCTGCCGCCCGCGCTGGTCCTGCGCAACACCCCGCACACGCCGTGGCTGCCGCTGAGCACGCGGCTGCTGGTCGCCGAAGTCAGCCGGCCATCGCCCGGGTCCGCGGTGATGATCTCGCGGATCCTGGACCTGTTGTTCATCCACGCACTTCGTGCCTGGGCGCGGGAAGACACGCGACGCACACCGGGCTGGCTGACCGGTGCGGCCGACCCCCTGCTCGGCCGCGCGATCGCCGCACTGCACCGCGATCCCGGGCATGCCTGGTCAGTGCCCGAACTGGCCCGACTGTCCACACTGTCCCGCTCAGGTTTCGCCGAGCGGTTCCGCGTCCTGCTCGGCAGCCCGCCTGCGGCCTACCTCGCCGATGTCCGGTTGCGGCGGGCCGCCGAGTTGCTGCGCGCCACCACCGATCCGGTGAGCGCGGTCGCCCGCCGCGTCGGCTACACCTCCGACGCCGCGTTCATCCGTGCCTTCACCCGCCGCTACGGCACCCAGCCCGGCCGCTGGCGACGCACCACGGGCAAGGCCGACCCGATCAGCCTGCCAATGCCTGCCGGATGAACGCGGCGACGGCCACCGGCCGCGCGATGAACGCGGTGTGCGATCCGGTGATGGTCTCGGTCGTCGCGCCCATGCGCTCGGCCATGAACCGCTCGGCGTCCGGCGGGATCGCGTTGTCCTGCTCGGAGACCAGGTACCAGGACGGCTTCGTCTGCCAGCCCGCTTCGGTGGCGTTCTCGGTCAGCGCGGCCAGCGACAGCGGGCGCTGGGTGGCGTACATGACCTCCGCGACGTCGACCGGGACGTCGGCGCAGAACGTCTCGCGGAACTGTTCGCGGTTGATGTAGAGGTCCGGGCCCTGCGCGGCGCCGGGGGCGTCGTAGGAGGTCGGATAGGAGGTCGTGGCCAGCAGCGAGGGCGGGTAGGGACCCTGCACGCTCGCACAGCTTTCGCCGATGTCCAGGCCGAACGCGGCGACGTAGACCAGGCCGGTCACATTGTCCAGTCCGGCCGATGCCTGGCCGATCACCGCGCCACCGTAGGAGTGGCCGACGAGCACGACCGGCCCGTCGATCGCGCCGACCACCGCCGCGAGTGCGGCGGCATCGGAAGCCAGACCTCGCAGTGGGTTCGGCGGGGCGATCACGGTGAGGCCGGAGCCGGTGAGTTCGCGGATCACACCGGCGAATCCGGACGCATCCGCGAAGGCCCCGTGCACGAGCACCAGCGTGGGCGTTGGTGAACCTGTCATGGGTACGCTCCCTTTCTCGCGCCTTCAGCGTCGCGGCGGCGAGCGCGGCGGTCTCTCACATGTTCGGGTGAGACAACGCCGGCAACCCCTCGATCACACTGGTGGCATGAGCGAGGACGTGATCATCGGCGATGACGGCAGGCGGCGGTGCGGGTGGGCCGGCGCCGCCGACACGGCGCTGCGCCGCTACCACGACCAGGTCTGGGGCACCCGGACCTACGACGACGCCGCCATGTTCGAGGCACTGACCCTGGGCGTGTTCGAGATCGGGCTGAGCTGGTCGATCGTGTTCAGCAAGCGAGACGCGTTCCGGGTCGCATTCCACGGCTTCGACGTCGCCGGGGTCGCGGCGATGACCGAGCGGGACGTCGACCGGCTGGTCGCCGATGCCTCGATCATCCGCAACCGCGGCAAGATCCAGGCGACCATCGACAACGCGCGCGCCATGTCGTCCGCGTCGCCGAGCCTCGCGGCGCTGGCGAAGTCCTACGAGATCACCCGCACCAGGGCGCCCCGATCGATCGGCGACCTACCTACCTCGACGCCACCGGCGCAGGCGTTCGCCAAGCAGTTGAAATCGCAGGGCTATCGATTTGTCGGTCCCACCAGCGTGTACGCGTTCATGCAGAACACCGGCATCGTCAACGACCACATCCACGGGTGCTTCCGCGCGGTTGGTTCCGCGTGAGGCGTTTGTCGCCTCAGGCGAGGCGAGCGAGGATGTGTGGCGGCATGACGAGGGTCTCGTCGGCGATGGCGGCGACGAACGCGGCGGTGATCGGGTCGGCGCCGACCCGGGTGTAGACCGACAGCGGCCGGAGGATGGCTGGTTCTGGTCGGCGGACGGCGCCGGTGAAGTGCGGCGGGATGACGTTCGCGGGCACCAGTCCGATGCCGAGACCAGCCGCCACGAGGTTGAGCGCTGAGCTGCTCTGCTCGGTACGTACCGAGACCCGTGGCGTGAAGCCCGCCGTGCGGCAGGCGGTGTCGAGGATGCTCGCCAGGCCGCTGGCGGCGGTGAAGTGCACCCAGTCGTGTTCGGCGAGATCGGTCAGCCGGGCCGTCGGTGGATCGGTGGGCAGGTCGGTGTCGGCGCAGGCGACCACGACGAATTCTTCGACGCCGATCTCGCGGACGGGTCCTTCCCAGTCCGGCGGGGTCGGTCCGACCGCGACATCGGCGCGGCCGGCTTCCATGGCGGCGATGAGGTCTTCCGTGTGGCGGAATTCGACGAGGTGGGCCTGGATTTCCGGGTACTGGCGTCGCCACAGGCTCAGAGCGCCGGGTAGCACGCCGACGCTGATCGAGTAGAGCGTGCCGATGTGCAGTTCGCCGGTTTCTACGCCGGAGGCCCGGCGGGCCGCGCTGCTGGTGCGCTCGGCGTGGGCCAGGCTCGCGCGGGCGTGGGGAAGCGCGATGCGGCCCGCGGGGGTCAGCCGGACCTTGCGGGGCAGTCGTTCGAGCAGCGGACCGCCGAGGTCGCGCTCAAGGGCCTGGATCTGGTGAGACAGTCCTGGCTGCGTGACATGCAGGACCTGCGCGGCTCGGGTGAAGGAGCCCTCGTCGACCACGGCGACGAAGTACTCCAGCTGACGCAGCGTGATTGCCATGCACTGAGCTTATCGCAACGAGACTTACTATCTGTTGGACTTCTCGCTGGCGCGTCGGCAGGCTGGGTGTCAGTTCACCGCCAGCTTGGAGCGATCATGCGTACCCTTCGACTTCTTTGTCTGCACGGCTATCACGGCAGTGCGAAAATCCTTCGGGGACAGTTGCAGCCGCTCGTCCGCGACTGTCCGGTCCCGCTCGACCTGTGCTTTGTCGACGCGCCATCACTGGCCGACGGTGATTTCGGTTGGTGGCACCAGAACTTCCGGGGTTGGGAGCGGACCAGGGACTGGGCGGTGGACCTGTTCGCGCGACAGCCCCGGTTCGACGGAGTCTTCGGGTTCAGCCAGGGTGCCGCGCTGACGGCGTTGCTGGTCGGACTGCGCGCACCCGCAGGCCAGGTCACGTCGGAACTGCCGCTGTCCTTCGATTTCGCGATGATGGCCAGCGGATTCCGCAGCGATTCACCCCGTCACGCCGAACTCTTCGCCCGCCGGGCCAGTTTCGACCTGCCCAGCTTCCACCTGCTGTCGCGTTCCGACCCGATCGTGGCCACCGCCGACTCCCGCGCGCTGGCCGAGGAGTTCCCGGCACCAGTTGTGGTGGAACACAACGGCGGCCACGTCATCGCGAGCACTCCCCCGGTGCGTGCGACCTTCACCCAATTCCTCTCCGAAATAGCCACCGGTACCCTCCACATGGGAGCGAGCACGTCATGAAGCGCACAACCCTGATGGCCGCCGCGATCGCCGCCACCGTCGCCGGAATCACCCTGGCCACCGTGACCGGCTGCGCGGCCGGCACCACGGCGACCACGCCTGTCGCCAACCACAACGCGACCGACACCGCAGCCGAGCACGTCCTCGTACGCGGTCCCGACCCCTACGAGTTCCTGCCCAAGGTTCCCTCGTTCCGGCTCACCAGCCAGACCGTGCGCAACGGGCGCCCACTGCCGATCGCGCAGCTGTCCGGCATTCTGGGTGTCCCCGGCGGGAAGGACATCTCCCCGCAGCTGTCCTGGTCCGGTTTTCCCGCCGCTACCAAGAGTTTCGTCGTGTCCATGTACGACCCGCAGGCACCCACCGGTAGCGGCTTCTGGCACTGGATCGTCGGCGACATCCCGGTGGCGACCACCTCGCTGCCCGCCGGTGCCGGCGTGCCCGGCAGCCCCAGCCTGCCCAGCCCGGCGTTCCAACTCAACGGCGACGCGGGCGCACCCCGCTACATCGGTGGCGCACCGCCGAAGGGCAGTGGTGTACACGACTACTACATCACCGTCACCGCGCTCGACGTCCCCGCCACCGGAGTGCCTGCGACCGCCAGCGGTGCGCTGCTGGGCTTCACCATCGATG
Organism: Pseudonocardiaceae bacterium; assembly: GCA_035948315.1. Taxonomy (GTDB): domain Bacteria; phylum Actinomycetota; class Actinomycetes; order Mycobacteriales; family Pseudonocardiaceae; genus CAJCJE01. The sequence continues at coordinate 106,457 of DASZJG010000099.1, read as the reverse complement.
CACACACCATCGCCCGCGCCACCCTGATCTGCCCGACCTCGGCAGGCGAATAACCCCGACAGCCTCCGGCGACGCTGAGAAGATCAGCGCCGCCGGAGGCTGTTGCCGTAAGCACGTCGCCGATCAGATGGTGTCCAGTCGCCGGTTGGTGGTACGCGGCCCGAGCAACCTGATGGTGACCGCCATGACCGCCAGCAACAGCGCGCAGCACGTGTACAGGCCGCCCGGCCCGATCGCGGACAGCAAACTGAGTGCTGTCAACGGCAACAGGGCACTGACCAGGCGGGAGGCCGCGTACGGGAGGCCGATGGCGGTGCTGCGGTTCGCGGTACGGAACAGTTCTGCCTGATAGATGTGGGTGAAGTTGGACTGCACGACGGTGCTGATCGTGGTCGCGATGCCGGCCGCGATCACCAAACCACCCGTCGAGGCGAAGCCGAACAGCACACCGAACACCGCGACCGCCAAGGTCGAGCCGATCAGGAGCGTCCTACGCTCGAACCGTTCGGTCAGCCAGACCGACACCAGCGAGCCGAGTGGATAGCCGACCGCGGTCAGCGCCGAGTAGGTCAGCGAATGTGAGAGATCGAATCCCTTGGCCAGCAACACGATCGGCGCGATCGACGCGAACGCGTAGAAGCCCACCGGGCCGATGATCTGCATCACCCACATCAGTATCGATCGGCGCCGATACTGTCCGTCGGGCACCGGATTCGCCTCGACCGGCGTCACGGCTGGTGGTTCGACGGGCGCGGGGGGTTCCTTGTCGGCCAGCACTTCGTGCTCGATGGCCGACATCGCCCGTTCCGCCGCCTCGGTGTTCCCGGTCGCGGCCAGCCAGCGCGGCGATTCGGGCAGGCCGCGGCGGCACAGCCACACGACTACGCCGCCACAGGCGGCGAGGATCAGCAGCCAACGCCAACCGGCCAAGCCCGCGATCGTGGTGTTGGCCGCCTTGGCCAGGCCACCCGCGATCGGCACCGCGAGCAGCCCGAAGGTGTAGCTCCAGGCGATGTAGCGGCCCCGGCGCGCGCTGGGCAGCAGTTCGGACAGGTAGGTGTCCACGAGCGTCAACTCGGCGCCGAGCCCGATTCCGGTGAGCAGGCGCAGCACGAGGAACACGCCGACGTTTGGTGCGAACGCGGTCGCCAGGGACAGCGCGGCATAGGCCAGCAGGTTGATCTGGAACAGGGTGCGCCTGCCGAACCGGTCGGCCAGCGGCGCCAGCACGATCGATCCGATCATCTCGCCGAAGAACACCGCGCCGATGATCAGCGACTGGTCGAGCGTGGTCAGGTGCCAGTGCGCGCCGAGCAGGACCGGGAAGAAGCTGCCGAGCGCGACCTCGAAGAAGTTGAAGAACGCGCCGAGGCCGATCAGCAGCACCATCCTGCGGTGCCAGCCGGACAGCGGTAGCCGGTCCAGCCGACTGCCGATGGCGGTGGCCGCCTGGCCCCCGGTTGGGGCGTTTGTCGTGGTGGGGGTCATAGCGTCTCCTGTTCCCGACCGTTGCTATAGCATGCAGCATACATGCTATAGTGAGTTGGAGAAAATGAGGAGGGTGTGACATGGAACCGGAGACGACCGCCCTGGAAAGGGTCGACTCGCTGGCCGAACGGGCCTACCGGGCACTGCGCGAACAGATCGCGACCGGCGCGCTGTCGCCGGGCGAGCGGGTGACCGAACGAGCCCTCGCCGTACGGCTCGGCGTCAGCGCGACACCGATCCGGGAGGCCCTGCGCCGCCTGGAACAAGAACGGCTGGTGGAACGGGTCACGGCTCGCCAGCTCAGGGTCGCCGCGCAGTCGGAACAGTCCCTGCGGGAGCTGATGTACACCGAGGCCGTCGTGCGCGCGGCAGCCGCCCGGATCGCGACGCCGAAGATCAGTGCCGAAACGCTCGACGCGATGGGCCAGCTGGTCGAGGAATTGGAGCGGGACCCAGAGGCCGGTGATCCCGAGGAGCAGTTGGCGCTGGCGCGACGGTTCGACGCACTCCTGCTGGACGCGACCGGCAACGACGTGATCACCGGACTGATCGACACCGTGTCGATCTTCGGGTGGTCACTGCGGATCCGTGCGGTGCGGGCGATGCACGCGGCGCCCGAGATCGGTCTGAGCAGGATCCGTGCCCACCGGGAGATCCTGACCGCGCTGCGCGCCCGGGACGCCGATCGGGTCGAGTCCCTGGTCCGGCGCCAGTTGAACACCGCCATCGACTACTTCCTGGAGCAGGCATGATCCGCGTCATCATCCCGACCGGCATGCTCGGCGGCGGTTTTCCCGTCGAGACCATCGTCAGGGGCGTCGAACTGGGCGCGCACGCCATCGTCGTCGACGGCGGTTCCACCGATTCCGGCCCGTACTACCTCGGCACCGCGACCGCCAAGACCAGCGAGGCCGCCGTCCGACGTGATCTGGCGGTGCTGCTCAATGCCGCGTGCGCTGCCGGTATCCAGCTGATCGTCAGCTCCTGCGGCACGTCGGGCACCGATCGCGGGGTCGACTGGGTCGCCGACATGGCGACCTCGATCGCGCGGGAGCGGGGTTTGTCCTTCCGCCTGGCCAAGATCTACAGCGAGCAACAAGTCGAGGACCTGCTACCCGTTCTGGAATCGGGCCGCATCACCCCACTCCCCCCACTCGGGCCGCTGCACGCCGACACTCTTTCCTCGTGCGAGCACGTCGTCGGCGTGCTCGGCAGCGAACCGATCGCGGCCGCGCTGCGAGCGGGCGCGCAGGTCGTGCTGACCGGCCGCGCGACCGACACCGCGCCCGTTGCCGCGCTGGCGATGCTGCACGACCTGCCGGCCGGCCCGGCCTGGCATGCCGCGAAGACCACCGAGTGCGGTGGCCAATGCACCACCAATCCGCTGGCCGGCGTTCTGGTGGAGATCGACGACAGCGGCTTCACGATCGAGTCGCTGGACCCGGCCTCCGCCGCCACACCGACATCGGTGGCGGCACACATGATCTACGAGAACGTCGACCCGTTCCGGATGCGTGAGCCCGCCGGCACCCTCGACACGTCCCAGGCCAGTTATCGCGCCCTCGACGATCGGCGGGTCCGGGTCGAGGGCTCCCGGTTCGAGCCGGCCGAGCAGTACACGATCAAGCTCGAAGGCAGCGCCAAGGCCGGCTACGAGACCGTCTCACTCGTCGGCATCCGGGACCAGGAGATCCTGCGCGAACTGTCCACCTGGACCGCGACCCTCGCCAAGGTCATCGCCGACCGGGTGCACACGGTGCTCGACCTCGACCGGTCCGACTACGAGTTCGACGTGCGCTGCTATGGCGACAACGCGATTCTCGGCGACCTCGAAACGGACCGGACGCCGCCCCGCGAGGTCGGCGTTCTGCTGACGATCCGCGCCGCGACGCAGGCGCTCGCGAACAGCATCGCGAAGATCGCCAACCCGGTGCTGCTGCACCTGCCGCTGCCGGGCATGGACCACCTGCCCAGCTTCGCCTTCGCCACGTCGCCCGCTGAAACGCCGCGCGGCGCGGTGTACGAGTTCGTGCTCAACCACACCGTCGACGTCGACAAGCCCGATGAACTGTTCCGCACCGAACACAGCGAGGTCAATCATGGCTGACCGCACTCTCGGCGATCTGGCCCAACAGGTGCGTTCCAAGAACGCGGGGCCGTTCTGGCTGACCCTTGATGTCTTCTTCGCCGACGACTTCGATTACGACCAGGCGATCGACGTGTTGACCACGAAGGCGATCGCCGACATCTACCGCGTCGAGCCGGACCGTGTCCGGCTCTACCACCTGCCGAACATCCGGGTGATCAAGGCATCCTTTCCGCGACCGTCGGTCCAGGGCGGCTTCGGCGAGCGGGACATGCACTCCGGCCAGCAGTTCGTGCCGCTGGCCGCCCTCCCTGTCCCGGCGAAGCAGGAGGCGTGAACGGTGGACGCAGTAGCGGCACAACAAAAGCGCGTTGCCCGGCCGACGGCGACGAAGGTGCCGGATCCGACACCCACGTTCTGGGTGACCAAGGTGTTGACCACCGGCATGGGCGAGACCGCGTCCGACTTCCTCTTTCAACACATGGCCCCGCCGATCGCGCTGGCCATCGGGACCGTCGGACTGGGCACGGCGCTTGTGTTGCAGTTCAGGGCTCGACGCTACCTGCCGTGGATCTACTGGTTCGCCGTGGTCATGGTCAGCGTCTTCGGCACCATGGCCGCCGACGTCGCCCATGTGGGACTTGGCGTTCCCTACCTCGCGTCGACCGCGTTCTTCCTTGTCGTGCTGGCAGCGATCTTCGTCGGCTGGCACCGCAGCGAGAAAACCCTGTCCATCCACAGCATCCACACCCGTCGCCGCGAGTCCTTCTACTGGGCGACGGTATTGGCGACATTCGCACTCGGCACCGCGGCCGGTGACCTGACCGCCAAGACGATGCACCTGGGCTACCTCACCTCGGCCATCGTCTTCGGTGCGGTCATCCTCGTACCGCTGATCGCCCACAAAGGATTCAAATTCAATGCGATCGCCGCGTTCTGGTTCGCCTACATCGTGACCAGGCCACTCGGCGCGTCCTTCGCCGACTGGTTCGCCGCACCTCACCCCGCCGGCCTTGGCTGGGGCACCGGGCCGATCACTCTCGTGCTGACGATCCTGATCGTCGTTCTCGTCGGCTACATCGCGACCAGATCAACGCGGACGGGACGCCCAGCGGTCTAGAGCTGAGTAGTGCCGCCGTCGACGAGCAGTTCCGCGCCGGTGGTGAACGAACTCTGGTCCCCGGCGAGGTAGAGCGCGGTCGCCGCGACCTCGTCGGGGCGACCGATGCGGCCCAGCGGTGTCGGCGCCGGAGCTTCGCCGGCCCCGTCCTCCTGCGGGAGCGTGGCACGCAGTTCGTCGGCGCCGGGAGTGGCGACCGGACCGGGGGTGAGGGCGTTGACCCTGATGCCCCTGCCGATCAGTTCCGCGGCCCAGGTGCGGGCCAGGCTGCGGATGGCGGCCTTGGTTGCGGCGTAGACGCCAAGGCCGGGAGTGGCGCGCAGCGCGGCGCTGGAGGAGAGCAGGATCACCGAGGCGGACCCTGGGGCCGCAACTCGGCAGCCGCGGTATCCCACATATCGCCGGTAACATCCGCCGTGCCGCATCGCCGTCCTAGCCGGTGGTAATGAACTGGCCCGGCTTGGTCACCACCGGGGATTCCAGGTACAGGCTCCGGTACTCGTCCTGGATTCCACCGTTGTGCACCTGGATGGCCAGCGGGCCGACTCGACCGGCCGTCGGGTCGGTGAAGTCGAGAACCTCGGTGGCCTTGCAGGTCGCGGCGCCGGTGGGGAGCGGGCAGCAGGCCATCCTGGCCACTCCGATGACCTGGGAGGCAACGATCTCGCAGTGCGCCCATTGCTTCACGTTCCACTTGGGATGCGTGAAGGACTTGAATTCCTTTCCGCCGCCGTTGTTGTGGCCCGGCCGGTAGTCCCAGTGGCCGCCGTTGGGTGGCTGGAACTGGATCGCCGACAGCGCGTCGCGGATGGGCGCCACCGTGCCCCAGATCAGCACCGTCGGCGCGTGGTTGCCGATGACCTGGCGGACGTTGAAGATCCAGCGGAACGTGCCGACCTGCTTGGTGTTGTAGTAGATCCAGCCGCGACCGGCAGTGCCGGTGCCGTGGATGGTGCCGCCGGTGGCCGTCCAGCCACCGGCCGCGGACGGTGTCCAGCCGTTGAGGTCGGTGCCATCGAACATGGACACCAGATTGGGGTCGCCGTACGGATTGGGGGTGGCCTTGGCCGTCGCGGCCGCGGTTGGGCTGGCGATGGCCGCGAGGAACACGGCCACCACTGCCGCGAGCTGCCAGCGTGAACGACATGAACGGTGAAGCATCGGTGTGATCCCCGCTCCATGAAAACGTTTACATCCGGTCGTGCCCCAGACTAGAAGCAGACCAACAGACCGGTCAATCGTCCAGTTTTCACCGGTTGACATCCTATGTATGTCGACTTACGGTCATGTCAGGCGTGAGGCTACCGCCTGGCCTAATTGACATCGAGCCCAGCCGCTGGCGAATTCAGGCGTAAATAAAGCCGCATTGCTCCGATGATTCGTTGCCTGGGTCTGTCCGGCATGCAACAGTGTTTTCCGATCAGAGCCACGACCGAGGAGTAGCCATGTTTCGCTCGCGGATCGTCGCGGCCACGCTGACCGTCGTCACACTCACGCTGGCCGCAACGGCCGCCGTGATCACGGCGCCGCCCGCGGCCGCCCTGGACAACGGGTTGGCGCTGACCCCGCCGATGGGATTCAACGACTGGAATGCCGTGGGGTGCGGGGTCACCGAGTCGTTCATCAAACAGACCGCCGAGTTCATCCACACCGACCAGGTCAACGGCCGGACCCTGCAACAAGACGGCTATACCTACGTCAACATCGACGACTGTTGGGCCCAGCCGACCCGCGACTCGGCGGGCAACCTGGTGCCCAACCCAAGTAAATTCCCGGACGGTATCGCCGGTGCCGCGGCCTATGTGCACGGCCTCGGCCTGAAGCTGGGTCTGTACAACGACTCGGGCACGATGACGTGCAGCAGCCACGGATTCCCCGGCTCGTACGGGCACGAGGCCCAGGACGCGTTGCAGTTCGCCAAGTGGGGCGTTGACTACCTGAAAGACGACAACTGCAAGCAGGCATCCGGACAGGACACCAGGACCGCGACCATCAAGCGGTACACCGCCATGCGGGACGGCCTCGCGGCCGCGCAGAAGGCGACCGGCCAGGCGATCGTGTTCAGCATCTGCCAGAAGGGCGACAACGGGATCAACACCGAGGACTGGTCGCCGTCGGTCGGCAACCTGTGGCGTACCACCAGCGACGTGCATCCGAACTGGGCTCGGCTGGACTCGATCATCGACAAGAACATCCCGCTGGCGGCGTACGCCGGGCCGGGTGCGTGGAACGACCCGGACATGCTGGAGATCGGCAACAGCGGGCTCACCGACACTGAGGCGCACACCCAGTTCAGCATGTGGGCGGAGATGGCCGCCCCGCTGCTCATCGGTACCAAGCTGGTCGGCGCGAGCAGCGCGACGCTGGCGATTCTGGGCAACCAGGACGTGATCGCCGTGGACCAGGACAGCCTTGGCAAGCAGGGCAGGCAGATCAGCGCCAAGAACGGGCTGCGCGTACTGGCCAAGCCGCTGGCCAACGGTGACGTGGCGGTCGCCCTGTTCAACGAGAGCGGGTCCACCGCGACGGTCAGCACCACCACGTCAACGGTAGGAATCGCGCCGGCGAGCAGCTATCAGCTGACCGACCTCTGGTCGAAGAAGGTGACCGCGACCAACGGGCCGATCAGCGCGAGCGTGCCGGCGCACGGCACCGTACTGATCCGGGTACACGGCTGAGGCCGCGGCGTCATAGCGCTCGGCCCGAACGCGGTGGCCGGCTACCAGGTCGGCCGGCCACCGCGACACTGACGGATCGAACGTGGCTCAGCAGCCGGGAGTGAACTGGGACGCTTCCACGCCGGCCATCAGGAAGGCGCCCACACCGTAGTTCGACGTGGCCGTCGGGCTGATCGGCTGGTGCTGCGAGGGCTGCGACGAAGGACCCTGCACGTATCCGACCACGCCGTTGCCGCGCAGCGCCGTCCCGCGCAGCCAACCCCACGCCTTGCGCACCACCGGTGTGTAGGTGTTCGCGTCGAGGTAACCCATCTGGATGCCCTTCGCGAGGCCATAGGTGAACAACGAGGTACCGCTGGACTCGGGTGCGGGGAATGCTGCCGGGTGGTCGACATCCGCGGTCCAGTAGCCGCCGGGTTGCTGGACAGCGGCCAGCTTGGCGAACATCGTCTGCAGGATACTGATGTAGTGGGCCCGGTTGGGGTCACCGACGGGCAGGGCGGCGACTGTCTGGGTCAACGAGATCACGATCCAGCCGTTGCCCCTCGACCAGTGCTGGGTGGTACCGACCCAACGGGAGTCGCGCCACCAGAGGGAATTCGCCCGATCGTAGATGTGGCTCTCCGGGTACGCGAACATCTTGGCCATGGCGTCAAGATCGGCCTGGTTGTGATCCGTCACGCCGAAGTACGCGAACGCGGACAGCGCGCCCAGTTCAACGGCGTCCACATAGGACAGATCAGTCACCTTGCCACCCTCGACGCGGGCGGTCTGCTTGGTGACGTACGCCTGCGCGTCGGCGATGTCGTGGGCCGGATGACTCGGATCGAGCTGATAGAGCCCGATGTACTCCTGGCTGGCTTCCGGGCCGTCGTAATTGGGTGCGTTGGTGGGGAGTTTCCACTTGTTGTGGTTGGCCCAGCCGGTGGCGTAGGTCAGGTACTTGGTGTCACCGGTCATTCGGTAGGTCTCGATGTCGCCCTTGATGAAAAGGGCGTTGAACCAGGTAGCGTCGCCGAAGGTCTTGTTGGCGGCGATCCGGTGGTCGGCGGCCAGCCGGATCGGTGCCAGGTCGGGACAGGTCGCCGGGGCCGGTGTCCCGGCAGCGGCGTGGGGTGCGGTGTTCGCGTTCGCAGGTGCCAGTGTCGCGGCCACCGCGACCACCGCCGCGATGAGCTTGTACCTCATTGCCAACGTCTCCTTGCGTGCACGGATGTGTCCGGGCTTGAGCGAGTCGCCCGGCGCGTGCGCCTGCGTCGCAAGGGCGAGTAGTAAACGTTTACAGTTGGTACACCGCAACTCGCGGAGTGTCAATGTTCAGCGAGATCTCCCGCTCCCAACGGCGGTTCGCCGCGGCGAACCGCCAGAGCCGGCTGGCCCGTCGTTACTGTGCCTTGGCGAAAGTCGAGGCCGGGAAGGCGCCTGCCGCGACGATCGCGGCGCGGAACTTGCGACCGAGATCGGTGAGCCGGTCGGCTTTGTCCTCGCCGAGCCCCGCCCACGCGGGCAGCGAAAGCCGATCGGTGGCCGCCTCGATGCGCTGACGCAGCGTCGTGCCCTGCTCGGTCAAGCCCCCGGCCTCGTCGACGAGACCCTTCGCGCGCAGCGCCGCAACGCCCTCCGCCCACTGTTGGTCACTCCAACCCCGGGTCAGCTGCACTGCCTGGACAGTGAATCCGATACCGGTCATGGTGTGCGTGATCAGCGCGGACAATCCGTCCAGTTCGGCCTCGACAAGCGTGGCGATGTGGCCGTCACCGCGATATTCCCGCAGCAAGGTGATCGCGTGCCACAACACCAGATGTGGTTCCGTCGGCCAGGCAACGTCGGCGTGGCCCGCGTAGAGTGGCCGGCCTTCGGGTCGGGCTCCCTCGGTCGCTTCACGGGCAAGACCGGCCAGTTCGGCCAATTCGGCGGACTCGACGACCTCGGTGCCCAACATCCTGCGATACATGGCGTCAACCGCGGCAAACCGAGCCGCGATGATCTCGGCCGTACTCGCCAGCGTCCACGCCCTCGGGATGTACTTGGCGATCAACTGCGGGTTGAAGTTGTAGAAGGTCGCGGCGACCACGCTCGGACCGACCGCCCCCATCGGTGCAGCACGACCGGCGAAGTAGGGCATCCTGCCCTTGCGTAGACCGATCGCGCTCAGGTACTCGTCCTGCTCAGGCGCGAAGTACAGCGCGGAGTGCAGTGGTTCCAGAACACGGTTGCAGCGACGAGCCACGGAAGGGTCCATTGCCCAGACACTACTCGCGAGTAACCAAACGCGCACCGTGCCAGAACACGCGACCGGCCGCGCCTACCTGGCCCGCCGGCGCGGCGGGCCAGGTACCGGGCTCTGGTTATGTCGTCGCGCTGACGAAGGTGTGCCCGGCGAGGTTCTGGACCTGGATGGACGCGATCTGGTCCGACGCGATCAGCGCCGAGCCGTCGAGATTGACCCCGTTGGCGGCGACTTTGGGAGAAACCAGCCAACCACCGGCCACCACGTGTTGGCCCGAGCGGGACACGACGATGAGCTGGCATTGTTCACCAGCGGGAATACCCGTCACCGAGGCGTTCACCCGAATCCAACCCGGCGCCGGAATGATCGTCGCGGTCAGTCGTGCGCCTGCAGACGTGCCCGAGATGGTCGTCGTCCCGGGCACGAACGTGGGTTGGGACGTCGGCGGAATGGTGGTGGACGGAGGGCCGGAGGCCACGCTGGTGCTGCCGTGCTCGCCGATCAGCACGCCGCCGCCGATGGCGACGACCACCGCGATGGCCGCGGCCGCGGCGCCGATCACCCCACGGCCGCGTTTGCTGGAGCTGCGTTCGGCCCGCACCGCGCGCAGGGTCCGCTGCAGCAACAGGTCCCCGCCGTCCGGAGGGCCGTCCAGGAATGCCTCTGGCGGGATCTCGCCGAGGGTCTCGGCCATCATGTTCACCGCCTCCAGTTCGGTACGGCACTCGGCGCACTGTGCGAGGTGTTCGCGGACTTCGGCCGTTTCCCGGTCATCGAGCGCACCGAGCGCATACGCGCCCAACGCCTCGGTCTGATGCGGCTCTGGCGCGTTCGTCATCCGGCCACCTCTTCCAGAACGCCTGGCGCGGGCCTGAACAGTTCGCGCAGTGCCTTGAGCGCGTGGTGGGATCGTGATTTGACCGTACCTGCCGGTATACCCAGCGTCGCCGCTGCCTCGGTGACGGTCGCGCCGCGGAAATACAGCTCCACCAGCACGTCTCGGTGTGATCCGGACAGCTTGTCCATCGCGTCCAGGACCACGGTGGTGTTGACCACGGCATCGGAATGATCGCGTTCGATCGGCGGGTGGCTGGGTTCCTCGGCGACCTCGGTCGGTCGAACGCCACGGGCCCTGGCCCTGTCGATGACGATGTTGCGCGCGACGGTCAACAGCCAACCCCGGGTCGAGCCCTTGCCATTGATCAGTGCCTCAGGATGTTTCCACGCCCGGACCAGGGTCTCCTGCACCACGTCCTCAGCGGCGGCGTGATCACTGGTGAGCCTGGTCGCATAGGCGAGCAGTGCCCGACCGTGTTCGGCGTAGACACCGCGGATGAGCGCCTCATCGCCGTCGGCATCTCGCCTGCGGCTCAGCAGCCCAGCCATCGAGGCTCTCCCTCTTCGGTCACCATGGCTCCTAGCGGTCGGGCCGGCATTTTCGGGGACATCGACCAGTACACGGCCGGTCGCCCGGATCGGTTCACTCCGGCTCGGTGTCGGTCCGGCAGAGGGTAGCCGAGCGGTATCCGCACTCGGTCCCGCCGGTAGTCTGCTGGCCGCCAGTTCCGGATCGATTCCAGCTTCAGTGACAGGGACCTGCCGTTGCGTTTCGCGATCTCATCGCCTCGTTGGCCCGGACGCGGCCGGACCTTCGCCGTGCTGGCGGTCGTCGTTGCCGTGCTGGTGTGCGTGCCGATCCTGACATTCGTGGTCGGTCGCGCGGTCAGCGGCGGACACCAGGACGACTCAGGGCCGACTGACCAGGATTACGTGGACATCACCACGGTGCCGATCGCGCACGCGGCGCCCACACCGTCGGCGAGTGCGTCGAGGGGCAGCTACGCCGAACACTGTGGTGGCCCGAGTGCGGCGCATCGCAACGCGGACAACGTGGTCTCCGATCCTCGCCAGCCGGGTGCGGCCATGCACGTGCACGACTACGTCGGCAACGTGTCCACGAACGCGTTCTCCACCGACGAGAGTCTTGGCGCGGCGGGCACCACGTGCGCCAACGGCGACCGGTCGACGTTCTACTGGCCGGTGTTGCGGGTACTCGACGAACAAGGCCAGGACATGGTCTTCGGCAACATGGGACGCATCCTGGAGCCGGTCGGAGTCGATGTGCGGTTCGTCGGCAGCCCGCTCGGTCAGGTGGTATCCGCGCCTGAGTTCCTTCAGGAAACTGTTGGTTTCGCCAAGGATCTGACCGATCCGCTCGCTCCGACCCTGCCCCAGTGGACCTGCACCGGCTACACCGACCGGATCACCGACCGGTATCCGATGTGCCCCAACGGCAGTCAGGTCATGCGGATCTTCGCGTTTCCGGACTGCTGGAACGGAACGTCGCTGTCCAGCACCGACCACTACACCCACATCGTGCCGGCCGCAGCCGACGGTGTCTGCCCGCAGGGCACGTTTCCCGTCCCGCAGCTGCGTATCACCCTGACCTACGACGTGCCGTTCGGCGCGAGATACGCGATCGACACCTTCCCGGCGCAGCTGCGCAGCCCGTTGACCGACCACGCCGACTACATCGACGTGATGACCGACGACGAGCAGGCGCGGATCGTCGCCTGCGTCAACAGTGGCCGTCAGTGTTGAACCAAACCGTTGACCCGGACCGTTGAACCGATTCGCCCCGGCAGTCGTGTGGTGGATGGTGGTGGCGCCGTGCCCGTGCCACCCGTCCAGGACTGAGGGAGAGAATCTCGATGAAACGCAGTCACAAGGTGGCCGTGGCGGCCACGGTCGCCGGAGCGTTGGTGTTGGCCGGTGGTGCCGTTGCTGTTGCCCAGAACCTGAGCGGCGCCGCAGCGGCGCAGCCAGCACAGACCCCTCCGTGGGTGGTCACCTCGGTGAACATCCCACCCCAGCTCGCCGTGCCCGCCGGCCAGAAACTGGTCGCCACCATGGATGTCGAGCACGGATCGCAGGTCTACACCTGCACCAACGGTGCCTACACCCTGCTTGAGCCGGCCGCCGTACTCAGGTCTGGCGGGACGCTGGTGCTGCACACGCGTGGCCCGGAATGGGTTTCGGCGAATGACGGCAGCGCCGTGGTCGGTGCGGTGGCCGCCAGCGCGCCGAGGCCAGGTGCGGTGCCCGAGCTGCTGCTCAAGTCGACCGCGAACCGCGGTTCCGGCCTGTTGGGCAAGGTGGACTTCGTTCAGCGCCTGGAGACGGTGGGCGGCGTCGCGCCGAGCGGTACCTGCACCGACGGCGTCCAGGTGGCCGTTCCCTACCACGCCCAGTACCGCTTCTACGTTCCGGTCAACGGCAACAAATCCTGAACAGTTCCCCCAGCAGCAGGGCCGCGTTCCTCCGAAAGGAGAGCGCGGCCCTCTGTCGCGCCACCGGACTTGTCCTTGCGGGCACGCGAATGGGGCGTGAACTCGTCGAGTCCACGCCCCAGGTTCGATGGCTGCCGTACTAGGGCAGAACCTTTGCCCCCGTCGGCGACACCGCGAACCACGTACCGCCCACACCCTCACCGTTGGTCTGGCCAGGCGCGGAATCCTTGCTGTAGCGGTAGATCGGCCAGCCGCCGATGGTCACCTGTCGCGTACCGTCCGGCCGAACGAGGATGCCGATCTCCGCGGTGGGCACACCGTCGACAAAGATTCGTCCGCCCGGCGCAACGAGAACCGGCGGCCAGGTCACCGCGCACGCGCCGGTGCAGTTGGACGTCGACGGGTGCGGGGTGTCCTTGTCGAACCGATAGAACGTGAAGCCGACACCGTTGTGCACGATCGGGTTCAGCCCGTTGGCCGAGCCCGCGGTGAGCTGGACCCACTTCATCGCGGCCGGGTCGTTGCTGGGCCCGTTGAAGAAGTCGCCGGTGTTCGGCGGGGCATTGTTCGCCTTGGCGGTGCCGTTGGTGTAGTTCAGGTTGGTGGTCGGATCGTTGCCCTGCTGCGATGAGACCGCCTTCGCTCCGGTCGGCGTCACGCCGAACCAGGTTCCACCGACCCCCTGGCCGTTGGTCTGGCCAGGCGCGGTGTCTTTGCTGAACCGGTAGATCGGCCAGCCGCCAATGGTGACCTGCAGTGTTCCATCGGCGCGGCGCACGGTACCGACATCCGACGCGGACACGCCATCGACGAAGATCTTGCCGCTCGGCTGCACGAGAACCGGTGGCCACGTGGTGGCGCAGGCGCCAGCGCAGTTGGACTTCGAGGGATTCGGGGTGTCCTTGTCAAAGCGGTACAGGGTAAAACCCGCACCGTTGATCACGACCGGGTCGAGGGAGCCCGCGGCACCGGCACTGAGCTGTACCCACTTCATCGCGGCCGGGCTGTTGCTGGGGCCGTTGTAGAAATCGCCGGTGTTCGCCGGTGCGTTGTTCGCCTGCGCCGTCCCACCGACATAGTGCATCGCCGAGTTGAGGTTGGCCGTTGCCGCGCTGTTGTTGGCCGTTGGTACCTGCGGAGCAGCGCTGCCGCCGGTCGAGCCACAGGCGGTCAGCGTTGCCATGCCTGCCGCCAACAACGCGGCAAGGAGCACCATCCGATTTCTGATCATCGCAAAACCATCTCCCACGTCTTCCGCGCCAAGCTCGCTGCTGGCTGGTCATCGGCTAAAACGTGGCTCGGCCCGGAACGGTTCACTGCCGCTCGACAACGCAGGCATGTGACGTGCACCTCACCAATATCGTGAACCGCTTGTCCGGCAGCGCCGTTTCCCCAGTTGTCCGGTCGACGGTCGTGCCGGAAATCGACGTAACTGGAGATAACCATGCTGCGCAAAACTGTTGTCGCGGTCGCGCTCGTCGTCGGCGGTTTGCTGGGTGGTGCGGGCGCGGCGTCCGCCGCACCGAACGCTGACGCCAGCGGCATTCTGGACTCGGGCATCAACTTCAGTGAGCCGGAGGGCTCGCAGGGAATCGGCGGCGCCGCTGGCCATTGCCTTCCCGTCACCCTGAGCGAGACGGGCTCGTTCCAGTTCGTATCCGGCACCATGACCCTGTGGACCGGCGCGAACTGCAACAGCGGGCAGGCCATGGTCATCAGCAACGATGTCGCGAATCTCCCGGCGAGCGGCTTCGGTCTCACCGAGTCCATCTTCATCGGCGACAACGCCCCCACAGTGGCCACTCCTGGCGCCAGCGCCATCCTGGATTCCGGGACGAACTTCAGCGAGCCCAACGGTTCACAAGGTATCTCCGGCAATGTCGGTGACGTCGTCAACGTCAATCTCGACGAAACAGGGTCCATCCAGTTCGTTTCGGGAAGCCTCACGCTTTTCGCCGGCCCCAACGCGACCGGCAAATCTCGGGTGATCCACAGCGATACCGCGAATCTCAGCAAGCTCGGTTTCGGACACACCAGGTCGATCCTGATCGGCGCCGCCGCGTGATGGGAATCCTCAGTCCCGGTAGGCCGCGATGTGCTTGCGCAGCAATGGCAGTACCTGGTCGGGGGCTTGTTCCGGTAGCCAGTGGCTCATGCCGTCCAGGATGACGAACTGGTAGGGCGCGGTCACGAAGTCGCCGGTGGCCTCGGCCGCGCCGCGACCGAGCGCGGCGTCCTCGCTACCCCAGACGTAGAGGGTGGGCACGGTGATCGGACCGGCCGGGACGGTGAAGTCGGCGTCGGTGGCCCGATACCAGTTCAGCGTCGCGGTCAGCGCGCCCGGCACGGCGAGCCGTTCGATGTTGCGGTCGACCTGCTCGGGCGGGATGTGTCCGCCGTAGTCGCCGCGCAGCCGCGCTCCGCCGTCGGCCAGCAGCGCCTGCTCGGCGATGTGGCCCGACTGCTGGAAGAAGTGCACGTAGCCCAACCGGTTCGACTGGCCCTCGTCGGCCTTCGCGGCCTGTTGCAGGGCGAGCGGGTGCGGGGTGGCCAGCACCGACAGCGACTGGACCCGGTCCGGATGGGCGCTGGTCAGGGCCCAGGCGACCATGCCACCCCAGTCGTGCGCGACAAGGTGGAACCGCGTCGCGCCCTGTGCGTCCGCGACACCGAGCGCGTCGGCGACCAGGTTGTCCACGGCATAGTCGGCGATCTCGGGCGGCCGCGCGCCGGGAGAGTAGCCGCGCTGGTCGACCGCCATGGCACGATAGCCGTCCGAGGCAAGCGCGTGCAGGTACGGCGTCCAGCAGTCGGCGAACTCGGGCCAGCCGTGCAGCATCAGCACGAACTCGCCGTCAGTGGGCCCGGCAGCGAGCGCGTCGAAGACGAACTCGCCGACATTGAGCCGCAGACTGTCCAACTCGGTCATTCAGCGTCCTTCCCCGACCCCGGCGTCCTCGATCACGAAGTCCCGCAACGCGATCCGCTCGCCCGGCGCGACCTGCTGCAACTCGACCACATTTCCGTCCGGGTCGCGACCGTAGGTGGTACGCACACCGGGCGCGACATCCTGCGGCGGGCAGTGGAACACCATGCCGGCCGCGTTCAGCCGCTCATACTCGGCATCGACCTCTGTCACATCAAGACACAGATGGGTGATGCCCGGATCGCACACCCGGCGCCTCGGATCGCCCGGTCCCGGCTCCGGTGCGGAGTACTGGAACAGTTCGAGGTAGGCGTTGCCGTTGCGGAGCATGACGCTGTGCGCGGCGCTGCCCGGCAGCGCGGTCACCAGGTCCGCGGCCTTGGTCCCGGCCGGCCAACCCCAGTCGCTGACCACCTCCCAGCCGAGCAGGTCCCGGTAGAAGGTGAGCAGCCGATCGATGTCGCGGGTCGCCACCGCGACGTGATGCAGTCCCCTGATCATCGCGCGGCCTCCTGCGTGGGTGCCGACTGCATCTCGGCGTGCAGCAGGGCGCGCAGGTCGTTGAGCCATTCCTCGTGGTGCGCGGCCTTGTAGGCGAAGCGGTCGGCGACTCCGGCGTGCGGCAGGATCAGCATGCGTTCGGCGCGCATCCCCTCGATCACGGACTCGGCGACGTCCTCGGGATCGATGACCCCGCCCGCGTTGACTGCGGTGGAGGCGCTGTCGGTCTGGCCGAGGGCCTCGTCGAGCAAGCGTGTGCGCACTGCCTGCGGGCATACGCAGGACACCCGCACCCCAGCGTTGCCATAGGTGATCGACAGCCATTCCGCCAGTGCGACGGCCGCGTGCTTGGTGACCGTGTACACCAGTGCCGACGGTTGAGTAAGCAGACCAGCCGCTGAGGAAGTGCTGAGCAAGTAACCCTCCCCGCGTTCGACCATCGACGGCAGCAGCGTGCGGCTCGCCCATACGTGCGACATCACGTGAATGCGCCACAGCGTGTCCCACGCGTCGTCCGGCGCCTCCGGCCCGGCGGCCGGTCCACCAACGCCGGCATTGGAGAAGTACACGTCGATCGGGCCATTGGCGTCGGTGGCGAGCTTGATCAACGCCAGCACGTCCGCCTCGGCACCCGCGTCGAGCTTGACCGCGATCCCCCCGACCTCCTCGGCGACCTCCTGCGCGCCGGCCAGGTCGGCGTCGGCCACCACGATCGCCCGCGCGCCCTCCCGCGCGAATCGCCGCACCACGGCCCGCCCTATTCCGCGTGCGCCACCGGTCACGACGATGTGTTTACCGCTGACCTCCATCAGACTCCCTCAATTCTCTCATCGCGCGCCGACCCGATTGATCGCGCGCCGAATTCGCTACGACATCTTGTCGGATCGATTCAGGTCAGGGAACGGCAATTCTCGTCTTTCGGTACTCCCGGTGTGCACTTCAGCGAGTATCTTTTTCGGGATCCAATCCCATTGTCATTCGTGCTCAACAGCCGCTGAGTGTTTGCCAAATGATTGCACCGGAAAGCCGGGTTGCGGCCGAATTCACTGGCCCGCTTGCGACTCAGACCTGCTCCGACTCGGCAGCTCGCGGAGCCGGACGCGTGCCGACCTGCGGCGGGCCGGTCACCGCGCAGTGCGGCTGGGCAGCCGCACTGGCGTCGTCCGACCGGGCGGCGGCCCTGGGGATGGCGACCAGCGAGATCGCCGCACCGACCAGCAGGATCGCGGCACCGATCAGCATCGCCGTCCGATAGGTGGGTCCGAGGTCGATCGGGTTGGTCAGGCTGCCGGCGCCGAGCCCGGCGGCCAGCGGCAGCACCGCGACCGCGAGCAGACCCGCCGCACGGGCGACGGCATTGTTGACACCGCTGGCCACCCCGGCATGCCGAGCGTCCACCGCACCGAGCGCGGTCGCGGTCAGCGGCGCGACGGTCAGTGACAGTCCGAGGCCGAGCAGGATCACCGCTGGCAACACCGAGGTCAGGTAGGAGGCGTGCGGGCCGATCCTGGTGAACAGCAGCAGGGCGCACGCTGCCAGGATCGGGCCGACCGTCATCGGGATGCGCGGCCCGATGCGCTGAGCGAGTGCGCCGGCTCGCGCGGAGAGCAGCAGCGCGATCACGGTCAGCGGCAGCAACGACGTACCCGCGGCGAACGGTCCGAATCCGCTGACCACCTGAAGGTTCAGTACGACAAGGAACAACACGCCGCCCAGCGCGGAGTACATCGCGAAGGTGACCAGATTGGCCGCGGTGAAGGTGCGTGATGCGAACACTTCGAGCGGCAGCATGGGATGGGCCGACCGCCGTTCGATGACCACGAAGGCGGCGATACCCGCTACCCCGACGACCAGCGCTGCCAGCACCACCGGGCTGGTCACGCCGAGCGCGGGCCACGCGGTGAATCCATAGGTGAGCCCGGCAAGGCCAACCGCGCCGGCCAGCACACCGGTGACGTCGAGTCGGCGAGGGGCGTCCGGGTTGCGGCTTTCCGGGACATGGCGCAGCGCCACAATGCAGACGATCACCGCGAGCGGCGCGTTGATCAGGAATACCAGTCGCCAGGTGGCGATCTGGATCAGCCAGCCGCCGAGGAACGGACCAACAGCGCCCGCGATGCCGCCGAGTCCGGACCAGGCGCCGATAGCCTTGGGCCGGTCCTGCGGTTCGAACGACGCCTCAAGGATGGCCAGCGAGCCGGGAGTGAGCAGGGCTCCGCCGACGCCTTGCAGCACCCGCGCGCTGATCAGCGTTTCGATGTTCAGCGACAACCCACACAACAGGGACGCTGCCGCGAACCACACGACGCCGATCAGGAAGACCCGCTTGCGGCCGAACCGGTCGCCGAGCGACCCGCCGAGCAGGATCAGCGCGGCAAGGCTGAGCGTGTAGCCGTTGACCGTCCACTGTAGATCAGCGGCGCTCGCGTTCAGGTCGCTGCCAAGGCGTTGCAGGGCAACGTTGACGACGGTGGTGTCGATGAATGCCATACCGGAACCGAGCACGGTCGCCAGCAGCACCCATCGACCGGCAGGCTGGCCGTACCGCACCAGAACCGGTGTTGACTCGGTCATGACCGCTCCTCCTCTAGCCACACCGACCATATCGGCGCGCGGAGATCCGCGGAATGCTCACATGCCGGTCGAATCCACCAGATGGGTACTCCGTCAGGTAGCAGCCAGTATCGCCGGTCCTTCCGTCCCCCAGGGCCCCGACGGGGTCGCGGTCACCGGATGGCGGCGGCCAGCGTGGCGGGCAGTAGCGCGGCGAGCTGATCGATGTCGTCGATGGTGTTGTAGGCGTGGGTGGACAGCCGGATGTAGCCGCGGCCGCCCCAGGTGGTGACCGCGATTTCGCAGCGGGTCTCGTCGGCGATCCGATGCTGTAGCGCGTGCGCCTGCTCCTGGTCGGTGACCAGCCCGTCCGGCAACGGCACCAACCGCATCAACGGTGCCGGGAGCGCGCAGACCTCGGACACGTCACCGCCCAGCGCCTCGGCCAGCCGCACCTGCCCGAGATCGGCAAGCCGCGCCGCCGAGGCGCGCAGCGCGTCCCAGCCAACGGCACGCTCGATGAACTCGAACGCGAACGGCGCGGTCAGCCATGCGGTCAGATCCACCGTGCCCTGCCGGTCGAAGCGGCGCGGATACGCGTCCGGCGTGCCCCAGGAGTCGATCACCGGGTACAGGTCCTGAGCCCACGGCTCCCGCGCGACGAGCACGGCGGTGCCCCTGGGCGCGCACGCCCACTTGTGCAGGTTGCCGACCCAGAAGTCCACCGGGCCGCAGCGGCGCACCGGATCGGCGAACATGCCGGGTGCGTGCGCCGCGTCCACCAGCACCGGGACTCCCGCCCGATGCGCCTCCCGGGTGATCAGCTCGACCGGCAGGGCACGCGCCGTCGGCGAGCTCACCTGGTCGACGATCAGCAACGCGGTCCGCGCACCCAGGACGGCCGCGATCGCGGCGGTGGCCGCCTCAGCGGTCGCGTCGAGCGGGACGCTGACCGTCCGCACCCGCGCGCCCGCGGCCTCAGCCACTCGCGCGGCCGCCATGGCGACGGCGCCGTAGGCGTGGTCGGTGAGCACGATCTCGGCGCCGGGACGCAGCGCGAGGCCGCGCAGCACGGCGCTGACGCCTGCGCTGGCGTTGGGCACGAAGGCCAGTTCGTCATCGGTCACCCCCAGACTTGAGGCCACCTCGACGCGAGCCTCCGCCACTCGATCGGGCAGGCCGCGAAACCAGCGATCGGGATCGGCATCCATCTCGGCGCGAAGCTCGACCTGCGCCGCGAGCACGGCGCGCGGCGAGCTGCCGAAGGAGCCGTGGTTGAGGTGGCGGACACCCTCGGCGAGCGGCCAAGCGGACAGCGGAAGACCGGAGTCAGGCACCAAACCTCCCTGTTCATCTGATGACTTTGGGCACCGCGCACAGTAAAGCGGTGTCAAGCTGCTGTCGCCCAGCCGGCCTGTGGCGAGGGGTCAGCCCTACCCTGTACGGCCGGCACCGAGATCAGTGCGCATCAGCTCGCGCAAAGCACTCACCGCGTCGTGGAACGCGGTACCGGCTTCGGCGACGACCGGAGCCGCCAGCGAGTTCGTCAGGGTGAGGTTGCGCCACCGTTCCGCGGCGTCAAGCACGGCGGCCGATGGTCCGTCGGCGAGTTCGGGTGCGTTGAGTTCGATGTAGGCGGCTGCGTCCCGCAGCGAGTTCAGGCAGGTTTCGCCGGCTTCGGGGTCGACGCCGGTCCGAAGCACAGGTGGGAGCGCACGCGCGGCAACGAGGAATTTCGCATAGGTATCTTCACGATTCTGTTGGTGACGTTCCTCGCGTTTGGCGTCTCGCTCGATCCCGGCGAGCCGGTACGTGCGCAGGCTACTGAGCCATTGGGCGCCCAGCGCACCGAAGACGCTCAGCACGGCTACGAGGACGGTTACCCAGATAGGAGTCACGCGATCACGGTACTGACCCCGGGCGAGTACCGTGACCTGTAGGTCACCATCGTGGGAGTGAGGATCGTGCCGTCAAGTCAGTGGCTCAGGGTGCCACTTGGTCCCCACGGTCCACGGTGGAGGACCATGCCAACGGAGCGGACCGTGCTGGCCGTGGTTCATACGGTGACAGCGATCAATCGACTCGCCGACATCCTGCCAGTGTTTGACAGCGACCGGCGAGTCCAGGTCATCTACACCTGCCCGCAGGCATCCGCGGTCGCCAATGGCGTCGAGGAATATCTGGTCGCCGCGGGTGCGCTGGTGATGCCGTGGGAGCAAGCGATCGTCACCGAGTTCGACCTCGCATTGTCCGTACACAATAGTGGGAACTTGCACGACATCAACGCGCCGCTCGTGATCTTGTCGCATGGAATTGGATACACTAAATACTCAACCGGAAACCGGAAACCGGAAACCGGAAACCGGAAACCGGAAACCGGAAACCGCTCCGTCTACGGCCTATCGCGTGAATCGCTCGTACGTGACGGTGTTGTATTCCCCCGCACGGTAGTGCTGTCGCATCAGGATGAGTACCGGCGGCTTGCCGATGCGGTACCTGAAGCCTTGGATGCCGCAGTGGTCGCGGGAGATCCGTGCTTTGATCGAATGGCAGTCAGTGAGCCGCGCCGCCACCACTATCGAGAAGTCCTCGGCGCGCGCGACGACACGACGGTCGTGGTCGTGTCGTCGACCTGGGGACCACACTCGTTGTTGGGACGAAATCCGGACCTGATCGCCCAGTTGCTTGCGGAGCTGACGAGCGACCGGTACGTCGTCGCCGCCGTGCTGCATCCCAACGCCTGGTTCGCTCACGGTCCGGCCCAGATCCGATTGTGGCTCGGTGACTGCCTGCGTGCCGGTCTGCGTTTGGTTCCCCCGGCGGCGGGGTGGCAACACGCGATACTGGCGTCCGACGTGGTAGTCGGCGATCACGGCGCGGTGACGGGATATGGTGCGTGCCTTGGCCGGGCGACCCTGTTGGCGTCATTTCCCGACCATCAGGTCGCCGCCGGGTCCGCCATGGACGCCTTGGGGCGGTCCGCCCGACGCCTCGATCCCGCGCTGTCGTTCACCGAACAGTTCGACCTCGCCATTGCCGACGCTGCCGCTGATCCGTTCGCGGAGGTGCGCGAACTGGCGACATCGCTGCCTGGTCGGTCGGCCAGCATGCTGACAAGCGTCTTCTACGATCTGATGGCATTGCCTGAGCCGCCCCGACGAGCTCCATTGGTCTTGCCATACGCTCCTGCCGACTTCGTGCCCGAGCAGTCGCCCGTGACCGCGTGGTGGGTCGCGGCTGATTGGCATGGTGAGCATGAGGTCGAACTGACGCGCTGGCCCGCTGACGTCGAGGCACGCCCAGAGCAGCCACCCGACATTGTCGAGCGCCATCTGGTGGTCGACCGCGACCATCCCCGTCGCGACCTGTATGGCAATGCGGCGATTGTGCTGTTGGAACATCTCGACGAGGTGCCAACGGTTTTCGCGGACCGCCCGGCCTGCGTGCTGGCCGTCGCCGGAAACCGTGTGGTGCACCGCGACAGGACTGTGTCGATCACGCTGTCGGATCCGAATCGTGAATTCGTTGTCGCCTGCGCGTCGGCAATCTACGCCTGGCTCTCGCTGGGCCGCACCTGGCACGCCCTTCCGGACCAGATCATCATGACGATCGGCGGCCGGCAGGTCCGGGTAACGATCACTGGCCAGTCAACGCCCTGATCGCCGTGGCGACCTCATCCGCGGTGGCATCACCGAGCGCGATGTAGAGCTCCCGAGAGCGTTGGAATGCTTCCACGGCACCGTTGACGTCTCCGTTCACGGCGCGGGCGTCGCCAAACTTGCGCAGCGCGCCGGCCTGGGCGCGACGGGCATCGTCGCTGGCGAAGAGTGCGGCGGCGCGCTCGAAACGCTGCATGGCCTGCGCGACATCGCGACGGCCGGTTGCGGCATCGCCCAGGACCATCAGGCATTTTGCGCGATTGTCGGTCTCGTCGGTCGATTCGAAGTACTCCAGCGCCGCGGCAGCCGAACTGGCCGCGTGGTCCCACTCCGCACCGATCAGCCAAGCTCGGGCACGTTGCAACAACAACAGCGCTCGCATCCGGTTCTGCTGCGCGACCGGAATCGCCGCGCCCGACCGTGCGATCACGGCCTCCGACTCGTCGTAGTAGCGAAACGCCGTGGTCAGATCGCCCTCGGCCACGGCTGTCTTGCCCAGCCACTCAAGCGCGCTCTGCTCACCGAGGGGGTGTTCGGCCTCAATCGCGGCCCGCAGCGACGCTTCGAAATCGACCCTGGCACGTTTCGTGTCGCCGACCGCCAGGTAGGCGGCGCCCCGTTGCGACGTGACCTGCATGATGCCGAGCCGATCGCCGGATGCCTCTGCCGAGCTGATCCCGAGCAGGTGGCTGTCCAACCAGGTGTCCAGGTGCCCGTGCAGATGCAGATACTTGAACAAGGCGACGCACAGCTGCCAGGCAATCGCATGCAGCCCTTCGTCATGTGCGGCGCGAACACAGGCCGCCAGCGATGTCCACTCGGCATCGAACCAGCTCGTCGCCAGCGTGCGCGGTATCGGCTCGGCGCGTGCCGCGGCGTACCGCTCAAACTCCGCACCGACCCGCCAACGGTCTGACAAAGCAGCATCACGAGGTATCGCCTCGCGCAGGTACCACATCGTGATCCGCTCGGTCGCGGACCGGACGACCTCGACACCATCGATCTCCAACGCCCGGCGCCGCGCGTCAGCGCGTACGACCCGATGGAATGAATACCGCCACGTGTCCTTGTCGAACACCAGCAGCTCCTGATCGACCAGATCATCAAGCAGTTCCTCGGCACGACGGCGATCCACCGCCAATACGATCGCCGCGGCGTCAGCGCCGAAGCTCGGGCCGGGCAGCAATGACAACTGCCGATACGCCAGCTTCAACTTCTCCACCAGAGAGTCATAAGCCATGTTCAGGAAACCAGTAAAGCGCTGGGCGTAGGCCATCGTCAGCAGCGCTGATTCCGACGCCCGCAGATCCTCGAGAAGTCGCTCGGCGGTATGTGGGGGGCGGCGTACCAGCTGCGAGCCCAGAATCCGGATCAGCAACGGAAATCCGTCACACAGCTCGGCGAGCCCATCGATGACTTCGGATGACACTTGGGCCGCGCTCGCCTTCATACAGCCGACCAGCAATTTGCGCGACTCCGCGCGCGGCAGCTTGTTCACGGGGACATCCGCGAAATCGTGCTGTAGCAACTCCCGCAGCATGGTGCGAGTAGTCACCACTACGGCAGCCTCGGGGGCGCTGGCGGGGATCAGGTTCCTGACTTGCTCCGCGCTGGCCACGTCCTTGACCAGCATGAGGAAACGCCTGCCAGCGGACAACCGCTGAAACGCATCAGACCGCGCCGTGTCAGAACCGGCATGCTCGGTGTCAGGCAACCCAAGTCCCCGCAGTGCCTGTGCGAGCATCTCCCCCTGCTGCACCAGCTTCCCGTCCGGCTGACGCGCTGCGACCTCGATATAGGTACCGTCGAAAACCGATCGATCTTCGTGATAGAACTCGCTCACCAAACTGGTCCGACCAATGCCCTGGGGACCATGTACGAACAACAGGCAGGCCCGTCCCTCGGCACGTCGCTCGGCCAGCAACATCCGCATTTCTCCACGCGCACCCACACGATTCAAGAAAGGAATCGCCCGGCGTGGCCCGACAGCGCCACTCGCCACATGCCCTCCCCTGACCTGCGTTGTCTTCTTCGTTTTTCCACACTATCGGCACGACGCGCTTACGCGCCACGCCAACCAGTAAGCGGCATCGACAGGCCAACCACATCACGGAATGCGATGGCCGGCAGCAGGTGGATGCCCAAGCCCAGCCGGGCGCCGCCTTCTTTCTCGGTACGCCCGACCACGGCGCCGGACTCTACCGGCCCACGCGGCCTGGTCGGTCGGTGGTTCGCGGTCGCCGACGCGGGTGCGGGATCGGTCATCGTGACGATGTTTCGGTGGGTTCTGATGATCGATGCTGGGCGTTGTCGCCGAATCGACTCGACCAGGGAAGATGCCATGACCAAGGGACTGTTCACCGATCGAACCGCGATGCCGGACACTGCGCAGCAGGACGCCGACGGCGACCGGTGGAACTACCTGGCCAGGGGCGAGACCGCCAGCCAGCGACTGGACCGGAACCTCTCCGAGCTGCTCCAGGAAGTACGGGTCGCGCAGGTGGGCGTGCAGCTACTGCTCACGTTCCTGTTCGCGGCGGCCTTCACACCTCGGTTCGTCGATTTCAGCGCCGTCCAGCAGGGGATGTACACCGTCGCCCTCGTGCTCAGCGCGGCCTCGACCGGCCTGCTCATGGCTCCGGTTTCCTTTCACCGCATGGTGTTCCGGCGCAGGCTCAAGCGCGAACTCGTGCTGATGTCCAACCGAATGGTGTTTTTCGGCCTGATGCTGTTGATCTTGGCGCTGGCAGCGGCGGTCCTGCTGGTTACGGACGTCACGATGGGCCTGACATCGGCGGTCTGGGTGACGGCCGGTGTCGTCAGTTGGTTCGGGCTGTGGTGGTACGTGCTGCCGCTGCGCTGCCGGTTGCGTGCGCCCATCCGTGTGCTTCCCGCGCCACGTGATCCGGTTGGCGAGGCTTCCGGTCAGCGGTGAGGCCACCGTCAGCTCGACGCCGCCCGGCGACACACCTCTCGCGCGATGTCCGTGCGCGTACGCACCTGCAGCTTGCCGAGGATGTGCGAGACGTGCGTGGCGACGGTGCGTGGGGACAGGAACAGCCGGGCGGCGATCTGGGCGTTGGACAGGCCCTCGACGATCAGCTCGGCGACCGTGACCTCTTTCGGGGTGAGGCTGTTCCAACCGGTCCGGGCCTTGCTGTGCTTCACCCGGGGACCGGAACCGATCCGGTAGGCACGTAGCCGGGCCTGTGCCCGAGTCACCTGCCAGTCGGCATCGAGCGCCAGGTACTGATCAACCGCGCGCGTCAGTGCGGCCTTGGCCGAATCCCGGTCGTCATGTGCCGCGAACGCGACCGCCGCCGCCTCGAAGGATCGGGCGCCCAGCAACGGCCTGCCTGCCGTACCGCACAGCGCGGCCGCTCGGAGCAACCGTTGCGGATCCTCCGCCAGCAACCCGGCGCAGTAGTCGAGCACGGCATCGCGGTGGGGCACGTTCGCTTCCGCGGCCAGGCCGGCGGCCCGCTTGGTGGCAAGCCGTGCGGTCGCCGTGTCGCCGAGTTCGAGACCCAGCCGAACCAGGTCCGGGAGCAGATCCTCGGCATTGCGCCCTTCGACCAGCGCGGGGCGCAGCGCGTCCGCGGCTTCGGTCAGGTCACCGGCCCGCTCGTGCCAGAGGCTCCAGGCCAGGGACAGGGTCGCGATCGTGTGGTCACCGAGGCGGGCGCGGTACGGCTCGGCCGCGTCCAGGTGCGCTCGCGCGCTCGTCAGGTCGCCCCGGTGTAGCGCGACGAGCGCGGCGATGCCGTGGTCACAACAGGACACCATGGGGTGTTTCAGTTCGTCGATGAGGCAGCTGACTTCCAACGCGGCCGCGTCCCAGCGGCCGAGCCCGTACAGCAGCTGTCCCAGCGCGCTGTGGGACTGGGCGAGGCGGATCAGGTGCCCGCTGCGATCTGCGGTGTCCCGCGCCTGTTCGGCGATCTCGACCGCCTGTTCGGTTTGGTCCAGTTCTGCGTGCACGACCGCGCTGTTGATCTGGAGCAACAGCCGCAGATCAACCGTCGTCGGACTCGCGTCGACCAGTTCCAGTGCACGTTCGAGCAGCGGCAGGGTCTCCCGCATCCGGCCGTGCTCCATGGAGACGATCGCCCGCACGTGCAGAGCCCAGCCCGCGGCGCCGCGATCCTTGCCCGCGCTCGCCAGTGCCGCGCCTGCCATCTCGTCGGCGGCGTCGAGATCGCCGATGTCCCAGTGCGCGCGAGCGGCGAGCACGCGCAGTCGCGCGAGCGCTGGCCCGTCAAGCGTTTCGGGCTGTGCCAGAGCCGCGTCGAGGTCGCGCAACGACTCGGCCGACCGTCCGGTCGTCGCCCGGCATTGGGCCAGGGTCCAGTGCAGGTCAGCGCGCCGACGCGGGTCGGTGATGCGCTCGTCCGCCAGTGCCTCCCGAGCCACCCGCTCGGCGTCGCGCAGCTCACCTGCCCGGAACAGCGCCTCGGCGAGCTGAGCGACGAGAGCGGGGTGCCTGCTGTCCGTCTCGGCTGCCGCGACCGCCCTGTGCAGGATCGCGGCCGCGGCGGCAGGCGCTTTGTGCACCAACAGCATGCCGCGCTCGACCAACCAGTCGCGCAGCCAGCCTTCGGCCCGCGCGGTGGTGCTGAGGCTGCCGGCTCCGTCGAACGCCGCGACGAGTTGCCGCGCGACGTCGTCGACGGCGGCGCCGTCCTCGGCAAGAGCCTTCGCCACTTCCAGGTGCCACGCGCCCCTGACCGGACCGGGGATTTCCTCGTAGAGGGCGGACCGGACCAGCGGATGCCGAAATGACAGGTCGCCTTCCGCGTCGGCGAGCACGCCCGCCGAGCAGGCCGCGTCGAGTACCGGCGCGAGTTCGGCGACGTGCTGGTGCAGCACGACGCCCAGGTCCACAACGCAGAATCGCACGCCGAGCAGCGCCGCCGCCCGTAGTACGTGCCTGGCTGGGCCGCCCAGGAAATCGAGGCGGCCGGCGATCGCGGCGGACAACGACGACGGCGCCTTCGCGGCGGTGGTCTCGACCGCGCCACCGTCCATGACCTGCAACGCGTTGTCCCGCCGCAACGCGTCCACCAGTTCGGTGAGGTACAGCGGGTTGCCACCCGCGTCATCGGCGAGCGCCAGCAGCCGTGGCGCGGGAGTTCCGTTCACCAGCGTCGCGACGACCGTGGCAACGGCGGTGTGTGCCAGCGGACCCAGCCGCACCCGCGTCGCCGCGACCGGCATCACCGCCAGTTCGTCCCGTGCGGCCCCCAACCTGACCGTGGCCACCAGCAGCAAGGGGAGCTGCGGCGCAAGCCTGGCCAGCCTGCTCCACACCGCCATGGTGACCCGGTCGGCCCACTGGAGGTCGTCGATGACCAGCAGGGTCGGGCGTTGCGTGCACTCCTGCTCGACCAGACGCAAAAGGCGTTCACCCGCGGCGGCGACGAGATCGGCCGAGGACAGCGCCGAGTGCGTCGGGTCGCCCGAGAGCAACTCCAAGATCGCCTCGTGCTCCGGATCGTCGCTCGCGTCGGTCACGTGCAGCGCTTCGAGCAGCGGCACCAGCGGCAGCGAACGCCCGAGTTCGTCTCCGGCGCCGCGCAACACCCGGCACCCACGCGCCACCGCGACCTCGCCCAACGCGCGGACCAGGGCGGTCTTGCCGATGCCGGGTTCACCCTCGACGACCAGCGCGGACCCGATGCCGGCCACCGCATCAGTCAACGAGGCCGTCAACCGGGAGAACTCGCGGTCACGGCCGGGCAGGTTGGGGCGGACCGCCGACATGCACCGATAATAGTAGGCAAACCAAAGGTTAACAACGAGCAACGGGGGCATGGCGTTACTCCGTTCGTGTAACCCACTCGTTCACCGAACGCTGCCACGAATACACTCCCATTTTCCTTTTCCCGGAACTCGATCAATGGGCAGTGAGAATTAGAGACTCGTTCATTTCTTCGTTGTATCACGGCCATCGCCAAGGCCCGCGAGAATGCCACGGTGAACCCGCTGTGACGCCATGCGCACAATCCGATGACGAACGCAATCATTCCGGAGGAATCATGCGGATCGCCAAGATGGTCGTCGGGCTCGTCCTTCTCGTGACGGGCATCGCCGTGGTTTCTACCGTCCCCGCCGCCGCGACGTCGGTTAGCTCCGCTCAGGTTTCGTCGACGTCCAGCGGGACTCCCGGCGGAATGCCGTACAACTGAGTCTGCGGTTCATATTTATTTCATGACGCGTTTTCCGTGGAACCTTTTTCCGGCTTCCACGGAAAACGCGTGCATTGCCATTCCGGTCACCCCTTGACGGCGCCGGTGAGACCGCCGACGATGCGGCGTTCGGCGAAGACGAAGAACCCGAGCGCCGGCACCACCGACAGCGCGGTGAACGCGAGCACGCGCGCGGTGTCCTGGGAGTACTGCGTCTGGAACATCGCGGCGCCGAGCGGAAGCGTGAAGTGCTGCGCGTCGTTGAACACGACCAGTGGCAGCAGATAGGCGTTCCAACTGGTCACGAACGCGAGTACGGCCACCGTGACCAGGGCCGGTTTGGCCAGCGGCAACAGGATCCTGGCGAAGAAGCCGAGCCGGGTCGCGCCGTCGAGCACGGCGGCGTCCTCGATCTCCTGCGGGATGGCGGCCATGAAGGGGCGCAGGATGACGATGGTCACCGGCAGCGAGAAGGCCGCCTCGGGCAGCGCGACGCCCAGCGGGTTCTCCAGCAGGTTCAGATCGCGCAGCCACAGGTAGAGCGGGAGCGCGGCGACACCGATCGGGAACAGCAGGCCGACGGTGAACAGTCCGTACACGGCCTCGCGCAGGCGGAAGCGGTAGCGGGACAGGGCGAAACCGGCCATGCTGCCCAGGACGACGGCCAAGCCCGTGGCGATCGCGGCGATGAGCGCGCTGTTGGCCAGGAACTGCCAGAAGGCGGCCGAGGTGACGATCGCGCGATAGTTGTCCAGCACCCAGGGGTGTGGCAGGCCGGCGGGATCGGCGTTGATCTGCGCGCTGGTGCGGAATCCGCCGACGATCGCATACAGCACTGGCACGACGGTGATGCCGGTGACGAGGATGGCGGCGAGGTAGGCGAAGGAGATGCCCCGGCCGGAACCACGCGTGCGCGGGCGCCGTGCCGGTCCGGGTTGAGCGACGGGAACGTCCAGGACAGCGGCCATGTCAGCTCGCGATCGAGGTCAGGGCGCCGTCGGTGTCCCGGCGCAGCGCGAAACGTTGGTAGATCAGCGCGAAGGCGAAGCAGATCGCGAACAGCACGACCGCGACCGCGCTGCCGTAGCCGAACTCGTAGCGGTTGAAACCATGGTCGATCACGTAGGTTGCCATGGTGGTCGATGCGTTGGCCGGGCCGCCACGGGTGGCGATCCAGACCACGTCGAACAGTTGCAGGGAGCCGATCACGGACAGGAAGATCCAGATCCGGATGGTCGGGCCGAGCAGCGGGATGATGACGTGGCGGGTGGCCTGCCAGCCGGTCGCGCCGTCGAGCGCGCAGGCTTCCCGCAGCTCACCCGGAATGCCCTGGAGTCCGGCGAGCAGCAGGATGATGCCGAAGCCGATGTACTTCCAGGTGATCACGACGAACAGGGTGTAGAGCACCAGGTGCGGGTCGGCCAGCCAGAGGTGTACCAGGCCACCCAGCCCGACCGAGCGCAGCAGGGTGTCGACGAATCCGCCCGGTTGCAGGATGAGCAGCCAGATCACGGCGGTGACCGCCTCGGACAGCACGTAGGGGGCGAAGATGACCAGCCGGAAGAACGCCCTGCCACGGAGTCCGCGGTTGAGCAGCATGGCAACGCCGATGCTCAGCGGCAGCTGGATGACCAGCGACAGTCCGACGATGATCAGGTTGTGCACGACGGCCTGCTGGAACACCGGGCCGGTCACGGTCAGCTCGTAGTTCTGGAAGCCGACGAAGTCCTTGAGCGGTCCGAACCCGCTCCAGTTGAACAGGCTGTAGTAGACCGCGATGCCGATCGGCACGAGCACGAAGCCGGTGAACAACAGCAGCGGCGGCCCGAGCAGCAGCGCCAGTTCCAGCCTGGTGCCCCGTCGTCGCGGCCGGCCCGGCGGCGACGCCTGCTGCTCCCTCGGCAGGCGGGACGCGGGAGCAGCAGGCCGCAGGGCGGAGATGCCGGTGTCGCTCATCAGCGGCCTCCGGTCGCCGCCTGGTTGACCGACGACACGATGGACTGGGCAGTGCCCTGGCCCGCGTAGAAGTTGGCGATCGCCTGGTTCAGCGCCTGGCCGATGCTGGTCGGGAAGGCGCGGTCGAAGTAGGTCTGGGTGTAGGGCGCTTTCTGGCTGTAGGCCAGCACTTCACGCAGGGTCGAGTTGGTGAGGGCGGATGCGGCGGCGGGATTGGCGGGCAGACCGGCACCGACCGAGGCGAGCTTGCGTTGCACGTCAACGCTGGCCACGTACTGGAGGAAGCCGGCACAGGCGGCCGCGGCCCGAGTGGTGCAGGAGAAGCCGTCGCCGCCGCCGAGCACCGCGCCCGCCTGGCCCTTGCCGCCCGGCACGGTCGGGAACGGGAACCAGCCAAGGTCGTTGTCGAGATTGCTGTCGGTGGACAGGGATGCCATGGTGTCGGGTTCCCAGTCGCCCTGCAGTTCCATGGCGGCCTGGCCGTTGGCGACCATGCCCGCCGAACTGCCCGCG
This sequence comes from Pseudonocardiaceae bacterium, assembly GCA_035948315.1. Taxonomy (GTDB): domain Bacteria; phylum Actinomycetota; class Actinomycetes; order Mycobacteriales; family Pseudonocardiaceae; genus CAJCJE01. The sequence goes on along the minus strand of DASZJG010000099.1, from coordinate 75,269 downwards.
CCCTGCTGCGCCGGGGTGCCGAGGAACCCGGTCTGGAAGGGGTTGTGCGACAGGAACGCGGTCAGGTCGTTGCCCGCCTTGGTCCAGCACGGGTCGGTGAGGTTGTGCGCGCCGACCTGCTGTTGCAGCACGGAGGTCGAGCATTCGCGTAACGCGAAGTACTCCCAGTAGAAGGCGTCCGGCCACTGGTCCTTGCTGCCGATCGCGGCGGGCACGATGCCGTGTTGGCGCAGGGTGGCGACGTCCGCGTAGAACTGGTCCATTGTGGATGGTGGACCGGTGATGCCCGCCCTGGCGAAGAGGTCCTTGCGGTACCAGAAACCGACCACGTGCAGGTCGTAGGGCACGCCGTACTGGCGGCCGTTGACCTGCCAGCCCTGCGCGGCCTTGCCGAGTTCGCCGATCCAGCTCGACACGTCGTCGGTGATGTCGGCGACCTTGCCCGAATTGACCTGGCCGGCCTCGTCGCCGCCGCCCCACTGCTGGTAGATGTCCGGCGGGTTGTCCGACTGTAGTGCCAGCGGGACCTTGGTGGTGAAGTCCTCGTTCTGGATCGGGTCGACCTTGAACGACACGTTCTTGTCGGCGGCGTGATAGGCGTCGGCGATCTGCTGCCACGTCGACTTCAACGGGTCCGTCGTGCCGTTGTGCCACCAGGTCAGGGTGACCGGGCCGCTGCCGGCGCCCGTGCTCGATCCGCCACCTCCGCAGGCCGCGGTGAGGGTGAGAAGCACGGAGAACATGACGACGAGCGCTGTGCGTGATGTACGCATTTCGGTCCACTCCTGACAACTTCGGCGGGATGGCCGTGCGGATTGCTGAGAGTGTTGCGCCAGCTCGGGGCTATGTCAATCGTTGTCGATAACGTTATCGAAGGTTATGGTGAGCCGGTGCAACCCTCCTCCCGCGTGACCATCCGAGACGTCGCCGAACGCGCCGGTGTCTCGGTGGCGACCGTGTCCAAGGTGATCAACCAGCGGTACGGGGTCGCCGCGAACACCTTCGCCAAGGTGCAGTCGGTGATCCAGGAACTCGGGTACGAGGCGAGCCTGGTCGCGCAGAGCCTGCGCAACCACCAGACGAACGTGATCGGCATCCTGGTCGCCGACCTCGAACCGTTCAGCACCGAACTGCTCAAGGGCGCGGGCGACGCGATCCGCGGCAGCGGTTTCGAACTCGTCGTCTACTCGGCGGGCGGCCGGGTCGGCGATCACGTCGGCTGGGAGCGGCGCTACCTCTCGCGGCTGTCCGGCACCCTCGTCGACGGCGCCGTGCTGGTCACGCCCACCGTGGTCGACGTGCAGTACGCGGCCCCGGTGGTCGCGGTCGACCCGCACACCGGACCGTCCGGGCTGCCCACGGTCGACTCGGACAACTTCACCGGCGCCCGGCTCGCCGTCGAGCACCTGCTCGAACTCGGCCACCGGCGGATCGGGCTGATCTCCGGCCGCCCCGATCTCCAGTCCGCCCGACTCCGCGAGGGCGGCTACCGGCAAGCGCTTGCCGGCGCCGGGATCGACGTCGCCGAGGACCTGATCGCGGTCGGCGAATACGACCCGGAGGTATCCACCCGCGCGGCGCGCGCCCTGCTGAGCAGATCCGACCGGCCGACCGCGATCTTCGCCGCCAACGACCTCTCCGCGATCGCCACCATCGGCGTCGCCCGCGAACTCGGCCTGGACGTGCCGGGCGAGGTGTCCGTGGTCGGCTTCGACAACCTCCCCGAATCCGCGCTCGCCGCTCCCCCGCTGACCACGGTGAACCAGCCGATCCGGGCGATGGGCCGGCACGCCATCGAGATGCTGATCACGCTGATCCGCGGCGAACAGCCCGACACCGCGCACCTGACCCTGGCCACCGAACTCGTGATCCGGCAGACCACGGCGCGGAACGGAACCCGGTGACGACCCAGCGAACGACGGAGACCGACGAGCCGTGGCGCGACCCGACCTTGCTGATCTCGCAACGGGTCGAGGATCTGCTGTCCAGAATGACGATCAGGGAGAAGATCGCGCAGCTCCACGGAGTCTGGGTCGGCCTGGACTCGGCCGGCGAGGTCGCGCCCCACCAGCACGACGCGGCCGAGCCGCCGGACTTCTCGTCCCTGATCGAGCACGGCATCGGCCAGCTGACGCGGGTGTTCGGTACCGCGCCGGTCGATCCGGTGATGGGCGCGCAGGCGCTGGCCCGCAGCCAGCGGCAGATCGTCGCATCGGGCAGGCTCGGCATTCCCGCGATGGTGCACGAGGAATGCCTGACCGGGCTGGCGGCCTGGCAGGCGCCGATCTACCCGTCGCCGCTGTGCTGGGGCGCGAGTTTCGATCCCGATCTCGTCGAGGCGATGGGCGCGCGGATCGGTGGCCTGATGCGCCGACTGGGCGTGCACCAGGGACTGGCCCCGGTCCTCGATGTCGCCCGCGACCTGCGCTGGGGCCGGGTCGAGGAGACCATCGGCGAGGACCCGTACCTGGTCGGCCTGATCGGCGGCGCCTACGTGCGCGGGCTGGAGCGGGCAGGCGTCGTCGCGACGCTCAAGCACTTCGTCGGCTATTCGGCCTCCCGCGCCGGCCGCAATCTCGCGCCGGTCTCGATCGGCCCGCGCGAGATCGCGGACGTGCTCCTGCCGCCGTTCGAACAGGCGCTGCGGGCCGGCGCGCGCTCGGTGATGAACGCCTACGTCGACCTGGACGGCATGCCCGTCGCGGCCAGCCGCGAGTTGCTCACCGACGTGCTGCGCGAGCGCTTCGGGTTCACCGGAACCGTGGTCGCGGACTATTTCTCGGTGTCGTTCCTGCACAGCCTGCACCATGTCGCGCAGGATCCGGCCGACGCGGCGGCGCAGGCGCTGGCCGCCGGCATCGACGTCGAACTGCCCACAGTGGACTGTTACGGCGAGCCGCTGCGCAGCGCCGTCGATTCCGGCGCCGTCGAGGAGGCACTGGTCGATCGGGCGGTGCGCAGGGTGCTGCGGCAGAAGTGCGAACTGGGCCTGCTCGACGCCGATTGGTCGCCGGAGCCGCCGCTGCTGCGCGAGGACCACGTCGATCTCGACGACGCGGAATCCCGTGCGCTGGCCCGAGAACTCGCCCGCCGCTCGATCGTGCTGCTACGCAACGACGGCACCCTACCGCTGCGCGGCGACAAGCGGATCGCGGTGGTCGGTCCGCGCGCCGCCGAACCCGGCGCGATGCTCGGCTGCTACTCGTTCCCCAACCACGTCGGCGTGCGCCATCCCGATGTTCCGCTCGGCGTCGACGTGCCCACGCTCCTGGACGCCCTCCGCGCCGAGCAGGACGTCGAGTACGCGCTCGGCGTTCCGGTCCTGGGTGGCACCGACGAGCAGATCGCCGAAGCGGTGCGCGTCGCGCGGGAGGCCGAAGTGTGTGTCGCGGTGCTGGGCGACCAGTCGGGGCTGTTCGGCAACGGCACCTCCGGGGAGGGTTGCGACGCGGCCGATCTGCGACTGCCCGGCCGGCAGAAGGAACTCCTCGAAGCCCTGCTCGACACCGGCACGCCGGTCGTGCTCGTCCTGCTCGTCGGCCGGCCCTACGACCTGTCCCGCCAGGTCGACCGGCTCGCCGGCCTGGTGTGCGCGTTCTTCCCCGGCGAAGCGGGCGGACCCGCGCTCGCCGATGTCCTGTATGGACGGACGAATCCGTCCGGCAGGCTGCCGATCAGCTTCCCGGCCGGGCGCAGCGGTCAACCGGGCAGCTATCTCGCCGCGCCGCTGGCCGCACGTTCGGAGGTGAGCAACGTCGACCCGACCGCGTTGTTCCCGTTCGGCCACGGCCTGAGTTATGCGCCCGCCGACTGGCTCGGCATCGACAACGTCACCGGACCCGACTGGCCGACCGACGGCGCCTGCCGGATCACGGTGACGTTGCGCAACACCAACGAAATCGCGACGACCGAGGTCGTCCAGGTCTATCTGCACCGGCCCGTCGGCGATGTCGTGCTGCCGGTCCGGCGGCTGATCGCGGCCGCACGCGTCGATCTGGCCGTGGGCGAGACCAGCAGCGTCACGCTCGATCTCGGCGCCGACCTGACCGCCCACACCGGACGGGACGGGACCCGGCGGATTCGGCAGGGCAGGGTCGAGCTGCACGTCGGTGCGTCGAGCACGGACATCCGGGCCACCCTCCCCTGTCGCCTGACCGGGTCGCCGTGAGGTTTGTTGGTTGCTTCATACCGCGTCGACACCGTATTCGCCGGTTCGGATCCGCACGACGAGGTCGACCGGAGTGAGCCAGACTCGCTCGGTCACATCCTCCTCGCCCGCGGCCCTGATCAGCACGTGCACCACGTCGGCCGTTTCGTCGTCCGGGATCACCAGGTCCACCCGCACCATGGGGTCGAGATCGGCGGTCATCCGCTGGCCCCGGTAGACCTGGACCCGATTCGGGATACGGGCCGGCGCGGCGTACACGTTGCACACCGTCAGGCCGCGTACGCCGAAGATGGCCAATGCGTCGCGAACCGCCTCGAAGGTGGCTGGACTCAGCACCGCGGTGATCAGTTTCACGCCGGGTCCCCCAACCGGCCCGGCCGTCGCTGGCGACAGGCCGGGCCTTCGGTGCGGATGGTCCGAGGATCAGTCCGACGGCGGGTCGACGTCCGCCGCGAGCACCGGATCACTGGTGCGCGTGCCGCCGGCCGGCGGTGGCGCGGCCCGGGGTGGACCGCTGCCGACGGCGATCAGCGTGTCGTCCGGGTACGCCTCTTCGTCGTGTACCGCGGTGTCACCGGTTTCCAGCGCTTCGTCGGATATTCGCAACTTCATGAACAGGCCGAGGAACTTCAGGAGCAGGAACGTGATCAGCGCGTCCCAGACGATCACGGTCGCCGCGGCGCCGAGCTGGATCAGGATCTGTTTGGGATTTCCGTAGATCGCGCCCGCTGCCGAGAAACCGGGGGTGGACCCGCCACCCAGGTACTCGATCACCTTCGGGTCGGCGAACACGCCGACCAGCAGGCCACCGGCCAGCCCGGCGACACCGTGGGTGTGGAACACGCCCAGGGTGTCGTCCACGCGCTTGAACAGCTTGGCCTTGCCCAGTTTGTTCCAGGACAGCCAGACCAGGATCGACGCGATCAGACCGATGAGCAGCGCGCCGAAACCGTTGACGAAGCCCGCCGCCGGAGTGATCGCTACCAGACCGGTGATCATGCCGTTGATCGAGCCGAGGAAGGTGGCTTTGCGCTGGGGTGAGGCGAACAGGTCCAGCAGCAGCCAGGTGAGCAGGGCGACCGCCGTGGCGAGGTTGGTGTTGAGCACGGCGGTGGACGCGTCGGCGCCTGCGAAGTACGGGTCGCCGCCGTTGAAGCCGTTCCAGCCGAGCCAGAGAATGCCGGCCCCGGCCGCGGCCATCGGCAGATTGTTGGGGACGGCGCGCGCCCGGTCGCGGGCCAGCCGTGGCCCGATCACCGCCGCAGCCACGAAGCCGGACGTGCCGGCCGCCAGGTGGATGACGTAGCCACCGCTGTAGTCCAGTGCGCCCTGCTGGGCCCACCAGCCGCCGCCCCACAGCAGGAACGCGTTGACCGCGTAGGCGAAGGTCGACCACAGTGGCACGAAGATCAGCCAGACCCGGAAGTTGATCCGACCGATCACGCTGCCCAGGAACAACAGCGGAGTGATGCCCGCGAACACGAACTGGAAATAGGCCAGTGTGGACTGCGGAAAACGGAATTTCGGCATCAACCCGTCCAACAACGGGATGCTCGCCTGACCCTGGGTGGTGTGATCAAGAATCGGCCCCGGCTTGCCTATCATGCTGCCGAGGATTCCCGGACCGAGTTTCAGCGCGTCACCGAAACCCATCTTGAACACCCATAACACCCATGCCACGAGAACCAGGGAGAACGCACTGAATGCCATCAACATCGTGTTGACCGCCCATTTTCGCTGGACGATCCCGCCATAGAGGACAGCGATGCCGGGAATGCTCATCAATCCGACAAGCGTCGCGGCGACGAGCTGCCAGGAATTATCACCGGCATTGAGCCAATTGGGATAAGGTGACATGACGTAGGCATCCTCCATGTCTGGAGAAGCGGCTCCCCCGAACACTCCCGCTCGATCGAGTCCTGGAATTATCAACGGGAAATATTGCGGGCAGATTAGCCACGGTTACCGACATGCAAAGCGGGGGATCAGCACGACCTTGCCGATCGCCGCGCCGCGCTCCACCGCGTGATGGGCTTGCGCGATGTCGGCGAGGTCGTACCGGGTGGCCATCGGGTGGGTGAGCACCTGGTCGGCCAGCAGGCGGGTGACATGGTCGGTGGCGGCCCGCAACGCGGGCGCCGGCATGACGAAGACCAGCACGGTGCGGAGGGTGACACCGCGCCGCATCAGTGGATAGAAGGGCAGGCTGGGCTCGGGCACGGCGTCGGAGGCGTAACTGGCGATGGTGCCGTTGCGGGCGATCACGGCCGAGGTGAGCGCCAGGTTGGCGCCGAACGCCACGTCGACGACCCGATCCACGCCGCCGGGCGAGACGCGCAGGATCTCCGCCGCCGCGTCGGGCTTGCGGTAGTCGATCACCGCGTCGGCGCCCGCCGCCAGCGCGGCCCGCTGTTTGTCCGGCGTGCTCGCCGTGGCCAGCACCCGCGCCCCGCCGTGCTTGGCTAGCTCGATGGCGTAGTGCGCCACCGCACCCGCCCCTCCGGTGACCAGCACGGTCCGTCCGGCGATCGGGCCGTCCGCGAACAGGCAGCGATGCGCGGTCAGCGCCGGAACGCCCAGACCGGCCCCGGCCTCGAACGTCGTGTTCGCAGGCAGCTCGATCGCCTGCTCGGCAGGCACCACGACGAACTCGGCCGAGGTGCCGAACGGGCGGCCGTGGTTCGCCGAGTGCACCCAGACCCGCTGACCGATGCGGACCGCCGGAACCCGAGGGCCGACCCGGTCGATGACACCGGCCCCGTCGTCGCCAGGCACCACTCGCGGGGCGGACATGACCCGGTCGCCCGCGCCGGCTCGGCGTTTCACATCGGCCGGATTGATCCCGGCCGCGTGGATCCGGACCCGCACCTCCCCGACGCCCGGCTCCGGATCCGGCAGTTCGCCGACCACCAGCACGTCCTCGGCCGCGCCCGTGCGCTCGTACCAGGCGGCTCGCATCACGTCACCTCCCGCGCGGGCAGGAAGTCGTCCAGGGCAGCGGCCACGAGATCGGGCCGCTCAAGGGACTGCATGTGCGGTGTGCCGGGCAACTCGCGGTAGATCGACCGAGGAATGCGTCCGGCGATACCCCTCATGATCGCCGGAGTGGTCGATGCGTCCGCTTCGCCGGCCAGGACCAGCGTCGGCGGCTCGAACCCGGTCAGCCGGCCCTGGACGTCAAGTCCGGCGAAGGCGCGCCATGCGGCGGCCCAGTCGGTGACAGTGCCGCGCCGCACCTGGTCCCGGGCGTACCGGACGCTCGGACCGTTCTGCGCCAACGCGTTCGCGGTGAACCAGCGGGTCAGCGACGGCGCGACCTGAGCGCTCATGCCGTCCGCCTCGGCGGCCTTGGCGCGGCCTTCGAACGCGTCGAACGGGTGATCGGTGGTGGCCAGCAGGGCGAGCGAGGCGAACCGGTCGGGATGGGCGAGGGCCGCGGTCTGCGCGATCCCGCCGCCGAAGGACAGGCCGACGACGTGGGCACGATCGATGCCGAGCGCGTCGAGCACCCCGATCAGGTCCCGCGCGGTATCCGCCATCGTGTACGGACTCGGCGACGCGACGGCTGTGCCGTGGCCACGGATGTCGTAGGCGAACACTCGACGGCCGATCGCCAACCGGTCCAGGACCGGTTCCCACATCAACCGGTCCAGGCCGAGGGCGTGGACCAGCAGTACGGCGGGTCCGGCAGTGCCGCGGTGGGTCACGACGGTGTCGTGATCGGTGAGCCGGACCCGGATCATTTCGTTCATGAGGTCAACGGTGGTCGACGCCCGGCGATAAGTCCAAGACATGATCGGCCTGATGGTCAGTCGCTTGGGATATCACCGTCGAGCACCCCGAACTCCGCCTGGTTGAGCAGGAAATCGACGAGCGTGGCCAGAGCTGGAGCGGGACGTCGGCTCGCCGACCAGGCCAGCGACGGCGTCCAGACCGGTTCGGGTGCCAACCGCACGACATGGATCTCCGGTCCGGGCGCCCGCGCGACGGATCGGGGCATGATCGCCGCCGCGAGCCCGACATTCGCCAGGGCGCGGGCGGTGTTGTACTCGCGGCCGACGAACCGTGTCCTCGGCCGCGCGCCTGCCTCGGCGAGCGCGGCCAGGATGATCCGCCCGACGGCCGAGCCCTCCGGATAGCCGACCAGGTCGACCCCGTCCAACTCGGCGACCGGGATGCTGTCGCGCTCGGCGAACGCGCTCGGCCGGCCGGTGATCAGTACCAGCGGCTCCGCGCCGAGCGGGTGCGCCACCAGTCGAGGGTCGCCGAGGTCGGGGGTATCGCCCAACGTGACCAGGTCGAGCCGGCCCGCGTGCAGACCGGCGAGCATCTCCTCCGTGTTCAGTTCCTGGAGTTCGATCTCGACGGCGGGGTAGGTCCGGCAGAACGTGGCCAGCGCGCGGGCCAGTTGCGCCAGGAGGCCACGTGCGGCGCCCAGCCGAACGTGGCCTCGCACGCCACCCGCCCAGCCGAGCATCTCCTGTTCGACGGCGTCCAGATCGGACAGCACTCGTTCAGCGTGCGTCAGCAGGGCGAGCCCGGCCGGCGTGAGTTCGACGTGGTGGTTGTCGCGCTCGAACAGCGTCAGGCCGAGTTGGCGTTCCAACTTGCGAATCTGCTGGGACAGCGCCGGTTGCGCGATCCGCAGCGCTTCCGCGGCCCGAGTGAAGTGCAACTCGCGGGCCACTGCCTGAAAGTACTCGAGTTGACGCGAACTGATCACGGCACGATTGTGTCACCGCAGGCCCGACCGATCCGTCTCATGTCGCGGGAAGCTCCGGATCGGGCGGAGAAAAGCCGTATGGTCGGATCATGGCCGGTGTCCCCCTGTCCGTGTTGGATCTCGTGCCGGTGCCGTCCGGCCAGACCGCGGAACGTGCACTGCGCAACAGCATCGATTTGGCCCGGCAGACCGAGCTTTTCGGTTACCGACGCTATTGGTTCGCCGAGCACCACCTGAATCCCGGCGTCGCCGGTACGTCACCGGCGGTGCTGCTCGCGCTGGTCGCCGGGGCCACCAGCACTATTCGGCTCGGGTCGGGCGCGGTGCAGATGGGGCATCGGACCGCACTGTCCACCGTCGAGGAATTCGGCTTGGTGGACGCGCTGCACCCCGGCCGGCTCGATCTCGGGCTGGGCCGCTCCGGCGGCAAGCCGCCCGTCACCGTCGCGGCCACGGCACCCTCGGAAGGCAGCTGGACGGCCAACGGACTGCGCATTCCCGCTCGGTTCCCGGTCGATCGGCTGCTGCGGTCGCCACGCCTGGCACTCAACCGTGCCCTGCTGCAACAGCCACATGCCGAGGCGCCGGACTATGCCGAGCAGGTCGACGACGTTCTCGCGCTGCTGCGCGGTAGCTACCGCAGCGAGGATGGCCTGGCAGCGCACGTGATTCCGGGTGAGGGCGCGCAGGTCGAGGTGTGGATCCTGGGCAGCAGCGGCGGTCAGAGCGCGACCGTCGCCGGCAGGCGCGGCCTGCGTTTCGCCGCCAACTACCACGTCAGCCCGGCCACCGTGCTGGAAGCGGTCGAGGGATACCGGGCCGCGTTCGAGTCGTCCGCGGAACTGGCCGCGCCCTATGTCGCGGTGTCGGCCGACGTGGTGGTGGCGCAGGACGATGCCACCGCGCGTCGGCTGGCCGCGGGTTATGGCGCATGGGTGCGCAGTATCCGCAGCGGTGCGGGCGCGATCCCGTTTCCCACCCCGGAGGAGGCGGATGCGCTGCCGTGGACGGAGGAGGATCGGGCGTTGGTCGCCGACCGGCTGGAAACCCAGTTCGTCGGCTCGCCCGAGACCGTGTCCAACGGCCTGACCCGGCTGCGGAACGCGACCGGCGCGGACGAACTGATCATCACCACCATCGCGCACGACCACGCCGACCGGGTCCGTTCCTACGAACTGCTCGCGCGGGAGTGGCTGCGTCACTGACCAGTGCCACGATCCAGCATCCGGGAATGGTTGAATGTTCACCTAACTGCGACTAGTGTCGGCGTCCGTGAGATTCCAAGTTCTGGATATCCTGCCGTACCTGGAAAATCCGGTCACCGGGCGACTGGTCAGCCCAGCGGAGCGATACGCGCAAACACTGACCACCGCCCGCTACGCCGAACAGTTCGGCCTCGACGCGGTCGCGCTCGGCGAACGCCACGCGGGCGCGTTCCTGTCCGCCGGCGTCACCGTGCTGTTGGGCGCGATCGCGGCCACGACGAGCCGGATCCGCATCCAGACCGGGGTCACCGTACTGTCCATTCTGGACCCTGTCCGGGTCGCCGAGGACTACGCGACCATCGATCAGCTGTCCAGGGGCCGGACCGAACTCGTGATCGGCAAGGGCAACGAGGCACGGCAACTGCCGATGTTCGGCGTCGAACCCGGTCTGCAATGGGACCAGCTCGCCGAGAAATACGCGCTGCTGCGCCGCCTGTGGCGAGAGGAGAAGGTCACCTGGGAGGGTGAGTTCCGCCCACCCCTGACCGACGTGACAACGCTGCCACGCCCGTTCGCGGGCGCACCGCGAGTCTGGCACGGCTCGGCGACCACCGAGACGTCGGCGGCCCTGGCCGCGCGCTGGGGCGACCCGCTGTTCAGCGCCAACGCGATCCAGCCCCGCGCGAACTACCAGGTGCTCATCGACCACTATCGCGCCGAGTACGCCCGGCACGGCCACGATCCCCGCCACGCCTACGTCGGTGCCGGAGCAGGGTTCCTCTACCTCGCGGACAGTACACGGGAAGCCAGGGAGAACTTCGGTCCGGTGTACGAGAAGATCGTCGAGTTCTTCAACAAGCCGGGCAATCACACACCCGGCAACGAGATGACCTTCCGCGACATCGACCACGCCATCGCCGAAGGTCCGGTACTCGTCGGCAGCCCGCAGCAGATCATCGACAAGATCATGTACTTCCACGAGGCGTACCGGCACGATCTCCAGTCGTTCAGCCTGCCGACGATGCTCCCCCACGAACGTCAACTGGAGATGCTGGAACGCCTGGCCACCGAGGTCATTCCGGTGGTACGCAGCGCAGCACCCACATCCCTGTGGACCGAGAACGATCCGTATGGCGGGCGTCCCGCGTTCACCGGTCGGCAGGTGTCGGACGCCGCCGCGATCGTGGACGCTGCGCTGGCGCAGGGATCCGGCAACTGACAGTTGCCGACGCGCGTCACTCCTCCGCCGGATCGCCAGTGTGGCAGGTAGCCCACTACCGTCGACTGAGTGGCCCATCGCCCTCGGCTCCAATTAGGATTGGTCGCTCTCGTTCAGATCCTGGTGCTGGCGCTGTGGTTCTCCGCCTCGGCAGTCGCACCGGCCCTGCGTAAGGACTTCACACTCACCGGCACGGAGTCGGTCTGGCTGACCGCGACCGTGCAGGTCGGCTTCGCTGTGGGGGCGGTCGTTTCAGCGCTGGCCAACCTCGCCGACCGCCTCCGGCCGAACGTGCTGATCACGCTCAGCGCGGTGCTTGGCGCGGGCGCGACGGCAGCGCTCGCGCTGGCCGCCCACCACGGCTGGACGGTGCTGGCGCTACGGCTGCTCACCGGCATCAGCCTCGCCGGCGTCTACCCGCCCGGCATGAAGATCGTCGTGTCGTGGTTCCCGAACTCCCGCGGCTTCGCGCTCGGCCTGCTCGTCGGCGCGCTCGCCGTCGGCTCAGCAGCGCCACAACTGATCAACGGCCTGACCACGCTGCCGTGGCGCGGCGTCCTGCTGGCCGCCTGCCTGTCGGCCCTGCTCGGCGCGGCCGTCTCGCTGTCGGCGGTTCGATCGGGCCCTGCGATGAGACCCACACGCGTGCCCGATCCCCGTTACGTGGCAAGGATGTTCGCCGACCGGAGACAGCGCCTTGTCAACATCGGCTACTTCGGCCACATGTGGGAGCTCTACGCCCTGTGGTCCTGGCTGCCTGCCTACCTGGCTGCCAGTTCCGCCGTGCACGGCAGGCCCGGCATCGGCGTCGCCACGTTCGTGCTTACCGGCCTGTGCGGGTTGGTCGGCTGTCTGATCGCCGGCTACTGGGCCGACCGCCGAGGCCGCGCCTATGTGGCCACGGTCGCCATGCTGCTCAGCGCCGGCTGCGGGCTGCTTTCGGTGCTGGCGTTCGACAATCCCGTGCTGTTCATCGTGGTGCTGGCCGCCTGGGGTGCCACCGCCGTCGCCGACTCGGCGCAGTTCTCCGCCGCCCTCACCGAAGTCGCCGACCAGGAGTACGTCGGGACCGCGCTGACCGCCCAGACGGCGATCGGCTTCCTGATCAGCGTGCTCACCATCCAGGCGCTGCCGGTGCTCGCCGACCTCGTCGGCTGGCGGCTTGCCGTGCCACTGCTGGCGATCGGCCCGTTGGTCGGGGCCGCCGCGATGGCCAGACTTCGAACACTCACGGGGACGTAGCGTTCGTCCCGATTACCCTGGGTTTTCGTCTCAATGGACGGTATCACTCGACTGTACGGTTGACACCCGTTCGGACCGTTCGCGATCATCTAACGTATGAAGCGGTCGCTCCCTCTGATAAGTCGCCGCTACGTGGACTTTTCGCGTCAGGCGAGCGCACTATAAATCTGATATCGACAGATATATTGCGGCCGCACCGGTTTATTCAATACCGAATTTCTCTAATTCAGCTACGGCCGCGCATTGTCGCCGGTCGACCAGAACTCGCCGACCTCCCCGCGGCCGGCGAGGCGGTGTGCCCGGCCGGTGGGGCCGGGCACACCGTGGGCGACGCCGTGCCGCGCCAACAGGAGGATTTTGCCATGTCCGGCAACACAAAACGCCCCCGTGGGGCCAGGTTCAGCAGGGTGCTGCTGGCCGGCGTTCTCGTCGCCGCCTACGGGGTGAATTCCTACGACGTCGCCCGATCCGCGATTCCGCCGCCGACTCCGGCTCCGGATCGTGCCGACCATCCCGGTCCACATGAGAGCGCGGACGGTGGGCTTCCCGTGCATCTGGCGGCCCCACCCGGTCCTGTCGCAGGGCCGTCCCGGCCGCCCGACAACGGCGCGGTGTACCGCACGGCCGATACGGTGTCGGGTATCCCGGCGATCGTTCTGGACGCCTACCGCCGAGCAGGCCAGTGGGCCGCGGAACGGGAGCCGTCCTGCCACCTGCCGTGGCAACTGCTGGCCGCCATCGGCAAGGTCGAGTCCGGTCATGCTGAGCAGGGCGCCGTGGATTCGGCAGGGACCGCGCTGCGCCCGATCCTCGGTCCGGCATTGGACGGTACGAACGGATATGCGGCCATCCCGAGTGGAAACGGCGCCTCGGGCTGGGCGCGCGCCATGGGGCCGATGCAGTTCATTCCGTCTACATGGGACAGATGGGCGGTCGACGCCAACGGTGACGGCCGTGCCGATCCGGAGAACGTCTACGACGCCACCGCGGCGGCCGCCGACTACCTCTGCGCGGATGGCCGCGACCTGTCCACACAGAACGGCCTGACCTCGGCGATTCTCAGCTACAACGACTCCGCGCGCTATCTCGGCATCGTGTGGAAGTGGTACCAGGTCTACCTCGTCGGTGTCGCGCCGACGCCCGACTCGCCCGGCGGACAGTCCGCGACCGAGGTCGCGGTCGTGGAGCCCGCTCCACCCCGGTCGACGCCACCACCTCCGGCAACCCCGCCGCCCACCACGACATCGGCACCGCCAATGACGCCCCCGCCAACCACAACGGCACCGACACCGACTCCGCAGCCGAACCCCGTGACGGGGATCGTCGATGGCCTGACCGGCGCCATCGCCGGCACGGTCGCCGGGGTCGGCGGCGCGCTGTCCGGTCTCCTGGGCCCGGCAGGACGGAGCTGAGCAATGTCCGGAAGCGGATCGTTGTTCGTATCCTGGGAACAGCTTGACGATGTGCCGAGTATTCCGGATTCTACTTCCGTGCCCATGACGGAGAGCATTCGAGCGAGATGTCTGGGTAATGAGTGCTGCGAAACTGTCCGAAACAGATAGGTTCGACGCTCGAGGTTTTCACGTTCTGCACGAGTCCGGTTTGCGGCGAGCTTCCCCCACCGTGTGCGTGACTTCTCGTTGTGCACGCTGAAGTTCCCCGCCGGAACAGAACAATTGCTCTGCGCACGCGGGGACGCCGGCCGCCTTCGGCACGGTGTGGTTGTCCTGTTCAGTAATGGTCCGTCGATTGATGGAGTATCCATGAGGACGATGTCGCCGCGATGGCGAAAAATGTCAACAGGGCTGGGCGCGGTCGTACTCGCCGCCGGTGCCGTGGCCTTTCCGACCGGGCAGGCCAGCGCCTATGCCGACGTACAGGTGGTGACCCAGCACATCACCGGTTCCGACGGGAAGGACTACTGGGTCCAGAACCACCTCGTCGGCGCCGACCTCCAGGAGGAGACGGCGCAGGGAACCGGGAGCACGCGCAAGGAATGGTTGCTGGTGTGGGCCGGTGACGAGAACATCGCGGACACCCTGGTCCCGGATCTGAAAAACCTGCCTGGATCGCTGCTTTCCGGCGGGTTGGGCAACACCGTCGCCAACGCACTGCCCGGTCCCGATTTCCTGGCCGTGATCGACGCGACGAAAGGATCGCCGACCTACGGCAAGGTGGTCAATACCGCGACCGTCGGTCCGCTTGTGGAGAACGAGCCGCACCATATGGAATACACTTGGCACAAGGGCGAAACGATCTATGCCGGCGGCCTGTTCAGCGCGGCCACCTACGCGTTCGACGCGACGAAACTGCCCGCGTTGCAACTGAAGGGAATCAGTCTGCCGACCCAGACGCTCGGCGGTTCGGTGCCGGACGCCTACTGGGTGCTCAACGACGGCACGGCCTACGCGACCTACATGGGTGGCCCGGTCGCGCCGGGGCCCTACGTGTACAGCGACGGCAAGGTCGCGGTGGGCAACGGTTTCGCCGGTACACCCGGCGAGGTCGTCCACTTCGACCAGAACGGAAAGGTCCTCTCGCAGTCGTCAGCGGCTACCCCGCAGGGCGACGATCCCGCGGTCTGCGACGACCTTCCACAGATCGGCCAGGCGTCCTGCGCCAACCCGCACGGCATCCAGGCGCGTGAGGACCTGCACACGCTGGTCACCAGTGACTACGCCGAGCCGAGGGACATCATCCTCAATCCGATCGCCGCGCCGTCTCCGTACCTGCGCAGGCCGACCGTGCGCACCTGGGACATCTCCGACGAGAACGATCCGAAGCTGAAGGCGGTGTCCTATCTCCCGGAAGGACCGCGGTCCAGCGCCGCGGATCCGCTGCACGACGAGAACCGGGCCGCGATGGAGACCACGGTCACCAACCTGCCCAACCACAAGGGCGCCTTCGCCGAGACGATGCAGGGCGGTGCGATCTTCTACACCCCGGACATCACGGCAGCGGCACCCGTGTGGCGGGAGGTCTTCGACGACGGAACGGCGTTGCCGGACCTCTCCTCCGGTAACGGCACCAACGGCGGCAGCTCGAACGGCGGCTGGTTGCAGACCAGCGCGGACGATCACTACCTGTACCACGCGGTGATCGGGCGGACCAAGGGCACGCTGGGCGCGTCCGATCCGGGCACGTCCGGTGGGATCTACCGGCTGGACATCTCCAGCCTGCTGGCCGACGGCGACAACTACACCTGCGACATCACCACCCTCGCCCAGGCCCAGCACGGTGGCGGCGGTGACTGCCCGACCGTCGCGGGCGCCGCGGGGATCAACCCGGGGCAGCCCGGTCAGGGCCCGCACTGGGGCGCGCTGGACAACTTCCAGCTCGGCTCCGACGGGTACTACCACGAAACGACCCAGCCGACCCGACTGGCGGTGTCGGACTACTTCGTGGCCAGGACCGGTCTGGACGGTGACCACAAGGTGTGGATGGTGAACATCAACCCGGACGGTTCCCTGTCGGTGGACAACTCGTTCAAGGACGAGCTCACCGGTCAACCAGGCGTGGATTTCGACCGCGCCTCCTGGCCGCAGGGTGACTACGGGAACGCCAAACCGCACTCCGAGTTGTTCGTAATCGCCGACTCCGACGTCAAATAGCCCGATCCGCGAGTGGTGCCGGCCGCGCCGGCACCACCCGCGCCCACCCACCTGGACGGGAACATGACAGGGATGGACATGGGCACCACAGGCGGCGCGATCGACGCCACCGAGGTGCTGCTGCGGGTCGTACTGCTGTTCGCCACCGCGATCGTGGCCGGCACCGGCCTTGCCCGATCCACTGTGGACAGCACAACTCGACGGACGGTGGTCGTGGTCTGGATCGCGGCGGCGATCGCCACCGCCGCCGACGTGTTCTCGATCGTCGCCGCCGGGGCCGGGGTGCCGGTCGCGGTGGCGCAGGCAGTGCTCACGCTGGCGATTCCGGTACTGCTGAACCTGCCCGCCGCGGCGGGAATCGCCGGACTGGCACTGGCCGTGCTACTGGTCGCCGAGACCGCGGCGGGAGGTTCCGGGCTGGGGTTCCTGATCACCCTGGTCTACACGGCCGCCGTGGTCATCTGGTTCGGTGTTGCCGTGTTGTCGCTGACCACGGCGACCGGCTGGAAGCTCGACCGCGCCAGGCCGAGGGTGCTCGCCGGGGTCATCGCGGCCGTGCTGGTTGTGGCCGGAGTCGGGCAGGTGCTGCTGTCGGGGCTCGCGTTCGACAGCAGGCTGTACCAGACCGGGTACGGCCTCGCTCTGCTGGCCGCGGCCGTGTTGTCGATCGGGGTCGCCGTCGTGGCGATCCGAGGACCGCGCGACGCGGTGACGGACCGCCCGCCCCGGGTCTACCGGTTCGGCGTGATCGGCGTCGCGGCCGGGTTCCTGGTGTGGAGCGCCACCGCCGCGATTCCCGCCCCGCTCCCGTTGCCCGTGGCTGGCGCGCCCGTGCTGGACCAGGTTTCGCTTGCCGGCAAACAGGTTCCGGTGCTGATCACGCCGCAGCGCCCCGGTCCGAACCTGGTGCACTTTCCGGCCGGCGCCGGAACCGGGATCTCGGTCGACACGGGCTCCGGCCCTCCAGTCACCGCGATCGCCAGGCCAGGGGCGGAGGGCACCTGGGCCGAGGTGACGCTCCCGGCCGGCCGGAGCGAGTTGGTCCTTGCCACGCACGGCGACCACGCGTCGGTCCCGCTGGACGCCGGCACCACACCCGGCCTTCGGTCGGCCGCCGGACCCGACGGGCCGGAATGCGCCGACGCCGCGCTGGGCACGTTGGTGGCGCAGCAGCACGTGCCGCTCCTCTCCTGCCCCGCCGACACCCTCGACGCGACCGACGCGCAGGCGTTGCGAGCGCTGGTCGGCTACCTAGGCTCCCGACAGGTCAAAGGCATCACGATCGCCGCGGACGATTCGCCAAGGTCGGTCCAGGCGGCCGGCGTCGTGCGCGAGGCCGCCAGTGCCGCCGGTCTCCCGGTCGGCACCGCACCAGCGGCGGGCAATGCCCTCGTGGTGGTCACCGGCTGGACCGGCGCCGCCAACGAACTGGACTCGGTGCTGCGCCTCCAGGCCACCACACCGACCTACGGCTACGGCCTGTACCTGGCGCCCTGGCTGCTCAACCCACCGATCGTGAACTCGGTCGCCACGTCGTCGCTGCCGTTGTCCTTCGACCCCAGGGTGGCGACCTCGCTGACCTATTCGGTCGCGGTCGAGAACGCCTTCGGCGGGGAGAACGCCACCCCGGACGGCTATGCCCGATGGCTGGCCGCGACCGGCCAGCAAACCGCGACCGGTGTGCAGGTCTACGCCGCCGCCCAGGTCGACGCCATGCCCATGGACGACATGGCGGACATGTCGCAGCCCTACCCCGGCCAATGGATCCCCAACGGAACCATCGTGCCGGTGACCGGCGTGCTCGGACAGTGAGTGCTCGCCCGAACGAAATCCTGGAGGAGGATCAATGGCTGTTCTCGATGGCGACACGATCGGCGTGGCCCGTGCGGCATCCGCCGTGGCGCCCCGCGCCCCGTCCGCCCGCATCGGCGTGGTGTCCGTCGGGGTGATCATCGCGTTGGTGCTGGCCGTCGCGGTGGATCACGCGGCGGGCTGGAAACTCACGCTCCTCTATGCGATCGGCCTCGCTCTCGGACTGGTGCTGTTCCACTCCAGGTTCGGCTTCACCTCGGCCTGGCGGCAGTTGGCGATGCTCGGCCAGGGCACCGCGCTGCGCGCGCACATGCTGATGCTGGCGGTGGCGTGCGTGCTGTTCGCGATGATTCTCGGCAGCGGAGCAGGACTGTCCGGCGCACCGCAGGGCCTGGTCCTGCCGGCGGGGCCTGCGGTCGCGCTCGGCGCGTTCCTGTTCGGCGTCGGCATGCAGGTCGGCGGCTCGTGCGCGTCCGGCACCCTGTTCGCGGTTGGCAGCGGCCAGACAGCGATCATCTACACACTCGGCGGGTTCATCCTCGGCTCGGTCGGCAGCGTGCTCGCGTCCGGCTGGATCGTGTCATTCCAGCAGATCGGTCCGACGGTGTCCTTCGCCCACACTCCGCTGGGCTACCCGGGCGCGGTGCTGATCTCACTGCTGATCATCGGGGCCGTGGTGGGCGTATCGCTGTTGGTGCAGCGACGGCGCAAGCCACCGCCGATCGAACGACCGCCGACGGCCCCGGGTCTGGCCAGGGTGATTCGCGGCTCCTGGCCGCTGTGGGTGGGAGCGATCGGGCTGGCCGTGCTCAACGCCGCGACGCTGTTCGTGTCCGGCGGTCCCTGGGGCATCACGTCCGCGTTCGCGCTGTGGGGAACAAAGATCTTCGGCTGGCTCGGCGTGGATCTCTCGCATTTCCCGTACTGGCAGTCGGCGAAGAACGCGCACGCCCTGCATGCCTCCGTGCTGGCCGACAAGGTTTCCGTGATGGACTTCGGCATCATGATCGGCGCGCTGGTCGCCTCGGCCCTGGCCGGCGCGTTCGTCCTGCACAGCAAGGTGCCGTGGCGCATGGCGCTCGGCGCCGTCCTGGGCGGCATCGTGATGGGCTTCGGTGCCCGGCTCGCGGGCGGATGCAACATCGGTGCCTATTTCTCCGGAATCGCCTCGTTCAGCCTGCACGGCTGGCTGTGGGGAATCGCGGCGATCGGCGGCACCTACGCGGGCGTCACGCTGCGTCCGCTGTTCGGCCTCGGCAACCCCAAACCCACCGATTCGGTGTGCTGACAATCCCAGAAACAGAAGGAGAATACGATGAGAAAATCACTAGTCAGGATCGTCGCCGGTACGACACTGGCGTTGGTCGCCGTCGCCGTCACCGGCGGAATTGCCAGTGCGGCACCGGCCGCCCCGACTCCCCCGGCCACTACGTCATCGGACACGCCGATCTGGCTGCTTCCCGGCGTGGATCTCGGCTCGGTGCTCGACCCCACAGTGGGCATTCCCGCTGAGGTTTTCGCACCGGTCGACGGCCTGCTCAACTATATCGGCGGCTGATCGCCAACAGCAGAAAACCGCTTCCGTGGGGCGACGCGGAAGCGGTTTTCGTCGTTGTCCTGATCAGAGGCCGGTCGGGAGAATCTTGCCCGGCGCGTTGACGATGGACTGGATCAGCCCGAATACCGGAATACCCAGCGGATCAAAAGACCACGGATCGCCGGGGTTGCTGTTTCCGGGATCTCCGACAACGGTGACGTCGCCGGTTGAAGCGGTGTGCTCGGTCACGGTTGCGGCGGAAGCCGGAATCGCTACCGTTGCCGTGACCGCGGCAGCGAGTATCGAAACCGCAACTATCCTGATGGCCGTTTTTTTCATCGGATTTTGACCTTTCAACGAAATATCCGGACTGTCTCAGCATAGAATGCACACACCGCACGATAAAGAATGATCCACGATATGAGACAGGGACATTTCACGATTCCGGTATCGCAATCCCGCCGCGACCTCGGCCGAATTGATCAGGGTTTACGCGCCACACCACCGAGTTGGGGAAGGTTGGCCCCGGTCAGTGCCTCCTCGGCGTTGTCCGGCCGCCATACCGCGACCGGCACGAGCCCGGGGGTGACGAGCTCGAGGGGTCCGAACAGCCGACTGACGGCGTTGTGGTCGCGCAGGTGGAACGGTTCGACCCTGCGCGAATACAGGTCGGTGGCCTGTTGCACGACCTGCTCCGGTGAGCGGGGCTGGTCGTGCTCGACATGGGTGCCATGGGAGAGCACCAGATAGCTGCCTGGCACGACCTCCTTCAGGAAGCGTGCCACGATCTCCCCGGGCCGGTCGGCATCCGCCACGAAGTGCAGCACCGCGACCATGAGCGTGGCGACCGGCCGGCTGAAATCCAGCATCGCACGCACGGCCGGGTCGCCCAGGACGGTCTCGGGCCGGCGAAGATCGCCACGCACGGCCACCGCGTTCGGATTGCCGACCAGCAGCCGCTTTCCGTGCGCCACGGCCACGGGATCGATGTCCAGGTACACCACCCGGCACGCGGGGTCGATCGCCTGCGCGACCTCGTGCACATTGCCCACGGTCGGGATGCCCGAACCCAGATCCAGGAACTGCGTGACGCCCTGCTCGATCAGGAATCGCACCGATCGCCGCAGAAAAGACCGATTCGCCCGCAGCAACGCCGGCAGCTCCGGCATCACCTGCGCGACCTGGCGAGCGACCGCGCGATCCACTTCGAAATTGTGCGCTCCGCCCAGTTGCGCGTCGTACACCCGAGCAGGACTCGGCTTACGCCAGTCGACATCGTCAGGTACCCAGTCCGGCGCCATCGCGCCGCGCGGCCACGGCTCAGTCATCTCCGGGACTGTACCGGCTCCGCGCGGCTACGACTGAGGCTTCACTCCGGTCACCCCGTAAAGGATCTTGGTAGAGCCACCGTTGCGCAGGCGCACCTCGTACCCGCGTCCCAAGGACCAGGTGAGGAGATCACCGATGTGGGGCACGACTCCGTAGAGGTCGACGGGCACTCCCTGGGCCGCGCACGCCTCGGCGAGCTGGCGCGGCGAGATGAACAGCCGATGGTCGTGGGTGCCCTTCGGGGCAGCCCACGAAACCGGCAGCCCCTCGCCGAGGGTGATGACGGAGAGCCTGGCCAGGAACGTGTTCGCGATGGTGTCCATCACCAGGGTGCCGCCGGGTTTGAGCACGCGGCAGCACTCAGCCACGACGTCGAACGGGCGTGCGACGTGCTCAAGGCAGTACCCCGCGACGACGACATCCGCATAGCCGTCGGGTAGCGGGATGTTGTGGATGTCGTGGATCAGGACCTCGTCGACGCCGTGCCGCCGGGCCACCTCCGCGCTCTTGGTGGACACGTCGACTCCGATGTGCCGGTAGCCCTTGTCCGCGATGTGCGGGTGCAGGAGACCTCCGCCGCACGCGACGTCGAGCAGCACGGCGCCGGGCCGCGACGCGGGCGGGACGTGCTCGGCGCGGGCGCGCGCGCCCCAGTGCAGGATGGCGAGCGGGCCCCTGCGCTGCCACCAGAGGGACGACCAGGTGTCATATTCCGCGGGCTCGGGCGCCGTGTCCGCCACTGCCGGGGACATATCGCGGCCCTCGGCCTTGGCATGTCGCGTGTGCAGGGCAATCGCCCACTGCACGTAGGCATTCGTGCGGACGTCCGTCAGAGGTTGGCTCAGCAGGTACGCGAAGGCGGCGTCGATGCCCCGTGCGTCCAGGACCCCGGTGAGGTGCGCGGCGATCAGGCACTGGGCCGTCTGCGCCAACGAGCCCCATCCGCCGTCTGGATTCTGCCGGTGATAGATCCAGTCCATCGCCCCTTCCACGACCAGGTTTCCCCGCCCATGTCCGCCGGCGGCGAGCGCGAGCACGACCTGGGTGGTGCAGTGGAGGCGGCCGGTGGCGTGGTCCTCCCAGAATCCTTCGACGGCTTGCTTCGTCACGAGGAACTGCCGGGCGCGGCGCACGGCGGGATGCTCGCTGTGGCCCGCTGCGCACAGTGCTTCCACGACGTGGGCCGTCACGAGCGGCGTCGCCGGTTCGGCGAGGCCGGCAATGGTCAGTGCCTTGTCGCCGAGCAGTGTGCGGCCACGGGCGCCGTTGCGCGTCCAGCCGCCGCTCGCGGACCGCCGCTCCAGAAGCCACCGGACGGTCTCGGCGACGGCGGCGTCGGTCAGGCGGGTGTCCGAGGCACCGATCGCGTGGAGGGCCGTGAGGCTCAGCGCCGTGTCGTCCACGTCCGCGGCGAAGGGACGACCGCAGTAGGGCAGCAGTCGTAGGACCGCGTCGTCGACAACGGGATCCGAGCCGGCGCGATATCCCGCCGCGGCCAGGGAACGCAGGACGAGGGCGGCGTCGGGGCCGGTGGTGCGGCGGTCGGCGAGTGCGGCGAGGAGGGCGTCGTGCAGCTGGTATGTGCCCGCGTCCAGGGGCATCTGCTCTGCCGTCATGAGCGGTGTCCGTTCCAAGCGACGGGAAGTTTCTCGGGCCCACGGAAGAGCAGACCGGTCTTCCACGCCACGGCGTCGGGCTCGCAGGCGAGTTGCAGGTCTGGCATCCGCTCGAGCAGCAGGCCGAGTGCGACCTGGAGCTCCATGCGGGCCAGCGGTGCGCCCGCGCAGAAGTGTGGTCCGTGGCCGAAGGCCAGGTGGTGGGCGGCGGGGCGGGTCAGGTCGAGGCGGTCGGGGTCCGCGAAGACGGCGGGGTCCCGGTTCGCGGCATTCGTCGAGATCAGTACCGGCTGTCCCGTGTGGATGGTGTCGCCGGCGAGTTCGACGTCTGCCGTCGCGTAGCGCGGGTAGGCGGCCGAGACGGTCAGAGGGGTGAACCTGAGCAACTCCTCGACGGCGTTGGGCACGAGCTCGGGCCGCTCCTTGAGGAGGGCCAGTTGGTCGGGGTGGGTGAACAGGACGTAGGCGAAGTTGGCGATCTCGTTGGCGCTGGTCTCGTAGCCGGCGATGAGCAACACCATGCACAGGAAGACCAGTTCGTCCTCGGACAGCCGATCGTCCTGATCACGTGCCGCGACCAGCTCGCCGATGATGTCATCGGTGGGCTCGGTTCGCCTGCGCTGGACCAATTCGCCGAAATAGGTGATGAGTTCGGTCAGACTCGCGATGCGCGCCTGCCCACCGTCGCCGCCGATGAGCTGGTTGACCTCGCTGATCCAGTGGTGAAACCGGTCGCGGTCCTCGAACGGAACGCCGAGGAGGTCGCAGATGACGCCGATGGGGAACGGGACGGCGAAGTCCCCGACGAGATCGGCGGGTGACCCGGCGGCGATCATGTCGTCGACGAGCGAGGCGGCCAACTGTTGCGCCGCGGGGCGCATCCTTTCGGCACGCGCGGCGGTGAACGAGCCCGCGATGAGACGGCGGATGCGGGTGTGGTCGGGAGGATCCATTTCCATGAGCCCCAGCGGGATCACGTCGGGGGTGACCCGGGGTTGGTCGACGCCCTCCGGCACCCCACGACGGAAGCGCGCATTGGCGAACACCGCCTTGGCATCCTCGTATCGGGTGACGAGGAGGCTCGGGTCGCCGTAAGGCATGCGCACCGGGCAGAGGGGTTCATTCTGCCGGACGTACTGGTAGAGGTCATTCACATCCAGCGCGTGGGATGGGGCGAACGGATACGCCCTTTCACGCTCGTCGGTGGTATCCATATTCCCCACGTTTCGCACGTCGACCGAAGTCTCATTCGGACGATCGGACCGGACACCTGACGGTAACAGCCGGACGGGAACGTCAATAGAGACACCGATGTCCCCACCTGACATCGGTGTCTCTAGACGCACGCACAGGTCCTCGGCTTGACTTCGGACGGGCACCCGAAGCAAGTCGGGCGGCCATCACGACAGCGGCAGGCGGGAGCCTGGCATGGCTGAAATCCGGTCGGAAGAATCCACTTTCCCATCCCTGGCAGCCGAAGCTACACCTCGGGTGCCACCGGTGCGGGCCTGGATATCCGCGATGGGCCTCAAGATGACGGTGGTGGTGCTGCTGCAGGTGGCGTGCGCGCTCGGCGTGGCCCGCCACATCGGCCCGCTCTCCGTGGGCAGGGCCCTGCTGACGCTGGCGCTGTACATACCGGAGTCCATTTCGCGGCGACTGCTCAACGACTACGACGACTACAAGCGCGGCGTGGACGTTCTCGAAAAGGCCCGCAAGGGCAGCGCCCTGGCATTGGGGCTGCCCATGGCACGGGTCCGGGCCCTCGGCCTGGTGTGCTGGGCGATCTCGATCGTGACCTTGGGCTGGTTGCTGTACACGACGAATCCATGGTCGCTACTGGTACTTCCGCTCTCCTTGGCGGTACTGGTGTACTCCGGTGGCCCGATTCCTCTTGGACATCGAGGGCTCGGCGAAATCATGGACTTTGTCATCGGCGGTTTCTACGTCATGGCAGTCGTGATATGGGTAAATGTTCATCAATTGCCTTTCGCGGCGGTGATGGTGGGCGTGGCCGCGGGATTCCTGTTCACCGCGACGATGTTCCACAACGATCTGCGGGACAGGGTCGAAGACCTTCAGGCGGGAAAGCGAACCCTCGCGCACATGTTGTCGACGCGCGCGTCGAAGGTGTGGTACGCGATATTCGTTCTCGCGCCCTATCCGTGCATTGCCCTCGTGGCGTACGCGTTCGGCTCGCCGTGGTTCGCGTTGCCACTGCTCGTCTTTCCCTACGCGGTATGGCTCGTGGTCGGGGTGGTCAAATCCGACCTCGGCAACACGATGCCGCCCTGGAGCCATCTTCCGCGGCTTCTGGTGTCGTTCTTCGCGCTGCTCGCCCTGGCCGCGTGGATCTGACGTATCGCCACATCATCCCGTCCGAGACCGAGCGAGGTAGTCGACGAATGTCCGTACTGTGTCGCCCCGCGGTGCATTTTCCCGAGTACGAGGTCACTCTCAAGGACACGCTGGAAGCGGCGCGTCGGCTGCATCCGGACCATCCGCGTCTGGACACCGCGCTGCGTCTCATCGAGAACACCGGAGTGCGCAGCAGGCGCGTCCTGCAACCCCTGGAATCGACGCTCCAGCACCCGGGCGTCGCCGCTCGCACCGCCAAGTACTGGGAGGCGGTCCGCACCTACCTGCCGGCCGTGGTCGAGGAAGCCCTGGAGCAGGGCGGGGTGTCCCGCGACATGATCGACGCGGTGACCTTCGTGTCCTGCACCGGTTTCACCATGCCCTCCCCCATCGTCTGGATGATCAACGAGCTGGGCTTTCCCACCCGACTCGACCAGATTCCCATTGCCCAACTCGGCTGCGCGGCGGGCAGCGGCGCGATCAGCGCCTCCGCCCGATACTGTCGGGCCCACCCCGACCGCAACGTGCTGATCGTCGCTTTCGAGCTGTGCTCGCTGTGCTACCAGCCCACCGACACGGACGTGGGCGCGCTGCTGTCGGCGGGCCTGTTCGGCGACGGTTTCGCCGCGGCGGTGATGCGCGGCACCGCCGACTCGGGCCTGAAGATCGAACGGTCGGCCTCCGAGACCATCGCGAACACCGCGGACTGGATCTCCTACGACGTCCGCGACACCGGCTTCCACTTCCGGCTGGACAGCCGGGTGCGGCACACCATGCGCGACGCCTGCCCCTCGATCACCAAACTCGTGGAGGAAGCGGGCTGGAACACGCCGGAGCTGGACTTCGTGCTCGCCCATGCCGGCGGTCCGCGCATCCTCGACGACCTCACCCGGTTCCTGGAACTCGATCCGGCGCTGCACCGCTTCAGCCGGGCGGCTCTCTCGGAGCACGGCAACACCGCGAGCGTGCTGATCTTCGATTCGCTGGCGCGGTTCTGGGACGAAGGCACGGCCGGGCCGGGTGCGCGCGGCGTCATCGCCGGATTCGGCCCAGGAGTCAGCGCCGATTTCTCTCTCGGAGTGGTCCTATGAAGGGTTCACGAAAGTTTGCCGCGACCGCAACAGCGGACGGCACTCCGCCGGTCGTGCTGATCACCGGCTGCTCCTCGGGCGTCGGCCGGGCCGCGGCGGAGCTTGCGGTGCGCTCGGGCTTCACCACCGTCGCAACGGCGCGGAACCCGGAGACGCTGCGGGAGTTGGAGGCCGCCGGCTGCGTGGTGCGCGCCCTGGACGTGACCGACGACGACGCGCGCCGCCGGGTCGTGGCGGAACTCGAGGAGCGCTACGGCGGCGTCGACGCCCTCGTCAACAACGCGGGCTACGGGGAGTTGGGGCCCTTCGAGGAAGTTCCGCTGGACCGATGGGAACGGCAGTTCCATACGAACGTGTTCGGTCCCGTGGCGCTCGCCCAACTCGTCCTTCCCGGGATGCGGGCACGCGGCGGAGGCCGCATCGTCAACGTCAGCTCCCTCGCGGGCAAGATCGTCGTACCGGTGGGCGCCGCCTACCACGCGAGCAAGTTCGCGTTGGAGGCCGCGATGGAGGGGCTCTGGCTGGAGGCGGACCGGTTCGGCGTCACGGTGAGCCTGGTGTTGCCGGGCGCCATCAACTCGCGCTGGAGCAGCAACGTCCCGACCCAGGACGAGTACACCTCGGGCGTCTACGGCGAACTGGTGACCGAGATGGCGCAGCAGATGGCCAAGCGGCTGCCGCACGGAACCTCCACGGACGAGATGGCGTCGGTGGTGCTCCGTGCGCTCACCGACCGCCGGCCGCGCCTGCGCTACCTGGTGGGATTGGACGCGCACCTCGTCCTTCCCCTGAACCGGATGCTGCCCGAGTGGGTGTGGAAGGCATTCGTACGCAGCCAGTTCCCCTCCATGCGGCGTCCGGCGCCCCAACCCGTTCAGCCTCCCGTGTCCGAGGGGACCCGTCCATGAAACTCAGGCGGCTCATCGCGTCAGCACGGCTGCGGGACGCGGGTTCCCTGGTGGCAACGGTTGGCGTACCGCTGTGCGCAGCCGGGATGGCCGTGGCATTCAGGGGCCCGAAGCAGGCCCACTGGCGCATGCTCGCGCTGACCCACGGTGCACTCGCCCTGGCCGCTGGTGCCGTGGAACCGTCCGCGCGGCACCGGCGGATGGATCGAGCCGACGTCGTGGCGGCCTTGCGCACCGGCGGAGGCATGGTCGCGACGGGCGCGCTCCTGCAAGCCGTGGCGGGACGCGCCACGCCCCGGTTCACGGCCGACTCGGAGAACCTGCGCGCGCTGGCCGCGACCTCGAATCCCCTGCGGATGTGCGCCTACCTGCTGTTGGTGGTCGCCCCGGGCGAGGAGCTTTTCTGGCGCGGACTGGTTCAGGGGCGCCTCACTCGGCGGCTCGGCCCCCGCAAGGCCGCCGTCGCGACCGTCGTGCTGTACGGGCTGGCTCACGTACCAACGGGCAACCTCGGGGTGACGGGCGCCGCCGTCGGTCTGGGCAGCACCCTGTCGCTGCTGCGGGCGCGCGGTGCCGGCCTCGAACGACTCGCGCTCATCCACGCGATGTGGGTCGTACCGATGCTGCTGGCCGAACGCTTCCGGTCAGGAACCAAGTCTCCCATGGCAAAGGACGCTGACATGACCACAGTGCCGCGCGATCGCCGGGCCGGAAGGCCGGTGACCCGGTGGGGCCGCATCGCGCAACTCGCCAACAACGTCGTGCACGTCGCCCTGTACGAACGCTCCCGGGGCCGGCTGGGCGGACGCATGCTCGGCAACCAGGTCGGCATCCTGGACACCACGCGTCCCAGCAACGGCGAGACATATTCGGTGCCCCTGTTCGTGTTCCCGGACGGGCCCGATGTCCTTGTCGTCGCGTCGTATCGAGGATCGGCGGAGGACCCCCGGTGGTACCGCAACCTGCTGGCCGACCCGGACGCGGTCCTGCGCATCGACGGCAAGGAGCGGACGGTCCGTGCGCGCGTGCTGGACGGGGAGGAACGGGCCTCGGCATGGCAGCGCCTCGTGGGCAGCTTCGCGGGCTACGCGGACTACCAGCGCCGCACGACGCGGGAACTGCCCGTGGTGAAACTGTCCCCCCGTCCGGGGCGCGGCTGACATGGCGGCGACACAGCCATTGGCGCCCTCTGTCCGCGCGGGCCAGGCGCTGTACACGCGGTCATTCCTGCGGGCCTACGACACCCTCGTGTACAACATCAACTCCCCACTCACCTGGCGTTGTCCGAAGAACCGCCTGATCGAGCTGTACAACCGGCATGTCTCGGGGCGTCACCTGGACGTCGGGGTCGCCACCGGGGTGCTGCTCGACGAGTGTCGCTTTCCCACCCCGAGGCCGGAACTGAGGCTGATGGACCTCAACCCCGACGCGCTCGCCACCGCATCGCACCGCCTACGCCGCTATGCTCCCGCGACTCACCGGGCGGACGTGCTACAGCCGTGGGGACTGCCGGACGGGCTCGTGGACTCCATCGGCATGGCTCATCTCCTGCACTGCCTGCCCGGAACCCTCGTGGACAAGGCCGTGGTGTTCACCCACGCCCGGCAGGTGCTGCGCCCGGGAGGCACCTTGTTCGGGGCGACGATCCCCGGCACGGGCGTCCGGCACAACCCATCGGCGCGCTGGCAACTCACTGTGGCGAACCGGCTCGGGATCATGTCCAACCGGGACGATCGGTTGGCGGACCTCGATGCGGCGCTGGCCAGGAACTTCACCGACTACGAGGTGACGGTCGCGGGATCGGTAGCCCTGTTCTGGGCGCGCTGAACGGAGGAATGATGGTCGACTCGAAGACAACAATTCCGGCCACGGCCACCATAACGGGCCATACCCGCGAACATGTGCGAGCAGCCGTTGAATATGGTTGGGATTTCCTGTCGGCGAGTGCCGACGCGTTCCCGTCCGCATCCGTCGCTTTCGACGCGGAAATCAGCGATCCGGTCACTGTGGAGGAACTCCCGCGCCGCGCCCGCACCGAGTTGGGGGTCGATCTCGGCTTCGCACCGGCCGATGAGGGTTTCACGGCGATGCTCGCCCTGGACAATCTTCCCCATCCGCTGCCGAACCGTGCCCTACCAATGCTTCCCTCGCTGATTCGCAGGGTCGAGTCCTGCCGCTGGATCAGCCGATACCGTTTCTTCCCTGACGTGCCACAGTTCGCGGCGGACACCGACTGCACCGCGCTTGCCGCGTTGGGACTTCACCGGCACCACATCTTGCGGCCGTCCCGCCTGCGATCGGTCGCGCTCGAACTGCTACGGGCCGGCGCTCCGGAGTCCGCGGCAAGGGACGGCCTACGCCCCGGGGCCGTCATGGTGTACTGGGAGGATGGCGCGGAAGGGCCTGCGAAGCCGCGGGGCCGCAAACACGATGCGGTCGTGAGCGTCAATGTCCTGCGCGCCGTCCACCTGGCCGACCGACACACCGACCACGCGGGGAACGGGGTGGTCGGCGCCACGTTCCGGTACGCGGAGGACCACCTGCGGTCCGGCGACTACGCGCGAGGAACCCGCTACTATCCCTCGCCGGTCGCCTTCCTGCACGCCGCCGCGAAATTGTGCGGAGTGTGCCGCGAATGCGGGGCCAGGCTCGGGCCTGCGCTGCGCAATGCCTGCACGAGTATTCCGGCACCCACGAATGCGCTGGATCTCGCATTGTTCCTCATCGCAGCCAATTCCTGCGGCGCTCCGGTGGACCGGGACAGGCACCAGGCAGAGCTGATCGATCTGCAGCGGCCGGACGGATCCTGGCCCGCACACAGCTACTTCCGCTTCGGCCGGGTCCCGATCCACTTCGGCTCGGCCCACCTGACCACCGTATTCGCACTGCGCGCCCTGGAAGAACCGACCGGCGTCTAGTGTCGTGCAATCCTGTTCGTCTTACTCGCCTCCGTGACGGAGAATTCAGTGGACACATCGTTGGTGACCAAACGCGATGCCGCGGCCGTTCTGGACGCCGCCCGGACCCGGATTCATCCCGTACTGCGGGAGGCGGTCGAAGCGCTGCCCAGCGCGATGCGGCTGGTCGCGAGTTATCACTTCGGCTGGCGCGACCGGGAAGGCAGGCCAGTGGCGGGAACGCCGGCCATGGGCAAGACACTGCGTCCCGCCCTGGTCTTCCTGGCCGCCGCGGCGGTCACCGGGAGGTCCCCGGTCAGCGGGGCTGACGACACCGTCGTGCGCGCCGGGGTTGCCGTGGAACTGGTGCACAACTTCACCCTGATCCATGACGACGTGATCGACCAGGATGCGTTGCGCAGACACCGGGAGACGGTGTGGAAGGTGTTCGGCGTACCCAGCGCGATTCTCGCCGGAGACGCGTTACAGGCCCTCGCCACACAGGTGCTCGCCAAGGCCGCCACCCCGATCGCCGCCACCGGCGTCTCCGTGTTGCAGGACTGCGTGCAGGAACTCATCGAAGGCCAGGCCGCCGACCTGTCCTTCGAGACCCGAAACGATGTCGGGCTGACCGAATGCGTCGCCATGGCCGGCGGCAAGACCGGTGCCCTCATCAGCTGTGCCTGCGCGCTCGGCGCCCTGCTGAGCGGTGCCAGCCAGGAACAGGTACAGCGTCTGCGTGCCTTCGGCATGCACTTCGGCCTTGCCTTCCAACTCGCCGACGATCTGCTGGGCATCTGGGGTGATCCCGGCGTAACCGGCAAGCCGGCCCAGTCGGACTTGTGGTCCAGGAAGAAAAGCCTGCCCGTCGTGGCCGCACTGAACAGTGGCACCGAGGCAGCGCTTGAGTTGAGCGCGATGTACCAGAAGCCGGACGCCTGGGACCATACCGAGGTGCTGCGCGCACTCACCCTGCTCGAACGGGCGGGCGGCCGGACCTGGACGCACCAGGAGGCGGCCCGGCAGGCCGCCTCGGCACTGGCCTGTTTGGACGGTGTGGGACTCGATCAGGCCGCGACCGCGGATCTCGCGGCACTGACCCACCTTGCCGCCGCGCGCGAACGCTGACGGCGCGCGCGAGGATTACGGCTGGATCCATATCCTGGCGCGCCGCGGAAGAGAGCGGCCGCCGCAGCCGACCAGACCCCTATCCGCCATCGGGCGGTCGACGTTCATCCGAACGCCGACCTTCCCCGGTGCCGCAAGATCATCAGAACATGCCCTGCGCGAGCGTGAAATGCGGTATCCCCGTGCCTCGGGCATCGAGTCCTCGCCGGGTTGGGAGCTAATCCCAACGCGCGCCAGTCGACGCCCGACCCGTGCGCCTGGGATGCTCCAGAAATGCGAGAAACGAGGAGCACAGCGCGTCGTTTCGGCGAGCGGACTGGGCGCGGCATAGGTACAACGTCGTCACCTCGCCCAGCCTGATCCGCGGTCAATCGCCAACGCCGGTTCGCAATACCCATCGGGCGGCATTGCCGCCCGATTCACGATGGACGTGGTTTCAAGTCCATTGATGTCGCCGCCAATTTTTGGAACAGGCTACGCAGGCCGATAGGCAGTGCGCAGAGAGCGAGGTATTGTCTCGATGGTCAGCACGGTCGAACTCTGCGACAGCAGGGAACATGTCCAGCACGCACACGAGACCGCACTGATCCTGTCACACAAGTGGATTCTCGCTGTACTCGTCGAACTGGCAGGCGGCCCGCGCCACCACAACGACCTGGCCCGCGCCACGGGCCTGACCGAGAACAAGCCACTTGACAGGGCACTCCGCCGGTTGGTGAATATGCAGCTCGTCGACCGGACGGTCCGCAACATCCGAGGTTCCGCGCCGCGCGTGCAGTACGGTTTGACGGTGCGAGGGCGCGTCCTGCTTCCGATCATCGACGAGCTGGTGGCCTGTTCGCGGCTGCTGGCATCCAGCGCTTAGCTGACCTTGCGGCTCGTCAAGCCCGGCCGCACCTACCGCGCGCACATACGGCGATTTGGGCCATTGGACCCGTTCGCTCTGCCTGCTGAAACGTACTGACCGGCACGTGCGACAGCACAGTTGCCTGGCTCAGGTAGCCACACCGGAATCCATGATGAATCGTGGATCGATGGGCGGAGCGTTCATGTCTGATGGGGCGGACGAAGCCTCCGCGACGAGTGGCTGGCGGCCGATCACCGCCGGCCAGGCGACGGCCCGGAACCGCGTGTTGGCCGCAGCACGCAGCGGTAGCGGTGGCCGGTTCGCGATCATTGCCGAGTCCGGCTGCGGCAAGACCGTGCTGCTCGGCGAACTCGCGACGACGCTGCGGGGTCTTGGGCACGCCGTTCTGTTCATCACCTGTCCGGCCTCGGCCGCGGCTCGGCGGCAGGGCGTCGACCAGCAGTGGGCTGTCCTGGAGACCTGTAAGACCCTGATCTCGAAGCTCTCCAGTGGCGTTGAGCCGCAGCAGATCGCCGACGAAATGCTGTCCGCCGCCCTACGCACAGACGGCGAGACCGGAGTCACGATCAACGAGCTCAGCGGCACCGCGTCGAACGTCGTGCAGGCCAGGGACATTGCCGGCGGTGTGCACCTGCATGTGGACGACACGGCGAACATTCCCCACCGGCTGGATGCCATGCGTGACCGGTTCGCGTCGGCCATCGAGGGACTGGCCACCGGTCACCCCCTTGCTGTGCTGGTCGACGAGTTGCAACTGCTGGACCGCAGTTCTATGGACTGGTTGTGGGGCGTGCTCGCTCGATCAGCGGGTGCGCTGATTATCTGTGCGCATTGGCCAAGCGCAGCAGAGCTGGTACGGAAACCGTTTGAGCCCTTTGCTCTGGCTGCGATGACGGAGAAGGAGATTGTCGAGCAGGTCGTGGCCAGGCTGAGCGGGTGGTCAGCCGAGCAGGCCGAGGCAATCGCGACCCGGATGCGTATCCGTGCCGGTGTGGCCCGTTATCCGGCGTGGGTGGCGACCTGGTGCCAGATGATCAACGAGTCCTTGCCACCTGGCTCACCGATCGAAGCGGTAGAGGATCTACTCGACGGTGGTACGGCAAGTCCGGATATCACGAACTTCGTGCGCAGGTTCGGCGAGTTTGTTGATCACCGAGCGGAGCGCCTGGTGGGACGCCGGTTACCGCTGTTTGACTATCTGACCGTGCTGCGGCGGGTCATCGAGCCGGAAACGGATCAGGTCAATGGTCGCTCGCTTCTCGCCCGCTTGCTTGATCTGACCGAAGATCAGGCGAAGGTCCTGTTCCGCTGGCTACGAGACTCCCAGTTCATGACCGACTTCAATGGCGACAAAGAGTTGGGTATTCGCCTCCACGACCGTTTTCGGCTCCATGCCGCTGACGAGCTTGCCGTGATCGATTCGCAGCGCTATGGCGATCTCCACAGGGCGGTCGAAAGATGCTATCGGGAGCTTGTCAATCTCGACGACGAAGCCGACGATGGTTCGGCGTGGGGCAGGTACGACAACCCGGCCTGGCAGCGTGACTCCGAGGACTGGCTGCACTATCTCGAGCATGTCGACCGAAGCGATTTTCGGGCCATAGCGCCTTCCTTGGTTCGGCTTTTCCTTGAGGTTTTCTGGTGGTACAACACGGAAACGCCGAGCGACTACTGCTCCGCCCTGCTGGCCGACTATCGGGTGCTGGCCGAGGCGCATGATCTGCGAACCAACGGCGCGGATGAATGGCTGCGCCGTTTGGAGGAGCTCCACGCAGGCTATGTGTGGCACTGGGAGGACCGGGCGCTCGGACGACGCGTCGAGAACTGGGCCGCCGTCGACGCTGCGCTGTGGGCACTGTGGAACATGCACAATCTGGATAGCGAGCGCATTCCTGGCGACCTGGTGTTACGTCGGATGCAGAGTCTGCTGTGTAGCTTTCTTGGTGATGCGGCCTGGTGGGGCCACCCCGGCGATGAGCAGAGCCGGCAGGAGGCGGACGCCTGGTACGCCGCCTGTGTCAGGGCGTGTACTGCCAAGGCAGATCAGCGGATCGCGGTCTGGGCCGATTTTGGTCGGGCGGACCTCTGGGCCGAGGCTGGTCGCATTGACGACGCCCTCCGACTGGTTGAGGACTTGCCCGAGCGGATCGACGCCATTCCCGAACACGGACTTTGGGCGGGCCTCGCCCGACTGCATGCCGACATCGCCTGGCAGCAGCGGGATTACCTGCGGGCATTCGATATCCATGGGCGAGCGGTCCTCCTCGGTTACGCCTTCAACGTGCGGCAGACAGTCGACGGCACTCCGCCGGACAGTTATACGTTGCTCTTCTATCAACAGATGATCGAGCGCATGCGGTGGCGCCTCGACGAGGCCCGGAACAGCGGACTGGGCGACATCGCCGATCAGGCCGTGGAACGAATGGGGAAGCTCTTCGAGCCTTACCGGAAGCGATGGCCAGAGGACATCATGGTGGCGAACATGTTCCCACCCGGCCCGCAGCCCGACGAACTGTACAGATTTGACACCCCGTTCTACTTCAAGGCCAAGCGAATGCTCATGATAATGAAGATTCAATTGGATGCGCGGCCAGTGGATGCACCGCTGGATTTCCGCTGAACTCCTTCGTACTTCAGGGCGCACGGCCAGCTGGCCGGTACGCCCTACTTCGGTGCCTGGAAGCCGCCGATCTTCTGCTCCAGCAGTTCGGCCAGCCGCAGCGGGGTGCGGTCCTCGAACGTCGGACCGATGAGCTGCACTCCGACCGGCAGACCCTCGGGGGACCGCCCCGCGGGTATGGCGGTGGCGGGCAGGCCGGGCATGGTGGCCAGGCCGGCCCAGACGAGCTGGTCGAAGTACGGGTACTCGACGCCGTCGATGTCGATGCGCCGTGCCAACGGATTGGGGTTGTGGTCGTGCGGGAACGCGGGCGTCGGCGTGATCGGACACACCACGGCGTCGAACTCGGCGAACAGCTGCCGCCAGCCGTGGCGGTGGACCTGACGGCGGTTGTTCGCCTCAAGCCAGTCGCGGTGGCTGAACACCATGGCGCGCAGCCGCACGGCGTCAAGACTCTGGTCGTCCGCGCTCAGTTCGGCGGCGCGGGTCCGCAGCTGCTCGTACGATTCGATGGGAAACCGCGCAGCGGAGCCCGAAATCAGCAGCTGCATGTAGACCGTCGCGGCTTCGGTCAGATCGAGCAGCAGCGGACTGTGCCGTTCGACGCGGGCGCCGCCGTCGACGAGCGCGGCGGCCACCCGGTGCACGGCCGCCCGCACGGCGGCCCCGGTCGGAATGAGCGGATGCTCGTCGAGGACCAAAACCCGGAAATCGCCGAGCCGCTCGTGGCGCGCGGGCGGCATTGCCAAACGGTGCGCCACGCCGAGCGTCAGCGGGTCCGGTCCGGCCATGACGTCGAGCAGGAGCGTGAGGTCGCGGGCGGTGCGCGCCATCGGACCGACGACGGCGAGGTCGTGGTCGGCCGGCAACGCCGGCTCGGACGGTGGGACCATACCGCGGTCCGCCGCCAGTCCGAGCGTCGGCTTGTGCGCGTAGACACCGCAGAAATGCGCGGGGGTGCGCAGCGAGCCGGCGATGTCGGAACCGATGGACAGCGCGCCGAACCCGGACGCCAGGGCCGCCGCCGACCCGCCGGAGGATCCGCCCGACGTGCGACCGCGATCCCAGGGGTTGTTGGTGGTGCCGTAGATCTCGTTGAAGCTCTGGATATCTTGCAGTCCCAACGGGACGTTGGTCTTGCCGAGCACCACCGCGCCCGCGGCCTTGAGTCGCGACACCTGTACCGCGTCCTCGGCCGGCATGTAGTTCCGGTGCGGCGGCATGCCCCAGGTCGTGGGCAGCCCGGCGATGTTGTACGACTCCTTGACCGTCACCGGAATCCCGAGCAGCGGCCGGTCCTCACCACGCGCGCGCGCCTGGTCGGCACGGTGTGCGGCGGCCCGCGCACGGTCGAAGTCCGGCACGCAGATCGCGTTGATCACCTCGTCGTCGCGCTCGATACGGGCGATCGCCTCGTCGGTCAGTTCCACCGAGGACACTTCACCGGCGCGCAACGCGGCAACGAGTTCTTCGGCCGTTTGAAAGCTCCACTCCATGAATCCGAAGCTATCCGCCTGCCACAGCGGACACGAAATTCCGGTTCGCGCAACAGGAAGGCCGAACGGCCGCCTTCACCGACGAAGTCGCGCACTCGTTCCACCACCGAAAGGTGGCCCACCGCAGGTCACCGCGCTGACGGTGGGCCGACTCCACCCGCACAGGCCATGAAATGCCGCATCGCGCAACAGGATGGAGGTCTCACGCCGCCCGCCGTTGCTCGTAGGGTTAAGCAGCCGCCTCCGCTCGCTGCGCCGTCGCGGTCAGCGGCATCCGGGTACGCGTGCCGGCCGCGCGGCTCGCGCGGCGGATGAGGCGCGCGTACGAGGCGATCATCCGGCGTCGACCGAACTGATCGCGGCTGGCCAGCAGGGCGGGAACGAACTGGTCGCGGCGGGCCAACGCCTCTGCCCAGGCCGCGGCGACGGCCTCGGGATCGGGCGTGGTGACCAGGCCGCGGCCGGCCACGATCGACGCGCAGTCGCCCACGTCGGTGGCGACCGGGATCGCGCCGCACATCATGCCCTCGATCAGACACAGCGGGGCCGCCTCACCGAACGCTGAGGTCAACGACACCACGTCGGACGCGGCGAACAGCACCTGAGGGTCATCACGCAGCCCGAGCAGATGCAGCCGGGACGAGTCCTCCAGCCCGACCAGCGCCAGGTCGGCGGTGAGGTGGGGGTTCGCGGCGGTCATCCCAGCCCCGCACATCACGACGTGCGCGTCCGGTCTCGCCGTCAGGAAAGCCGTTGCGGCCCGCAGGAACAGCGGCACGTTCTTCATCAGGTCGTAGCGCGCGGCGAACGCGATCACCGGCGCGTCGGGCGTGATGCCCAGCGCGCGCCGCAGTCGGGCACGGGCCAGCCGGTCGGGGCGGAAACGGCGCAGGTCGACCCCGTTGGGGATCACCTCGAGCAAGTCGGCGGGGATCCCGACGGCCCGGTAGGCCGCCCGGGTCGACTCGGCGCAGCAGACCAGTGCCGCGATGGCCCCGGTGTTCACCGCAGTGCGCAACTGGGCCAGGGCTTCCCCCTGGTTCTCGGGATCGGAACGGTGCAGGCAGGTGATCACGGGTTTGCCCCGCGCGCCGGCTTGGTTGACCAGACGCAGTGGCTGCTCCTTGAGCGTGAGGAGCACCTCGACACCGGACATCTCCCGCTCGAACGCGACCAACTCCGCCTCGTCGAACTCCGCCGGCCCCGTGCTGCCCTCGCGCAGCGCGGACACCGACACGCCCGCGGCGACAAGCTTGCGGTAGCTGGCATCGTCCTGCATGCGCTGCAGCGTCGCCTCACGGTGAGCCTGCCCGTGAATGCTCAGGACGCGATGCCGCTGGCCGCGGGCGTGCAGGCCCGCCAGCACATCGCTGTGGAGGATGCGCGCTCCACCGCTGAAGAACCCCTCGTAGAGGGACAGCACACCGAGGTAACCGGCCACACGCATATCGTCGGGTACCACGTGTTACATGCGCTGCCCTCGCGTCCCGCGCCGTGAAAACGCCGCGTAAATTCGTCTCTCGACGCGGCTGGCGGTCGTCATCACGGACACATTCCGAAAGCCTCGGCCGGGGGGAGAAATGTCTCGGGTGTCCGTATGTCGCCACATGGCGGACGCGGAACTGGCCCGGGATCGCCTCGACGGCGGGCCGTTCATCGCACGGTGCGGCCCCGCGCTACGGATGGCGAGGATAGGCGTAGACGGTGGTCGATGACGCCGCGTAGACCCGGTCCGGCGTGGCGCATGCGAACCGGTCCCCGCCGCCGGAGTCGGCCCAGGCGAAGCCCCAGGGCGAGAGCCCTTCTCGTCGTCGAGGCAGCGCTGCCTGCTGAGAACAGTCACAGAGTCTCATGTGGACGGTCGAGCGGCAAGCGCGTCGGTCCAGCGGCGGTTGACCTGCTGGGCTATCGTCACCAGATCGACGTACGGCTCGTCCCAGGGGTCTTTGAGGCCGAAGCCGCGGTGCGGGTTCTCCAGCCAGCTGCACCAGTGCCAGCCCAGGCACCACGGGCGTGCGGCGAAGGTGTCGGCGATCATCTGGTATCCCCGGCCACGCTCGGCCTGGTCCCGAGCCGATCCGCCCCGTGCTGGGCTCATGACGGTCGGGCACCAGTTCCCCGTGTCGGCGACGAGGATCGGCAGTCTCGTGCGTTGGTGCCAGGCGTCGAACTGGCCGGCCACGGTGTCGATCGCGGTCTGGTCGACGGCCGGAAAGGTTTGCAGGCTCAAGACGTCGACATAGGCGGCAGCCGCGTCGAGTACCGGTTCCGGGATGCCGGCCCTGGTCCCGTACCGATCACCGAGGATCAGGTGGTTCGGGTCGCGCTTGCGGATGGCCTCGGTCGCGACTCGGTAGTAGGCGTCGGCGATCTCGGGCAGCTCTCCGGTGGGATAGCCGCTGCCGGCCGGGTGTTTCGCCCACGCGGGCGCGTCGACGAGGAAGTATCCGATCAGGTTCGGGTCGTCGGGCCGGCATCGGGTCCGGGCCAGATGGTCGCACCACTGGGCGAATGCGGGGGATCGGGGATCGCGATAGGCGGGGTGGCCGTTCCAGTGCTCGATTTCGGCGATCCGCAGCGACAGGGTGTAGGGCAGTCCGCTGCCGGCCGCTTCGTCGTCGGGCAGTCCGTCGGAGTGACCGAGGTCGACGACATCTTGCATCGCCGACAGGCCGCTGCCGCTGACGTATTCCGAGGTCCACCCGAGAGTGTTGAAGCCCCACGCTCGCAGCTCCGGTACGAGGCCGTCGCGAAGCCACGCTCGGCGCGAGGATCCATAGCGCTCGGCGAACACGTCGGCGTTGTGGGGGTACCGCAGGTTCGTGTCGTCGGCATGGACGACGCCGATGGACAGGAACGGCTTCCCGTCCGGTGTCGCCAATCGCCATCGGTCCGTGGCGGCCAGCGTGAAGTATCCGTCCGTGCCCATGCCCATCCTTCCTCGCCAGCGGGGATCGGATACGACTCTGCCGTGGGCCGCCCGGCTGTCGCCGCCCCCGCGCGGTCCCCTTGAGTGTTTCGATGCTGGTGAATCCGGGGCCCACCACGGGGAGGAACAGGCCCGATCACGCGGATCCGGTGCGATCGGCAAGAAGAAGCGCCGCAAGCGAGGTCGTGGCGATCGCGGTCAGCTCGGCACGGCCGACCCCGGCAGTGGCAACGACTTCCATCCCCCTGGTGACGGCGACTAAGTACGCTGCGAGGGAGTGCGGGTCGGCGTCGGCGGCGATCTCGCCGATGCGCTGAGCGTCGATGATGCAGTGGCGGTAGATCCCTTCGAGCCGGGTGAATCCATCGAGCGCGGACGCGGCAACGTCGGTATCGCGGTGCCCCAGCTCGACGGTGGCCTTGGTGAACAGCGAGCCCTGCCGGTCGTCGTCGCTCAGCACGATGGCGACCTTCAGCATCTGCGCCTTGATCCGCTCCAGCGGCGTGGAGTCGGGGCCGGACAGCGCCTCGTCGACTGCTGCGATGGCGTCAGCGGTGCTCGCCAGCAGTGCTCTCAGGAACAGCCCGTGAAGAAATTCGGCGAGCTTCCTCCCAATGCCCCGAGCATCTCTTTGCCGTAGGGCGTGCGCATGAGCAGTGCCGGCACCGGCTCGTCCGTGCCCGGTCGCCAGATACTGGTCGACAGCATGGTCCCGTCCCGCATCGGGACCCGCACGTCCGAGGTGACTTCGAACTTCATCGTCGACCGTCCTTTTCGTCTCAGCAGCGCGATTGGACAGTCAGGCTAGGCGAGATCGCCCTGCCGAGTGGCGGGCATCACCCGCCATCCGGCAGGCTCCGGTGCCGGGCGTTGGCGCCTAATCGAACGTCCTCTTCGGCCACTGGTCGAGCGTGCGCCGAACATCCGACTCTGCCGAGTCGAGGGTGTTGGTCACTGCGTCGTCCCCGGGCGTGGCTCTCGGTGATGTCATGGGGATTTCATCGGCCGTCGTTAGGGTGCTGTGCTGGTTAGCGTGTCGTGTCTGCGTTGTGTGGAGGACCAGGTGGGGTTGTGGTGAGGCCGTCGGATCCGCGGATGGTCGGCCGGTACCGGGTGTTGGGAAAGCTCGGTGAGGGCGGGATGGGCCGGGTGTGGCTGGGGTGCGGCCCGGACGGCCGGCTGGTGGCGGTCAAACAGGTGCATGCGCAGTTCGCGATGGACCCGGGGTTCCGCGCCCGATTCCGGCGTGAGGTGGACGCCTCGCGGGCGGTGTCGGGCGCGTACACGGCATCGGTGGTCGACGCGGACCCGGAGGCGGAGGTGCCGTGGCTGGCTTCAGTGTTCGTGCCGGGCCCGTCGCTGCGGCAGACGCTGGACAGCGCCGGGCCGCTGCCGGAGGAGGCGGTGCTGCGGCTGGCCGCCGGCCTGGCCGCCGGCCTGGCCGACATCCACCGGGCGGGCCTGGTGCACCGGGATGTGAAGCCGTCGAACGTGCTGCTGGCCCCGGACGGGCCGCGGGTGATCGATTTCGGGATCGCGCGAGCGGCGGACGGCGAGGGCGGCCGTGGGCAGTTGACCCGGAGCGGGTGGCTGGTGGGGTCGCCGGGGTTCGTCTCCCCGGAGCAGGCGGAGGGCCGCGAGCTGGCCCCGGCTTCGGATGTGTTCTCGTTGGGATCCGTGCTGGCGGCGGCGTGCGTGGGGAACAGCCCGTTCGCTGGTTCCTCGACGGTGCGCACGCTGTCCAACATCGTGCAGGGCGAGCCGGACCTGGGACGGGTGCCTGGCCGGCTGCTCCTGATCGTCCAGGCGTGCCTTGCCAAAGACCCCGCGGCCCGGCCCACGCCCGCTGAGGTGTTGGCCATGGCCGGCCCGCAGCCGCCGGCCGCCGAGCCGTGGCCAGAGGCGGTGCGGCAACAGATCGCCGTCCAACGCGACTGGCTCGCCTGGCTGTCCGGCCCGTCCCACGGCGCCCCCGCATGGTCCGTCGCCGAGGGCCGCACGGACGTCGTCGGCGCGCAGGCGTGGTCCGGCCCTGTCGGCGGAGGGTGGGGGCCGCAACCGCCGCCGGTGGCCGCGCCGATGCCGAATCGACGCAAGTTCCTGTGGATCGCCGGGATCGGCGCCGGCGTCGCCGCCGTGGCGGGCGGCGCCGTCGCGGTCGCGCTTGCCGGCAACAGCCACGCAGACCAGGCCGGCGAGTCGCCCACCAGCGCGCCGGTGCCCAAGGGCCCCGCGCCGACCTGGAGCCGCGCCGTGGC
The DNA here is from genome assembly GCA_035948315.1 of Pseudonocardiaceae bacterium. Classification (GTDB taxonomy): domain Bacteria; phylum Actinomycetota; class Actinomycetes; order Mycobacteriales; family Pseudonocardiaceae; genus CAJCJE01. The sequence goes on along the minus strand of DASZJG010000099.1, from coordinate 34,254 downwards.
CACCCACTACGCGGGCGGCCTCGGCCTGATGGGTGACGTCCTCGTGCGGTGGGATCGGAAGACGGCGCAGGCGTTCGACGCGGCGACCGGCGCGCCCCGGTGGACGATCGGACGACCGGACGGCGTGTCTGAGGGCACCCTCTTCGACTGGTTCGGCGTGCATGGCTCGTCGCTGATCGGGCAGGCCTACATGGCGGAGACCGCGACGTTTGTGCTGTTCGCCATTGGCCCGGACGGCAAACAGCAGCTCCGCCACGACAACGGCGACAACAACCTGAGGGAGGTTCTCGGACTCTACGCCGAGAGCACCGCCGTGCTCGCTATCGAGAAGGCCGGCGGCCCAGACGAGATCGTCGCGATCACTTGGCCCGACTGCGTCGAGATGTGGCGGCGCCCGATCAAGTCGGCCGATCGCGTCGCCGCCATCGTCGGCCAGACCTGCTACCTCCAGGACGACACCGACACCGTCTGCCTGGACCAGTCGGGCACCCAACGGTGGGCCACACCCAACACCTGCACGGGCACCGATCCAAGGAGCATCGCGATCGCCGGGGACGTCCTGGCGATCGCCGGAGACCAGCTGGTCGTCCTGAACCCCACCACCGGCGTCCCGCGCAAGATGGCGCTGGGGGCCGGGTTCAGGATCATGGGGGTCGGCGTGTCGGGGATTATGACGCTCGTCGTCGGCCAGCGCACCCAAACGGGGTCGGGAGAATACAACGACACGGTATGGGGAATCGACCAGAGCCTCGGCACCAAGCGATGGGGGACGCGCATGCCGTTCTCGCTGGGCGAGGGCTTGACCACCTCGGGCAACTGGGTCTTCGTGCCCACCGTGGACTCGGGCAGCACGCCACCGGCCGGTTTCCTTGTCCTGAACGGCGACACGGGCGCCATCGCCTGGGCCGGACCCGGCGGCAGCACCACGGACTGGGACTTCTGCGCCACGGACGACCCGGACGACGCGGGGTCGAACATCATGGTCTACGCAGCGTCGGACACCACGGTCTACGCCTATCGCAACCCGCGGTAGCGCGGCCGCACCGTGGGATGAACGTCCCGCCTTCGAGGCGATCCCAGGTCGGTTCCGCGCCCGGCATGTGGCGGCAGACATCCCTCCCCGCCGGACACCGACGGGCAGACCCGGCCACTGATCTTCCTCGCCCGGCCAGCGTGGCAGTCGGCACCGGCCTGACCAGCCCAGCATTCCTGGCCAGCAGCACACCGCACGCGCCTCGGCGTTACTCCAGGACAACCGCCAACGAGACAGCGCCGACCCCGCCAACCGGTGCCCACCTCCAGGGGCACGTCTCACTCCGTGCCCCTGGACAACCCCGCCAGCCCACCACAGGCAGCCCCCGGACGGCCGAGTCCATTCGGCACCCGTCAAACACCTGCAAATGCCGCTGGTCGAGCGTGCGCGAACATCCGACTCTGCCGAAGAGAGTGCGGGGACCGATTCCGCGAGGATGTGGCGAACATGGCTCACCGCGGATACGGCGGTGCCTCAGGGCCAGGCTCAGCTGGTGCCGTTCTACACCGGATAGTGGATGACGACCGCACCACCGGTGGCGTAGTTGGCGACATCGGCAGTCACCTGCTGGCCCTGCGGAGACGCCCTCGCCGCGGTCATTGCCGCAGCGTCAGCGAACTCGGCCTCGAAAACCGCGAAGTACGGCGTCTGTCCCTGCAGCGCTGCCACCTCGAAGCTGTAGCGCCACGCGAGCAGGCCGGGCATGCGCGCGACCAGCGGGAGGTGGTTGTTCACGTAGTAGTCGCGGAAGTGGTCGGGATCGGCGGGCTCGGGATACAGGACCAGCAGCTTGTGCATCACAACCTCCGTTGAGCGGCGAGCGACCACAACACCCCGGAGTGCGCGATCAACGCGAGGTGGACAGTAGATCAGACTCCGCGACAACATCAAGTGCATTGCGGATGAGCCGATCATCGCCACCGGTGACCCAGCCCAGCCGGCGACACGACAATTCGCCGCCACGAACGCACTCACTGCCGCTGATCGGGAACCTCAGCTCAGTCTGTCGGCGCATTGTCGGATGCGGACGCGAATGCTGTCTCGTAGGCGAGCAGCGTGTCCACGAACATGCGTCGTTGTCGCGGTGTCAGAGGGGTGAGGGCGTGTCGCCAGGCGTGTGCGCCGGGTGAGAGCCACTGGGAGATGGCCGGTCTGCTGTCGGGGCCGATGTCGATGATGCGCCGTCGTCGGTCGGCGTCGTCTTCGTGTCGTACCAGCACCCCTTTGCGGCTGAGGTCACTCACGATCAAGCTCACCGTGGTCGGGGCCACGCTGAGTTTCTCGGCCAGCTGCGAAACGGTCTGTGGCCCGTCGAGCAGTAGCAACGACAGCAGGGACAGATGCCGTGGAGCCAGGTCGAATGACCGCAACTGGTCGGGCAGTGGCAGGCGTTTAGCTCTGCCGACCAGGCGCGGCATCAGCAGCAGTAGTTCCCGGACGGCGTCGTCCGTGGGCTCGGGTGTTGACACGCGACCACCTCACCATTAGCGTTGTTAACAAATACTATTTAGGATCAAACTTATTCTAGGGGGAGCTGGCATGCCACATCTGACGGTGCACGTCCTCGAAAACGATCTTCTCGGTCGGGAGGCCGACTTGATCGAGGCGCTGACTGATGCGGTCGTCGATGTCTATGGCGACTGGGCGCGGGACATCGCGGTGGTGCACCTGATCGGCTTGTCCGCCAACCGATGGGGCATCGGTGGCAAGCCCGCGCAAGCACCCTCGCCCAGCGTGACGTTCGGTATCAGGGAGGCAGCGTTGCGCCGCCCGGACGCGCAGGAAACCGTGGCTCGGCTGGCATCTGGCGTCACCGAGGCGGTCGTCGGCGTGTTCGGCGAGCGCGTCCGTTCGGGTGTGACTGTCGAGTTGGTCGGTACACCGGCCGGACGCACCGCCGTCGGCGGCGTCGTGGCCGCGGGATAGGTGTGAATACTCCTGTTCGACGAGCGCAGATCCTCGGCGCGCAGCACCCGCTCAGGCCAGGATGAGCCGCTTCGACCGCATCACGATGTCCGGTTGTCGCATCAGGATCCGCCGGAGTCATGCGAAGGTGCTGTCCAGGCGTCGATCTCGCCGACATCGTCGACCGGTCAGGCGCTGTCGGGCTTCGTCTATCTAGCATCTTCATCTGCCGCGTAGCGTGCCGGGCTTCGAGTGCGCTCTTCTGCCGATGAGACGCGACGATTGGTCTTCGCGGCCGATTTCGCGTTCCGAGTGGGGTCACCTGTTCACACTGCGAGTGGATAATCGGCGGCATGGCCTACGACCTTGAACTGGCCGAGCACATCCGAGAGCTGATGGCCGGTCAGGAAGGCGCCACCGAACAGAGCATGTTCGGTGGCCTTGGATTCATGCTCAATGGAAACATGGCGGTGGCCGCGCGCTCGGGCGGCGGCATGCTGATCCGGGTCGACCCGGAAGCAGGCGAAAAGCTCATTGACGGCAAGCGGGTCCGACCGATGGTGATGCGCGGGCGGGAAATGGCGGGCTGGCTCGCCGTCGACGTCGACACCGACAGCGAGGTCGAACAGTGGGTCGCTCGGGGCACCGCCTATGCGCGGTCATTGCCGCACAAGAAGTGACCAGCCACCCAAAAGCAAGTCTTGCCAAGGCCATCCGGCATTGACGGCCAGGTTTCCAGTCCACAAAGGAGCGCGAACAGCTTCGCCGAACACGGCGACTATCGCGCTTGGTGCGGGCTATTGCACCGGTATGTTGGCTGACCCCAGACAGGTGTCCGTGGGCGTGGCCGGCCCGACCGGCTGGCCGCCGTCGTTCGGGATCGTTCCGGCCAACGCGTACTGCGCGAACTGGTCGGCCAGCAACGTGGTTGTGGCCGTGCTGGTCCCGACCGCTCCCTCGAACGTACCCGCGTGACCGCTCCGCAGCGGCGCCACCGGGTAGCCGAAGGGGGTGCTGCCCGCGCCCGTGCCCGCCGGGTTCGTCCAGCCGCAGGCGTTGTAGAACAGCGCGTCCGACGCTGCGGCACCGACCGCGATCACCACATCGGAGTTGCCGGAAGCGTCGTTCCACGCGGTCTCGAAGTTGCCGGTCACCCCGCTCGGGGGCAGCGCCAGCCGCTGCCCGTCGGCGGCGGCGATCGTCATGCTCTGTGGGTCCGCCGCGTAGAGCACGACCGCTCCCGGCACCGCGGAGCCACTGCTGACCAGCAGGAATGTCTCCGTGAGCTGCTGGAAGCCCGCGTACGCGGTGATTGGCACGTCATACCGGCCGGCCGGTAGTGACGCGGAAGCCGAGACTTGGACCGGCACGCTCGCCTGCCCGTTCGCGGGAACGAAGAGGTGACCGGATCCTGGCGTCACCGACACTCCGGCGGGCGCGTCGGCGCGCCAGCTCACGAACGAGTCGTGCTGGCCGCCGTTGATCACCAGTTGCGCGGTGCCGGTGTTGCCCGGTGCCACGGACACCGCGGACGGCTCGTCGAACATCGCCACTCCACCTGTGTTCGACGGGACTGGATAACCGGCCACCGCGCTGTCGACAACGTCACTGTCGACGTTGACGGTGCTGCCGCCCCAGGTCTCGTCGTGGCCTCCGTAGTACTGGTGCGATACCGCGTTCGGCCAGTCGCCACTCGGGATGTCGGGGTCGGTCAGCACCGGGTCGCCGCTCCAGCGGGCCACCCACACGTCATCCGGCCGCTGGTAGTCCGGGTTTGCGTACAGCGCCGCGAGGTCGGCGATGCCGGACGACGCGCTCGAGTAGACCCCGGAGAGGTATCCGGCCGCGTGCAGCCCCTCGGTCCAGCCGCCCAGGAACGTCGTGACCGCCTGCCCGCACGAGGTGTTCGAGCGGCTGTAGCCCTCCATGTCGAAGTAGATCGGCGTCCCCCGGCCGTAGCCGAAGCTCTGGGCCGTCGCGACCGCGCTCGCGGCTTCGGCGCTGCCTTGGGCCGCCGCGTCAGCCGGGTCGATCAGGGTGGCGTTCTTGATCGTCGTGCACGGCGCCTGCGGACCGACCCAGATGGGGATGTACTGCCAGCCCTCGGCCGCGACCTCGCTGGCCCAGGCCCGGTCGAAGTTTCCGTAGCCGCACGCCCAGTTCACGCCGCCCAGATAGGTGCCGATCACCCGATATGGCGACGCCAGCCAGTCGGTCATCGTCGCGACCGACGGCACGGTGCATGGGTCGATCCCGAGACCCTGCCCCTGGCGCAGCGACACCTGCGGCGCTGTCGAACCGCCGCTGCCAGCTGACGGGCGCGCAGCCGCCGGGGCGCTGGTAGCCGGGGCGTTGGTGGCCGGGGACTTGGCGGTCATCCTGGCGCCCGCCAGGATCGAGCGGATCTGCGTGTCGTCGGCCCCGTACGTCGCGGTGACCGTTACGCCGGGCCCCGGCGCCGCGAACTGCACCGTGTGGCTGTTCGTGGCGCTCGCGGGCAGTGCACCCGGCAGCGACGCCGTGTCCGACGCGAGCGTTAGCGCGCCTGGCGGCAGTGACGTCTGCTCCGGTTGCACCAGCACCGCCTCGGTCCGGCCGAACTCGTGTACTGGACACCGCTGGTCGGCTCCTGGGGTGCCAAGGTAGACCGCGTGCTCGTTGAACAGCACGCACCGAGTCGGGTCGGTGGCCAGGTTGTACACCGGCCACGACGCGGGGACCTGGATCTGGTAACCGTGATAGTCGATCACCTGATCGGTCCCGGTGGCAGACCAGGCGGGAACACTGGCGAATCCGAACAGTGTCGCGGCGGCGACCCCGACTGCGAATATGCGACGCACCGCGTGAAAGTACCAGCGGACCGGAGTTGACGACACGAGGACGGGACGGATCTCATGTTCGCTGACCCGAAACGACAGGAGCGCACCATGCAGGCTTCGAGCGTTTCCCACCGGTGGTATCTCACGGTCGTGTTCGCGGCCGTTGTCGTGGTGGTCGTGGCCGTGTTACCCGGTCTCGGCTTTCCGGCCTGGCATCGGGCCCAGCCGTCGACCTCGCCACCGGCCTGCTCCAACGGAACCTTGGTGCCGACCAACAGCGGACCGGTGTGCGGTGTCACCGCCAACGGGCAGACGTCCTACCTCGACATTCCTTACGCCGCCCCGCCCGTCGGCAAGCTGCGCTGGCAGCCGCCGCAGCCGGTGGCGTCGTGGACGGCTACCTATCAGGCCACCGAACGCGGACCGGGCTGTCTGTCACCAGGCACCTCTGGCAGTCCAGTGCAGCCCGGGACCAGCGAGAACTGCCTGTTTCTTGAGGTCCAGGAACCGGCTGGGGCTCGACCGGGCCAGCGACTTCCGGTGATGTTCGAGATCCACGGCGGCGGATTCCTTGGCGAGGCCCGGGACGACGACGGAACGAACTTCGTCGGCACCGGTCCGGCCATCTACGTCTACGCCGGATACCGCCTGGGAATCATGGGATTCCTGGCCGCGCAGGCACTCGGCCCGCACAGCGGAGACTTCGGGCTACAGGACCAGCAGGCGGCGCTGCGCTGGGTCAAGGACAACATCGCGGCGTTCGGCGGCGACCCCGGCAACGTGACGATCTTCGGTGAGTCGGCAGGCGGGGCCAGCGTCTGCGACCAGATCGCGTCGCCGGCCGCGAACGGCCTGTTCCAGCGCGGTATCAGCATCAGCGGGTACTACAACTTCGATGTCAACACCATCTGGTGGCCCGCGGACTGCAAGTCGCGGCTGCCGACCGAGGCACAGGCGCAACAGCTCGGTGCGCAGTTCGCGGCCAAGGTCGGCTGCGCGACCGCCGCCGACGTCGCGGCCTGCCTGCGGGCGGTACCGGGCGACACCCTGGTCGAGGATGGCGGCCAGTTCCTCGATCCGAACGGAGGCGGGGTGATCGGGCCGATCGTCAACGGCACGACGCTACCGATGTCGGCGAGTCAGGCGTTCGAACTCGGCCGCGTCAACCACGTCAAGGTGATGATCGGCGTCGGCCGGGACGAGTTCAACGGCGGCATCTACGCGAACTATCCAGGTCACACCATCGTCGCCGACACGACCGCCCAGTACGAGCAGTTGGTGCGCCAGCAGTTCGGCGCGCTCGCGCCCGCCGTGCTCGGGCTTTATCCGGTGCTGCGGTACCCGGCCCCGTCGCCGTTCATCGCCTACCGCACGGTGATGGCGGACGCCTTCAGCGTGTGCCCGTCCCTGGAAAGTTACGCCGAGTTGGGCAGGAACATCCCGGTGTACGCCTACGAGGACGACGACGCGGACTCCCCCGGCGAGACGCTGCCGCTCGGCGCCAACCACAGCGCGATCAACCGGCTGGTCCACGACTCGCCCGGATCGCTGGACGCGAACCAACTCGCGCTACAGACACAGGTGTTGGCGCAGTGGACCGGGTTCGCGCGGACCGGTACACCGACCGCGCCCGGCACGCCGTCGTGGACGCCGTACGCTGCGCCCGGCTACCCGGTGATGTCCCTCCAGGCTGGTGGGGACAGCGTGCTCGTTGCGGCAAGCCAGATCGCGGCACAGCACAACTGCCAGTTCTGGGACACGGTCAACCGGACGGCGCCCTGGGCATCCTGACGACGGCTCCTCAGCCTGGTGAACTGACGGGGGTCGGGTGTCGCGCGGGTTCCTCGTCGGCGGCGCCGTCCGAGACGTGGAGGACGCCGTGCACGCGGCGCAGGAACTTCGGCGCCCACCAGTTGGCGCGGCCCATCATGCTCATCAGCGCGGGTACCAGCAGCGAGCGGATCACCAGCGCGTCCATCAGCACCGCGAGGACGATGCCGAGGCCCGCCATCTTGATGATGGACACTTTGGACGCGATCAGCCCGGCGAACACCACGGCCAGCAGCAGGGCCGCCGAGGTGAACACCGCACCGGTCTTGCTGATGCCGGCGACCACGGCGGCGCGGTTGTCGCCGCGGCGGAGGAATTCCTCGCGAATACGGGAGATCAGGAACAGTTCGTAGTCCATGGACAGGCCGAACGCGGCGCAGAACATCAGCACCGGCATGGCGTCATCCAGATAGCCGGACGAGGTGAAGCCGAGCAGGCTCTGGAGATGGCCGTCCTGGAAACCCCAGACCATCACGCCGAACGTGGCGGTCAGGCTGAGCAGGTTGAGCACCAGAGCCTTGATCGGCACCACGACGCTGCCGGTGAGCAGGAACGTCATCACGAACGTGAACAGCACGATCAGCGCGATGGCCCACGGCAGCCGGGACCCGATGGCGTCCACGTCGTCGACCAGCAGCGCGGACTCGCCGGTGACCTGCGGACTGGTTCCGTCGTAGCTGATCGCGCGGATGTCCTGGACGGTCTGGCGCGCCTGGTCGGAGTACACGCCGATGTCGGGCTTGAGCAGCACGGACAGGAACGAGTCCTGCGCGTTGGACATCACCTGGGCCGCGCCGGGCAGCGCGGCGACCTGCCTGCCCGCCTGCCAGATGCCTTCCGGGCCACGCGCCAGATCGACATGGGGCAGCGCGGTCACCTTCGCGATGATGGCGTCCCGGGCCGCGTGACCGGCCGGGTTGTTGCCGCGGCCGGGCAGGTAGACGTTGAGGGGGTAGGGCGTGTTGCCGGGGAAGTTGTCGCGGATCTCCTGCTGCACCGTGCGCACCGGTGCGGAGACCGGCAACACCCGGTCGTCGTCCTTGCCGATCTGCACGTGCAGGAACGGCACGGCGAGCACGCCGAGCGCGAGGATCAGCACCACCGCGACCGGGATCCGGCGGCGGATGGCCCAGTTCGCGATGCGGCCCCAGGTGTCCTCGCTGGCGTTGATCTTGGGCAGCCTGGTCAGCGGCCACTTCTCGATCCCGTGGCCGAGCAGCCGCAGCAGCGCGGGCATCACCAGGAGACCACCGATGATCGCGCCGGCCACCGACGGGATCGCGGCGTAGGCGAAGGATCGCAGGAACGGCAACGGGAACAGCAGCAGCGTGGCCAGGGACAGGCCGACGGTGAGGCCGCTGAACAGCACGGTGCGGCCCGCGGTGCGCACCGTCGTGCGCACCGCGTCGGGCACCGTCTGGCCCCTGGCGAGCTGTTCTCGGAACCTGGTGACCATCAGCAGGCCGTAGTCGATACCCAGGCCCAGCGACAGCGCGCTGGTCAGGTTCAACGAGAAGATCGACACCTCGGTGAACTGCGTCAGCACCTTCAGCACGAAGAACGTGATGCCCGCGGAGAGCCCGCCCATGGCCAGCGGAAGCAGCGCGGACATCAGGCTGCGGAACACGAACAGCAGCAGGATCAGGCTCAGCGGCACGGCGATCGCCTCGGAGGTGATCAGGTCGCTGGTGATCTGGTCCTGGATGGAGCGGAACACCTCGGCGCTGCCGCCGATCCGCACGGTGATCGCGTCGTGCACGCTGTCGTAGCGGGTGTGCGCGGTGCGCAGCCAGGCGCTCTTGTCGTTCTGGCTGCCGGAGAGCTCGATCAGCAGCAGCGCCTGCTTGCCGTTGGCGCCGCGCAGGCCGCCGAGGTCCGCGTTGCCCCAGTAGGAGAGCACACCGGTCACGCCGGGCGTGGCGCGCACCTGCGTGGTGAGCGCGCGGCCCGCGGCGGTTGCGGCCGGGCTGTCCACCGTGCCCTGGCTCGCGGTCACCAGGAACGCCGCGTCCTCGCTGCCGACGCCGAACTCATGCTTCAGGGTGTTCGCGACGGTGGTCGACTCGACTCCGGTGGCATCGAATCCGCCGCCGGACAACGCGGGAATGACGGTGATGCCGATCCCGAGCGTCACCAACAGAATGATCGCGGCGACGATGAGCACGGATTTCGGATTCCGCTCCAGGAAAGTGGTCCGGTCCTGCTTCGTTCGCTGCGCGTTCACTTCATTCCTCATTCCGTGCAGACAGACGCCGAGCGGACCGTAGCAGCCGCTCGCCGCCACCGCCCTGGTCGCTGTGACCAGGCCATCACCAGGTCATCACCAATTCCGCAGATGCGCGCAAAACCGCACCTGGTCAGGATTTCCTCGCCAGCAGGTCGTTCAGCGCGACCTTCAGATTGAAACCGCCGCGCATGATTTTCTCCATCGGACCGCCTTCCGGCGGTAGCAGTTGGAGTTGGCGGGCCAGGTCCATATTGTCCATGTAGGCGTCCATCCGAGTAATTCGGCCACGTTCGGTGACAAAGAACTCGGCCATTCGGGCGACCCAGGCTTTCCCGTTGGCCCGCAGGCCGTCGAACCGGGTCCCGGTGAACGTGCCGGAGAGCCGCACCTGCGTGGCCACCCGGCCCTCGTCATCGGCGACCAGCGACACGATCTCGGTGCGTGCGTCCGGAAAGGCGCCGTAGAAGCCGGCCAGGTGCCCGCGCAGTTGGCCAGGCACCGTCATGTCGCCGACCAGCGGCAGGTGCTCGACCCCGCCCTCGGGTGCCCAGCAGGCCAGCACACCGTCCAGGTCGTGCTCGTTGTAGGCGGCGTAGAGCCTGCGCACCACCGTGATGGCGGACTCGCGGACATCGACTGCCTCGACCATGCTCAGCTCCCTGCCGCGTAGGAGGGTTGCGGCTCTTCGACGGCAATGCCGTCCTCGGCGGGTGCCTTGGCCGCGCGCAGCAGGTGGACGCCGGTGACCAACAGCCACAGGAAGCCCAGGAACGAGAACACCAGGAACATCAGCGTGGTGACCAGGAACGACGAACCGAGGGTGTAGATCAACGCGCCGGTGACCAGACCGCAGAGGCCGGAACCGAGGCCGAGCATGCCGATCCAGCGCGGGTAGAAGCTGCTGCGCAGCATGGCCACCGAGTACAGCGGCATGGCAACGCCGAAGAACACCAGGTACCACAGGCCGAGCCCGGCCAGCAGCAGGAGCAGGAACGCGTAGGCCACCGGATAGGCGGCGGCGTGCGCGGCGCCGGTGGTGCTCTCGTAGTAGTCGGCCATGTGCTTGGTGGAGAAGCCGTCCTGGCCCATCAGCGTGAGCATCACCGCGGCGGCGACGATCGCCGCGCCGTCGGCATAGCGGGCCAGGTCGGAGCGCAGCGACCGGCGCAGCGTGCGGCCGATGGCCAGCATGGCCACCAGGTCGAACAGCTGCGCCGCGACGATGCCCAGGTGCAGCGGGATCCAGAAGGCGGTCTCGTGCACCTCCCGCATGAAGATGTCGGTCGGCACGTCCTGGTGCGGGTGCAGCACGTTGACCACAGTGGACAGGATGGTGCCGACGACGGCGAACCAGCCGCCGACGCGCAGAACGGTGCGGCCGACGTCGGCGCGGCCGGTGGATTCGGACATGCTCACCCCTCCAGGGCGATCGGTAGCCGGTGCAGCGAACGCAGGATCGCGGTGTCCCGCCACTGTGGTGGCGCGGCCAACCGGGCGTTCGGATAGCGTCGGGCCAGGGTCTGGAACATGATTTCGCCTTCGGTCTTGGCCAGTGCCGCGCCGAGGCAGTAGTGCGGGCCGTGCACGAAGGTCATGTGCTTGCCAGCGTTGGGCCGGGTCAGGTCGAGGCGGTCCGGGTCGGCGAACTCGCCGGGGTCGCGGTTGGCACCCCCGAGCAGGACGACCACCTGCTCCCCCGCCCTGATGGTGGTGCCCGCCACGTCGATGTCCTCGATGGCGACCCGCGAGGTGACCTGCACCGGCGCGTCGTAGCGCAGAAGTTCGTCGACCGCACCGGAGATGATGCCCGGCTCGGTCCGCAGCCGGTCGAACTGGTCCAGATTGGACAGTAGTGCGTTGACGCCGTTGCCGAGGTGGTTCATGGTGGTCTCGTAGCCGACGGTGAGCAGCAGCACGCACATGAAGATGATCTCGAAGCTGTCCGAGGCGCGGCCCTCCGCCTGTGCCTGGATCAGCGCGCTGATCAGGTCCTCGCGCGGCGCGCCCTGGCGGTCCTCCAGCACGTCCACGAACCGTTCGCTGATCTTCATCATCGACTCGCCGCCGGCCAGTACCCGCCCCACCGGCGCGTCCCACTCCAGCAGCCCGGCGAGCGCGAAAGCCAGGTCGAAGAAGAACTTGTGGTCCTGTTCCTCGGACACGCCGAGGATCTCGGTGATGACCCGGATGGTCATCGGGTAGGAGATGTCGGTCATGAACTCGGCGCTGCCGGTCGCGCCGAGCGTCGAGTCCAGCAGCTCGTCGCAGATCTGCTGAATGCGCTCGCGGAAGTTGAGCACCACGCGCGGGGTGAAGGTGGTGGACACGATGCTGCGCAGCCTGCGGTGCTCCGGGTCGTCCAGGAAGTAGTAGAACCCCTGCATCAGCTGGTTGACGGTCTCGTTCGCGGCCAGTTGGCGTTGCAGGAAGTTCGACCCGGGCCGCACCTTCCACCGGCTGCCCTTCAACACCTCCATGACGTCCGCGTAGCGCGGCACCACGTAGGCGGCGTAGCCCTCGTGCCAGAAGATCCGGTGATCCGTGCGCAGCCGCGCGTACGTGGCGTAGGGATCGGACCGGAAATCCGGCGCGTCCAGCGCGAAGTCGACCGATTCGATGGTAGTGCGCACGGTGTGCTCCCGTTTTCTCGATGTGCGCGGTCAGGACCGGTGCGTGCGCACCGGGTCGGTTCGCTCGTCCGCGATGTCACCGGCCCACGCGTCACCGTCGCGGACCTTGGCCGCGGAAGCGGCACCGGAGGGCTTCGGCAGTGGCGCGAACCTGGGTCGGCGCAACAGGTACTGGCGACGCGCCTCCTCGGCCAGTCGCGCGCCGATCAGCGTCGCGGTCCGCGCCGGTGACGTGCCGGTGCCGAGCAGGCGCCGCGCCGCGCGCAGGATCACCTTCGGGGTCATCACCTGGTAGGGCGAGACGCGATGGGACAGCACGCCGTCCACGAACATCTGCCGGATCAGCGGATCGGCACTGATCACGGCTATCAGCGCGCGTTCCAGCGCACCGAGTTCACCGGCGCGCGCGAAGTCCCAGCCCAGCCAGTACATCGGCATGGCGTCGCGGTCGCGCCACCGGTACCAGTCGCGCAGTCGCCGGTCCAACCGGACCGGTTCTGTCAGCGCCACGTCGCGCAGGTGGTCGGCGAAGTGCTCGACCTGACGCAGCGCGTCGGAAATCCCCTGCCCGAGCGTGGGGTCCTTGAAGTGGCCCGCGTCGCCGACCAGCGCCCAGCCCGGACCGGCCGACTCGCGGAAATAGCCGGGCGCGTACGCGGTACCGATGGGCCTACTCACCCGGCGCGCGTCGGCCAGCAGTGGCCGCAGCGGTGCGCAGGTGGCCACGGCGTCGTCGTAGCTTTCCGGCAGGCCGCGCTTGAACGGTGCGAAGTCCTCCAACCCCGGGCAGACCATCACCACGAACTTGCCGGTGTCGGACTGGAACGCGACGGTGAGCTTCTTGCCGTCCCGGTGGTGGTGCACCCCGGCCGCGCCGGGCTCGACCGCGCCGGTGAACTCGGCCCAGTAGACGAACCGCTGGTTGGCGGTCACGTTGTAGGTCCGCGCGCCGACCAACTCGCTCACCCTGGAGTTGCGGCCGTCCGCGCCGACGAGGAGTCGCGTGTGGACGGTGTAGGAGCCGGTTCGGCCCCGCAGGTCGACGCCGGTGACCCGACCGGCGTGGTCGCGGCGCAGTCCCACCAGCGAGGTGCGGGTGCGCACGATGGCTCCGGCCTCTCGCGCGGCGTCGATGAGGATCTTGTCCAGTAGGTTGCGGTTCACGCTGATGCCGCCGGGCGGCCAGTCCGCGTCGGCGCGCACCGGGGTGGTCAGGTCGATGCCGTCGTAGATCACCACCGCCCTGGTCAGGAACGGCGCCTCGGTGCGTTCGAGGTCGGCAAGCACGCCGAGCCGCTGCATGGACCGCACGCCGCTCACCTGGATCAGGTGCGTGGACAGGGTGTCGCTGGGAAACCCGGCGCGGTCCACCACCAGCACCGACCGGCCCTGCCGAGCCAACTGCGCGGCCAGCGCGGCGCCGGCGATGCGCGCGCCGACGATCACCACGTCGAACGACTCGTCCAGGCCGTCAGTGCACGACATTGACGATCACCAGTCCCAGCACCGCGAGCCGCAGCGCCTGAAAGCCGAAGTTGCGCCGGTTGCGCCACTGGCCGCGCAACCCGTTGCGCAGCACGTAGACCTGCAAGGCCCAGGCGGGCAGCAGAGCGAGCGGGGTCCACGGGCTCAGCGCGCCGAACACCGTGCCGAGCAGCGCGAGCAGCCAGGTCGACGCGAACACGGTCGCCACGAACGCCCGGTTCGCGCCGACCGAGGTGCGCGCCGCGACCGTGCGCCTGCCGACCTGCCGGTCGTCGTCGGCGTCCGCGCTGTTCGAACAGATCAGCACCTGAACAAGCCAAGTACCGAACAGCACACCCTGGATCACCGAGGCCGCGTCGACGCGTTGGGTGGACGCCGCGTAGGGCAGCAGCACGCTGGCCGCCAGCGTGACCCCGGTGACCGCCTCACCGCCGCCGATGAACCGGTAGCTGAAGTTGATCCCGGCCGAGTACTGCACACCGAGTACGACCACGAGCAGACCGCCGACAAAGATCCACCACGGCCGGAAGTCCGCGACCGCGCAGAACGCCACCACGCAGCCCGCCGCGATGACCGCGCAGGTGAACGCGAAGATCCGCGCCGCCCGCACCGTCAACTGCCCGTGCACCAACGGTTTCACCTGGCTCCGCCGGCGTTCCGGCGCGTAGTTGCGCAGGTCGCTGCCGTCGGCGAAGCCGGTGAGGTCGTCGAACGCGTGCGTTGCCCACATGCCGACCGCGATCACCGCGAAGAACAGCAGGCACAGCGCACTGGACCTGGGGTGCAGTCCCTCCTGGCCGATGACCAGCGACCAGGCCACGATCGGGCCGAGCCAGATCTCGAACAGCTTGACCTTGCCCAGCCGCGCCAGCGCGCCGACGAGTCCGCCCGGCGACGCACCTGTCGTCGGCGCGACGATCTTCTCGGTCACCATCGCGTCCCACCTCGCGTGTTCGTCGCGGCCCGCTGGGTCAGCAGCCGCTGCGTGGCCCCCGCGCCCAGCACGTAGACCAGGTGTTTGCCCGCGTCCACGGCCAGTTCGCCGGCGTCGCGCGGTTTGCCCGCGCCGGACGCGGCGAGCAGTACGCGCCAGGGCAGCCAGATCGCGGCCAGATGCGCCAGGTCCAGTCGCCAGCCGGACAGTCCGGCTCGGACCAGCCCGATCCGGGTCAGTCCTCCGGACACGCCGTAACCCCAGTGCAGGACCGTGTTGAGGGTGCGCCGCCTGCCGGCGTCGGGAGCGCCGGTGAGCGCGGCGGCGACCGCGGCGGGCTGGGTGCCACGGCGTTTCAGGGCCGTGCTGAGCGCGGTGTAGCCCGCGGTGCCCACGATGCCGGCCGCGACCCCGATCAGCAGGCCGGGCCGCGCCGACCCGCTCACCGAGCCGCTCCCGCACGATCGACGGTGACCGTCCCGGTCCACCCGTCGACGACCGCCTGCCGGCCGAGGTCTGCCGGGTTCACGGACACGTCGGCGATGAACGGGATGCCGAGTTCGCGGCAGACGATGGCCACATGGGACAGCACGCTGCCGTACCGGCTGACCACTCCGTCCGGGAGCGTGGCCAACACGTAGTTGCCGTCCACCCGGTCGCCGACCACGATCCGGCCTTCCTCGCCGTCGCTCTCGCGCACCAGCGTGCCCTCGGCCCAGCCCGGTGCCAGCGCCCGACCGGCGTCGGCGGCCAGCCCGCGCCGCGACCGGCGCAGTTCGGCGAGGCCGTTGCCCAGCCGGACGTCCACCGGGTAGTCCAGCGCGGCGGCCGCCGCCAGTTCCTCGGCGCGCTCGTCCACCAAACGCTTGCGCGTGCGCTGGTCCAGGGTGCGCAGCTCGTGCACGGCCAGCAGCGCGGCCTCGCCCGGTGCCGCGCCGAACGCGCCCCGGTCCAACAGCACCCGGGTGCAGTGCAGCGCGCGCAGACCGATTTCCTTGGACCGCTCCCGCTCACCGAGCGCGAGGCCGAGCATGGTGGTGGCCTTGTCGAACACCGGCCCGAGCGCGGTGCCCAGCGGCACCCCGACCTCGTCGGCCGCGGTGTCCATCCGGTCCGGGCCTTCCTTGGTGCGCAACACCGACGCGGCCGAGGACAGCGCGGCCGAGGAGAACGCGGCGAACGGTCCGTCGCCGTCGGCGACCTCGTAGTTGTTGAGCCGGTGCAGATCCTCGGTGAGCAGGCCGCCGCGCGAACTGGCGCCGCCGCCGTCGTCCTTGCGGTGTGCGCTGGCGCGCAACAGCTCCACCGCGGTCTCCCGGTCGTACTGCACACGCAGGATCCGTTTGGTGATGGCCGCGGCGACCAGCGCGACGCTGGTGGTGCGGATGTGCAGGGCCCACGCGGTGCGACCGGCCCGGATGGCCGCGTCGCAGGCGGAGCCCGCCTGCCAGGTGCCGCCGGAGGCGAGCGCGTCCATGGTGGCCGATTCGGCGGCGGCCAGTTCGGCGTGCGCCTTGCCGAAAGCGTGCGCGTTGTCGCCGAGGAACGCCAGCGCGCCGCGACCCCGGCCGAGCCGGTGCAGCCGACCGGGCCGCTTCTCCCGCTTGACGTCCGGACCGGGGCCGCCGAGCAGCAGTTCCCAGATGTCCTCGGGATCGACCAGCGGCAGCTCGTCGGCCAGCCGCTCCACCGAGGTCATGTTGAAGAAGGGCCGGAAGCCGAAGTAGCTGACGAAGTGCGGGGTCGGCCCGCTGGGCTGGTAGCGGCCGAAGCGCACGGCCGCGTCGCGGAAGCCGCGTTCCATCCCGGGACCGATGATCGACCAGGTCAGCGGCGAGAGCAGTTCGGGAGCGACCTCCCGGAAGTTGTGTCCACTGTGGATGGTGCCGCGCTCGGTGACCGGCGTGTCCAGGGAGAAGGCGGGCAGAGCAGAAATCACGGCAGTTGCTCCCTCAGCCGGGCGAACTCGTAGTCGATGGCCCGCACCAGGTAGTCCCGGTCCGGCGGTGGCACCACCCGGTCGGCGGCGATCAGCTCGTCGAGGCAGCGCAGGTCCAGGTCCCAGGCCGCGTTGGTGTAGTCCAGCACCTCGCGGCGCATGTCCAGGTCCAGCCAGGAGGGCCGGACGACGGCCGCGAGCGCACGGGCGAGCCCGGCGTGCCGGATCCGCTTGCCACGCACCCCGTGGCGGGCGTTGACCAGGTCGAAGATGTCGGCATAGGTCGGCGAGGCCGGGTCGACCGCCCATACGGCGGAACCGCCGGTGCCGCGCCGCGCGCGATCGACGATCACCTGCGCGGCGAACTCGGCGGGCGCCGACCAGTAGCGGTTGCTGCCGACCACGGCCAGCGGCCAGCCGCCCGCCATCAGCCGGAACAGCTCGAACAGCGCCTGCGGGGAGCTGGGCCGATCACCGTTGTCCGCATCGGCGACCACATGTCCGGCGCGCACGATGTCCACCGGCACGCCGCTGGCGCGCGCGACCCGCTCGCCGTGCAGCTTGGCCCATTCGTAGAAGTTGCGGTGCCGCATGGCTTCTGGCATCAGGTCGCTGCGCAGCTTCTGCCGCACGTCGCCGAGCGCGAGCAGGCTGGACACCAGCACGACGGTGCGCAGGTTGGCGCAGCGTTGCGCGAAACGCAGGACGCCCCGCAACGGCGCGATGTGCTCGACCTGCGCCTGCGCCAGCGAGATGGACAGGTCGAACCGGCCGGTCGCGACCACGATCGAACTCACCTCGGCGGCCAGTTCGTCGGCCGTGTCCTGGGCGAGGCCCAGATCGGCCCGGCGCGCGTCGCCCAGGTGCACCTTGGCGAACTGTTCGACGTGCGGTGCCGCGTTGCGGGCCAGGCCGACCACGGGCAGGTCGCGCTCGGCCGCGAGCCTGGCCACCGCGACCCCGACATGGCCGCTGATCCCGACGATGAGCATGGTCATGCCGGCCATCCCGAGTAGTAGCTGTTCAACCGGACCGGGTCGGCGGCCAGCGGCATGCCCAGCGTGCGTACCAGGCTGCGCACGGACACCTCCCGGCCAAGGCCCTCCCCGGCGTAGACGGTGCGGGAGGCGAAGTAGCGCAGGCCGATGGCCGCGGCGTTGGTCGGGCTCTCGTCCAGCCGGTCGGCCTGCCGGGACACGGCCTTGAGCCAGGAGGCCGGCAGCCGTACCGGGCGGGGGAAGGTGCGCGGCTCGCGTTCGCTGGCCATCTGCGCTTCGCGGATGAACGCCTCCACGATCGGCGCGCCCGCGCCCTGACCGATGTTGCGCACCTCCGGGGTGTCCACCGGTTCGGTGTCGAACAGTTCGACCACCTTCGCGGCGACCAGGTCGCGCGGGCACACGTCCAGTCGCGCACCGGTGCTGTAGGGCAGTACCGGCCAGCGGCCGCTGGTGATCAGCCGGGACAGCGGCACCTTGCGCGCACCGTTGTCGCCGCCGTCGGGCACCGGGTCGAGGTCGCCGGAGAGCGCGGGAATGCGCGCCAGGAACGCGGGCAGGTCCGCGCGGCGGGCGACCCGCGCTACCGACCATTCGCCGCGCAGCTTGGCGCGCTCGTACTTGGTGAGGTGCTCGCGCTCCTCCAGCAGCATCTCGCCGACCTCGGCGCCGTAGTCGTAGCCGACGTAGAGCGAACCCGCGTGGATCAGCTTGGCGCCCAGGGTCGCGGCGAGTTCGGCGGCGTGCGTGGCGCCGTCGATGTTCGTCTCGGCCAGCCGCGCCCACGGCGCCGACCAGCCGACGTCACCGGCGACGCTGAGCACCACCCGCACCCGCCCGGTCAGCTCGACGACCTGCGCGTCGGTGAGTCCCCAGTTCGGTTTGCGCACATCGCCTTGGCGCGACTCGACGCTCGCGCCGCTGCGCCGGGCCAGGGCGGCGGCGCGGCTCGCGTGGTCGCGGCCGCGGATCACCGCGACCACCGGCGTGTCGCGCCTCGCGATCTCGCGCAGCAGTGCGAGCCCGAGGAACCCGGTGGCACCGGACATCAGGACGGTCATGCCGGCACCTCAACAGGCAGTTCGGACAGCGGTGCGAAGCGCAGCACGCCTTCGCGGCGACCCAGCTTGCACAGCGCGACGTCGGGGCCCGCGTCGTAGAGGACCTCGACGCCCTCGGCGCGCACCGCGCGCACGGCATCGGTCCAGCGCACCGGCAACAACAGCGCTCGGATCAGCAACTCCCTGATCTCCTCGGGATCGTCGTGCACCTGTGCATCCACAGTGGACAAAAATCGGCTGGTGCCCGCGCGGAACTCGACGGCCCGCACCTCGGCGCGCCAGGTGGGCAGCGCGTCGACCATCAGCGGGCTGTGGAACGAGCCGCCGATCGGCAGTACCTCGGCGAGCAGGCCGAACTCGCCGGCCACTTCGATGGCGCCGGCGATGGCATCGTGGTCGCCGGAGAGCACGGTCTGCCGGGAGCCGTTGAACCCGGCGATCTCCAGCACCCCGCCCCGGCGCGCCACCACGTTGCGGCGCAACCATTCGATGTCCAGGCCGCGCGCGCCCATCACCGCGATCATCCCGCCGGGCCTGCCGAGGTCGCGGCACACCTCGCCGCGCCGCACGGCCAACGCGAACCCGTCCCACACGTCCACCACTCCGGCGCAGGCGGCCGCGGTCAGCTCGCCGAGGCTGTGGCCGATCACCAGCGGGATGCGCGGGGACTCGCCGAAGCGGCCGTGTACCGCGGCGATCCCGGCCGCGTAGGTGGCCGGCTGGGCGACGGCGGTGTCGGTGAAGTCGAGGGACTCGGGATCGTCGCCGCCGAACCTGCGGAGGAACTCGGCGACCACCGGGTGCTCGCGGTACTCCGCCAGCGCGGCGAGCAGGGCCGGGCGTTTGCTGCCCTGGCCGGGAAAGGCGACCCCGAAGGGCGCGCGGGTGTCGGTTGTCATGAGATCGAAAGCCCCCCGTCGATGGAGAGCACCTGGCCGGTGATGCCGGCCGAATCCACCAGCAGCTCCACGCCCCTGGCGACCTCGTCGGGGGTGACGAACCGGCGGATCGGCGTGCGGTCGGCGAAGCTCGCGCGCACCTCGTCGGGCACGCCTTCGGTGAGGTCGGTAAGCATGAAGCCGGGCGAGAGCGCGTTCACGGTGACCTTGCGCCGACCGCATTCCAGCGCCAGCGACCGCGTCATGCCCATCACGCCCGCCTTGGCGGCCGAGTACGCGGTCTGGCCCGCGCTGCCGATCAGGCCAGCCGGGGAGACCACGTTGATGATCCGGCCCCAGCGAGCCCGCAGCATCGCGGGCAGCACCGCGCGGCTGACGTGGAACGCGCCGATCAGATTGACCTGGATGGTCGCGGCCCAGTCCGCGACCGACTGGGTGGCCATCAGGCCGTCGCGGCGGATGGCACCGGAGTTGACCAGCACCGACACCGCGCCCAGATCCGCGGCGACCCGCTCGGCCAGCGCGGACACCTCGGTCCAGTCGCCGATGTCCGCGCCGACGACGACCGACTCGTTGGTCAGCTCCGCCGCCAGCTTGCGCGCGGCGTCCTCGTTGCGGGTGTAGTGCAGCGCCAGCCGATAACCCTTGGCGTCCAACACCTTGGCGCAGGCCGCGCCCAGCGCGCCGGACGCACCGGTGACCAGCGCGACGCCGGTGTCGCTCACCGCGACACCCCGGCGCGGCTGTGCTCGATGAACCCGTCCAGCGCGCGCACCGCCGTGGTGCCGGGCGGCGTGGCCACGGCGAAGGCGCCCAGTTCGCGCGCGAGGACCGGCCCCTCCTCCGGCAGCAACAGCACCGCGGCCGCGGTCGAGTCGCTCTGTTCGGCCAACAGCGACTCGTCGCCGTCGGGCAGGTCGAACGCGACCAGGATGGCCGCGCTCGCGGTCTCGTTGGCCAATGTTGAGATCGCGACCGTCGCCATCATCGCCAGCGCGTCGGCGCCGCCGGTGTAGTGCATGGTGGGACCGCGGAAACCGGTGGTGATGCAGACGTTGCACAGCGGGTTGTTCGGCATCCGGCGCAGCCAGTCGGTCGGATTGGCCGGATGCGTGTAGAAGTGGCTCAGCCGCTCCACCAGGTCCGGCGCGTCCTGCCCGGCGTAGTCCGGGATCGGGATCGACGGGTCCCAGTTGCTCACCGAGAACAGCGCGAACCGTTCCAGGTCCGGCGCGTCAGGGCCGTCGGTGACCCGCTTGGCCAGCTCGGTCGCGGCCACGAACGGCGCGTAGAAGGCGCGTTCCAGCAGCCGGCTCACCTTGCGCGGCACCCCCGCCTTGGCGTGGGCGGCCAGGTCTTCCGGCAGTTCGGTCGAGCTGATCGCCGACCGCACGGCGAACTCGTTGCGCATCGCTGTCATCGCCTTCCGAGCACGAGGGACGCGTTGTGGCCGCCGAAGCCGAAGCTGTTGTTCACGATCTTGTTCAGCGACAGCTCCCGCGCGGTGTTCGGCACATAGTCCAGATCACACCTGGGATCGGTCGAGCTCAGGTTGACCGTCGGCGGGATCGCGTTGTCCCGCAACGCCTGCACGCACAGGATCGTCTCCACCGCGCCGGCCGTGGCCATGCTGTGGCCGAGCGAGCCCTTGACCGAGCTGATCGGCAGCGACTCCGCGACCGCGTCGCCGAACGCCTGGCGGATGGCCAACGTCTCGCACCAGTCGTTGTCGCGGGTGCTGGTGCCGTGCGCGCTCACGTAGCTGACCTCGCTCGCGTCCAGCGCCGCGTCCTGGAGCGCGCGACGCATCGCGTACTCGGGCCCGAGCGCGTCCGGCGGCGAGGCCACCATGTGGTAGGCGTTCTGCGAGAAACCGAAACCGTCCACAGAGGCCAGTGGCTCCGCACCGCGCTCGCGCGCGTGCCGCTCGGATTCCAGCACCACGAAACCGGCGCCCTCGGAGAGCAGGAAGCCGTCCCGGCGGGAGTCGAACGGGCAGGACGCCTCGGCCGGATCGCAGTCCCGGTTGGTCATCGCGTACAGGCTGCAGAAGGAGAAGAAGTCGATCTCCCGCAGCAGACAGTCGGTGCCCCCGGCGATCGCCACATCGGCTTCGCCCGACTGGATCAGTTTCATGGCCGACCCGATGGCCAGCGCGCCACCCGCGCACGCGCCGTACAGGCCAGTGGCACGCTTCGCGCCCGCGGCCAGCTGAACGGCCGAGACGATGTCCTCGGCCGGGCCGAGCTGCGCGACCCGGCCCTCGCCGGGCAGCTGCCGCTCGCCGTGGGTGGCCACCACCGCGATGTCCACCACCTGGTCGGCGGCGGCGAAACCGGCCTGTGCCAACGCTTCCCCGACCGCGTGCACGCCGAACTCGATGGCGTGCGAGGAGTCCGCGGCGCGCTCCTCCCGGCCCGGCACGGGCGCGCCGACCCGGGTACCCGCGTCGAAGAGCGGGAAGCGACGCAATGGCTGGCCGTACCGGTGGCCGGCCAGCACATTGGTCCAGGTCTCCTCGGCGGACCAGCCGCCCGGGGTGACCGCGCCGAGCCCGGTGACGAGTACCCGGTCAGGCACTGGCGCCAACCCGGTCGGCGATGAACTCCACCACGTTCTCCACCGCGAGCCGACGCGACACCTCGGCCAGGTCCTGGTCGGTGAGCTGGCCGGAGACGGCGGCGTCCGGCAGGAACCGGGCCAGTTCGGTGAGCAACTGCTTGACCTCACCGTCGTTCACCGCGATACCGAACTCGCCCTTCAACGCCAGAATGAGTTCCAGCAAATCGAGCGAATCGGCATCCAGGTCGTCGACGAGGCGCGATTCGAGCTCGATTTCCTCGACGTCGATTTCCAGGTTCTTCGACATCTGCATGCGAAGCCGATCAAAGATTTCAGCGCGATCGACGGCCACGACTGTATCTCCCAACATCCGACCCGATAAATAACTCGTCCGAAGTGAACACTTCGACGGATGCTCCGCTCAAACCCAACACCGCACTTGGAAAGAACGAGGGTCCAATAACGCAGATGCCCGATGGCAGGTCGGCCGATCGGCGGCAACTTCGCCACACTCCCGCACTTGCCCCTTTGGCCGATCCGAGGCGCCAACCTAGCGTGACCGCGCGAATATCCCCGGACGGAACGGAGTGTCCCTGAAATGTCCGACCGCGCCGCCCTGGTCGGCCGCCGGTACGAGTCACGTGGCCTGCGGGTCGATGCCGACGCCAGCTATGCCTACGCCGAGGTCATCGGCGATGACCCGCAGCGGCACGCCGACCGGGACACTGCCGCGCCGTTCTTCGCGGTCGCGCTCATCGCGCCGCTGTGGCGAGCCGTCTACCAGTCGTCCGAACTGGACACCGAGGACCAGAACGTACTGCACGCCGAGCAGCGGATGCTGCTGCGTCGCGAACTGCGGATCGGCGAGACGCTCACCGGACGGGCAGAGGTGACCGAGGTGGTCGGCTTCGGCTTCAACGACGCCGCCATCATCCGGTGCGACCTGCTCGACGCCGACGACCGCGCGGTGGTGTCCATGGAGAGCACGCTGGCCATTCAGGGCAGCAGCGGCTACCCGCCGATCGGCCGGCACGCCGCCGCCCCGTCGCGGGACGCGGTCGCGGTCCGGTTGAGCCGGTGTTTCGACCAGGACGCGCCGGCCCGCTACGCGGACGCCGCCGACGACCACAACCCGCTGCACCTGGACGACGACGCGGCGCGCGCGGCCGGCCATCCCGGTCGGATCGTGCACGGCATGTGCACGCTCGCCACCGGGATCAGCGCGCTCGTCGAGAAGTTGCGCGACCGGCCGGACACGCGGTTGGGCTATCTGCGGGCGCGGTTCAGCAAGCCGGTGCTGCCCGGCGACACCGTCGAGTACACCGCGTACACCACCCGCGCCACCAACACCTACGTCGTCGGCGCCAGCCTGGCGCGTCGACCGGTGCTCAAGTCCTGCTGGCTGCGACTGGTCGAGGGGACCTGAACCGTGACCGAGCAACTCCCCGCCGAACCGCTCAACTATACGTCCTATTTGGACCTAGATGGTCTGCTGGACCATCAGCGGCCACATACCGACGTCCCGGACGAGTACCTGTTCATCGTCACCCACCAGGCACTGGAGCTGTGGTTCGCCGAGGCACTGCACGAGATCGACCAGATCACCGACGATCTCGCCGCGGACCGGCTCGCCGAGGCCGGGCGCAAGGTGCGACGACTGTGCCGGATCATCGAACTGTGCGACGGTCACCTCGACGTGTTGGACACCATGCCCGCGCGCGAGTTCGCCGAGTTCCGCCCCGCGCTCGGCTCGGCCAGCGGCCTGCAGTCCCGCCAGTTCCGGGAACTGGAACTCGCCTCCGGGATGGCCGAGCGGGACGTGCTGCGCATCGCCAACGCGGTCGGCGCGGCCGGGCCCCGACTCTACGACCGGACCCGGCAGCCCAGCCTGCGCCAGGCTTTCGGGCACTTCCTGGCCCGCGCGAACACCACGGTGCGCCAGGTCTATCTCGCCGACGACGCGCGGGCCGAGGAGATCCGCGCCTTCGCCGAAACGCTGGTCGAATACGACATCGCGTTCAACCGCTGGCGTTATCGGCACTACCTGCTCGTGCTGCACGCCATCGGCGGGGTCAGTCCCGGTACCGCGGGCAGCACCGGAGCCCGCTACCTGCGGGACAGCACGAACAACTGGTTCTTCCCGGAAATCTGGAGCGCACGAAGCATGGCTGAGGACACTCTGGCTCCCACCGCGCCGCTGACCGTCCCGCTGGACGGCTCGGTGTCCGCGGATCGGACCCTGCTCGGCGGCAAGGGCTGGGGGTTGCAGCAGATGCACCAGCTCGACATCCCGGTGCCGCCCGCGTTCACCATCACCACCCGCGCGTGCCGGCAGTACTTCGCGCAGGGCAACACCATCTCCGACGGGCTGTGGACCGAGGTGCTCGAGCAGGTGGAACTGTTGGAGCGCCGCACCGGAACCCGGTTCGGGGGCACCCCGCCGCTGCTGGTCTCGGTGCGCTCCGGTGCCCCGGTGAGCATGCCCGGCATGATGGACACCCTGCTCAACGTGGGGCTGACCGAGGCGGCGCTGGCGTGGCTGGGCACCGAACGGCAGGCACCGGGGCTGCGCGACGCGCTGACCGCACAGGCCGGTGCGGTGCCGATGTTCGCGGCCAGTTCGGTGTCCGCGCGAGAACACGCGCTGCGCGAGCTGCGCACCGCGATCACCCGCATCTTCGACTCCTGGCACAGCGAACGCGCCCGCGTCTACCGGGCCGCCAACCACGTGTCCGACGACCTCGGTACCGCGGTCACGGTGCAGGCCATGGTCCTGGGCAACCTGGACGAGCGCTCGGGCACCGGCGTCTACGTCACCCGCGACCCGGTGACCGGCGCACCGGAACCGTTCGGCGAATGGCTGCCGCAGGCGCAGGGCGAGGACCTGGTCTCCGGCAGCCGCACGCCGCAGCCGCTCGCCCGGCTGCGCGCGGCCATGCCGGAGCAGTACGAGCAGCTGGTCGGCTTCGGCCAGCTGCTGGAGCGGGCGCAACGCAACGTGCTGGAGATCGAGTTCACGATCGAGTCCGGCACGCTGTACCTGCTCCAGGTGCGCAACTCGTCCAGCTCACCGGCCGCGGCCGCGCGTTGGGCCGTCGACCTGGTGCGCGAGGGGCTGATCGACATCAGCGAGGCGCTGGCCAGGGTCCCCGAGCCGCAACGGCAGACCATGGGGCTGGCCGCCGGCGAGCTGACCGTGCTGGCGCAGGGCATCGGCGTGTCACCCGGCATCCGCGCGGGCCGCGTGGCGGGCAGCGCCGAGGAAGTCGAGGACCTGGTGGACATGGGCGAAGCCGCCTTGCTGGCCCGCTCCACCACCAGCACGCACGACATCCACGGCTTCCTCGCGGCCGAAGGGGTGATCACCGAGCACGGCGGCAGCACCTCGCACGCCGCCGTGGTCGCGCGGCAGCTCGGTCTGCCCTGCGTGGTCGGCTGCGGCGACGGGACCGTGGCGAAGCTGGCCGGACAGGTGGTGACCATCGACGGCGGCACCGGCCGGATCTACGCGGGCGACATCGTCGCCGACGAAGCCGCCGTGCCGGAGTCCGGCGATGGCACGCCCGACCCGTTCACCGTGCTGTCCCGTTGGCGGACCGAAGCCAACCACTGACGAAAGGACGAGAAACGCCGTGGAACTCACCGAGAACGCCAGGCTCACCACGCCGGAGACGGCCGTGCTGCACAGCCTGCGCGTCAAGGGCCGGGCCACCGAGTCGGCGCTGGCCACGGCCACCGGACTGTCCGAAGTAGACATCTCGGGTGCGTTGCGCGAGGGCCTTGGCAGCGGGTGGTACACGCAGCGCACCGGTCGACTCGCCGGCTGGCTGCTGACTCCATCGGGCCGCGACCGCTGGAGCGAACTCAACGCCGCCGAACGCGCCGCCATCGACCTCGGTGCGCTGAGCGAGGTGTACGACAACGAGTTCCTGGCGCTCAACCGCGAGTTCAAGGATCTGTGCACCCGCTGGCAACTCGCCGCCGACGCCAGCGGTCTGGACCGGATCGACGAAGCGCTCACCCGCCTGCTCGCGCTGTTCGCGGCCCAACTCCCCCGCTTCGCGCGCTACCGGTCACGCTTCTCGGCCGCGCTGCGCCGGTTCACCGAGGGCGAGGAGAAGGCGCTGTTGCAGCCGTTGACCGACTCCTACCACGACATCTGGCTGGAGCTGCACGAGGACCTGTTGCTCCTGCTGGACAAGCAGCGCGACCCCGACGACTGAACCGGAGACAAACACAGTGGCCGTGTCGAGAACTTCTCGACACGGCCACTGTCGTGCTCGCGACAGACCTACCGGACCGGGACCGATTGCCGGGCAATGGTCCTGGCGACCTTCTTGGCGAGCAGGCCGATCTCGCGCAGGTGGCCGGTCAGCGGCGAGGTGAACCCGATGACGTGCAGGCCGGCCTCGGCCAGCCTGCGGTTCTCCGGCCCGTACTGCGCCGGAATGCCGCGCTCGTCGAGGAATCCGGGCTCGGCGAGCACCGCGTCCAGGCCCGTGCGGTAGCCGGTGGCCGCGATCACCACGTCCGCGTCGACGGTCGCGCCGTCCGCGGTGACCACGCCGTGCTCGGTCAGGTCGGTCACGGCCGGGATGATCCGGATGCGGCCTGCCCGCACTCCGGCGAGGAACGCACCGTCGTCAACGGACGGACTCACCCCGGTTCGCAGCAGCCGGGTGAACATGCCCTCGGTCGGCCTGCCCAGCGGAGTCTTGCCGAGATCACCGGAGGCCAGGCGCTGGATCACCGCGCCGCCGATGTCCTGCATCCGGATCGGCAGGTGTTTGTTGGTCACCGACAGTCCCTGCAACGGCAGGCCGTAGAGCTCTCGGGGCAGAAAGCTCGGCGATGTGCGCACCGCGACGCTCAGCGAGCCGCTCGATCGGCGCAGCAGGTCGCTCGCGATGTCCACACCGGACACACCGGCGCCGATCACGATCACCCGCGCGCCTTCGAACGGATCGGGTCGCCGATAGCCCGACGCGTGCAGCACGTCGCCGGTGAACGTGGCGCGGCCGGGCCAGTCGGGAAACGTCGCCTCGTGGTAGAGACCGGTGGTGAGCACGACATGATCGGCGCGCACCTGGCCGGTTCCGGTGGTCAGCAGCCAACGGCTCCGCTCGCCACCCCGCTCGATCCTGGTCACCCGGCAATCGGTGCGCACCACGTGCCGGACCGGTTTCGCGTAGTCGGTGACGTACTCGACCAGGTTGTCCCGGCCGACCCAGCGGCCGTAGCGCTTGGGCATCGGCTGGCCGGGCATCTCGGAGAACCAGCGCACCGAGTTGAGCCGGAGGTTGTCGTAACGCGCTCGCCAGGTGTGTGCGATGTCGGGGTTCTCGTCGAACGCGAGCACCTCGACGCCGCGTTCGACCAGACAGCGGGTCACCGCGAGACCGGCGACGCCCGCGCCGACCACCGCGACCCGCACCCGCTCGCCGTCACCGGAAAGATCAACAGTGGACGCGCTCTCGCGGGTCTCGGTCATGCGGTCACCTCACGGTAGATGTTCACGCGCTCGTCCAGTGCCAGCCGCGCGGGGTCGAGCCGGCCCGTCGCGGCCAGCAGGAAGTCCAGTGGATCTCCGGTGACGAGTGCACCGCCGCCGCGCACCGGCAACTCCTCCACCTCGTCCAGGCGCAGGGTGGCCGGGCCCCATCCCCACAGCCCCAGCGTTTCCGCGACGTGCACGACGCTCGCGCGTAGCCCGGAGCCGCGATCGGCCGGCCTGCCGGTGGCCGCGCGAACATCGTCGATGTGCACGTACAGCTCGTACCAGAGCACCAGCACGGCCCGGCGCAGCGGACCGGGGAACCCGCCCGGCGCCCTGGCCAGCCACGCCTCGTCGGAGTAGCCGTCGAGCACGCCGACGCACAGTCGGCCGGCCTTGCGCAGTTCCTTCGCCACCGCCACGGGCGTGCGGTCGCGGCGTTGCGCGGCTTGGCGCGCGGTGGTTTCCGGCAGTCCCTGGCCCGCCATCCGGCCGACCGCGACATCCGCGAACAGGCCGGTCAGATGACCGGCGACGTCGCGCACCTGCCAGCCGACGCACCGGCTGGGCAGCACCCACTCCTCGGGAGTCAACTCGCCGAGCACGTCCACGGCGATCGCGCAGTATTCGGTGATCCCGTCCAACACGTCCTGCCTGGACAGCACCAGCGGTGGTTCGACCTGTCGCAGTCTCACGTCGTCGCCCCACTCGCCACCGGCACGGCGGCCAGACAGGCGCGCAGTACGTCCAGTGCGGAGTCCGCGCCCGGCGCCATCTCCTCGGCGACGTCGAACAATCGGCTCACCATGTCCTCGCCATCGTTCTCGCCGTCGTCGAGGACGAGCGAGAGCGCGGCGGCCGAGGTGGGGGCGCGACCGGACGGGTTGCCCCGGTCCGCGCGGTCGGTGTCGTAGGCGACGATGATCGCCTGGCGCGCCGCGCCCCGCCGCAGATCGGTCGCGGCCACCGCCAGAACCTGGGCCAGCGCGTCGGGACCGCCGACCAGGTGAGCGTTCGGCCCTCGGAAGCCCTCGGCGATGGACACCTGGCACAGCGGGTTGTTGGACAGCATCCGCAGCCAGTCGACCGGGTTGGCCTCCTCCAGGATGTGCCTGCTGATGAGCGCGTCCGAGTCGGGCGAACCATCCGATTGCGACGGTTGGTCGGGCATGTTCCCGTCCCAGCCGCCCACCGTATAGAGCGCGACGTGTTCCGGCGGCTGCGCCGGATCCGCCCGGTAGCAGGACATCGCGGCCAGGAACGGCGCGAACGACGCGGCGTCGAGGAACCGGGAGATCTTGCGGGAGGTCAGTCCGCGCACCCGATCGCGGATCGGCGCCGGATCGGTCGCGGTGTCGAAAACGGCATTGACCCGATAACTCATGCCGCCCCCAACACCAGCGACGCGCTGTGCCCGCCGAAGCCGAAACTGTTGCTCAACACGTACCGCAGCTCGCCTTCCCGCGCCTGGCCGGGAATGCAGTCCAGGTCGCAGAGCGGATCCGGCTGGTCCAGGTTGCTCGTTGGCGGCATGAGGCCGGTGCGCAGCGACTGGATGCTCAGCACCGCCTCGATGGCGCCGCACGCGCCCATGGTGTGGCCGAGCTGGCTCTTGTTCGAGGTCACCGGTACCGCGTCGGCGTGGCCGCCGAACACCTCGCGGATGGCCAGCGTCTCCGACGAGTCGTTGTCCTTGGTGCTGGTGCCGTGCGCGTTGATGTGGTCGACGTCGGTCACCGTGAGTTCGGCGTCGCGCAGCGCGTCCCGCATGGCGTTCGCGGGCCCCAGACCGTCCGGCGGCGGCGCGAACATGTGGTAGGCGTTCTGGCGCAGCCCGAATCCGGCCAGCCGCGCCAGTGCGCGAGCACCTCGCGCCACCGCGTGCGTCCACGACTCCAGCACCAGGAAGGCCGCGCCCTCGGCCAGGACGAACCCGTCCCGGCGCGCGTCGAACGGGCAGGACGCCTGCTCGGGTGGACAGTCCCGAGTGGACATCACGTACAGGCTGGAGAAGGAGAAGAAGTCGAAGGGCGTGACCAGCGCGTCGCATCCGCCTGCCAGCACCACGTCCGCGCGGCCGGCCTCGATCAGCCGCTTGGCCATGCCGATCGCCTGTGCGCTGCCCGCACAGGCGCCGTAGGGCGCGCTGCTGGTGCGCGCGTCGGCCAACTCCGCGATGCGCGCGGCGATCTGCCGCACGCCGATCACCCGGCCGTCGCTGGTCGCGGTGGGCAGCCTGCGCTCGCCGTGGTTGGCGACGATGGCCAGGTCGACCGGCGCCGGCAGGTTCTCGGCGCGCTCCACGTCGCTGCGTGCGGTCAGTCCTGCCATGGCCAGCGCCTCGCGCGCGGCGTGCTCGCCGTATTCGACCGACAGCGAGTGCGCGGGCAGCGGGCCGGTCTCCCGGCCCGGGACCATGCCTGCCACCCGGCTCGATGACGCGAACGTGGTGAACCGCTCCACCGGGCGCACCCCGGATCGGCCGGCCACGACGGTGTCCCAGGTGTCCGCGACCGACCAGCCGCCCGGCGTCACCGCGCCGATCCCGGTGACCACAACCCGATCAGCCATGCGCGATATTCTCCGTTTCGACAAACGCAATTAACTCGAACCAATCAATGCAATGCGCGATCGCGAGCAAACACCGTCCACAAAGTCCTGAGCAAATCCAAGCACGCACTTGGGCAACCCCGGCAGCCAAAGCCGCACATGGGCGCGCCGCAACGAGATCACTAGACACATCCGCACTTGTCGCTTCTCGGCGAATACCAGCTCATTTACCGTTCCGACTCGTGCGAATAGGCGTGAACATCGACGGTGGTCGCCGCTTCGATGAGTTGATCGACAAAGTGGAGCAGGCGAGCAACTTCGGCTATGCCAGCGCCTGGCTGCCGCAGAGTCCCGGCGCCGGGCCGAGGGCGCGCAGCAGCAGGCGCGTGCGGCACGAGCTGTTCGGCTACGACAGCCTGACCGCGCTGGCCGTTGCCGCCCAGTCCGTGCACGGCATCGAGCTGGGCACCTGTGTGGTGCCGACGTTTCCCCGGCATCCCATGGTGCTCGCCGAACAGGCGCTGACCGTCAAGGCCGCCTATCCCGGTCCGGTGACGCTGGGCATCGGCGTGTCCCACGAGCACGTGGTCACCGACCAGTGGGGCTACTCCTACGATCGCACCGCGCTGCGCATGCGCGAGTACCTCACCGTGCTCAACCAGCTCTGCGAAACCGGCGCCACCGCGTTCACCGGCCAGACCGTGCGCGCCAACGGCGCGGTGTCCTTCCCGATCGAGGATCGGCTGCCCATCCTCGTCGCCGCGCTCGGCCCACGCATGCTGCGCGTCGCAGGTGAGTGCGCGGACGGCGTGATCACCTGGATGACCGGCCCGCGCACGCTGGTCGAGCACACGGTGCCGACACTGCGCGCGGCCACCGAGGCCGCGGGCCGACCGACCCCGAGGGTGGTGGCGAGCCTGCCGGTGTGCGTGACCGGCGGCGCGGACGCGGCGCGGGAGCTGGCCGCGCGGATGTTCCTCATCTACCGCTCGCTGCCCAACTACCGCGCCATGCTGGACCGCGAAGGCGCGGCGCACGGCGGGGACATCGCGTTGGTCGGCAGCGAGGAGGAGATCGTCGCGGACATCGCGGAACTCGCCGACGCCGGCGTCACCGACCTCAACGCGCTGGTCATCGGCTCCGAACTGGAGCAGGCACGCACCCACGCGCTGCTGCCCCTACTCACCGACACGCTCGCCCGCGAAGGAGTCCGGCAATGACCGCCAGCGGTTCTGCCACCGCGTTCCACGAGATCAAGAACGGCATCGCCGGTCGCAGCGACAGCGAGATCAAGGCGTACGTGGCCGCGCGCGAAGGCGGCACGGACGGCGTCCTGGACCTGGTCTTCCGGGAACTGCCCGACGCGTTCCTGGCGGAAAAGGCCAAACAGCAGGAGATCAGCTTCCAGTACGAGATCAACACCGAGGACGGTCCCCGGTTCTACTACGCGGACGTGCGCGACGGCCGGTGTCACAGCGGCCAGGGGAAGCTGCCCGACCCCAGGGTCACCATGACCATGGAGATCCCGGTGTTCCTGCAGGTGCTGACCGGCACGATGGCGCCGGTGCGCGCCTTCCTCACCCGCAAGATCAAGGTGGCGGGCGACATGATGGCCGCGACCAAGTTCGAGAGCTGGTTCGCCCGGCCCTGATTCACCCGCTCCGGGGCGCCCCGCCCCATTTCGCCCGGCCCGATTCGCCCGTCCTGATTCGCCCCGCCGTGAAAGGAGTTCCATGAGCCAGCGAGACACCGTGCCCCGGCTGCTCGGCTATGGCGTGTCGGCGGTCCGATTCGCGGTCAGCGGCATGTTCGCGGTCCAGCCCGGCGCGACCATGACCCGGCTGTACGGGGACAAGGCGAGCCAGTCCCGGTATGCCGGTCTCGCCGCGGGGCACTTCGTCCTGCGCGATCTGCTGCTGGGCATCGGTCTGCTCCGTGCGCTGCGCAGCGGTCGCAACGCGCGAGGCTGGATGCTCGCCGGCACCCTCGCCGACGTGTTCGACCTCGGCGTCATCGCGGCGCTCCAACCGGACCGTGCCCGCCGCGCCCAACTGCTGCTCGGCATGACCGCGATCGTGTCCACCGACGCCGTACTCACCGCGCTGCTGCGCGACGCGCCCATCCCGGTCGGCACGGACCGTGGTTGACCACCAGATCCCGGCCGCTCGGCGTCCCCCGAACGCCGAGCGGCCTTCCCTCAACGCCCACACCGCACGACGAAAGGCCACGGCCCGACGTCGCGTGACGATCGGCGCGCTGATCATCGGGGCCGTCGTCGCCACCGTCGTGGCGACCCGACTCGACCTGCCGTCCGCACCACCCGGCATCCCGGTACCGGGCCCGCTGGTCGACTACGGCCTACCGATCGCTCGCGCGGCCACCGACCTCGCCTCGGTCGCCATGTTCGGCTTCGGCCTGGTCCCGATGCTCGTGCCCGGCCATCCGAGGGACCGGGAACGCGTCGGGCTGCGCTGGTCCATGGTGGCCAACCTGTTGCTGGCCGCGGGCGCGCTGGCGTCGCTGCTGTTCGAAACCGCCGATCTCGCTCCCGGCCGGCCGGTCACCATCTCGGCGATGCTCGCCTACGTCGGGACGGAGCAGATCGGCCAGGCGTTGGTGGCCACGGCCGGTGCCGGGCTGCTGTGCCTGGCCGCCAACGCCAGCTGTCTGTCCAAACCAGACCGATTCCCGGCCGAGCTGAGGCTGGTGTTCGCCGGGGTCACGCTGGTGCCGCTGCCGCTCACCGGGCACGGCGAGGACTCGCTCTACCACGGATTCATCATCCTCAGCCGAGAAGCGCACGTGCTCGCCGCGGCGGCCTGGACCGGCGGCCTGTTCGCGTTGGCACTGCTGGTCTTCGGCCGCCGCGGTGACCTCGCCGTGGCCCTCCCCCGGTTCTCCCGGCTCGCCACCATCGGGCTGTGCGTGGTCGGCTGCACCGGGATCATCGACGCGCTCGTCGAACTCGCAGGTACGCCCGGTGTCGGCCTCACCGGTCTGTGGCGCAGCCCGTACGGACTGATCGTGCTCGGCAAGCTCGGCTGCCTGGTCGCGCTCGTGCTGCTCGGCGGCAACATTCGGTTCCGGCTGCTCCCCGGGGTCGCCGCAGGTCGCCGGGTGCGGCTGGTCGGCTGGGTCTCGCTCGAACTGGCCGTGATGGGTCTCGCCTACGGGTTGGCAGCAGTGCTCCAACAATCCCCGCTTGTGGGTTGACCGATGATCGAAACCATCCTGCCGGCCACGGTCATGGCGGCTGAATCCATCGGCTTGCTCGACGAGACGGCCGAAGCGGCCTATCCCGAAGAAGCGGCGCTGGTGTCGACGGCGACCGCACGGCGACGCGCGGAATTCGCCGCCGCCCGAGCGTGCGGCCGGACCGCGCTGGCCCGACTCGGCGTGCCGCCCGGACCGATCCCCCGCGCGCCCGGTGGCGGACCACGGTGGCCGATCGGCGTGCTCGGCAGCATCACCCACTGCGCGGGCTATCGCGCCGCCGTGACCGGTCGAGTCGGCGTGGTCCGCGCCATCGGCATCGACGCGGAACCACATCGGCCGCTGCGTGCCGGTCTGCTCGACGTGATCGCCTCACCGGCCGAGCGGGCGCACCTCGCCGCGCTGCGGGTCGCCGAGCCTGCGGTGTGCTGGGACCGATTGCTGTTCAGCGCCAAGGAAAGCGTCTACAAGGCGTGGTTCCCGCGCACCGGGCGCTGGCTCGACTTCGCCGACGCTGCCATCGCCTTCACCCCGGGCACCGACCGGTTCAACGCGAGGACACGGGTGCCGGCACCGCCCGACCTGGCCCGACTGTCCGGCCGCTGGCTGGTCGGTGACGGCATCGCCGTCACCGCGATCGCCCAGACCGGATGACCGGTCGCGGGGGGGGGGGGG
>DASZJG010000098.1:0-77991 GCA_035948315.1 Pseudonocardiaceae bacterium | reverse complement strand
GCCCACGAACAGCAGGTCAGCAACGGTCACGACCGGTGAAACCAGGCCACCGACGCTCACCCGTTCGCGTGACAATCAGTCGGTGGACATCGACGGGTCGATCGACGCGCGACAAGCACCGCGCACCGCATAGGCTGCCAGGCATGACGGTCACCGGGGCGAGCACCGCGCTGCTCACCGACCACTACGAGCTGACCATGTTGGCCAGCGCGCTGGCGGATGGCAGCGGTCACCGACAGTGCGTGTTCGAGGCGTTCGCCCGCAGGCTCCCGGAAGGCAGGCGCTACGGCGTCGTCGCGGGCGTCGGCCGGGTGCTGGACGCGATCGCCGACTTCCGGTTCACCGACGCGGAGATCAGCGCGCTCGCCGCGACCGAAGTGGTCGGTGGCTCGACGCTCGAGTGGCTGGCGAACTACCGGTTCAGCGGCGACATCGACGGCTACCCGGACGGCGAGCTGTACTTCCCCGGCTCCCCGCTGCTGACCGTGCGGTCCAGCTTCGCCGAGGGCGTGCTGCTGGAAACCCTGGTGCTGTCCATCCTCAACCACGACACCGCGATCGCGTCGGCCGCGGCGCGGATGGTCAGCGCCGCCAACGGTCGGCCGATCATCGAGATGGGCTCGCGCCGAACGCACGAGCAGGCCGCGGTCGCCTCCGCGCGCGCCGCGTACCTGGCCGGATTCGCGTCCACCTCGAACCTGGAGGCCGGCAGGCGGCACGGCATCCCGACCACCGGCACCAGCGCGCACGCGTTCACCCTGCTGCACGACAGCGAGGAGCAGGCGTTCCGCACCCAGGTCGAGGTGCTCGGCACCAGCACGACCCTGTTGGTGGACACCTACGACATCACCCGGGGCATCGAGAACGCGATCCGGGTCGCCGGCCCGGACCTGCGCGCGATCCGGATCGACTCGGGCGATCTCGGTGTGATGGCGCGGCAGGCCCGCGACCAGCTCGACGCGCTCGGCGCGCGCAGCACGCGGATCGTCGTCTCCGGCGACCTCGACGAGTTCGCCATCGCCGCGCTGCGTGCCGAACCCGTTGACGCCTATGGCGTCGGCACCTCGCTGGTGACCGGCTCGAAGGCACCCACCGCCGGCATGGTCTACAAACTTGTCGAAGTCGCGGGTCGGCCGGTGGCGAAACGCAGCTCGCACAAGGAGTCCCGGGGCGGGCGCAAGGCGGCGTTCCGGCGGCACAAGGAAAGCGGCACCGCGTTGGAAGAGGTCGTCTACCACGTCGGCGAGGGCATCGCGCGACCGGAACTCGGCCCGCACGACCGCGAACTGCAGATCCCGCTGCTGCGTGCCGGCAAGCCCGCGGACAATCTGCCGACGCTGGCGGAAAGCCGGCAGCGGCTGCGCGAAGCGCTGGTCAGCGTGCCGTGGGAGGGACTCAAGCTCTCCCAGGGCGAACCGGCCATCCCCACCACGTTCAACTTCAAATAGCAGGAGGACCCGATGGGGGCCGCACTGATCGTCGTCGACGTGCAGAACGACTTCTGCGAGGGCGGTTCGCTGGCGGTCGCCGGCGGCGCCTCGGTCGCCGCCGCGATCTCCGCGCACATCGCGTCCGGCGGCTATGACCAGGTGGTCGCGACCCGCGACTACCACATCGACCCGGGCGCGCATTTCAGCGAGCACCCCGATTTCGTGGCCACCTGGCCGGTGCACTGCGTCGTCGGCACGCCCGGTTCGTCGTTCCACCCGGAACTGGACGTCACGCCGATCGCCGCGGTCTTCTCCAAGGGCGCGCACCAGGCCGCCTACTCCGGTTTCGAGGGCAGCACCCGGGAGGGTGTCGGTCTGGCCGACTGGTTGCGCGGGCACGACATCGACACCGTGGACGTGGTCGGCATCGCCACCGACCACTGCGTACGGGCGACCGCGCTGGACGCGGCCAGGACCGGCCTGCGCACGACCGTCCTGTTGGACCTCACCGCGGGCGTCAACC
Organism: Pseudonocardiaceae bacterium; assembly: GCA_035948315.1. Lineage (GTDB taxonomy): Bacteria > Actinomycetota > Actinomycetes > Mycobacteriales > Pseudonocardiaceae > CAJCJE01. The sequence goes on along the minus strand of DASZJG010000098.1, from coordinate 76,038 downwards.
AGTCCACAGTAGACACCGCGCTGGCCGAACTGCGCGCGGCAGGCGTCACATTGTCCGGCGCCCCGCTCGTCGGCTGATTTCACCAAACACCCCTCAGCCGACCTGGTGATTCGCTAACGTTCGCACTGTGGCGGACGACAGTACGATCGGCGGGGGCGCCGCGGCGACTCCCAGTGCGGCCATCGCAGCGGCGGGGGCCGGGCTTCAGGGCGTGTCAGCCCAGATCAGCGGCGTGAGCCAGGCCGTGGCGAACGGCTCGCTCACGCTGTCCCAGGAGGCGGCGAGCGCGCTGCTCGGCAGCATCGGCCAACTCCAGGATCAGGCGAACGACCTGATCAACCTGGCCGACACCATCGACAAACCCATGCATTTCGGGCACAACTGGGTCGGCATGGCCATGGACAGCAAGCTGCGCGCGGCCGCGGCCGGCCAGAACAGCGCGATCCGGCCGGTGCTGGTCGAGTTCGCGAACCTGCTCGGTCAGGTGGAAGCAACCATCGCGCAGGCCGCGAAGCTCACCGTGCAGAACGACCAGGAGCAGAGCCAACTGCTGATCAAGGCCGGGGAGCAGTGATGCAGGCGATACCGCTGCCCGATCCCACCGAGGTGCAGGGCCTGAGCGACCAGGTCGACTGGATGTCGTACAGCCACCAGCAGCTCTACGACATGGTCAACAACGGGGTCGACCTCAACGGCGCGACCGATGTCGCCGCCTCGTGGGCGAGCCTGTCCGAGACGTTGACGCAGATGAGCAGCACGCTCAACACCGCGCTGGCCGCGTCGACCGACGGCTGGCAGGGCACGGCCGCCGACAAGGCCCGCACCAGCCTGTCCGGCCTGGTGAACTGGACGAACAACACCGGCGAGAACGCGGTCGTGGTGTCCGGTTGCGTCAGCCGACAGGCAGACGCGTTACAGACCGCGCGGACCGCGATGCCGACACCACCACCGCAGATCGGCAACGCTCCCATCCCGGCTACGCAGAACCCAGCCACGCAGAACCAGGCGTTCGCCACACCGCCGATCGCCTCCCCCGGGCCGGTCCTGATCCGCAGCCAAGCCGCCGAGTCGCACGCGCAGGCCGCTCGGGTCATGCAGCAGTACCAGAGCAGTTCGGCCGACATCGCGCGCACCATCCCGCAGTTCTATGCGCCGTCCAGCCCGGTCACCGGCCCGACCCCACCGGTCAACGCCCCGATCGCGCCACCCGCGCCGCCGCACACCGGTCCGGGACCGATCGGCGGCTTCGGCGGCATGGCCGGTGGCGGTGGCCAAACTCCGACCGCAGGTGTGGCCACCGGCGGCATCGGCACGCCCCGCCCGACTCTCACGCCCCGAACGTCGGCCGCCCCGGAGAGTGGGGCGTCGGCGGAAGGCGGTTCTGCCGAGCCGACCCAGATGGCGGCCCGCTCGTCGTCGACCATGTCCCCCGGCGGCGGTGGGATGGGCGGCGGGGGCCGGCGTGGCGAGGACCAGGAGCACCGGCGCAAGTACTGGCAGGAGGACGACGGGATCTTCGAGATGGACACCCGGAACATGCCCAGGGTGATCGGTGAGGAACGGCGTGACTGATTCGTGGCTGCGCCTGTCCGACGGAGAGTTCTTCCTGCTCTGGGACGCCGCCGACATCGGTGACCCGCCCGCCGTCCTGAACCTGCGCCACATCGGCCGAACCCGCGCCGAACGCGACCGATTCGCCGAGGAAGCATCCGTCGACCTGCGCGAACGCGACCTCGGCACGGTCGCCAAGCCCGCCGCCGAACTGGCCGACGTGCTCCAGGCCATCGGCCACCGCGACCTCACCCTCGCCCTGGCCGTCCAATGGACCGACGGCCACTTCGGCGCCATCGCGGGCCGCGGCCCCGAAGGAGCCGCGATCGCGGTCGCCGTCAACGACTCCGTCGCCGCCCGCACCCTGCGCCCGGCCGCGCTCGTCGACGCGATCACCGACGAACTGGACCCCGTCCCGCCCGGCCCCGGCGTCACCGCCAACGTCGCCTGGGCCGACTACCTGCGCGCCTGCCAGGAAGGCGAACTCGACGGCATGGACGGATTCCTGTGGGTCCTGCGCGAAACCGGCATGCGCGTCCCCGAAGCCCGCACCATCGCCCGCGCCGTCGTCGAACGCACCGGCGCGGGCCAACTCGACATCGGCCCCCGCACCGGCCGCCCGCACGACACCATCAGCTGGCTCGACACCCCCGACGGCCGCTACCTCCTCCGCCGCCGCGACGGCTGGCTCAGCGTCATCCCGGCCGACCTCGCCAAACTGAACCAGCTGATCACCGAGTCACTCCCCCGCTGACGATCACCACCCGATCGCGCATTGATTTCGGGAATCGCAAGCGGTGCGGTCACTTCGTGATCACCCACACTTCGGAGCGGCGCCGACGCCCCCGATTCCTGCCATGCCAGGAGGTTCTGGCAGCCGCAGCCGATCCCGAGCTAGCTGACGAACTGCGCGAACTCGTATCGGACACAACCGATGACATGGAAGACCCATGGACCCGGGCGGCGAGGCGGTGACCTTCGACATCGCCCTCGCGGATACGTCCTGCCCATTGGCTGGCTTCAGGTAATCAAGCTCTAGCCAGGCACCAGGTCACCGGGAGCCTGGCGTGGTGCTGGCCAGCCCTCACCAGTGGCCGACAGGTGCGCTGGTGAGGGCTGAGGCTGACTGCTCAGGTGGCCACCCACGCGACGCAGGTCGGCCGCCGGTGCGTACCGATCCACTCAGCCAGTGCCCGATACACCAGGTCGATCGGCAGCTCGGAGCGCCGCGGCAGCGGAAACTCATGACCGAACCAGGTCCAGTAGCGGTCGGCGTCGTCGTCATTGAGCCCATTGGCAGGGACCAACTCGTCGTTACCCAGATACCACGCCAGCGCACCGATCTCGCCGCGCACGCCAACGGCCAGGGTGGGGTCGTCGTCGCTCGATCCCAGCCGGAACAGCCACATGAAGCCGCCCGTACGGTCCGCGCCCGATTGCCCGTTGACCTCGCGTAGTGCCGCGAGCAGCGGGCCAGGTTCATGATGGTCGGTGATGTCCAGATGGTCGTTCCCGGTCAACACCAGATTCATCACGATAGTCATGATCAGATACTAGATCACTATTCGCATTTTTCCTGATTTCAGAGCTCGCAATTATTCATGGGAAATGCGACGCGACTAATAGATTCGGTTCACCCAATTGCTGATTGATTTCAAAAGTTGAAACCGTGAGCCACTGTCACAGGGAGCCTGACATTTTGCTCGCTAGTCCAACCAGCGGCAGGCATGTCCGCTGGTTGGGGCTGTGCGGATGGGATACCGGCGGCCTCGGTACCGTCACGCGGTGACCCTCTCCGACGCCGCGGCAGCGGCAGCGGCGGCGCACCTCGCCAGGCTGGATTCGCTTGCTCCGGGCCAGGTCAGCGCCGTGCACGTGATCGGCTCATCGGTGCTGGACGACTACCACCCGCATACTTCCGATATCGATCTGGTGATCGAACTCGCGCGGGATCCGAGCGAGGCGGATCTGCGCGCCCTGCTCGACGCGCACACCGGGGTGGGCGCGAAGGTCGAGGGAACCTATGTGGCCAGCGGAAAGTGGGCCGATCCGGCCTCGGCGGCCTCGTTGATCAGTGATGGCGTCGTGCATTTCGCATCGAAAAAGTTACATGCGGTCACCCGACTGCAACTGGCCAGCTACGCAGCGACAATTCGTGGGGCCGCGCCACCGATCGAGGCTGATGTGCCGGCCGCGCAGGAGTTCTGCCGGCGCAACCTGGTCAGCTACTGGCAGGAATGGCTGACCGGCGGGCCGAGGATCATGTTGCGGCACGCGCCCGCGCCGCTGACACCGCGCTGGAAGTGGACGGTGGTCTGGGTCGGGCTCGGGCCGGCCAGGCTGTGGTGGACGATCAACACCGGCGAGATCGTCAGCAAGAGCCGCGCGGGCGAACTGGCCGCCGAGCACTGGCCGGATCTGGGCGAGCAGCTGCTGGACATCGTGGCCGAGCGGGCCGGCAAGGACGTCAAGCTGAACAACAAGCACGGCCGGGCCGCCGTCGAGCTGGGGCGGCGGATCATGGCCGAGGTCGACCAGACCGAGGACGAAGGGCCGACCGAGGACGACGACACGAACGCGGCGGGCGCGCCGGACTGACGGGGTCGGCGGGTACGGTCTGATGCTGTGCCCCGGACCCTCCCCGATGCCACGGAAACCGTGGTCGACACGTTGCCACCCGTCACAGCGCTGCTGCACGCCGCGGTCACCTCGGTCGGTGGCGCGGAACGGCCTGGGCAGGTTCAGATGGCCGAGGCGGTCGCGCGGGCCATTCGCACCGGTGAGCACGTCGCGGTCCAGGCCGGCACGGGTACCGGCAAATCGCTCGCCTACCTGGTGCCGGCCATTCGACACGCGGTCGCCGAGGACGCGACCGTGGTCATCTCGACGGCGACCATCGCGTTGCAGCGCCAGCTGGTCGACCGGGATCTCCCCCGCCTGGCCAACGCGCTCAAGCCGCTGATCGGCCGGGCGCCGACGTTCGCGATCCTCAAGGGCCGCCGCAACTACCTGTGCATGCACAAGGTGCACAACGGCGTCGCGGACGAGCCGGAGGACGCGACGCTGTTCGACCCGTTCGCGGCGTCGGCGCTGGGCCGGCACGTGAAGCGGCTGCACGAGTGGTCCAGCGACACCGAGACCGGCGACCGGGACGAGTTGGTGCCGGGCGTGCCGGACATGGCCTGGCGGCAGGTTTCAGTGAGCGCGCGGGAGTGTCTGGGCCTGAACCGCTGCCCGGTGGGCGTGGACTGCTTCGCGGAGCGGGCGCGGGCCGAGGCTGGTCGCGCCGACATCGTTGTCACCAATCACGCGCTGCTGGCGATCAACGCGCTGGAGGGCATCCAGGTGCTGCCCGAGCACGACGTGGTCGTGGTCGACGAGGCGCACGACCTGGTGGACCGGGTGACCTCGGTGGCGACGGCGGAGCTGAGCGGGGCCTCGGTCTCGGCCGCGGCGCGGCGCTCCGGGCGGCTGATCAACCAGGAGACCGCGGACAAGCTGCTGGAGGCGGGCGACGGCCTCACGCTGATGCTGACCGAGTTGCCGATCGGCCGCATGGACGATCTGGCGGAGCCGTTGGCGGGATCGTTGCGCGCGGTGCGCGACGCGGCGCGGTCGTGCATTGTGGCGCTCGGGCCGGAACGGGCCAATCAGCGGGAGAAGGTGGAGGACGCGACCGCGTACAAGATGGCGCGCGCCATGCTCGACGAGGTGCACGACACCGCGGTGCGGCTGTTGGACTCCTTCGACGAGGACGTGAGCAAGCGCCGCGACGTGGTGTGGGGTTCGGGCGAGGGCAGCAGCTTCACCAACGCCCTGCGTGTCGCTCCGCTCGCGGTCGCGGGTTTGTTGCGGGAGCGGCTGTTCGGTCAGCACACGACGGTGCTCACCTCGGCGACGCTGACCCTGGGCGGCGCGTTCGACACGCTGGCCCGCCAGTGGGGACTGCCGGTCTCCCAGGAGCCGGCGCGCAAGGCCGAGGGCACCGCGACGGACAAGGAGCCACCGAGCGACCGGAGCGGTCCCAAGTGGACCGGACTGGACGTCGGATCGCCGTTCGAGCACGAGAAGTGCGGAATTCTCTATGTGGCCAAGCATCTGCCGACGCCGGGCCGGGACGGGCTGCCGCCCGCGTATCTGACCGAGATCAAGGAACTGGTCGAGGCGGCGGGCGGGCGCACGCTGGGCCTGTTCTCGTCCATGCGCGCGGCCAAGCAGGCCACCGAGGAGCTGCGCGGCGTGCTGGACTACCCGATCCTGTGCCAGGGGGACGACTCGACCTCGTTGCTGGTCAACAAGTTCTCCGATGACGCGCAGACCTGCCTGTTCGGCACGTTGTCGCTGTGGCAGGGCGTGGACGTGCCGGGTTCGTCGCTGCAACTGGTGATCGTGGACCGGATTCCGTTCCCGCGCCCGGACGACCCGCTCGCGTCGGCGCGGCAGCGCGCGGTGGAATCGCGTGGCGGCAACGGGTTCATCACGGTCGCGGCGACGCACGCGGCACTGCTGCTGGCGCAGGGCGCGGGCCGGCTGTTGCGGTCGATGCGGGACAAGGGCGTTGTCGCGATTCTGGATCCACGGCTCGCCACCAAGCAGTACGGCGGTTTCCTGCGCGCGTCGCTGCCGCCGTTCTGGTCGACGACCGATCCGAAGGTCGTGCGCGGCGCGCTGAGCAGGCTGGACAAGGCGGCCAAGGATGCCGAATAACCTGGCGCACCTGCTGTGACGATCAACGCGGGCCGGGTGCATCCGATGCTGGCCGCGCTGGTCGAATCGGACCCGGTGCGCGGCTGAGCACGCACCGGGCCGAGGAACGCTACTTGAGGCCGCGCAGGATCTTGCCCTCGGTGGAGAGATAGAAGTTGTGCGCGTCGAAGCGGGGCGAGTTCGCGAACATCAGGTACAGGTACTTGAAGTTCTCCGCGAACCCGTAGGCGGGCATCAGGTCACCGAGCTTCATCGGCGTCGTGGTGACGTCGTCGATGATGGTGTAACCGTTGGGGACCCGGGCATTGGCCTTCATGCCGAGGAAGTACTGCCAGGCGGTGGCCTGGAAGTACGGGTCGTGCGTGGTGAAGTACAGGTCGAACGAGGCGTTCGGGTACTCGGGGCGGAACTGGTTGCCGCTGCCGGGATCCGCGGTGAACGTGCCGTAGTTGAAGCCCTCCGGCAGCACCGGGTACTTGTTCAGCACCTGCGTCCACGACTTGTAGTAGGAGTAGGCCAGGTTGAGGTCACCGGCGTGGCCGAGCACCTCCGCCCAGAACGCGGCCAGCTCGGACTGCTCGCGGCCGACCAGTGCGCCGGTCCGGAAGTCGACCTGCTTGTACCAGGTGAGGCCGTGGTAGGTCTCCACCTCATACTTGATCATCGCGTCGTTGAGTTCGGTGAACCAGTTCAGGCAGTCGCGGTCGCCGAACATGGCCCAGCCGCCCCACAGGTACTCGTAGAACGAGTCGACCGGCGGGTTCGGTGCTTCGTCGGTGCTGTCGGTCCACTCTCCGGTCTCGACGTTGACGTAGGTGCCGAGCAGGTTCAGCGACGACTTCTTGGCGATGGTGACCTGGTATGCCTTCTTGGCCGCGTTCATATACTTCGGGTCACCGGTGAGCTGCGAGAGCACCCCGAATTCGAGGATGTTCGTGCCGATCTCGGCCAGCGGCGGGGTGTTGCCGGAGACCGCGCCGGTGTGCAGGTTGACGTACTGGTACGGCAGGCCGGTCGGGGAGGCGAACGCGGGCATCAGCCGGTCGGTGATGTCCTTGGCCAGGGCGAGCAGCTTCTGGTCCTTGATCGCGAGGTAACCGGCGAGCAGGCCGCCGACGACCCGGATGATGGCCTCGAAGACGTGGAAGTTGCCGTCGATGTCGAAGTCGACGTTCGCGTCGATCCACTTGACGCTGGCCGCCAGCTCGTTGTCGAGTTCCATGACGTAGAGGGTGTCCAGCGCCTCGATCATGGACAGGCCGATCGAGTGACCGTCCACAAAGAACTCGTTGTAGGTGCCGGAAACGGGGTTGACCTGGTCGTGCCCCCAGGCGAACTTCTTGTATCCGTTCCACGCGTGCAGGAATTCGTTGCGGACCTGCGTGGCGGCCTGTTTGGCCGGCGGCGGCGGGACCGCATAGCTGTTGGAGATCGCGCTCGGCGCCGTGGCCGCGTTCGCCGTGCCGCCGAGCACACCGGTGAGACCGAGACCGCCTGCTGCGGCGGCGAGCGTGGTGAGCGCGCTGCGCCGCGAGATCGGCCGTCTCAATCCGCCCCCAAGATCCATGTCCGGGTTTCCTTCCCTCGACGATGACAACGTTGTCAAGCCGGAACTCGACTCAGAAGCTACCCAGCGGAGCCGTACGGCTGCAATGGGCAGCCCGGTTTCTGTCCACCGGACATGAACCGCCGCCAGTCTGGCACCGGCTGATCATCACCGCTGGTGAGAAGGGCCCGCGTTACCCGTTCAGGGGTTGGACCACTGGGACAGGACGGTGATCGTGCCCGGGGCTACCTCGGTGAAACCGGCGTCGCGCACGGCGATCACGCCGTGCTCGCGCCAGGTCGCGGCCGGATCGTCGCCGGGGCACAGTGACTTCCACGTGGACTGGTCGGCGATGCGCACCGCGCAGCGGAAATCGGTCGCCGCCCAGTCGGCGATCCGGTCGTCCCGGCCGGAACCGGACAACAGCGCGGCGAGCAGCATCGTCGCGTGACCGACCTGCGCGGCGGCCTTCCCCGCGGTCATCGGTACATCCGGGTTGAGCCACAGCACCGGGCGGCCAGGCGGCGGCGGATCGACGGGCTCGATCGGCAGGTCGCTGCCGGAGATCTGCAACCGGCTGATCTCCTTGGGCGTCTCGGTGACCAGGCCGGGCACCAGCGCCCGCGCCTGCGCGCCGTCGACCTCGATCGTCCGCCCGGGGAAGTCCTGCGCGGCGGCCCAGTGCGCGGTCCTGGCCCGGCGCGACACCTTGCGGATCCGCCCGCCCGTCCAGGCCATCAGGTCCGCATGCCAGGGCCCGTCGGGCTCGGCGCGTTCGTCGAGGCAGACCGCGATCGCGGCGGCGGCAGCGGCCTCCAGCAGCGCGGTGCGGTTCGGCGGGTCGGCCTTGTCGATGTGCAGGATGATCGGCATGGCCCTGACCTGGTCGGGCTCCTCGTCCGAAACATCCACAGTGGACTCACTGGGCAGCGAGAGCCAGTGCGCGTAGCGGGCCGCGAGCGGCGCAAGGACCGTGTTCATGGGCGTTGCGGGGTCAGGCCGTCGGCCAGGTCGGCGGCTTCCACCTCGGACCTGCGCACGCCGAGGATGAACAGGATCGCGTCCAGGAACGGGTGCGACAGCGCGGTGTCCGCGACCTCGCGCAGCGCCGGCTTGGCATTGAACGCGACGCCGAGGCCGGCCGCGGTGAGCATGTCGATGTCGTTGGCACCGTCACCCACCGCGACGCACTGGGCCAACGGAATGCCGCTCTCCCTGGCGAAGCGGCTCAGCGCGACGGCCTTCCCCGCCCGGTCGACGATGTCGCCGACGACCTTGCCGGTCAGCTTCCCGTCCACGACCTCCAACTGGTTGGCCGCGCAGAAGTCGAGGCCGAGTTCGTCGGCGAGTGGCGTGACGACCTGGGTGAAGCCGCCGGAGACGATGCCGCAGCGGAACCCGAGCCGCTTGAGCGTGCGGACCGTGGTCCGCGCACCGGGCGTGAGCACGAGTTCCTCGGCGACGTCGGCCAGCACGGATTCGGGTAGACCGGCCAGCACGGACACCCGGCGACGCAGCGACTCGGCGAAGTCGAGTTCGCCGCGCATGGCCGCCTCGGTGACCGCGCGCACCTCGTCCGCGCGCCCGGCCCGTGCGCCGAGCATCTCGATGACCTCGCCCTGCACCAGCGTCGAGTCCACATCGAACACGATCAGCCGCTTGGCGCGGCGAGCCAGGCCGGCCCGCTCGATGGCGATGTCCAGGCCGACGTCGGCCGCTGCCTCGCCGAGCACCGAACGCAGCCGCTCGTCCGCCTCGACGCTGTCGTCGGCGACCGAAACGCGCAGTTCGAGGCCGGTGACCGGATAGTCGGCGACTCGGGTGATCGCGTCGATGTTCGCGTTGAGCTTGGCCAGCCTGCGCGCGATCCGGGTGAACCCCTTCGCGGTGACCGGATGCCCGAGCACGACCAGCACGTGCGTCGACTCGACCTGGGCGGGCATGTCGGACCGGCGTTCGTGGCCGACCTCGACGTCGACCTGCATGCCGACGCTGGCCATGGCCTGCTCGACGGCCTCCTGCAGGCCCTCCGGGTCGGACGGCGCGGCGACCAGCACGCCGAGCACCAGTTTGCCGTGGATGACGACCTGCTCGACGTCGAGCATGTCCGCATCGTTCACGGCCAACGCGGAGAACAGCACCGAGGAGACGCCCGGCTTGTCCGGGCCGGTCACGGTGATCAGGACTGGTGTCGCGGTCATCGAAAACCCTCCAGAGACAACGACACCGGGGTGCCCGTGAATGGGTGCCCCGGTGTCATCGGTTTTCCTCAGGTCAGCTGTCCTTGCTCTCGCCCGCGCCGACGGTCATCTCCTCGCGGTGCTTGCGACCGGGGAACGCCTCGCGTTCCAGCCGCAGGCGTTCGACCATGTGCGGGTAGTGCAGCTCGAACGCGGGCCGCTCGGAGCGGATGCGCGGCATCTCGACGAAGTTGTGCCGAGGCGGCGGGCAGGAGGTCGCCCACTCCAGCGAGTTGCCATAGCCCCACGGGTCGTCGACGTCGACGACCTCGCCGTAGCGGTAGGACTTGAACACGTTGTAGATGAACGGCAGCACCGAGGCGCCCAGCACGTAGGAGCCGATGGTGGAGACCGTGTTCAGCGTGGTGAACCCGTCGCTGGGCAGGTAGTCCGCGTACCGCCGGGGCATGCCCTCCGCACCCAGCCAGTGCTGGACCAGGAAGGTCAGGTGGAACCCGATGAACGTGGTCCAGAAGTGCAGCTTGCCCAGTGGTTCGTTGAGCATTCGGCCGGTCATCTTCGGGAACCAGAAGTAGATGCCGGCGTAGGTGGCGAACACGATCGTGCCGAACAGCACGTAGTGGAAGTGCGCGACCACGAAGTAGGTGTCCGACACGTGGAAGTCGATGGCCGGGGCGGCGAGCAGCACACCGGTCAGACCGCCGAAGAGGAACGTGACCAGGAAGCCGACCGAGAACAGCATCGGTGACTCGAAGGTCAGTTGTCCCTTCCACATCGTGCCGATCCAGTTGAAGAACTTCACCCCGGTCGGGATCGCGATCAGGAAGGTCATCGCGGAGAAGAAGGGCAGCAGCACCGCGCCGGTCGCGTACATGTGGTGCGCCCATACCGCGATGGACAGGGCCGCGATCGACAACGTGGCGTAGATCAGACCTCGATAGCCGAACAGCGGCTTGCGGCTGAACACCGGGAAGATCTCGGTGACGATGCCGAAGAACGGTAGCGCGACGATGTAGACCTCTGGGTGCCCGAAGAACCAGAACAGGTGCTGCCAGAGGATCACGCCGCCGTTGGCCGGGTCGAAGATGTGCGCGCCGAGGTGCCGGTCGGCGAGCAGGCCGAACAGCGCGGCGGTCAGGATCGGGAAGGCCAGCAGGATCAGCACGCTGGTGACCAGGATGTTCCAGGTGAAGATCGGCATCCGGAACAGGGTCATGCCGGGCGCGCGCAGGCAGATCACGGTGGTGGCCATGTTGACGCCACCGAGGATCGTGCCGAGGCCGGAGAGGATCAGGCCGGTGATCCAGAGGTCACCGCCGACGCCCGGGGAGTGGATCGCGTCGGACAGCGGCGTGTAGGCGAACCAGCCGAAGTCCGCGGCGCCACCCGGGGTGAGGAAGCCCGAGAGCACGATCAGGCCGCCGAACAGGTACGCCCAGTAGGAGAAGGCGTTGAGCCGCGGGAACGCGACGTCCGGGGCACCGATCTGCAGCGGCAGGATGTAGTTGGCGAACCCGAACAGGATCGGGGTCGCGTACAGCAGCAGCATGATCGTGCCGTGCATGGTGAACAGCTGGTTGTACTGCTCCTGGGAGAGGAACTGCAGCCCCGGCCGCGCCAGCTCGGTGCGCATCAGCAGTGCCATCACGCCGCCGACCAGGAAGAAGGCGAACGACGTTGTGAGGTACATGATGCCGAGCATCTTCGGGTCCGTGGTGCGGAACATCTTCAGCAGGTAGGAGCCCTTGACCGTCTCGTGCGCCGGGTAGGGGCGGGTAACGATCGGCTTGGGCACTACGGCCGTCACGATGCCTCCTGCACTGACCTTCACTGATTTGTTGACCTGTTGCGAGATGCGCCGTTCGCCCATGGGGCAGTAACCCGGCACACGCTCGTACCGGATCGTAGACCGCGACGATGTCGCGCACCGCGCAGGGCCGGATGCGCGCCAACCGAATCGGGTACCTCTGACCTGGCCATGCCCGAAAGTGACCTCCGTCACCGGTGATCAGCAGGCGCGGTGAGCGGCCCGGAAACGCTCGGTCCTACTCTTGGCACGACTCGTGTCTGGAGTGAGAAGGGGATACGCAACCGTGCGAACCACCGTGATCCGCACTACGGCGGCTGCCGTGCTGCTCAGCGCCGCCGCACTGACCATCGCCGGGTGCAGTACCTCCCTGCAGGGGCCCGCCAACCCGAACGACACGACGACCACGTCCTACGGGCCGCCGGTCACCACCACCACGGTCGCGCCGACCGACACCAGCGGCACCGACACCAGCGGCACCGGCGCCCCGCAGACCTCCGGCACGGACACGTCGAGCACGGACACCTCCGGCGCGGCGACCAGCACGACCGGCCCCTGAGCGCCCTACGGCCTGCTCAACTATTGAACAGCTTGAGCAGGTCGTCCTGGCCGAACATCTGCGCCGCCTCGATCGCGGACGGGCTGCCCGCGTGCGGGTCGGCGCCGGCCGCGACGAGCGCGGCGACCACGTCCTTCTCGCCCTTGAACACGGCGCCGGCCAGCGGTGTCTGCCACGCGTCGTTGATCTGGTTCGGGTCGGCGCCGCGATCCAGCAGGGCTTTCACGGTGTCCACGTGGCCGTGGTAGGCGGCCAGCATCAGCAGCGTGTCGCCGCGATCGTTGGCCAGGCCCACCGGCGTGCCGGCGTCCAGGTACTCGAGAAGTTGAGTGGTTTCGCCGGCGCGCGCGAACCCGAAGATCTTGGTCGCCAGCTCGATCAGTGCCTCGTCGTCATCGGCCACGGCCTCAGCCTACGGTCGCCCGCCGGGCCCGGGAAGCGCGTTGCGACCACAACGCCATGACCACCACGATCGCCACGTCGACCAGGCCCATCAACCGCTCGACCAGCCCGGTGGGCAGTTCCGGCGGGCCGCCGATGTGCTCGAAGCGGATCACGAAGAAGGAGATGATGAACGGCAGGAAGCACGGGACGGACAGCACCGCGAGCGCCTGGGTGGTGATGGCGAACCGGCGCCATTCGGCGTCCTTGCGGTGTCGCCAGCCGATCACGATGCCGGCCAGCGGCAGGCTCGCGCAGGCCGCCGCGGTCACCCACAGGTGCAGGCTGCCCTCGAAGGTCTGGGAGCCGAGGTTCGGGTCCTTGGTGAAGGTCGCGATGCCGACCAGGCACACGCACCAGCTCAGCATCAGCAGCACCGACGCACGCGAGCGCACGACGCCGTGCACGGCCATCTTCACCAGCACGGCCAGCGAGGCGACGCTCAGCACGTCCAGCGAGACGTCGAAAACCCACCCGTCCGGGCGAACCCCGTAGTCGCTGAGCATGCCGGTGAGCGGATTGACCCCACCCCAGCCGGGCAACAGGTGCAGGCCGACGATCATGGTCAGCGCGACCAGCGTCGCGAACAGCGCGAAGGCCGCCAGGAACCGGTTGACCTGCCGCGCCGGACGGTGCAGCACCGGCGGAAGCAGCGCGGCGGCCCAGCCCGGAGTCGCCGGGACCTGATCGACCTCGACGACGTCACTCAGATTGGCCCGAGTAGCCGGATTGACCCCAGTCCGCATGCACTCCTCCTCGCAACCGCCGCACCGTTGCCGACGACCAGTGTTGATCGGCCGGCCCACCCAGGCCAGGCGACGCGCGCTGCCGTATTACAGAGATCCGAACCGTACCGGAGCCGATGTGTGAACGAGGTCGGATGCGCGAAGCCGTCCTACTTGCGCAATTCGCCGACCCCGCACCAGGCGAGTTTGCGCGCGGTGTCGGCCGGATCGGGCGGCGAGAACGGGCGCCAGTCGGGCAGGAACACGATGCCCGGATCGAGCAGTTCCCAGCCCTCGAAGAATTCGGCGACCTGGCCGCGATCCCGGCAGTACAGCGGGTTCGAGGTGTCCTTGTACGCCTCGCAGAAGTTCAGCACCTGCTCGCGCTGCTCCGGTTCGGCCTCGTCGCAGGCGATGTGGGTCAGGGCGAGCCGTGAGCCGGGCGCGAGGGCTTCCCGGTAGCGGGCAAGGAGTTCCCTTGGCCGGTCGGCCTCGCTGACGAAGTGGAACAGCGCGACGGTGAGCAGGCAGACCGGCTCGTCGAAGTTGATCAGCCGCTGGGTCTCGGGGTGGTTCAGGATCGCGTCCGGCTCGCGCAGATCCTCCTGGATCACCGTCGCGCGCTCGCCCGCCTGCTGTTCTTCCAACAGCACCTGGCCCGCGGCGAAGGCGACCGGTTCGTAGTCCACGTAGACGACCTTGGCGACCGGTTCGGCGGCCGCGGTGATCTCGTGCACGTTGCCCGCGGTCGGCACGCCGGAGCCGATGTCGACGAACTGGCGGATGCCCGCCTCGACACTGTCCCGCACGACGCGTTGCAGAAATGCCCGATTGTGCTTGGCGACCGGTTTGATGTTCGGCCAGATCGCCTCGACGCGGCGGCCGAATTCGCGGTCCACTTCGAAGTTGTGGCCACCGCCGAGATACCAGTCGTACATCCGCGCCGCATTCGGCTTGGTGGTGTCCACTCCGACCGGCTCATCCCAGGGGGACGAATTGGCTGCCATGATCGCGAGTTTATCGACCCACGCTCACCCGCCGCGACTCCGGTACCGACCGGTGCCGAATGTGCTGATCAGCTCATGGTTCGGCGTGGAGCGCGAGATACACGTCAACGCGCTGACCGAAATCCTCCAGGTCGACATCGGCGAGTTCTTCGATTCGCCCGATTCGATAACGCAACGTGTTCACGTGCACGTGGAGTTTGGCCGCCGCCTTCGCCCACGAACCCGAGCAGTCCAGGAAGACGGCCAAGGTGTTGACCAGGCTGCCGCCGTGTTCGGCGTCGTAGTCCAGCACCGGCCCGAGCACCCGCCGCCGCAGCGACCCGCGCAGTTCGCCGGGCAGTACCGCCAACAACAACTGGTGCGCCGCGATCTCCTCGCCCGCGACCACCCTGGTCCGTCCGCCGCGCCGCGCCGCCATCTGCCGCGCGTGCCCGGCCTCCTGGATCGCCCCCGGCAGTTCGCGCAACCTGGTCGCCGAACTGATCCCGACCACGATCCGCCGGTCCCCCAACCCCGGCTCGACGGTCCGCAGCGCGACACCGATCCGCTCCGCCAACTCCCCGCCGGTGCCGGCCGGCCACGGCAGCAGCGCGTACGCGTCCTCCCCCACCGACCCGACCAGCCCCTCCGGCCGCAACAGCGCGACCACCTCCTCCAGCACCGCCCCGGCCTGTGCCACGGTGAATCCCGGCGCCGAAGCCGCCAACACCCGCAACTCGGCCCCCGCCGCCAGCCCGGCCGCGCTCGCCGTCGGCCCGATCTCGCCCGACCCGGACAGCACCAGCGCCAGCAGCGTGTCAACGGCCCGCGCGGCCACGTGCCGGCTCTCCCGCTCGCGCGCCCGCTGCACCCCGAGCACGCTCGCCAGTTCCGCGACCGTCTGGTCCCCGCCCGACACCGCGCCGGCCACCACCAGGAACCACCTGGTCAGCTCCGGGCCGCTCGGATCGTCGACCGGGAACAGCGTCAGCTCGGCGCCCTCCGACCGCACCGTGGCCACCCGCCCGTTGCCCAGCAGGAACTCGCTGACCAACCGCGCCCGCCGGGCCGCCGCCAACGGCTCGTCGCCCGCGACCAGCCGCCCCAGCGTGCTGACCACCCAGCACGGCGCGCCCAGTTCGGCGACGCCCAGCCGCAGCAGTTCGGCGATGCCCGCGCCGCCCGCCATGGCCGAGACGAGCGCACGCCGCGACATCGCGCCAGCGCCGACCCGTTCGGTGGCCAACGCGAGCCCGACCCGGTCGATGATCAGCGAGAACGGCAGCTCGACATCCGCTTCCAACAGCGGCACGCCGCGCCGCCGGCATTCGGCGACCAGTTCGGCCGGCACGATCCCGGTGTCCGCGTCGCAGCAGACCAGCGCGGTGACGCCCGCATCGGCAAGCGCGGCAACGAAAACCGCAACGTCCTCCGGTCCGCGCAGCCACAGCAGTCCGCTGATGACCAGCTCGCCACCGGAGAGGAACCTGCTCGGATCCGGGAGTTCCGTCCCGTAGATCCGGGAAATCACCCGATCGAGCAGGCCATCTTCCCCGGTCAACACGGTCAACCGCAGCTCGGACATGTCCAGCACGGTCCGTACGGACACCATGGCGACCTCCCGAAGCCCCTGTTCAACGGGCTGATTTGGAGAAATCTACAAAATGACGGTTCGGGTTGTCACCCCGATTCGTGTGTTCTCGCCGTAGCCCGACCGCCGCCGCATTCTGTGTACTACGACACACACCTTCTCAAGGGCAGGAACCAGGAGGCAGCGGGTGGACTTTCTTCGTCCAGGCAGCTGGTCGGAAGCGCTGGAGATCAAGGCGCGGCGACCGGACGCGGTGCCGATCGCGGGCGGCACGGACGTGATGGTCGAGCTGAACTTCGACCACCGCAGGCCGGCCGCCCTGATCGACCTCAATCCTGTCGCCGAGCTGGCCGAATGGTCCGAGTCCGACGGCCGGATCCGCCTCGGCGCCGCCGTTCCGTACGCGCGGATCATCAACGAACTCGGCACCAGGCTGCCCGGCCTGGCCATGGCCAGCCGCACGGTCGGCTCGCCGCAGATCCGCAACCGGGGCACGGTCGGCGGCAACCTCGGCGCCGCCTCCCCCGCCGGCGACACGCACCCGGTCCTGCTGGCCACCGACGCGACCATCGAGGTCGCGTCCACGCGCGGCACGCGGATGATCCCAGCCGCCGACTTCTACCGGGGCGTCAAGCGCAACGCCCTCGAAGCCGACGAGCTGATCGCCGCCATCCACCTCGCCCCCGCCGACGGCCCGCAGCAGTTCGCCAAGGTCGGCACGCGCAACGCCATGGTCATCGCGGTCTGCTCGTTCGGCCTGAGCCTCTCGCCCGCGACCCGCAAGGTCGGTGCCGCGGTCGGCTCGTCGGCGCCGACACCCCGCCACGCCACCGCAGCGGAGGAGTTCCTCACCGGCGAACTCACCGATTTGTGGGATCGACCGAAACCATTGCCGGACAACGTGATCGACTATTTTGGCGACCTCGCCTCGGCGGCGGCATCGCCCATCGACGACGTGCGCGGCAGCGCGGCCTACCGGCGGCACGCGCTTGCCGTACTCGCCCGGCGCACCCTGCGCTGGGCCTGGACCGAATACCGGAGGGGCTGACCATGCGGGTACGCGTGACGGTGAACGGCGAGGACCGCACCGCTGACGACGTGTGGGAGGGCGAAAGCCTGCTCTACTTGCTCCGCGAACGGCTGGGCCTGCCCGGTTCGAAGAACGCCTGCGAACAGGGCGAATGCGGCTCGTGCACGGTCTATCTGGACGGCAGCCCGGTCTGTGCCTGCCTGGTCGCCGCGGGCCAGGCCCAGAACCGCGACGTCCGCACCGTCGAAGGATTGGCGAACGGCGACGCGCTGGACCCCGTCCAGGAAGCGTTCGTCGAGGCGGGCGCGGTCCAGTGCGGCTTCTGCAGCCCCGGCCTGATCGTCGCGGCGCACGACCTGCTGCACCGCGTGCCCAGCCCGTCCGACCCGGAGATCCGCGAGGCGCTGGCCGGCAACCTGTGCCGCTGCACCGGTTACGAGAAGATCCTGGACGCCGTCCGCCTGGCAGCCCGGAGGATCCACTCATGACCAGGACCATCATCGACAACGCCGCGATCTCCACAATGGACGATGCACTGACCGAACATGCGACGGGCCACGTCATCGTCGAGGACAACCGCATCCTCGCGGTAGGCGCCGGCAGGGCCCCCGCCGACCCGACCGCGACCCGCATCGACGCGCGCGGCTGCCTGATCACCCCCGGTTTCGTCAACACCCACCACCACCTCTACCAGTGGGCGACGCGCGGCTACGCCCAGGACGCGACCCTCTTCCAGTGGCTGGTGGCCCTCTACCCGATCTGGGGCAGGCTCGACGCGGAGATCACCGCCGCAGCGGGCGCGGCCGGCATGGCTCGCCTCGCCCTGACCGGCTGCACCACCATCGCCGACCACCACTACGTCTTCCCCAGCGACGGCGGCGACCAGGTATCGGCCCTCGTCGACGCGGCCAACCGCATCGGCCCGCGCCTGCACCTCGTCCGCGGCTCCATGGACCGGGGCGTCAGCCAGGGCGGACTCCCGCCTGACCGCATCGTCGAGGACACCGAGGCCGCGCTCATCGCCACCGAAGCGGCGATCAACACCCACCACGACCCCGGGTCCGACGCGCGTATCCAGGTCGCCGTCGGCCCGTGTTCGCCGTTCTCGGTCACCAAAGAACTGATGACCGGCGCCGCCGAACTGGCCCGTCGCACCAACACCCGCCTGCACACCCACCTCGCCGAAACCATCGACGAGGAAGAACAGTGCCAGCGCGAGTTCGGCCGCACCCCCGTCGAGTACGCGGCCGACCTCGGCTGGCTCGGCGCGGACGTCTGGCTCGGCCACGGCATCCACCTCAATGCCGACGCGATCAGGGCGATCGCGAACACGAACACCGGTGTCGCGCACTGCCCGACCTCCAACGCGCGGATCGGCGCCGGCATGGCGCCCGTCCGCGAACTCCTGGATGCGGGCGTCGCGGTCGGCCTCGGCGCGGACGGTGCCGCGTCCAACGAATCCGGTGGCCTGGCCGAAGAAATGCACCAGGCTCTCCTGCTCGCCCGTCTGCGCGGCGGCCCGACCTCGCTCTCCGCGCGCCATACTCTCTGGATGGCGACGGTGGGCGGCGCCCGCTGCCTGGGCAGGTCCGACGATCTCGGGTCGCTGCGCCCCGGCGCGCTCGCCGACCTGGCCGTCTGGCGACTCGACGGCTTCGCCCACGCCGGCATCGCCGACCCGGTCGCCGCGCTCGTCTTCGGCTCGCCCGCGCCGCTGGAACTGCTCCTGGTGGACGGAAAAACCGTGGTGGCCAACAACGAACTGCGCACCGCCGACGACGTCGAACTCGCCGACGCGTTGCGCAAAGCCAGCAGCAGGCTCGCGGAGGCAGTCGCATGACCCAGGAAGCGATCACGACCGGCGTCACCGACGGCATCGGCACCAACGCCCGCCGCCCGGACGGTCAACTCAAGGCGAAAGGCCAGTTCGCGTACTCGTCGGACCTCTGGCACGAGGACATGATCTGGGGCGCCACCCTCCGCAGCCCACACCCCTACGCCCACATCACCGGCATCGACCTCACCGAAGCCCTCAAGCTTCCCGGCGTCTACGCGGTCCTCACTCATCGCGACGTCCCCGGCACCAATCTCTACGGCCTCGAACACTCCGACCAGCCCGTCCTCGCCGTGGACACCGTCCGCTACCAGGGCGAACCAGTAGCGCTCGTCGGCGCCGACCACCCGGAAACCGCGCGTCGCGCGATCAAGCTGATCAAGGTCGACTACGACGTCCACACCCCGCTCACCGACGCCGAAACGGCCGTCTCCGGCGAGGGCCCGACCCTGCACCCCGGCGGCAACGTCGTCCGCCACGTCCCCATCCGGCGCGGCAACCCCGACGCGACCGCCGACCTCGTCGTCACCGGCGAATACGAGGTAGGCATGCAGGACCAGGCCTTCCTCGGTCCCGAATCCGGCCTCGCCGTCCCCGCCGAGGACGGCGGCATCGACCTGTTCGTCGCCACCCAGTGGCTGCACGTTGACCAACGCCAGGTAGCCGAAGCCCTCGGCCTCCCACTCGACAAGGTCCGCCTCACCCTCGCGGGCGTAGGCGGCGCGTTCGGTGGCCGCGAAGACCTCTCCATGCAGGTCCACGCCTGTCTCCTCGCGCTGCACGTGCGCAAACCGGTGAAGATGGTCTACAACCGCGAGGAGTCCTTCTTCGGCCACGTGCACCGACACCCGGCAAAGCTCTACTACGAGCACGGCGTGACCCGCGAAGGCAAGATCGTCTACCTCAAGGCGAAGATCTACCTCGACGGCGGCGCCTACGCCTCCAGCACCGGCGCGGTCGTCGCGAACGCGGCCACGCTCGGCGCGGGCCCCTACGACATCCCCAACGTGAGCATCGACTGCTGGGGCACCTACACGAACAACCCGCCCTGCGGGGCCATGCGCGGCTTCGGCGCGGTGCAGGCCGGCTTCGCCTACGAGTCCCAAATGGACAAAATAGCCGCCGCGCTGGATATGCACCCGGTCGACATCCGCGCCCTGAACGCGATGTCCGAGGGCAGCGTCATGCCCACCGGCCAACTCGTCGACGCCCCCGCGCCCGTGACCGAACTCCTGGACCGCGTCCGCGCCAAGCCGCTACCCGCACCGCTGCCCACCGATCCCGACATCCGCCAACTCCCCGGCGGCGTCTCCAACACCACCCACGGCGAGGGCGTCGTCCGGGGCGTCGGCTACGCGGTCGGCATCAAGAACATCTGTTTCTCCGAGGGCTTCGACGACTACTCGACCGCGCGCCTGCGCCTGGAGGTCATCGCCGACGAGCCGGTGGCGACCATCCACACCGCGGCGGCCGAAGTGGGCCAGGGCCTGGTCACCATCGAGCAGCAGATCGTCCGCTCCGAACTGGGCCTGCAACGCGTCACCGTCCACCCGGTGGACACCTCGGTCGGCAACGGCGGCTCAACCTCCGCCTCTCGCCAGACCTACGTCACCGGCGGCGCGGTCAAAGCCGCCTGCGAAGCGGTCCGCGCCGCCCTGCTCACCCTCGCGGCCACCAAGTACCACCTCCCGCGCCGCGAACTCGCGCTCGTCGACGGCAAACTCGTCTCCGACTCCAGCGGCGTCCTGGCCGATCTCGTCGACGTGCTCGGCACCGACGTCGTCGAGGAAACCGTGGAATGGCGCCATCGCAGCACCGAACCGATCGACCCGGTGACCGGCCAGGGCAACGCGCACGTCCAGTACGGCTTCGCCGCGCACCGCGCCGTCGTCGACGTGGACACCGAACTCGGCCTGGTCCGCGTCGTCCAACTCGACTGTGCCCAGGACGTCGGCAAAGCCATGAACCCGCAGGCGGTCATCGGCCAGATCCAGGGCGGCTCGGCCCAGGGTCTCGGACTGGCCGTGATGGAGGAAATCCAGATAGTCGACGGCAAGATCCGCAACCCCTCCTTCACCGACTACCTGATTCCGACCATTCTCGACATGCCGCCGATGGACATCGACGTGCTCGAACGCCCCGACCCGAACGCGCCCTACGGCCTGCGCGGCGTCGGCGAGCCGCCGACGATCTCCTCGACACCGGCCATCGTCGCCGCCATCCGCGCCGCCACCGGACTGGCCCTCGCCAGAACCCCCGTCCGCCCCGAACACATCACCGGAACCTGAGGAGAAACCGTGTCAACAGACCAGGACTGGCTGCGCATGGCCGTCGACCTCGCGACCGAGAACGTGGCGCTCGGCGGTGGCCCGTTCGGCGCGGTGATCGTCCGAGCCGGTGAGGTCGTCGCGACCGGGGTGAACCAGGTGACCACCGACCTCGACCCCTCCGCGCACGCGGAAGTCGTGGCGATCCGCGCCGCCTGCCGCAAGCTCGGCGACTTCAAGCTGACCGGCTGCGTCCTGCTGTCTTCCTGCGAACCCTGCCCGATGTGCATGGCCACCGCGATGTGGGCGCACCTGGACAGCGTCAGCTACGCCGCCGACCGCGACGACGCCGCGCGCGCCGGCTTCAACGACCGTGACTTCTACGAACTGTTCGACAAGCCAAGGGAAAGCTGGACCATGACCGTGGCCCAACTGTCCCAGGTAGACGGAACGACCCCGTTCGACCGCTGGCTCGCGCAACCCCACCGCGTCGAGTACTGACTCGACGCGTTGACCCCTCGGTGCTGACCGGAGCACCGCAAAAACCGCAACCGTCCCGACCAGGGCCCGCACCATCGAGGTGCCGGGCTCTGGTCGAGCACGCCCACCGGCATGGGAGGACGTCCGTGACCCGCCTGCTCGAACCCACCCGCACCACCCCCACCGCGGTACCACCACTGGAACGCCTGTTCCGACTGCGTTCCCGAGGCAGCACCGTCGGCCGCGAGTTCCGAGGTGGTCTCACCACCTTCGTGGCCATGTCCTACATCGTGCTGCTGAACCCGCTCATCCTGGGCAGCAGCGCCGACATCACCGGCGCCAAACTCAGCACCGCCGAACTCACCACCGCGACCGCTCTGGCCGCCGCCGTGATGACCGTCCTGATGGGACTCATCGGCAACGCCCCGCTCGCCCTGGCCGCCGGTCTCGGCGTCAACGGCATCGTCGCCTACCAGTTGGCTCCGGCGATGACCTGGCCGGAAGCCTTTGGCCTGGTCATCCTCGAAGGCGTCTGCATCGTGCTGATGGCCGTCAGCGGCATCCGCGAACGCATCATGAACGCGATCCCCGCGCCGATCAAAACCGCGATCACCGTCGGCATCGGCCTCTACATCGCGCTCGTCGGCCTGGTCAGCGCTGGTTTCGTGACCCGGACCCCCGACTCGGCGAACTCGGACGTCCCGGTCCGCATGGGCCTCAACGGCCATCTGGCCGGGCTTCCCATGGTCGTGTTCTGCGTCGGGCTCCTGCTGATGATCGTGCTCGTCGCGCGCAAGGTCCCCGGTGCGATTCTCATCAGCATCCTCACCGCGACGGTCCTGGCCGTCGTCCTGAACGCCGCCTACCACCCCAAGGACTGGGGCCTGATCACCCCGGCCCTCCCCGCCCACATCGTCGCCGCCCCCGACTTCGCCCTCTTCGGCCACGTCAACCTCTTCGGCGGCTTCGCCTCAGCTGGCCCGGTTCAGGCGGTCGTGTTCCTCTTCACGCTCGTGCTGTCCGGCTTCTTCGACGCCATGGGCACGATCACCGGAGTCTCCGCGGAGGCCGGCCTCACCGACAAGAACGGCAAGGTCAAGGGCATGGGCCGGATCCTCCTGGTCGACGGCACCGGCGCCATTGCCGGCGGCCTGACCGGATCCGCGCCCAACACCGTCTTCCTGGAATCCGCCGCAGGCGTCGGCGAGGGCGCCCGAACCGGCCTGGCCAGCATCGTCACCGGCGCCCTGTTCGGCATCACCCTCCTGCTGACGCCGTTGGCCTCGATCGTCCCCGCGCAGGCAGCGGCTCCGGCGCTGGTCGTGGTCGGCGGCATGATGATGGCCCAATGCCGTTCGATTCCCTGGAACGACAGCGACTACCTGATCCCCATCTTCCTCACGATCATCCTGATCCCGTTCACCTACTCGATCACCAACGGCATCGGCGCCGGCCTGATCGCCTTCGTCGCCGTCAAGACCTGCCGAGGCCGCTGGCGCGAAGCCGGTTGGCTGGTCACCGTGATCGCCGCCCTGTTCGTCGTCTACTTTGCCATCAACGCGGTCAAAACCCTTTTCTGACAGGAGAAACGATGCCCCTGATCTTCCTCAACGGATCGGCAATGCACGGTGGCCCTCTACACGACCAACTCCGCGGCGCACCTCTGGTCCGCCGAGCCCGCACCGCCGCCAAATACCAGTTCTTCTCGGTGGCCAATCGTTTCCCCGCCATGCACCCGACACCGAACAACGGCAGCCGAGTACATGGCGAGGTATACGACATCACGCTGGACACCCTGCACAATCACCTGTTGCCGGCGGAACCGGAAGAACTGGAACTAGGAACAATCGAGTTGGCCGACGGAACAGCCTGCCTGGCAACCATCCTCCGCCGGCAACACCTCGGCTCCCCCACTCTGATCAACATCTCCGAATTCGGTGACTGGCCCGCCTACCTGGCCAGTCTCACGCCTTGACCCACTCCAGCAGATCCGCGTTGAGCCGATCCCGATGCGACAGGTACAACCCGTGCGGAGCGTTCTCGTACACGATCAGCTCGCTGCCCGGAATCAACTCCGCCTGCCGATATCCCGACAGCTCGATCGGAATCGACACATCGGTATCACCGTGCACAATCAAGGTGGGCAGCGCGATGTCCCGCAACTCGGCCCGGAAATCCGTGCCGGACATCGTCCGATTGCACGCGAGATGGACCCACAGCGGCGTGTGCAGGAAGTCCGCGATCACCTGAGCCATCAACGCTTCCGACACCTCACATCCCGGCAACCCGGCCCCGACGAAAGGCGGGGCCAGTTCGTCGGCCCACTGCGCGAAATCCCGCTTCCACCGCTCCCGCAACGCTTCCGTCATCGCCGGATCAACGCCGTCCGGATTGTCCTCGGTCTTGGCCGGGAACGGCAGCGTGGTCGCCACCAGCACGATCTTCGCCACCCGAGCCGACCCGTGCCGGCCCAGATAACGAACGACCTCCCCGCCCGACATGGAATGCGCCACCAGCACCGCATCCCGCACATCATGGAAGTCCAGGACCGCGGCCAGGTCATCGGCCAACGTGTCGTAGTCGTATCCGGTCCCCGGCAGGTCCGACCGGCCAAGCCCGCGCCGGTCGTACGCGATCGCCCGGAACCCGTTGTCCGCCAGATGAACCCGCTGGTAGTCCCACATCATCGAACTCGACCCGGAACCGGAAAGAAACACCACCGGCCTGCCGTCGCCCCACGCGGACGTGGACAGCGAAACGCCACCGGCACCCGTCACCAACGGCATGTCGACCCCCTCAATCCTGGCTGGCCGGAATCGGCCCGAAGAACCCGACCATGCGAACCAGGCGCCCCTGCTGGTCGATCGCGCCCACGTCGGTCCCGGCCACCGCGACCGTCCCGTCCGGCGCCACCAGCTCCCACGCCACGCGCAGGTAGTCGTGATGCGTGTCCACCGCGCTCGCCCGACGGAACCGGCAGCCCGGGAACTGCCCGTGCGCGGTCGCGATCATCTCGCTGATGCCCTGGTGACCCCTGCCGGTCAGCGGCGGGTCGATGAGCTGCCCCTCCGGCGCCCACACCTGCTCGATCAGCGCCGCGCGCTGGTCCGCGTCGGTCTCGTTCCATGCCGAGAAGTAGGTGTCGATGGTGCTGGTCAGATCACTCATGGTGCCCTCCTGGGTTGATGTCTCGTTCACTTCGACGAGATCAACCCTGACGCACCACCGACACGAAAGCGATTACCCCACAGGTAACTCTTCCTCAGCCCAGCAACTGCCCGATCACTTCCGCCGACACCCCGGCTCCCCGCCCCGCCACCACCTGCTTGGCCTCGGCTTCGCCGAACCCGCGGTCGTCCACCAGCACCCGCACCGCCTGCGCCGCCGGCAACGCCCCGAACCACCGCGCCGCCAGCCCGCGCGCCGCCTCGTCGTCGAGCCGCCCGTACACGCGCACGCGGCCGATGCCCCCATCCGGGAAAATGTCCAACCGCACCTGCGAAACCGGCCGATCCAGCTCAACCCGGAACCGATGCGAGGTGTCCGGCTGGAGCCGCTGCTCAATCAGCATCGGCACCCATTCCCCGCCCACGAACCCGCTCATCGACACCCGATCCGGCGCGTTTCCCTTGTAGTGTGTCGTATCGATTTCCACCACCCGGGGAATCGCAGGCGCGGCCAACCCGATCACCGCCCAGTCATGCCCGTCGTCGCGCCGCCGCGCCGTTTCCCAACCGTCGGCCATGAATCGCGATTCGCCCGGCTGCAACATGTTGTTCGGCAACGAGAAGAACCAGTTGCTGCACTCCGCAACCGAGCCGCCGTTGACCAACGCGGCCAGGTCGAGCGGCACATCGGTCAGCCAGCGCGGATCGGCGACCGCCTCCCCGTGCACCCGAAGCCGCGCGACACCGCCGTCCGGAAAGATCTTCAACCGAATATGCGTGTACCGCGTCCGCGAATCAACCGTAAACACATTCTTGGCGTCGCCGTCCAGAGCCGCGTGATCGACAATCGTCTCCCACTCGGCGTCGACAAGATCGTCGACATCCGGATACCCGTCGACCCCGCACCCCTCCACCGTGGCGAACGGCGGAAAGTTTCCCTTGAAAAACGCCGTATCGACCACGATCACCTTGGGCACACCGGGAATTCCCAGCCGCACGATAGCCCAGTCGTGATCGCCCGGCTCGCGACGCCGACGGCGGGTCTCCCACCCGTCGTACTCCTGCCCCTTGTTGGTGAACGTCAACGGGCGGAACACCGGCTCCTCGGGCCTGATCAGGTTCTCGCGCTCGGCGAAGAACTCGTCATTGGCCGCGAGCACGCTGCCGCCGACCCGGCGGGAGGCCAGGTCGGGCAGCTGGGTCAGGATCTCGTCCTCGACTGTCATCAGGTTTCCTTCCGCAGCAACAGTTCACCGGTCGGCTCGTCGCCGCTGATCCGCACACCGCGCAGCCAGGTCTGTCGAACGACCCCGGCAAGCGGCCGGTCGTGATAGGCGCTGACCGGATTGCGATGCGCCAACGTGCGCACGTCCACGACAAAGGCTTCGTCCGGCGCGAAAACGCAGAAGTCCGCGTCCGCGCCGACCTCGATCCGGCCCTTGGTACCGAGCCCGACCAGATCGGCGGGCCCCGTCGCCAACCAACCAACCACATCGGACAGCGCGAAGCCACGCTGCCGGGCCTGCGTCCAGATCGTGGGCAGCCCCAGTTGCAGTCCGGCGATTCCGCCCCACGCCAACCCGAAGTCGCCGACATCAAACCGCTTCAGGTCCGCCGTGCACGGCGAATGGTCGCTCACCACACAGTCGATGACGCCCTCGGCGAGCCCGCCCCACAGCAGCTCCCGGTTGGCCGCGGACCGGATCGGCGGACAGCACTTGAACTCGGTCGCCCCGTCCGGGATCTCCTCGGCGCAGAAGCTCAGGTAGTGCGGACACGTCTCCACCGTCAACGCGACGCCGCGCCGCCGCGCGTCGGCGATCATGGGCAGCGCCTCGGCACTCGACAGATGCAGGATGTGCGCCCGCGCCCCGAAACGCTCGGCCAGCTCGATGATCTCCGCGATCGCGACGTTCTCCGCCTCGGCAGGCCGCGAAGCCAGGAAGTCCGCGTACCGCCGCCCGTGCGCGGCAGGCGCGGCCGCGATCGTCCCGGCATCTTCCGCGTGCACGATCAGCATCGCGCCCAGTCGAGCGATCTCCGCCATCGTGTCCGCGAGCGCGGCATGATCGAGATACCCGAACTCGTCGACGCCCGAATGCAGCAGAAACCCCTTGAACCCGAACACACCCGCGCCGGCAAGCCCAGCCAACTCACCCAGGTTCCGGCCGACCGCCCCACCCCAGAACCCGACATCCACATGCACCCGGCCGCGCGCCGCCGCTCGTTTGACCTCCAGCGCGGCGAGGTCGGTGGTCGGTGGCACGCTGTTCAGCGGCATGTCCACCAACGTGGTCACCCCGCCCGCGGCTGCCGCGCGGGTCGCGGTGTCGAAGCCCTCCCATTCGGTGCGCCCGGGCTCGTTGACGTGCACGTGGCTGTCCACCAGCCCCGGCAGCAGGACCTCGTCGCGCGCCAGCTCCACGGTCCGCTCCGCCGACACGTCGACGTTCGCCTCGTCGACGAACACGATTCTGCCGTCACGAACACCGATCGTCGCCGAACGAACACCGTTCGAGGTCACCACCCGACGAGCGCGGAACACGAGGTCGAACATCACGCCCCCAGCCAGTCCCGCGCGACCCGCGCGCCGACCTGGCGAACCAGGCTTGCCGCATTGGCCATGCTCCGCGTCGGATCAGGCTCAAGATCAGTCAACGCATAGGCCGCCGCGATACCCGCCTCGCTCAGCCGTTCCGGCGTCAACAAGCACCGCCCGGCCACCGCGACCACCGGTATCCCGGCCTCCCGCGCCGCATCGGCGACACCCGAGGGCGCCTTCCCGTGCAAGGTCTGTTCGTCCAACGACCCCTCGCCCGTGATCACGAGTTCGGCGCCGACAAGCTGTTCGGCGAACCCGACGAGTTCCAGCAACAACTCGATCCCCGGCCGCCGAACCGCCCCCAACCCGGCCAACGCCGCATACCCGATCCCACCGGCTGCACCCGCTCCCGGTGCGTCGGCGACCTCGCGCCCGGTGACCGAGCCGAGCACCTTCGCCCACCGCGCCAGGCCCTGGTCGAGCCGCTCGACCTGTGCCGGATCGGCGCCCTTCTGCGGCCCGAACGTGGCAGCGGCACCGGTGGCGCCCAGCAGCGGATTGTCGACATCGCAGGCAAGCACGATCTCCGCGCCGACCAACCGACCATCCACAGTAGACATATCGACCTGGGAGACATCGGCCAGCGCCCCACCCCCACGAGGCAGCACCGTCCCCGCCGAGTCGAAGACACCGGCGCCCAGCGCCTGCAACATCCCCGCCCCGCCATCGGTGCTCGCGCTCCCGCCGACGCCGAGCACGATCGTGCGACACCCCGCGTCCAGCGCCGTCCGCACCAGATCCCCCGCGCCGAAACTCGTCGCGGTCATCGGCGCGAGCCGCCCACCCGGCAACCGAACCAACCCGCAGGCCGCGGCCGTCTCGACGACCGCGACCCCGTCACGCACCGCGATCACCGCGTCGAGCAGCTCCCCGGTCGGCCCGTGCGCCGACACCTCCACCCGCGTGAACCCGGCCGCCAACGCGGCGTCGACCGTCCCGTCGCCGCCATCGGCAACCGGCACCGTGCGTACCACGTGACCCGGCCGCACATCGTGAATGCCCGCGACGATCGCGTCCGCGACCTGCTCGGCGGTCAGCGACCCCTTGAACTTGTCCGGTGCGACGAGTACATGCGCCTCAGCGATGTCGTCCTCCTAGCGTCGTGGATGGCCGTTGCCAACTGCCTCATTCAACAACGTCGGCGCATCCCACGACGAGTCAGCGGGCCGGCGTCAGGTCGGGTTCGGGCAGCGGCTCGAACTCGTTGATGGCGTTGATCGCCGCGCCCATCGACGCGTTCGCCTCGCGGTCGACCATGATTTCCACCAGCACCGGACGGCCGATCCGCTCGGTTTCCTTCCGCGCCCATTCGATCGTCGACGCGATCTCGCCGGGCTGCGTGACCCGCCTGCCCGCGCAGCCGTAGGCCTCCATCACCTTGACGTTGTCGGTGCCGTTCTCGTCGTAGTGGATGTCGACCTGGTAGTTCATCCCGTACGCGGTCTCGGCCTGGCGGATCAGGCCGAGGTACTCGTTGTTGATCATGATGATCACGAACGGCGTGTGGTACTGCGCCGCGACGGCCAGTTCCTCGACCAGGAACTGGAACGAGTAGTCGCCGACCACCGCGACGACCTCGGCCTCCGGCCGCGCCGACTTCACGCCGATCGCGGCCGGGATCTCCCAGCCGAGCGGGCCGGCCTGGCCGCACACCTGGTAGTGCCGTGGCAGGAACGCGCGCTGGAACTGGCCGGACCAGATCTGGTACAGCCCGATCGCGGTGACGAAGTACGTCTGCTCGGAGAACGCCTCGTTGATCTCCTTGAACACCCTCGGCGCCTTGATCGGCACGGTGTCGAAGTCCTCGCGCCTGCCGAGCGTGGCCTTCAGCTCGCGCACCCGGGCCGTCCAGTCGGGGCGGGCCGACACGCTGCGTGCCTTGGCCAGCTCCAGCATCGCGTCGAGGAACGCACCGGTGTCCGAGACGATGCCCAGGTCCGGGCCGAACACCTTGCCGATCTGTGTCGGCTCGATGTCGACGTGGATGAACGTGCGGTCGCCGCGATACACCGACAGATCACCGGTGTGCCGGTCGCCGAACCGGGCGCCGAGCGCGAGCACCGTGTCCGATTCGAGGAACGTCGCGTTCGCCCACCGCTGCTGGGTCTGGATGCCGGTGATGCCGGCGAACAGCTCGTGGTCCTCCCGGAACGAGCCCTTGCCCATCAGCGTGACCTGCACCGGGATGTCCAGTTGCTCGGCGAGCAGGCGCAGCTTCTCGCTCGCCTCGCCGAGCACGACGCCACCGCCGGCCAGGATCAGCGGCCGCTCGGCGGCCAGCAGCAGGTCCAGGGCCCGCTCGACGCGCGGCAGGTGCGGGGCGACGGTCGGGACCGGCAGCGGCGCGTCGATCTCGCTGTCCCACTCGATCTCCTGCTTCTGCACGTCCAGCGGCAGGTCGATGAGGACCGGGCCGGGGCGGCCGGAGCGGGCGACGCGGAACGCCTCGCGGAAGATCCACGGCGCCTGCTCGGCCTTGTGCACCTGGACGGCCCACTTCGTGACCGGTTTGGCGATCTCCACGATGTCGACGGCCTGGAACGCCTCTTCGTGCAGTTTCGTGGACACGGCCTGGCCGGTGATGCACAGGATCGGCACGGAGTCCGCCTGCGCGGTGTACAGACCGGTGATCATGTTCGTGCCGGCCGGGCCGGACGTGCCGATCGCCACCCCGACGTTGCCGGTCGTGCGCGACCAGCCGTCGGCCATGTGCGTCGCGCCCTCCTCGTGCCGGACGATGAGATGCCGCATCTCGCTGTCCTGCATTGCCTGGTACAGCGGCAGAATCGCCGCGCCCGGACAACCGAACGTGACGTCGACGCCTTCGGACAACAGGATGTCGACAACGGCTCGCATGACGGGAATTCGAGGCATGACAGCCTTCCTGGGAGATACGCGCTATCGGCCGGACAGCGCTTCGGTGACCTTGAGCAGTGCGGAGTGGTCGAGCGAGCCGAAGCCCATCGACCGCGCCGCCGCCATCAGCTGGGCGATCAGCCCGGTGACCGGCAGCGCGACATCGGCGGACCGTGCGGCTGCGGTCGCGATGCCCATGTCCTTGTGGTGCAGGTCGATGCGGAAGCCGGGCTCGAACTGCCGGGCGAGCATCGACTCGCGCTTGAGATCGAGGATGCGGCTGGCCGCGAGGCCAGCGGCGAGCACGTCCATGCCGGCCTTCGCGTCCACTCCGGACGCTTCGAGCAGCACGATCGCCTCGGCGATCAGCGCGTACGTGCCGGCGACCACGAGCTGGTTGGCTGCCTTGACGGTCTGGCCTGCGCCGTGTCGGCCGACGTGCACGACGGTCTTGCCCAGGTTCTCCAGAATGGGCAGAGCGTCCGCGAAGTCGGCGTCCGTTCCACCGACCATAATGGACAGTGAAGCCTGTTTCGCGCCGGCCTCGCCGCCCGAGACCGGCGCGTCCAGCACGCGAATCTCGTGCTCGGCAGCGGCTTTCGCGATGGCGATGGAGCTTTCCGGGCGAATCGTGCTCATGTCGATGAGCAGGGCGCTGGGCCGGGCGGACGCGAGCACGCCCTTCTCCCCGAGCACGACGGCCTCGACCTCGGGATGGTTCGGCAGCATGGTGATCACGACCTCGGCGTCGGCCACCGCGTCGGCGATGTCGGCCGCGACCCGGCCGCCCGCCGCGCGCAGCCGCGGACCCCACTCGTCGCCGAGCGAGTGGCCGGCGACCTGGTGACCAGCGGCGATCAGGTGTTCCGCCATCGGCCCGCCCATGATGCCGAGTCCGATGAATCCGACGGTTGTCATGTCCTGTTCCTCCAACGGGTCAGCGGGCGGCGCGGGCGTCGGCGGGAAGCCAGCCGAAGCTGTCCGCGCTGGTCACGGTGGGCTTGTACTCGGCGGCGACGTAGCCTGCGTAGCCGTTGCCGGCGAGCGCGCCGAGCCAGTCGCCGAGCGGCAGGTCGCCGCTGCCCGGCTCGCCCCGGCCCGGGGCGTCCGCGATCTGCACGTGCGCGACCCGGTCGGCGTACGCCTCGATGGCCGCCGCGACGTCGTCGCCGTTGACCGCGAGGTGGTACAGATCGGCCAGCAGACCGATGTTCGGCGCGTCGACCCGATCCAGCACGGCGACCACCTCGGCCGCGGTGCGCAGCGGGTAGCTGGGAATGCCGCTGACCGGTTCGAGTAGCACGGTCGCACCGATGTCGGCGACGGCGTTCGCCGCGTAGCGCAGGTTGCCGATGGCGACCGCGTCCTGTTCGGCGGCGGACGCGGCGTCGATCCGGTTGCCGTACAGCGCGTTGAACGCGGGGCAGTTCAGGCGTCGCCCGATCTCGACGGCGAGGTCGACGCCGGCCCTGAACTCGTCGACCCGGCGCGGCAGCGACACGACGCCCCGCTCACCCGCGGCGAGGTCGCCCGCGAAGAAGTTCAGGCCGACCAGTCGCACGTCGGCGTCGGCGATGGCGGCGACGAACGCGTCAACCTCGGCGTCGCGCGGCGTGGCCGCGCCGAACGGCCACCAGAACTCGACCGCGTCGAAACCCGCGGCCTTGGCGGCAGCAGGACGGTCGAGCAGGTCCAACTCGGTGAACAGGATCGACAGGTTCACCGCGTAGCGGAGGGCATGGCCGCGCACGATCGCTCCTCACTCATCAAATTTCGTATCGTGGAATTATTTTTCCGTATGTCGATAGACTAACTCGCCGACCCGGAGGGGTCAATGTGTTGACACGGCGGTCGAGCCGCTCGTACGGTCGCCCAGCGGAAAGAAACTTCCGCGATGTAGAAGAGGATCAGGGATGGGCGCGCATGTCGATGCTCGACGACTCCGCTGCGACGGGATCGACGGACATTCAGCGGTTCAACGGACTACCCGCCGATGAGCTGCGGCCGCGGTTGCTGCGCTGCGTCGCGGTGCCGCGCTGGGCGAACACGCTGGTCGACAACCGGCCCTATGCCGACGTGGCCGACCTGCTCGGCGCGGCCGACCAACTGACCACCGGCCTGAGCGAGGACGAGGTCCTGCTCGCGCTCGCCGACCATCCCAAGATCGGCCAGCGGACGAACTCCGCCTGGTCGACGTCTGAGCAGTCCGGTGTGGATGATCGCGACACCGAACTGGCGCAACGGCTGCAGGACGGGAACTTCGCCTACGAGGCAAGGTTCGGGCACATCTACCTGGTGTGTGCGACCGGGCGGAGTGGGGCCGAGATGCTCGCGAACCTGACCGAGCGGCTGGCCAACGATCCCGTCACCGAACTCGGTGTCGTCCGCGCCGAACTCGGCAAGATCGCGGCGCTGCGACTGCGGCGAGTCGTCGAAGACGAATAATGTAGTCGCGACAACAAACAGCGGTCTGGGAGGAACAAGTGACCAGCGCGATCACCACGCACGTCCTGGACACCGCGCTCGGCCGACCCGCGGCCGAGGTCTCGGTCCGGCTCGAACAGGCCGAGGCCAGCGGCTGGCTGCTGCTGGGCGAGGCGGTGACCGACGCCGATGGGCGGGTCCGGGAGATCGGACCGGCGCACGTCCCGGCCGGCACCTACCGGTTCACCTTCGACACCGGCGGCTACTTCGCCGCAGGCGGACGAGAGACCTTCTTCCCCGAGGTCACCATCACCTTCTCCGTGGCCGATCCCGACAGCCACTACCACGTCCCGATTCTGTTGTCCCCCTTCTCCGTGTCGACCTATCGAGGAAGCTGATCTGCGATGGCCATCACGCTCGGCGCCAACCAGTACGGCAAGGCAGAAACCCGGCTCGTCACCGTCCGCAGGGACGGCGAGACCCACCACCTCACCGACCTCAACGTGAGCATCGCGCTGCGCGGCGACCTCGCCGTGTCGCACCTGGTCGGCGACAACCGCCACGTCGTACCGACCGACACCCAGAAGAACACCGTGTTCGCCTTCGCCAAACAGGAACCGGTCGGCGAGATCGAGGACTTCGCGCTGCGACTGGGCCGGCACTTCGTCGGCTCGTTCGACTACATCACCGGCGCGCGCGTGCTCATCGACTCCTACGGCTGGACCCGGATCGCGGTCGACGGCCAACCGCACCCGCACTCCTTCTTCCGCACGTCGGACGAGAAGCGCACCACCGCGGTCACCGTGCAGGACGACAAGGCCTGGGTGGTCTCCGGCCTGCGGGACCTGATCGTGCTCAAGTCGACCGGCTCGGAGTTCCACGGCTACCCCAAGGACCGGTACACGACGCTGCCGGAAACCACCGACCGGATCCTGGCCACCGCGGTGACCGCCCGGTGGCGGTTCGCCCACCTGGACGTGGACTGGGCCAAGAGCTTCCCGTCGGTGCGCGCGACGATGCTGGCCGCGTTCGCGCGGACGCACAGCCTCGCCCTGCAGCAGACGCTGTACGCGATGGGCGAGGCGGTGCTGGAGACCCATCCGGACATCGCCGAGGTACGGCTGTCGCTGCCGAACAAACACCACTTCACGGTCGACCTCCAGCCGTTCGGTCTGGAGAACGAGAACGAGGTGTTCTTCGCGGCGGACCGGCCGTACGGCTTGATCGAGGGCACCGTGGTCCGCGACGACGCACCCGACGAGGGCCTCGCCTGGCACACGCTCGCCGCCTTCTGACACGCTCCTGTAACGGGGCGGTGACGGTCGACTGACAGCATGACGCCGTTCCGATTTGGACCAACGGGGGTAGTCGATGACCAGGACCGCACCGCGCTCGGACCAACCCGGCCAGGGCGAGGGCACCTCGGCGGCCGGTGGCGGCTCGGTCGACAGCCGGGTACCGCCGGCTCGGCTGGTGCTGCTCGGCGTGCAGCACGTGCTTGCCATGTACACCGGTTGCGTGACCGTGCCGCTCGTGTTCGGGGCGGCGGCCGGGCTGAGCACGTCGACCGTCGGGCTGTTGATCGATGCCGATCTGCTGGTCGCGGGCGTGATCACGCTGATCCAGTCGCTGGGCATCGGCAAGCTGCTTGGCGTGCGGCTGCCCGTTGTGGCGGGGGCGACGTTCACGGCGCTGACGCCGATGATCCTGATCGCCAAGCAGTACGGGCTGCCGGCGGTGTACGGGTCGATGCTCGCGGCCGGCGTGTTCGGGTTGCTGGTGGCCGTTCCGTTCGCGCGGGCCATCCGGTTCTTTCCGCCGCTGGTCAGCGGGGTCGTGATCGTGGTCATCGGGTTGTCGCTGATCGGCGTGGCGGCCGGGTTGATCGCGGGTCAGGATCCGACCGCGAAGGACTACGCGACGCCGAGCCATCTCGCGCTGGCCCTGGGCATCGTGGTGTTCATCGTGCTGATCAACCGGCTCAACCGTGGCTTTCTGGCCCAGATCGCCGTGCTGCTCGGGCTGGTCATCGGCACCTTGGTGGCGATTCCGATGGGGCTCACCGACTTCTCCTCGGTCGGCGGCGCGCACGCGTTCGGCATCACCGCGCCGTTGCACTTCGGGGCGCCGCAGTTCCCGATCGCGGCCGTGATCTCGATGTGCGTCGTGATGCTGGTGACCTTCACCGAATCGACCGCGAGCATGATCGCGGTGTCGGAGATGACCGGCAAGCAGCTGTCCACAATGGACTTCGCGCGCGGTCTGGCGACCGAGGGCGTGTCCAGCGTCCTCGGCGGGCTGATGAACAGCTTCATGGACACGTTGTTCGGGCAGAACGTCGGCCTGGTGCAGATGACCCGGGTGCGCAGCCGGTACGTGACCGCGGTGACCGGGGGAATCCTGGTGGTGCTCGGGTTGATTCCGAAGCTGGGCGCGGTTGTCGCGTCACTGCCGACGCCGGTGATCGGGGCGGCGGGGCTGGTGATGTTCGCGATGGTGACCACGATCGGCATCAACACCCTGCGCAAGGTCGAGTTCGGCGGCAACAGCAACCTGTTGATCGTGGCCATGTCCATCGGCATCGGCATGCTGCCGGTGGTCGCGCCGAGCATCTATCAGCATCTGCCGACCTGGGTGCAGATCATCGCGGGCAGCGCGATCACCAGCGCGACGATCGTCGCGTTCGCACTCAATCTGTTGTTCAACCACACCGGACGTCGCCGACCGGCGGAGCAGCCCGACGTCGGCTAGCATCGCCGCGTGCCTGATCAGGACGTGCGTGCCCTCTCCCGTCGAATGGCGATCACGGCCCTGTGCGCGGTGCTGGTGCTCGTCGCCACCTACGTCGGTTTCGTGCTGACGGCCGGTGGGCAGCGGTTCGAGAACGCCGCGCTCGCCGGGGCCGAACAAGCCGATGCCGCGGACAACGCGAGCGCGCTGGCGAGTCTGGCCCGGATCAGTGTCTACTCGCTGGCGGTCGCCGTCGCGCTGGTGTTCCTCATCGGGTTGTTGCGACGGCGGATCGACCTGGCGATCGCCGGAGTCGGCGTGGTCGTTGTCGCGCTCGGCATCACCCAGGTGCTCAAGCGCTACCTGCTCCCCCGGCCCGAGTTGATCACACACGACCCGCGCATCGCGCACAACAGCTTCCCGAGCGGGCACACCACGATCGCCATGTCGGTCCTGTTCGGACTGTTGATCGTGGTGCCGTACCGATGGCGCGGGTTCGCCCTGTTCTGCACCGTGTTCTACGCGATCGGCATCGGCGAGGAGACCGTGATCGCGCAGTGGCACCGGCTCAGCGACACCATCGGCGGTGACCTGGTCGCGCTGGCGGTCGGCTGCGTGGCCATGGCGATCGTGGCGCGCAGGTCCGGGATCAGCCGGGTGCCGCGACGGCGATTCAGTCCTCGGTTGATCTTCGTCGTGCTGCCGGTCACCGCGATCGCGCTGGTCGGGTTGGTCCTGGGTGGGATCTTCGTTTTCGGCGCGCTGCCCCGGCTCCAGGCGGGCACCAGCGACTACGACTGGCTGGCCTACCTGACCGCGCAGACGCTGGCCTCGGCGTTCAGCGCGCTGACCGCGCTGGTCTACCTGGGCGTGCTGCGGCGGATCTCGCTCGGCTCGGCGCCGTCAGAGCAGCTCAGCGAGCCGGTCTTGGCGCAGCGGTAGTTCGGTGTCGTCGATGGCGCCGCAGCGCAGCGCGCGGAGCAGGAACGAGGCGAGCATGCGGGCGGTCGCGGGTTCGTCGGCGACCGTGCCGGAGCGGCGCTCCAGATAGTCGTTCAGGCGGGCGACGGCAGCCGCGACGCCGTCTCGGTAGAACCGGTAGACCGTTGCGTAGCGCGAGACCAGCTGGTTCGGATGCAGGTCCCAGCCCTGGTAGAAGCCGTGGTCGAGGGAGCGGCGGACCAGGGCGGCATGGCCGCGCCAGCCGGCTCGGACGGTGTCCGGATCGCCGACCGGCAGGATGTTCGTGGAGCCGTCGGAGCACCAGACGCCGGTGCCGGCCGCGCTGACCTGCATGACATGCCGGGCGAAGTCGCACGCGTCGTGCGCAAGGTGCTGGCTGGCGCTGGGCAGGCCGAGGCCCGCCGTGTAGTCGTAGGTGCCGAAGTGCAGGCCGCGCACGCGCCCCTGGCCCGCGGCGATGAAGCCGGGCAGGGCGAGCCGGCCCACACTGTCCACAATGGCTTGTGGGGTTTCCACCTGGATCTCGAAGACCAGGGTGCCTGCCAGCAGACCGAGTCGGGTTTCCAGGCGTTCGAGGAGGGTGACGAAGACCTCGACCTGGCGCACGTCGGTGACCTTGGGAAACGTGATCAGCAAACCGGGCGGGACACGGTCGGCGATGGTGGTCAGGAACAGGTCGAGGGTGCGGATGGAGCGCCGGCGGAGGGCCGCCGTGTCGAAGGACTTGACGCGCAGGCCGACATACGGCGTGTCCGGGAGGGCGCGGGCGGCGCGCAGGGCGTCGGCGTCCTCGGTGTCGTCGTCGGGGGTGCCGTAGCCGTCCTCGAAGTCGATGCGGAGGTCTTCGATGGGTTGGGTGCGCAGTTTGCGTTCGACGCGGGCGCGGATGGTGTCGGTCGCCTCGATGGGGTTGGCCCGGAGGGTGGCCAGGGCCGTGTTGCCCCAGTGGGCGACGATATCGGGGCGGAACTGGCCGGCCGGCACGTAGCAGGTGTGAACCGGCTGGTTCGCAAGACGGTCGCCCGGGTAGCGGCTGGATCTCTCCTCGTCCACTGAGGACAGTGCGGTGACGAAGCCGTCGATCTCCTCCGGGGTGAGCACGTCAGTCGATCAGTTCGTAGGCGGGGAGGGTGAGGAAGTCGACGAACTGGTCGTCGAGGGCGACCGATTCGAACAGCTCGCAGGCTTCGTCGAGGCGATCGGCGTGCTGCTCGGCAAGAGTGGCTTTGGTCTGCGCGAGGACTTCGCGGACCAGGTCGGCGGTGACCTGCTGACCGTTGGACAGCCGGACGTTGTTGTGAACCCACTGCCACAGTTGCGATCGGGAGATCTCCGCGGTCGCCGCGTCCTCCATCAGGTTGTGGATGGCGGCCGCACCGTTGCCGTTCAACCAGGAGACCAGGTACCGGACGCCGACGTCGACGGCGCTGCGCAGGCCCTCGTCGGTCGCCTCGCCGGGAGTGCTGGCGATGTCAAGGAGTTGATCGGCGGTGACCGACACGTCGGTGCGCAGCTTCGCCAACTGGTTGGGGTCCTCGCCGAGGACGGCGTCGAATACCTCGCGGCAGACCGGGACCAGGTCGGGATGGGCGACCCACGAACCGTCGAAGCCGTCGCCCGCTTCGCGTTGCTTGTCGGCGCGGACCTTCGCCAGCGCCTGCTCGGTCACCTCGGGGTCGCGGCGGTTCGGGATGAACGCGGCCATGCCGCCCATCGCGAACGCGCCACGCTGGTGACAGGTGCTGACCAGCAGTTCGGTATAGGCGCGCATGAACGGCGCGGTCATGCCGACCGAGTTGCGGTCCGGCAGGATGAACTTCGCCCCCGCGTCGCGGAACTTCTTGATGACGCTGAACAGGTAGTCCCAACGACCGGCGTTGAGGCCGGAGATGTGGTCGCGGAGTTCGTAGAGGATCTCCTGCATCTCGAACGCGGCCGGGATCGTTTCGATCAGGACGGTCGCACGAATTGTACCTACTGGTATGTCCAATGCCTGTTGCGCGACGGTGAACACGTCGTTCCAGAGCCGGGCTTCCAGGTGGCTTTCCATTTTGGGCAGGTAGAAGTACGGGCCGCTGCCGCGCGCGAGCAGTTCGCGGGCGTTGTGGAAGAAGTAGAGGCCGAAGTCGACCAGCGCGCCGACCATCGGCTCGCCGTCCACCCGGAGGTGGCGTTCGTTGAGGTGCCAGCCGCGCGGCCGGGGCAGCAGGACGGCGGGCTTGCCACCCTCGGCCAGGGCGTAGTGCTTGCCCTCGGGCGAGGTGAACGCGATGCTGCCGCGCACCGCGTCGAGCATGTTGACCTGCCCGGAGACGACGTTGTGCCAGTGCGGCGTGTTGGCGTCCTCGAAGTCGGCGAGCCAGACGTTCGCGCCCGAGTTGAGCGCGTTGATGGCCATCTTGCGCTCGGTCGGGCCAGTGATCTCGACGCGACGATCGCGCAGGTCGGCGGGCGCTTCGGCGACCCGCCAGTCGGCGTCGCGGACGTCGCGGGTCTCGGGCAGGAAGTCGAGCCTGCCGGTTTCGGCGATCTGCTCACGTCGGGTGGCGCGGGCGGCCAGCAGTTGGTTGCGCCGGGCGGCGAACCGGCGATGCAGGTCTCCGAGGAACTCGACGGCGGCGGAAGTGAGGATTTCCTCTCCGCGTTCCACCGGGTTGCCGTGCACGGTGACCTGGGACATGTGGCATCCACCCCGTTATCCGGTACTTTTCCTTATCGTGGAGGTTAACTTCCAAAATCAGCCACCGGCAACCCCGGCCGGTCGCTCGGGCGGCGGTGTGCAGTCGGTCGAGCGCACCTTCGAGCTGCTCGAACTACTCGCCGACGCCGGGGGCGAGGTGGCGCTGTCGCAGCTGGCGGAGTCGTCCGGGCTGCCGCTGCCGACCATCCACCGCATCATGCGCACGCTGCTGGCCGGCGGCTACGTCCGGCAGCAACCGTCTCGCCGGTACAGCCTCGGCCCGAAACTGATCCGGCTCGGCGAGACCGCGGGCCGGTCGCTGGGCGCGTGGGCGCGGCCCTACCTCGCGGCCATCACCGAAGCGGTCGGCGAGACGTCCAATATGGCCATTCTGGACGGTGCCAAGGTCGTGTACGTGGCGCAGGTGCCCTCGCCGCACGCGATGCGGATGTTCACCGAGGTCGGCCGACAGGTGGACGTGCACTGCACGGCGGTGGGCAAGGCGATGCTGGCGGAATGGCCCGTTGACCAGGTCGACCAGTTGCTGTCCAGGGCGGGCATGCCGGCGAAGACCGAGCAGACCATCACCGATCTGGCCACGTTCCGCGCGGAGCTGACAACCGTGCGCGAACAGGGTTACGCAGTCGATGACGGCGAGCAGGAACTCGGGGTGCACTGCATCGCGGTCGCGGTGCCGAAGTCGTCGGCGGCGATCTCGATCAGTGGGCCGCAGGCGCGGATGTCGCTGATCGCGTTGGACGAGGTCGTGCCGCTGTTGCGGGACGCCGCGGCGAAGCTGGCCGGAGAGTTGGCTAGCGCCTGACCTCGTCCAGACGCACCGGTCGGTGTTCGCGGCGGGACCGTTCGCAGGCTTCCGCAACGTAGAAGGCTTCCAGCGCGTCGCGCACCGTGCACGGGCTGGCGATCTCGCCCTTGACCACCCGGGTGAACGCGCGCAGTTCGTCCTCGTATGCCGCGCGGAAGCGCTCGATGAACGTGGGATGCGCCGGACCGGTCGGCCAGGTGATACCGGCTTCGGCCGAGCGGAGCGGCAACTGCTGGTCCAGGCCGACCGAGATGCTGTCGGCCGACCCGAGCAGTTCCATCCGCACGTCGTAGCCTGCCCCGTTGTACCTGGTCCCGGAGACGAGCGCGATGGTGTCGTCGTCGAGGGTGAGCACCGAGCCCATGGTGTCCACGTCCCCCGCCGCGCGGAAGAAGTCGGCGCCTCGGTTGCTGCCGATCGCGTACACCTCGGCGACCTCGCGGCCGGTGACCCAGCGCAGGATGTCGAAGTCGTGCACGCTGCAGTCGCGGAAGAAACCGCCCGAGGTCTTGATGTACTCGGCGGGCGGCGGGGCCGGGTCGCTGGTGTTGGCACGGATCGTGTGCAGCCAGCCGAGTTTGCCCGACAGCAGCTGCTCGCGGGCGGCCGTGTAGCCGGCGTCGAAGCGGCGTTGGAAGCCGATCTGCACTGGCGATTCGCCGATGGCGTCGAGCACGGCGAGGGTGCCGTCGATGTCGGGGGCGACCGGCTTCTCGCAGAACACCGGAATGCCGGCGGCGACGCCTCGGCCGATGAGTTCCTGGTGTGCGCCGGTGGCGGCGGCGATGACGACGCCGTCGAGGTCGGCCGCGAAGAGTGCGTCGATGCTGGGCGCGAAGTCGACGCCGAGTTTGCCGGCGGCCGCTTCGGCTCGGGCCGCGTCGATGTCCGCGATCACGACGGAGTCGACGGCGTCCAGCCGGTTGAGGGTGTCGGCGTGAAACGCACCGATCCGGCCGGTGCCGGCCAGTCCAATCCGCATGGTGGGTCCTTCACATCGTTGTGGGGAGGGGAGAGAAGTCAGTTGGAGCCGAGGACGAACTCGAAGGAGTACACCGAGGCCCGGTAGATGTGGTCGCCGTACTCGACGGCGCGGCCGGTTTCGTCGTAGGCGGTGCGCGACATGGTGAGCAGCGACGCGCCGCGCGACTCCTGGAGCATGCGCGCTTCGGCGACGGTCGCGCTGCGGGCGCCGATCACCTGGGACGCCAGGTGCAGGCGGATGCCGGCGGTGCGCATCAACTGGTACAGGCCGGTTTGTTCGAGTAGCTCGCTGGTCACGGTGACCAGGCCGGTGGGAAGGTAGTTGCGCAGCAGGGCGAGGGGTTCGCCGTCGGCGTAGCGCAGGCGTTCCAGGCACAGCACCGGGTCGCCCTCGGGGATGCCGAGTTGGTGGGCGACGGCGTCGGTGGCGGGTTCGGTGTCCAGTTGCAGGATCTCGGTCCTGGGGTCGCGGCCTTCGCCGGCGAGGTCCTCGTAGAGGCTGGTCAGCTGGATGCCGCGGCGCACGGCTCGATGCACGACCTGGGTGCCGACGCCGCGTTTGCGCACCAGCAGGCCCTTGTCGACCAGGTACTGGATGGCTCTGCGCATGGTGGGCCGGGACAGGCCGAGGCTTTCGGCGAGCGCTATCTCGTTGTCCAGCCGCATGCCGGCGGCCAGTTCGCCGGATTCGATCGCCTTCTCCAGGACCTGGGCGACCTGGTAGTAGAGCGGAACGGGGCTGTTCCGGTCGATCGGGATCGACGCGGGCGAAAACGTCATGATTCGCACCGTACCGCAGCATCAAGGTCAACAGAACAAGCGAATGACAGTATGTCAGGACAAACTGTTGACATCGGATTCACCGGTTCGTATAACTGACGCAACGCGCCCGGCCCTAATAAAAGGTCACAGGCCAGGTCACAGCGGTAACGTGCGGTTTTGTACCACCAATGGGAGGTTGCCTCGTATGTCGCTTGCTGGTCGCCTTGCTGGTGCACCGATCTCCTGGGGTGTGTGCGAGGTACCCGGTTGGGGTTATCAGATGACCCCGGACCGGGTGCTGCGCGAAATGCACGAGGTCGGGCTGGTCGCCACCGAGTTCGGGCCGGACGGGTTCTTGCCGGACGCGCCGCGGGAGAAGGTCGATCTGCTCGCGGGTCACGGGCTGCGGGCGGTCGGCGGGTTCGTGCCGGTGGTGCTGCACGACCCGGCGCGCGACGCGCTGCTCGGGCTCGACGCCGTGCTGGCCGCCTTCGTGACGGCGGGCGCGGACACGCTGGTGCTCGCCGCCGACACCGGCCTGACCGGCTACGACGAACGGGTCGAGTTGGACGAACGCCAGTGGCGGACGCTGCTGGACAACCTGGACCGGATCGCCGAGGCCGCGCGCGAGCACGGCATCACGGCGACGCTGCATCCGCACGTCGGCACGATCATCGAGCAGGAGTCGGAGGTCGGCCGGGTCCTGGAGTCCTCGCGGATCCCGCTGTGCCTGGACACCGGGCATCTGCTGATCGGCGGCAGCGACCCGGCGAAGCTGGCCCGCGAGGTGCCGGAGCGGATCGCGCACACACATCTCAAGGACGTCAACGCCGACCTGGCCCGCAGTGTCCAGAAGGGACAGATGCCGTACACGGCCGCAGTGAAGGCCGGGATCTACCGGCCGCTCGGCGCGGGCGACGTGGACATCGCCGGGAT
Organism: Pseudonocardiaceae bacterium; assembly: GCA_035948315.1. GTDB lineage: Bacteria > Actinomycetota > Actinomycetes > Mycobacteriales > Pseudonocardiaceae > CAJCJE01. The sequence goes on along the minus strand of DASZJG010000098.1, from coordinate 33,383 downwards.
CGTGTTGTCGCTTGAGGGCGCGGGCTACACCGGCTGGTACGTGCTGGAGCAGGACACGGTGCTCGGCGCGGAGCCGCACAAGGACGGCGGGCCGGTCGAGGACGTGCGCGCGAGCCTGGCCTACGTGGCGGGGTTGGCACCGTGAGCGAAGGTAGCCGGTTCGATGTGCTCACCATGGGGCGGATCGGCGTGGATGTGTATCCGCAGCAGATCGGCGTTTCGCTGCGCGAGGTGAGCACGTTCGGCAAGTTCCTGGGCGGCAGCGCGACCAATGTGGCGGTCGCGGCGGCGCGGCACGGCCGGCGCAGCGCGGTGATCACCAGGACCGGCGCCGACCCGTTCGGCGAGTTTCTGCACGACGCGCTGCGCGGCTTCGACGTGGACGACCGGTACGTGACCGCGGTGCCGCACCTGCCGACACCGGTGACGTTCTGCGAGATCTTCCCGCCGGACCACTTCCCCATCTACTTCTACCGCCAGCCGAAAGCGCCCGATCTGGAGATCAACGCCGACGAGCTGGACATGGACGCGATCCGTGCCGCTCGCGTGTTCTGGGTGACCGGGACGGGGCTGTGCCAGGAGCCGAGCCGCGGCGCGACGCTGGCCGCGTTGCGCGAGCGCGACAAGAACGACATCACCGTGCTGGATCTGGACTACCGGCCGATGTTCTGGCCCTCGCAGCAGGAGGCCGGGCGCTGGATGCGCGAGGCGTTGCCGATGGTCAGCGTCGCCGTGGGCAACATCGAGGAGTGCGCGACGGCCATCGGCGAGACCGATCCGCACGCGGCCGCGGACGCCTTGCACGCGCACGGCGTCGACCTGGCGATCGTGAAGCAGGGACCGAAGGGCGTGCTGGTCAGCCGGTCGAGCGGCGAGCGGGCGGAGGTGCCGCCGGTGCCGGTCGAGGTGGTCAACGGGCTGGGCGCGGGCGACGCGTTCGGTGGCGCGTTGTGCCACGGGTTGTTGGCACAGTGGAACCTGGAGCGGCTCGCGCGGTTCTGCAACGCGGCGGGCGCGATCGTGGCGTCCCGGTTGGCCTGCGCGGATGCCATGCCGGACACGGCCGAGGTGCTGGAACTTCTCGCGGTGACCGGGCAATGAAAGACGACGATCTGCGCCGGATCATCCGGACCCGCGCGACCGAGCCCGCGGCGATCGCCGAGGCGGCGGCCAAGCGGCCGCGGCCGACGTCGCTGCTGGGCGAGCACGGGCGGTTGATGATGATCGCGGCGGACCATCCGGCGCGCGCGGCGCTCGGGGTCGGGGATCGGCCCTTCGCCATGGCGGATCGCGCCGACCTGCTGGACCGGCTGTGTCTCGCGCTGTCCCGGCCGGGCGTCAACGGCGTGCTCGGCACGCCGGACATCATCGAGGACCTGCTGCTGCTCGGCGCGCTGGACGGACTGGTCGTGTTCGGGTCGATGAACCGGGGCGGCATCGCGGGCTCGGTGTTCGAACTGGACGACCGGTTCACCGCCTACGACGCGTCCTCGCTGGCCGCCATGGGCGCGCAGGGCGGGAAGATGCTGTTGCGCATCGATCCGCACGATCCGGCCACGGTGTCCACTGTGGAATCGTGTGGGCGTGCGGTGAGTTCGCTCGCGGATGCCGGTCTGTTCGCGATGATCGAGCCGTTCTGGTCACGTCGCGTCGGCGGCAAGGTGACCAACGAGTTGACCGTGGCGGCGATGACGCGCGCGGTCACGGTGGCCGCGGGGGTCGGCAACACTTCGGCTTACACCTGGCTGAAGGTACCGGTGGTACCGGACATGGCGCAGGTGATGGCCGCGACTACCCTCCCGGCGGTGATCCTCGGTGGCGAAGTCAGCGGCGACCCCGACGCGGCGTTCGAGGCGTGGCGCAGTGCGCTGGCCCTCCCCACCGTGCAGGGTCTTGTTGTCGGCAGGGCGCTGCTCTACCCGCCCGACGACGATGTGGCCGGCGCGGTCGACACCGCGGTCAGTCTCTTGTGAAGTTTTGTTTGTGCCCGGAACCGGAGGACGAGATGGGACCACGAAAACGACTCATTGCCGGGTTGCTGATGACTCCGTTGCTGCTGTTGGCGGCATGCTCGAGTGGAGGCAACAGCAGCTCGGGTTCGGGTTCGGGGGGCGGTGGCGCGGGGTGTTCCTACACCTTCGCGGTGATCACGCACGGCGACAACGGCAACTTCTGGAGCGTCGTCTACAAGGGCGCGAAGGACGCCGCCAAGGACTACGGCTGCAAGCTGTCCGAGGTCTACGGTTCGCAGCAGCAGGGCCAGGCCGAACCGGATGACAACGCGGAGAACGCGCAGATCCAGGACGCGGTCAACCAGAAGGTCGACGGCATCGCGGTGTCCGACCACGACCCGTCGGTGATGAACTCGACGCTGGCTTCGGCCGCCGCGGCCGGTATCCCGGTCGTGTTGCTCAACGCGGGTTGTGACGACCAGGACATCGCCGCGTCGAAGGCGATCACCTGCGTCGGCCAGCCGGAGAGCCTGGCCGGTCAGAAGGCGGGCCAGCGCTTCGCCAAGGAGAACGCCAGCAACGTGCTGTGCGTGATCCACCAGTCCGGGCAGAACCTGCTCGACCGGTGCAACGGCCTCGCCCAGGGCCTGGGTATTCCGGGCGGCAAATGCTCGACCGGCGACGCGCCGAGTAGCGGCCCCGGTTGCACCGAGCTGATCCTGTCCACGCCGAACGCGGCGTCCAACCCGCAGCAGGCGATCGGCCAGGTCACCTCGTACCTGCAGACGCACCCGGGCATCAACGCGGTCATGACGCTGAACAACGCGATCGGCCAGGCCCTGGTGGCGGCGAAACCGGCCAACGTCAAGATCGCCACGTTCGACCTCGACTCGGACGTCGAGAACGACCTACAGGCCAATCCGCCGACCATGGACTTCGCGGTCGACCAGCAGCAGTACCTGCAGGGCTACCTGCCGATCACCTTCCTGTACCTGTACAAGAAGCACGAGGGCAACTCGGCGGGCGGCGGCTCGACCGTCCCCAGTGGACCGCTTCTGGTGGACCAGACGAACATCAAGTCCGTGGCGGCCGCCATCGGCGCCGGCGACGACTGATCCGGTGGACGGGCCCGGCCGTGCCCGACGGCCGGGCTCCCCTCCTGCAAAGAGGCGAGCCCCGCAAAGAGGCGAGGAGATCTTCCATGAGTACACCGTCGCTGCCCGTCGACGATGAACGGTTGACCAGCACCGGTTGGCTGACCAGGACGCTGCGCAGGCCCGCGCTCGGTTCACTGGTCGGCGCGATCGTGGTCTTCGTCCTGTTCGCGATCACCGACTCGACGTCCAAGCACCTCTGGCTCAGCTCGACCGGTTTCGCCGCGTGGAGCCAGCAGGCCGCGTTCTTCGGCATCATGGCCGTGCCGGTCGGCATGCTGATGATCGGCGGCGAGTTCGACCTCTCCACCGGCGGCATGACCGGTTTCACGGCGATCATCACCGCGCTGCTGGTCGGCCAGTTGGGCTGGAACGCGTGGGCGGCGATCGTGGTCACCGTGCTGTTCGCCGCGCTGATCGGTTTCATCAACGGCTACGTGGTGACCCGGTCCAGGCTGCCCAGCTTCATCGTCACGCTGGCGACCTACTTCGCGTTGCGCGGGTTGAGCATCGGCGGCGTGCTGCTGGTCAACCACGGCAGCACCGAGATCGGCGTCGGCACCGGCACGCATCCGGGCCTGGACAGCGCCAAGGCGATCTTCGGCAGTTCGTTCCTGAAGAGTCCGGATCTGCCCAACGGTTTCCAGACCGCGATCCTGTGGTTCGTCGTGGTGACCATCATCGCGGTGTGGGTGCTCGGCCGGACGACGTTCGGCAACTGGGTGTTCGCGGTCGGTGGCGACCTCGACGCGGCGCGCAACGTCGGTGTTCCGGTGAACCGGACCAAGATCGCGCTGTTCATGAGCACGTCGATCGCGGCATCGCTGGTCGGCATCATCTCGTTCACGCAGAGTTCGAACGCGGTGTCCGAGCAGGGCGTCGGCTACGAGTTCTACTACATCATCGCGGCCGTCGTCGGCGGCTGCCTGCTGACCGGCGGCTACGGCTCGGTGGTGGGCGCCGCGCTCGGCGCGTGCATCATCGGCATGGCCTTCCAGGGCGTCATCTACTCCGGTTGGGACTCGTCCTGGGACTTCACCTTCCTGGGCATCATCCTGTTCCTCGCGGTCGGCACGAACACCGTCATCTACCGGCGAGCAATGAAGGCAAGGCGTTGACGATGACTGACAACTCCCCATTGCTGGAAGTGCGCGAGATCAGCAAGTACTTCGGCAGCGTGAACGCGTTGCAGAAGATCTCGCTGTCGGTGAACGCGGGCGAGGTCACCTGCGTGCTCGGCGACAACGGCGCCGGCAAGTCCACGCTGATCAAGATCCTCTCCGGAGTGTTCTCGCCGGACGTCGGTCAGTTCCTTGTGGACGGTGCGGAGGTGCGGTTCACCAGCCCGCGCGACGCCCGCAACGCCGGCATCTCCACCGTGTACCAGGACCTGGCCATGGTGCCGTTGATGTCGATCTGGCGGAACTTCTTCCTCGGCTCCGAGCCGACCAAGGGCTGGGGCCCGTTCCGGCGGTTCGACGTGGCCAAGGCGAAGGCGTTGACCAGCAAGGAACTGCTGGCCATGGGCATCGACGTGCGCGACCCGGATCAGGCGGTCGGCACGCTTTCCGGTGGCGAGCGGCAGTCGGTGGCCATCGCCCGCGCGATCCACTTCGGCGCGCGCCTGCTGATCCTGGACGAGCCGACCTCGGCGCTCGGCGTGAAGCAGGCCGGCGTCGTGCTGCGGCGCATCGCGCAGGCGCGCGAGATGGGTTTGGGCGTCATCTTCATCACGCACAACCCACATCACGCCTACCCGGTCGGCGATCGGTTCGTCGTGCTCAACCGTGGCCAGAGCCTTGGCAACTTCAGTAAGCAGGAGATCAGCCGGGAGGACCTGGTCCGGTTGATGGCCGGCGGCGCGGAACTCGAAGCGCTCAGCCATGAACTCGAACGCCCGCTACCGGACAACCCGATCGCCGAGGCACAGGAGAACGCGTGAACCACCACCGTCGGCCGACCGGGCTGCGGCCGGAGGCCGTCGCCATCACGCCGGAGAACGCGGGCTGGGAGTTCAGCGGCCTGCGCGTGCTGCACCTCGATCCCGGCGAGGGCATCGAGCTGAGCACCGGTGGGAACGAGACGGTGGTGATCCCGCTGTCCGGTTCGTGCACGGTGTCGACCGGCGGCGAAACGTTTGCGCTCGCCGGTCGGCCGAACGTGTTCGCCGGTCCGTCCGACTTCGCCTACGTGCCGATCGACGCGACCATGCGCATCGAGACCGTGGCGGGCGGCCGGTTCGCCCTCCCCTCGTCTCGCGCGACGCGTGCGTTCCCGGCGCGCTACGGCCCGGTCGAAGACGTGCCGGTGGAGTTGCGCGGGGCGGGGCGGGCGAGCCGGCAGGTGCACAACTTCTGCACGCCGGAGACGTTCGAGGCGGACAAGCTGATGGCGGTCGAGGTGATCACGCCGGGCGGCAACTGGTCGTCCTACCCGCCGCACAAGCACGATGTGCGCACCGACGACGAGCAGCAGTTGGAGGAGATCTACTACTTCGAGATCGCCGGCCACGGCATGGGTTACCAGCGCGTGTACTCGTCCGGCGCGGACCGGCAGATCGACGTGTTCGCCGAGGTCCGCACCGGCGACGTCGTGCTGATCCCGTACGGCTATCACGGTCCGTCGATGGCCGCGCCCGACTATCACATGTACTACCTCAACGTGATGGCCGGACCGGACACCAAACGCGTCTGGCGGTTCAACGACGACCCCGCGCACGCGTGGGTCCGGGAAGGTTGGGCCGACCAGGAGATCGATCCCCGACTCCCGTTCGGGAGGGACACATGACCACGATCCGGCTGACCACGGCGCAGGCGATCGTCCGCTGGCTGATCGCGCAGCGCACCGAGTTGCTCGACGGCGCCGAGGCGCCGCTGTTCCCGGCCGTGTTCGCGATCTTCGGGCACGGCAACGTGCTCGGCATCGGCAGCGCGCTCGCCGAGCATCGCGACGAGTTGCCGGTGTGGCGCGGACACAACGAGCAGGGCATGGCGCTGGCCGCGGTCGGCTACGCCAAGGCGAGCCAGCGGCGCCAGGTCGGCGTGGCGACCACCTCGATCGGCCCCGGCGCGTTGAACCTGGTCACGGCGGCCGGTGTCGCGCACGCGAACCGCCTGCCGCTGCTGTTGCTCCCCGGCGACACGTTCGCCTCCCGCGCTCCGGACCCGGTGTTGCAGCAGGTCGAGTCCTTCGGTGATCCGGGCGCCACGGTGAACGACGCGTTCCGGCCGGTCAGCCGGTTCTTCGACCGGATCGTGCGTCCCGAGCAGCTACTTGCCAGCCTCCCGCAGGTGGCTCGTGTGCTGACCGATCCGGCCGATGTCGGCCCAGTCGTGCTGGCCCTCCCCCAGGACATCCAGGTCGAGCGCTTCGACTTCCCGACCGCGCTGTTCGAGCCGGTCCTGCATCGAGTCCCTCGCCCGCGACCGGACCGGATCGCGCTTTCCTCGGCGGCGCACGTGCTCCGTGACGCCACCAGGCCGCTGCTCGTGCTCGGCGGCGGCGTCCGCTATTCCGGCGCGGGTCGGACCGCGATCGCGTTCGCCGAGCGGCACGGCATCCCGATGGTGGAGACGACCGCGGGCCGCACGCTCGTGCCGCATGATCATCCGCTGCACGGCGGGCCGCTGGGCATCACCGGGTCGGCCTCGGCGAACGCGCTGGCCGCGCAGGCGGACGTGGTGCTCGCGGTCGGCACCCGGCTACAGGACTTCACCACGGCCTCATGGACGGTCTTCAACCCGGCCGCGCGGCTGGTCGCGTTGAACGCGGCCCGGTTCGACGCGGTCAAGCACGGCGCGGTCGCGCTGGTCGCGGATGCCGACGAGGGCCTGCGCGAACTCGACGACGCCCTCACCGAGTGGCGCGCGCCCTCCGACTGGTCCGCCCAGGCGCGGGTCGAACGGGCGAGGTGGGACGCACACATCGACAGCCTCCGCGCCACAACCGAGGGCCCGCTGACGTATGCGCAGGTGGTCGGCGTGGTCAACGAGCAGTCCGGGCCCCGCGACTACGTGATGACCGCGTCCGGCGGCATGCCCGGCGAGCTGATCGGCGGCTGGCGCGGGACCGGCGAGTCCACAATGGACGTCGAGTACGGGTTCTCCTGCATGGGCTACGAACTCGCCGGTGCCTGGGGCGCGGCCATGGCCCGTCCCGATGGCGTCGTCACCACGCTGCTCGGCGACGGCTCGTATCTGATGCTCAATTCCGAGATCTTCTCGGCTTCCTTCGCGGGCCACGGTTTCGTCGCGGTCGTCTGCGACAACGACGGCTACGCGGTCATCGCCCGGTTGCAGGAGGGCCAGGGCGGTCAACCGTTCAACAACATGTATGCCGACTGCCGAAGCACCGCCGACGGTCGCGCGCGAACCGACTTCGCCGCGCATGCCGCGTCGCTCGGCGCTGCCGTGTTCCCGGTCGAGGGCGGACTGGCCGAGTTCGCCGACGCGTACCGGGCCGCGCGCACGGCGGCCGTCGATCGGCCGGCCGTGGTCGTGGTGCGTACCCATCCGTCGTCCTGGACCGAGTCCGGTGCCTGGTGGGAGGTGGGCGCGCCGCGCGACAAACCCGATGCCGAAAAGGCCGGCCAGCTCCGATACCTGCACCAGCCGCACGAATAACGCCGAACCGGACCCGTCGGATGTGATGGGATGGGCCGCATGCGGCGGAACAGCATCCTGATCAGCGGCGCCAGTTCGGGTCTTGGCGCGCAGATGGCAAGGGAGTTCGCGGCGCGCGGCCGTGACCTGGCACTCTGCGCTCGCCGCAGCGAGCGACTCGAACAGCTCCGCGACGAGCTGACCACCGCGCACCCCGGCATCCGGATCGCGATCCGCACCATGGACGTGAGCGACCCGGACCAGGTGTTCGACGGCGTGCGCGCGCTCGCGAACGAACTCGGCACCCTCGATCGGGTGATCGTGAACGCGGGCATCGGCAAGGGCCAGCCGATCGGCACCGGCCGTTTCGACGCGAACCTGGCGACCGTGCGCACGAACTTCGTCGGCGCGCTGGCCCAGTGCGAGGCCGCCATGGAGATCTTCCGCGCCAACGGCACCGGGCATCTGGTCATCGTGTCCTCGCTCGCCGCGTTCCGTGGCCTGCCGCGTACGGCGACCGCGTACGGGGCGACCAAGGCGGCGGTGGCGTCGCTGGGCGAGGGCCTGCGCGCGGAGACGCGGTCGGACAAGGCCCTGCGCGGCATCAAGATCACCACATTGTTCCCGGGTTACATCCAGTCCGAGATGAACCCGGACCGCAATCCGTTGGTCTCGAAGACCGAGCCCGCGGTGCGCGCGATGATCACCGCGATGGAGCGGGAAGTCCGCAGCGCGATGGTGCCGCCGTGGCCGTGGGCGATCGTCGGCACCCTGATGAAGGTGTTGCCGCTGTCACTGGTCGCCCGGTTTTTCTGAGCTCCAGCTCACAAACACCTATCGCCCATTCGTGTTACGTAGACGCGCGCTTTTAACCTGGAAACCATCTCCCGGCTATCGTCGCCGGGTTTGCTGGCAGGCATCTCACCCGTTCCCGGCGCAGCGCCGCGCGCGACGACAAGGAGGCTTCTTCGTGGGCAGAACCCAACTGACCGGATTGGACACTGCGTTTCTCTGCCTCGACGGGCCGTCCGCGCCGATGAGCATCGGTGCGGTGGTCACCTTCGCGCCGAAGGAACCCAATCACCCGACCCGTCTCGTCCAGCTGCTGCGCGAACGCGCGCAGGCGATTCCCCGGCTGCGCAAGAAGATCGAGACGAGCTGGTTGCCCCTCGGCGGCGTGCGCTGGGTCGACGACCCGGATTTCCAAGCGGGCCAACACATCTACACCCACCGCCTGGGCACCGGCAGCGTCAGCGAGCTGGCGAGCACGATCATGGCGCGCAGGCTCGACCTGAGCAAGCCGCTCTGGGAGCTGCACCTCGTCACCGGGCTGCCCGGCGGTCGGTTCGCGATCGTGGCGAAGCTGCATCACGCGCTCGCCGACGGCGCCGCCGCCATCATGCTCAGCCTCGGCCTGCTCGACGGCTGCGCGCCCGGCGAGCCCGCGCCCGAACCCGACACCTCCGGCCCCACCCTGGTCGAGCGCATCACCGGCCTGCCCGACCAACTCCGCCAGGCCAGGCAGACCGCGGACATCACCACGTCCGTGCTGCGCAACGCCCGCCCGATCGTCGCGGATTCGCCGCTGCGCGCCGACCCCTCCCCCCGTCGCGCGCTGGCCACCGTCCGGCTGCCCGTCGCGGACATCAAGCAGGCTCGGGCCATCCACGGCGGCACCGCCAACGACGTGCTGCTCGCCGTGCTCAGCGGCGCACTGCGCGAGTTCCTGGCCGACCAGGGGCACCCGGTCGACGAGCTCACCCCGCGCGCGTTGATCCCGGTCAATCAGCGTCGCCGCGACACGGCCTCCCCGAGCAGCGGAAACCAGCTTTCCGGCTACCTGTGCGATCTGCCGGTCAACGACGACGACCCAGCCGGTCGGCTGGCCTCGGTGCGCGCGGCCATGGACGCCAACAAGGCCGCAGGCCCGTTCCGGGGGGCGGGCGCGCTGCCGGTAATCGCCAACCAGGTGCCGGCCGCACTGCACCGGCTGGCCACGCCGCTGCTCGGCAAGGGCGCGAACCTGCTGTTCGACACGGTCATCACCAATGTCGCGCTGCCCAATGTCCCGCTGCATTTCGCGGGCGCGCGGCTGACCGAGATCTACCCGATGTTGCCGATCGCGCACGGCCACGCACTCGGCGTCGCGCTGTGCACGTATCAAGATCATGTCCACATCGGACTGTATGCGAACGCGGACGCGCTGCCGGATGTCGATCGATTGCGGGACGCGATCCCCGAGGCGCTCGACGCCCTCGCGCCCGCGCGCGAACCGGCGCTCGCGCTCTAGAGTCGATTTGCCCGCAGCACGGTCGCGGTGTGCTCGTCGGCCGGGAAGAACGACTCGATCGCCAACTCGGCCACGGTCACGTCCAGCGGCGTGCCGAACGTGGCGACCGTGCTGAAGAAGGCCAGCTCACCGGATTCGTGCCGCAGCCGCAGCGGCACGATCACGCCGCTCGCGTCCGAGGGGCCCGGCTCGTCGCCGCCGGGATACCCGGACAGCTCCGCGTACAACTCGGCCAGGCGCGGGTCGGCGGTCACCGCGACCTGGTGGCGGAGCTGAGCGAGCAGGTGCGCGCGCCATTCGCCGAGATTGATGATCCGCTTCGCCATACCGTCCGGGTGCAGGCTCGCCCGCAGCACGTTGAGCGGCGGTTCGAGCAGTTCCGGCGCGATCGAGTCGATCAGCAGCCGCGCGCTGGCGTTGCTGTCCACCAGGTCCCACCACCGGTCCACGACCACCGCCGGATACGGCTCGTGCGCGGCCAGCACCTGGCCGACGGCGGCCCGGATGGCGGCCATCCTGGGCGCGTCCAGGCTGGTCTCGCCGTAGACCGGCGCGAAGCCGGCCGCGAGCAGCAAACGATTGCGCTCGCGCAGCGGCACATCGAGCTGCTCGGTCAGGTGCAGCACCATGGCGCGGCTCGGCGCGGACCGCCCGGTCTCCACGAAACTCAGGTGCCTCGTGGAGATCTCGGCCCTGCTGGACAGCTCCAACTGGCTGAGTCGGCGCTGCTCACGCCACTCGCGGAGCATCTCGCCAACCGGCCGGTCGGTCATCTGGGTCGCGGTCACGCTCCCGAGATTACGTAAGCCGGTGCATCGTGACCATTACCTGCCAGGTAGGCACTCGTGCACCGCGTCGATCAGCCGGGCCGACCGGAAGTCGCCGCCGACGCCGGTGTGCATCCGGTTCGGCGCGTAGCCGAACGTGAGCCCGCGCCGCGGATCGGCGAAGCCGAGCGCGCCGCCCTTGCCGGGATGCCCGAACGACGTCGGCCCGCCCAGCTCGATGCCGCCGTCGACGGGCAACATGAACCCGAGCGCGAGCCGGCTCGGCCGCTTGAGGATCTCGTCCATGCCGATCGACTGTTCGACGAGCGCGGTGCGCAGGGTGTCCTCGGCCAGGATCGGCGGCTGCCCGTCGACCTCGCCGATCAGCCCCGCGTAGAACCTGGCGATGCCGCGCGCGGTGCAGATCCCGTTGCTGGCCGGCAGTTCCGCCGCGTGCGCCGCGCGCGAGTTGATGTCGAAGGACGGCTCGGTCAGGCCGAACGCCTTCATGCTCAACGAGTTCGGGTCGGTGAACGCGACGATCATGTCGCGCATTTCCGGCGAGAGGTTGCTCAGATCCGCGTCCGGGCTCAGCGTCTCGGCCGGCAGTTCGATCAGCGTGCTGACCCGCGACTCCAGTTCGGCGGGCAGCCCGATCCAGAACTCGATGCCGTTGGGTTCGGCGATCTCCTCGGCGAAGAATCGCCCGATCGTGCGGCCGGACACCCGTCGCACCACCTCGCCAACCAGGAATCCGAAGGTCTGCGCGTGGTACCCGTGCCGCGTCCCCGGCTCCCAGAACGGCCGCTGCCGCGCGAGCGCCTCGATCACCGGATCCCAGGCCAGCGCATCCGCGACCGGAACCGGCTTGTCCAGCGCGGGCAGGCCGGCGCGGTGCGAGAGCAGCCACCGCACCGGGATCCGCTCCTTGCCCTCGGCCGCGAACTCCGGCCAGTAGCTGCTCACCGGCGCGTCCAGATCGAGTTGGCCACGCTCCACCAGCAGGTGGGCGCAGGCCGACGTCGCCGCCTTCGTCACCGAGTAGACGAGCTGGAGGGTCTCGCTCGTCCACGGCCGGCCGGAGTCCTGATCCGCGATGCCACCCCACAGGTCGACCACCGGCTTACCGTCGAGATAGACGCAGACCCCGGCCCCGACCTCGCCGTCGGTGGCGAAGTTGGCCGCGAACACGTCGCGCACCCGCTCGAATCCCGATGCCGTGAAGCCGTCGATCTCGGCCACTTGCCCTCCCGTTTCAGCTAGTCAAGGTGACGCAGGCCAGGCCACAGCTGGGCCCAGTCGCCGTGCGGCCGCTGACACAGATAGATCGCGGCGTGGTGGGCGACCTCCTGGTCCACGACCCCATCGGGCATGGTGATCGGCGCGATCTCCCGCACGTCGGACCAGAACCGATGCAGATAGGTCTCGTCCCACGTGCCAACGCACAGCACGGAGTCCGGGGTTCCCGACGGCGGTCCCCAGAGGATATAGGCGTTGTGTGCGCTGGACACCGGCATCCGCAGCCCCTGGTCGGGCCCGAGAATGGTCAGCGCGCCCGCCTCGCCGTAGTTGCTGGTGAAGATGGTGGTCCCGGCCGGCATCGTGTCGGCGACGGTCGTGACCTGCCGCACGAAATCCGGCCAACCGTAGGTTTCCACCAGCTCCGGGTCGATCGACCGGATCGCGTTGTCCGCGCCGGCCGGCAGCACCGGCAGCCCGATCACCACCGCCAACAGCCCCGACACCACTAACAGCACCGGCAACCGCCTGCTGGACGCGGCCCGCGTCTGCACCCACATCCCACCCGCCGCGAACAACCCGAGCAGCGCAGGGGCCGGGTAGTAGTCCTTGCCTCCGGTCACGGTGAACACCACCAACGCGGTCGCCGCGGCGACCAGCACCCACCGGTGTTCGCGTCCCGCGGTCGAACCCAGCCAGCGAATCCCCAGAATCCACACGACGATCAGCGGCCCGGCCAGCACCAGGACCTCCAGTGTGGCCAACGGCCCGCCCTGTCGCCCAGACAGAACCTCGGCCATCCGGAACTGCGCCCAGTCGTGCTGCGCGTTCCAGACCACGTTCGGCGCGAGGATCAGCAGCGCCAGCACGCCGGCCAGCCACGGTCCGGGCGTGCGCAGCACCGGCCGATGGAACAGCACGAGGCCGATCGCGATGCCCAGCAACAGCACCCCGATGGTGTCCTTGTTCTCCAACCCGATCCCCGCGACCAGCCCGGCAACCAGCCACGCCCGCACCGTGCCCAGCCGCATCGCCCGCGTGACCAGCACCAGAACCGCGGCCCAGGCCAGCTGATCGGTGACCGTGGTGCCGAACAACAGGGAAGCGCCAACGAAGATCACCGCAGTCGCGACCGACGCCGCCGCGACCGTCTGCGCCCGCGCCCGCCCGCCGAATTCGGCGGCCAGGGTCGCGGCCAGCAGAATGCACCCCAACTGCGCCGCGATCGCCAGGATCCGCAGCGGCAGTACCCCGCCGGGTAATTCGGCGGCAAGCCGCGCGAGCAGCGGCGTCAGCGGTGGCTGGTCCGGATATCCCCAGGCCAGATGCTGTCCGGAGATCACGTAGTAGAACTCGTCGCGGTGCCAGCCGAAGCGCGTCGCGACCGCGAGATGGATCGCCCCGGCCACCGCGACGACCACCAGCACCGGCCGCCAGGCCAACCTCGCCCGCTGCCGGCGCTCCCCCCGCGGCGCGGTCAACTCGCGAATGGTCCCTCTGTCGAACATAACTCCCGCCCCCACATTCGAGTCACTTCGATGTCTGCACCGCGCCCGGATCGGCCAGGAACGCGGTCAGCAGCAGATGGCGCACGGTGCGCCGGCAGGCGTCGTCGTCGAGCATCGCCGAGTCCGGGTCGCCGATCCGGTGCCAGGCGAACCAGGCCACGGTCTCGGTGATGAACCGCACCGCGGCCGGCACGTCCGGAACGCCGCGCAGCGCACCGGACCGGATCCGCCTGCGCAGGTAGTCGCCGAGCTTCTCGAACGCCGCCCGACGTCGCCGCACGAAATAGAACTGGGCCAGTTCGGGCAGGTCACGAGCGCAGCGCTCGATCAACGCCAGCAGCGCGCGGTTCTGTTCGATGAACCCGTACAGCTCGTCGATGATCACGCCGAACTCCTCGGCGACCGGCACGTCGCGCCGCCGCCCGCCGAGCGCCTCGATCAGCCCGGTGAACCCGTCGAGTTCGTTGCCGGTATCGATCGCGGTCACGACGTCCTTCGCGGTCGGCATGGCGACCGGAATTTCCAGCCCGGCCAGGGAATCCGGCCGCGCCAGCCGCAGCAGTGCCAGGTACAGCAGGGCTTCCTTGCTCTTGGCGTAGGTGTAGACCGCGCCGTGGCTCATCCCGAGCGCCGTGGACACGTCCGATATCCCGGCTTCCCGATAGCCCTTGGCGATGAACACCCGCGCCGCCGCTTCGGCGATCTCCTCCACCGGCCTCGGTGGCACCCGACCTCGCACCGCCCCAGTATTGACTGACCGAGTCAGTCAGTCAATGGCGTCAGACCTGCGGCGTACGTCGTAGCCCTCAAGTCGTACGAAATCCGCGACCAAGATCAGCCGCGCGACCGTCGGCAGCGCACTCACCTGGCCATAGCTTGGCCTTGTCAGCAAACAACTCCTACCCAGCGAGGACGTCATGATCGAAGCCCGTGGCCTTACCAAACGGTATGGCGAGAAAACCGCGGTGGCCGCCCTCTCGTTCACCGTGCGGCCGGGCGTGGTCACCGGATTCCTCGGTCCGAACGGGGCAGGCAAATCCACCACCATGCGGATGATTCTCGGCCTGGACGCGCCCACCCACGGCGACGTCACCGTGAACGGGCGGCGCTACGCCGACCATGCCGCTCCGCTACACGAGGTCGGCGCCTTACTCGAGGCCAAGGCCGTCCACACCGGACGGTCCGCCTATCACCACCTGTTAGCCATGGCGTGCACGCACGGCATCTCGCGCACACGGGTCGATGAGGTCATCGACCTGGTCGGTCTGCGCGAGGTCGCGCGCAGGCGCGTCGGCAGCTTCTCGCTGGGCATGGGCCAGCGGCTCGGTGTCGCGTGCGCGCTGCTCGCCGACCCGGCAACGCTGGTGCTCGACGAACCCGTCAACGGTCTCGATCCCGAGGGCATCCTCTGGATTCGCAACCTGATGCGCGGCCTCGCCGCGGAGGGTCGCACCGTCTTCGTCTCATCGCACCTGATGAGCGAGATGGCGCTGACCGCCGAACATCTGGTGGTGATCGGCAGGGGCAGGCTGATCGCGGACGTGTCCGTCGCCGAGTTCACCAACAGTGCCTCGCGCAAGCTGGTCCGGGTGCGCACGCCGATGGCGACGCAGCTGCGCGATCTGCTGGTCGGGCCGGACGTGAGCGTCACCGATGTCGAGCCCGGCCTGCTGGAGGTCACCGGCACCGACACCACGGCCATCGGCAGGCTCGCCTGCCAGCGGGCCATCCCGTTGATCGAACTGACGCCCGTCCAGGCATCGCTGGAGGAGGCGTTCATGGAACTGACCCAGGACGCGGTCGAGTACCACGCCCAGGATGCGGAAGGGATCGCATCGTGACTACTGCGCAGATCGGCCGGCGCCGGCAGGGAGCGACCCTGCCCGCCGACATGAAGGTCACCCCGACCAGGGTGATCCGCTCCGAGTGGGTGAAGTTCTGGTCGCTGGAGTCGTCGAAGGTCGCGATCGGTGCCGCGTTCCTCGGCATGGTCGGCATCGGCATCCTCTACACCGCCTTACTCGCGGCGCACTCGTCAGGCGTGTCGCCCGCCGACCGGGTCAGGCTCGACCCGACCTCGGCCAGCCTCTCCGGCTACTCGATCGCCCAGCTGATCGTCGGTGTGCTCGGCGCGCTGATCGTGACCGGCGAGTACGGCACCGGCATGGTCCGCGCCAGTCTGTCCGCGGTGCCGAAGCGGCTGCCGGTGGTGTGGGGCAAGTTGGCGGTGTTCGCCGGGGTCACGTTCGTGGTCACCACGGCGGCCTCGCTGATCGCGTTCTTCATCGGCCAGGCCATCCTGGACGGGCCGGGGCTGGGCACGACGATCGGCGCGCCCGGCGTGCTGCGGGCGGTCGTCGGCATGGGCCTGTACCTGACCGGGATCGGCGTGCTCGGCGTCGGGCTCGGCTGGATCATCCGCAACACCGCGGGCACCGTTGCCACGCTGATCGGCCTGGTGCTGGTCCTGCCCGGGATCGTGCAGGCGCTGCCGGCGAGTTGGGGCGAGCGGATCGCGCCCTACCTGCCGAACATCGCCGGGCACGAGGTCGCCATGGTGCACCCGGCGATGCTCGCACCATGGGCCGGCTTCGGGGTGCTGGTCGCCTACCTGGTGGTCGTCACCGGTATGGGGGCGTACCTGCTGAAACGACGAGACGCGTAACGCAACGCGGGAGAGGATGGGACGGTGCGGACCACCACGGCGAACAGCGTGACCGACACCGGTGCGGGCAAAGCCAGTGCGGGCAAAGCCAGTGCGGGCGATACCGGTGCGGGCGAGGCCGACCTCGCCGATCCGGCCGGGTTCGGCTGGCCGATCCTGGTCCGCGCCCGCGAGCTGGTGCACCGCTTCCCGGCGATCAGCGAGGCTTTGTTCGTGGTGCTGGTGTTCGCGCTGCTCGGCACGCCGCGCACCGGCAGCGGCCATGCGCTGACCAACGAGCGTGACCTGGCCGGCCTGGTGCTCAGCGCCTTACTGTGCGGGGCACTGATCTGGCGGCGCCGGTTTCCGCTGATCGTGTTCGGCTTCATGTGCGGGGTCGCGGCGGTGCAGTGGCTCAGCGGCTACACACCGGTCGCGGACGCCACGCTGCTGGTCGCGCTGTACACGGTCGCCGCGCACCGGCCGCGCCGGCAGTCGCTGATCGCGGCGGCCGTGCTGGAGGCGGGCATCGGCGCGGTGGTCGTCGGCTGGACACCGGCGGCCGGCACGCTGACCCTGTTCATCTTCCTGACCGGCATGGCGACGGCGGCCTACGTGCTGGGCGTGAACATCCGGACCCGCCGCGCCTACCTGGCCTCGCTGGAGGACCGGGCGCGGCGTGCCGAACGCGAACGGGACCAGCAGTCGCAGATCGCGGCGGCAACCGAGCGCACCAGGATCGCGCGGGAGATGCACGACATCGTCGCGCACAATCTGTCCGTGATGATCGCTCTCGCCGACGGCGCGGCCTACGCGGCCCGCACCGGTTCGCCGGACGCGGACCGCGCGGCCCGCCAGGTGTCGGACACCGGTCGGGCGGCCCTGTCCGAGATGCAGCGGCTGCTCGGCGTGCTGCGTGGCGCCGAGCAGGCCGCGTCCCGCACGCCACAGCCCGGCGTCGACGCCCTCGACGACCTGGTGAACCAGGTCCGCAAGGCAGGCTTGGCGACCACGCTGACCATCACCGGCGCGCCGTTCGCGCTGCCGGCAACGGTCGGCCTTGCGGTGTACCGGGTCACCCAGGAGGCGCTGACCAACGTGCTCAAGCACGCGAACTCGCCCTCCGAAGCCAGAGTCACCCTCGCCTACGCCGAACCGCTGGTCACCCTGACCATCACCGACGACGGCGCCCCGGGCCAGGCGCGGCCCGGACCCGGCGGACACGGACTGACCGGCATGGCCGAACGAGTGGCCATGTTCGGCGCCCGGATCGACGCACGCGCGCTGCCGACCGGCGGTTGGCGCGTACACACCCGACTCAACGCGGCGAACCCCGCGCCAACGGCCGAGGAATCCCGCCGATGACCATCAAGATCCTGCTCGTCGACGACGAACCCCTGCTGCGCATGGGGTTCCGGCTCGTGCTGGAGTCCCAGGAGGACATGCGGGTCGTCGGCGAGGCGAGCGACGGCGCGGTGGCCATCCGGCAGACCGTCGCGCTCAAGCCGGACGTGGTGCTGATGGACGTGCGCATGCCCGGCATGGACGGCATCGACGCGACGATCCGCATCGTGACCGAGAACCCATGCTCGCGCGTGCTCATCCTCACCACCTTCGACCTGGACGAGTACGCGTTCACCGCGTTGCGCTCCGGGGCAAGCGGTTTCCTGCTGAAGAACGTGCCGCCCGAGGACCTGCTCTCCGCGATCCGCGCGGTGGCCAGCGGCGACGCGGTGGTGGCACCGAGCGTCACCCGCAGGCTGCTGGACGCGATGGCTTCCCGGCTGCCCGATCTGCGCGCGACCACGCCGAACGACGTCGACGGCAGGCTGGCGCGGCTGACCGAGCGCGAGGTCGAGGTGCTGACCCAGGTCGCGGGCGGCCTGTCCAACGCGGAGATCGCCGAAGCACTGCACGTGTCCGAGGCCACCGTGAAGACGCACGTCGGCCGCATCCTCGGCAAGCTCGAACTCCGCGACCGCGTGCAGGCCGTCGTCTACGCCTACGAGATCAGGCTGGTAGTGCCGAGCTAGCGTCGGGTAATACCCGCCTTCGGCGCCCAAGCGACAAGGAAACAGAATTACCCGACACTAAGCGAACGAACCGGCTTGCCGCTGGAGCAACACCTGTTCGATCAACGCGGCCAGGATCTCCTTCACCGACTCACGCTGCCGCGCGTCGCAGTACAGCACCGGCACGCTCGGGTTGACACCGAGCGCTTCCCGAACCTCCTCCAGATCGAAGACGTCCGCGCCGTCGAAGGTGTTCACAGCCACCAGGAACGGCGTGCCGTGTGCCTCGAAGTAGTCCAGGACCGGGTAGCAGTCCTCGATCCGGCGGGTGTCGGCGACGATCACCGCGCCGAGCGCGCCGTCGGTCAGGTCGTCCCAGAGGAAGTCGAACCGGTCCTGGCCGGGCGTGCCGAACAGGTACAGGATCAGCGTCGGGTCGAGGGTGATCCGGCCGAAGTCGAGCGCGACCGTGGTGGTGTGCTTCGAGTCGAGCAGCGAAGCATCATCGACACCGATCGAGCGTTCGGTCATGGCCGCTTCGGTGGTCAACGGCTCGATCTCCGAGATCGAGCCAATGAACGTCGTCTTACCGACGCCGAAGCCGCCGCTGATCACGATCTTGATCGCGGACGGGTACCCCGAGCTGTACCTGTCCGGATAATCAGAGTGCCCTGACAAGGTCTCTGATCCTTTCCAGCACGTGCTCAGGGACTGCTTGCGGTTCCCTGAGCTGAACAAGATTGTCAGTGTAGAGATCGGCCACGAGCACCCTGGCCACTCCGAGCGGCACGCCGATCAGCGCCGCGATTTCCGCGAGGGAAATCGGTGTCCGGCACCATTGAACGATCTGCCGCTGCTCGAAGTGCAGCTGCGCGGTCAGCGCGGTGGCTGTGGCCACCACCAACGTCTCGATGCGCAGGCCGTCGTGCAACGGTCGCGTCCGGCCCCCGGTGACGATGAACGGGCGGACGAACACGTCCTCCCCGGATTCCTCGTCGTTGTGGTCAGCCGACTCGTTACCGAGTTCGTGCCGACCGCCCCCGTCCTCGTCGAACTCCGTCTCGTCGACCTGCGTCGACGTGTCGAACCAGGACTTTGTCCTGGTTATCGGGATCATCCTGGGATCGGGTAACCGGGTGCCGTCATCGTTCATCGCAACAGCGTCTCTCTCAACTGGCCGATCAACGCGGGCGTCAACAAGGCGCCCGCGCGTTCCACCAACAACGCGATCTCGTACCCGATCAGGCCGACATCGCACTGGTCGTCAGCGAGGACCGCCACGCAGCTACCGTCCGAGATCGTCGAACAGAGCAGGAAGCCCTTGCGCATCTCGATCATGATGAGCTTCATGCCGCCGAACTCGTAGTACCGGGAGGCACTGCGGGCGAGGCTGGCCAATCCGGAGACCAGGGCGGAGAGTCGGTCGGCAGCGGTTCGGTCCAGTCCGCCGGACTTCGCGATCAGCAGCCCGTCCGACGAGACCGCGACCGCGTCCAACACGCCGTCGGTCTCCCGGACGAAGTTGTTGATCAGCCAGTTGAAACTCTGCGGATCGGAGCCCAACTCAGCACTCACCTGGAATCCTCCTCCTGCACCAAGGGCGATGGTCTGCCGTTCGTGCGTCCAGTCTGCCCTCGGTCGTCTCGCCCGGGGGCCTCTCCCTGCGTCTCACCGCGTTGATGACCTCGGCTGAATGCGGCCAGCATGCCACCGACCTCGTTCGCGGTGCGTTCGCGATGTTGTCCTCCGCCGGATCCGTTCGGTCCGTTCCGTCCGCCGCCGTTGACCGATCTGATCGGCGGTGCCTCCCGCTGCGCCATCGGCGACCTGTTCGTGGTCTCGCCCTTGACCTGCCGTTTGACCAGGCCGTTGCGGGTGCGCTCGACCGGTCCCGCGTGCGAGCCGGTACGGCCGGGCGCGCTCTGCGGCGTCGGCCGGGGCGGCATGGCGGCGGGCGCGGGCGGACTCGACACCGGGCTGGGCAGTTGCCGACTCGGCACGACCGGCCGGGACGGCTGGCGCGGCGCCGGTCGCTCCCGATCGGTCCCGGGCGCGTTGGTCCTGGGCACGTCGGTCCTGGGCGCGCCGTTGGTCCCAGGCGTGCCGTTGGTCCGGGGCACGCCGCTGGTCCCGGGCACGCCGTTGGTCCTGGGCTCGTCATCAATCCTGGTGGCCGACGTGTCGCGACGCGGCGTCGGCCGTGGCGCCCGGCTCTGACTCGGAACCGCCTGTGCGGGTGCCGAGCCTGCCAGGGCTGGCTTGCCGCCTGCCGGCGCGTCGATGAGCAGTTCGGCGGGCAGCAGCATCCGAGCGGTGATTCCGGTCACCGGCGAGTCGCCGAGTTCGACCGCGATGTTGAGCTGCTTGGCCAACCGGCCGACCACGTAGTGGCCGAGGAAGCGGGTCGGCGCGACCAGGAAGTTCTCCTCGTCGCGGAGTCGGGCCCGCGCCCTGGCCAGGTCGGGGGCGGACATGCCGACGCCGTAGTCGACGACGACCAGCAGATAGCGGTCGCCGGTGCGCCTGCCGTAGATCTCCACCTCGACGTCCGGCGGGGAGAACATCAGGCCGTTCTCTACCAACTCGGCGAGCATGTGCGCGACCTCGGTCACCACCGGGCCGTTGATCAGGGCGTCGTCGACCCTGCGCAGGACGACCCGGCGATAATCCTCCACTTCGGACAGTGCGGCACGAATCACGTCCGCGACCGGCAGCGGCTGTGCCGAGGGGCGCGGGCTGGACTCGCCGACCAGGACCAGCAGGCTCTCCGCGTTGCGGCGCATGCGGGTGGCCAGGTGGTCCAGCTCGAACATGTTGCCCAGCGCGGAGGGGTCCAGTTCCTCCTGCTCGAACTTGCTGATCAGGGAGAGTTGCCTGCGCACCAGGTTCTGGTTGCGTCGGCCGAGGTTGGCCAGGGACGCGGTGGTGTTGTGCCGGATCAGCGCCTGCTGGCCGGCCAGCGACAACGCCGCACCCTGCACCCGGTCCAGCGCGCCGGCCATCAACGCGATCTCGCTGGCCGCGCCCTCGGGCACCGCGACCGGTGCGGGTGGCGGCACGCCCGCCGCGTCCGACGCCGTCTGCAACGCGGCGACCGCGTCCGGCAGGCGGCGCGCGGACACGTCGTCGGCTTCCTTCGCCAACTGGCTGAGCGGGCCGATGACCGACCTGGCCGCGCCGATGACCAGGGCGACCATGGCCGCGATGGTCAGTGCGGCGAGCACGCCCATGATCACCAGCAGCCGGGTCGCGCCGGCCGCGAGCGTGGTGGCCCGAGCGGTGATGTCCGCGCCGACCGACTGCTGGACGGCGCGGAGGTCGTTGATGACCGTGGTGATGGCATTGCCCCAGGTCGTCGGGTTGACCGTCACCGGCAGCGTGCCGCCGACGCCCGCGATCGCGGTGCCCTCGTACTCGGCCGTCACCGTGGCCGCCGATGTGGTCAGCGCGCCGGCCAGCGCATCGTTCTCGTTCTGGGTGGCGAAGGTCTGGAAGTCGGCGAGTGCCGCCGCCTTCTCACCGAGGATGGTGGTGAAGCTGGTGTAGTTGTCCGGGGTGAAGCTCGTACCCGCGAAGACGGCGTCGAGCAGGCCGCCCTCCTGGCCGATGTACTCCTTGGCGTTCCCGAGCGCGTAGAGGGCCTGAAGGCCGCGGCGGAGGATGCCGTCCTGGGCCTCGTTGATGCCGAGGTTGAGGTTGTTGATCGCGGAGATCGCGTCCGTGTAGAACTGGAAGGTCGACTGCCCCTCCGCCGATCCGCTGTCCACCGCCTGACGAATGCCGCCCAGCCCGGACAGACCCGACAGCGCGGCGTGCACCTGCGGGGCACCCGCGTCCGCGTTCGCCGCGTCGTCGATCGTCGTGTTGAGCTTGGCGATGGCCGCGTCGGTACGGGCCCGCTGCGGTCCGAGCTGGGTGCCGAACTGCATGGCGCCGCCGAGCACACCGTTGGTCAGCGCGCGCTCCTCCTGGAGTTCGTGCACGACCCCCTGAGCGGACAGCGCCACCGACACGGTCCTGCTGGTCTGGTTGGCCTGCGAGAAGGCGCTGATCTGGTCCGCGACCAGGAAGCTGAGCAGCACGAACACCAGGACCAGGGAGAAGGCCAGGATGCGGATCAGTTTCGCCCGGATCGACCTCGGCCGGACGATGGCACGGGCACCGCCGGTCAGCATGGTGAACAGCCGGGCGAACGCCGCCTTGATCACACCAGGGGGCGAGGCACGCCTCACCGCTGGTTGTGAAGGCACCGCATTGTGCGCATCCGGTTGCGTAATGCTGTGCTGCGTTTCAGCCGGGCCATCTTGATGACGCGCGACCACGACACCTCCGTCACTGGGCTCGCTCGGTCGCATGGCCATTCAACGTCCGCACACCAAAAGTGACGAGAAATGATCTCGTCACTACCCCGACGTCGGCTGTACTCACCTGAAGACACTGCGCCCAAAGACCGGCGAATCCTATCTACATTCGGCCCAGTGAGCTAGTCCGATCACCCAGGAAAATCGCCACACCAGGTCGACCAGCAGGACAACACACCTGGTAGTCGACTCGTCACCCGATTTCGGAGGTAGGTGACGAATGGGCCGAACGGTGCTTGACAAACGATCAGAAATGACAATCGACCACGAAGAAGATCAGCACAATGACCAGAAGTAACCGGCCGCGAAGGCGATCAAATAACAATTGATCAATGCCCGAACAATTTATTCCCCGGCGACTGTCCACCCAATACACTGAAATGCTGCCCACTCGGACACACAGCTAGTCGAAACGCGCGAACAGCATATTTCTGACCTATCCGGCCGTCGCCCGTTCCCGCCGCAGCTTGAAGTACTCGCGAATGACCAGGACGATGATCACCACGTCCAGCGCGGCGAAGATGGGCAGCGCGATCGAGTGGGTGTGCACGGCACGCCAGATCTCGTACACGACGAACCCGCTGAGCACCACGACGCCGATCGGGAACGCGATCATGATCTCCTTGAGCAGCGCCCAGACAAGGGCGAGCTTGATCACGCCGTGCGCGAGCAGGTAGACGATGGCGAACAGCCTGGTCCCACCCTCGCCGCCGCCCGCGAAGTTGCTGGCCGCCGTCTGCAGGTGATGGGCGAGAGTGCCGTTGGGGTCGCCGAGCAGGTCGCGAGTGATGATCGCGTTGGCCAGACCGGTGATCGCGGCAGGCGGCACCACGATCAGCAGCAGCCCACCCAGCAACTGCACGCCACCATCGATGCCCTTCAGGATCACCGCAACCCGAAACAACCGATCCGTAGCCCCACCCCGGCCGACCTTCGACTCCGCCTCAGCCACACCAACCGCCCCTCTGCACCCGCGCCGGAAAAATCACCCCTCACCCTGCCCCCGCCGCCCGCACCGACACCAGACGACACGCGCGGATCAGTGCGTGGCGACCCCGATCAACGCACCCACCCCATAGGTCGCCGCCGTGGCGATCGCTCCGAACAGCAGCTGCCGCAGCCCGTTGAACCACCACGAACGGGTGGTGAACCTGGCCACCACCGCCCCGGCCACGAACAGCCCGACCGCGCCAGCGGCCAGCCCGATCCACAAGGACTGAACGCCGAACAGGAACGGCAGCAGCGGGATGATCGCGCCGATCGCGAAGCAGATGAACGAGGACACCGCCGCCACGATCGGCGAGGGCTGCTCGTCCGGGTTGACGCCGAGTTCCTGGGTCAGGTGCACGCGCAGCGCGACCTCGGGATTGGCGTGCACCTCGTCGGCGACCCGCTCGGCGGTCTCCTGAGTCAGGCCCATCTCCCGATACATCTCGACCAGTTCGGCCTGCTCGGCCTCCGGATTGTTGGCCAACTCGGCCCGCTCGACCGCGGCCTCCGCGTCGATGGCGTTGTTCTGGGTGCCGACCGAGGTGTACTCGCCGAGCGCCATGGAGAAGGCACCGGCCACCAAACCGGCAATACCAGACAAAACAATCACCTTGCTGCTGGCCCCGGCACCGCCGACACCAGCGACCAACGCGATGTTGGTCACCAGGCCGTCCATGGCACCGAACACGGCGGGTCGCAGCCAGCCGCCGTTCACATCGGCATGCGTGTGGCCGATCTCGGCCGGTCCTGCCTTTTCCACGTTGGTCACCGATTCAGGTTAAATGTCCACGATGGACTGAGGACACCCTTGCGAAGCCCAGGCTTGCCTGCCTGAACACCGTATGTGAGACAGCGGTGAACCTTCACCCCACCTTTCCTGCCAGGCCCGATGCAGGTCGGCAGGTCAAGCCTCTCAGGGTGCCCTCAGCTACCTTCGGTAAGGTAAATCACGTGCTATAACGCCTCTCGCCCGGCGCGGAATACCGCCCGGCGGAGGCCGTTCCGACTGAGTGGCCGACGGCGCGATCGGCCGTAGGGAGACGATGACGGTGGGCGGCGCCCAGCGGAGGAATCGCAGGCAAAAGCAGGACCAGGCCGCCCGAGCAGCGGCCGCCGTCGCCGCCGCGCGCGGCGCACGCAAGGACTCGGCGAAAATCATCATCGGCGTGGTGATCGTCGTGCTCGTCGCGGCGGGCGTCGTCGGCGGCGTGCTGTACGCACAGCACCAGAAGAACGTGAGCGCACAGGGCGCAGTCCCGGCCAAGACCGTCGCCGGCTCCACGAGCTACCCGCAGGTGCTCGACAAGGCCAACGCCACCGTCCTGGTCGGCAAGCCGACCGCGAAGGTCACCATCGACGCCTACGAAGACTTCGAATGTCCGATCTGCGGACAGTTCGAGACGTCGAACTTCTCCGACATCGAGAAGCAGCTCGAAGCCGGCACCATCCAGGTCAGGTATCACATGATCAACCTCCTGGACGCCAACTCGAACCCGGCCGGCTACTCCAGCCTCGCGGCCAACACGGCCCTCGCCGTGGCGACCGTCGCGCCGCAGAAGTTCATGGACTTCCACTACAGCCTGTACCAGACCCAGCCAACGGAAGGTAAAGCCGGCTGGACCCAGGACCAGCTCACCAACCTCGCCAGCCGCCTCGGCGTCAGCGGCGCCGCATTCGACAAGCTGATCAACGACGGCACCTACAAGGCCCAGATCAACAAGAACATGGAAGCTGCCCAGACCGACCAGTCGCTCTACCAGACCGACAGCAGCGGCCAAAAGGGCTTCGGCACGCCGACCATCGTCTACGCCGGCAAGCCGGTCAACTACCAGACCCAAGGTTGGCTCGAAACGATCATCAGCAACGCCAAGGCCTAGCCTCGACCAGGCAAAACTCCCTTGGTGGTGCCCGTCGGTCGACGGGCGCCACCAAGCGAAGCCCACCCCGGTTTTTACCCGATCGTCGCATCGAGTAAAGTTACCCAACGTCGCGAGGGACGAAATCCCTCCACGGGGCTGTAGCGCAGCTGGTAGCGCACCACACTGGCAGTGTGGGGGTCAGGGGTTCGAACCCCCTCAGCTCCACAGATGTTGAATTTCATACGATCCGCCCGCTGAGCAGCCAAAACATGCTCGGCGGGCGATCTTGTTTCTCCGTCCCTTGTGGATTGTTGAACATTGAAGGGGAGCAAACGGGGAGCAAGTCAAGATCATCCCCGAAATGGGGTCAACGATGGGGAGCAGAAATTGCGCCGTTCAGCGCACTTTTACGCTGGCCAGCACTGTTAACTGCGTCACATCGCCTGCGGTTTCTCACACAACTTCCGTGGAGCACGTGCGGAGCAAAATCCCGTGTCTGGCGCCAGGGGCCGGGCTCACCGTTTGCTTCGCCTAGCGGCGCGCTGACGGGCCGCCATCGCGCCGCCGCCGATACCGCGACGGCATCGGATGACGAAACGCGTACGCGTTGATGGGAGCCTCATCGGGGTTGTGGACGCGTCTCGCGGGGTCCAGCCCCGGAATCCGAGATCAGCTCAGACACAGCCATAGCCCTTGCAGATCGCCCTCCACGAGATGTTCACAGGTTGACAATCCGGATCTAACTTGCTTGGCGAGCGCCTGCGGCGAGCCCTGCCGGCGGGTACCGGCCGGTTCGGCGGCGGTCGCTCGTGCGGTGGCCGGCGTCTGGCGTTGATCTTGTGGTGATTTCGTAGCTCAGCACCGTGGTGCTGCGCGAGTCCGGTCATACCGGCGGGTGGTGCGTTGGTCGGCGTGTCGGGCGTAGTCCTACACGTCTGGCAGCGGCATGCCGGAATTCAGTGCCGTGGTGATCTCGGTGTGGCGCAAGCTGTGCGGCGATATCTGGTCCCATTCGGCAATTCCGGCCGCCTTGGCCAGCCGACGGACCAGCTCCCACAGCTGTGACTGTCGGAGTCGTTCACCATATTCGGTGGCAAGCAATGGCTGGCGTGACACCGGCCCTGGTGGTGACCGCCAAGGTGGTGTCCGACTGGTGAGATAGGTGTCCAGTGCAGCGAACGTGCCAGGTGTGAGCGCGATCTTCGTCCTCCGGGTGCCCGTACCGGAGATGCCAAGTACCCGATGGCCGCAGTCGGTGCCGAGATCGCCGATGTTGGCGCCAAGCACTTCATCGACCCGCATCGTGTTGAGCAGCAATAGCCGGACTATCACCCGGGTACGCAGCCGCGCACGCCCGGTGTCGGCATCGGCTGCTGTGATCAGCGCGCGGCACTGCTCTCGGGTCAGCTTGATCCTGGAAGCATCCGGTTCGCTATGCGGTCGCTGAACGCCGATTGTCGGGTTCGCGGCCACCAAGCCTTCGGCAAGCAGGTAGCGGTAGAACGACGAGATCCCGGCCAGCCTGCGGCGCACGCTTGAATCCGCAGCGCCACTGCTGATCTGCTCGCGCACCCACAGGTCAACGTCTGCGTGGCCCGCGATCAGCACGTGCTGTTCACGCTCAGCTAACCACGCCCGCCATGTCAGCATATCGGCGATGTAGGAGCGGCGTGTGCGCGCCGACCCCAGACTGGTGAGCCACGCCGCGACGGAAAACTGATCACTCTCCGGCACCGTTAGGAGGGCAGGTAACTCGTCGGCTACTTCGGCGACCAGTGGATCGGCCTTTCGCCACTGCGATTCGGCCGCCGCCTTCTCAGCCCGAAAGCGGCTCCACGCGGCCATGTCGGCGTAGAGCTCGGTCACCTCACGCCTGGTGTTCATGTCGTTGACGATAGCGGTCTGCGGATTATCACTAGGTCTGGATTTAAGGTCCGGAACACGGTAAGAAGCGTCTGCGGCCCGAAGGTCGGCAGCGCATCTCCTCACCTGATCTTTCAGGGAGGGGTATGGGCATGTGGACTTGGCTGCTCAGCGGGTACGCTGTGCTGTTCTTGCTCGTCACCGGCGCGGCCGCAGGCGTCGCGCTTTTCGTGCGCGACCCAGTTCACCGCGCCGACGGGTTCCGCGTCTTGAAACTAACGCTCGGCGCCAGTACCGGATCGGCTGGGCTGGCCGCACTGGCCGTCAAGCTTCACGAAGCTGGGCTGCTGTGATTGCTCCCTGGGCGCCACGTTCGCGCAGCTTTGCGCGAGATGCCCGTGACCGCTGCCTGCATCCCCGGATGTGCCCACATCCCACTGCTGTGGTCGTTGGCGCCGCAGCCTTCGGCCCTCCTGCATGAGTCGCGGCTCGCATTCCGCGGGATCGGCGGGCGGAGTGGACCAATCCGAGCGCCCGGTGGTGTTCCGTAAGCCGATCGTCTAACGGAACACCGGCGACGATTGTCGATGTCCGGAGTCATCTGCACTGACTCTTGCGACGCAAGAACGCATCTCGCGTTCCAATCTCCCTGGCTCATCGACCGCACCGGCCATTTCCTGGAACACCCCGAGGTGATGTAGACATGGACAAGGGAGCGCCGAACTCGTCGGCCTCACCGTCGACGGTTGCACCAGGTGCGAGGCTGCCGGGCTATCGTCCAATCCATGGCTGACTGGTCCGAGCAGATCATCGAGGTCGAGCGTCGCAAGCAGGAATTCCTGCTGGGCTGGCAGGAGGAGATCGAGGCAGTCCGGGCATACGCCCAGATCCCGATCGGGCCCTGGCAACAGTGCACCATCACTCCAGAGAACGTGATCCCCCGGCTCGGGCCGGAACTGACGGCGACCGCCCGCGCGGTGTACCGGCTGCACCGACAGGCCGCGACCGCCCTGGACAACCTGCACGGCCACCCGGACCACCCGGAACTACATCGCCACGCCGCGCTGACAGCGGGCGCCCGGCACGCCATCATGGTCGGTCTCGGCGTGCACCTGAGCCTGGACCAGCAGCACTCCATCTGGTTGGTCGAGGGCCTGTCCGGTTACGCCGACAACGATCTGGAACAGCTGATCAACTGGACCAATCTGCACAACCGGATGACGCCGGAGCTCTGAGCACGACGCGACCGTGCACCGTGCGCACTGCCGGGCCAGGCGTTTACGTGCCGTATGTCATGTGGCTTGCCCGGTGAGCGGGAGCGTCTGCAGGGTGTCCCACACATACCCTCCATCGCGAGGCTCCGCCAGGACGAGATGCATCGCGTCTACCGAAAACGTCACCGGTGCCAGCCACGCGTCCTTCACCGCCCGGATCAAGGGATCGGAGGATCCGGCGGCCCGGCCGTAGGCGAGGCTGATGTGCGGTGCCCACCGCGGCGAGATCGGCGGCACCGCATCACCGCCCAGCACCTCCGCGACCGCGTCGCGTGTCGTGATCATCAGCTTCCGCAGCGCCGTCGCCGGCGGCGGAACAAACAGGGACACCACGTGCACGCCGACCATGGCGGGCCCGACGGTCACCGGGAATGGTGCGATCGCGGTCATCCGCGCGGTCAGCACCTCGGCCAACTCCGTGACCACCCCGTCGTCGATCTCGCCGCGATGCCGGTCGATCGACTGGACAGTCATGTGCAACCACTCCGGTGGCTGCACACTGACGATCTCGTGCTGACGCATGACCTGCTGGTATTGGGCAGCGAGTTCCCGTACCGGTGCTGGCGGGACGATGTAGCAGTGCAGGCGGCCATCCGACCGCCGCCATCGGGCCTCGCCGAGCCCGAAGAAATCTTTCACCGCCCAGATCCTGCCGGATGTCCAGAACAGCGCGGTACTCGGCGGTGCACAGCACCGTGTCGTGCCACCATGAACGTCATGGTAGAGACAGCAGCGGCGGGGCTTCGGCCAGACTTTGTTGACACGCTGCGCGCGGCGACAGCCGCGCTACGAGTGCTGCTACCCCTGGCCGATGACATGTCCACCGCCGTTGCCCGGGCCCGCACCGTCGCCGATGCCTGCGTCGAAGCCGCCCAGGCCGCCGGACCGCTGCACCCGGCCAGCCAACTGTTGATGAACGCGGACACACTCGCACGCGGCTGGCGGGTGCAGGCACGCCATCGCCTCGTCGACGATGCCCAACTGCGGGGGCAGTCGACGACCCCTTCTGGACGAGGGCGTGAAGTGAAGGTGGTCGAGGCCCGTGGCGGGCGGATGCTGTTCGTGGAGTTGACCGCGCCGGAAGAGGTGTTGATGGCGCGGGTGGGCAACGAGTCACGGCACCGGGCGAACAAGATGACCACGCCCGAGCGGCTACGGCTGATGCTGGACGCGCGGGATCACCGCGCGTCGGTGAAACAACCCGAACATCCCGCGCGGTTGGACACATCGCAGTTGTCACCGGCAGAGGCCGTCGCCAGCATCCTGCCCGTTGCCCAGCAGCGGTGACGTGCAGGACAGACGAGCAATCCGGGGTTGGCCGGAGACCGGTCAGCCGTGGTCGATGTCCGCGTCGAGCACGAGGTGTTCGGCCAGAACGCGCTCGACACGGAAGTCCACACGTTCGATGTTGGGCACCTGGCCAAGGTTGACCATGTGGGCACCCGGTGGCCCCGCGACGACCCTGCCGGTGCCGTGGCCGACCAGCCAGTCCGGGTTCTCCAGGGGTTGTGTCCTCTGAAGTGGTGTACGACGTTTCCCCTGGTTAACGGCGTGGCTTCTCCATAAAGGACGGCCACCGCGTGATCCTTCGAGATGGCTAGATCGACGAAGGAGACAACGCGATGACCGCACCTGACAGTATCGACCCCACCGGCTGGCTGGACGACCAACTCGCCTCGGCGAGTCCCGACCTGCTCCGCACCATGGTCAAGACCTTCGCCGACGCGGTCATGTCCGCCGAGGCCGACCAGGCATGCGGCGCCGACTACGGCACCCGCAGCACCGAACGGATCAACTCCCGCAACGGCTACCGGTCCCGGGACTGGGACACCCGTGCCGGCACCGTGGATCTGGCGATCCCGAAGCTCCGCTCCGGCAGCTACTTCCCGGAATGGTTGCTGCAACACCGCCGCCGCGCCGAACAAGCCCTGGTCATCGTGGTCGCTACCAGCTACCTGCTGGGTGTCTCGACGCGGCGGGTGGAGAAGCTGGCGGAGCAACTCGGAGTGAAGAGCCTGTCGAAATCGCAGGTCAGTGACATGGCCGGGCACCTGGACGCCCAGGTGAAGGCGTTTCGGGAGCGGCCGTTGGATGCCGGCCCGTACACGTTCGTCGCGATGGACGCCCTGACCATCAAGGTCCGCGAAAACGGCCGGATCGTGAACGTGCACGCCCTGATCGCGACCGGGGTGAACAACGACGGCCACCGGGAAATCCTCGGTCTGGAAGTCACCTCGGCCGAGGACGGGGCCGGCTGGCTGGCGTTCCTGCGCGGCCTGGTCGCCCGCGGTCTGAGCGGGGTGGGTCTGGTCACCAGTGACGCCCACACCGGCTTGACCACCGCGGTCGCGTCCGCGTTGCCAGGCGCGGGCTGGCAACGCTGCCGCACCCACTACCTGCGCAACCTGCTCACCAAGGTACCGAAATCGGCGCAGCCCGGGGTTGCGACCCTGGTTCGCACGATCTTCGACCAGGTCGACGCCGCGACGGTGGCCGAGCAGTTCGGCAAGGTCGTGACCTCGTTGACCGACAAACTCCCGGCAGCGGCCGAACATCTCGACCGGGCGCGGGAGGAACTGTTGGCGTTTACCGGTTTTCCGCGTGAGATCTGGAAGCAGATCTGGTCGAACAATCCGCAGGAGCGGTTGAACAAGGAGATCCGCCGCCGCACGGACGTGGTCGGGATCTTCCCGAAGCGGGCCGCGATCATCCGCCTGGTCGGCGCGGTGCTGGCCGAGCAGACGGACGAGTGGGCCGAGGGGCATCGTTACATCGGGCCAGAGTTGCTGGCCCGCAGCAGGATGCACCTGCTTCCCGGCGAGGACTCGACGATGGAAACGAAGGAAATCATGGCGGCCGAGACGATGACCGCCTAAAGTCCAGCGTGGATCACGCGGGGCCGTTCTTACACCACTCCGCAGGGCATGACCTCTCCAGGAAACCGTGTTCGCCGGCCCACGGACCGCCGGTCACCACAACGTCAGCCCGGCGGGGCAAGGCTCCGCGTTCGGCCGACAGTGCGGCGTTGACCCCCGCGCCCGCCCACAGCAGATAGATCTCGGTCACCGGCCGCGGGGCACAGCGCCCCGCGAGAGACCCCCGTGGCGGCCGGTCCGCGCCTTCCTCGCGCAACGCACCGTTCTCGTCGACGGGCCACTGCCTGCTCAGCCAGGCCCACATCGCCACAACCGGATCAGCGGGGGCAGCTACGGCGTCGTTCAGGTTGCGCCCTGCCGCGGCGAGTCCGGCAGCCGCCCCAGGCCACGAAGTTGTTCTCGTCGAACAGCGGGTAGATCAAGCGGTCCAGCCCCAGCGTGCGGACATGCGGGAGTTGGTCGTGGCGCGCCAGCGCATACGCGGTGGTCGCGATGATCCCAGCGGTCGCACGATGGTCGCAACTGCGTGGATCCTCCGCGACGAGCGCGAGCGTGGCCAACTCGTCGGCCCAGGCCAGCGCCTGCGCCCATGCTCCGAGGATATCTGATTCGCGGTCATCGCTGCCTCGCGAGGTAGTCATTGACGTGGCCACCCAACCAGCCCAAGGTCAGGTCGTCGTCCATGGTGACCGCCGTGGCGGCGGACGTCGCGATCGCGACGTTGAACGCGCTGGTGGCGTAGGACTCCCAGATCTTGGTGTCGCGCTGGCATTGCGCGTCGAGAGCCGGATCGTCGGCCACCTCGGCACCGTAAGACAGCAACGTGATCAGGTTGCTGTGGGCCGCGTAACCAGACTCACCCCACTTCGGCACCGCACCCAGCTCGGGCTTGATGAACTCGATCGTGGCCATGATCAGATCCAGCCGGTCAACGGCCACATGATTCAGCGACACGCCAGCCAACTCGGCTGGTGTCGCGAGCATGGCGGCCGGCAGCAGTCCTTGGTGCTTCGCCCGGATCCTGATGGCGCGCGTCAGGATCACCGCGACCTCGGCGAGCTGGTGTTCCGGACTACGACCGAACTCGTCGGTCATCACCTTGGCGAAGACCCAGGCCGCCTGCCAGGGTGAGCGGCGCCCCGACGTAGTCGATCGTGACCGGCCCGCCGGGCCTGGCATTCTCGTCGGTTTCGGCGTCGCCCGAGGTGTTGCCCGAGACCGCCGAGCTGCCTCGCGACGGCGACGCGGTACGAGCCCGATTCCGTTTCCCTTTTCCCACACGGCCACTCTGGCACGGACGCCGTACCGTTCCTGGTCAGGGTGTACATGCGAGGTCTGGGAATGGGAGCAGTTCGTTGCCGGCGGTGGCGAATCCGGCTACTCCCGCGCCGAGGATCACGACTGGCGTGGCCGCGCAACGACGACCTGGAGATCCAGAATCGCCTAGCGGAGATTCGGACACTCGACGAGGCCGAGCTGGGCCGCTCGGCGCCCATGACCCGGTCACCGGCGAACTGCGCTACATCGGCGATGTCGGGACGGGTTTCAGCCATGCCGGGCATGACGAGTTGCTTGCCCGGCTGCGACCGCTGTACCGCCGCACCCACCCCTTCGCCCAGGCACCGCCGCGCGGTGATGGCCAAGCACCACCGCGAGGGGAGGGTGTTCATCGACTGGTCCCAGAACAATCCGGCCAAGACCACCATCGCGCCGTATTCGCTGCGGGGTCGCGAGCATCCGACCGTGGCCACCCCGCTCATCTGGGACGAGGTCCACTCCTGCCGGCGAGCCGATCAGCTGACGTTCACACCCGAGGACGTGCTGACCAGGGCGGCTCGACTTGGAGACTTGTTCGGGGAACTCGAATCGACCCGGGCCCCGCTCCGCTCGTCGCGGGAATCGTAATTCCACTGTATGCCTTTTCGCCGAACGCTGTTCTTCGTTTCCGCGACGACAGCCATCGAGAGCCACAATCAACGAAGTAGCGAGTGCC
>DASZJG010000097.1:0-41289 GCA_035948315.1 Pseudonocardiaceae bacterium | reverse complement strand
CGGTGGCGGACTCTGTTCCGCCGCCGCGCGGCCGGCGTTCGACCGGCCAGTCCCGCCGCCCGCGTCGCGGGCGCATGGTCCCCTACCTGCTGATGAGCCCCGCGCTGCTGGCGATCGCCGCGCTGCTGGGCTTGCCCGCGGTTCTGGTCCTGATCACGAGCTTCCAGAAACTGGATCTCGGCGAACTGGTCACCGGGAGAACCGTCTGGGTCGGCTTCGACAACTTCAAGACCGTCCTGTCCGACCCGACCTTCTGGGCGGACGCGATCCGGACCGTGGTGTTCACCGCGGGCTGCGTCGTCGCGACGATGGCCTTCGGTCTCATGATCGCCCTGCTGCTGACCAAGCTGGGCAAGGTGATCCGGATCATCCTCCAGGTCGGGCTGGTGCTGGCCTGGGCGATGCCCATCCTGGCCGCCACCACCGTGTTCCAGTGGATGTTCGACGCGCACTACGGAATCCTCAACAAGACGCTGATCGAACTGGGTTTCGCCGGCTTCAAGGAGCACTCCTGGTTCGCCACCGGCGCCTCGACCATGGTGATCATCGGCATTCTGATCGTCTGGCAGGCAACGCCGTTCGTGGCGTTCACCATCTACGCCGGACTCGTCAGCATTCCCGGTGAGCTGTACGAGGCGAGCGCGCTGGACGGCGCGAGCGCGCTGCAGACGTTCCGTTCGGTCAGCTGGCCGGGCATCGCGCCGATCGTCGCGCTGACCATGTTCCTGCAGCTGTTGTGGGACTTCAAGGTGTTCAGCCAGGTGTGGGCGATCAAGCAGGGCGGCCCGAACGGCGGCAGCACCACGCTGCCGGTGTTGCAGTACCTGAAAGGCATCGCAGACAACCACTTCGGCACCGCGGCCGCGGTCAGCGTGCTGATGATCGCCATCATCGTGGTCATCACCGCGACCTACGTGCGGATGCTCCTTCGGTCGCAGGAGGTGGATCTGTGAGGGTGTCACGTGGCAAGCGCATCGGGTACTCGATCGTCGGCATCGTCGTCGCGCTGATCTTCCTGTTCCCGGTCTACTGGATGGCTTCCAGTGCGCTCAAGCCGAATCTCGACATCATCTCCACCAACTTCGACCTGATCCCGACCAGCATCACGTTCCAGCACTTCGTGGACGCGGTGTCCCGGCCGGACTTCCTGGTATTCCTCGGCAACAGCCTGTTGGTGACGCTGAGCGCGGTGGCGGCGTCACTGGTGTTCGGCGTGCTGATGGCCGTCGCGCTGGCGCGGTTCCGGTTCCGGGGCAGGCGCGGATTCATGCTGTTGCTGCTGGTGGCGCAGCTCGCCCCGTTCGAGGCGATGCTGATCCCGATGTACCTGATCATGCGGGATCTCAACCTGCTCAACCAGTTGCCGTCGCTGATCCTGGTCTACTTCGGCTGCACCCTGCCGTTCACCGCGTGGACCCTGCGCGGGTTCGTGCACGGCATCCCGGTCGACCTGGAGGAGTCCGCGATGGTCGACGGCTGCGGCCGTTGGCAGGCGTTCCGCCGGGTGACCCTGCCGCTGCTGGGCCCCGGCCTGGTGGCGACCTCGGTGTTCGGGTTCATCACCGCGTGGAACGAGTTCCTCTACGCGTTGGTGTTCATGCAGGACACCGACAAGTTCACGCTGCCGGTCTGGTTGTCCACCTTCCAGACCGTGTTCAGCACCGACTGGGGCGGGACCATGGCGGCGTCCACCCTGTTCACCGTCCCGGTCGTGGTGTTCTTCCTGATCGTGCAACGGAATCTGGTGGCCGGCGTGACCGCCGGCGCCGTGAAGGGGTGAGCTGATGGGCAGCGGTACGAACCGAGCCGACGCGGAACTGCGGTCGTTGGCCGCGGGCGTACTGCTGCCCGGGTTCGCCGGCACGACCGCGCCGGACTGGGTACGTCGGTGGGTATCCGACGGCCTCGGCGGCGTGGTGCTGTTCGGACGCAATGTCGTTGACGACCAACAGGTGGCCGCGTTGTCGGCGAGTATCGCCGCGGAGCGGGACGACGCGGTGGTGGCGATCGACGAGGAAGGCGGCGACGTCACCCGGCTGGACGCCGGTCGAGGGTCCGAGGTACCCGGCAACTACGCGCTCGGCGTCGCCGCCGACCCGCAGTTGACCGATCAGGTCGCAACCGCCCTCGGCCGGCGTCTCGTCGCGGCCGGCATCACCGTGAACTTCGCGCCCTGCGCCGATCTCACCCTGACCGAACTCGACCCGATCATCGGCGTGCGCGCGTTCGGCTCGGATCCGCGCGGCGCGGCGCAGCAGATCGAACCGTGGATCCGCGGCCTGCAGCGCTGCGGGGTCGCGGCCTGCGCCAAGCACTTTCCCGGCCACGGCGCGGCGACCGAGGACTCGCACGCGACGCTGCCGGTACTGGCCCGCACCGAGCGGATGCTGCGCGAGGTCGAGCTGGTGCCCTTCGCCGCGGCCATCGCGGCGGGCGTGCGCTCGGTGATGCTCGGGCACCTGGTCATTCCGGCCTGGGACACCAAACCGGCCAGCCTGAGCCCGAAGGCCGTCGCCGTGCTGCGCGACGAGTTGGGCTTCACCGGCA
Organism: Pseudonocardiaceae bacterium; assembly: GCA_035948315.1. Lineage (GTDB taxonomy): Bacteria > Actinomycetota > Actinomycetes > Mycobacteriales > Pseudonocardiaceae > CAJCJE01. The sequence continues at coordinate 38,742 of DASZJG010000097.1, read as the reverse complement.
CGGTGGTCACCGACGCCATCGACATGGGCGCGGTGACCGGCAGCGCCGGCATGGCGGGCGGCGCGATCGCGGCGTTGTGCGCCGGCGCGGACACGCTGGTCATCGGCGGCACCTACACCGACGAGGGCACGGTCATCACGCTGGTGGACGCCCTGGTCGAGGCCGTGCTGCGGGACGAGCTGCCGGTCGACCGGCTCTACGAGGCCGCGAACCGCACCCTCGCGCTCGGCGACCGCACCGGTTTCTCCGGCGGCGACTGGGACCACGAGATCGGCCTGATCGCCGCCCGACGCGCGGTGCGCACCCAGGGCGAGCCGAAGCTCGCCGGGGCGCCGCTGGTGGTCGAGTTGAACGTGGCGCCGACCATCGCGGTCGGCGAGGTGCCGTGGAGCTTCGGCGCGCAACTGAAGTCGCTCGTACCGGAAACCGAAGTCCTTCGACTGTCCAAAGAGGATGCGACGTTGGCGCGGATCGCCTCGGCCGCTAACGGCCGGCAGGTGGTCGTGGTGACCAGGGACGGCGGGCGCTACCCGTGGATCGTGGACCTGCTCGGCGAGTTGGTCCCCAGTGGTCTAGACCTCATTCGAGTTGAAACCGGCGTCCCCGGCCCTACTCTGGGAGTGTCGGCGATTCTCGACACGCACGGAGCCGCGCGGGTGTGCCTGCGCGCGGGCGCCGAACTGTTGGCCGGCACGTTACCCGGATGACAACCGGCCCGGCGATCATGAGACGACAACCAAGCGAGGTGGAGGACACGGTGACGGGGCAACTGCAGGAGAACAGCACCGCGCCGGGCGGGTTGATGGCCAAGGAGATCGCGGACCAGCCGCACCTGCTCGCCGGGCTCGTCGAACACCGCGCGGAGATCGCCGAGGTCGCCAAGGTCGTCGCCGAGCGCAAGCCGCGCTTCGCCCTGCTCGCCGCCCGCGGCTCCAGCGACAACGCCGCGCTCTACGCCAAGTACCTGATCGAGGTGCTGCTGCAACTGCCGGCCGGCCTGGTCTCGCCCTCCACCACGACCCTCTACGGCGCCGCGCCCGACCTGACCGACGTCCTGCTGGTCACGGTCAGCCAGAGCGGCGGTTCCCCCGACCTGGTCGAGGTCACGGATTCCGCGCGCAGGCGCGGCGCGCTCACCGTCGCCGTCACCAACACCGAAGGCTCAGACCTCGGTGGCGCGGCCGAGTTCGAGTTCAACGTGCGCGCGGGCCGCGAACTGGCCGTCGCCGCGACCAAGAGCTACACCTCCACCCTGCTCGGCCTGTACCTGCTGATCGACGCGATCCGCGGCGGCGACGGGCACGAGGTCGCCGACATCGGCGAACTCGCCGAGTCGACGCTGAGCGATTCGGCCGCCGACGTGGCCGAGGCCGCGCAGCGCTACCGGTTCGTCGAGCGGATGGTCACCACCGGCCGCGGCTACTCGCTGTCCACCGCGTTGGAGGCGTCGCTGAAACTGGCCGAGACCAGTTACCTCTCCGCCCGCGCGTACAGCGGCGCCGACCTGCTGCACGGCCCGGTGGCCGCGCTCGACTCGGAAACCGGCGTGATCGCCGTGACCAGCACCGGCAAGGGCGCCGATGCCATGCGCGAGGTGCTCAGCGTCGTGCACGGCCGGGGCGCGGACGTGCTCGCGGTCGGCTCGGCGGCCAAGGACATGCCGGCGGCGGCCCGGCTGAACGTCGCGGCCAGCGCCGAGGAGGTCGCGCCGATCCTGGAGGTCCTGCCGATCCAGCGCCTCGCGCTGGAACTGTCCCTGGCCAGGGGCGGCGACCCGGACCAGCCGCGCGGTCTGAAGAAGGTCACCAAGACCCGCTGAGAAACAGACCTGACCCCGGCGAGGCTTGCCACAGGGCCCTCGCCGGGGTCTTTCGTGTCCGGAGTAAAGCGGCTCAGCCGACCTTGAGGCCGATTTCGGCTTCGTGCGGGCCGACCTGGGCCGGATCGGCCGCGTCGAACACGACCTCGCCGGCCACCCAGACCTTGCGCGGGCGCATCTCGTCGTCCCACCAGACCAGGTCGGCGCGGGCGCCGGGGGCGAGCCTGCCGAGCGTGGGTTCGCCGATCACGTCGGCCGGGATGACCGTTGCCGCGCACAGCGCGACGGCCGGGTCGATGCCGATGGAGATGATGTTGCGCACCGCCCGGTCCAGCGTGAGCGCGCTGCCGGCGATGGTGCCGGCCGGCGAGCGCGGCACGCCGTCGTCGGTGAGCAGCACGTCCTCGCCGCCGAGCTGATAGCGGCCGGGCGGCATGCCGGCCGCCGCGACGGCATCGGTGACCAGCGCGACGCGGTCACCGGCGAGTTGGAAGACCAGCTTGCAGATGTCGCCCGCGACGTGCGCGAGATCGGCGATCAGGCCGAGGGTGAACCGGTGGTCGACGAGCGCCGCGCCGGGCACGCCCGGTTCGCGGTGGCCGAGGCCGCGCTGGGCGTTGAACAGGTGCGTGATCATCCGGGCGCCCGCGTCGCCGGCCGCCTTGACCTGGGCCGCGGTCGCGTCGGTGTGCCCGACCGAGACCAGCACGCCCGCGTCGACGAGCCTGCGGATGAACTCCAGCGCGCCGGTGAGTTCCGGGGCGAGGGTGACCATGCGCAGCGCGGACATCACCGTGCTGTCGCTGAGGATCAGGTCGACCAGTTCCGGCGTTGGCAGCGCCATCAGGTCGGGTTCGTGTACGCCGTGCCGCACCGGGGACAGGAACGGCCCCTCCAGGTGCACGCCGAGCGGGCGCGCGGCGAGCGTGCCCTCCAGCGCCCTGGCCGCGGCGAGCACGTGGTGCGCCTGCTCCAGGATGACCGGAACCGGTGCGGTGATCAGCGTCGGCAGGAAGCTGGTCACGCCGGTGCTGGGCAGCGAGGTGGCGACCAGGCGCATGCTCTGCTCGTCGGCCTCGGCGAAGTCGACGCCGAACGCGCCGTTGACCTGGATGTCGACCAGACCGGGAGTCAGCAGGCCAGAGTCGAAGACCTCGGCCGATGCCGGCCCGACCCCCGTCCCCGTACCGACTTCGACGATCTGTCCATTATGGACACACACGTACGCGGGGCCGGTGATGGCCCGATCGACAAGCACCCTCGGCGCCCCGACAACCGTCTCCACTGCAGCCTCCCAATGGTCCAGACCATTTGAAAATACTGGCCAGGTCCGACGACGTCCAGTGAACTTCCAACCATAAACTACCCTGAGATGAAAATAACCTGCCGACCAGCAGGAAAGGAAGCTCCCAACTTACCGGGGTTCATCGATCCAGTGCAGGTCAGCAACCACCCAGTGGACCAGCGGAGCGGCCGGACCGGAGTGCGGAATCGGACACACTCGCGCCGGAAACGACCCGAACGGACAGACTGCTTAGCTAAGCTAAGCGGTGGTTCGGGTAGGGAGGAACGACGTGCACCGCTGGACAAGCTTCGTGGCGATCGGGGACAGCTTCACCGAGGGGCTCAACGATCCCGGGCCGAACGGGCAGTTCCGCGGTTGGGCGGACCGGCTCGCCGAGCTACTCGCCGCGCAGCGGCCCGGCCTGCGCTACGCCAACCTCGCGGTCCGCGGCAAGTACGTGCACCAGGTCCTCGCCGAGCAGCTGCCCTTCGCCGTCTCCTCCGGCGCCGACCTGGTCGCGTTCTGCGCGGGCGGCAACGACATCCTGCGCCCCGGCGCCGATCCGGACGAGATCGCCGACCGCTACGAGTCCGGGGTCGCCGCGCTGCGCGCCGCCGGCAGCGAGGTCATGATCTTCACCGGCTTCGACACGCGGCCCACCCCCGTGCTCAAGTACGTGCGCGGCCGGGTCGCCACCTACAACGGCCACCTGCGCGCCATCGCCGACCGGCACGACTGCCTGCTGGTCGACATCTGGTCCATGCGCGTCCTGCGGGATCCGCGCGCCTGGAGCCCGGACCGGCTGCACCTCTCGTCGGAGGGCCATCGCCGGGTCGCGCTGCGCGCGGCCGAGGTGCTCAGCGTCGAGGTCACCGAGGACTGGAACGAGCCGTGGCCGCCGACGACCTCGCCGACCTGGCTGGAGCTGCGCCGCTCGGACTGGGAGTGGACCACCGAGCACTTCCTGCCCTGGGTCGGCCGGCACCTGCGCGGTCGGTCCAGTGGTGACGGACTGCCACCAAAGCGCCCGGAACTCGAACCCGTCGGCGAATTGGCCTGAGATAGCAACCGGCCGGCGCCTCCCCCAGGCGCCGGCCGGAATGGCGGGCGGCAGACCTCTGTGGATCCCCAGTACCACCCTCGCTGTCGGCCTCGATGTCACTCGCCGACTCCAGTTCACCCTTTCAGGGTGGGCTGCACGCAGCCTAAACAGATGCTAAACGTGGGGCAGCTGCACGCGCTGCAATCGATTGTCGGGGCAGATTGCTCGCCACACCGACGCCGTGAGGATACTTCACGTATCTGTTCGCTCACTCGGTGTCGAGCATAGCCTGCGAATCGGGTAACCGGGAACCCTCCGTTGGAATCCCCGACCGAAGGACACCGGTCATCGTCCAGCTACCCACCGTAGCCGATGGTCTCAGGCGTCTCCGGCGAGGCCCGCCAGCACCGCGCGGATCGCGCCCGCCCTCGGCGAACCCAGCTGCTCGGCCAGCACCAGCGCCTCCCGCAGCTGGGCAGGCGCGCGCTCGTCGCCCCTGGCGAGCAGCACCATGCCGAGCAGCTCGACCGTGAACGCCCGCTGCAGGTCCGGCCGGTGCGCGGGCGAGAGGGCCAGCGCCTGGCGGGTCAGGGTTTCCGCCTCGTCCAGCTTGCCCAGCTCCAGGTACAACTCGGCGAGGTTGTTCAGCGCGAGCAGGTAGTAGCCGAAGTCGCCGACCTCCTTGAACAGCTCGACGGCGCCGCGCACGTGCTCGGCCGCCTCGCCGCGCCGGTCCATCTCCCGCTCCACCTGCGACATGTTGTTCAGCGCGTGCGCCTGCGCCACCTGGTCACCGGCATCGACCGCGAGCCGGTAAGCCTGCTGGTCGCAGGCCAGCGCCTCCTCGAAGCGCCGCTGCCCGTACAGGCCGCTGGCCACGTTGCCCAGCGCGGTCCTGATGTGCCTCGGGTCGCCGAGTTGGTTCGCGATCCGCAACGCGAGCTGGGCGTCCTCCAGTGCCTCGCCGGCAAGGCCGTAGCGGCTGCGCGCGGTGGACAGCACGATCAGCATCTGCAACTCGCCCCGGGTGTCGCCGATCGTGCGCGCCGAACCCAGGCCGATGCTCGCCCAGTCCGACCAGTCCGCGTAACTGGCCTGAGTGGACAGAAAGTGCGAGCACAGCGCGACCAGCTGCCACGCGTCCCGATGCCGCCCGGCCGCGACCGTGACCCGCAGCATCGCGTTGAGGTTCTGCCACTCCGCCTCGAACCAGTCCAGCGCCTGCCGCGCGGTCGGCAGCGGCGGGCGCGCGATGCGCCGGTACGCGCTGGCGAAATCCAGGTCGTCACCGGGCGGGTGCAGCTGCCGCCGGGCCGCGTCGCAGGTCGCCTGGTAGTAGCCGAGCAGCCTGCTCAGCGCCCCGTCCGGCGCGCTGGGTGACAGCTCGGTCTCGGCAAGTCCCTTGGCGTGCAACCGAACCAGGTCGTGCATGACGAACCGGCTCTGCCCGAACGTGGACATCAGGTTCGCCTCGACCAGCGAGCGCAGCCGCCGCGCCGCCGAGTCCACGTCCGTGCCGCACAGCGCCGCGACCACGTACGCGTCCACGGCGAGGCCGGGCACGAAGCCGAGCATCCGGAACGCGCTGCCGATCGCCGGGTGCAGCCCCCGGTAGGACACGTCCAGCGCCGCGCTCACGCTGGTGTCCGCGTTCTCCAGGTCGAGCGCGGCGAGCCGGGTGCGCTCGTCGGACAGCTCGACGATCAGCTCATCCACGCTGCGCTCGGGATGCGCGGCCAGCCGGGCCGCGATCACCCGCAGCGCCAACGGCAGATTGTCACACAGCCTGGCCAACTGCTCGGCCTGTACCGACGTCACCTCGACGCCCGCGTCCACCGCGGCCTGCGAGATCAGCCGCACGCCCGCGTCGGCCGGCAGCGTGTCCAGCGACAGCAGCCGGGCGCCGCTGCGCGCGACCAGGCCGTCCAGCCTGCGTCTGCTGGTCACCAGCACCAGCGAGCCGGAACCGCCAGGCAGCAACGGCCGGACGTGCTCGGAGTCGCGCGCGTCGTCGAGCACCACCAGCACCTGGCGCGCCGCGAGCAGCGAGCGGTACAGCGCCGCCTGCTCCTCCAACTCCGTCGGCAGATCCTCGGTCCGCACGCCCAGCGCGAGCAGGAACCGAGGCAGCACCTCAGCGGGCGAACGCGGCGAATGGCTCGGATCGAACCCGCGCATGGCCGCGTACAGCACCCCGTCCGGGAACTCGGCCGACACCTGATGTCCCCAGGTCACCGCGAGAGCGCTCTTGCCGACGCCGGCCGTCCCGGTGATCACCGCGACCGTGATGGCCACCCGGTCCCGGCCCAGCAGCAGCCGGTACAGCCAGGCGAGCTCCTCGTCCCGCCCGGTGAACGCGATCGTGGCCGGCGGCAGCTGCGCCGGCACCACGACGGTCGGTTCGTTGCGCGGCGCCGCGCCGCGCAGCACCGGATCATCGCGCAGCAGCAGTTCGTGCAGCTCACGCAGGACCGGCCCGGGGTCGATGCCCAGTTCCGTCGACACCCTGCGCTGGAACTGGAGATACACGGCGAGCGCGTCGGCCCGCTGGCCCGACCCGTACAGCGCGCGGATCAGCTGGCCCAGCAGGCCCTCGTCGAACGGGTGCTCGGCGACCAGCGCGCGCAGCTCGCCGACCAGGCTCGCGTGCCGGCCCAGTTCCAGCTCGGCCTCGATCCGCTCCTGGGTCACCACCAGCCGCAGCTCGCCCAGCTCCACCGCGACGTTCGGCGGCGCCAACTGGGCCGGGCCGCGCCACAGCGCGGCGGCGGAACGCAGCAGCTGTGCGCGCCGCGCGGGCGGCTGGCCGCGCGAGGAGTCCAGCAATCGACGCGCACGGTGCAGATCGATCCTGGCCTCGTCGACGACGAGTTCGTAGCCGGGCGGCCGAGTCTCGATCCGGGCGTAGCTGCTCTCCGGATCGGCCGTGCGCAGCAGCCGACGCAATCGCGAGACGTATCCGTGCACGATGGTCCGCGCGGTCGCGGGCGGATCATCGCCCCACAGGCCGTCGATGATCCGCGCGGAGGACACAACCTGGTTGGCGGCACGGACGAGCAGCACCAACAGGGAGCCGACCCCGGGACTGCCGACCGGCATCGGCCGACCGTCGACCATGACCTCGACGGGCCCGAGAACGCCGAAGCGCAGACCGTCCTGTGGACCGTCCGCGTCCAGGTTCGGCACCGCCATGCACTCGTCCTCCGTGCCCATCGAGCCAGCGCCGGCAAAGGATTGCACGCGCCATGGGTCAACGTACGGGACCCGGCGGGCAACACCCAGCATGCAGGTACTCGAATTTTCGCGGAAGACCGGTCGCTTCCGGGCCTGGAGCGCGGAAAAGCCCTGAATCGCCGGTCCCGATCCGGACGATTCAGGGCGATGCCTCGCAAGTTGGCCGACAGCAGTCCGGGGTTCACCCCGAGTGAAACTCCGGCTTGCTCTTGACCAACGGCTGCGAAACCTCCACCGGGGAGCGGTGATCAGCCGTTCCCGTTGGTGTATGGCCAACATAACAGACGACCATGACCCTCCGCAGCCGCCCCGTCACCACACCGCACCACGTCGCCGGCAGTTTTCCCTGCTACCACACCAAGTCCGCCCGAAGGTCACAATCCTGAAATCGATTTCCCGCCCATCCCGCCCTGGCACGTATTTCAATTCCGTGCAACACTGCGCCCAGCACGAAATAACGGGAGCGAACCGTGGCCAACGTCGAGGACGATGCGATCTGCGCGACCTGCGGGCGCCCGCTACCAACCCAACAAGGCCGAGGCAGGCAGCGAAGGTACTGCGACGCGACCTGCCGCAGCGCCGCCCGCCGCAAACGTTCGCGCGCGACAGACGCGACACCTCCGACCCGTAAACCAAGCATTGACAACCTCGCTGGTCCGACCGACATCGCGGCCGGTCTGCTCGACGCCGCCCGCGGCTTCGTCGCCGAACTCCCCCCGAGCGGACGGCGCTCCCCGCTCGACGCGGTCGCCTCGGCCAAGGAACTCGCCCGCTCCGTCGACGCGGCCCTGCGCGACACGGTCGACGCGGCACGCGCGGCAGGCCACACCTGGCAGGAGATCGGCGACGTGCTCGGCACCACCCGGCAGGCCGCGTTCCAGCGCTTCGGCCGACCGCTCGACCCGCGCAGCGGGGTCGCCATGGCCGAGTCGATCATGCCCGAGGCCACCGAACTCGGCGTAGCGCTGCTGGTCAACCTGATCGAGGGCAACTACGCCGAAGTCCGGCGCGACTTCGACAAGGCCATGACCACCGCGGTCGGCGACGACGGCGCCGTCGCCGCGATCTGGGCCCAACTGGCCGGCACGGTCGGCCCCTACGAACGCATGGGCGAGCCGTTCGCCCACCAACTCGGCGACTACACCGCGATCGACGTGCCCCTGGAGTTCGAGGCGGGCGCGCTCACCGCCAGGGTCGCCTACGACACCGCCGGCAAGGTCGCCGGCCTGCGATTCCTCCACCGCGGCGGGTAGCGTCCGATTCGTGGCCACCGTCGTCGAACTCAACTGCTACCCGGTCAAGGGCTGCGCCCCCGTCCGTCTCCAGGACGCCGCGATCGGTCCCGCCGGCCTGCCCGACGACCGCACCTTCCTGGTTGTCGGACCCGACGGCGTGTTCCGCAGCCAACGCGCGGACCCGCGCCTGTCGCTGATCCAGCCGCGGGTCGACGCCGACCACGCCCGCCTGACGCTCGACGGTCCGGACATCGAACCGGTCACCATCGACGTCGACACCGCGTCGCCGCGCCGCGAGGTGCGCATGTTCGACAACCCCTACCAAGCCATCGACCAGGGCAACCCCGTCGCCGACTGGCTCAGCACCGTCCTCGGCGTGCCGAGCAGGCTGGTCCGCGTCCCGCCCGAGCACAACAGGATCACCGACGGCCTGACGCCCGGCACCTCAGCCTTCGCCGACAGCTCAGCGATACACCTGGCCTCGCTCACGTCCCTGCGCACCCTGAACGACCGCATCGCCGAGCGCGGCGAACCCGAACTCCCCATCAACCGATTCCGCGCCAACATCGTCGTCGACGGCTGGGACGAACCCGACCAGGAGGACGAGATCCGCAAGGTCAGCGTCGGCAGCGCCGAACTCGGCTACACCAAGCTCGCCATCCGCTGCGCGGTCACCCTGGTCGACCAGCACGCCGGCCGCAGGGCCGGACTCGAACCGTTGCGCACCCTCGCCGACTACCGGCGAGCCCGGCAGGGCGGGGTGGCGTTCGGAATCAAGTTCGCGGTCCTGCGGCCGGGCAAATGCTCAGTGGGCGACGAACTCCGCATCACCGCCCAGGGCCCGACCGAGCGGTAACCCTCACGGCTTGATCACCACCGACTCCCCCTTCCTCAACCGCAGGGTGCGCGACCAACCCCCCGACCGCACCACCGTCTCCGTCCCGCCGACACTGCGAACCCGCGCCCAGCTGACTTTCCCGCCCGCCCAGGCCACATCGACGACGAACCCGCCCCGTGCCCCGATACCGGTCACCTGACCGGAGGCCGCCCAGGCACTCGGCAGCGCCGGCAGCAGTTCGATCACTCCCGGCCGCGAGTACAACACCATGTCCAACATGGCTGTCGGCGTGCCGAAATTCGCATCGATCTGGAAGGCGACACTCGTACTGCTCAAGCTGTACATGTCGAAGAAGTTCGCCGCCGCCCCATTGCTGAAGTTCACCGACGGCGTCAACACCTCCCCGACCAGCTGATAGGCCTTGTCCGCGTCCCGCAGCCGCGACCAGCACAACGAGCGCCAGGCGTTGGCCCAACCAAAGCTGTCCATCCCGCGCCCGACCAGAAGATTCCGCACTCCGTCAAGCAGCGCCGCCGGACTGTCGTCGGTGTTGATCCGGTCGCCGGGGAAGAAGTTGATCAGCGGAGAAAGGTGCCGATGCTGGTTCTCGCCGAGATTGTCCGGCGACATCCACTCCTCCAACCACCCGGTCGTCGGACTCACCACTGGCAGATACAGCTTGTCCCGTAGTGCACCGAGTTCGTTGGCATAGGCCGCGTCCACGTGCAGCAGCTTGCTCGCCTGCCGCATGTGCCCGAACAGCATCCACACCAGTTCCTGCGCATAGGTGATGCCGATGGCGTCCTGCGGCCCCTGCTCCGGCGACCAGTCGTGGTCGTCGACCAGCACCTCCCGCGACTGCCCGGTCAGCGGATCCGTGATCGTCGTGGTGATCAGCCGCGCCACCCAGAACTGCGCAGCCCCCTTCAACAACGGATAGATCTTCCGCAGGAAGCCGAGATCCTGCGTGAATTCGAAATGCTGCCACAAACTCAAACACAACCACGCGTTCCCGGCCGGATGCCACCACCACCCCAGCCCGCCGTAGATGTTGGTGGAAAAGGCAATCGCCCACCCATCCACCTTGCCCGAGGTGTTCCGATAGCGATTCCGCTGATCCAGGAACAGATCCTTGGTGACCTGGGTCCAGCACGGCAGTTGTGACAAGCAGTAGTTGGCCAGCGCGTCGAAACACGACGACAGCCCGGCGCGGTCGGTCAGCCAGTAGTTCATCTCGATGTTGATGTCGGTGTGATAGTCGCTCATCCACGCCGGGCTGTTCGTCTCCAGCCACGGTCCCTGCAAACTCAACGGCAACCCGTCGCGCGACCCGGTGATCGTCAGATACCGCCCGAACTGCAGGTAACTGGCCTCCAACTCCGGATCCGGCGTCCCCCCGCCGGCCGCCCGAGCCCGCAACCGCGACCAGGTGTCCATGGCCCGCTGCGCGGCCGTGGAGCTGCCAAGGTCGATCGACATCGTGTCGGACAGCGCCCGGAAATCCGCGACATGCGTACCCAACAACGCATCCCCGGCCACCCCCACCGCCGCCCGCACCCGAGAAACAGCGATAGCCCGAGGATCACTACCAGGCTCAAAAAAGTTCTTGTTCACATCCGGCGTGTAATTGGTCCCAGCCGCCACCGCGATCACAACCTGAGAGCACCCCGCGAACGCGATACCACCCCCGCCAACAGAAACCGACCCACCAACACAACCAGCCCCCACCACCGCCGCATACGCCAACCCATTGGCGAACGCCGCACCGAACCCCGCAGTACCCGACCCGGCGTCCCCGGTAGTGGACTCGCCATGCGTCCCCTGCACCGTCACCGACCCGGTCAACGTCTCCGGCCCGTCCGCGACCAGCCGAATGATCACCACCTCGTCCGGATGGCTCGCATAGACCTCGCGCCGATGCGTGGTGCCCGCATGCTGGTAACTCGCGAACACGACCCCGTTGGCCAGATCCAGCCCGCGCCGATAGCCGCTGATCGCCGACATCGAATGCCCAGGCACGTTCAACCGGACGTGCGTCAACATGTTCACGGTGCCAAAATGCGTTGTGTCATAGGAGAACTGCCCGTCGTCACCCAACGACGCGTTCCGGTCGCCCAGCCACATGCTCGCGTCGGTCACGTACAGGAAGTCGTTCTCCGGATCGCCCGCCACGAGCGCCCCCAGCCGCCCGTTCCCGATCGGCAGGCCCTGCTGCACGATCAAGTCCTCGCTGGCCGGCGTCGGATACCACATCGTCATCGACCCCGAGGTCCCGATCACCGTCCCGACCACCGGCGCGGCACTCGGCCGCGCCATCGGGTCAGCGGCAGCGGTGAACGGCCGTAAGCCGCCGATCGCCGCCACCAGCCCCGCCGTCCCGCCCCAGCGCAGCACGTCCCGTCGAGTCACCCCAGAACGCCGCTCGTCGCTGTTGTCCGTTTCACCGTCAGAAGGTTGCGCCATTGCCAGGTTCCTTCCGCTGCTGCACAGGTCGGTCGCCACGGCCCTCGCGGACCACGACGATCCCAGCGACCGACGACAGTGTCAACGATTATTAGTAAATTAGGTCTGATCTATCTACCGTGGACACGACAGACCATACATCGGATGTAACCCGAGTCACCCCGCCGATCGCAGCACACAAACGGCCCACACTCACACCCAGGCGCCCCATTCATCGGATCACTGACCGTGACGTTCAACGCCGCGCTATCGTCACGAACTACGCGACCACGGCAAACTCGGCGCGATCGTGCGTTACGACGTCGCCTGCACGAACGCTCAATGGCATGGCGGGACGGGGGAGGCTTGGTCGTCCTGTTCCAGGATCACCTTTTCGGCGTCGGTGTAAGGGCGGTCGACGGCGGCGCACACGGCGGTGAACCACTGTGCCGGATCGAGTACAACTGAGCGCTTCAGCTCGTGCGACCAGTAGCTCAGGGTCCCGCTCTGGAGCCGGATCGCCCGACCGGCGGAAGGTGGGGTCAACGTGGTGATCAGTTTGCCGGACGTCGGATCCCAGATCTCAGCTCCGGGATTACTGAGGGTGCTGACCACGACAAGTTTGTGATCGGGAGTGAATCCGAGTAGTCCGCCGTCGAGGTAGCCGGTCGGGATCGCCTGTCCGGATTGGCGGTTGTGGTCGATGTCCCACAGCGTCACCGTGGCGGACACCAACACGGCCATATTCTCACCGGTGGAGTCGAACGCCACCGAATTCCGGGTGGTCGCCAGGGCAGTGACAGTCTCGATGATGCGGCGCTGATCGAGGTCCCACAGTTCGACCGAACCATTGGGGTCGGCAACGGCGATCTGCTGCGGATGTCCAGGTCGGACAGTGGCTGACGTGAACGCCAACATAGCCGCCAGTCGTTGCGACAGGATGTCGGTGTGTAGCGGAAGCGGCGCGCCGATGGCGCGGCCGGTATCGAGATTCCAGCGGCTGAACACGCCGGCATAGAGGACCACCGCGGACGCGTTGTCGATAGCCACAACCGAGCCCGCCCATTCCGGCCAACTGGGGAGAGGACGTCCAATGCCCTGCGGCATAGGCAGATCTATGCGGCCTTGGACGACCAGAGTTGGCGCGGTCGGCGTCGGCACGGCGTAGACGACAAGTGAATCGCCCTCCAGGACCAACAGGCGCTTGCTGTCGGGGGTGAATGCCCACCAGTTGCCCTGGAAAGGAAGGGACGTCGGCTCGGGGGGAGCGGGCGTACGCGCGATGACGGTGTCCGATTTCGCGTCGATGATGTCGAGTTGACCGGTGGTGTCGTAGTCAACGGCGATTGCACCGTCTGGACTCACATTGTCGACGAATTCGTCGTCGATGTTCTGGTCGGTTATGAATCGGGTATCGGCGCCGGTCAGCATGCTCGGGCCGGTTGCGTTGACGCGGTAGACCACATCCAGGTCGGCGATCAGGACCACCGGGGGACCGTGGCCGGCGCCCGAGTGCACAGCGACGTCGGTGGCGACCGCGGATCCGGGGCCTCCCCACCCGATGTCAGGCGCGGCGAGTTGATAAACCGTGCCGGACCGCAGATCGACCGCGTTGAGGTAGGAGTTGGAACCGGGATCAACATTTTCCTGATAGAACAGGCCATAATCCGTACTCGCGTCCACGCTGAGATCATGGGGATCGCTGCACAGCGAAACCGGGATGGATCTCTGCTCGATGCCAGTGCCCAGGTCGATGACGTGGACATGATTGTCCGCACGTGAGCAGCGGGCAAGTACAGCGCCGTTTTCTGCCACCATGTCCGTCGACTGGTCGCTGGATCGGGGTATCGACCGGAGCAGTTGACCACTGGCCAGGTTGTAGACGTTGGTGGCGCTGCTGGTCGACAACACGACGGCGTTCGGATCTGGTCCCAGGAACGCGCTGGCCGCCAGGAGATCGGGGGCGATCGAGTTCGCTGTGGGAATCAACGTGTGGTGCGGCAGATCCCAGACGCTTGTTTCCGGAGCCTGTCCTTGAAGGTCCAGTCGACGCACGAGCCGGGTGCTGTCCTGGGAGAATGCGATCGTCATCCGGGTGTAGGCGGTCGCCAGGGTGTCCGGCTGATTGGTGGCGAGTTCGACCGGGCGGCTCCGATGCTCGACGTCCCACAGCCATACCCCGCCCTCGACGTCGGCTTCGACCAAGGTCCGGCCATCGGGACTGAGGTCGAACTGCGAGCCACGGCGCGCGTGTGGTGCACCGGGCGGCGTCCACGACTGCGGATGATCGCCGGTGAACCCGGTCCACACGACGGGCGCTTTGTCTACCTTCATCATGATGGCGACGCTGCCGTCGCTGCTGGCGGCCACACCGTCAATGTTCCCCGGCCGCAGGTTTTCGAACACTTTGTCCACCGATTGCAGCCCGGCGTACTGGGAGAACAGCGCGCCATACGCTTCGGGCGTGTGACCCGCGCGCCAGGCCGCCTGCGCCAACTGCAACGACGTCGCGGGGTCGATCGACTGGTATCGGTTGGCGTCGTCGGCCAGCGCACGCGATGCCGCGGTGCGTAGCCGCGCCTGCGCGATCGTGGTCTCGGTCTGGGCTGTGCTTTGTTGCTGGAGAGCAAAGGCGGCCAGCGTTGTCGCAGCCACGGTCAGGATGACCAGACTCAGAACGGCCGCGCGGCGCAATCCCGCGGTTCGGCGTTGCTGCCAGACCGAAGCAGCGAGGAAGGCAGAGCCCACCGCACTCAGCGCGCCCGCGGTGTGCGTGGCTGCCCAGGTTCGCGCGGACTCCAAACGACTGCCGCGGAACAGGATCGCGGTGTCGGCACGATTGCGGTCCCACGCCAGCGCGGTGTCTTCCAGTTCCTGTGCGACGCGGCTACCGGCTCGGTCCGTGTTGAGCCAATCCCGCAGTCGTGGCCAGGCCCGCAAGAGTGCTTCGTGGGTGATCTCGACCGTGTCGTTTTCCTGAGTGAGCAGCCGGCCCTGGGTGAACGTGTCCACCACGGCCGCGACCGCGGTCGGATCGGCGGCGACGCGCAGCAGGTCGGAGCGAGCGACGCGGCGGCGGGTGTCTTCGATGTGGTGGCCCTCCCCGCCCAACGCGACCAGTCGTAGGAACACGCTTCGGGCGGCGTATTGCGCGGCCGGGCTCAGTTTGGCGAACAACCATTCGGCGGTGGCGGCGACCGCCCAGTGGATACCGCCGGTTGCCCGATAGCCGGCCACCGTCAACGTCCAGCCATGCCGTTGTTGCCAGCTGACCCGCAAGGCGTGCGCCAGCAACGGCAACCGCCCCGCCTCATAACCGCTGATCGCACTGCCACCGGTCGTGGCGCCAAGATCGCGTAGCAGCACTTCGACAAGCCCAGGCTCGATGCCCAGCCCCACATTCTGGGCGGGAAACAGGATTGCCTCCCGCAGCTCCGGTTCGGACATCGGCCCGACCACCAGCGGAGCATCCTGCAACGCGGCGCGCAGCGGTGGATATTCCACGCAGGCGGCGTAGAAGTCCGCTCGGACTCCCAGGACAACCAACCCGACAAGATCAGCGCCTGCACCAGGATCCGCGCGGCCGCACGCAATCCAGGTGAGCACGTCAATGAACGTGCGCCGCTGCTGATCATCGACACACAGGGTGAACAGCTGCTCGAACTGGTCCACGACCACCACCCACCGCGGGTGCGGATCGGCCCGGCCATTGCGGCGTCCGCGCAGTGCGCGGGACAGCCGCGACAGACAACGAGACGGGTCGGCGGCGAACTCCTGGACCACGGCATCCACCCGGGCACCGGTCAGTCGCGCGATGCTCGCGGCAAGTGCCCACAGGGGGTTCGCGGTGGGGGTGACCACGATCTTCGGCCATCGGTCCGAGCCCGGCAGAGCCGCCTGGTCGAGCCTGGGCAGGAGGCCGGCCCGCAGCAGCGAGGACTTCCCCGCCCCGGAGGGCGCCACCACCATCTGCAACCCACCCGTGCGCAGACGCTGGTCCAAGCGGGCGGTCAACTCGGCGATCAGGCGATCCCGGCCGAAGAACCACCGTGCCTGCTCTGGCCCGAATGCGGCCAGGCCGGGATAGGGACACTCCGGCGCGACCGGGCCTGACCTGGCCCGGCGCTGTTGATGTGCGCCATCCGCGTAGTGGAAGTGCTGGTCGCGCCCGGCTTGGTGGATGCTGGCCTCGTCGGCGGCGGATGCCTGTAGGTGGACGCCCTGGTTCGGGATCTGATCGGCGCTCATCGCGAGTCAGCCATTTTCATGTGGGCCACCACAGGCCAAGGCGACAAGCTCGACTGCGAAACCGAATGTGAGTGTCGTCGGCGTCGGAGCACTTCGTGGACCTCGCAAGCTTTTATCCCCGGCAGTGTTGCCACGTTTGAAATCTAGCCCCAGGCAACTCTCCCCACACCTGACACTTTAGTGGGAATGTGAACGCTTAACAGAAGATAGAACAGCCGAATGGACAAAAAGGTGCCAATATATGTCCACATTCGGATTGGCTGCGATCGGCTATTCCGCCAGGTTCGCCATCGCGGGCGACGGCCGCGACGGAGCACGAGGAGGCCGCCTACGGACAACGACCAGAGTCGGGCGGCGCTCAGATCAGCCCACCTACCTGGACGAGGCCGTAGCCGTCCCTGTCATCGACTACGTCGCGCTTGCCGAGTTTCTCCGCGAGTGACGCAGTCCGGAACGTCATCGGAAAGGTTCCGCGCGGAAACCTGAATCGTCGCCCAGATGCACGTAGAGGCGTCCTTCAAGCGACCCGTCATCGCGGCGGGCGGCCCAACCGCGCCCGCTGACCTGGTCGCCCTCCTCGTGGCCCTCCCAACTGAACTCGACGACAGCGCGGCCGTCGTGCTCAACCACACGACAGTCCATCCCGCCGCGGACGGCGATGAAGCCGAACTCGCCGGTCCGGTTCTCGTTGAACTCGATGAAGCCGGGCTCGATGAGGTCGATGTCTTCGCGGTCCAACATCTCCATCTCGACGATCCGCCATCGCCCGGTGAAGGGCATCGCCGTGCGCCTTGTCGCCATGTGCCGTGAGGGTAGCCGCCCTTTCACGAAGCATTGTCGCGGGTTGTGTGGGTGATGCAGCCACTTCCTGATCTCGTCGACGCCCACCGTGAGTGGCTGAATGCCACAGGTGTTCACACCTTCTGCTGATGAGGCCGCAAAATCGCTGGGGTCGCGGCGTATTTGGGGTGTAGGACGTCAACCCAGGAGGAATCAGGTGTCTGATCAATCCGCCCCGCACGGCATTCTCACATCGTCGAACCTGTTCAGCACCATTGACGCTGAAATGGCGGTAATGGCCGAATCGTTGGTGATCGTCGAACCGGATGCCTGTGCTCCGGGTATGCCAGCCATGGCGGTCACTGCCGCGCACGCTCGGGAGATCGTGCGCGACAACGAAGTATGGGATTCGCTCCGCGACGCGATCTGGGCCGCTCTGGTGCGGCACGCGATGTCGCGGTCGCGGCAATGGCAGCGAGCCGCGATCTGGGTAGCATTGCCGGGCTTGCGGGTCATCGTGAATCGCTTGCACCGGGTGTGGCGCACCGATCTCGACGATTTGCGTTCGGAGGTTGTGCTCGGCTTCCTCGAAGCAGTTCGGCAGGCCGACCCCGACCAGTCGCATCTTGGTTCACGCCTATGGTGGAACACCTATCGTCTGGCTCGCCAGATGTGCCGGCAGGCGAGGTGTGAATGTGTCGTCGAGAACATCGAACTGCTCGCTGGGGCGGACCGGGCGGAGCCACAGCACGTCGATCCCAGCTCGATCAAGTCGGGCACTGACGGTCGGCTGGCGGTGGAAGGTGAGCGACGGGATCGCTGGCCGCCCGGCTCGGGCTGCGAGGCGTGGTCAACGAGCATCCTTCCGACGCCAAGGACAGGGTCGTCTTCTTGCCGAGGAGCGACGCCTCACGGCGGTCGCGCGTGTTGAACACTCGCGGCACCGGACCAGGCGAAGCCGCATGACCGGGGAACTCCTGACCGTACGGCGACGGCACGAGTCGGCAATGGGAACCATGACGTTTCCCGAGTTGTTCCGACTGCCGGCAACGATCAACATCACGACAGCCGCCAAGGCTTTTGGAATACATGTCAACACCGCGTACAAGCTCGTCCGACGCGACGCGTTTCCCTGTCCGGTGTTCCGGGTGGGCTGGCAGTATCGCGTTCCTACCAAGGCGTTGCTGCTCGCGTTGCACATCGACGAGATACCGGTCCGGCGCGACGACGTCGTCACCGGAGCCGACCTCACCACGCGGTACATCGAAAGCTGACATCCCATGTGAAGGAATCCCATGCACGAACAACGACGGTCCGACCTGGACCTGGCCGAAGCCGAGTTCCTCGCGCTTTCCCGCCGTCGCGCGGTCACCCTCGACGGACGCCGCATTTCCCGTGATCTTCCCGCACGACATATCTCGCTGGAGGACCTGCGGATCATCATGCTCAAGCGCCGCACCAACGACCAGCTCAAGACTGCGGTCTGGTCGCAGCTGGTGCGGATGAGCCATGCCCAATCCGACCCGTGGGTGATCGCCGCTGCGGGCATGATGCTTCCCGGCCTCAAGAAGATCGCGGACAGGATGCGCGCCTATTACCCATACGACACCTGCGACCTCGACTCCGAGATCTTTGAGGCGTTCCTCCACGAACTCGGGCAGCTCGACCCCGACGAGCCTGCACCGTACAAGCGCCTGTACCTGGCAGCATGCCGCCGTGGTGACCAGCTGTGTCGGCGAGAAGCCCGACGGGCGAGCAGATGCGTCCAGCTGCCGGACGGCCTTGCCGATCGCCTTGCGGGCAACCCGGACATCGCCCTCGCACGGGCAATGCTCGATGGCGTGGTCACGGCCAGGCAGGCGGCTCTCGTCTCGCGCGTGCATCTGGACTCCGCGCAGCGTGGCGATGTGGCTCGCCAGATGGGTATGGGCCTGGATCTGGCCCGGCGCGAGCTGACCACCGCAACCCGAGGATTGACCGCCTACCTGGGCATCGTGTGACGCCTGGCGTGTCCTCACGGCCCGGTTGATGAACAATGGCCGCTGGAAAGGAGGGATGCCGTGGCCGAGGAGGATGTCGGTGACGGCTCGGACAGCGCGTTCAGCGTGGACTCGCCTGCGGGTCGAGCGAGAGCATGCGGTGATCGCGGTCTGTTGCCGCGCTCCCCGGAGTGCGGCCTGCCCAGACGATGCGAATGCGCAAAAGGGCCGATACGAATACCTAATTCCCACCTACATCGCCAGCACAGGCCGCATAGATATGTGGGGCGAGACAACTACTCATCACCGAGCGAGAATTCTTCTCGCCTGCAGTCTGCGGCTAGATCTCTCCGCCTGAGCAGGTACGTGCTGGCGAACCTGGCTCGGATCGAACCGGCGTCGGCCCACACGGCCGGGTGCTCGCAACAACATCAGCTAAAATGGGCAACCGAAAAGAATCACCCATTCGCGCGATTAAGCCGCTCGTAATTGCCGCTGGGTTGCTCCGCTCAGGTACACCCGATGTGGGAAAGCTGACACACGCCCGGTAATCGATTGGATACGCCCTCACCGCATGCCATGCTGCGCCCGCGACGGTGGCCGGGTCGTCGATAGACGTGAGGCGAACTCGAAGAAATGAGGGGCAGCGGCGTGAGCAGGACAGCGCAACGCGACGTGGACGTGGCTGTCATCGGGGCCGGGCCATCCGGAGTCGGTGCGGCGATCACCCTACGCAATGCCGGCTTCCGTGATGTTGTCGTGCTGGAAAAGGCTGACCGACTGGGCGGGACCTGGCGCGACAACACCTATCCGGGCAGCGGCTGCGACGTACCAGCCCCACTCTACGAATACTCCTTCGCGCCCAACCCGAACTGGACCGCGACCTTTGCCGGACAGCCCGAAATCCTGGCCTACGTGGAGAAAACCGCCACCGACCACGGCGTGACCGAGATGATCCACTACGACACGGAGGTCACCGCAGGCAGCTGGGATCCCTCGACGCACCGTTGGCACCTGGACACCACCGCCGGGCCCTACCGCGCCACGACGGTCATTCTGGCCAGCGGCCCCTGGCACCAGCCTCGCTGGCCCGACATTCCCGGCCTCGCCGGCTTCCCGGGTCCGGTATTCCATTCCGCACGCTGGAACCACGATGTCGAACTCGCCGGACGCCGGATCGCGGTAGTGGGTGTGGGCGCCTCCGCGGCCCAGTTCGTACCGCGGATACAACCCGATGCCGCCTCCGTGCACATCTTTCAGAGCACAGCACCCTGGGTGCTGCCCAAACCCGAGTCCGCCATGCTGAACGCCGCCCGCCGGTTCCTCTACCGCCATCCAGCGGGCCGGTACGCGATGCGGGCGATGCATTACTGGACTCAGGAAGCCATCGGATACGCCCTACTCCATCCACGTCTGCTGCCACCCCTGCAAGCCGCCGCCCGACTGCATCTGCGCAAGTCGATCTCGGACGATGAACTCCGCCGAGCGGTCACTCCCCACTACACGTTGGGGCGCCGGCGGCTGCTGACCTCCAACGACTACTACACGGCCCTGAGCCGCCCCAATGTCGCGTTGCACGCGACCTCAGTGACCGAGGTGAACGGGCGGCAGGTGGTGGGCGCGAACGGAGACCGTGTCGACGTCGACGCGATCATTCTCGGCACCGGGTTCCAGGTCGGTGCCCGCCCACTCGCCACCAGGCTGCGCGGCATCGACGGGCGTCCTCTGAGCGAAGCGTGGGCCGGCGGTCAGCACGCGTATCTCGGTACGACGGTCAGCGGATACCCGAACCTGTTCTTGTTGCTGGGCCCCAACGTCCTCAGTGGCACCACTTCGGTCTTCACCGTCCTTGAGGCGCAACTGCGCTACATCAGTGATGCCCTCATCGAGTTGGGACGCAGCGGTCACCGCGCAATGGACGTCCTGCCCGACGTGCAACAGACCCACAACCTCGCTGTGCAGAAGGCGTTGCGCCGTACCGTCTACAACTCTGGCGATCGCTCAAGCTACTATTTCAACGCTCACGGCGTGAATACATTCTGTTGGCCGTGGACCACCCGCCGACTGATCCGGCACCTGCACGCTTTCCAATCCAGCACGTACGCCTGGCACGGTCAGGCCGCGTGATACCTATGCGGTCACGATGCACCACGAGGTCGGGAGCGGTGGCTCATCCGGGTGGCATACCGTGCCGACCGACGGCAACGCACTGGTCTGGAAGTAGCCGCTCTCCCCGGCACTGACGCATACGGCCCGACCGGCGGGTCAGCTCCACTTCGTGGAGGAGTCTCGCGCGGGCCACCGAGACTCGGGCTCGACCAGTGCGAGAGGGTCCCACGTCCACGGACGAGGGAACCTGCAAATCATCCTCGCCCCAAATCAAGGGCCAACGGACGGTCGCTCTCCGACAAAGATCAATGGAGCCGGCAAGGGGACTTGAACCCCTAACCTTCCGCTTACAAGGCGGGTGCTCTGCCAATTGAGCTATGCCGGCGGGAGCCGCGTTGCGGCTCGGGAACATGGTAAGCGGTCGCGGGGGCGGGCGGCGCCGAGGTTTGATCGACTTGTGGTGTGAGCAATCCTTCGTATCGGATGTGTGCCCGCCCGAACGAGTGACGGGCGACTGGTCTGCGAGGCTACGAGCTGGGTAGATGGTGACTGGGCGGGGACGCGGACGGTGCCGGTCGAGGGTGTGGCGGACGCCACGTCGGAACCGGGGTGGTCGGAGGAGGTGGGTGCGGTGCGGTTCGCCGCTCGTGGGCGGAACGTACTTGGACGGCCGAGGAAGGCGCAGCAGCAGTCGTCGCGGCGTCGGGTCGGGACATCCTCGGTTGCGGGGCTGACGCCGGTCGGCCAGCCGGAGCGGGACGGCACCGCAGCGGACGCGGAAGAGGCGCTGATCGGGCCTGCGCTGCCCGGGGACGCGACCGTCAACCTCGTCCTCGACCTGGCGCTGCGGGTCGGCGAGGTGCAGATGGCCAGCGGCGCGGGTGCGGCCGACGTGACGGCCACGGTGATCGCGGTGACGTCCGCGTGCGGGTTGCCACACTGCGAAGTCGACGTGATCTTCACGTCGATCAGTATCTGTTGCCATCGGGGCACGGTTCTGGCGCCGGTCACCTCCCAGCGAGTGGTGCGGTCTCGTGCGCTTGATTACACGCGGCTGGCGGCGGTGGAGGCGCTGGTGCGGCGGATCGTCGCCGGGCGGATCGACGCGAACGAGGCGCGGACCCGGCTGCGCACGATCACCGAGGCGCCGCATCCCTACCCCCGCTGGGTGGCAACGTTGGCCTGGGCGTTGATGGCCGCGACCGTTGTCGTGTTGATCGGCGGCGGCGCGACGGTCGCGTTGATCGCGGGCGTGATCACGGCGATCATCGACCGGGTCGGCCGGCTGCTCAACCGGCGGTCGCTGCCGTTCTTCTTCCAACAGGTCGCGGGCGGCGCGCTCGCGACCGGCATCACGCTCGGGGTGATGCGGCTCGGCATCCTGCCTCCCGGGGTTCAGCCGTCGCTGGTCGTCGCGGGCGCGATCACCGTGCTGTTGTCCGGACTTTCCGTGGTCAGCGCGGTGCAGGACGCCATCTCCGGGTACAACGTGACGGCGGCCGGCCGGACGATGGAAGTGACGCTGATGTCGGCGGGGCTGGTCTCGGGGGTGGTGTTGGCCCTGGGCGTGGCGGTTCGGTTGGGGCTGCCCAACGCGCCGATCGCTGATCCGCTGGCGCAGACGGCGTTGCGGCTTCCGGTCCAGATCCTCGCGGGTGGGGCGGCGTCGGCGTGTTTCGCGGTGGCGAGTTATGCGACGCGACGGGCGGTGCCGGTGGCTGCCGGCGCGGGGGCGCTGGGGGCCGCGGTGCACGGGACTCTCGTGCTGTTCGGGCTGAACCAGATCGCGGCGAGCGCGGTCGCGGCCACGGTGATCGGCTTCTGCGGTGGTCTGATGTCGCGCCGGTTCCGGCTGCCTCCGCTGGTGGTCGCGGTGTCCGGGCTGACGCCGTTGTTGCCCGGTCTGACGACGTACCAGTCGATGTTCCAGCTCGCGGTGCAGCGCAGTGCCGCCGGCCTGCCGACCGCCGCCAGTGCGGTCGCGATCGCGTTGGCGCTGGCGGCGGGGGTGGTGTTGGGCGAATATCTGGCTCAGCCGGTGCGGACCCGGTTGGGGCGGTTGGAGCGGCGGCTGGCCGGGCCTCGGATGGCTGGGCCGTTGCGGCCATCGCGCCGGAGGTTGGAGTGAGCGCGCGGCTGGAGTGCGGCGCCTTTCGGCTTCAGCAGTAGGGCTTCTACCCATGTTGACGGCTTGTTGGCGGGTCCAGTGCGAGCAGTGGTACAGATCCGGTTGGCGTGCGCGAACGCAGCGGTTGGCCTAGCGGACGCGGGGGTACGCCGTAATTGGCAGTGACCACCGCGTGATCCCGGCCACGTCGCCCGGACAGCGGCACAGCACGCGGCAACCATCGAAAATCACTAGTCTCAAAGCAGTCCGGCTGCCAAACGTTGGCGTGACTTGATCATCCGAGCCGTCTGTCTGGCCCTGACACACACGAGGAGGCGGGCGAGCGGTGCCCAGCACCAGATCCGACGGAGCCAGTTTCATAGTGGTCGCGAACCGGCTTCCGGTCGACCTCGAACGGTCACCCGACGGAACGCAGCGCTGGCGACACAGCCCCGGCGGCCTGGTCACGGCTCTGGAACCGTTCCTCCGCTCGCAGCACGGCGCCTGGGTGGGCTGGCCCGGTGTGGCCGACACCGATGTCGAGGGGTTCAGCGACGAGGGCATGCTGCTCGAACCGGTCAGCCTGTCCGCGGGCGAGGTTCGCGACTACTACGAGGGCTTCTCCAACGGCACGCTGTGGCCGCTCTACCACGATGTTGTCGCCCCTCCGGTGTTCGATCGGAGCTGGTGGGACAGCTACGTCAAGGTGAACCGGCGGTTCGCGGACGCGTGCGCGAACATCGCGGCGATCGGCGCGACGGTGTGGGTGCAGGACTATCAGCTGCAACTCGTGCCGGCGATGTTGCGTGAGCAGCGGCCAGACCTGCGGATCGGCTTCTTCCTGCACATTCCGTTCCCGCCGGTCGAACTGTTCATGCAGCTGCCTTGGCGGACGGAGATCATCCGCGGACTGCTCGGCGCGGATCTGGTCGGGTTCCATCTGCCGGGTGGGGCACAGAACTTTCTGTGGCTGGCTCGGCGGTTGGTCGGGCTGGAACCGACTCGGGGCGCTGTGGGTGTGCGGACTCGGCCGGGGTCGGTGCAGTTCGGGGATCGGACGGTTCGCGTCGGCGCGTTCCCGATCTCGATCGACTCGACCGGTCTTGACGCGCTGTCGCGGCGCAAGGACGTGGTGGCGCGCAGCCGGCAGATTCGGGCCGACCTTGGCAATCCGCGCAAGATCCTGCTCGGGGTCGACCGGCTCGACTACACCAAGGGCATCGACGTGCGGCTTCGTGCGCTCGGCGAACTGTTGGAGGAGGGCAGGGTCGATCCGGACGACGTGGTCATGGTGCAGCTGGCGACGCCGAGCCGGGAGCGGGTCGAGCACTACCGGCAGATGCGGGACGGGATCGAGCGCGCGGTCGGCCGGATCAACGGCGAGTTCGCCCGGGTTGGCCACCCGGTCGTGCACTATCTGCATCAATCGGTCAACAGAGAGGAACTGGCGGCGTTCTTCTCGGCAGCCGATGTGATGGTTGTCACCCCCGTTCGGGACGGCATGAACCTGGTCTGCAAGGAGTACGTGGCGTGCCGTTACGACCTCGGCGGGTCGCTCGTGCTGTCCGAGTTCGCCGGCGCGGCCGCCGAGCTGACCAGCGCGCTGTTGGTCAATCCGCATGATCTTGACGGGGTGAAGAACGCGCTGCTCACCGCCGTGACCATGGATCCGGCGGAGGGGCGGCGGCGGATGCGGGCGTTGCGGCGGCAGGTGCTCACGCACGACGTCGATCGGTGGGCGCGCTCGTTCCTGGCCGCGTTGCATCCCAGCGAGGTGCATCCGGAGGCCCATCCGGACCTCCATCACGAGACGCGGGCAGCCATGCGGATCGACGGGCATGACGTCCATGCGCACATCCCGGACGACATGCGGCATACGGACGAGTCGGGCGCCCCCGAACAGGTGACCGGCACCGTCGCGGATCCCTCGAACGAATGACCCGTTCGACCGCCATGTGACGCGGCCATCCGACAGATTGCCGACGCCGGAGTCGGCAAGTGTCACCTTTTTTGTGCGCAGTCTCGGTCAGAGACGTCAGTGCCGGCCGGACAGGGGGAACCGGTCCGCTACAGTTCCACAGTCCCGCGGTGGACTCTCGGAACTCGCAAGGGCAACCCCCACACGAGCCGTCGGTCGCCCAAAAAACTTGTGCAACGCCTTTGTCGGAGACCGATCAACTGTGACCGCCGAGGCTCTTTCTCCGGAACTGCGCCGTGCCATCGTTCGGCTGGCCAGGACGCCGCGACTGCTGGTCGCGTGCGACTACGACGGCACGCTCGCGCCTATCGTGGAAGACCCCGAGCAGGCCCGGCCGAGACCTGAATCGGTTGGTGCGCTGCGCGCGCTCGCCGGCCTGCACGAGACCACGGCGGCGGTGATCTCCGGGCGCGCCCTGCGCGACCTGGCCACCCTCTCCCGCCTGCCCTCCGAGGTGCACCTGGTCGGCAGCCACGGGTCCGAGTTCGACGTCGGTTTCGTGCACGCTCTCGACGAGCAGGCCAAGACGCTGCACCGCGGGTTGCGCGGCGCGCTCGAGGCCCTGGTGTCGGACCACCCGGGCGTCCAACTGGAGATCAAGCCGGCCAGCGTCGCGGTGCACGTGCGCAGGGCCGCGCCCGAGCACGCCGACGCCGTGCTGACCGCGGTGCGGACCGGCCCGGCGACCTGGACGGGTGTGCAGGTCACCGAGGGCAAGGCCGTGATCGAACTGGCCGTCGTGCAGACCGACAAGGGCCACGCCCTGGACGTGCTGCGGCATCAGGCCGGCGCCACCGCGGCCATGTTCATCGGCGACGACGTGACCGACGAGAAGGCCTTCGCCCGGCTGGCCGGCCCTGACCTGGGCATCAAGGTCGGCACCGTGGACACGCTCGCCGAGTTCACCGTCGAGGACACCGCGATGGTCGCCATCGTGCTGGCCTTCCTGGTGGAGGAGCGGCGCACCTGGCTCTACGGCGAGTCGGCGGTGCCGATCGAGCGGCTGTCGATGCTGGCCAACGAGACCTCGGTGGCGCTGCTGACCCCGGACGCGCGACTGACCTGGCTGTGTCACCCGGAGCCGGACTCGGCCGCGGTGTTCGCCGATCTGGTCGGTGGGACCGGCGCCGGGCACTTCACCGTCAAACCGGACCGCAACGGCCTCCCGCTGGGCCAGCGCTACCTCCCGGGCACCACGATCGTGGAAACCCGCTGGTCCCGGCTGCTGGTCACGGACTACCTCGACCACTACACCGAGGCGCACCGGACCGACATCGTCCGGGTGATCTCGGGCGCGACCCGGGCGGCCGTCACGTTCGCGCCCCGGCCCGAGTTCGGCCAGGTCGCCGTGCGGTTGAAGGCCGAGCCGGAGGGGTTGCGGGTGCTCGGCACCGGTGACCCGATGGTGTTGCGCGCGCCGGGTCTCGACTGGCAGATCAGCTCGGACGGCATGCACGAGACCGCGACGGCTACCGTCGACCTGGTCGACGGCGAACCGGTCGTGCTGGAACTGCGCTGTGGCACCACCGACCTGAGCACGCACGAGTTGAGCGAGCCGGAACGGCGCGCGCGGGCGACGAGCTACTGGACCGAGTGGCTGGCCGGGTTGAAGCTGCCCGAGGTGCAGCGCGACCTGGTCGCCCGGTCCGCGTTGACGCTGCGCGGCCTGTGCCACTCGGAGACCGGCGCGATCATGGCCGCGGCGACCACGTCGCTGCCGGAGGAGATCGGCGGCATCCGCAACTGGGACTACCGCTACTGCTGGCTGCGCGACGGCGCGCTCTCCGCGAAGGCGCTGGTCTCGGTCGGGTCGACCGGTGAGGCGGAGGCGTTCCTGACCTGGTTGCACGGGGTGCTGGCCACGCTGCCCGGCCCGGAGCGGCTGCACCCGCTGTACACGATCGCGGGCACCTCGCTCGGGCCGGAAGCCGTGATCGACACGCTGCCCGGGTACGCGGGTTCGCGGCCGGTGCGGGTGGGCAACCTGGCCAACCAGCAGGTCCAGCTGGACGTGTTCGGCCCGGTCGTCGATCTGGTCGCCGAACTGAGCGAGGCACGCGGCAAGATCACCGACGACGACTGGCGCATGGTCAACGCGATGGCGCTGGCGGTCGGCGAGCGGTGGCGTGAGCCGGACCACGGCATCTGGGAGGAACGGGACACCCCGCGCCACCACGTGTACTCGAAGGTCATGTGCTGGGTCACGCTGGACCGCGCGGTCATCCTGGGCAGGCGGCACGGCCGGGAGATCGACCCGTCCTGGGAGCCGCTGCGCGACGAGATCGCCAACGACGTGCTGACCAAGGGCTGGCACGGGGAGGCCAGCGGCGGCATCGGCGCGTTCACCACCGCCTACGACGGCCTGGACCTGGACGCGGCGTCGCTGCACGTCGGCCTGTCCGGCCTGATCGACCCGACCGATCCGCGCTTCCAGGCCACGGTCACCGCGATCGAGGCCGAACTGCGCAGCGGCTCGACCGTGTACCGGTATCACCGCGACGACGGCCTGCCCGGCAACGAGGGCGGCTTCCACCTGTGCGCGGCCTGGATGATCGAGGCCTACCTGCTGACCGGCAGGCGCACCGAGGCGGAGGAGCTGTTCGAACAGCTGGTGGACGCGGCCGGGCCGACCGGCCTGCTGCCCGAGGAGTACGACCCGGTCGCTGAGCGGTCGCTCGGCAACCACCCGCAGGCGTACAGCCACCTCGGCCTGATCCGCTGCGCCCAACTGCTGGCCGCCACGCCCGCCTGATATCTCGGCTCCCGATGGCCCGCTGACTCCCGGAGTCGGCGGGCCATCGCCACGAAAAGCCCAAAAAATCACAAAGCCCGCGCATGAAACCCCGCCCGCGCATGAAACCCCTCCCGCCCGGGGAGGTGGGGCCACCCGCGCCAGCATCCTATCGAGCGCGGGTCGGCGGGGCCAAAATCCGGATCCACAGATTGTGGATAACCGTCGTGTCTGTGAATAACTAAGGGAAATCGCAGGTCAGGACCTGATGATGTCCAACGCTGTGCTCAGGTCGGGCACGACCAGGGCGCGGATGTTGTCGGGCAGCGGGCCCGAGTCCGGGGGCACCAGGGCGCGGTCGAAGCCGAGTCGCGCGGCCTCCGCAAGGCGCCTGCCCACGCCGGGGACGCGACGCACCTCGCCGGCCAGACCGACCTCGCCGACGGCGACCATGCGCTGCGGCACGGGCACGTCGCGGCACGCCGACGCGACCGCGAGCGCGACGGCCAGATCGGACGCGGGCTCGGCCATCTTCATGCCGCCGACGGTCGCCGCGTAGACGTCGTTCTCGTGCAGCGGCAGCCTGCCGCGTTTGCTGAGCACGGCGAGGATCATCGCGACCCGCGCCGAGTCCAGGCCACTGACCGCTCGCCTCGGCGCCGGCAGCGCGGTCTTGGACACCAGCCCCTGCACCTCGCCGAGCAGCGGCCGCTTGCCCTCCATCACCACGCTCACCGCGGTTCCGGGCACCTGTTCGAGATGCCGGTTGAGGAACAGGCCGGACGGGTCGGGCACGTCGATGATGCCGTCCTCGCGCAGCTCGAAACAGCCGACCTCGTCGGCCGCGCCGAAGCGGTTCTTGATCCCGCGCACCAGCCGCAGCGTGGAGTGCCGGTCGCCCTCGAACTGGAGCACCACATCGACGATGTGTTCGAGCAGTCGCGGGCCGGCGACCGAACCGTCCTTGGTCACGTGGCCGACCAGTACCACGGGCAGGTTGCGTTCCTTGGCCAGCGCGACGAGCCCGGAGGCGACCGCGCGCACCTGGGTCACGCCGCCGGAGACGCCGTCGACCGCGGTGGTGGACATGGTCTGGATGGAGTCGACGATCAGCAGGCCGGGCTTGATGGCGTCCACGTGGCCGAGCAGCACGGCGAGGTCGCTCTCGGCGGCGACGTAGAGGTTGTCGTGGATGTTGTCGGTACGTTCGGCGCGCAGCCGGACCTGGCCCGCCGACTCCTCACCGGTGATGTACAGCGCGGGGCCGACCTCGCCGCGCACGGACTGCTCCGCGCACCGGTAGGCGACCTCCAACAGCAGGGTCGACTTGCCGACTCCGGGCTCGCCGGCGAGCAGTACGACGGCCCCGGGCACGATGCCGCCGCCCAGCACCCGGTCCAGTTCGCTGATCCCGGTGGGCCGGGCACGGGCCACCTCGACGTCGACGTGACCGATCGGACGGGCGGGCGAGTTCGGGGCACCCGCGACCACCTTGGACAGTGCAGGGCGGGCGGCGGCGATCTCCTCGACGGTTCCCCAGGCCTGACATTCCGGGCAGCGGCCGAGCCACTTGGCGACCTCGTGGCCGCAGTCGCCGCACCGGTAGCTCGCCGGCTTCGTCCGCACGCTGTTCTTTGTCACGACTGGAAAAGCTAGTGGGCGACGCCGACAATCCCGCGCAGGGACACGTCCGGAACGCGAACGGCCGGCCTCCCGTCGGGGGAAGGCCAGCCGTTCGAGGCTGTTGATCAGTTGTTGTTCGCGGGGGTGTCGTTGCCGGTGTCCAGGCGCACCGAGTCGGGCGCCGCGGCGACCGGCACGGCGGCGATGGTGCACTGGCCGGCCCGCGCGAAGGTGAACGTGATCGGGACGGTCAGGCCGGCGCGCAGCGGCTGGCCGTTGATGGTCTTCAGCCCGGTCAGCACGATCTTGACGCTGCCCGGCGGCAGGGCGGGCGCGGGTGCCGAGGTCGGCGCCGTGGTGCTGGTCGACGAGGCGTGCGTGCCGCTGGTGTTCGCGCCGGAGGTCTTGGTCGTCGACGTAGTCGAAGACGGGACCGACGAGGACGAACTCGGCGCCGGGCTGGACGTGGTCGGCACCTGGACGGCAGCGGTCGAGTCGTCGACGTCCACTCCGGACACG
Organism: Pseudonocardiaceae bacterium; assembly: GCA_035948315.1. Taxonomy (GTDB): domain Bacteria; phylum Actinomycetota; class Actinomycetes; order Mycobacteriales; family Pseudonocardiaceae; genus CAJCJE01. The sequence goes on along the minus strand of DASZJG010000097.1, from coordinate 8,773 downwards.
ATCGAGAAGTTGGCGGGGAGCGGCTTGGTGCCATCCGGCGAGCCGTCGATGGTGACGCTCGTCGCGATCGGGCTGCTCACCGAGAGCAGCTGGTCGTTGTCGATGCCGGTGTTGGCGATCGTGACGACCAGGGTCACGTTCGAGCCGGGCGTGTACACGCCCTGCGGGTTGTCCGGGTACTGCAGTTCGGCACCGCGAATGGCGATCATGCCGACCTGGCCGCTGGCGCCGTTCACGGCGGACTGCTGGGTGTCGGTCTGGGTGATCTGGCCCGCACCGCAGCCGACGAGCAGCGCGGCGATGCCGAGACCTGCCACGGCGGGCGCGAAACGGGTCAGGACCCGCCGCCGGCTGGTGCCTGCGGGGGCGGGCGAGGGCTGCTCAGAGATCTGGGAAATCTGGGCAGACGCCGAGTACTGCGCGCGGCTCACCGTTTCGGGGTCCTTCCTCGGGTACCTGCGACCTGTACGCGGCGCGTTCGATCACGCCATCCGGTCCGCAGCCTAACGCTGGCCTTTCCGCCGGGCCCCATGTGGTCCCCCACCGACGATCGACAACGCCCGTCATGCACGTCGTGCACGAGTTTGTCAACCCCCGATTGGCCCCCTGACCTGCGCTTACGGATGCTTCACCCCGAGCGAGGCCGTTGCGGGGCGTGTTAAGATGGAGCTAGCGAAAGGGGCAGAGGACACATGGTTTTCAAGGTCGGAGAGACCGTCGTCTACCCGCACCACGGTGCCGCTCTCATCGAAGCAATCGAGACCCGTGTGATCAAGGGCGAGGAGAAGAAATACCTCGTGCTCAAGGTCGCCCAAGGAGACCTGACCGTACGCGTTCCCGCGGACAACGCCGAAATCGTCGGTGTGCGGGACGTCGTCGGCCAGGAGGGGCTGAACCGGGTCTTCGATGTGCTGCGGGCTCCGCACACCGAAGAGCCAACGAACTGGTCTCGTCGGTACAAGGCCAACCTCGAGAAGCTCGCCTCCGGCGATGTGAACAAGGTTGCCGAAGTGGTGCGCGACCTCTGGCGACGCGAGAAGGATCGCGGGCTATCCGCAGGTGAGAAGCGGATGCTGGCCAAGGCACGACAGATACTGGTCAGCGAGCTCGCGCTGGCAGAGGGTACCGACGAGGACAAGGCCGAGGTTCTCCTCGACGAAGTCCTCACCACTGGCGTCTGAAACCGCACAGCCCGAATTGGCCAGTAGGCCCGATCGCAGACCGGTGAGGCAATGAGCGTTGTCGCACTGGTTCCTGTAACCGGGCGTACTGGCCAGTTCGGCGATATCCTCACCCCTGAAATCAAGCAGTCGGCATTCGCCGAATTCCCGTTGCTCACGCCGGTTATGCGCAATCTGTTCGCGGCCGGCTGTATCGATCTGGTCGCCCTCGTCGTGCCGTCGTCCCAAGTAGACGACTTCACCAAGGTGGCCGATGTATCGGTAATGGTGATCGGAATCGACGAACGCGCTTTCGAATCCACGTATTCGATCGTCGCCAACGCATTGCCGGCCATTCCCGATTCCGGCATTTCCGCCGACGTTTCCGTCGTACTCGTGCACGAACAGCGACACGCCTTCGCGCCACCGGAGCTGATCCGCCGGGTCGTCGAGGAAATCGACGCGGGCGCACCCGCCGCCGTCCCGGTGCTGCCGTGCACGGACACGGTCAAGGAGCTCGACGAGGCCGGCGTGATCATCGACACACCTGACCGAGCGACGCTGCGGGTCACGCAGTCGCCGGTCGGCTTCGCCGGCCACCTCTGGCGCACCGAGCCGGAGCCGACGCCATGGCATCCGCTGCCGCCCGGGGCCAGGACGGTTCCCGGCCATCCGGCCGCGCGCGCCATCCGGACCGCGTTCGACCTCGCCTTCGCCAAGGACGGCTGATGATTCCCAGAGTCGGTATCGGCACCGATGTGCATCCCATCGAAGCGGGCCGGGAATGCTGGCTGGCCGGCTTGAAGTGGGCGGACGCGGACGGTTGCGCTGGGCATTCCGACGGTGACGTCGCGGTGCACGCGCTATGCGACGCGCTGCTCTCGGCCGCCGGTCTCGGCGATCTCGGCGCCGTGTTCGGCACCTCGGATCCGCGCTGGGCGGGCGTGCACGGGGTCGAGTTCCTGGCCGAGGTGCGCCGTCTGCTGGCCGAGGCCGGCTACGCGGTCGGCAACGCGGCCGTGCAGGTGATCGGGAACCGGCCGAAGATCGGCAAGCGCCGCGCGGAGGCCGCTGACGTGCTCTCCGCCGCGGTCGGCGGCCCGGTCTCGGTGACCGGTACGACCACGGACGGGCTCGGCCTGACCGGACGCGGGGAAGGTATCGCCGCGATCGCGACCGCCCTGGTCCTCCCCGTCGACTAGCTGGATCGATTAGCGTGGCCGGCATGACGACTGTTCGCGGTGTCCTGCTGGACTTCTCCGGCACGCTGTTTCGGTTGGAGATCAACGAAAACTGGCAGCCGGCGCCCGGCGTCGACCCGCTCGACGTCGAGGCACAGGAGCAGATCCTGCGCGCGATGACCGCCCCCGTCGAGCCGAGCTTCGAACTCCCGGCCGAGTTGCGCGCGGACTGGGCGCGCCGGGACATCGAGCCGGAGGTGCACCGCAGGGTCAACATCGCGGTGCTGCAGGCAGCCGGGATCGCGAACGCGGAGATCGCCGAGGCGTTCTACGACCGGTTGATCGACCCGACCTCATGGCAACCGTATCCGGACACCAGGGCCGTGCTGGAGCGGCTGCGCGCGGCGCGGATCCCGACCGCGATCGTCAGCAACATCGCCTGGGACATCCGCCGGGTGTTCGACCGGTTCGGCGTCACCGACCTGGTCGACGAGTTCGTGCTGTCCTACGCGGAGGGCGTGGTCAAGCCGGACCCGAAGATCTTCCAGACCGCGTGCGAACGGATCAACGTGCCGCCTTCGGAGGCGCTGATGATCGGCGACAGCGCGGAGGCCGACGGCGCGGCGACCGCGATCGGCGCCGGGTTCGCCCTGGTGCCGCCACTGCCCACCGCGCAGCGCCCGTCCGCCCTGCTCGACGTGATAACCGAGCACGGCATCGCCTGACGAACCCGTACCATCGTCACCGTGACCTTGCACCTACACGACACGTTGACCCGAAGCATGCGGGAATTCCACCCCGTGCGGAGCGGAACCGCGTCGATCTACGTGTGTGGGGCCACCGTGCAGGGCATGCCGCACATCGGCCACGTGCGCAGCGGAGTGAACTTCGACGTACTGCGCCGCTGGCTCGGCCGCGACTACGCGGACGTGCGGCTGGTGCGCAACGTGACCGACATCGACGACAAGATCCTCACCAAGGCGGCCGCGGCCGGTCGGCCGTGGTGGGAGTGGGCGGCGACCTACGAGCGCGCGTTCGAGGCCGCCTACCTGACGCTGGGCTGCCTGCCGCCGTCGATCGCGCCCCGGGCGACCGGGCACGTCACGCAGATGGTCGAGCTGATGCAGCGGCTCGTCGACAGCGGACACGCCTATGCCGACGCGGGCGACGTCTACTTCGCGGTCGAGACGTTCGCGGACTATGGCGCGCTGTCCGGCCAGCGGCCGGACGAGATGCACCAGGGCGAGACCGCGGCGCACGGCAAGCGCGACCCGCGCGACTTCACCCTGTGGAAGGGCGCCCGACAGGGTGAGCCGTCGTGGCCGACACCGTGGGGGCCGGGCCGGCCCGGCTGGCACCTGGAGTGCTCGGCCATGGCCACCAACTACCTCGGCGCCGAGTTCGACATCCACGGCGGCGGCATCGATCTGGTGTTCCCGCACCATGAGAACGAGCGCGCCCAGTCCAACGCGGTCGGCGACGGCTTCGCCCGCTACTGGCTGCACAACGCCTGGGTGACGATGGCGGGCGAGAAGATGTCGAAGTCGCTGGGCAACGTGCTGTCCATCGACGAGTTGCGCAAGACGTTCCGCGCGGCCGAACTGCGCTACTACCTGGTGGCGCCGCACTACCGGTCGATGATCGACTACTCGCCGGGCGCGCTCGCCGAGGCGGCCACCGCCTATCAGCGGATCGAGGGCTTCCTGCGGCGCGCGCAGCAGCGCATCGGCGAGATCCCGGCGGACGGCGAGTTGGCCGCCGAGTTCGTCGCGGCGATGGACGCGGACCTGGCCACGCCTGCGGCGCTGGGCGTCGTGCACACCGCGGTGCGCGACGGCAACACCGCGCTCGAGGCGGGCGATGAGGCTCTGACCAGGAGGACGGCGTCGTCGATCAGGGCGATGACCGGCATCCTCGGGCTCGACCCGCTCTCCCCGGAATGGGCCGATTCGTCCACACAGGACGCCGGCTTGACGAAGGCATTGGACGTGTTGGTCGGTCGGACGCTCGAAGCGCGGCAACGCGCCCGCGCGCAGCGTGACTTCGCCGCGGCGGACGCTCTGCGCGATGACCTGCTCGCTGCGGGAGTCGCGGTCGAGGACACCTCGGACGGTCCACAATGGACCCTGAAGGAATCATAGAAGTGGCTGGGAATTCACAACGCCGGGGCGCGATTCGCAAGACCGGCACCAAGAAGGGTTCGGTCGTCGGTTCCGGCGGCCAGAAGTCCAAGGGGCTGGAGGGCCGGGGCGCGACGCCCAAGGCCGAACAGCGCAAGGGCCACCCGGCCGCGCGCCGGGCCGCTGCCGCCGCCAAGGCGGACACCGCGCGCAAGCAGCGCAAGGCGGCGGGCGAGGGCGTCGAGCTGATCGCCGGCCGCAACCCGGTCGTGGAGTGTCTGCGCGCCGGCGTGCCGGCGACCGCGCTGTACGTGGCGCTCGGCATCGACGCGGACGACCGGATCGCCGAGGCCGTGCGCGGCGCGGCCGACCGGGGCATCTCCGTGCTGGAGGTGCAGCGCGGCGAACTGGACCGGCTCACCAACGGCGCCGTGCACCAGGGCATCGGCCTCCAGGTCCCGCCGTTCAGCTACACCCACCCGGACGACCTGCTGGACGCCGCGAACGCGTCGGCGGAGCCGGCACTCCTGATCGCGCTGGACGGCGTGACCGACCCGCGCAACCTCGGCGCGGTGATCCGCTCGGCCGCCGCGTTCGGCGCCCAGGGCGTGCTGCTCCCTCAGCGTCGCGCGGCCGGCGTGACCGCGGTGGCCTGGCGGACGAGCGCCGGAACAGCGGCCAAGCTGCCGATCGCGGTCGCCACCAACCTGACCAGGACCCTGCGCGACTGGGCCGGCAAGGGCCTGATGATCGTCGGCCTTGACGCGGACGGATCGATCACAGTGGACGACCTGTCCGTCGCGACCGGACCGGTCGTCGTGGTGGTCGGCTCGGAGGGCCGGGGATTGTCCAGGCTGGTCAAGGAGACCTGCGACGAGACCGTGTCCATCCCGATGGCGGCAGGCGTCGAATCGCTGAACGCGTCCGTCGCGGCAGGCGTGGTCCTGGCCGAGGTCGCCAGGCTGCGACGGGCGGCAGGCCGGGTCTGAGCACCCACCTTTAGCTCGGCCGGGTGCACGTGCCGATCGACACAGCCGTGCACTTGGCCGAACGGCCCCGGGGTCGGACACCGCTCGGCTAGGGTCTGCGGGAACCGACGACCCCGACCTGAGGTCCCGATGTCCTTCGCAACGCCGCTGTTCCTGTGGTACTTCCTGCCGGTCGTGCTCGCGGCCGTGCTGGTGGCACCGCGCTCCTGGCGCAACGGCGTGGTGGCCGCGGCCAGCATGGTGTTCTACCTGGCAGGCGGCGGCGCGACCATCCTGATCCTGCTGGTCACCATGACGGTCAACTTCCTGGTCGGCTGGACGCTCGAACCCGACCAGTGGGACCTCAACCACAAGCGCAGGCGCACCGTCCTGATCGGCGTCATCGCGTTCGACCTCGCCGCGCTGATCGTCTGGAAGTACGCGGGCTTCGCCACCCAGCAGCTCAACGCCCTCGTGCACCTGTTCGGCGGCGGCATCCCGATCGTCACGCTGGCCCAGCCGATCGGCATCTCCTTCTACACGTTCCACCAGATCTCCTACGTGGTGGACATCTATCGGGGCGAACGCCGCCCGCTGCGCAACCCGGTCTCCTTCGTCACCTACATCGCGATGTTCCCGCAGCTCGCGGCCGGTCCGATCGTGCGGTACAAGGAGATCGCCGACCAACTCCCCCAGCAGCGCACGCACCGTCTGGACGACATCGCCTCGGGTTTCCCGCGCTTCGCGCTCGGCCTGACCAAGAAGGTCGTCATCGCGGACTCGCTGGCGCCGATGGTCAACGCCTGCTTCGCCACGTCCAATCACGACATGACCTTCGGCATCGCCTGGCTCGGCGCCGTCGGCTACACGATCCAGCTGTTCTTCGACTTCTCCGGCTACTCCGACATGGCCATCGGCCTCGGCCGGATGCTCGGCTTCCGCCTCCCGGAGAACTTCGCGCGGCCGTACTCGTCGACCACCATCACCGAGTTCTGGCGCCGCTGGCACATGTCGCTGTCCCGGTTCTTCCGTGACTACGTCTACATCCCGCTCGGCGGCAACCGGCACGGCGACGCCAAGACCTACCGCAACCTGTGCATCGTGTTCGTGCTCGTCGGCTTCTGGCACGGCGCGAACTGGACGTTCCTGGTCTGGGGCATCTACCACGGCGCCCTGCTGGTCATCGAGCGCGGCTTCGACTGGGACCGCGCCCCCGCCGGCGCGGCCGTCAAGATCGCCCGTCGCGCGCTGACCCTGCTGCTGGTCGTGTTCGGCTGGGTGTTCTTCCGCTCCGCGAACATGGGCCAGGCCCTGGTGATGCTCGGCCATATGGTCATCCCGGACGGCTCGGGCCTGTCGGACGCGGTCAACGCGGCCCTCACCAACCAGCGCCTGGTGATCCTGCTGATCGCGCTGCTCGTCGTCTTCCTGCCCACCCACCCGGTCACCGGCCCGCTGCTGGAGTCCTCCCGCAGCCGGCTCGCCACGGCCATCCGCATCACCGTGATGACCGGCGGCCTGCTCTACTCCGCCATCCTGATCGCCGCCGGCACCTTCAGTCCCTTCCTCTACTACCAGTTCTAGGATGACGCGTGCAGTTCCACGCCATCCTCGCCGATCTTGGTCAGCACTGGCCCGTCTACGTGTCGATGCCGTTCATCGCGGCCGCGATCGGATACGTGACCAAGCGGGTCGCCATCGAGATGATGTTCCGGCCGGTCGAGTTCGTCGGGATCAAGGGCACGGTCATCGGCTGGCGTGGCGTGCTGCCGCACAACGCCGCGCGGATGGCGGCGATCGCGACGGAGCTGCTCACCAACAACCTGATCGACATGCGCGAGATCTTCGCGCGGCTGGATCCGGAACGGGTGGCCAAAGAGGTCGAGGGGCCGCTGCTGCACGTGGTCGAGGACCTGACGTCGGAGATCATCGAGCAGTACCAGCCCGGCCTCTGGGACCGGCTGCCGGAAGCAGCTCGTGCGCTGCTGCTGCGCCAGATCCGCGCCGAGGCGCCGCGCCTGGTCAGGAAGATCATGGCCGAGCTGTCCACGGACATCAACAGCGTGCTCGACGTGAACGACATGGCGATCACGCACCTCGTGCAGGACAAGGAGTTGCTCAACCGGCTGATTCGCGATATCGCGCAGCCGGAGCTGAATTTCATCGCCAACTGCGGCATTGTGTTCGGCTTTGTGCTCGGCGTCGTGCAGACCGTCGTCTGGGCGTTGACGCACGCGCCGTTGGTGATGCCGTTGTTCGGCCTCGGAGTCGGCTGGTTCACCGACTGGTTGGCGCTGAAGATGATTTTCTTCCCGCGCGCACCCCGAAGATTCTTCGGCGTGGTTACCTGGCAGGGTATTTTCCAGAAACGACGTGCCGAGGTCGCCCGCGACTACGCCAAGGTCGTGGCCACGGAAGTGTTGAGCACCAAGCGAATTCTCACCGCGATCCTGCACGGGCCGCGCGCGGACCGGTTGTTCGCGCTCATTCAGCGTGAGGTCGAACAGGCCATCGACGACCAGTTCCGAGTGGCCCGTCCACTCGTGACACTGACCGTCGGCACGCGACGTTTCCAACAGGTCAAACTCGTCGCGGTCGCGAAATCGATCGAAAAGCTGCCGGACACATTGGCCTACATCGAGGATTACGTGACCGAGGCGCTCGACATCCGCAACACGATTGTCGACCGCATGGCGAAACTGACCCCGCTCGAATTCGAAATGCTGCTCCGACCGGCATTCCGGCAGGAGGAATGGAAACTGATCGCCGTCGGCGCACTGATCGGCTTCCTCGTCGGCGAAATCCAGGTTTTCGCCTTCCTGCACTGACAAGGCCGGCCTCCCTGATCGGGAAGCCGGCCTTGCGCGTCAGCGTTTTCAGTCGGTCAGGCGAGCGCCGGTTTCCGGGTGGAACAGGTGGATCTCGGCGGTGTCGCGCAGGGCGACCTTGACCTTCTGGCCGATGGTCGGCGGGGTGCGGCCGTCGACCCGGACAACGAAGCGTTCGCTGTGGTCGCCGATCTGGACCGAGCCGTGCACGTAGGCGTCGGCGCCGAGTTCCTCGACGAGTTCGACAGTCAGGTCGAAGCCCTCCTCCTCGACCGACGCCAGCCGCAGGGTCTCCGGTCGGACGCCGAAGGTGATCTCGGACAGGCCCTGGGCCGACGCGGCGGTCATCGCGTCGCGCGGCAGTTCGACCACGGTGCCGTCGAGCTTGGCGCCGTTGGAGGTGAGGGGGACGGTCTTGAGGTTCATGCCGGGCGAGCCGATGAAGCCGGCGACGAAGGCGTTGGCCGGGTGGTCGTAGAGCGCGCGGGGGGTGTCGCACTGTTGGAGCAGGCCGTC
>DASZJG010000096.1:0-29488 GCA_035948315.1 Pseudonocardiaceae bacterium | reverse complement strand
GCTGCGCAAGGTGTTGGTGGCTGCCGATTTCAACCAGAACGTCATGGCGACGAAGCTGGGGTGCACCGAAACTCGACTCTCCCGCATCGTCAAGGGCAAGATCGAGGCCACCCCGGAGGAAGTGGCCGCGCTGCTGGCCCTCTGCGGGGTGGTGGGCGAGCGGCGGGATTTCCTGGTGCGGATGGCGCACGAGCGCTCCATCGCCGCTTGGGGCAAACCGGAACAGTCGGCGGTGCTGCGGTCGCTGCGGTGGGACGCCACCAGGATCGTCGAATTCTCCGCCGTGATGGTGCCGGAGTTGCTGTGGACCGATGAGTACGCGGAAGCGGTGCTGTCCCGGACAGTCGGTGTCGAGTTGGACGAGGTCCCGGGGCTGGTCGGCACGATCAACCAGGACAACGCGATGTTGTATCGCACGAAGTCGCCGTATTACGAGGTGATCGTGTCCGAGGCGGCGTTGCGGCTGCGGATGGGGTCGACACAGGTCATGGCGGGCCAGTTGCGCAAGCTGGTGGAGGAGAGTCGCCGCACGGGCGTCACGATCCTGGTGGTGCCCATGACGGTGGACGCGCATGCGGGGCCGCGCGGCTCGTTCGCTCTGGTGAACCGTCGTGATCTGGTCGTGGCCGCGATCGAGGACGTGGTCAGTGTCCGGTTCGTCGACGACCCGGACGGCGTGTTGGCCTATGTCCGGATCATCGACACGTTGCGGGCGCGGGCGTTGACGTCCACGGCGTCCCGCAACCTGATCAAGTCAATCCTCGCGGAGTGTTACGGCGACCGCGACTCTGATCACGATCCTGACGAGTCCGATTCGGCGGGGATCGCTGGTGATTCCCCCGTGGAGACGGGCGAAGGGTCGGTCTGGGATCGGGCGAGTGCCGGTGTGGGCGGTGGCCGATGACCAGCCGGGTGCCGCGTGCGGTCAACGGGGTGGCCGGTGGTGAGCCGGTGACCTTGCAACAGGCCCATGACGTATTGCGGCGGCAGCGGCCGGACGTGACGGCGTCGGCGGACCGGTGGCGTTGGTTTCACGAGAGAGCCGCACAGGTCTACCGCTCGGTCGCGGCGCTGGATGGTGATCACCATTTCGAGGCGTTGGCGTTGGCCTCGATAGCGACGGCGGACGCCGAGAAATGCGGCGGATAGCGGGAGCGGACCAGGGCAGGTCTGGGCACGTCACCTTATACCAACCACATCCCGAGCAAGCGGCTGCCGGTGTATGAGCTGACTCTGTCTGGGCGGCTGTACTGCGCCGCGTTCGGCATCGGGAAGAGGATTTGAGTCCGCAAAGGAGAGCGGGCGCAGATGCGGGTAGTCGAGAATCACCCGCGTCTGCGCTCGTTCCACTTTGGAGTTTTGTGTTAGCTACAGCTGTGGCTGAACGCGCATGTGATACAAAAGTAGTAGCGCGGCTACTGCATTTGCGCTCCGGATCTCACCCTTACTGACCATGTCCGGCACGCGTTCGAGGTCGACCCATTCACGACGGCCTGACTCGAAGTCGTCTTCAGGATGTCCTACGTACTCGGCGCCGTCCGCCCAGTAGACATGATGCAAGGCATCAGATAGACCGTTTGCAGGCTCGACCGTGATCAACGGATGTAGAGGCCCCGCACGCCATCCGGTTTCTTCGAGCATCTCACGCGCTGCGCCTTGCTCGACAGTTTCTCCGTCATCGACAACGCCGGCAGGCAGTTCCCATCCCCAAGTGTCAGTGATGAACCTATGGCGCCAAAGCAGCAGCACTTGATTTTTGTCGTTCACGGCCGCTGTCAACGCGACCGGCCGCTGACGAATAAGGTAATGGTCAAGGTGGCGGCCGTCGGGCAGCTCAACATCAGCCAAGTTCACCTTAAACCACTGATTCTCGTAAACCGGCTTCTCGTCGAGCTTCTTCCATTCCACGCAACGCTTCCCTTCACCATGTCGTCTACTGAATTAATGTGATGGCGCGGTCGATCTTATCAATCGCATCTAGGCTGACATCGGTCGACGCCTCGGCGAGGGATTCGCGGAGTTTTACGAACCGGCGAGCTAGGCGCCGCGACTCCATCCCGCGTGCGTTGTCAACCATTTCGCAGGCCAGAAATGATGCACGCTCTATCTCGCCTCTTGCAACTTCGATGGACGCCATTGATGCCAAGCGATTGACCTTCCCTCTGGCGTGACCCTCGCTATTGAGCGACTGTTGGCCGAAGCGTTGTGCTGCGCCCAGGTCACCCAGGCTCATGAGAGCTTCGGCCAACCCCGCATGCAAGTGGCCTCCCTGCACATAGCTCGCCTCGACCATCTCGTTGTCAACGGGCAGCTTGTCAACGGCCGATTCAAGCTTCTGAATTATCGCCATGGCCGCCGATGCATCACCCATTGATGCCAACGCTTTTGCTCTCATTACCTGCAAATCGACGGTCAGCGGAGCGGGGGCAAGTTTTACGCTCGATTGGAGCGCTGCACTGGTCAAGCTTTCGGCCGTTTTGTAGTCTTCAAGCGCTAGCGCTTGATTCACCATCAATGCTAACACGTACGCGTAAAAGTCGTGGTCGTTGGATGCTGCCGCAATCTTGAGTGCCTGCGCGAAATTCGAGTTCGCTGAGACCCAATCCTCCGAATCGTACGCACATACACCGGCGAAGGCGATGAGACCGCCTATTGCGCGTCGGGCCGCGACTCCGTTGTCACCTGTTGCGCCCGCGAATACCGGTACCATTTGCTGCGAAAGGTATGGATCAAGGCGCGCTTTTGTTACGGATCCGCCCGCGTTTCTATACATCTGTTCGAAGTGAGCCCTGGCTTCCGCCAGGCGACTTACCACCGCCGCAGGATCACCATCGTCAGTGGTAGTTCCTGACGGGTCCGTTGCAAGCTTCAGCGCGGGTGGTGCTAGGGGATTCCTCGAAGAAATCGCGTGCAAATCGGGAAGGCTAAGGTGTTGCACCCTTGCAAGCCTGGTTTGCCCTGGAAAATCAAACCACAGCATACTCTGTGGCAAATGGAGGATCTTGGCATAGTTTCGAAGCGTCTTAAGATTCTCTTCAGATGGACCATTCTCCAGCTTGCTGACTTGCGCTTGGGTCAGGCCAAGCCAGCGGCCAAGAAGCTCTTGGTTTAGCCCCTTGCCGAAGAGTTGGAGGTGTCGAGGATGATTCCTGTACGCTTTGAAGACTTTACCGATGTGATGGCTGTCAAACGCTGCACGGAATTCGTCGGTATCGAAAAACTCATCTCTGAGGTGGGCGGGAGGAGTGCGCAGCTGATCGCGTTGTTCACGGTGGCACCGCCCGCACAGGCGTGCAGTGTTGTCAGCGGCCAGCGCCGCGCCACAGCCCTGGCAGCGACGGCCAGCACTGGACTGTCGGGCGGAACCCGAAACCACCTCACCACCCATGCCGAGTCGCACCAATACGCCTGTGACCAGCCTACATAGCTTGACCAGAGCTCGCCATGCGTACGCTGGACTCGTGTACGTCTTTATGGGGTGTACCATCCGGAACTTTGAAGAACATCAACTGCGGTAGGCCGGAGATCGAGGCGAACTCCGCGGTGGCGTCCGCGTCGACCGGCCGGTCGACGACCTGGGACCAGAATGTCGCCAGCTTTCCGGCATCGCCGCTGTCGAAGGTCACGGCGTGAATCGTCGAGCTCATCATTTCTCCTTGGTTTCAGTGGTGTGGAACACGGGCCAGCACACCTCAGTTCGGTGTCGGGACTCGTCCTCTGTGTCGGCGGCGGTGACGAGGTAGTTCTCCCGGATCGGGCCGTCCACGCCGATCGCCCGCTCGTTGACGAAGGTGCCGAGCGCGCCGTAGGTCTTGTCCAGATCGCCGAATCGGCCCTCGTGCAGGGTGACCGCGAGTTCGGACGCGGGCAGTTCGAGTTGCCGGACGCGGCCCGCGCGGGGGAGCGGTCCGGTGACCGGGATGAAGGCGACCGTCTCGCCGAACTCCTCGGTGAAGAATTCGCTGTGATACAGCGCGCCGTCCGGTCCGGCCCGACGCACGTCGCCGCCGGCGAGCGCGGCGCGCAGTTCGTCGAACGCGTCGGCCCACCAGTCGCCGAAATCGTTGGCGGCGACCTCGGCCCGGACGGCGATCGCGAGTTGGGGCCGGGTCGAGCGGTACTCCACCTGGATCGGTGCCTGGCCTCCTTCGAGCAGGACGCGCAGCGAGGACACCGCCGCCTGGGTCTGTTGCAGCTGGCGTTCCATCCGGCGCAGGTGGTTCGCGATGATCGCGTTGCGGGCCGCGACGTCACCGGCGGTGAGCACCGCGCGCACCTCGCCCAGCGGCATGTCCAGATCGCGCAGCCTGCGGATGACCTGTGCCGTCGGCACCTGTTCCGGCAGGTAGAGCCGATATCCGGTGTCCGGGTCGACGCTGGCCGGCGCCAGCAGGCCGACCTCGTGGTAGTAGCGCAGCGACTTGATGCTCAGATACGTCATCCGGGCGAAGTCACCGATGGTCACCAACGTGGACATGTGCACAGCTTGACCCCTCCCGTAGCGGGAGGGTCAAACCGGTAGCTTGTTAGCCCGATTTGGGAATATTGTTCCGCATGGCCTATGCTCCGCGCATCGGACTGCGCACGGATCGGGGAGGAATCCATGCACTACCGCAATTCGGCGCGCCTGGCGGGCCTGACCAGCGTGATCGTCCTGACGGCGGCGCTGTCCGTCGCCGCGGACGCGGTGCCGGCCGCAACGCCCGACAACGGCGCGAGTTGGCTGCTCAGCACGTCCAGCTTCGACGACCAGTTCACCGCCGAACCGTTCGTCGGCAACGGATACTTCAGCCAGCGGATCCCCGCGGCTGGCATGGGACGGTCGACCGGCCAGGGCGAGGCCGGCTGGCCGCTGGGCGACCAGCGCTTCGGCGAGGCGGCCGTGGCCGGCCTCTACGCGGACACCGCGGCGTCGACGATCTACCCGAACGTGAACAAGGAAGTGATCGCGCTCATCCCGACCTGGTCCACGCTCACCTTCCACACCCCGTCCGGCGACTATTCGCCGGCAACCGCGTCCGCCGCCACGATCCGCGACTACACCCAGTCCGAGGACCTGCGCACCGGAACCGTGACCACCTCGGGAACCTGGACCGCGCCCGGCGGAGAGCAGGCACGCTTCCGCTACCAGGTCTTCACCGATCGGGCGCGCGAGCACGTCGGCGCCGTCACGCTCGACCTGACTCCACTGTGGACCGGACCGGCGGGCGTGACCAGCCTGCTGGACGGCGCGGGCGCGGAAGAACTCCAGCCGGTGGCCGCGGGCGTCGACCGAACCGACCACCTCAGCTACGTGACCTCGCAGGCGATCGGCACCCGCCAACCGGTGGCCGAAGCCGCTGCGCTGCGCGATGACCTCGACCCGGCCGCACCGGGTTTCCAGGACACCGCCGTCGGCCTTGACAAGCCGCAGACGGCGGGCGAGCAGATCGGCTTCACCGCGCAGGCCGGTCGGACCTACCACTTCGCCAAGTACGTTTCTGTCGCAACAGGACAGTCGCCCACCGGCAACGCCCGCACCGCGGCGCAGCAGGCGGCGGCGCTGGGCGTCGGCCTGCTCGGCGCCGAGAACGCCGCGTCCTGGGCGCACGACGTGTGGCGCGGCGACGTTCTCGTCCCCGGTCAGTCGACGCTGCAGACCGCGCTGCGGGCGGGGACCTACGCGTTGTATGCGAGCATCCGGCCGGACAGCCCGGACGCGATCGGGCCGAGTGGCCTGTCCAGCAACGGTTATGCCGGCATGATCTTCTGGGATTCCGACATCTGGATGTTCCCGGCCCTGCTGGCCGCGCACCCGGACATCGCGCGGGTCGACGTGGACTACCGCTTCAACACCCTCGCCGCCGCCGAGCACGATGCGCGGGCCAACGGCTACCAGGGCGCCTTCTACCCGTGGACCGGCGCCGACGACGGCCACACCAGCGCCGACTGCTACGGCACGGTGACCGACGCGAACGACAAGATCATCTCGGATCCGAACTTCAGTTGCAGCCAGGAACTGCATCTCCAGGCCGACATCGCGATCAGCCAGTGGGAGTACTACGAAGCCACCGGCGACCGGCAGTGGCTGTCCGATCACGGCTGGCCGGTGCTGTCCGCGCTGGCCCAGTTCTGGCTGAGCAAAGCCAAGCCCACCGCTGGTGGCTACGCGATCGACACCGTGCAGCCGCCCGACGAGCAGCACACCAATGTCGACAACTCGGCCTACACCAACGCGGCCGCCGCGACCGCGCTGCGCGACGCCATGTCGGCAGCCAAGACGCTGGGCAAGACCGCGCCGGCAGCCTGGCAGACCGTGGCCGACGGGCTGACCGCGACCATGCCGTTCGACCAGAAACAGGGCATCTACCAGGAGTTCGACGGCTACGCCGGTGACCAGGTCAAGCAGGCGGACGTGGTCATGCTCAGCTATCCGCTGAACTTCCCGCTGCCGGCCAACGTCGGTCTGGCCGACCTGAACTACTACGCGCCCCGCACCAACCCGGACGGCCCGGCGATGACCGACGCCATCCACTCGATCGACGCGTCCGCGTTGAACGCGCCCGGCTGTTCGGCCTACACCTACCTGCTGCGCAGTTACGAACCGTTCCTGCGGGCGCCGTTCGCGCAGTTCGCCGAGACGCCGCAGGACAAGTGGACCACGTTCAACTTCCTTACCGGGGTCGGCGGACTGCTCCAGGAGTTCCAGTACGGCTTCACCGGGCTGCGGTTCGGCACCGACGCGGTCACCCTCGACCCGAGCCTGCCACCGCAACTGCCCAGCCTGGCGGTCACCGATCTGCACTGGCAGGGCCGCACGTTCACCGTCGCAATGGGACGGTCGAGCACCACCGTCACGCTGGATTCCGGCGCTTCGCTGCCGGTCGACACGCCGACCGGGCGCAGCACGGCCCTCCCGGGCCAGCCGGTGACCATCGGCACCCGTCAACCCGACCAGCAGCCGACCATGGACCTCGCCCGCTGCCAGCAGGTCACGGCAAGCTCGGCGCTGCCCGGCAACGACGCGGTCGCTGCCGTCGACGGCAGCCCGGCGACCGACTGGGTCCCGGCCACGCCCGACGCGCGGCTCACCGTCCGGTTGGCCAAGCAGGCACTCGTCAACTCGGTGGTGGTGAGCCGGGGGAGCACCGACGCGTTCAACTACACTGTGCAGGTGTCCATGGACGGCGCCGACTGGCACACGGTAGCGACCTCGCCGAGCACGTCGTCCGGTACTGACCAGCTCAGTTTCCCGGCGACGCCCGCGCAGTTCGTGCGGCTCGCCTTCACCGGCCCGACCGCGCCGAACATCAGCGAGTTCACCGTAGCGGCGGCCCACTCTTGACCTGGACCGTCGCGGCGATCCGCGCCGCCCGGACGCAGGCGCAGCTGCTCGGTGACGATCGGTCGGAGCGGGTCACCGACCTGCTCGACACGGTGATCGCCGTGCAGGCGCAGGACTTCCGGCCGGCGCGGCTCGCGGTGCGCGTCCGGTCGGGCGGGCTCGTCGCGTCCGATGTGGACACAGCATGCCGGGACGGGGCCGCGGTGCGTACCTGGCTGATGCGCGGCACGCTGCACATGGTGCGCCGCGCGGACATCCGCTGGCTGCTACGCCTGTTCGGCACCCGCAACGCCGACCGCTACGCCGGCAGGCGAGCGCAACTCGGCCTGGACGACGACCTGTGCCAGCGCGCACTCGCGGCGCTGCCGGCCGTGCTGCGCGACGGTCCGCTGGAACGGGCCGCGATCATCGAGGCGCTCGCCGAGGAGGGTGTCGCGATCGACCCGTCCGGTCAGGCACCCGCGCACCTGCTGATGCTCGCCGCGTCCAGGGGCATCCTCTGCCGTGGACCGGAAACCCACCGCGACGAGCCGACCTACGTGTTGCTCGACGACTGGGTGCCGCGCACCGACGACGATGACGAACAGGCCGACCTGCGCAGGCTGGCGACCCGCTACGTCGCGGCGCACGGCCCGACCGCTCCGGCCGACCTGGCCACCTGGAGCGGTCTGCCGGTCGGCACCGCCAAGCGTGCCTTCGCCGCCGCCGACCTGGTCGAGATCGACAGCGCGATCGGTCCGCTGGCCGTGCTGCCCGGCCATGACCAGCCGCCGCCGAACCGACCCTCGGTTCGCCTGCTCGGCCACTTCGACGGCTACCTGCTCGGCTACCGCGACCGATCGCTGACCGTCGATCCCGCGCACCAGAAGCAGGTGCAGGCGGGTGGCGGGTTCATCATGCCGACCGTGCTGGTCGACGGGCATGTCGTGGCGACCTGGCGCACCACCCGGGGCGGCGTCGAACTGGCGCCGTTCGATCGGCTGACCGACCGGGCCGCGCGCGGCGTCCGGGGCGAGATCGCCGATCTGGGCCGCTTCCTCGGCAAGCAGATCGAATGGGATGCATCCCGAGGCTGACCCGCGCCGATTGTTGTCGTTCGGTGGTGCGGCAAGCAGTCAGGTCGGCCTTGCCCCAGGGGGGTGAGCAAGGCCGACCGGCTTCGGCGAGCCCCGGACCGTCATGCCAGGGCTCGCCGAGCTAACTGACTGGCGAACGTCACCACCGTGGTCGGTGATGCACCCACCACGGGTTCGGCGGATGGTTCGTCCTGGTCCACCCCCCTCCGTTGGTGGTGGTCGGCGCGGGCGCCGACGTGGTTGTTCCCGGCGCGCACGTGCCGGAAGTGGTCGTCGCGGGGGCGGAGGTGCTCGGCGCGCTCATGCTCGGCGCGGTGGTCATGCCCGGCGAACTGGCCATGCCCTGCGAACTCGTGGCTCCCTGCGAACTGGTGGCTCCCTGCGAGGCAGGTGCGCCCTGGGTGGTGGTCGTGCCGGCGGACGTGGACGTGCCGCCGGGTGCGGTTGTGGTCATGCCGCCGGAAGTGGTGGTCGTCGCGCCGGTGCTGGTTGCGGTGGTGCTGGTGGCGGTGGGGGCCGTCGTGGTCGTGGGGCCGCAGGTGGTGACCGGGGGTGTGCCGGCCGCGTTGAGGGTGGCCGCGGTGACGACCTGGTTGCCGTTCATGGTCAGCGTGATCGGGTTGGCGATGTTCAGCAGGTTGCCGCAGCCGAGGTTGGTGAAGGACTGGTTGGCGCGCATGGCGAGGAACGTGAACAGGTTGGTCGCCATCGCCGCGTCGACCGACGGCGCGTTGGCGAACATGGCCTGGTCCTTGAACACGCGGGCGATGCCGGCCGGGTTCTTGAACAGGTTGGTGCAGTAGGTGGTCGCGTTGCCGTTGTCGCCACCGCCGCCGATCGGCATCTGGTTGACGCCTGCCCGGTAGAGGTTGGTCTTGGTGGTGCTCTGGTTCGCGTTGACCAGCGTCATCGGGTCGTTGAGCGGGACAAGGGCGATCGGCGCGGCCTGGTTCGCGGCCGCGGACAGCTCGTCCAGCGGCAGCGAGCCGCTGGCCTGCATGTTGCTGGACTGGTCGGGCGCGGTGAAGGGCGTGCAGCCCAGCGCCGGGTCGACGAACTGGTTGAGCAGCAGGTTGTCGCTGCCGTTGGCGAGGTCGACGGCGTTGGCGCCGATGGCGGCCGTGGCCGCGGTGTTCTTCTGGGCGATCTGACCGTTGCCGTTGGCGAGGTAGTGGGTGACCACGTTGTCGCTCTGATCCTGGTCGATCAGGGAGAAGTCACGGGTGGTCGGGCACGGCGCGCCGTCCTTGGCGGTACCGGCCGGCGGGACGACCAGCGTCTTGGCGGTGATCGCCTGGTTGGCGGCCTGGAAGAAGGCGGGCCCGTCGCAGTAGGCGAACTGGCCGAACACCGAGCCGCGACTGCCGTTCACGCAGTTGCCCTGGGCGAGCGAGCTGCCGTTGGCGGCGCGCAGGGTCAGGGTCGTGCCGTTGAAGCCGAACCAGATGCCGACGGTCGAGCCGGCCGGTACCTGAGCCGCTACCGGGGTCGCGGCCGGTTGGGTGCCGCGATCGACCACCAGCGGGTCGTAGAGCGACAGCTGTCCGGCCGGGGTGAGCACGGCGGCCTCGACGAAGGCCGACTGGTTGATGTTCGCCTCGTGGCAGGCGCCGTTGCCCGCGTTGGTGGCGGTGAGCTGGTAGGGGGTGGCGAGGCCGGTCGCCGTCAACGGGTTCGCCGGCACGACCAGCGTGCAGTTGGGGTTCGCGACGGCCGCGGGCGCGGCGGCGTTGGCGGACCGGAAGAGGAAGGCGGCTGCGGTGACGCCGAGCAGGGCGATCGGCGCCACGATCAGCACGGCCAGGAGGGCGGCCCGGGGATGGGTTCGGCGCGTGCTTATCAGCTGGATCTGATACGGATCGCGCCGTTTTTGGCGAAACACAGAGGAGCTCCTCGAATCGTGTTACGAAATTACGGAATGCTTACGGAGGTCTATAGAGGAACCATTGTTTCTGTGATCTCAGGTTGATAACGAGCAAGTTAGCACCTCCGTCAAGGGCACGCTCCGAAGCGACGGTGTGGCGAGTCGGCGCCTGCCGCCCGACGGACGACACGACTGCTCCGTACGGCCTATCAAGCGTTTGAGCTGGGGATTTGTCGATTCGACTTCACTGTGTGTCACTCGGATGGCGGTATCGATGGCGACGCGGCAGAAGCGGAGGGCTCTCGCCGCTGATCAGGTGTCCTTTTCGCCATTTGCCGAATTGGCGTGAATATTTCGTTGATGTGTGACCTAAAGTAGTTATCACGAGCCGATAAACCTGAACGGGTTGTGTGCGTCTTGATAACGGGGGGAAGATGTCACAACCCAAGATCGGGAAGGTTGACAATGGCTTTACGCAAAACCCCAATCGTGATCGGTGTGCTCGCGGCCGCCGTAGTCTCGGCCGGCACGGCATACGCCATGGCGACGACCTCACCGTCATCCGGTCAGCATCCGGATGCGGTGGCCGTCGCGGACGTCACCGCAGGCTCGGCCAACACCATCTACCTCGAGGCCGACCTCAACGGCGGCAACGAGCGGACCATGGCCAACCGGTCGGCGATGGGCGATCCGCGCGGGACGGCCGTGGAGCTGCTGCGCATCAAGGGAAACCAGGTGGCCTTCGAGATCACCTGGCACAACCTCGGTGCGCCGACCATCGCCCAGGTGCACTCGGGCGCGGAAGGGATGTCCGGGGCACCGGTCATGCCGATGGTGACCGCGCCGATGTCGGACACGCTGACCGCGGTCGCCGGCTCGGTGACCGTCAACAGCGCCAAGATGCTGGCCCGTCTGGTGAACAACCCCAACCAGTTCTATCTCAACATGGGCACCGCCACATATCCCAATGGCGCGGTGCGCGGCCAGTTTCGCCGGATCGCACCGGTTGACTTCGAACGGATCCTCCACGTCGGCCCGTTCGCCGCGCTGAACAGCGGCGGCCAGGAAGTGTCCACAGGGGACAACGCGGCGCACGCGACCGCGTTCCTCGGCCTGGGCACCACCAGCATCAGCTACGCGGTGAGCTGGACCGGGCTGAACTCGCCGACCACCTTCGCCCTTGACCAGGGCGCGGTGGGCATGAACGGCGAGCCGGTGGCCAACCTGTTCGCGGCACCGCACGGCATCGCGCCGGCCATCACCGAGGTCGCCGGCATGACCATGAACGTGCCGGCCAGGACGATCGCGGCCATCAAGGCCAACCCGGCGATGTTCTACACCAACCTGACCACGGCCAGGTTCCCGCTGGGCGCGGTGCGCGGCCAACTGTTCCTGGTGCCGCCGTCGATGACGACGACCACCACCATGCCGACCACCACGCCGATGAAACCGACCACCACGATGCCGACACGGCCGACCATGCCCACCACCCAACCGAGCATGCCGACCCAACCGATGCAGCCGACCCAGACCACCATGCCGTCCGCCAGCACGCCCGCACCGCCGCACTGGTGACGGTAACCGACCAGCGAGGGCCTGATGAGCGGAGCTAGCCTCGCTCCGCTCGGGCTCACCCACCCCCCGCCGGGTCCTCGCCACCAAGCGAGCGAGCCGATCGCCTTACTCGCGGCAGGCTGATCGGCTCGCTCGCCGTGGACGGTGCCGTGGCGCTCAGCCCTCGGTCTGCCGGTCGCGCTTAGACGGTGCAGGTCTCGCCCAGCCCTCGGTCTGCCGC
Source organism: Pseudonocardiaceae bacterium (assembly GCA_035948315.1). GTDB lineage: Bacteria > Actinomycetota > Actinomycetes > Mycobacteriales > Pseudonocardiaceae > CAJCJE01. The sequence goes on along the minus strand of DASZJG010000096.1, from coordinate 17,429 downwards.
GCGCTTCGGCTTTCGGTCTGCCGCGCGCTTCAGCTTTCGGACTGCCGCGCGCTCAGCCAGGTCGCGGCCCGCCTCGCCGAGGCGCGCGACAACCACGCGTCCTGCACGACCTCGGTCAGTTCGCGCAGCGTCAGCTCACCGAGGCGACCGGCCCGGACCAGGACCGAGGAGTGGCCGTTGAAGTGTGGCGTGGTGAAGAACGGCGACTTCTCGTCCTGCACGAGCGCCTGCTTGTCCGATTCGGACGGTACCCACAACACGATCACGTCCGCGTAGCGCTCGCCGGTCTCCGGATCGACAGCATCGGGCCTGCGCGTCCGGAAGAACACGAACGACTTGCCGCCGACCTGGTAGACCGGGTTGCCGTCGGAGCCGTGCACCACGGTGACATGAGGCATCCCGAGCGCGAGTTCGTGCACGTCGGAGACTCGCGCGCGACGCGATCCGGCCGGCATGCGAGCAGGTTACGGCAGCCCGCTCAGCCGGGCAGCAGCTCGGTCACCAACTGGGTGAGCTGGCGGAGGTTGCGGCACTCGTACATCGGCACGATCTCGCCATACTGGCGGGCTGCGGAATCGCCGGTGCCCCAATAGGTTCGCGACTCGGGATTGAGCCAGTAGACGTGGCGCGCGCGGTCGGCGATGCGGCGCACCGCGTCGAGATTCGGGTCGCCGCCGTTGGTGCGTCCGTCGCCGAGGATCAGCACGGACGTGCGCGGGCCGACGACGTCCGGCCATTCCTCGACGAAGCTCGCGAACGAGTCGCCGTAGTCGCTGCTCGTGCCCCACCTGGTCAGCCGGGCCTCCGTCATGATCCGGCGGGCGAGCCCGTCCGGGTCGGCCGTGCCGGCGCTGACCAGCGGCGTGATCTCGTCGGTGAGGCCGACGAAGGCGAAGCTACGGACCTTGCTGAACTGGTCCGCCAGCGCCTGCACCAGCAGCAGCGTGAACTGGGCGAACCCGGCGACGGAGCCGGACATGTCGCACAGCAGCACCAGTTCCGGGCGGCCGGGGCGCCGGGTGCGCATGGCCGGCCGCATCGGCACGCCGCCGGTGGCCAGCGAACGCCGGAGGGTGCGGCGCAGGTCGATCTGGCCGTGCCGGCTGCGCCTGCGCCGGGCCGCCAGCCTGGTGGCGAGCTTGCGGGACAGCGGCTGAATTGTTCTGCGCAGGTCGGCGATCTGGTCGCGGGTCGCGCTGGTGAACGTCACGAGCTCGGTCTGCGGGGCGACCGCGTAGCGGGAAATCCTTTCCCTGCCGCGAAGTTCGGCGATACGGCGGCGGGCCTCGCCCTGCACGTAGTCGCGGAACTGGTTGATCCGCGCCCGCGCCTCCCGTTCCGCGACTGCCTCGTCGAGCCCGTCGCTGCGCTCGCCGCGCATCGCGCTCAGGATGCGTTCCAGCAGCTCGTCCGGCCGTACCTGTTGCAGCGTCTGGTAGGCCGACCAGCCGCTCAGCCCGCCGCCGGGGCGGCCGTACTGGCCGAACTCGCCGACCCCGGCGCCGGCCAGCGCCCGCATCGTGCCGGTGTCGCCCGCCGCCAGTGCCGCGACCAGCGCGGACCGCAGCGAATCCAGGTCTTCGACCTCGGCCGCGGTTTCCGCGGTGCCCACCGCGCCCGGGAAGTACAGGTCGAAAATGGCGTCGAAGGTGGCGCGCTGGCCCGCCCTGCGCAGCAGGGTCGCCGCCAGCGCCGCGCGCAACTGGTCGCGGTCGGTCAGCCCGAGCACGTCGATCGCGGCGGCCGCGTCGGCGGTCTCGCCCGGCCCGACCGCTATCCCGTGTTCCCGCAGCGCGCCGACGAACTCGACCAACCTGCCTGCCAGTGCCATGCCGCGCCCGCTACGCCGGGTCCAGGATCCGGTCCAGCCGCAGTTCGGCGGCGGCCTTGCGATGGTCGGCCTGGTACTTGAGGATCACGCCGAGACTCGCCCGGACCACCTGCTCGTCGAGGGTGTCCGCGCCGAGCGCGAGCAGCGTGCGCGCCCAGTCCACGCTCTCCGCGATCGAGGGCGCCTTGCGCAGATCCATCGCGCGCAGCGCACCGACCACGCGCACCAGCGAGTCGGCCAGCGTCGCGTCCAGCTCGGGCACCTTGAGCGTGACGATCTCGCGTTCCAGTTCCGGCGACGGGAAGTCCAGGTGCAGGAACAGGCAGCGCCGCTTGAGCGCCTCGGACAGCTCACGGGTCGCGTTGGAGGTCAGCAGCACGAACGGCCGCCGGGTCGCGGTGATCGTGCCCAGCTCGGGCACGGTGATCTGGAAGTCGCCGAGCACTTCCAGCAGCAGGCCCTCCATCTCGACGTCGGACTTGTCCGTCTCGTCGATCAGCAGGACGGTCGGATCCGCGTTGCGGATCGCGGTGAGCAGCGGGCGGGCGAGCAGGAACTCCTCGCTGAAGACCTGGTCGCGGGTTTCCGTCCAGACCTCGTCGCGACCGGCGGTGATGCGCAGCAGTTGCTTGGCGTGGTTCCACTCGTAGAGCGCGCGGGCCTCGTCGATGCCCTCGTAGCACTGGAGCCGGACCAGTTCGCTGTCGGTCGCCTGCGCCAGGGCCCGCGCCAACTCGGTCTTGCCGACCCCGGCAGGCCCCTCGACAAGGAGCGGTTTGCCGAGCCGGTCGGCCAGGAACACGGTGGTCGCGACGGGGATCGAGGCCAGATAGCCGGCCCCGGCGAGCCGTTCGACCACCTCGTCGACCGAGCTGAACAGCGGTTCCTGCATCGCGCCTCCCCAGCAAGTTACCGGTGAGTCATTGTCCGTCGCCGGGGTCGTGCCGGTGGGCGGGCGTGCGCAAGGTCACCTCCGTGCCGAACTGCGCATACCGGATGGCGCGACTCGCGCCGATGTCCATGGCCGAGCCGGCCGAACTTGAAGATTCAAGTTCATCGAGCGGGCGAGTCGATGCGCTGCACGATCTGCTCGGCGTCGCGGCCAAGGCGGCGCAGGCGCTCGCCGGAGATGTTGTCCACGACCAGTCGGCGCACGTAGGCGACGTGGCCGGGCGCGGCCGACTCCAGCTTGGCCAGACCGGCCGGCAACAGGATCGCGTTGGTGAACCGACCGTCCGCCGGGTCCGACTCGCGTCGGACGAACTCCCGCGATTCCAGCCTTTTGACCAGGTGGGACAGGCGGGACAGGGAGGTGGAAGTCCGCTCGGCGAGATCGCTCATGCGCAGCGTGCGCTCGGGTTCGTTGCTCAGCATCGCCATGGTCATGTACTCGACCATGCTCAGGTCGGCGTCGCGCTGTAGCTGCGTGTCGATGGCCCAGGGCAGTCGGGTGATCAGCCGGACCACCGACAGCCAGGAGGCCAGTTCGCCCTCGGACAGCCACAGGTCCGTGTTTTCCTCGGTTGCGGTCATCGGGTGAGCCTAACAGCACACTCACTTGACGGTTCAACTGTCTAGTGCCATTCTTTGACTTGAATGTTCAAGTCAGTACTCGAAGCAGGAGGCCAACGGCCATGAACGTCGCTCTCACCGGTGCGACCGGGTTCATCGGATCGCACGTGCTCACCGAACTGCTCGCCCACGGCCACCAGGTGACCGCGCTCGTGCGCAACCAGTCCCAGGCCGATGCCGTCGCAGCCAAGGGCGCGACCCCGGCCGTCGTCGACCTCTACGACCGTCCCGCCCTCACCCGGGTGCTCGCCGCGGCCGACGGCGCCATCCACGCCGCGAGTCCGGGCGACGCCACCAGCGCGGACCTCGACTCCGCCGTCGTCGACGCCGCCATCGAGGCGTTCACCGGCACCGGCAAGCCCTACCTGCACGTCAGCGGTGTGTGGGTCTACGGCAACAACACCGACATGACCGAGGACTCGCCCTTCGCCGCGCCCGCCATGGTCGCGTGGAAGGAAGGCATCGAACGTCGCGCCCTGGACGCGCCGGGCGTGCGCACCGTCGTGGTCGTCTCCAGCGTCGCGTACGGCGACGGCGGTGGCGGGATGCCTGGACTGCTGCTCGGCTCCCCGCGCGACGACGCCGGCAACCTGATCATCCTCGGCAGCGGCCAACAGCACTGGTCGACCGTGCACGTGGCCGACCTCGCGGACTTCTTCCGCAGGGCGCTGGAGGACGACGCCGCGCGCGGCTACTACATCGTCGGCAACGGCGTGAAGCAGACGTTGGCCGAGATCACCGAAGCGGCAGCGGTCGCGGCGGGCGCACCGGGCGCCGTGCCCGGTTCCGACGCCGAGGCGCGCGGCAGGCTCGGTGACTACTTCGCCGAGGTCCTCCTGCTCGACGAGGCGACCGTCTCGGCGCGGGCCCGCGAGGAACTGAAGTGGAACCCGACCCACCCGACGCTGACCGACGAGTTCCGCACCGGCAGCTACCGCGGCTGACACCGCCGACCTCGCCGAGGGCGCGGACCGGGACATCGTGGGTACATTTCCGGAATGGATTCCGGCGACGTGCACATGCTGCCTCGTGGACGCCATCACCTCAGCCGCGAGGAGGTGCGCCGCGTGCAGCGGGAGCGGCTGCTGCTCGGGATGGTCGAGGTGGTCGCCGAGCAGGGCTACGGCGCGGCGACTGTCGGTGCGGTGCTGCGCCGGGTCCGGATCTCCCGGGAGACCTTCTACCAGCACTTCTCCGACAAGGAGGACTGCTTCCTGGCCGCGTTCGACGCGGCGTCGGACCAGTTGATCGCGATGATCGAGGCCGCGCTCGGGTCACCGGAGGATCCCGCGCTGGTCCGGCTCGACCGGGTGCTGGCCACCTACCTCGGCGCCCTGTCCGCCGCGCCGACCCTGGCCAGGACGTTCCTGATCGAGGTCTACGGCGCAGGCCGGGCCGCCGTCAGCCGCCGGATCGCGGTGCAGGAGCGGTACGCGGTCGCCATCGCGGATGTGCTGCTGCGCGACGAGCACTGGAACGGTGAGCTCGACGCGGCGTTCGCCGGGCGGGCGGTGATCGGCGCGGTCAGTGCGCTTGTCACGTCCTATGTGGACGCCGGACGGTACGAGGAGCTGCCCGAACTGCGTGGACAGCTCCTCGGTCTGGTCGCCGCGCTGATGACGGACTAGATGATTGATGCGGTGAAGTTGGTGTCAGTGATCGAACGCGATCAGTGACCTTTTGCTGGTCACGCCGGTCATCCAGTTGTGCCAGATGGCGGCGGCCATGGCCAGCAGGCGCTGCGCGACGCGGGTGAGCACCCCGGCCACTGTTCGGCCGGAGTGCCGTTCCAGGTCGAGTTGTCCCTTGAGGGTCTGATTAACCGACTCGATGCGCTGGCGAACACCACCAAGGTCACCGTTACGGAAGGTCTCGTCCTTGCGGTCCGGGCGCAGCAGCCGCACTCCCATCCCGGCAGTGAGTTCCTGGAAGTCCTTGCCCGCGAAACCCTTGTCAGCCAACAAGATTTGGCCGTCACGGATCAGGTGATGGTCGTGGTCGAGCAACGCGGCCAGCACCTCGCGCTCCCCGAGTTTCGGGGTGGCCAGGCACCACATGATCGGCATCCCGTCGCCAGAGCACACCAGGTACAGCTTCAGGCCCCAATACCACCGGGAGTGTGACGCGCAGTAACCGTAATTGGCGTGTCCGGCCAGATCCGAACGCTTGACGGTTTCCCGGGACATGCCACAGGGCACGGGGGTGGCGTCGGTGATCCACATATCGTCGAACCAGGACGGGCACCAGGTCGCGAGCACCAGGATCGCCTTGCACAGCAGCGGTTGCACTGTTTTCAGTCGCCGGTGGTAGCCGGACTGGCCGAGCATCGCTGGGAACATGCCCAGCAGTTCGGGGTCGGCGTGGACATGGCGAACCCAGCGTCGTTCGTTCGGGAAGCTCAGCAGCGCTTGAGCGACGGCGAGGCAGATCAGTTCACTGTCGGTGAGATCGGGTCGGTGACCTCGACCGGTGCGGGGCGGGACGACGTGGTCATCGACCAGGACATAGAGTGCTGTCAGGAGGGTGTTCAGTTCTTTGCTCACAACTTTGATCTTGGACACCCTCCTCCTGCGCGGTGACACCGACCCGCCTCACATGATCTTCACCGCATCAATCATCTAGAGCCGTATCTCCCCTATCTGCCCGAGGGCATCGTGCCCTGGCACCGATATCGCAGCGTTACTTGTCGCGATCCGTGGAGTCACGAGGAGGTCGATCCGCGCGGTCGTAGGCTTCCTGTGACCCGGACACGTCGCCGAGGTGCGCGATCGACCATTCCTCCAGCGCGCGCAGTGGCTCACGCAGGGTGCGGCCCGCCTCGGTGAGCGTGTACTCGACGCGGACCGGGACTTCGGGGTAGACGGTGCGGCGCACGAGCCCGTCCCGTTCGAGCCCGCGGAGCGTCTGGGTGAGCATTTTCTGCGAAATGCCCTCAACGCGTCGACGCAGCTCCGAGAAACGGACGTTGCCGTCCCAGAGGGCGCCCACGATGAGCACCGTCCAGCGGTCGCCGATGCGATCCAGGATCTGGCGAGTCGGACAGTCCGCGCGGTAGGGGCTGCCGAAGAGCACCGACTCGGCCGGAGTGGTTACCACAAGGTGCCTTCTTCCCATCAGAGAGCTGCCCTCATACGGTAATCGCAGCGCGTCGTCCGACGCCACCCCTCCCGTAGAAACCCTCCCGTAGAAACCCTCCCGTAGAAAGGCACCTCATGTCTCGCATCACCGTCATCGGCGGCACTGGCTATGCAGGTTCGGCCATCGTCGCGGAGGCCGCTGCTCGCGGTCACCAGGTCACCGCGCTGAGCCGCTCGCTCCCCGACGCGCCCATCCCGAGCGTGACCTATGTCCAAGGTGACGCCACCGACGAAGCGACGCTGTCTTCGGTCATCGAGGGTTCCGACATCGGCGTGGACGCAATCGCCCCGCGCGGCCCGCTGGTCGGCCACGCCCGCGACGTCCACCGCACCATCGCGCGTCTGGCCAATGCCGCGGGCGTACGCCTGTTCATCGTCGGAGGCGCCTCGTCGCTGCGCCCTGCGCCCGGGGCGGATCGCTTCGTCACCGACCCCAGCCACCTCAGCCTCATCCCCGCGGAGCTCCACGACGAGATCCGCGACGGAGCGGCGTTCATCATCGAGGACCTCCCGGCCACGCCCGCGACACTCGACTGGGTCTACGTGAGCCCGGCGCTCAGGTTCGGCGCACATATGCCCGCTGAACGACTCGGTCGTTATCGCCTCGGCGACGAGGTCGCGGTGCAGCCCGAGGACGGCGGTGCGATCTCCGCCGCGGACTACGCCCTCGGGTTCGTCGACCTGATCGAGAAGGGCGACCACCACAGGGCACAGGTCAACCTCGGCCACTAATTGGTCAACTCCGGTGGCCTCGCCCGCATGCGCGTACACGTCGAACAACCGTGAAGCCGCGCCCGCGGGAAACAGTACCCACGCGGCCCAGCTACCCCCAGGACCATGTCGTCGGCGGCCTGGACGAGCTCGTTGACCAGCGGCTTCTTCCGCGGCTGCGGCCAGGCCGACGCCAGCGCTTTTGACCGCCGTGCGCCGCCCGACGTTGTACTTACGCTCCAGGGCACACCCGGACAACCCGGCACGGGCATCCCGGCGGATCGCCGCGTAGAGCTCTACTTCGACGTCGGTGGCATCGGTGCCCTCGTGCGAGCGCACACGGACCAGCCCACCGCAAGGGTCCACCCGCGGTCAAATGCTGTCCGTTGCCAGCGAAGTATGTCCGGCCACAAGGCGCTCACCAGGGTGGACATATTTCGTTGACATAGAACGGATGTGCCGCAGTAGAGCACCAGTCGGCGCCGATCCGGATCGTGTCAACGAATCCGACCCGACTGAAAGTGGCTGAGCTGCGACGACGGCACACCGGGCGAACTTCACTGGCAGAAACCCGCATCCGGACAGGCATCGTTGGCAACGGGACACACTTCGATGTCAACGGACACTTCTCACCGACATTGATCATGTTTTTGATCGCGAAGTGCGGTCCGAACTCACTGACAACTGCGGCGCAAACTCGGTAACAAAGCCAACATGATGATCAAGGAGACGTCCATGGCCATTCAACGCCTCAACCACGCCGTCCTCCACATCCGCGATCTCGAACGCAGCGTCGAGTTCTACACGAGCGTGCTCGACTTCCGCGTCGTGTTCCGCCTGCCCGACGCCGCGTTCCTCCGAGCCGGGGGTTCCACCAACGACCACGACCTCGGCTTGTTCCAGCTCGGCGCCGACGCTGGTAGTTCCGAGGCCGGGGTACGCACGGTCGGGCTCTTTCACCTGGCCTGGGAAGTCGAGACGCTGCTTGAACTCAAGGACGTCAAGAACCGACTGATCGTAGCCGGAGCGCTGGTCAACGAGACCGACCACGGCACCACCAAGTCGCTCTACGCCCAGGACCCGGATGGGCTGGAGTTCGAGGTCTGCTGGCTCGTACCCGCCGAGCTGCTTCCCGGAATACACCCGCAAGTCGGCGCAACGCTCGACATCGACGCTGATATCGAGCGATTCGGCGCCCAGACCCTCAGCGGCATCGGTATCTCCACCCCCTTCCCGCGCTGAACCCGACAGGTGAGCTTCCCCGTGCAGGGAAGTCCGCTGAGGTGATCGAGCTGGGCGATCAACCGCGAGCTTTGACACCCTGGTTTTCGGACAGCGCAGCGGCGGGTGCCTCGCTCGCATCTCGGGGCCCGTGCCTGCGGCACGGGCCTCGAGAGCGTCAGCGGGCCGCGGTCAAGCGAGGGTTTGGCCTCCGTCGACGGTGATGATCTAACCAGTAACGTCCGCGCTTCCCACTGTCAACGACTCCGCGTCGCTACTGACAACAACTCCGCGTTCCCACTGACAACAGCTCCGCGCTCAACATCGGCGGCCCTCCAGGCCATCGTGAACCCCAGTTGCGCCGAACTCATGGCAAACGTGGTGCTGAGGATCAACAAGTTCCTGACTTCCCACGGGAAACCTTCAGCGTGCGTGAACACTAGGCGATCTGGCGAGGCGATTCGAGGAGTTCGCTCGCACTACGGCACGAAGTGGCCCAAGGCCGTCGCGAAGATCACCGACGACCGGGACGAACTGCTGGCGTTCTACGACTTCCCGGCCGAACACTGGGTCCACCTGCGGACCACGAATCCTATTGAGACCACCTTCTCCACGGTCAAGCTGCGGACCAAGGTCACTCGTGGCGCCGGCAGCCCCGCCGCCGCGCTCGCGATGGTGTTCAAGCTCGTCGAGTCCGCCCAGGCCCGCTGGCGGGCGATCACCGGCGCCCATCTGGTCCCCTCGTCCGAGCCGGCGCAACGTTCGACAACAACGGCGTCCTCGTCGAACGGCAGGACCAGGCCGCATGACAGAATCGGGTGCTCGATTCGGAGGTCTCTCGGCCCACGCGTTGGTAGGTTCAGGCGCATCATGCTGACACTCATCGGTACGCTGGGCGGAGTCTTCATCACGGCCCTGTTCGGCCTTCTCACCGCCCATTTCTCCCAGCGCTGGCAGTACCGACGGGTGGAACAGGAGCACCGGTTGCAGATCGCGCGGGAGATACGCACGGCCCGTCGTGAGGCCTACGCCCGCGTGATCGTGGCCGCGCAGGCGCTCTTCGACAAGGCCATGGCGTACTACAAGGTGAACCAGGCCGAGCCCACCCCGACGGCGGAGTACCTGGCGCCGCCGGAACTCGACAAGTTGGACACCGAATTCGAGATCCGCCGGGTCGAGGCGTTCCTCCTGGCCAGCGCTCCAGTGCAAGCGGAGCTGGATACATACACCGATTGGCTTCGCACCTTCTGGCCGGAGGCGGCCAGCGGCACCGGGATCTTCATGGTCGACGATGACAACAAGGACCATCCATACCATCACATGCTTCGTGCGATGCAGACCGAGCTGACTCCGCCCAGCCAGTGACGGCGGGCCTCTTCGGGCCGGGGGTGGTGGTGCAACCGGTCGGCCCACCGGCCGGTGCTCCGAGCCAACCACAGCTGGGCGGATCGGCAAATCGGCACAACCTGTCCCGGACGCGGCTAGGTGCATCCAAACGGGATGGTCAATCCATCCACAACTCTTGACTATTGTTCCATAATGTCGCGATGGGGAAGCTGACCTCGATGCAGCGGATAGATCTCTTCGAGCTTGTCAGGAACATGGTGGCCCAGCCGCTTGGCTGAGGCGATCGGCAAGATCATGTCATTGGCCAGCCAGGTCTTGTGGCTGTGCCGCAGCCCGTGAAAGGTCAACCCCGGTCGAACCGCATCGAGACTGCGGTCGGGGTCGCCCTCAACTGCGGGTTTGAAGACTCGCCGGCTGAAATCGCTACGACGCAACCAGCCGCCCTTCGGGCCGTGAATTGGGCGTGCGCTGACAACTGCTTGCCGCGATCCCAGATCAGGTCGATGGTGCGGGCGTTGTAGACGTACGCCCGCATACTCTCCGCGACCCGTCGCCGGCACCTGTTCATCACCGGACGCGACCTACTCGGCGGAATGATCCACGAATACGCGCAGGTCGCATAGGGCAGCGGAGTTTCGGCACCCATAGGCTGTCGCCACTTGCCAACGAACCCGTGAACGCGACATTGCGGCCAACGCGAGCCCCGGCACGGAACAGCTATTCCGTCATGTCTACCCGCGCGGCAGGAGCGGACACCGATGGATGTGGATATTCACATCGGCGTCTCATCATCATCAAATCGTTCGGCTCCTACGCTCGGCAACAGAGACTAGGACGGGAGCGTCATGAGAACGTGGCTCAGTTCCCTGGTTCTCGTGGCAACCCTGGCAGCGGCAGCGCCCTTCGGTACGGCCCCGCAGGCGAACGCGAGCCAGGACACCACGAACCGAACCGATCAATCACACTATTTCGGCGGCAGCTACACGCCGAGCCTTGAACTGTACAGTTTCAATCTCAACCTCAACTCGGCGATCAAGGGCGGCGGCAAGGGCGCTCCGCCGATCACCACGATCGACGCGATCAAGTGGGCGGCCTCGGTCGGTTTCCATGCCGTTGACATCACTTCCTACTATCTGCCCGGATACAACACGTACACGATGCCGACGGTGCCGACCGCGCAGATCATGGCCTACGTCGACCAGATCAGGGCACTCACGCACCAACTCGGGCTGGCGATCAGCGGTACCGGTGTCTTCAACGACTTCGCCGATCCCGATGCCGCACGCCGCGCGCTCGACGTGCAACGGGTCGAATTCTGGACCGACGTCGCCGCGCGAATGGGCGCGCCGGTGATGCGGGTGTTCTCCGGCAAGGTTCCTGCCGACATCAACACCTACGGTTGGGCAACGGTCACCAAGACCCGCATCGTACCGGCACTGCAACAGGTGACCGCCTACGCGGCGACCAGGGGCGTCAAGATCGTGTTGCAGAACCACGGCGACATGACCGCCACCGCGGACCAGACCATCCAGATGCTGAGATGTGTCGATAATCCCAATATCAGCATCATCGACGACACCGGTTACTTCCGGCCGTTCCAGGCGCCGACCGGGCTCAATTACGACTGGTATCGCGACATCGCGAAGGTACTGTCGTATTCGGACAGCATTCAGGTGAAACAGAAACCGGCCGGCGAGGGCACCGCGATCCCGATGGATCTCGACCGGTTGTTCACCGACATGCGGTTGACCGGCTATCGCGGGTTCATTCCACTGGAACTGCTGTGGGTGGCGAGCGATCCGGGTTATCCCAAGAACCTTCCTGTGCCACCCTTCGACCAGATCACGGCGTTCAAGGCCCAAGTGGACGCGGCGATCACGCAGACGCGGTCGTCACCGTTCGACGCGCTGCTCAGCACCATCCGGCAGCTGGCCGGGTCCGGTGACGTGACGGGAGACGTCCGCGCGACGCTGGAAGGCCTGGTGCGCAACGCGGACGAGCACTTCGCCGCAGGGCGCAGCGATGCTGCCATGGCGCGGATGCGGGACTTCCTGGCCCGTGTCGCAGCTCCCGGCGGCCACAGTCACCTTTCCAGCGCCGCGGCGCAGACGCTGACCCAGCGGATGTCCGCGCTGCTCACTTCGTTCACCGATGTCTTCGGCTGACACCACTGGAGGATGTTCATGCGGATGCGATTCATCGCCACGGCGGTTGCCGCGGCCGTGTTGCTCGCCGTGCCGTCCGCGGCGCAAGCCTTACCCACGGCGGCACCGGCGCCGCCTGCCTCGACAGCCCCGACGACCTTCCGCCATCCCGGCGTACTGGTCAACCAGGCCCAACTGGATTTCGTCAAGACGCAGATCGCGGCAGGCGCGCAACCCTGGACGGCGGCCTACGGTGCGGCGAAGGCAAGCAGCTGGGCTTCGGCGAGCTACACCCCGAAGCCGGTCCCCCAGGTCCAATGTGGATCGAATTCCAATCCGGACGTCGGCTGCAAGGCCGAACAGGGCGACGCGTCGGCGGCCTGGACGGACGCGCTGCTCTGGTACTTCTCAGGTGACAAAGCCTATGCGGCCAAGGCGATCCAGATCATGGACGCCTGGTCGAGCACGCTCAAGGGCGGGCACACGCTGAGCAACGCACCGGTGGAGTCGGGCTGGACCGGCTCGGTCTGGGCCGAGGCAGCCGAACTCATCCGGTACACCGGAGCAGGCTGGTCGGCAACGGACATCTCGGCCTTCGAAAACATGCTCGCCACTCAGTACGTGCCCACCCTGCTGACCGGCGGCCCGCCGTGTTTCAACGGGAACTGGGAGCTGGTGATCGCAGAGGCGCTGGTGAACATCTCGGTGTTCAACGAGAATTCGAGCTGGTTCGACACCGCCGTGTCGTTCTGGCGCGACCGGGTGCCCGCCTACATCTACCTGGCCTCGGACGGCGCGACCCCGCACATGCCCAAGGTGCCCAACCGGTGCACGCAGTACACCCCGAACCAGTTCTGGGTGCAGACCAAGTACGTCACCGGCCTCGCCCAGGAGACCTCGCGCGATTTCCACCACACCTTCTGGGGCCTCGGTGCGGCGACAGACCTCGCCGAGACCGCGTTGCAGCAGGGCGTGAACCTGTACCCGGAGAACGCGCAGCGCCTCGCCGACGCCTATGAGTGGGCGAACGCGATCAACAACGGCGGCAAGGCGCCCAAGGGCATCAACGTGGGACCGACCGGGGGCAACACGTATTCGATGGAGGTCGCCTACAACGAGTTGCACAACCGGCTCGGCATTCCGATGCCGCAGACCGCCGCGCAGCTGGCCAAGGTCCGGCCGACCGGCAACGACGCCCACTTCCTGGAATGGGAGACGCTGACCGACGCGAACGTCGGCTGGACTGGCATTGCGTCACCACCGGCTCCGGCGAGCGCTCCGTGACACGGCACCACCTGACCTGCCGGCGACTCACCCCCTTGCTGGTCGCCGCCGGCCTGCTGCTGCTCGCCGCCCCCCAGGCGGCGAGCAGCCCGCTTGCCTGCCCCACCGGTATCGGAGCGACGATGGCCAAGGTCAACGACTACTGGCTGGCGCACAACCCGAACCCGAAGGGGGTCGCCTGGACGACCGGTGCGTACTTCACCGGTGACCTGGCCGCCGCGAGCGCCCTGCCCGACACCCGATACGAGACGTACGCCCAGAACTGGGCGACCGCGCAGCACTTCGCTCTCAAAGGTGGTCCGACCGACACGAACGCCAACTCGCAGGCTGTCGGTCAGGACTACATCGCGCTCTACCAGGCCGATCCTCGGCACCCAGCCGGCGACATCGCCCAGATCGACCAGAGCGTCCGGACGATGGTGGCATCGAAGACCGTCGATGACTGGTCTTGGATCGACGCCCTGTTCATGGCCATGCCCGATTTCGCGGAACTCGGCGTGATCGAGAACGATCCGGCCTACTTCGACAAGATGTCTGCCGAGTTCCAGCACACCCATCAGGGCTTGTGGAACGCCGGCAGGGGCCTGTGGTGGCGTGATTCGACCTTTGTCGGGCAGAACGTCTACTGGTCGCGCGGCAACGGCTGGGTGATCGCGGCGCTGGCCAAGGTGCTGGACGTGCTGCCGGTCACCGATCCGCACCGGGCGAGCTATGTGCAGACGTTCCAACAGATGGCCGCCGCGCTGAAGGCGGCCCAGCAGCCGAGCGGATTCTGGCCGGTCAGCCTGGGCGACCCCACCCAGTATCCGGGCCCGGAAACCAGTGGCACCGCGTTCTTCACCTACGGCATCGCCTGGGGCGTCGAGCACGGAATCCTCGCCCCGGCAACGTACCTGCCGGTGGTCACGGCGGCGTGGAACGCGATGGCGAGTACCTCGGTGCAGCCCAACGGTTCGCTGGGCTATGTCCAGGGGCCGGCTTCCGGCCCGGCCGACGGCCAACCGGTGACCGCGTCGTCGACCGCGTCCTACGGGGTCGGCGCGTTGCTGCTCGCCGGCGGCGAACTCATCGGGCTCTGTTCGTCCTGAACCCCTCCGGCCGGGATCGCCGCCTGCTGGGTGGCGACCCCGGCCGGACCTCTCGCTGTCAGTCGCCGTTCCAGCAGGTCATGATGTCGCTGGCGATGCGTCGCGCGGCCTCGGCGCGACTCATCGGCGGCTGGCCGAACTGGGCCGGCAGGCCGGTCGCGTCGATCCGCAGCACCTTGAAGTCCTTGCGCACCACGATGATGCCGTCCGGTCCGGCGTAGGCGGCCTGGCCGAGCCCGTGCAGCGCGACCTGATCGGCGGGGTCGGTGCGCGTCCCGGTGTAGTAGGCATCGGTCGCGGCCTGGTCGGCGAGTTCCTTCACGGACATCTCGACGCTGCCGACGGGGTAGGTGTAGCGGCACGAGTACAGCTGGTCGGCCCAGGTCGGCGTGGTCGGCGCGCTCGACCGCAGTTGCAGGCTCAGCGCGATCTCCCGCTGCGCCTCGGGCCCGCAGACCATCCGGGCCGAGGCCGACGGAGTGGCGCCGGCGGGCTGCGGCGTGGTGGCGGACGTCGATGGCGGCCCCGCGCCCATGGATCCGCTGCCGCAGGCCGTCACGAGGAACGAGGCGGATATGATCAGGGCGATACGTCCTCGGAGTCGGTGCTTCATCGGCTTCTCCTGGGTCGCGGCCAATAGGCGAAGGCCAGCAGGATCAACAGCGGGCCGGTGTTCGGGTCGGCGGCCTGGCCGGTGAGGATCGCGCCGAAGTTCTGGGCGATCACCCAGATCACGGTGGCCAGCGCGATGGCGGCAACGAGAACGGTGCCACGAGCCGGGATCGGCAGGAAGATACCGACCGCGATGGACGTTGCCAGCACCGCGAACACGGTGGACACCAGCAGGCCGTTACCGGTCAACGCACCGGCCGTGGCATGGTCGAGTGCGGCCAGCCAGGACGGTTCGCCCTCGGCCATGCCTTCGGCCATGGCAGCGAGCGCATTCGGAGCGCGGTTGGCCGGGGTCAACGCGAAGTAGGCCAGACTTGCCCACAACAGCAACCAGAGCCCTCGGGCGACGAGCCCGCCGATCGGGCCGTCCTCGGCCACCGATCGGCTCTCCCGCGCGCATGCCGGCCAGGCAAGCAACGTCAACAGTCCATAGAGGATGATCGGACCGGGGAAACCCATCAACGGTTCGGCCGTCCCGTTGAAGATGCCGCCGAAACCCTCTCCGAGCCACCACACCAGGAGCGACCAGACGAGCGACCCGGCCAGCGCGAGCACCGCGGTGCGCCGCCAGAACAGGCCCAGCGCCAGAGCCAGCTGGACCGCGACAAGGCCGAGGCCGGCCAGCAGCGGTATGCGCGACACCACTCCAGCGGCCCAGAACATCGGCGCCGCGATGACCGCCGGATTGCCCTGCGCCGCGATCTGCATGCTGTCCGAGGTGAACTCGGGGATGAACATCACCGGCTGGCTCTGCAAGGCGCTGTCCAGCAGCCACAGCAGGCCGAGAAGAATCTGGATGCCCCTGCGGCCGAAGGGCGGGTGGGTCAACGGGACATGCCAGGCATGGGAGGGAGCGGAGGAACAACTCCCGCCGAGGATCCTCCGCTCCCAGTCCGGGTTCGGCACCTACTGGATGCCGGTCGGACGACCGCAGACCTTCTGCGGGTCGAGGCACATGCTGACCATGTGGGCCAGCTCGTTGACGTCCCAGGCGTTGATGAAGTCCGCGTGCATGCTCCACGTCCCCAGACCCGCTGAGGTCTTGAGCACCTTGCCGTTGCTGAAGGTGTACTTGAACAGGATGCTCAGCATCGGGATCGGCGCCGGGTAGCCCGCCGGGCAGACGCCGTTCGCGCTGTAGGCCACGTGCGTGCGGTGGGTCGGGCTGTCCAGGGTCGTACCGTTCCAGCAGTCCGGGAAGTCGACCCTGACGTGTAGTTCGGCTCCGCTCGAGCAGACCGGGGCGTAGTTGTAGGTGGGTGCCGTCGTCGAACAACCCCACAGGATGTCCTGCGCCTGCGCCGGACTGGTCGCGTCCGGGTTGCCGGCGAGTTCCTTGAGCCCGAAGGGATAGGGCTTCACATTGGACTTGCCGTTGGACAGGTAGTAGATGGTGTCGCTGTTCGGGTGAATGGGGGTGCTGCCGTTGAACAGCGTCGGCGCCCAGTACGACGCGAAGTCGAGGCTGTTGACGCAGTTGGTGGTGCCGGCACGCAGACTGGCCGCGGTCGAGTTCGCGTTGGCACCGGGATTGGATACGTAGTCGTGCAGGTGTGGGGAAGCACCGACCTGTCCCGGGAACACGATGGCGTCGTCCTGGTTGGTGTGGGTGTAGTAGCAGATGTTCTCGAACTTGCCGCCCCCGCCGCCGACAGCGGCCGCGGTCGGTGCGGTGGTGACGGTCAGTACGACCGCGCAGACCGCGGCGAGAACGGTGAACAGGCCGCCGGCGAGGATCGACCGGCCCTGCCTTCGGCTCAATCTCGTGATCATCTGTCTCCTTTGGGTGAGCGATGACGCGCATGCAGCTGCGGGAGAAGCGCGTCGCTCAGCGTAGGTCGACCCGGATTTGCCGATCATGAGTGCATGATGTGGATTCTCACATTTTCCGGGTCGGCCGCGATTTGTATTGACCGAGAAAAGGGGTGTCAATCGACATACCCTGGCAATACGCCGTTGACCTGACTAAGGTCCGCCTCATGCGGCTGCTGGTCGTCGAGGACGAGGACTACATGGCGAAGCTCCTCGGGCGGGGGTTTACCGAGGAGGGCTACGGCGTTGCCGTGGTCGGCACCGGCGCGCTCGCCCTGAACTCGGCAACGACCATGGAGTACGACGCCGCGGTACTGGATGTGATGCTGCCCGACATGGACGGCTTCGAGGTGTGCGCGGCACTGCGCCGGTCCGGCTGGCAGGTACCGGTGGTGATGCTCACCGCGCGGGACTCGGTGTCCGACCGGATCAAGGGCCTCGACGCGGGCGCGGACGACTACCTGTGCAAGCCGTTCAGTTTCGCGGAACTGTGCGCGCGGGTCAGGGCACTGACCCGGCGAGCAGCGGCGGGCCCGGAGCCGGTCCGGGAACTGCGTACCGGCATCGTCCGGCTCGATCCGCTGTGCCGCCGGGTGTGGTCGGGGTCGGC
>DASZJG010000095.1:0-280901 GCA_035948315.1 Pseudonocardiaceae bacterium | reverse complement strand
GACGGCCTGCTCCAACAGTGCGACACCCCCCGCGCGCTCTACGACCACCCGGCCAACGCCTTCGTCGCCGGCTTCATCGGCTCGCCCGGCATGAACCTCAAGACCGTCCCCCTCACCTCCAACGGCGCCAAGCTCGACGGCGTGGTCATCGAACTTCCCCGCGAGGCCATGTCGGCCGCCCAATCGCAGGGGCTCAAGGAGATCACCTTCGGCGTCCGACCCGAAACCCTGCGCCTGGCGTCGGTCGAGGAGGAGGGCTTCGACCTGACCGTCGAACTGGTCGAGGAACTCGGCGCCGACGCCTACGTGCACGGCTCGGTCCAGATCGGCGACCACAGCGAACGCTTCGTCGTCCGGGTCGACGGCCGCACCCCGCCGACCATCGGCCAGAAGGTCAAGGTCGCCCTGCGCGACGCGAGCGAAACCCACCTCTTCAACCCGGAAACCGGCGCCCGGCTGATCAACTAGCTCCGCGTCGCGGCGAGCACCTGACCGAGCATCCGGGCGTACATCCGCCCGGGGCTCGGTTCGCTGGCAGGGTGCAGAAAGCCAGGCAGCATCGGCAGTTCCACCGCGAACGGCGCGATCCGCAGGTACAGCTCGTTGGCATCGACGGGCCGGTTCGCCGGATCCTTCTCCAGTACCTGCGCGATCAGCCGGTTCAGCTCGACCGGTACTCCCGGCACACCCGGCGGTCGCTGCTTGACCTGCTTGTCGAACACCGCATAGGCGGTCGGCCCGGTGAACAGCTGCCGTCCGGTCAACATCTCGTGCAGCAGGCAGCCCAACGCGTACAGATCACTGCGCGGCCCGGCCGCCCCACGCTGAATCTGCTCCGGCGCCATGTAGGCGGGCGTGCCGAGAATCTGCCCGGTGCGGGTGAACTGGGCAACGTCCGCCTCGCGCAGCATGGCCAGCCCGAAGTCGAGCACCTTCACGCTGCCGTCCGGACACAGCATCAGGTTCGTGGGCTTCAAATCCCGATGGCAGATGGACAGCGAATGCGCGGCACACAACACCGCGCACGCCTGCGCGGTGATGGCCGCCGCCCACGGAATCGGAATCGGCCCGTGTTCGCTGAGCAGATCGGCGACCGTCACGCCCTCGATGAACTGCATGACCTGGAACAGGCGCCGCTCGGACGTGCCGAAGTCGTAGAGCACCGGCGCGCCGGCATGCTCCAGCCGGGCCAGGATCCGCGCCTCGCGGATGAACCGCCGCTGCAACTCGTCGTCAGGTCCGCCGGGGAACTGGAGGAACTTGACGGCGACTCGGCGGTCGAGATGCTTGTCGTGCCCGGCATGGACGGCACTCATCCCACCCCGGCCGAGCGGGAGTTCGTCCAGCTCATATCGGTCGGCGATGAGCATCCGGACCTCCAACCCCTCGCGCGGGTTCACAGGCTTTTCGGCAGAAGGTGACCATCGACGAGTCCTGCGAAGCCTAGCCGCACCAGCGTCGCGGCCTGTTCGGCAGTCCGTGCCACCGCGTCCTGCAGGCCCACGAGCTGACGGAACACGGCCGCGTAGTGCCGCTGTTCGGCCAGGGCAAGGCGAGGCACCACAGTGCGCCGCGCATCGATCCGACTGGACCCGGTAGCCGACAACTGATCGGCCGCACGCAGGAAACCTGCGAGGAAATCCGGGTCCAGATGCTCGGGATCGACTCGGTAAACAGACAAATAAGGCCCGAGCACGACGCCGTCGACCTGCACCACCCTGGCCAACCCCATCGGCGCCGCGACCACGTCCCCCACCTGCAACCGCACCAGCTCCGGCCCGTCCACGGTCCGCCCGCTGGCCTGCCGCCCGGCGGAGAGGTCGTCGACGGTCAGCACCGCGACCTCCCCCTCCCCCAGGCTCAGCTTGGCCGAAGCGTGCCGAACGGTGACCAGCCCCGCCTTGATCAACTCACCAACCGTGGTCGTCGACAGCATCCGCCGCTCGCCCGAGATCTCCAGGTCGGGCGGTGCGACGGCCGGCACGGCCAGCAGCCCGCGCAGCGCGGCCACGTACTCCGCCGCCACGTTCCGGCCGCCCCGCAGCGCTCGATGCCGTGCTGGGCTCACATCGACGTCATCGTCGAGCAGGTCGAGCACTGGGACGGTGAAAAGGTCCCCCTCCGCGAACTCCGGCTCGCGCAGATACCGCGTCCAGCCGGAAACGACCGCGTCGAACTCCCCGTCCAACACGCCAAGCAGAAGCCGCATGGCGGGCCGCTCGCCCACCTCCGGCCGCCGCAACAGCCACAGATCCGGCCCGCCCTCTGCCAGCGTCAACACCGCCCGCAACGCCCCGGCCCGCAACAGATTCCCGCGAATCCGCTTCCCCGGTCGCCGCGCCGCGGCCGCCGACGGCATCAGAATCGCGACCAGCCCATCCGGCCGAACATGCGCAAGACAGTGCTGCACCCAGGCCAGTTCCGACTCGCCGCGCGGCGGCAACCCGTACACCCACCGTGGATCGCTGGTCAGCTCCGCATATCCCCAGGCCCGCTCATTGAACGGCGGATCACAGACGACGGCGTCGGCCAACTCGTCGCCGAACCGATCCTCCCGCAACGAATCGGCCGCGACGATCGAGCTGTCCGCCAACTCCGCAAGTCGCATTCGGACGGACGCGATCCGCGCGTTCACCTCGTTGACGTCCTGCCCCAACACCCGCCGCCCGCCCACCGCGAGCAACAACCCGCCCAGCCCGCAAGCCGGATCGAGCACGGTGCTCCGACCCGCGCCCACCAGTTCGGCCATCACCGCCGCGACGGACGGCGTGGTCACCGCCAACTGCCGCGAATGCGCCACCAGATATCGATCGCACAACGCCTCGAACGCCTCGCGATGCCCCAACTCGCCGGCCAGCTCCGCGACCGCGTCCGCCAGGTCCCCGTCGACCGGCTCCCCGTCGCGCAGCGCGAGCAGCAGCTCGCCGGCCCGCGCCACCACCTGCCCCAGCCGAAGATCGTCATCGCTCGCGCGCAACTGCTGCCACACCCGGTCGGCCAACGAGACGCGGAAGGACTTTCCGTTGCGCCGCAACCAGTCCTCGACCTCGGTCAACGAGAACAATGGGCTGGACGCGGTGCCGCCGACGGGTTGCGGGAAGTCCTCGTACCGGCGACGCCAGTTGCTGACCGCGGCCCGGCCCACGTCCACCAAGCGGGCGATCTCGCCCGCGTTGACCGTCGTGTCCTGGCTCATTGACCCAACCCTAGTTCACTCGACAGCAGCAGTCCACCGAAGTTCTGCTTGTGAACTCTATCAACCAATGGTTGACTGGCGTCATGACAGACAGCGAGGTGCTCCAGCTGCGCTCGGTCGCCCACACCGACCCGGGCCTGCACCGGTCCAACAACGAGGACTCCGGTTACGTGAGCGCCCGCCTTCTCGTCGTCGCCGACGGCATGGGCGGCCACGCCTACGGCGAAGTAGCCAGCTCGACCGCGGTCAGCGTCCTCGCCGAGCTGGACAAATCCGTCCCCTGGCCACCAGCCACCCCCGGGTCCAACGACTCATCACCCCCGACCGACGAAGCCACCGAAGAAGTCGGCGAAGACGGCGAAGACGGCCCCACCGAACCCGGCCCGCCCAGCGAAAGCCCCACCGACGAGCGCCCCGCCGACGAAAATCCCACCGACGACCTTCCCGCTGCCGAGGACCCCGCTGCCGAAGACCCCGTCGCCCAAGACCCCGTCGCCCAAGACCTCGCCGACGAAGATCCCGCTGCCGAAGATCCCGACCTCCTCGAAGCCCTGGGCGGCGCGATCAGGGAGATCGGCGACCGGCTCACCAGCCTCGCCCAGCAGGACTCCGACCTGGCCACCATGGGCACCACCGTCACCGCGTTCATGTGGGACGGCGGTATGCGCCTCGCGATCGCGCACATCGGCGACTCCCGCGCCTACCTGCTCCGCGACGACCAGTTCGGCCAGCTCACCCGCGACCACACCCTGGTCCAGTCCCTTGTCGACGAAGGCAAACTCACTCCGGAACAGGCCGCGGTCCACCCCCGCCGTTCGGTTCTGATGCGCGCCTTGCAGAGCGGCGGCACCTCGGAGCCCGACCTGTACTACTGGCAGGCCCAGCCCGGTGACCGCTACCTGCTCTGCTCCGACGGCCTGTCCGACGTCATCCCCGACGAACTCATCGGCCAGGTTCTCGCGTCCGTCCCCGACCCCGACGACGCCGCCGCCACCTTCATCGACCTGGCCAAGCAGGGCGGCGGTCCCGACAACATCACCTGCGTCATCGCCGACCTCGTCGCCTCCTCCGCCGCCCCGATGACCGAACCCCTGATCATCGGCGCGGCCGAGGCCAACGTGGCAGCGTCACCGCAAGCCAACTGAACTGCTCGCTCGTTCCATGTCCTCAGCCGCGACCAGAGCGGCGACAATGCGGTCGAGCACGATCAGGTCGTCGGTGTCCAGGGCGAGCACGGCCTCGGGCGGCGCGCCGACGATGCCGTGCGCGACCTCGGCGGCGGCGCGGCCCGCGTCGGTGAGCGTGACGAGCTTGGACCGGCGGTCATCCGGGTGCGGGGTGCGCACCACCAGGCCGCGCTTTTCCAGGTCGTCGACGATGAGCGTGGTGTACGGGGCGTCGGTGCCAAGGCGGGTGGCGAGGTCGCGCAGCTTGCACGGGCCCGCGCCGACCTTCATCAGCGCTTTCGCCTTGATGAAGCTCATTTCCAGCGCGACACTGACCTCCTTGCGCCGGTCGTGCAGGTCAAGCACGAGGGTGCGCAGGCCGATCCAGCTGCGGGTGGCGAGTTCGGCCCGGTCCGCAGCGGCGACAGCAGCGGCGTCGTTGGCGGCGTTGGTGTTCATCGGGGTGCGCTCCCGGCTAGGGCTTCTTCTGGTGCCAGCTCGGTCATGGTGGTGGTCGCGGTGCGCTTGGCCCAGCGGCCGGTGGTCAGCAGGCCGAGACAGAATATGACGAGCGCGCAGCCCACGATGATCCACCAGCCGACGTGGCTCGCGGCCGGCAGGCCGACCTGAAGCGAACCGTGGATGCTGCCGGTGACCACACTGCCGATCACCGCGACGCCGAGCGACTGGCCGATCTGCCGGCTGGTGGACGCGACCGCCGCCGCGACCCCGGCCTGCTGGATCGGCATGCCGGACACGGCAGTGTTGGTGATCGGCGGGTTGACCATGCCGAAGCCGATGCCGAACAGCACATACGCGCCGATCGGCAGCAGCATCGAGGTCGTGTCGGTCAGGTTGGTCATGATCAGCGCGCAGAACAGTATGCCGAGCCCGGCGACCAGCAGCGAGATGCGCGGGCCGCGAGCGCCGACGATCCGACCGGACAGCGGGCCGAACACCATGGACATCAGGGCCAGCGGCAGCGTGTAGAGGCCGGCCGCGAGAGCCGTGTAGCCGCGCACGTCCTGTAGATACAGGGTGTTGACGAACAGGAAGCCGGCCAGCGAGGCGAACGCGCAGATCGCGATGATGGTCGCGCCGCTGAACGGGATACTGCGGAAGAACCGCACATCGATCAGTGGCTCGGGACGGCGGCGTTCGTAGCCCACGAGGCCGATGACGGCGAGCACGCTCACCACGAACAGCGAGACGATCCGGGCGGAGGTCCAGCCGAATTCCGGGCCCTCGATGATCGCGTAGGTCAGCGTGGCGAGGCTGACGATCACCAGGAGTTGGCCGATCGGGTCGATGCGGCGTGGGCGGAGCGCCTTGGACTCGGGCACGAACGCGAAGGTCAGGATGATCGCGGCGATGCCGATGGGCACGTTGATCCAGAAGATGGAGCGCCAGCCGATCGAGTCGACCAGCAGACCGCCGACGATCGGGCCGAGCGCCTGGCTGATGCCGACCACGCCGCCCCACACGCCGATGGCCCGCGCGCGTTCCTTGGGGTTGGTGAAGGTGTTGGTGATGATCGACATGGCCACCGGGTTGAGCATGGACCCGCCGATGGCCTGCATGGCGCGGAACGCGATCAGCCACTGCACGTTGGGCGAGATGCTGCACAGCAGCGAGCCGACGCTGAACAGGGCGAGGCCGATCTGGAAGACGCGGCGACGGCCGATCCGGTCGGCGGTCGAGCCGGAGAGCATCAGGAAACTGGCGAGGACCAGCGTGTAGGCGTCGATGGTCCACTGCAGGTTGGAGACGGAGGCGCCGAGTTCGCGCCGGATGGACGGCAGGGCGACATTCACGATCGTGTTGTCCAGACCCACGATCAGCAGGCTCATACAGCAGATGGCCAGTACGAGCAGACGCCTGCGGCGACTCAACTCTCCCACGGAACACTCCAACATGGTTGTACTATGATAACTGTTAGCCTAATACAACAGTTGGCATACTACAACTAACCAGGCCGGGCCCCCGGTCACGACGGGGCGAGGCTGACCAGGCACGATCAAAGGCACCATGACGCGCACCAGGAATCTCACCGAGCTGATCCCGGCCGACCCCGATCCGGACAACCTCTTCGACGCGTTCGCGGGTTGGGTCGGCGAGCAGGGGTTGGAGCTGTACGCGCACCAGGCCGAGGCGCTGATCGAGATCGTCTCCGGCTCCAACGTCATCCTGTCCACGCCGACCGGCTCGGGGAAGTCGCTGGTGGCAACCGGTGCGCACTTCGCAGCGATGGCGCGCAGGCAGCGCACCTTCTACACCGCGCCGATCAAGGCACTGGTGTCGGAGAAGTTCTTCGCGCTCATCGACGTCTTCGGCGCGGGCAACGTCGGCATGATGACCGGCGACTCCAGCGTCAACGGGGGCGCGCCGATCATCTGCTGCACGGCGGAGATCCTGGCCAACATCGCGCTGCGCGACGGTGCCGCGGCCGACGTCGGCCAGGTGATCATGGACGAGTTCCACTTCTATGCCGACCCGGACCGCGGCTGGGCCTGGCAGGTGCCGCTGCTCGAACTGCCCAACGCGCAGTTCCTGCTGATGTCCGCGACCCTGGGCGATGTCGCCCGGTTCGAGTCGGACCTGACCCGGCGCACCGGCAGGCCGACCAGCACGGTGCGCTCGGTCGAGCGGCCGGTGCCGCTGAACTTCAGCTTCTCGCTCACGCCGATGACAGAGACCATCGAGGAACTGCTGGTCACGCACGGCGCGCCGGTCTACGTCGTGCACTTCACCCAGGCCGCCGCGCTGGAGCGCGCGCAGGCGCTGATGAGCATCAACGTGAGCACCCGAGCGGAGAAGGACGCGATCGCCGAGCTGATCGGCGGGTTCCGGTTCACCGCCGGTTTCGGCAAGACGCTGTCCCGGTTGGTCCGGCACGGGATCGGCGTGCACCACGCTGGCATGCTGCCCAAGTACCGGCGGCTGGTCGAGCGGTTGAGTCAGGCCGGCCTGTTGAAGGTCATCTGCGGTACGGACACGTTGGGCGTCGGCATCAACGTTCCTATTCGGACGGTCGTGTTCACCGCACTGTCCAAATACGACGGAACGCGTACCCGGCTGCTCAACGCGCGCGAGTTCCACCAGATCGCCGGCCGCGCCGGACGGGCGGGCTACGACACGGTCGGCACGGTCGTCGTGCAGGCGCCGGAACACGTGATCGACAACGAGAAGATGCTGGCCAAGGCCGGCGACGACCCGAAGAAGCGGCGCAAGGTGGTGCGCAAGAAGCCGCCGGAGGGCATGGTCTCCTGGGGCGAGCCCACGTTCGAGCGACTGGTCGCGTCCGAGCCGGAGCCGCTCACGTCCAGCTTCCAGGTCAGCCACGCCATGCTGCTCAACGTGATCGGGCGGCCGGGCGACGCGTTCGCGGCCATGCGGCACCTGTTGGAGGACAACCACGAGGACCGGCCCGCGCAGCGCCGGCACATCCGCAGGGCCATCGCCAACTACCGCGCGCTGCTGGCCGCGGGCGTGATCGAGCGGCTGCCCGAACCGGACGAGCACGGCAGGCGCGTGCGCATCGTCGATGAGTTGCAGCTGGACTTCGCGCTCAACCAGCCGCTCTCGCCCTTCGCGCTGGCCGCGATCGAACTGCTCGACCGCGAGTCACCGAGTTACCCGCTGGACTGCGTCTCCGTGATCGAGTCCACTTTGGATGATCCGCGCCAGGTGCTGTCCGCGCAGCAGTTCAAGGCCAAGGGCGAGGCGGTCAACCGGCTCAAGATGGAGGGCGTCGAGTACGACGAGCGCATGGCCGAACTGGAGACCGTCACCTATCCGATGCCGCTGGCCGAACTGCTCGACGGCGCCTACCACCTCTACGCGCGCGGCAATCCCTGGGTGACCGAGCATCCGCTCTCCCCCAAGTCGGTGGTCCGCGACATGTACGAGCGCGCCATGACCTTCGCCGAGTACGTCGCCTTCTACGGGTTGGCCCGTTCGGAGGGCCTCGTCCTGCGCTATCTCGCCGACGCGTACCGGGCGCTGCGGCAGACCGTGCCGGCGGAGGCCAAGACCGAGGAGCTGACCGATCTGATCGAGTGGCTGGGCGAACTGGTCCGCCAGGTCGACTCCAGCCTGATCGACGAGTGGGAGCAGCTCACCGACCCGACCAACGCCGAGGCGCTGACCAAGGGCGAGGACGGCGCCCCGCCCGCGGTCACCCGCAACGCGCGGGCGTTCCGCGTGCTGGTGCGCAACGCCTTGTTCCGACGGGTCGAACTGGCCGCGCGGCGCGACTGGGAGTCGCTCGGTCAACTCGACGGCGAATCCGGCTGGGGCGCCGAGGACTGGCAGGAGGCGCTGGAGCCGTACTTCGCCGAGTACGGCGAACTCAACGACGGGCCGGACGCGCGCGGGCCGCAGCTGCTGATCATCGAGATCGAGCCGGCGCGCTGGCGCGTGCGGCAGATCTTCGACGACCCGGAGGGCGACCACGACTGGGGCATCAGCGCGGAGATCGATCTGGCCGGTTCGGACGAGATCGGCGAGGCGATGGTGACAGTGACCGCCGTTGGACAGTTGTAGGCAGTTTGCTTCGCCTGAGCAAGTTCTTGCACGTCCTGATCTATACTTGCGCACATGTCCAGGAGACTTGCAGAGGTAGCCAAGAAAGTTGGCGTCAGCGAGGCCACGGTGAGCCGGGTCCTCAACGGCAAGCCAGGCGTGTCCGAGGCTACCCGACAGTCGGTCCTCACGGCACTGGACGTCCTCGGCTACGAGCGGCCGACGCAGCTGCGCGGCGAGCGTGCCCGGCTGGTCGGTCTCGTGCTGCCGGACCTGACCAACCCGATCTTCCCGTCCTTCGCGGTGGTCGTCGGCGGGGCGCTGGCGCAGCAGGGGTTCACGCCGGTGCTGTGTACGCAGACGACCGGCGGCGCGACCGAGGCCGACTACGTCGAGCTGCTGTTGCAGCAGCAGGTTTCCGGCGTGGTGTTCTTCGGTGGCCGCTATGCCGAGGCGGAGTCGCCGCACGACCACTACGCGCTGCTGACCGCCCGCAAGATCCCCACCGTGCTGCTCAACGCGGCCATCGACGGCCTGGGCTTCCCGCTGGTCAGCTGCGATGACGCGGTTGCGGTGCAGCAGGCCATGAACCACCTGATCTCGCTGGGCCACGAGCGGATCGGGCTGGTGCTCGGCCCGCCCGACCACGTGCCCTCGCAGCGCAAGCTGGAGGCCGCGATCGACCTGGCCGCGGCGCGGACCGACGTGCACGACCCGTATGTCGAGCACACCCTGTTCTCCATCGAGGGCGGCCAGGCCGCGGCCGCGCGGCTGCTGGCCAAGGGCGTGACCGGCATCGTCTGCGCGAGCGACCCGCTGGCGCTGGGCGCGGTGCGCGCGGCGCGGCGGCTGGGCGCGTCGGTGCCGGAGGACGTTTCGGTGGTGGGCTACGACGATTCGGCGCTGATGAGCTGCACCGCTCCCCCGCTGACCACGGTCCGCCAGCCGATCGAGTCGATGGGCAACGCGGCGGTGGAACTGCTGGTCAAGGAGATCGCCGGGGTCCGGGTGACGCACGGCGAGCTGCTGTTCGAGCCGGAGCTGGTGGTGCGCGGGTCGACCGGCCCGGCACCGAGCGCCGGCCAGTCGAGAGGGTCGCTGGCGCGGTCCGCGACGTCCTGAACGTCATCTGTCGAAAAATTCCAAAATCTCATCCAGATATTGCGCGCCGATTGTCGGTCGTGGTTAAGTGCCCTGTATCACAGCACTGCCCCACGCAGCCGCGTCCGGCCTGCGCGGGCACAGCCCGAAGGGTCCCCAAGGATGAGAACCCCCACTCCCAGCCGGCTCGGCGTTCTGGCGCTCGCCGCCGGTTGCGTGTTAGGCGTCGCGGCCTGCAGTTCCAGCAGTGACAACAGCAGCGGTTCCGGCGGCGACGTGTCCATCACGGTGAACTGCTGGCCGCCGACCAGCGACCCGATCGACCGGAAGAACTTCTCCGACGACATCGCCTCCTTCGAGAAGTTGCACCCGAACATCCACATCACGCCCAAGGACGAGTACCCGTGTGACGACCCCAAGACGTTCCAGGCCAAGCTCGCGGGTGGCCAGATGGAGAACGTCTTCTACGTCTACTACACCGACATCGCCGGTGTGATCACCAACGGCCAGGCGGCCGACATCAGCGACTACGTCAAGAACGTGCAGGGCCTGAACGACATCCAGCCCTCCACGCTGAACGTCTTCAAGTCCGACGGCAAGTTCTACGGCCTGCCCAGGACCAACTACTCCATGGGGCTCATCTACAACCGCGCGCTGTTCACCCAGGCCGGGCTGGACCCGAACAAGCCGCCGACCAGCTGGGCCGATGTGCAGACCGACGCCAAGAAGATCTCCGCGCTGGGCAACGGGGTGGTCGGCTACGCCGACTACAGCGCGAACAACCAGGGCGGCTGGCACTACACCGCCGAGATCTACTCACAGGGCGGCACCATGGTGACCCCCGACGGGAAGCACGCGAACTTCGACAACGCGCAGGGCAAGGCCGTGCTGCAGAACCTCCAGCAGATGCGCTGGACCGACAACAGCATGGGCTCCAAGCAGTTGCTCCAGCAGAGCGACGTGCTGCCGATGATGGGTTCGGGCAAGCTCGGCATGTACATCGGCGCCCCGGACAATCTGCCGATCCTGGTCAAGCAGTACGGCGGTTCCTACCAGAACCTGGGCATCGGCCCGATGCCGGGCAACAAGACCACGCTGCTCGGCGGCGACGGCTACATGTTCAACGTCAAGGACACTCCCGCGCAGATCCAGGCCGGCGTGCAGTGGCTGCAGTACGAGGAGTTGACGCCGGCTCAGGGCCAGTTCAACTACCAGCGCGCCGCGGCCGAGAAGACCCCGGTCGGCCTGCCCGAACCGGACCTGTGGAACGGCGCGACGGCCGGGGCCGACGCGCAGGCCAAGTCCAAGTACGCGAACGTGCCGCTGGAGAACTACTCGGCGTTCGAGTCGGCGATGAAGACCATGCCCGGCAAGATCGAACCGCCGGACGCGCAGCAGATCTACTCGGTGCTGGACAACGTGATGTCCGCCGTGCTGACCAGCCAGAACGCGAACATCGACTCGTTGCTGTCCACCGCGTCGACCAAGGTCGACACGCTGCTCGCCAACCAGTGACGAGGTAGGACGATGAGTGTTGCGACCAGCGTCGCGGCGGAGCTGCCCAGCGGCACGACGACCGGGCGGGGAACGACCAACCGGGGCTCCCGGTTGCGCAGGAAGATCAGCGACAACCTGACCGCGTATCTGATGATGGCGGGCGGCCTGATCTGCTTCGCGTTGTTCTCCTGGTACCCGATCGTGCGGGCGTTCCTGTTGGCCTTCCAGAAGACCAACTTCGTCGGCACGTCGCACTGGGTCGGCTGGCGCAACTTCAGCCAGCTGTTCGCCGACCCGGAGTTCGCCGCGGCCTGGCGCAACACCTTCGAGTTCACCGCTTTCGCCCTGCTGATCGGCTTCGCGATCCCGTTCCTGCTCGCGGTCGTCCTCAACGAACTGCGGCACGCCAAGTCGCTGTTCCGGCTGCTCGTCTACCTGCCGGTGATGGTGCCGCCGGTGGTCACCGCGATTCTGTGGAAGTGGTTCTACGACCCGGGTCAGGGCCTGTTCAACGAGACCCTGCGCGCGCTGCACCTGCCGACCTCGTCCTGGGTGTACTCGACCTCGACGGCGGTCATCTCGCTGGTGCTGGTGTCGACCTGGTCGAACATGGGCAGCACGGTGCTGATCTACCTGGCCGCGCTCCAGGGCATTCCGGCCGACCTCTACGAGGCGGCCGAACTGGACGGCGCCAACATCCTGCAACGGGTCCGACACGTCACCGTGCCGCAGACCCGCTACGTGCTGCTGATGTTGATGCTGCTGCAGATCGTGGCCACCATGCAGGTGTTCACCGAGCCGTACATCATCACCGGCGGCGGGCCGCAGGACGCGACCATTTCCGTGCTGTACCTGATCTACAAGTACGCGTTCGTGTACTTCAACTACGGCGGGGCCTGCGCGCTGAGCATCATGCTGTTCGTGTTCCTCGGCATCTTCTCCGCGTTCTACCTCCGACTGACCAGGGCCAACGACTAGAGGGGCGACCCACATGGCAATCCAGACCATCGCGGTCGCCCCGAAGACCGCCAAGGCGGCCCTGGCCGACCGCGGGGTGCGCACCCTTGCCTCGCCGATGGCATTGCGCAGCCGCAAGGGCAAAACCATCTACTGGACGGTGTTCACGGTCGTGCTGATCGCGTTCGTGATCGGCTTCCTGTTCCCGCTCTACTGGATGGTCACCGGCGCGATGAAGTCGACGCCGGAACTGGTGACCGTGCCGCCGACGATCGTGCCGCAGGTGTGGCATCCGAACAACTTCGTCTCCGCCTGGGACCAGATGAACCTGGCCCAGTACCTAGGCAACACGGTGTTGCAGGCGGGCGGCGCGTGGCTGTTGCAGATCGTCTTCCTGACCATGGCCGCGTACGCGCTGTCGAAGCTGAAGCCGATCTTCGGCCAGATCATTCTCGGCGGCATCCTGGCCACGTTGATGGTGCCCGCCTCGGCATTGTTGGTGCCGAAGTACCTGACCATCGTGCACATTCCGTTCACCGGCACGAATCTGTTGAATTCCCCACTGGCGATTTGGTTGCCAGCGGTCGCGAATGCGTTCAATCTGTATTTGCTGAAGCGGTTCTTCGACCAGATTCCGACCGAGATGATGGAGGCCGCCGCACTGGACGGCGCCGGCGCGCTGCGCACGCTGTGGAGCATCGTGCTGCCGATGGCGCGGCCGGTACTCGGCGTGGTGTCCATCTTCGCGATCGTCGCGGTGTGGCAGGACTTCCTGTGGCCGTTGCTGGTGTTCAGCGACACCAGCAAGCAACCGATCAGTGTCGCGGTCGTGCAGTTGCAGGAGAACCTGCCGATGAACCTGACCCTGGCCGCGCTCGTCCTGGCCAGCATCCCGATGGTCGTCGTGTTCCTCATCTTCCAGCGACACATCGTCGCCGGCATTTCCGCTGGCAGTGTCAAGGGTTGATTTCCTTTCTTACCCGCATAATTCAACGTTTCCGTCGAGCCCAGCCCCGGGAAGGAAAAGCCGTGGCCGAGAAGAACGCTGACCAATGGTGGCGTCATGCCGCGATTTATCAGGTTTATATTCGCAGTTTCGCCGATGGCAATGGCGACGGAATCGGCGATCTCGACGGGGTTCGACAACAGCTGCCGTATCTGTCCGATCTGGGCGTCGACGCGATCTGGTTCACCCCCTGGTTTCCCTCGCCGATGGCCGACGGCGGCTACGACGTCGCGGACTACCGGGACATCGACGCCGCCTTCGGCACGTTGGCCGAGGCGGAGAAGCTGATCACCGACGCGCACGGCTACGGCCTGCGGATCATCATCGACATCGTGCCGAACCACTGCTCCAACGAGCATCGCTGGTTCAAACAGGCCCTGGCCGCCGCCCCCGGTAGCCCCGAGCGTGCCCGGTTCTGGTTCCGGCCCGGCCGCGGTCCGGGTGGCGACGAGCCGCCCAACGACTGGACGTCGATCTTCGGCGGTCCGGCCTGGACCCGGACGCGGAATCTGGACGGCACGCCGGGCGAGTGGTATCTGCACCTGTTCGCGCCGGAACAGCCGGACTGGAACTGGGACCACCCCGAGGTGCGCCAGGAGTTCGAGGACGTGCTGCGGTTCTGGTTCGACCGGGGAGTGGACGGCGTGCGGATCGACTCGGCCGCGCTGCTCACCAAGGACCCGAACCTGAGCGAGCCGGAGCCGAGCGCCTTCACCGACCGCGACGACGTGCACGACATCTACCGGACCTGGCGGCGCATCGCCGACGAGTACGACAGCCGCGCGCTGATCGGCGAGGTCTGGATGCCCGACGTCGAGCGGTTCACCCGCTACCTGCGCAGCGACGAGCTGCATGTGGCGTTCAACTTCGACTTCCTGTGCTGTGCCTGGGAACTGCCGAAGCTGCACGCGGTCATCGACTCGACGCTGGACTCGCACGCGCCGGTCGGCGCGCCCGCGACCTGGGTGCTGTCCAACCACGACGTGGTCCGCCACGTGACCCGCTACGGCCGCGCGGACACCGCGTTCGACATGGCCGACCGGCGGATCGGCGAGCCGAGCGACCTGGTGCTCGGCGAGAGACGGGCGCGCGCGGCGACCCTGCTCTCGCTGGCACTGCCCGGCGGTGTCTACGTCTACCAGGGCGACGAGCTGGGGCTGGAGGAGGTCGAGGACCTGCCGGACGAGGTGCGGCAGGACCCGATCTTCAGCCGCTCCGGGCACACCGACAAGGGCCGGGACGGCTGCCGGGTGCCGCTGCCCTGGTCGGGCGAGGCCGCGCCGTTCGGGTTCAGCCCCGCCGCGGCGACCGCGCCACCGTGGCTGCCGCAGCCCGCGCACTGGGCGAGCCGCACCGCGGCCGTGCAGGAGGGTGACGAGGACTCGATGCTCACCCTCTATCGCGGGGCGTTGCACCGACGGCGCGCGGAACCGGCGCTGCTGGGCCCGGAGTTCGCCTGGTTCGACGCGGGTGCGGGCGCGCTCGCGTTCCGACGCGGGAGCGACTTCGCCTGCGTGATCAACCTCGGGCCGACGCCGATCGCTCTGCCCGCCGGTACCGAGGTGCTGTTGAGCAGCGGCGACCTCGTCGACGGGCAGCTGCCCACCGACACAGGTGTCTGGCTGCGTATCGAGAAGGGAGCCCCGACCAGCTAACTCCTCTGCAAACAAACAGCTTGCCCTATGCACAAGGAAGGGTGCGAGACAACGATGTCGACAAGGGCTTCTGGACGAAACTTAGCCGCCCCACCACCAACCCGACGGGTGGTCGCCACGATCGGCGCGGCAGCACTCGCGTTCGCCTCCGCACTGGCCATCGGCGGCGCCGCGCACGGATCCACCATGGTGCCGGTGCCCGCGGGCGTGCACACGGTGGCCAAGAAGGCGAATCCCAACCTCTCCCCGTTCGCGATCAGCAACTCCGGCGCCGCGATCTCGGGCATGTCCGAGGAAGAGGCCGAGGGCAGCAACGCGACCAACAACGGCACCAAGATCGGCCCGGACTACACCCAGGGCTCGCTCGCCTCGGAGGCGTCCGGCCGGGAGGCCATCCAGCTCACCGCGCAGGGCCAGTACGTCGAGTTCACGTTGACCGCCGCGGCCAACGCGTTCGACCTGCACTACGCGCTCAACCAGGGCGCGTCCGGCACGTTGTCGGTCTACGTCAACGGCACCAAGCTCAGCCAGCAGCTGAACCTGTCCTCCCAGTACGACTACATCACCACCAGCCAGGTGCCCGGCAGCAAGGTGCACCACTTCTTCGACGACGTCCGGATGATGTTCGGCCAGAACCTCAACGCGGGCGACAAGGTCCGGGTGCAGGTCGATGCCGGCAACAGCGCAGCGCCCTACACCATCGACGTGGCCGACTTCTTCAATGTCGGCGCGCCGATCAGCCAGCCCTCCGGCTCGATCTCGGTGACCAGCTACGGCGCCGACCCGACCGGCGCGCAGGACTCCAGCAGCGCGTTCCGGCAGGCTCTTTCCGCGGCCAACGCGGCCAACCAGCCGGTCTGGATCCCGCAGGGCACCTTCGCGGTCAGCTCGGCGATCCAGGCGCAGTCGGGCACGTTCCAGGGTGCTGGCAACTGGTACACCCAGTTGAAGACCAACATGTTCATCCAGAACAACGGCACCGTGCCCGGTCCGGTGAACCTGCACGACTTCGCCATTCTGGGCAACACGGTCGGCCGGCACGACGACAGTTCGGCCAACGCCATCCAGGGCTCGCTCGGTACCGGTGCGCAGGTCTCCGGCCTGTGGATCCAGGACACCAACGTGGGTTTCTGGCTGGAGTTCGGCAACACCAACATCAAGGTGTCGGACTGCATCGTGTTCTCCACCGACGCGGACGGCCTGAACTTCAACGGCAACGGCAACGGCAACACCGTCACCGGCAACTTCTTCCGCAACCAGGGTGACGACGGCATCGCGCTGTGGTCCTACCCGTCGGCCGACTCGAACAACACGATCAGCGGCAACACGATCGTGCAGCCGAACCTGGCCAACGGCATCGCCGACTACGGCGGGTCGAACAACACCATCACCGGCAACACCATCGCCGACACCAACGCGCTCGGCAGCGGTATGGCCATCTCCAACGAGGCGTTCATCCAGCCGCTGGCACCGTTGGGCGGCACCGTGACGGTGTCGAACAACACGCTGATCCGCACCGGCGCGATGAACCCGAACTGGAACCACCCGATGGGCGCGCTGCGGGTCGACTCCTACGACTTCGCGATCTCCAACGTTACCATCAACATCACCGGCAACGAGATCGACGACTCCCCGTGGAGCGCGTTCGAGATCGTCAGCGGTGGCGGCACGGGGCTCGCCGTGAACGGGGTCAATTTCTCCAACGACACCGTCAACGGCACCGGAACGGTGATCTTCCAGGTGGAGACGCAGGGTTCGGCGAGCGTGAGCAACGTGACCGCGTCCAACCTGGGCGATTCGGGCGTCTACAACCTGGCCTACCCGTCCGGCAGCGGCACGTTCACCTTCAACCTGGGCAGCGGCAACTCCGGCTGGGCCACCACGCCGGTGTGGACGACGTTCCCGCCGCAGAGCGGTGGCGTTGCGCCGCCGCCTCCGCCGCCCCCGCCGAACGGCAACCTGGCGCAGGGCCGTCCGGTGACCGCGAGCAGCACCACGTCCGGTTTCCCGGCGTCCAACGCGGTCGACGGTAACGCGAACACCTACTGGGAGAGCCAGGACGGCAGCTTCCCGCAGACGTTCAGCGTCGATCTCCAGTCCGCCCAGGCGGTCGGCTCGATCGTGCTGGACCTGCCGCCGTCCTCGGCCTGGAACACCCGCACCGAGACACTGTCCGTTTCGGACTCCTCGGACGGGGCGAACTTCAGCCAGCTGGTGGCATCGGGCGGGTACACGTTCAACCCGTCCACCGGCAACACCGCGACCATCTCGTTGCCGGGCGGCACCACAACGCGGTTCCTCCAGCTGACGTTCACCGCGAACACCGGCTGGCCCGCCGCGCAACTCTCCGAGGTGCAGGTGTTCGCCAGCGGCGGCGGCACCGGCAACCCGCCGCCCCCGCCGCCGAACAACAACCTGGCGTTGAACGCGGCGGTGGCCGCGTCCAGCACCAGCGGCGGCTACCCGGCGTCCAACGCGGTGGACGGGAACACGTCGACCTACTGGGAAAGCCAGGACGGCAGCTTCCCGCAGACGTTCAGCGTCGACCTCGGTTCCACCCAGACCGTGGCCAGGCTGGTGCTCAATCTGCCGCCGTCATCGGCCTGGAACACCCGCACCGAGACGCTGTCCGTTTTGGACAGCGCGAACGGGTCGAGCTACTCGACGATCGTCGGCTCGGCGGGCTACACCTTCAACCCGTCGACCGGCAACACGGTGACGATCAACCTGCCCAGCGGGACGTCCACCCGCTACCTGCAGTTGAGCTTCACCGCGAACACCGGCTGGCCTGCCGCGCAGCTCTCCGAGGTGCAGGCGTTCGCCAGCTGACCCAGTGAAATTTCGAAGGGCCCCGGTTCCCCCGCAGGGTAGGAACCGGGGCCTTTCGCTTCGGGTCACCAGTGCAAGCGCCGTCACACACTGCGCTGGTTGTTCCCGGTCAGTTCGGCCTTGAACCGGACACCGGGCGACGCTGCCACGGCGAGGAGTGGGAGGGCGGGGTCCGTCGCGCCATGGGGACCCCCAAGCAACTCCACGGTGCCACGTGCGAACACACTCCTCCTCATCGCAACCTACCTGGTCACGCCGCATGTCCCGCTCGCCGAACCACTGAAGTGAACGTGAGCGCCGTCGCCACTTTCACACCAGTTGAAGGCGTACGCACCGGAGTCTATGCTGTTGGTACGGCCGTTTCAACTGTTGAAAAAGGTTTGACGGTCAAGCACTTTTATATGAGTAGCAGACGCAGCGGGGTGGGAGGCGTACATGGCCGAAGCGGGGCGGCGAACTCTGGCCGAGCGGCTGGACCACCTGTTCGACATCGTGCGCAGGCCCGACGGCCAGGAGTACACCAACGAGCACGTGGCCAACTCGGTCACCGCCAAGGGCGTCACCATCTCGCAGAGCTACATCTGGCAGCTGCGCAAGCAGAAGAAGGACAACCCGACGCTCAAGCACCTCCAGGCGCTCGCGGACTTCTTCGGCGTGCCACCGGCCTACTTCTTCGACGACGCGGTCGCCGGCCAGATCGACGAGCAGATCGAGACGCTGCGGGCGGAACGCGAGCGGCTCAGCGAGGCCAGCAGCGGCACCGAGGCGCGGCTGATGGCCATGCGCGCGGGCGAACTCTCGCCGGACCGGCGGCGCCAGGTGATGGAACTGCTCGACGTGGTCTACAGGCTCGAGCAGGCCGAGCGCGGCGACCAGCCCGGTAAGTAGGTCTGGCGGATGAGCGAGCGGGCCCTGCGAACACGCTGCAAACGGACCCTGCGCTCGCTGGAGATCCGGCCGCCGCTGCGCGTCCCGGTGCTGTGCGAGCGGCTCGGCGCGCAGCGCGGCCGCCCGATCCGCCTGGTCCCCTATCCGCTGCCGGTGCCCGGCCCGTCCGGCCTGTGGCTGGCCAGCCCCACCGCCGACTACCTGCTCTACCAGCAGCACACCAGCATCGCCCACCAGGACCACATCGTGCTGCACGAGGTCGGGCACATCATCGCCGAGCACGAGGCCGTCCAGCTCGACGAGCGGACCTGGTCCCTGCTGGACCCGGACACGCTGCGCACCGCGATCGGGCACGCCCTGCACCGGACCTGCTACGACACCGAGCGGGAGAGGGAGGCCGAGACCGTGGCCACGATCATCCTGGAGTGGGCCTGCGTGCTGGACGCGATCATGCCCGCCGCCGAACAGGATCCGGCAACGCACCGGCTTCAGTTGGCGCTGGGGGACAGACCGGGCTGGCTGTAACCGCTAGGCTCATCCGCTGTCGGAGGACCAGGGCCGAGGAGACGCTTTCGTGAACGCGCTGGACGATTCGCTCGCCGCCATCCTGCCCTGCGCCACGATCTGGAAGCTCTACCAGCTGACCAAGGCCCCGCACGACAAGCCGCTGCGCGCGGTCACCGCCTGCCTGGCCAGCGCCGCGATCGCCTACCCGTTCGGCGTCGCGGACATCGCGGCACCAGTGGACGCGGTGATCGGCACCGGGGTGTCCAAGCTGGTCCAGAACGCGCTGCTGTTCTGCGCGGGCTACTTCCTGATGTGCTTCTACCTCTACTCGGCCGCGGACGGCGAGTTCGGCAGGCGCCGAGCGCGCCGCGAGATCATCCCGTTGGTGACCTCGATCGTGGCCATCACGATCGCCACCTTCGTCACCCCGATCGCGCAGCGCGGCGCCGCGTACGACACCGGCGACATGCGACACGTACCGGGCATCGCGCTGTTCTACTTCTTCGGCGGCCTCTACATGGCCTACGCGTTGGCCTTGGCGTTCCGCTGGACCGTGCGCTACGCCCGGCGCTCGCACCGGCCGCTGGTCACCGGGCTGCGGATCGCCGCGACCGGTATGGCCGCGATGGTCATCGGTTCCGGCGTGCGCACGGTCTTCGTGGTGATCAGGGTGGCCACCCCGCTGACCACCTCGCCGGTGATCGTGGGCGCGGATCTGCTGGTCGCGGCCGGGATTCCCACCTTCGTCATCGGCGTCATCTACCCGGCGCTGGCCACCCGCATCGCCGCGCTGCGCGTCTGGTGGCAGCACCGGCGGCTGTGCCACCAGCTTGGTCCTCTGTGGACGATGCTGCACGAGGCGTATCCGGAGGACGCGCTGAGCCGGGTGCCGGCCGGGCGCTGGCGTGACCTGCTGCGGCTGCGCGGCGTGCACCGCCGCTACTACCGGCGGGTCATCGAGTGCCGCGACGGCCTGGTCCGGGTCAGCCCCTACCTGGCCGGCCTCGGCGAGCCCGAGCCGCCCGGCGAACTCGACGCGCCGGGCCGGCTGGCCGATGCCCTGCGCGAGGCGCTGCGGGCGCGGGCCGCCGGTGAACCGGTCGCCGGTCCGGCCATGCCGGTCGCGGTACCCGAGGGCGACGGGCTCGACGCCGACGTCAAGCAACTGGTCGCGCTGTCCAGAGCGCTGCGCTGACGGCGCTGACAGCGCTGACATCCACCTGACCGCGTCACCGGATAGGGTGGATGGTGACACGTTGCCAACAGATGGATACGTAGTGGAACTGTTGATCTCTGCCGGCCAGGTGCTGACCGGCCCGGCCGGCTCGCGCGTCGCCAACGGCGCCGTGCTGCTGCGCGACAACACGATTGTCGCCGTCGGCCCGGAGACCGAGGTGCGGGCGCAGGCCGGCCCGGAAACCCGCGAACTGGCCTTTCCCGCCGGCACGGTCCTGCCCGGCCTGATCGACTGCCACGTGCACCTCGCCTTCGACGCGAGCGCCAAGCCGGTCGAGGCGTTGCAGGAAAGCGACGAGTTCAGCCTGCTGCTCGGCATGACCGGCCGCGCGCAGCAGTTGTTGGACTGCGGTGTCACCACCACCCGCGACCTCGGTGACCGGGACGGTCTCGCGGTGCACCTGCGGGACGCGATCGCGCAGGGCTCGCTCGCCGGGCCGCGCATCCTGTCCGCGACCGCGCCGCTGACCGTGCGCGGCGGGCACTGCTGGTTCATGGGCGGCGAGGTCGACGACGAGGACGAGATCCGCACGATGGTGCGGCGCAACGCACGCAACGGCGCCGACCTGATCAAGGTGATGGCGACCGGCGGCGGCATGACCAAGGGCGGCCCGGCCATCTGGGAGCCGCAGTTCTCCGCCGCCGAACTGAAGATCGTGGTGGACGAGGCGGCCGAGGCCGGGCTGCGGGTGGCCGTGCACGCGCACGGCGTGGAGGGCATCGCCAACGCGGTCGAGGCGGGCGTGCACACCATCGAGCACTGCAGCTGGGCCACCAAGGACGGCTTCGACCTGCGGCCGGAACTGGCCGAGCAGATCGTGGCCAAGGGCATCTTCGTCTGCATCGGCGCGAGCCCCGGCTGGCGCCGAGTTCCCCAGGTGTTCGGCGAGGAACGCGCGGCCAAGCTGTTCGGCCAGGCGCGATGGATGGCCGAACACGGCTTCCGGCTGATCGCCGGCACCGACGCGGGCGTGCCGCGCGCGGTGTTCGACAATTTCGCGAGCAGTCTGGAGTTCTACGCGCACATCGGCCTGTCCAACGAGCGCGTCATCGAAACCACCACGACGGAAGCCGCGCAGGCGCTGGGCATCGCGGAGCAGACCGGTCAGCTGACGCCGGGCCGCGACGCGGACGTGCTCGTGGTCGACGGCGATCCGCTGGCCGACCTCGCCGCGCTGCACAACGTCGAACTCGTTGTCGCGGCCGGAAAGACGCATGTGCCGAACCGGACCGTGGCGGCGAGGTCATGACGCTCATCGTCACCGGCGGCAGCCGGGGCATCGGCGCGTCCATCGCCCGGCTGGCCGCGGCCGACGGCTGGGACGTGTGCGTGAGCTACCTCAGCAACGAGGTGGCCGCGCGGGAGGTCGTGCAGGACTGCCGCAAGCACGGCACCCGCGCCCTCGCGGTGCGCGCGGACGTGTCGGTCGAATCCGATGTGGTCGGTCTGTTCGACCAGGCCGAGAACGAACTCGGTCCGCTGCGCGGCCTGGTGAACAACGCCGGCATCGTCGGGCAGAAGTCGCTGGTGCGCGACTACCAGAACGGCCGGACCGAACGGATCTTCGCCACCAACGTGTTCGGCGCGTTCACCTGCGCGCGCGAGGCGGTGCGGCGGTTCGGCAGCCTGGGCGGCGTGATCGTGAACCTGTCCTCGCGCGCGGCCGAACTCGGTGCGGCGGGCGAGTATGTGGACTACGCGGCGAGCAAGGCGGCCGTGGACACCATGACCGTCGGCCTGGCCAAGGAGGTCGCTCGGGACGGCATCCGGGTGAACGCGGTGCGGCCCGGACTGATCCGCACCGACATGCACGCCAGCGGCGGGCAGCCGGACCGGATCGAGCGGCTGGCCGAGACCATCCCGTTGGGGCGCGGCGGCGACCCGGACGAGATCGCCGAGTCGGTGGTGTGGCTGTTGTCCGACAAGGCTTCCTACGTCACCGGGGCGGTGATCGACGTCAGCGGTGGTCGCTGACGTCGTGTCGCGCCGCGGCGATGGCCGCGATCGACTTGTCCACGTCGGCCTCGGTGGTCGACCAGTTGCTCAGGCTCAACCGCATGGCCTGCCGGCCACGCCAGTGGGTCGGGCCCGCCCAGCAGGTGCCCTCGCGCTGCACCCGGTCGATGATCCGCTCGATCGAGCCGTCCTCGACGGTGACCACGACCTGGTTCAGCACCACGTCGTTGAGGACCGTGAAGCCCTCGGCGCGCAGGCCGTCCGCGAAGCGGGTCGCCAGCCGGCAGCAGTTCTCCACGAGTTCGGCCAGGCCGGACCGGCCAAGGCTGGCCAGCACCGCCCAGACTTCGACGCCGCGCGCACGTTGCGACATGGCGGGCGTGTAGTGCGCGGGTTCGCGGCGGCCGGTCGGCACCAGGTACGCGGCGGACATGGCCATCGACGCGCGCAGCTGCTCGGGGTCGCGGACCAGGGCGATGCCGCTGTCATAGGTGGTGTTGAGCCACTTGTGCGCGTCGGTCGCCCAGGAATCGGCGCGCTGCACGCCACGCACCTGTTCGGCACGGTCGGGCGCGGCGGCGGCCCAGATGCCGAAGGCGCCGTCCACGTGCACCCAGGCGCCGCTGTCGTGCGCCCAGTCGATCAGCGGCTCGAACGGGTCGCTCGCGCCGCTGTTCACGTTGCCGGCCTGGAGGCAGACGATCGTCGGCCCGCCGAGCTTGGGCAGGTCGCGCGGGATGATCCGGCCCTGCTCGTCGACCGGTAGCCGGATCGCGCGGTCGCGGCCGAGCCCGATCAGGCCGAGCGCCTTGAACACGGAGGGATGCGCCTCCTCACCGACGACCACCCGCACCGGCGGCGCGCCGAGCAGGCCATCGGCCAGGGCGTTCCAGCCCGCGCGGATCAGCACCTGGTCGCGGGCCACGGCGAGGCAGGTGCTGTTCGCGGTGCTCGCGCCCGACACGAACCCGCCGCCCGCGCCGGGCGGCAGGCCGAGCAGCTCGACGACCCAGCGCAGGGCGATCTCGTCGAGCGTCGCGCCGATCGGCGTCTGCGCGTAGTAGCCGTTGTTCTGGTCCCAGGCCGCACCCAGCACGGCCGCGCCGAGCGCGGCGGGCAGCGCACCGCCGACCACGAAGCCGAAGTAGCGCGGACCCGCCGATGCGACGGTCGCGGCCGAGCCGATCTCGTCGAGCTGGCGCAGCACCTCCTCGGCGCCGAGCGGCGCGTCGGGCAGGTCGCTGGTGAGTTCGGCCAGTGTGGCGACGGCCTGTTCGGCCGGGGCGACGGGGCGGTCGGCGATGCCGTCGAGATAGCGGCGCGCGGCCTGCGCCGCCGCGGCGACGAGTTGGGCGGGGGTGGCGGTCATGAGACCAAACTGCCACGATTGGCACCATCATGACAGTGCCAATCCCGTTACCGGTGGCTGGTTCCACTTTGTCCGCCGCGCAGCTCGCCGACCTGCTCGGCCGCTGGTCCGCGCTGGACGGACCGCTCTACCGGCTGCTCGCCGCGCGCATCGCGGACCTGGCCGACACCGGCGAGCTGTCGCCGGGCGTGCGACTGCCGCCGGAGCGCCAGCTGGCCGCGGCCATCTCGGTCAGCCGCAACACCACCACCGCCGCCTACCAACTGCTCCGTGACGAGGGGCTGGCGCAGACGCGGCAGGGCGCCGGCACGGTGATCACGCCGCACCGCACCACGCCCGCGGCCATGCACCGGGCCAACGGCTTCTTCGCCGGCCTGATCGAGTCCACCGACGTCGCGTTCGACCTCGGCATCACCGCCCCGGGCTGCCCGCCACAGGTCGCGGCCGCGCTGGACGATCCGCGTTCCGTGCTGGACCAGGAAACCCGCCGGTCGCTGACGGCCGGCTCCGGCTATCACCTCTACGGACTGGACTTCGCCCGCGCGGCCGTCGCCGAGCGGCTCACCGTCGACCACCGGTTGCCGACCCGGCCGGAGCAGGTGTTCATGACGACCGGCGCGCAGCAGGCGATCGACCTGCTGCTGCGCACCCACGTCGCGCCCGGGCAGGCGGTGCTGGTGGAGGATCCGACCTTCGCCGGCACGCTGGACGCGGTGCAGCGGGCCGGCGGGCGACTGGTCGGCCTGCCCGCCGACGACGGACTCGACCCGTCCGAACTGGCCTCGGCCTGCCGCGCGCACCGGGCGGCCGTGGTCTACCTGGTGCTCACCCACCACAACCCGACCGGCCGCATGGTCGAGACGGCGCAACGCCGACGGATCGTGGAATTCGTCCGTGCCGCGCCGGAAACCCTGTTCGTCGACGATCTGGCCCTGGCCGAGCTGAGCCTCGACGGCGCGCAGGCGCCGCCGCCGCTGGCCGCGATCGCGCCTCGTCTGTCCAATGTGGTCACCATTGGCTCGGTGTCCAAGTCGTACTGGGGCGGGTTGCGGGTCGGCTGGATCCGGGCGAACACCGACGTGATCGGCAAGCTGGCCGCCGCCAAGGCAGCGGCCGACCTCGGCAGTCCCGGCCTGCCGCAGGCGGTGACCGCCGCGCTGCTGACCGACCGGCACGCCGAGATCATCGAATGGCGAACCGCGCGGCTGCGGGAGAACCTGACCGCGCTGGCCGCCGGGCTGCGCACGGAACTGCCGGAGTGGTCCTGGCCGGAGCCGCGCGGCGGGTTGAGCCTGTGGGTGCGGCTCGGCGACGGCCGCGACGGCGGTGTGTTCAGCCAGGCCGCGTTGCGCCAGGGCGTCGTGGTGGTCCCCGGCAGGCTGCTGAGCGCTACGCACCGGCGACGAGACCGGATCCGCATCGCGTTCAGCGAGCCGGCCGAGCGGTTGCGGGCGGCCGTGCCACTGCTCGGACGGGCTTGGCGGTCGGCAGAGAGATGATCGCGACATGAGCCCTATGATCACACCAACGGCGACACTAATGCAACTGGAGTTGCGTTTGACTGGGGTATCGAGACCGGGTGGGCGCACCGCGCGAACCAGAAGCGCGGTGCTCGCCGCGACCCTCGCCGAGCTGGCCGAACACGGCTACCACCAGCTCACCGTCGAGCAGGTCGCGCAACGCTCCGGCGTGCACAAGACCACCGTCTACCGGCGCTGGGGCGGCGTGGACGGGTTGCTGGTGGACGCGCTGGGCAACGCGGGCGCGGCGGACTGGGCGCCACCGGACACCGGCACGCTGTTCGGCGACCTGGTCGCGATCGGCGCGGAACTGCTGGCCGGGTTCACCGATCCGGTCGCGGGCGCGATACCGACCGCGATCATCTCCGCCGGTTTCCAGTCCGAGGCGGCGGCCGGCGCGCTACGCGCGTTCTACCTCGACCGCTACGCTCGCTCGGCGCTGGTGGTGCTGCGCGCGATCGAGCGCGGCGAGGTGCCTGCCGAGACGGACGGCACCGAGGTGATCCGGGCCTGCGTCGCGCCGATCTTCCACCGGCTGTTCATCAGCAGGGAGCCGGTCGACGAGTTCGACGTGCAGCGCGCCGCGCAGGCCACGGTGGTCGCCGCGCGGGCCGGGATCTACTGACGGCGCGGCGTGCGGGTGCCGTGCGCGCGGCCCCGCGCGCGAACCCGGTTGATGTGCTCCTCGGTGACGTCCTGGGTGACCCGGCTGAACTCCAGCACGAACGCCAACTGCTCGTCGGTGTAGCGGGCGAGCACCTCGTTCATCCGCTC
This sequence comes from Pseudonocardiaceae bacterium, assembly GCA_035948315.1. GTDB lineage: Bacteria > Actinomycetota > Actinomycetes > Mycobacteriales > Pseudonocardiaceae > CAJCJE01. Next base: position 254,719 of record DASZJG010000095.1, on the reverse strand, counting down.
CCACATCGGCTCGAAGTACTCCGACGCGTCCGGGAGGGCGTCCGGGTTCGGCCGCACGATGATCCTGCGCCGGTCGGTCGGGTCGTCGGAGCGGGTCACGTGGCCCGCGCGTTCCAGGCGATCCAGCATCTTGGTCATCGCGCTGGTGGTCATGCCCAGCCGCTCCGCCAGCCAGCTAGGCGCGGCGCTGCCGGCCGAGAGCAGCAGGTTCAGGCAGGTGAGGTCGGTGGCCGGCATGCCGAGCTGGTCGGCGACCGCGGTGGTCAGCCGCATCGCGGTACCGGTGCTGCGCGGGTGATCCAGCATGATCTCCCGCAGCAGCTCAGCGCGTCGAGGTGAGGCCGCCGTCACCGGAGCGATGGTAGTCGCGAAGTACCTGACAGAAGATGTCAGGTAAGGGGGCGAAGATCAGCTCATGACAGGATTCGCCTCACTCGCCATGGTCAATCTGGACTGCGCCGACCCGGCCGCCTTGACCGAGTTCTACCACCAGGTGCTCGGCTGGGACATCGCCTACCAGGACGAGAACTACGGGATGGTCAGCAAGGACGGGACGTCCATCGGCTTCGGCAAGGTCGATGACTACCAGCCGCCGTCCTGGCCGGACGAGCACAGCCAGAAGCGCTACCACCTCGACCTCTACGTCGACGACCTGGACAAGGCGCAGGCGCAGTGCATGGAACTCGGCGCGGGGAAGCCCGAGTTCCAGCCCCAGCCGGATCGGTGGCGGGTGCTCACCGATCCGTCCGGGCAGCCGTTCTGCGTCTGCCTCAAGTCCGGGTCATAGCCGGGGGTCGACCGGCTCCGATTCCAGTGCCAGCACGGCGAACACGCACTCGTGCACCCGCCACAGCGGTTCGCCGCGCGCGGCCCGGTCGATCGCTTCCAGGCCGAGTGCGTACTCGCGGGTGGCCAGCGAGCGCTTGAGGCCGAGGCCGCGCTCGCGCAACCGGTCCAGGTTGGCGGGTTCGGTGTAGTCCGGGCCGTAGATGATGCGCAGGTACTCGCGCCCGCGCACCTTCAGGCCCGGCTGCACCAGCCCGCGCTTGCCCCTGGTCAGGTTGGCCAGCGGCTTGACAACCATGCCCTCGCCACCCCCCTCGGTCAACTCCGTCCACCACCGCACGCCGGCCCCGGTCGACTCGGGATCGCTGGTGTCGACAAGACACCGGCGGGTCGGCGTGAACGTCTCCGGGTCGGCCTCGACGAGCCGGTCCGCGATGGCCAGGTGCCAGTCGTGCTGCTCGGTCTCGAACGTGGCCGAGCCGGCCGCGAGCAGCTGGAACGGCGCGATCCGCACGCCGTCCAGCCCGTCCGTCGGCCAGCAGTAGCGCCGATACGCCGCCGTGAAGGCCTCCGCGTTCGCCTGCCGGGCTTCGGTGCGGGCCAACAGGTCGGTCACGTCGAGGCCGGCCGCGGCGGCCTGCCGCAGCACATCGGTGGCAGCCGGCAACGCCGCGCGGGCCGCGGCGCCGACCGAGGCGTACTGGCCGCGCAGCAGGTCCTCGGCCTTCACGCTCCACGGCAGCAGTTCCGCGTCGAACAGCAGCCAGTCCGCGTCCAACTCGGCGAACAGACCGGCTTTGGCGATGGCCGCGCGCAGCCGGTCGAGCAGTTGGCCGGTCAGGTCCGGGTTGAAGAACGGGCGACCGGTCCTGGTCCAGATCGCGCCGATGGCCTCGCCCGGCGCGCCGAACCGAGCGCGCGCGGCGGCCTCGTCCTTGCACACCAGCGCGACCGCGCGCGAACCCATGTGCTTCTCCTCGCACAGCACCGCGCCGACCCCGTCCGACCGGTACTGCTCGAACGCCTGCTCCGGATGTTCGAGCAGATCGCCCTTCTTGTTCGTCGCGACCGGACTCATGGTCGGCGGCAGGTAGAGCAGCCAGCGCGGATCGATGGCGAAGCGGCTCATCACCTCCAGCGCGGCGGCGGCGTTGTCCGCGCGGATCGTCAGCCTGCCGTGGTTGCGGGTCTGGACGACGCGCTGGCCGGTGACATCGCCGATGTCCAGCACGTCCGGATCGCGCCTGCTCGCCTCGCCGGGTTCGGCGGTCGGGTTGACCGGGAACGGTTTGGTCGGCTGGTAGTGCACGGCACTCGCCGGCACCGAGACCAGCGCCCGCTCCGGATAGCGCAGCGCGGTGAGCCTGCCGCCGAACACGCAACCGGTGTCCAGGCACAGCGTGTTGTTCACCCACTCCGGCGCCGGCACCGGCGTATGTCCATAGAGGACCATGGCCTTGCCCCGGTACTCGTTGGCCCACGGATAGCGGATCGGCAGACCGAACTCGTCGGTCTCGCCCGTGCTCTGGCCGTACAGCGCGAAATCGCGCACCCGTCGTGACGCGCGGCCCTGGTATGCCTCGATCAGGCCGGCATGGCAGACGACCAGCCTGCCGCCGTCCAATACGTAGTGCGAGATCAGCCCGTCGATGAACCGCTCGACCTCGGCCCGGAACTCCTCGCTCTCCTCGCCCAGCTGCGCGAGCGATTCGGCGAGCCCGTGCGTCACCCGCACATCGCGGCCGCGCAACGCGCGCAACAGCTTGGCCTCGTGGTTGCCGGACACGCACAGCGCCGTCCCGGCCGCGACCATGCCCATCACCAGCCGCAGCACGCCCGGCGTGTCCGGCCCCCGGTCGACCAGGTCGCCGACGAACACGGCGCGCCGACCCTCCGGATGCCGCGCACCCACCGGGTCGTGGCTGATCCGATAGCCGAGTTCGGTGAGCAGGGACTCCAGTTCGGCACGGCAGCCGTGGATGTCGCCGATCACGTCGAACGGGCCGGTCTCCGTCCGCAAGTCGTTGTACAGCTTGGTCCTGGTGATGGTGACGGCGTCGACCTCGGCCTCGCTGCGCAGCACGTGGACGTGCCGGAAGCCCTCCTTGTTCAGCGAGCGCAGGCCGCGCCGGAGCAGATCACGCTGGTGCCGCACCACATGCGCGCCGAAGTCGCGGTCCGGCCGCGCGGCATTGCGATCGATGCTCAGCCGATCCGGCAGGTCCAGCACGATCGCGACCGGCAGCACGTCGTGCTCGCGGGCCAGCGCGACGAGTTGCTTGCGCATGTCGGGCTGCACGTTGGTCGCGTCGATCACGGTCAGTTTGCCCAGCGCGAGCCGTTTGCCGGCGATGTAGTGCAGCACGTCGAAGGCGGCCGCGCTGACCGACTGGTCGTTCTCGTCGTCGGCGACGAGGCCACGGCAGAAGTCGCTGGAGATCACCTCGGTCGGCGCGAAGTGCGTGCGGCCGAAAACGCTTTTGCCGGAACCGGTCGCGCCGATCAGCACCACCAGGGACAGCTCGGGCACGGTCAACTCGGTCATGCGACCGCCTCCGTCCTGGTGAACAGTGCCATTTGCGTGGGCGGGCCGAGTTCCGGGTCGTCCTCGCCGACCGGGAGGTAGCGCACCTGGTAGCCCCAGTCCGTCGCGACACCTTCCGCCCAGTCGGCGAATTCCGCTCGGGTCCACTCGAAACGGTGGTCGCGATGCCTGCGGCGGCCGGGCAGCAGCGTCGGATAGCGCACGTTGTACTCGACGTTGGGGGTGGTCACCACCACGGTTTCCGGTGCGATGGAGCCGAAAACGGTGCGGGCCAGCGCGGGCAGTCGAGGCGGGTCGACGTGCTCGATGACCTCCATCAGCACCACCGCGTCCAGCCCGATCAGCCGACTGTCCCGATAGGTCAGTGCGGACTGGAGCAGGGTCAGGCGTTCGCGGCGCGCGGGCGGCATCCGGTCGAGGTGCAGTTTCCGCTCGGCGATCTCCAGCGCCCTGCTGGACACGTCCGCGGCCACCACATGCGTGAACTGCTGATCGGCCAACAGATCGCCGACCAGCGCGCCCTCGCCGCAGCCGAGATCGCCGACGCTGCGCGCACCGCGGGAGCGCAACGCGGCCAGCACCGCACCGCGCCGCTGCACGGCCAGCGACACGCCGGTCTCCCCCGGTTCGGTCGCGTCCAGCGCGTCCGGTTCGGTGTCGTCGATGTCGGCGAGGCGATCCAGCGCGGAGCGGGTCAGCAGGCCCTGATGTGCCAGGTAACGCCGGGTGATCAACTCCTTCGCCGGATGCTCGGCCAGCCAGCCGCCGCCGACCCTGATCAGCTTGTCGACCTCGTCCGAGTTGACCCAGTAGTGCTTGGCATCGTCGAGCACGGGCAGCAGCACGTAGAGGTGGTTGAGCGCGTCAGCCAGCCGCACGGTGCCGGTCAGCCGCAGGTCGACGTAGCGCGACTCGCCCCAGCCCGGAAACGTGTCATCGAGCGGGATCGGCTCGGCCCGCACGGTCCAGCCCAGCGGCTCGAACACCCGCGTGGCCAGCTCCGCGCCACCGCGACAGGGCAGCGCAGGAATGTGCAGTTCGAGCGGGAGCGCGGTCGCGGCCAGTTCGGGACGCTGGTCGCAGCGGCCGTTCATGGCGGTCCGGAACACCCGGCCGAGCGCGACGGCCAGCATGCTCGACGCGGCATAGGGCCGGTCGTTGACGTACTGGCCGAGCGTGAAGCCCTCCGCCGCCGCACCGCGACTGCCGCGCACCAGAGCGATCGGGTCGATCTCCAGCAGCAGGGCGGCGGTGCAGCGCTCGTCGGTGGCCCGCGGGTAGCAGACATGCGCGGTGCCGACCGAGACGTCGAACGCCTGGACCCTGGCCGGATGCTTGTACAGTAGAAAGCCGAGGTCGGTGGCGTGCGGGCCGGTCAGCGTGATCGTCAACAACACGACGGGACATTGTTCCTGATCCGTGGCCGGATGTATCGCGGTTTTCCGCTGATTCGATCATCCACTGTGGACCTGATCGAATTCGGCGCTCAGGTAGAGCTGGAGGGTGGGCAGGCCGAAGTACGGGCTGTAGGAGGTGTACTCGTAGTCGCCGCCGGTCTCGTACCCGCCGATGTCGCCGATCACCGTGCCGGAGCCGGTGAACGGGTTGTAGTCGGTGAGCCAGGGGCCGCCGCTGGTGCCGTCGTAGTAGCCGTGGCAGTTGAACTGGAGTTGGTCGGGCATGGCCTGGAAGCTCTGCGTCCGGCACATGATCGGCAGGTCGCTCGGGTTGTCGGTGGTGTTCGAGTAGCCGATCACGGTCACCGTGTGGTCGTAGCCCCGGTCGATACCGAGCAGGTTGCCCCCGGTCACGTCCTGAAGCTGCCTGCCGTCGTCGTTCGCGGCGACGCCGAGGAAGGCGAAGTCGAGGTTCGGATCCGACGATGTCTGCCAGCCGTCCGCGACCAGCATCGACGCGACCGGCCAGGTGCCATCGGGCGCGGTGCCGGCGTGGTAGCCGGGCACGAACGCGACGTTGGCGTGGTAGCCGTTCCTGCCGTACACGCAGTGGGCCGCCGTGAGCAGCAGGTTTCGGGTCGGGCTGAGCACAACGCTCGCGGTGCAGAAGTGCCCCTTGCCGCCGACCGTGGAGAACAGCGCGCCGACCGTGGGCACGCCGTCGAACAGGGTCCCGGTCGGGGTGCCGGGCGGCGCGTCCTGCGGCTGGGCGGAGGTCGAGGAGTCGAGCGGGGTCGCGGCGGCCATGCGTTGCGGCGTCCAGTAAGCGCTGGTCGCGGCTTGTTCGGCGGCGCTGACCCGGTACCCGGCGGCGGTGCTCGCCTGGGCCGGCACGGTGGTGCCGAACGCGGCGGCCAGTAACGCGCCCACGGCGATGGTGACGCGGATTCCATTTCGGACCATGAGCCGAAAGCGTGCCATGCTGGCGGCATGGCGACAACGGTGAACGGGCGGCGTCGACCGCGCTGGCGCGGGCTGCTGCGGGTCGCGCTGACCGTCGGGCTCCTCGGCGCGGCGGCGGCCATCGCGCGGGAAGTGCTGGTCGCGGCGGGCGGACGGGCCGGCGGCGCGCGGGCGGAGCGGATGCGGCGCTCACCGCAGTACCGAGACGGTCAGTTCCACAACAAGGCCGAGGTCAGCACCGTGCCGACGGCCGGCAGCCTCACGCAGGCGTTGCGGGAAATGCTGACCGGACGGGACAAGCGCAAGCCGGCCGGACCGATCCCGCTGGTCGACGGCGGGTCGGCCGGCGCGGATTCGGGGCCGACCGGGCTGCACGTGACCTGGTACGGGCACGCGTCCGCGCTGGTCGAAATCGACGGCGCGCGGGTGCTGATCGACCCGGTCTGGGGCGAGCGCGTCTCGCCGTCGACGCTGGCCGGGCCGCGCAGGCTGCACCAGCCGCCGGTCGCCGTCGAGGCGCTGCCCCGACTGGACGCGATCGTCATCTCGCACGACCACTACGACCATCTCGACCTGCCGACCGTGCGCACGCTGCTGCGCACCCAGACCGCGCCGTTCGTGGTGCCGCTGGGCGTCGGCGCGCACCTGGAACGGTGGCAGGTGCCGGCCGAGCGGATCGTCGAGCTGGACTGGTCCGAGCAGGTCGAACTGGGCGGCATCACGCTGACCAGTACGGCCGCGCAGCACTTCTCCGGCAGGCTGTTCGCGCGCGACGGCACGCTCTGGTCGTCGTGGGTGCTGGCCGGGCCGCTGCACCGGGTCTTCTACACCGGCGACTCCGGCTACTTCGACGGCTACGCCGCCATCGGCGCGGAGTACGGTCCGTTCGACCTGACCCTGGTGCAGATTGGCGCGTACAGCGAGGCGTGGCCGCACATCCACATGACGCCCGAGGAAGGCGTGGCCGCGCACCTCGACCTGCGCGGCGGCCTGCTGGTGCCGGTGCACTGGGCCACGTTCACGCTGGCGCCGCACGCCTGGACCGACCCGGTCGACCGGGTGTGGGCGGAGGCCAAGGCTCACGACGTCGCGCTGGCCGTGCCCCGACCGGGTGAACGGATCAACGTGGCCACGCCGCCCTCGGTCGATGGCTGGTGGCAGGCGCTGGGCTGAACCTGGTTAGGCTCGCCGCCATGGCCAAGTACTTCGACATCCATCCGGAGAACCCGCAGCGGCGTTCCATCGGCCAGGCCGTGGATCTGCTGCACGACGACGGCCTGATCGTCTATCCGACGGACTCCTGTTACGCGCTTGGCTGCCAACTCGGCAACGCGGAGGGCATCAACCGGATCAAGACGATCCGGCATCTCGACGAGCGGCACCACTTCACCCTGGTCTGCCAGGACTTCGCGCAGATCGGCCAGTTCGTCTACATCGACAATGCCGCGTTCCGCGCGATCAAGGCGGTCACGCCCGGTCGGTACACGTTCATCCTGCCGGCCACCAAGGAGGTGCCGCGCAGGCTGATGCACCCGAAGAAGAAAACGGTCGGCGTGCGCATCCCGGATCACGTGGTGACCCAGGCGCTGGTCGCGGAGATGGGCGAGCCGATCGTGTCCAGCACGCTGTTGCTGCCCGATCAGGACGAGCCGATGACGCAGGGCTGGGAGATCAAGGAGCGGCTGGACAACGTGGTGGACGCGGTGCTCGACGCGGGCGACTGCGGCACCGACCCGACCACGGTGATCGATTTCTCCGACGGCGAGCCGGAGATCATCCGGCGCGGCGCCGGTGACACCAGCAGATTCGAATAACCTTCACTCGATCGGGAAGGCCGGGGTCGGCCCGGTACCGTGCGGCGCCATGGACACGGTGATCGGGGTTGTCGCGCACGGGACCGGCAGGCTGGCCGCGCTCGGTACGCCGCTGCGGTTCGCCGCGCAAGCCTACGAGGACGGCGCTGCCCGGCGCGGCGGCGGCCGGCCCACTGTGTCCATTCGGGACAGTCGGTCCACCCCGGACGGCGCGGCCGACGCGGTCCGACGGCTGGTCGAGGACGAGCGCGCCGCGCTGATCCTCACCCTGGGCGGCACCGCGACCGTGCCGGCCGTCGCGCGCGCCTGCGCCGAGGTCGGCGTGCCGTGCCTGTCCACAACGCTGCCGTGGCAGGTGCTCGGCGAGCGGCGCGGGCTCGGCTTCCACGCCTGCTGGGGACTGGACGACATCGCGGCCGCGTTCGCGTCGGCCTGGGCGCGGGTGCCGGGCATCGACGCCCTCGGCTGCCTGTGGAACGCGGGGCCACAAGGTGCGGCGTTGCGCAGCGCCGAATCCGGCTTCGCCGCGCAGGCCGCGCGGCTCGGGCTGCGCCTGGTCGACCCGGGCGGCTATGCCGAGGACAGCGCGGATTTCCGGCGCGAGGCAGGCGTGTTCGCCGAGGCGGGCGTGCGGGTGGTGACCAGCGCGGCGACCGCGCGGGATCTGCGCGGCTTCCACCGACGCGCGCTGCGTGCGGGCCTGCGACTGGCGCTGATCAGCTGTTCCCGTTGGCTGAGCTACCCGATCGGCGCACGCGAGTCCGGTGTGGACGGTGTGGTCACGCCGGTGTACTGGACGCCGCGGCACCCGTACACCTCGTCGCTGGACGGGTCGAGCTGCGCCGAGCTGGCCGCCGGCTACACCACCGCGACCGGCCAGGGCTGGCTGCAGCCGCTCGGCATGGCCCACGCGCTGTTCGAGGTCGCCCAGCACGCGCTGGACAACGCGGACGAGCCCGAGGCAATCGCCAAGGTGCTCGCCGAGACGCGACTGGCCACCATCGCCGGCACCCTGGACTGGTCCGACGGACCGGCCCAGGGTGTCGCGCGGGTGCCGTTGGCCACCGGCCAGTGGCAGCGCGCCGGCGACGCCGTCGAACTGGCGGTCGTCGCCAACGAGCACGTGCCGGCCGCCTCGGTCGAGGCCGACCTGCGGGTCAGCTGCTGATCAGGTTGATGGTGAAGGTGTAGCTGTGCGCGGTCGGGTCGGTGACCGAGACGGTGCCGTCGCCGCGCACGTTGTTGTAGCTGTCCGTCCCGCCGAGCACGGCCACCTTGGCATTGCTGAACCCGCCGCTGAGGTAGTCGCGCAGGCTGCCCAGATACAGCTCGCCGCCGGCCAGGCTGAACACGGTGGTGCACTCGGCGGTGATCACCGGCGGCACCGCGACCGAGATCGCCACCACCGAACAGGACGAGTAGGACGTGCCCATCTTGGTCACGCCGGTCGAGTCGTACAGGTCGCCACCCGCCATGAACCCGATGCCGAGCGCGGGCACCGCGGGCAGGGTGATCGCACCGCGCTTGCCGAGCAGGGTGAGCGTCTGATTGCCGGGCACGCCAGGATCATGCGGTGCAGCGGCCCCTGACGACGCCAGGCTCACCACGGTGACCAGCGACAACGCTACCGCGGCCAGCAGGAACCGGCCTCGTTTTCCGACCAACCTCATCGTGCCGACCTCCTGTGTTTCGGGTGGTTCTACTGAACTGGCTGGCCCATTTCGACCAGCGCGACCTGATAGGCGTTGGGCTCGATGCGCATCGGCCCGCGAAAAGGCTGCTCCATCAAATAGGTGAGATAGAGGGTTCCGGACACGACAATGGTCAGTACGGTCACCATCAACAGGTGCGGAATCATTTTCGGTACGCCGAAGAACAATGCGAACACCACCAGCATCACGCCCCCGCCGACCAGCGCCCACCAGAGAAATCCCGGAATGGCCGGTTGGGCCTCGTAGATGCGCTGCCGGCGGGCGCTGTTGATGGTGTTGATCCGGTCGATCATCGACGAGTACAGCGCGTCCTGCTGGTCGTTGTCCGGTTTGACCTGGAGGATCTCCTTGCGCATCGCCTTCGCGTCGGCCTCGACCGCGGCGCTGGAGGAGTTGCCGGCCAGCGCGGGCCACTCCTGGTCGATCACGTCCCGGGCATAGGCGATGGCGCTGCGCTGAAAGCTCTGCCGGACGTTGTCCGGGAAGGCGGTCGCGCTGAAGTACAGGCCGGGGATGGCGTTCGCCTCGTCGTAGGTGTTCTGCTGCGCGGTGCCCATGTCCTGCCAGACGGCCACCACCACGAACGCGAGCAGCACCGCGTAGAGCGCGCCGACCGCGGCGAAGAAATAGCCGTTCACCTCGTTGTAGGCCGCGCGCAGGGTGTGCGGGAAAACGCGGTGCACGAGTACGACCAGTATCGCCACGAGCGCGACGGATCCACATGCGACAAGCAACCACCACATTCGCCAGCCCCTTTCCGCACCGACCCGATTTCGGTTGGAGCAGACGGTAGCCAGCAGGCCGGAAAACCGCGATTCCGCGAATTCGGCGGACAAATACCCGCTTGGCGCATGGACACCCGGTCCGCGGGTGACCGGTACGGCGTCGCATTACCCGGCCGAATGATCCCGCTGCTCGTTTCGAGTGAAGTTACGAAGATCGTTCAGCTCGTCGGGCGGGCGCACCACCGGATCGGGTACGGATCGCCATGATCGACATCGGCACCGGCCAGTTGGCAACCGGATTTGTCGGAAACACCCGAACGGCCTAGCAAATAAATCCGTTTTGCCGCATTTATATATATCTCATAGAGAGAAATCACTGGAGCCAACCGACACAGGCGGCCTACCCTTTACCCGACCTCCGGATCAGCGGTCGACCAGCCCGGCAGTGGCGCGCCCAGTCCTCGCGGCCCAGCTTGGCCCGGTTCGCCAAAGACCCTCCAAAGGTCGGCAGAGCCAACGGTGTGGCGGGGCAGGAGCGGGTCGGGTGGAATTCCGCGTATTGGGGACCTTGGAAGTCCTGGTGGCGGGCAAAGCGGTGCGCCTGGGCGGACCTCGGCCTCGTGCGGTGCTGAGCACGTTGCTCGTGCACGTCGGCAAACCGGTCTCGGCCACCCACCTGATCGACCAGGTCTGGGGCTCGGAACCGCCCGCGACCGCCATGGCCAGCCTGCAGATGCACGTGTCCGCGCTGCGCAAGGTACTCGGTGACCGGCTGGTCACCACCAGCTCCGGCTACCAGCTGGAGGCGACCGACGAGGACGTGGACGCGAGCCGGTTCGTCGCGATCATCGAGGCGGTCCGGCCACTGCTGCCGGACCGACCGGCGCGCGCCATCGCGGATCTGGCCTCGGCGCTGGCGCTGTGGCGGGGCGAGCCGTTCACCGACACCCAGGTCGGCTCGGACGTCGCCGCCGCCCGGCTGCGCCTGTCCGAGCTGCGGCTCGCCGCGCTGGAGGACCGGATCGAGGCCGAACTCGGGCTCGGCCGGCATGCGGGCGTCATCGCCGAGCTCTCCGAACTCGTGGCCCAGCACCCGGTGCGCGAACGGCTGACCGGCCTCTATCTGCTCGCGCTGTACCGCTGCGGCCGGGTCAGCGACGCGCAGGCCGCCTACCAGCGGCTGCGCACCGAACTCGACGCCGAACTGGGTTCGGAACCGAGCGCGGAGATCGTCTCGCTGGCCAGGGCGATCGACCGGCGCGACCCGACGCTCAACCCGCAGACCCAGATCCCGTCGCCGGCCAGCCGCTTCATCGGCAGGCGACGCGAGGTGGAGCGGCTCGCCGGCCAGCTCGGCCGGACCAGGCTGCTCACGGTCACCGGGCCGGGCGGATCCGGCAAGACCCGGCTCGCCCTGGAACTGGCCAAGGACACCGCGGCCGACTACCCGGACGGCGTGTACGTCGTCGAGTTGGCGTCCTCGCCGATCGGCGGCTCGGTCGCGGACCGGATCGCGGACGCGGTGACGACCGGCCTGGCCAGCCGCACGCTGCCACACCGGCCGCGCGGCGGGCTGACCAAGTCGGTGCGCTCGCGCACGGACGAGCCGCTGGTCGCCACGCTGGCCGGGCAGCTGCGCGGCTGGCGCGCGCTGATCGTGCTGGACAACTGCGAGCACGTGATCGGCAAGGCCGCGTCCGTCGCGGCCGAGTTGCTCAGCAACTGCGCGGGCCTGCGCATCCTGGCCACCAGCCGGGAACCGCTCGGCGTCGCGGGCGAGGAAGTGTGGCCGCTGGCCGGGTTGACCGTGCCGGCCGAGAACGAGCGGCCGGCGACCGCGGTGACCACCGAGGCGCTGCGCCTGCTGGCCGACCGGGGCAAGGGCGTGCGCGCGGGGTTCGCCATCGCAGGCCGCGACGTAGAGGTGGCGACCCGGCTGGTGCGCGGGCTGGACGGGCTACCGCTGGCCATCGAACTGGCCGCCGCGCAGCTGCGCACCCGGTCGCTCGCCGAGCTGACCGGACAGCTGGAATCGCGCTACGGCAGCCAACTCGCCCTCGCCGACCGGCGCACCCGCACCCTGCCGGACCGGCACCAGACCATGCGCGCCGCGATCGACTGGAGCTACCAGCTGCTGGCCACCGACGAGCAGGCGTTGTTCCGCACCATGTCGGTGTTCGCGGGCGGCGCCACGCGGGACGCGGTCGAGCACCTCACCGGCCGCGAGGACGTCGACGAGTTGCTGATGCGACTGGTCGACCAGTCGGTGCTGGTCGCGGACGTGCGCGCGGAGGGCACCCGGTACCGGATGCTCGAACTGGTCCGCGTCTACGCGACCGAACGGCTCATCGAGGCGGGCGAGGCCACCCGGGCGCGCGAACGGCACGCGCTGTGGTGCGTTGCGCTGGCGACTGCGGCGGCGAACTACGGCGGTGTCGACCACGCCGAGAAGGTCGCGCAGCTCGCGGCCGAGGAGGCGAACCTGCGCGCGGCCCTGGACTGGTGTCTCGGCGAGGGCGCGGCGCCGAGTCGCGCGCTGGAGATCGCCAGCCCGCTGTGGTGGTACTGGTGGGCGCGCGGGCTGATGGCCGAGGGCCGGGACTGGTTGCGCCGCGCGCTGGCCGCCGCCGATCCGGCGCCCTCGCAGCTGCGCGGCCAGGCCCTGCGCGCGGCCGCCGCGCTGACCCGCAACAGCGGCGACTACCGGGAGGCCCGCGAACTCGGCGAGGAATGCCTCGCGGTCTTCGAGTCGCTGCCCAGCGTCAGCGGCTGCATCAACGCGCTGGGCGGACTGTGCGTGACCACCATCGCCGAGCAGGACTTCGCCGCCGCGCTGCGCTACGGCGAGCGCACCCGCGACCTGGCCGAACAGTCGGGCGACCGGCTGCGCTACGCGTCCGCGCTGAACAACATCGGCCTCGCCCTGCGCTGTCTTGGCAGGCTGGACGAGGCCGAGCGGACGTTCACCTCGGCGCTGGACGGCTGGCAGGCCGTGAACGACCGGCGCGGCGAGGCCGCGACCATCGGCAATCTCGGCGTGCTGGCCCGGCGTTGCGGCGACCGGGCGCGCTCCCGCGGGCTGATCATGGAGAGCCTGCGCAGCTACCACGAACTCGACCTGGCCGAAGGCATGCTGGACGCGTTCGACGCGCTGGCCTGCCTCGCCGTCGGCGACGGCGACCCGATCACCGCGCTGCGGCTGTTGACCGTGTCCGGTCGCGAGCGGGAACGGCTGGGCGCGGCCCTGTTCGTGCAGGACGAGATCGCGGACCGCAAGGCGGCGCTGCTCGCGGCGCGCACGGCGCTCGGCGCGGAGTCGACCGCGGTCGTGGCGGCCGCACGTGGCGTCGCGCTGCGCGCGATGGTCGCCGAACTGCTCAGCGAGTGATCCGGTCGACCCATTCCCGGAGCAGGCCGCGTTCACCGTCGGTCAACGGGTTGTCCTCGCGCGCCACCAATGCCGCGAACTGGGTCGCGATGCGCGCCAGCGGCGGCGCCTGCGCGGCAGTTGGTTCGGCAGCCGGTTCGGCGTCGGTGAGCACGGCGGCGAACACCGCGTCGCGCACGGCATCGGCGGCGCGCAGCGCGTCCGGGTCGTTGATCACGTGCAGGGTCGCGCCGACCAGCGCGGCCTCGATGGTGTCCGCGGCCAGTTCGACCTCGCCCCGCAACAAACCCGCGCCCGCCACGTCCTGAAGCAACGCGACCAGGTCGGCGTGCGCGTCCTTCGCCGCCCGCCGAGTTTGTCCGGGCTGCGCGTACATCAGCACGTAGAACTCGGGGTTCTTGCGCCCGAAGTCGAGCTGGAATTCCCAGCCGCGGCGCAGGTCCGCGACCGGATCGCCACTGCCCGGCACGGCGCGCGCCTCGGTGAGATGCTCCGCGAAGCGTTGCGCGACAACGGCTTCGAACAGGCCGTCCTTGTCACCGAAATGGTGGTACAGCGTTGGCGGGCCAACGTCGGCCCTGGTGCAGATGGCCCTGGTGGACACCGGTTCGCCGTGCGCCTCCGTGAGTAGTTCGGCAGCCGCTGCCAGAATCCGTTCGCGCGCTTCCACCGGACAAACCCTACTGGTGTTATCTTCGGCAAGCAGACAACCAGCCAAGACCGCCGTGAGGTGTGCTGCTCGTGACGCGTCGATGGACGGCTCTCATCCTGGTCGGCGGGGTTGCGGTCGGCATCGCCGCCGCCGCGCTCATCGCCATGGTCGCCGGTGCCGGGCCGTACCTGCAGCTCGGCAACACCGACCCGGGCGCCGTCATCCGCCTCGGCACCCCGCTGCTGCGGCTGATCGCGGACATCGCCGGCACGCTGTGCATCGGCTCACTCATCTTCGCCAGTTGCTTCACCAAACCTCAGCGTGACAGCGGTTTGCTCTCCCCCGGCGGTTTCGCCGCGCTGCGCGACACCGCGCGCTGGGCGATCGTCTGGGTGGTCGCGGCCGTGGTGCTGGTCGTCTTCGACACCGCGGACACCTCCGGACAGTCGTTGGGAGACGTGCTGTCGCCGGCCCATCTCTTCGGTCTGATCGGCGCGCTGGAAGAGGCCAAGGCGTGGCTGATCACCGCGGTGCTCGCGCTGGTCGTCGCGTTGTTCGCGCGGTTCGCGCTGCGCTGGCGCAGCACCGTCTACCTGCTGCCGGTCGCGGTGCTCGGCCTGCTGCCCGCGCTCGCCGCCGGGCACTCCTCCTCCGACGCCGGGCACGACATCGGCACCGTCGCGATCATGGTGCACGTACCGGCCGCCGCCGTCTGGATCGGTGTGCTGGTCGCGGTGTTGCGGCAGGTTCGGCGGGATCGCTCCGCGCTGCCCGCGATCGCGCCCCGCTACGCCCGGCTCGCTCTCATCTGCTGGATCGTGCTCGCCGTGTCCGGCCTCGTGGACGCGGCCGTCCTGGTCGCGCCCAACCAACTCGCCTCCACCGGCTACGGCGTGCTGATCATCATCAAGGCGCTGATCTTCCTCGCCGTCGGCGTGGTCGCGTTGGTGTTGCGGCGCAAGGCACTCACACTGGTCAAGGACTCCCGCGGCGAACGGGGCTGGCTGCGGCTGGCCGGCGTCGAACTCGTGGTGCTGCTCGGTACGGTCGGCCTGTCCGTCGGCCTGACCCACCTGCCGCCGCCCGCGTTCCTCGGCCGCGCGGTCACCGCGCAGGAAACCCTGCTGGGCTACAACCTCAGCGGCCCGCCCACGATCCTGCGGCTGCTCACCGACTGGCGACTGGACGCGTTGTTCGGCCCGCTCGCCGTGCTGCTGGCCGTCGGCTACCTCGTCGGCGTCGCGCGGCTGCGCCGGCAGGGCGGCGACTGGCCGATCACCAGGACGCTGAACTGGCTGGCCGGCTGCGCCATACTGCTCGTGGCGACCTGCTCGGGCATCGGCCGGTACGCGACCGCGCAGTTCAGTCTGCACATGGCCAACCACATGCTGCTCGGCATGCTCGTGCCCGCGCTGCTCGTGCTCGGCGGCCCGCTGACCCTGTTGCGCAGGACGCTGCCCGCGTCCGGTCGTGGCGGCGTGCTCGACCTGCGCGGCTGGCTGCACGCGTTGCGCGCCGCGCCCGCGATCAGGGTGCTGACCCAGCCGATGGTCGCGCTGATCCTGTTCGCCGGTTCGCCGTTCCTGTTGTACTTCACCGGACTTTTCGACGCCGCGGTGCGATTCCACTGGGCGCACACCGCGATCGCGGTCTACTTCCTGCTGATCGGCGTGCTCTTCTTCTGGCCGATCATCGGCGTCGACGATCCGCCGCGCCCGCTGCCCAACCTGGCCCGGCTCGGCATGCTGCTCGCCGCGATGCCCTTCGACAGCGTGTTCGCCGCGATCCTGTTGACCAGCAAGACGGTTGTCGGCAACGGAGGGGCGGGCGACAACATGTACACCTCGCTCGCCCTGCCCTGGGTGCCCAACCTGCTCGCCGACCAGCACACGGCCGGCCTGCTCGCGCTGATCATCGGCGAGGCCGGCCTGCTGATCGCGATCGTCGCGCTGCTGGTGCACTGGAGCAGCCTGGACGAGCGCGGCGAGGACACCGGGCTCCTGGACTACCAGCCCGTGCTGGACCGGCTCAGCCGAGGGTGAACCGGCGCAGCCGCAGGCTGTTGCTCACCACGAACAACGAGGACAGCGCCATCGCGCCGCCCGCGATCAACGGGTTGAGCAGTCCGAACGCGGCCAGTGGCAGCGCAGCAACGTTGTAGCCGAACGCCCAGGCCAGGTTGCCGTGGATGGTGCGCAGCGTCGAGCGGGCCAGCTTCAGCGCGCCGGGCACCACGTCGAGATCGTCGCGGACGAGGATCAGGTCGGCCGCGCCGAGCGCCACGTCCGTGCCGGACACCACGGCGAGGCCGAGGTCGGCGCGGGCCAGCGCGGGCGCGTCGTTCACGCCGTCGCCGACCATGGCGACCGAGTGGCCCTCGCCCTGCAACCGCTGGATGACGGCTTGTTTGTCGTCCGGCATGACCTCGGCGATCACCTCGTCGATGCCGACCTCGGTGGCGACGCTGCGTGCGGTCGCGGCGTTGTCGCCGGTGAGCAGCACAGTGCGCAGGCCCATCGCCCGCAACTCCGCGATCGCCGCCTTGGCCGACGGCTTCACCGTGTCGGCCAAGGCGAAGATGCCGAGCGCGACGCCGTCCGCGGCGACCAGGACGGTGGTGTGGCCGCCGGTTTCCCAGTCGGCGCGGGCCGTCCCGAGTTCGTCCGGAATGGACACACCGTGTTCGGTGAGCAGCCGAGCCGACCCGACCAGCACCTCGTGGCCCGCCAGCACGCCGCGCACGCCGAGACCGGCGAGGCTGGTGAAGTCGCTGACCTCGGGCAGGGCGCCGAGTTCCTCGCGGGCGCGCGCGGTGATCGCGGCGGCGGCCACGTGCTCGGAGGGCTCCTCCAGCGCGCCCGCCATGCGCAGCACGTCGGCCCGGTCGGCGTCCCCGGTGACCCGGATGTCCACAACGGACATCCGGCCGTGCGTGATGGTGCCGGTCTTGTCCAGCACGACGGTGTCGATGGCGCGCGCGGATTCCAGCGCCTGATGCCCCTTGATGAAGATGCCCAGCTGCGCGCCCCGACCGGAGGCGACCAGTAGAGCGGTCGGCGTGGCCAGACCGAGCGCGCACGGACACGCGATGATCAGCACGGCCAGCGCGGCGCCGATGGCGTGCTGCACCGAACCGTCGAACACCAGCCAGCCGAGCAGGGTCAGCGCGGCGAGGCCGAACACGACCGGCACGAACACGCCGCAGATCCGGTCGGCCAGCCGCTGGATGCCGGCCTTGTCGGTCTGCGCCTGCTCGACCAGGCGGACCAGGTGCGCCAGCTGGGTGTCCGGGCCGACCCGGCTCGCGGTGACCACCAGCCGGCCGTGCAGCGCGATCGTGCCGCCGGTGACCTGATCGCCCTCGCCGACCTCGACCGGCATCGACTCGCCGGTCATCGTGCTGGTGTCCACCGCGCAGTGGCCTGCGCGCACCACGCCGTCGGTGGCGATGGTCTCGCCCGGTCGGACGACGAAATCCTGGCCGACCCTGAGATGCCCGATGGCCATCCGGTGCTCGGTGCCGTCCGCGTCGAGGATGGCCACGTCCTTGGCGCCCAACGCGGCCAGCGCGCGCAGCGCACCACCCGCCCGGCGCCGCGCCTTGGCCTCGAACAGCCGCCCGGCCAACAGGAACGTGGTCACGCCCGCGGCCACGTCGAGGTAGATGGCGCCGCCGGGCCGGAAGATCAGGCCCCACACGCCGTCCGTGGCCTGGCCCGCCGCGCTGTTGAAGAAGATCGTGTAGACCGACCAGACCACCGACGCGGTGATGCCGACCGAGACCAGTGTGTCCATCGACGTGGCGAGGTGGCGCGCGTTGCGCAGCGCGACCCGGTGGAACGGCCACGCGCACCAGGTCGCGACCGGGATGGTCATCACCAGCAGGAACCACTGCCAGCCGGGGAAGCGCAGCGCCGGCACCAGCGCCAGCGTGATGGACAGGTCGCCGAGCGGGGCGGTGAGCAGCAGCGCCACGACCAGCCTGCGCCACAGCGATCTGACCGTCGCGGCTTCGGCCATCGCGTCGCCGGTTGCCTCGGGTTCGTGGCGTTTGGCCTGGTAACCGGCCTTCTCGACTTCGGCGATGAGCCGATCGATCTCGACGTCGGCCGGATAGTCGACCGTGGCCTTCTCGGTGGCCAGGTTGACGGTGGCCTGCACCCCGTCGAGCTTGTTGAGCTTGCGTTCCACCCGCGCGGCACAGGCGGCACAGGTCATTCCTCCGACGACCAGTTCCACCGTCCGCGACATCGACCGGGACTCTCCGACCGCCGAGACAACCGACATATCCGCAGCCTATGCCACGTATTTCAGAGCATGAGCAGCAGCATGTTCTTCGCACGGCCGCGCACCACGGACACGCGCACACCCGACGCGAACACGGTGCGTGACACGCCCACCCGCTCGCCAAAACTCTGTGTGATTTTTCTCCGAAATCCGCGTAAGGGCACCGAGATGCGTTCGTCCCCCTCCCGCAAGCAGGTCGGAGAGGATGGGGTGGGTCATGGAACGCATCGCGGGGCCCGAGGCACTGCGTGGCAAACGGCGAGAGCGGATCGCGGCCGAGGTCGCCGAGCGGTTCGCCCGGGATCGGATGAGCGTGCACGAGTTGGCCAGCCAGTTGGGGCGGCGGCCGTCCGTGGTGCGCAGGTTGCTCGGCGAGGCCGGGGTGCAGGCGGCTGGCGCGCCCTGCGTGGGAATCAGTGAGCAGGAGACCGCGCGGACGCTGGCGCGGCGCTACGAGAGCGGGGCGTCCATCTCCGCACTGGTCCGGCAGACCGGCCTGGACAAGCGCGTGATCAGGGGCATGCTCAGCGGCCAGGGCGTGGCCCTGCCGGAACGGCACTCCCCCACGGCCGCGCAGGCGCAGGAGATCGCGACGCGATACCGCGCAGGCGAGAGCATCCGGACGTTGGCGGCCAGCACGGGCTGCTCGTACGGGACCATCCGCACAGTGCTGCTAACCTCAGGGGTCGCCCTGCGCCCGCGCGGCTCCGGGGCCCGAGTGGCCAGCTAGCCAAACAGACGGGAAAACCACCGACCGAGCACTGAGCCGGAGCGACGGGGCAGCACGATCAGCTGTTCCTCCTCCGGCTCGCTCGCGTCCTGAGCCGGTTTGCCTCGCGCGCCCGCGCCGAGATACTCGGCGTCCAGCCGTACCACCTGACGTACCGGCAGGGTTGGCTCGACCGGCGGCTCGACCGGATTAATCGCCTGGTCCGGGCTGGTGCTGTGCACGTCGTCATCTCCCTGCGCGCTCGCACCGGCCAGGCGGGCGCTGGTGACGGCCGGCCCCGACCGGGCAGAACAGCCGGGTTTCGGAAATCGCGCCGGGCGCCCACGATCGGCGGGACCAAGTGGATTGTCCGAAACCACACAACTACGGTTGGTAATAATGCCCTAGCAATCTTTGTTGCTCACCGGCATGCATGCGGACAAGCGCCTAGCGGTCCGAAAAAGACGCCGAACGGCGGTGCTGAACACTTTCGCTATTCGAAACTCGGATCATCGGTAACTCACTTCGTGCCACTAATCGACCAGCTGATGTCACCCGTCCGGACGCATATCCCTACCTGTGGTCAGCAGTCTTCCCACAAGTTCGGACATTTACTCCATCTTGCCGCGACCGTCACTCGTTCGGAGCAGTGCCAATCAGCAAACCGAACATGAGATGACCAGAAGAAAACACAGTGCGAGCAGGGCGCCAACCAGTACGCCCGGTCGGGTGGCGGTAGCAGGCAGCCTGATTCGCGGCACGAGTACGTGCTGATCACGCAGTCCACCGCAGGACTCGACACAGTCCCATTTTTCACTACATCGGGTGACTACCGCTAAATCACGAGATGCGCTTCAGGGCCAGATTTCCAGTGCCAAATCGCGAATACTTGTCAGCGGCCCACCGACTATCCTTGAGGGCCCTGCGGTACAGACGTGAAAATAGACATCCATGGCCGACTCAAGACCGGAAGCGGTGCCAAGTTCATGTTTCACAGACAACAGGAACACCCTGCCGAAAAAGGTCCAACTGATCCGTGATCGGCGTTTAGCTCACGATCGGCAAGCGACTTCCACGTTCGACAACTGACCGACCACAGCACCCGCGTTGCGCGCGAGCGCCCTGGCCGCCCGGCAGCCCCGTCCGGTTGCCGTCCGATCGGCCACGGGCAGGGGATTAATCGCGCAGGCGTGGGCTGCCTCCAGCCAAGGAGTAGACCACATGAAGGGCTATGACCCCACCACCGCGGCCGGGATCTTCCCGGTCGACGCCTGGGAGTCATCATTTTCCTGCGGACCCAACGGCGGCAACTGCGTCGAGGTGAACATGGGCACCGAAGGACTTGTCGGCCTGCGGGACAGCAAGCTGGCCAAGGGCCCGGTGCTGGTGTTCGACGACGACGAGTGGCTCGCGTTCCTCACCGCGGCGGCGGCCGGACAGTTCAACCGCTGACCGCGCAGCCGAGAACGCACACCAGGCTTTCGCGCCTGCGCACACCCACGCGCAGGCGACCCGGCCCGCGTCGCGTGGCGTGCGCGCACACGCCGACGCGACGCGGGCGCTGCGCCGTCCGGCCCAAACGCGCCCGGTCGCACCACGCCTGTGGTTTACAGTGAATCACCTGGTAGTACGCGCAGAAGTGGAGACCTGGTGCCCAGCACGGTGACATCGCGTCGTCGGCAACTCGGCAACGAGATCAGGCGCGCCCGTACCGCCGCTGGCATGACCCAGCAGGACGTGGCCAACCTGCTCGGCTGCGGCCAGGGAAAAATCAACAAGATCGAGATGGGCGCGGTGTCGGTCAAGATCGCCGATCTTCGCCAGATGATCGAGGCGTTCAAGGTCGGCTCGCCAGAAGAGGACATGATGCTGGAGCTGGCTCGCTCCGGCAGCCAGCGCGGCCAGTGGTCCGGCTACCGGTCCGCGGTGCCGCAGTGGTTCCGCACATTCACCGACCTGGAGCCGGCCGCGTCGGAGATCCTGAGCTGGCACGGGGAGCGCATCCCCGGGCCGTTGCAGTCCGAGCACTACATGCTCAAGCAGTTCAGCGAGGCGCGCGCCACCGACATCACCGGTCTGGTGCGCAACCGCAGGGACCGCAAGGAGGTGTTCGAGCAGAAACGCCCGCCGTACTACCGGTTCATCCTCGGCGAGGCGGCGCTGCGCAGGATGCCCGGCGGGCCTGATCCGTCCGTTGCCCTCGACCAGGTGCAGCATCTGCTCGAACTCAGCTCGAAGTACCCGCGTACCTACATCCACCTGTTGCCGTTCGACGCGAAGCTGCCGCACGTGCCGAACGACTTCACCATCATGCGCTTCTCCGACGGTACGCAGGACTTCGTTTTCGTCGAGCACGTCGCGGGCGGACTGAACATCGATGACGAACGGGACTTCGAGCTGTTCGTGGACGCCTGGGACAGGCTTCGCGGATCGGCACTCGAAGCGGGCGATACGACAGCATTCCTTACCAATCTGAGCGAACAACTGCGCGCCCAACTCCCGTTCTGAATTATCGCCGAATGGCTACCGCGCCATCGGCTGCCTGGCTATGATTCGCCATCGCGAGACGTTCCCTGGAAGGGATCACCGACGTGAGTACTGCCGAATCCGCTCCCGTCGAGCCAGCCTGTGAGCTGGACCGGCCCAATGTCGCCCGGGTTTATAACTACTACCTCGGCGGAAACTCGAACTGGGCGATCGACCGCGAATTCGGCAAGACCGTACTGAACCACTTCCCGCAGGTACGTTCCGTCGCGATGGCCACCAAGTTGTTCGCCAACCGCGCCGTCCGGTATCTGGTCCGGCACGGCATCACCCAGTTCATCGACGTGGGTGCGGGCATGCCGGCGATCGGCAACACACACGAGATCGCCGACGAGATCGATTCACGGACGCGCGTGGTCTACCTGGACAGCGAGCCGGTCGCGGTCGCGCACTCGCAGCTGCTGCTCGACCGGTGCGGCAACCCGTCCCGGCATGCCGCGGTCCACGCGGACCTGCGCAGACCGGACGAACTGTGGGCGCGGGTGGACGACGCGGGCGTGCTCGACCTCGATGCGCCGATCGCCCTGCTCCTCACCTCCGTGCTGCACGTGCGCCAGCCCGGACCGGACGGGGTGGACGTGGGCGCGCAGGCGGTGGCGCGGTGCCGGGAGCTGCTGGCGCCCGGCTCCTTCCTGGTGATCTCGCATCTGACCGCGGACGGCGTGCCGGAACATTCCAGGACTCAGTTGGCCGCGCTGAAGAAGCTCTACGACACGCAGAGCAGCCCACTGATCCTGCGCGGTGCGGACGAGGTGCGCGAACTGTTCGGTGATTTCGATCTGGTCGAACCGGGACTGACCTGGACGCCGCAGTGGCATCCCGAGCAGTCATATCCCGAAGACGGGACGCCAACCACACCCACCACCGAGTTCAGCACACCAAACGAGTCGGTGAGCCTGGGCGGAGTCGGGAAAAAGCGATAAGCGTTCCCCGATCGATACCACAAAAAGGTAACCCTTTCGGGGGATAATTCGGCATGGAATGTGTCGCGACCGCGCTGACCTGCGGCAATTGGGTAACCTTGAATGCATCAGTCTTTCCGAGACCGCCCGATGAGGAAGAAAACGAATACCCATGGCGCAGAAAGTTACCGTTCAACTCGTTGACGACCTGGACGGCTCCGCGAGCGATGACATCGAGACCCTGACTTTCGGCCTCGACGGCGTGAACTACGAAATCGACCTCAACGGAAAGAACGCGACGAGCCTGCGCGAGGGCCTCGCCGAGTTCGTCGCCTCCGCGCGCCGCGCGGGCGGGCGGGCCAAGCGCGGCACGGCGGCGGCGCGGCCGAACAGCTCTGGCCGGACCAAGGAGCAGACCCAGGCGATCCGGAACTGGGCCAAGCGCAACGGCCACAAGGTGTCCGAGCGGGGCCGCATCTCCACCGCGATCACCGACGCGTTCGAGGCCGCCCACGCCGCCGGCACCAAGACCAAGCGCGGTCGCTGAGCCACGCCGCACACCCGGCTGAGCCTGTCCGCATCCGTGCGGGCAGGTTCAGCCGCGTTCCCGCCAGGCCATCACCGCGCACCACAGCGCCACCAACACCAGCGCGAAGCCGACCACGAACGGCCATATCCCCGCATCGGTGGTGCCCAGGAACAGGTTGATCCCGGCCGACCCGAGGAACACGACTCCGAGGATCAGCCAGATCGCCATCGGATGGCGTGGTCGAACCTGGAACTCGTGGCTGCTACGCTGGCTCATCCGGTGCCTACCTCCCCAAACCGGTACCGAGGAGTATCGCTGTCCCGCAGAACGCGGTTACCGTGCAAAACCCGCTGTGAACGGCGTTTTCCGGGGCGTACACACAGTGGCGATCCGACGTTTCGTTGCTCGCCCGCGCGGCGTTACCCGATCCACCGAATGGCCTATTCTGCCGACGAAATCCCATCCACATTCGCTCACGCTGCGAACACAAACCGACGCATTCGGCAACACTGCGCCATTGGCCGGATCGAATTCGTGTCGGTCAGGTCAACATCGCGAGACGGCTCGGCGGAGAAACCGAACGGAACCATGGGCGCGCGGCCGCGCAAAGGTAGAGTGCGGGAGTCGATGACCAGGTAGGAAGGGCGGCAGCAGGTGATTCCGGACGAGGGTGCCCGCGCGAATCGGGTGCCGCGGCCGAGCCCGGATGACGTCGGCCGGTTGGATCTGGCTCGACCGAATGCCGCCCGAATGTACGACTATTACCTTGGTGGGTCGACGAATGTCGCGGTGGATCGGGCCGCTGCCGAGGAACTGATCCGAACCTTACCCGATACGGTCTTCTCGGCTCGGGCGAATCGATCATTCCTGGGCCGGGTCGTCCGCTTTTTGTCCGAACAGGGCATCGACCAATTCCTCGACCTCGGTTCCGGCATCCCGACCGTCGGCAACGTGCACGAAATCGCCCATCAGGTGAATCCCGAGGCCAGGGTCGCCTACGTGGACATCGAGCCGGTCGCGGTGAGCTACGCGCAGAAGCTGCTGCGGGACGAGAAGCGGGTGACCATCACCAAGGCGGACATCCGCAGGCCGAGCACGGTGCTGACCGCGCCGGGCGTCGCCGACCTGCTGGACTTCACCCGCCCGGTGGCCGTGCTCGCGGTCGCCATCCTGCACGTGATGTCCGATGCCGACCGTCCGCTGGAGTTCCTCGCCGAGTACCGCGCGGCCTGCGTTCCCGGCAGCTACCTGGCGATGTCCTACCTGAGCCCGCAGACCTGGCAGCCGGGCGACGACACCCACGTCCAGCAGGTGTACGCGCGCACGCCGACCCCGGTGATCTACCGGTCGCCCGCGGAGATCCTGCGCTTCATGGACGGCTACGAGCTGGTCGCGCCCGGCCTGGTGCTGCTGCCGAAGTGGCGCCCGGAGGAGAAGCCCACCGAGCAGGACGCCGCCCGCGCGAACTTCTACGGAGCCGTCGGCCGCCGCAGCTGACCCGCGTGGCAGGAAACGTGGGAGATTCGTCATTGCTGCCATCCGCGCCGGCAGCGACGATACAAGGGTGTTGACGCGCGATGTCCTGATAGTCCTGTTCGACAAGGTGCAGAGCCTGGACGTGACCGGGCCGCTGGAGGTGTTCTCCGGCGCCAACCAGGCAGGCGAACCGGCGTACCGGGTGCGTACCGCGACCGTCGACGGTGGCCCGATCCGCAGCACCAGCGGCCTGCGCATCACACCTGACCTCGCGCTGGCCGACGCCCCGGCCCAGCACACGCTGCTCGCGCCGGGCGGCACGGGCTCGCGGCGACCGCAGCCGGCCATCGTCGATTGGCTGCGCCGGGTCGGGCCGGGCACGCCGCGCGTGGTGTCGGTGTGCACGGGCGCGTTCCTGCTGGCCGAGGCCGGTCTGCTGGACGGAAGGCGGGTGACGACGCACTGGAGCCAGGCGGACAACCTGGCCGCGAAGTACCCGGCGCTCACCGTGGACGCGGAACCGATCTTCATCCGGGACGGCCACGTCTGGACCTCCGCAGGCGTCACCGCCGGCATGGACCTGGCGCTCGCGCTGGTCGAGGAGGACCTCGGCCGCGACGTCGCGCTGGAGATCGCGCGGCACCTGGTGATGTTCCTGCGCAGGCCGGGCAACCAGACGCAGTTCAGCGCGCAGCTCTCGGCACAGGTCGCGCACCGCGCGCCGCTGCGCGACGTGCAGGCGTGGGTGGCCGAGCATCCCGAGGCCGACCTGTCGGTCGACGCGCTGGCGCAGCGGGCCGGGCTCTCGCCGCGCCAGTTCGCCCGCGCGTTCGCCGAGGAGGCCGGCATCTCCCCCGGCCGCTACGTGGACAAGGTCCGGCTGGAAGCGGCCCGCCGGCACCTTGAGGACACCGGCGCGGACATCGGCCAGGTCGCGCGCGCGTGCGGCTACGGCACGCCCGAGTCGATGCGCAGAGCGTTCGTGCGCGCCCTCGGTGTGCCGCCCGCCGAATACCGGCGCCGCTTCGTCGCGGCGCGAGTCTGATCAATCCGACAACCTCAATTTTAGGGACAAATCAATGCAGATCGCGATTCTGCTCTTCGACCGGCTCACCGTGCTCGACGCCATCGGCCCGTACCAGGTGCTGACCACTCTGCCGGACAGCGAGGTCGTGTTCGTCGGCGAGCGCAAGGGTTTGGTCCGGGACGAGGACACCGGCCTTGGCCTGATGGTCGACTACGAACTCGGCGAGGTGCCAAGGCCGGACCTGATCCTGGTGCCCGGCGGCGTCGGCCAGAACGACCACATGACTGACGGGCCGGTGCACGAGTGGCTGCGCGCCGCCGACGCGACGTCCACCTGGACCACCTCGGTGTGCACGGGTTCGCTGGTACTCGCCGCAGCCGGCCTGCTCGACGGCCGCAGGGCGACCTCGCACTGGCTGGCCGTGGACACGCTCGCCCAGTACGGCGCGATCCCGACCAGGGAACGCGTTGTCATGGACGGGAAGTACGTGACCGGCGCGGGTGTGTCGGCCGGTATCGACATGGCGCTGAGCCTGGTCGCCACCATCGAGGGCGAGGAGTTCGCGCAGCGGGTGCAGCTGGGTATCGAGTACGACCCGCAGCCGCCGTTCAACGCGGGCTCGCCGGAAACCGCGCCGGAAGCGATCGTGGCACAGCTGCGCGGCCGGAGCCGATTCGTCCTGCAGGGGAGCTGATGGGATGGGCCCGGCCTGGTTGCGGTCAGGTCGGGCCCATCCGTCCTTCCTGGGAAAGTGGTCAGGAGGTGTGGAAGTCGGCGAAGTCCACGCCGGTTTCGGTGTCGTCGTTGGTTTCCGGGGCGACGAGCACATCGAGCCCGATGTCGGCGAGCGCCTCTAGTTGGTCGGCGGGCGCGCTGCGCCCGGTCACCAGCAGGTCGAGATCGGTGGCCGCGCACACGTGCGCCACGTCGACCCCGCCGAGTTTGGAGCCGTCGGCGAGCAGCACGACGCGCCGGCCCGCCCTGGCCATCCGCGCCTTCATCTCGGCCTCCGGCACGTTCACGTTGGTTACGCCGTGTGCGGCGTCGACCGCGCTCGCGCCGAGGAACACGATGTGCGGCCGGATCCGGTCGAACACGCTGCTGGCCATCGGATCGACCAGCGAGTGCTGCATCGGCCGCAGCGTGCCGCCGGTGACCACGACGGTGATACGCGGGATCGCCACCTCCAACTCGGAGGCGATGCGCAGCCCGTTGGTGAACACGGTGAGTTGCTCGAATCCGCCGCGCCGCACCAGGGCGCGCGCCAGCGCGGCGGTGGTGGTGCCGACGTCGATGGCGATCGATTCGCCGTCCTGCACGAGTGCGGCGGCTGCGCGGCCGATGGCGGCCTTCTCCTGCGGGCTCTTGGCCGCGGTCTCCTCGAACGAGCGCTCGCTCACCAACCGCCGGGTCGGAATGGCGCCACCGCGCACCCGGGTGATCAGGCCGCGCCGGTGCATGGCGGCGAGATCGCCGCGAATGGTCACCTCGGACACGGCGAACTTCTCGACGAGGTCGGCGACCCGCACGTACTCGTGCTGGCCGACGTGATCGACGATCCGCTGTCGTCGGACCTCTGCTGGAGTGTCCTGAGCCGCGCTCAGCTGGTTCACAGCGCTCTGTTTACGTCCTGGACCGATTTACCGTCAAGCCCTGTTGGTTCACTTTCGTTTTCGAAAGCGCCTCCCGGCCACGCACTGCAACTTTCGTAAACGTTTGCAGTTTTCGACTGTGAAGCACCGCTGGTCGACGGACTCTTGACAGCAAGTTCGGGCACCCAGTAAGAACGAAGAGCAAATTTGTTAGGGATCTTACCTAATCGGCGCGCTAGGTATCCACACCCTGGGGAGGACCCGCGTGATCATGAAGGTAACCCGACGTTCGTCAGCGAGACGCCTCGGTCTGCTCGGCACGTTGCTCGCACTCGTCGCGGCGCTCGTCGCACCCACCGCCGCCGCCGCGCAGCCGAAGACCACGGACTGGTCCACGGCCGTGGTCAACTCGATCATGTCCCGCGACCCGTCCGCGACCAAGCTGGGCGGCTGGGGCTACCAGGTCGGCTTCGCGCTCTACGGCGCCTACCTGGTCTACGAACGCACCCACAATCCGGCATACCTGACCTACATCGAGAACTGGGTCGACACCTACGTCGACGCGAACGGCAACATCAACCAGAGCTTCAACAGCCTGGACAGCATGCAGGCCGGCAACCTGCTCGTGCTGCTCTACCAGCAGACGAAGCAGGCGAAGTACAAGACCGCCGCGGACAAGATCCGTGCCCGGTTCAACACCTACCCGCGCACCAGCGACGGCGGCATGTGGCATGCGACCAGCCTGCCCGGCCAGCTCTGGCTGGACGGCACCTACATGTCCATGCCGTTCCTGCTGCGCTACGGCAACGAGTTCAACGACACCGCCTACGCGCAAAGTCAGGCGGCGAGCGCGGTGCTGATCGACGCCGGCCACCTCCAGGCGCCCAACGGCCTGCTCTACCACGCCTACGACCAGAACTCGATCAGCTGGCAGGCGCCGGGCACCCAGCACTCGCCGGAGTTCTGGTGCCGGGCCATCGGCTGGTACGGCATGACCGCGGTGACCACCCTGGACAACCTGCCGCGGAACTACCCGCAACGGCCCCAGATCCTCAAGATCCTGCAGAACCTGGTCACCGGCATGGCCAGGTACCAGGACCCGAAGACCGGCCGCTGGTTCCAGGTGGTCGACAAGGGCACGGTGGCCGGCAACTGGACCGAGACCTCCTGCTCGGCCATGTACACCTATGTCATCGACAAGTCGGTGCGCAACGGCTGGGTTTCCCCGGCCTACCACGCCAACGCGGTGCGCGGCTACAACGGCGTGCTGGCGCAGGTCAGCAAGGAAACGTCCGGCCTGGTGGACATCGCGAACATCTGCCAGGGCACCAATGTCGGCACTCTCGCGTACTACCTGGCCAGGCCACGGGCCACCAACGACCCGCACGGCCTCGGCGCGTTCCTCGTGATGAGCGAGGAATTCAACGGCAATCCACTCGCCTGATCCATCTGGAGCACGCATGGCACAGTCCCACTCGGGCGGTCTGACCCGACGTCGGTTCTTCGGCGCGGCAGCCGCGGCCTCGGCCGGAATCGCGGTCGCAACCCCAGTCGCCGAACCGATTCCGGCCACCGCGGAACCGATCTCGGCCCGCCCCGAGGTGGGCAGCACGGTCTCGGTGAGCTGCACGGTCAATGGCACGGCCGAGCAGCTCACCGTCGACCCGCGCGTCACGCTGCTGGACGCGTTGCGCGAGCGACTCAACCTGACCGGCACCAAGAAGGGCTGCGACCGGGGCCAGTGCGGGGCCTGCACGGTGCACGTCAACGGCAGGCGGGTGCTGTCCTGCCTGACCCTGGTGGCCACGGTCGACGGCCAGCAGGTGACCACGGTCGAGGGCCTGGCCTGCTGCAGCGCGCTGAACCCGGTGCAGCAGGCGTTCATCGACAACGACGGCATGCAGTGCGGCTTCTGCACGTCCGGCCAGGTGATGTCCGCGGTCGCGCTGATCAGGGAGGGGCATGCCGGCAGCGCGGAGGAGATCCGCGAGTGGATGTCCGGCAACATCTGCCGGTGCGGCTGCTACTCCAACATCGTGGACGCGGTCACCCAGGCCGCGGGCAAGGCGGTCTGATGCGCCCCTACACCTATGCGGCCGCGACCACGCCGAGCCAGGCGGTCGGCCTGGCCGGCAGCGCGTCGGCCTATCTGGCCGGCGGCACCACGCTCGTCGACCTGATGAAGCTCGACGTGCTGGGCCCGTCCTCGGTGATCGACATCAACGCACTGCAACTCACCGGGACCACAGTGGACAGTGCGGGCCTGCACATCGGCGCGCTGAGCCGAATGAGCGACGTGGCCACCGATCCGAACGTGACCGGCGCGTTCCCGGTGCTCGCACAGGCGCTGGAGGCGTCCGCGTCGCCACAGATCCGCAACATGGCCTCGATCGGCGGCAACCTGTTGCAGCGCACCCGCTGCGACTACTTCCGCGACGTGCAGACGCCGTGCAACAAGCGACAGGCCGGCTCGGGCTGTCCGGCCCAGGACGGCGCGAACCGCACGCACGCGATCCTCGGCACCAGCACCTCCTGCGCGGCAACGCATCCCAGCGACCTCGCCGTCGCGCTGATGGCACTGGACGCGGTGCTGACCGTGCAGGGCAGCTCCGGCACTCGGCAGATCGCGCTGGCCGACTTCTACCAGTTGCCCGGCAGCACGCCGAGCATCGAGAACACGCTGAAGATCGGCGAGCTGATCACCGGCGTCACGGTGCCGCCGCTGGCCTGGGCGACCAACTCCAGCTACCTCAAGGTGCGCGACCGCACCTCCTACGAGTTCGCGCTCAGTTCGGCCGCGATCGCGGTGCAGCTGAGCGGGACGACGATCACCGCGGCCCGGGTCGCGGTCGGTGGGGTGGGCACGGTCCCGTGGCGGCTGCCGGCCGTCGAATCCGCGCTGGCCGGGCAGACCGCCAGCATCGCGAACTTCACCAGTGCCGCGGCCAACGCGGCGACCGGCGCGACGACGTTGTCGCAGAACGGGTACAAGGTGACGCTGGTGCAACGGGTGATCGTGCGCGCGCTGAGCGAACTGCTGGGAGTGACGTCATGAGCAGCTCCCCCATCGGTTCCGCGACGTCCAGGATCGACGCACGGCTGAAGGTGACCGGCGGCGCCCTGTACGCGGCGGACAACAACCCGCCCGGCCTGTGCTACGGCTACCTGATCCTGAGCACGATCGGCAAGGGCACGATCACCGCGATGAACACCAGCGCGGCCACGTCCGCGCCCGGAGTGCTCGCCGTGTACACGCCATTCAACCCGGTCAAGCTCTACGCCTACGGCGGCGACGAGAACGACGAGTTCACTCCGCCGTTGCAGGATGCGAACGTCCGCTACTACGGCCAGGTCATCGGACTCGTTGTCGCGCAAACGTTTGAGCAGGCGCGGGACGCGGCCGAGCTGGTCACCACCAGCTATGCGCCGCAGACCCCGGCGACGTCCTTCCCTGGCGCGGCCAAGGTTCCCGCCGCCTCGGCGGCCACGGTCTCGCAGACCTACACCACGTCGATGGTGCACCACCACGCCATGGAGCCGCACGCGACGGTGGCCAGCTGGACCAACGGGCACCTGACCGTCTACACCGCGACCCAGGGCGCCCCGCTCGTGGTGAGCAGGCTGGCGAACGCGCTCGGCGTGGCCGGCGGCAACATCCACGTGATCAACCCCTACGTCGGCGGCGCGTTCGGCGGCAAGTGGGGCAACTGGGCGCACACCCCGCTCACCGCCGCGGCGGCGCAGGCGCTGAACAAGCCGATCAAGACCGTGCTCACCCGCGAGCAGGTGTTCACCGTGGTCGGCCATCGACCGATGACCAGCCAGACGGTCACCATCGCGGCCTCCTCGGACGGCACCATCACCTCGCTGACGCACAACGGCACGGCGAGCAAGTCGAACTCGAGCAAATTCACCGAAGGCCCGTCGACCGTCTCGAACATCACCTACGCGGCCGGCAGCATCACCACCAACAAGAGCACCATCGACCTCGACATCCCGGCGACCACGATCATGCGCGCCCCGTCCGAGGCGAACGGCTCGTTCGCACTGGAATGCGCGATCGACGAACTCGCGGTCGAGCTGAACATGGATCCGTTGGCGCTGCGCGAGAAGAACTACGCGAACACCGTGCCGAACGGCGGCAAACCCTGGTCCAGCAAGCATCTCGCGGAGTGCTACAGCACCGGCGCGGCCGCGTTCGGCTGGTCCAAGCGCAACCCTCAGCCCGGCCAGGTGCTGGACGGCGACTGGTATGTCGGTCTCGGCATGGCCACCGCGATCTACCAGGCCAGCCGCAGCAACGCCACGCTCAAGGTGCGGCTGCGTTCGGACGGCACCGCGCTGGTCGCCGGCACCGGCTCGGACGCGGGCACCGGCCAGGCCACCGTGTTCGCGATCCTCGGCGCGGTCGCGCTCGGCATCCCGGTCACTCAGGTGACCGCGCAGCTCGGCGACTCGACCCTGCCGACGGCGGCCAACGCGGGCGGCTCGTCGTCGACCGCGAGCAACGGCAGCGCGGTGACGATCGCCGCCCAGGCCGTGATCACCGCGCTGATCCAGGCCGCGATCAGCACGTCCGGCTCGCCGTTCAAGGGCAAGAGCGCGGCCAACGTGAAGTGGAAGAACGGCAACCTCACCTCGGGCAGTACGACCATCGGCTTCGGGCCACTGCTCACCAAGATGAACATGGCAGGCGTCGAGGCGACCGGCACCGCGAGCAAGACGACCACCGCCGGCTACAGCTACTACTCCTTCGGCGCGCACTTCTGCGAGGTGCGGGTGAACAAGTGGACGGCGGAGCCGAGGGTGTCGCGGCTGCTGTCCGTAATGGACGCCGGCACGATCGTGGACAGCAAGACGGCACGCAGTCAGATCATGGGCGGCATGATCATGGGCGTCGGCCAGGCGTTGCTGGAGGGCAGTGTGTTGGAGACCAGCGGTCGGATCGCCAACGCGAACCTGGCCTCCTACCTGCTGCTGGTGAACGCGGACCTGCCGCACATCGACGTGACCTTCCTGAACTACCCGGACACCAAGTTCACCCCGATCGGCATGCGCGGCATCGGCGAACTCGGCATCATCGGCGCGTCCGCCTCGGTCGCCAACGCCATCTACAACGCGACCGGCAAACGGGTGCGCGGTTTGCCCATCACACTGGACAAGTTGCTGTAAGAATCGGCCGCGTGGACAAGGACTGGGAAGAAACCGCCGACCGACTCGCCAATGCGGCCGTCTCCGATGGCGAACCCACCCGCTGGTTCGACGAGCTGTACTCGGCGGGCGAGCGCGGCGAGCACAGCCTGCCCTGGGACCGAGGCGCGGCCAACGCGCTGATCTGCGACTGGGCGGACCAACGCGAGGGCGCGGGCGCGCGGGCGCTGGTGATCGGCTGCGGGCTCGGTCGCGACAGCGAATACCTGGCGACCCTCGGCTACGCGGTGACCGCGATCGACGTCGCGCCGACCGCGATCAGGACCGCGCAGCAGCGCTTTCCCGACTCGACCGTGCACTACCGCGTCGCCGACCTGCTCAACCCGCCTGCCGATCTGCTCGGCGCGTTCGACCTGGTGGTGGAGAGCTACACGGTGCAGGCGCTGCCGCCCTCGGTCCGCGCGGAGGCGACCGAGGCGGTCACCGCGCTGGTCGCGCCCGGCGGCACGCTGCTGGTGATCGCCATGGTGCTGGCGGACGACGAGCCGGTCACCGGACCGCCGTGGAAGATGACCCGGGCGAACATCGACGCGTTCGCCTCGCACGGCCTGGACCTGATGCGCCTGGAAGAGGTCGAGAGCGAGTCGGGTTACCGCCAGTGGCGAGCGGAGTTTCACCGTCCGGCAGACTAGGCGGCCATGACGGGAACTGTGCTGGTCCTGGGTGGCCGCAGCGAGATCGGCCTGGCGGTCGCCGTACGGCTGGCCAGGGGCGGGCATCGCGACTTCGTGCTGGCCGCGCGGCGCAGTGCCGAGCTGGACGCGGCGGAGGCCGCGCTGCGCGAAGCCGGCGCCGCCACCGTGACCAGGGTCGAGTTCGACGCGGACGCGCTCGACGCGCACGCGACCTTCCTCGCGGACGTGACCAAGCAGCACGGGCCGCTGGACATCGTGGTGACCGCCTTCGGCATCCTCGGCGACCAGCAGCGCGCCGAAACCGACACCGCGCACGCGCTGTCGATCGTGCACACCGACTACGTCGCGCACGTGAGCATCCTGTCCGAGCTGGCGACCATGCTGCGCGCACAGGGCAGCGGCACGCTGGTCGTGTTCTCCTCGGTTGCCGGGGTTCGGGTGCGGCGGGCGAACTACGTGTACGGGTCGGCCAAGGCCGGCCTGGACGGGTTCGCCAGCGGGCTCGCCGACGCCCTGGCCGGCAGCGGAGTGCGACTGCTGCTGGTCCGGCCCGGTTTCGTGATCGGGCGGATGACCGAGGGCATGTCGCCCGCGCCGCTGTCCAGCACGCCGGACCAGGTCGCCGACGCGACCGTGGCCGCACTGAACAAGGGCAGGGGCGAGGTCTGGGTGCCGGGCACGCTGCGGTTCGTGTTCGCGGCGTTCCGGATGCTGCCGCGCGCGATCTGGCGGAAGATGCCGCGCTAAGCCTTGGCCTTCGCCGTGTCCACCGCTTCGCGGGACGCGAGTACCTCGGGCATCCGGCCTTCCAGCGTCTCGATCAGGTCGAGCAGCTTCTCGGCCATCACCCGGCCGAGCGGGGTGAGGCTGTAGTCGACGCGCGGCGGGATCGTGGCCTGCGCCTCGCGCAGCACGAAACCGTCGCGCTCCAGCGCGTGGAGGGTCTGCGCGAGCATCTTCTCGCTCACACCGTCGACCTTCCTGCGCAGCGCGTTGAACCGGAACGTGCCGTCCATCAGCGCGGCCAACGCCAGGATGCCCCAGCGGCCGGTGATGTGCTCCAGCGTTTCGCGGGAGGTGCAGGCCCGCGCGAAAACGTCGAAGACGAGCTGGCCGTGCTCGTCGACCGCAGGCGGAACAACCTCAGTCATAACCCCACCGTACCCCAACGCAGCACAAACCGTAGTGGTAGTACTCACCTTTTAGCAGGTACTACCGCCCATGGGACCATCCCTGCTACGGACAGTAGCTGCTTCATCCGGTCGACCGCGAGGTCCGGATCGGTGAACAAGCCCGCGCGATCGGCCAGCGTGAACACCTTCGCCAGATGCGGCACCGACCGCGCGCCCTGCTGGCCTCCGACCATGAGGAAATGGTCCTGGTGGCCGGTGAGCCAGGCGAGGAACACCACGCCGGTCTTGTAGTGGTAGGTCGGCTCGGCGAACAGCAGCCGGGACAGTTCGACCGTCGGCGTGAACAGTGTTTCGTAACGCTGGGTGTCGCCGTTGTCGAGCGCGCGCAGCGCGGCGGACGCGATCGGCGCGATCGGGTCGAAGATGCCGAGCAGCGCGTCGCTCCCCTCGGCGATCAGATCCGGATAGTTGAAGTCGTCGCCGGTGTACATCCGCACGCCGTGCGGCAGGGACGCGCGCAGCGCGCGTTCCCGGTCTGCGTCCAAAAGAGACAGTTTGACGCCGTCGACCTTCGACGCGTTGGCGCGCAACAGCTCCAGCAGCGTCTCGGTGGCCGCGTCGAGGTCTGTCGAGCCCCAGTAGCCGGACAGCGCGGGGGCGAACATCGGGCCGAGCCAGTGCAGGATCACCGGTTCCCTGGTCTGCGCCAGCAGCTTCCCGTACACCGCGAGGTAGTCCTCCGGCCCCTTCGCCGCCGCCGCGAGCGCTGGACTGGCCATCAGGATCACCTGCGCGCCGGCCTCTTCGACGATCGCGACCTGCTCCTCGTACGCCGCGGCGACCTCGTCGAGGCCGGCCGGTCCGGTGAGCTGGTCGGTGCCCGCGCCGCAGGCCAGCCGACCGCCGACCGCCCTGGCCTCCGCGCCCGAGCGCGTGATGAGTTCGCGCGCGTTCGGCCAGCTCAGGCCCATGCCGCGCTGCGCGGTGTCCATGGCCTCCGCGATGCCGAAACCGAGCGCCCATAGGTGATGCCGGAACCGCAGCGTCGCGGTCCAGTCCACGGCGGAGGTCGAGTCGGCGTACGGATCGGCGACCACGTGCGCCGCCGCGAACGCGACCCGGGAACGGAACGGCGCCGAGTCGGCGGGCAGCGGCTGCGCACCGACGCACGCGTAGTCGCCGATGCCGGGCAGCCGGATGGTGCTCATCCGGCCAACTCCGGAATCGCGACCTTGCGGCCTGCCCGCGCGGATTCCATGGCCAGCTCGGCGAGTTGTACGCCGCGCGCGCCGGCCATCAGGTCCCACGGGAACGGCGTGTCGGCGACCACGTGCGAGAGGAACGCCTCCCACTGCGCCTTGAATCCGTTGTCGAACTCGGTGTTCGCCGGGACTTCCTGCCAGTCCGCGCGGAACTGGTGCTCGGTCGGCAGATCCGGGTTCCACACCGCCTTCGGCGTGGTCGCGCGGTGCTGGACGCGGCACGACCACAGGCCCGCGACCGCGCTGCCCTCGGTGCCGTCCACGTGGATCTGCACGAGTTCGTCCCGGTTGACGCGGGTTGCCCAGGAGGAGCGGATGGTGGCGAGCACGCCGCCGTCGAGTTCGAGGATCGCGTAGCCGATGTCCTCGGCGGTCGCCGCGTACGGCCTGCCCTGCTCGTCGAACCGTTCCGGAATGGCGGTCGAACCGGTCGCGTAGACCGAGCGGACCGGCGCGACGATGTCCTCCAGCACGTAGCGCCAGTGCGGGAACATGTCGCTGATGATCCCGCCGCCGTCCTGCGCCCGGTAGTTCCAGGACGGCCGCTGCGCCGGCTGCCAGTCCCCCTCGAACACCCAGTACCCGAACTCGATGCCCACAGACAGCACCCGGCCGAAGAACCCGGCGTCCGCGAGCCGACGCAGTTTTCGCAGACCGGGCAGGAAAAGCTTGTCCGCGACCACGCCCGTGCGCACGCCGCGCGCGTCGGCCAGCCGCGCCAGGTGCACCGCGCCGGCAAGCGTGGTCGCGGTCGGCTTCTCCGCGTAGATGTGCTTGCCCGCCTCGATGGCCGCGGCCACCGCGGGTTCGCGGGCGCTGGTCAGCTGGGCGTCGAAGTAGATCTCGATGTCGCCCTCGGCAAGCGCTTTCTCCAGCGAGGTGGTCCATCGGGTCAGGCCGTGCCGGTTGGCGATGTCGCGCAACTTGGTCTCACTGCGCCCGACCAGCAGCGGTTCCGGCCACAGCAGCGTGCCGTCGGCCAGCCGATATCCGCCCTGTTCCCGGATGGCCAAGATGGACCGCAGCAGATGCTGGCGATATCCCATCCGACCGGTGACACCGTTCATGGCAATGCCGATCGGGGTCCGCGACACGCTTGCTCCTCGCCTGTGGGAACGCTGTGGGAACGCGCTTTCCAGCAGCTAAGGTACGTAGGTGCCAGCAAGCAAGTCAAGAGCGCCCCGAGTCGAGTCCGGACCGGTCACCCTGCAACACGTCGCGGACACCGCGGGCGTGTCCCGCGCGACCGCGTCCCGGGTGCTCAACGGCAGTTCGCGCATTGTCGGCTCGGAACTCGCCGAGCGCGTCATGCGCGCCGCCCGCGACCTGCGCTACGTGTCCAACGCGCCCGCGCAGGCGCTGGCCCGCTCGCGCACCACGGTCGTCGGCATGATCGTGCACTCGGTCGACGACCCGTACTTCGCCGCGATCGCGGCCGGTGCCATGCGCGTCGCGGCCGAGCACGACCTGCTCACCATGCTGGCCAACACCTTCCGCGACCCGGAACGCGAGATCGACTACGTGGCCCGGCTGCGCGCGCACCGCGCGCTGGGCCTGGTGCTGGCCGGCAGCGGCTTCACCGACCCGGAACAGAACGCCCGGCTCGCCGAGCAGCTGTCCGACTTCGCGGCCACCGGCGGCCGGGTCGCGCTGGTGCGGCACCAGTCGCTGCCCTTCGACACGGTGCTGCCGGAGAACCGGCGCGGCGGCGCGCAGGCGGCCGAACTGCTGCTCGCGCTGGGCCATCGCCGGATCGGCATTCTGAGCGGACCGAACGGGCTGAGCACGGTCGAGCACCGGCTCGCCGGTTTCCGCGACGCCCTGCACGCGGCCGGCGTCGAGGTCCCGGACGACGCGATCGTCAGCGCCGACTTCACCCGCGACGGCGGCTACGTGGCCATGCTCGAACTGGAGGCGCGCCATCCGGACCGCACCGCCGTCTTCGCGCTCAACGACCCGACCGCGATCGGCGCCATCGCCGCGCTGCGTGAGGAGATCGGCAAGTCGGTGCCGCAGGACGTGTCGGTGATCGGGTTCGACGACGTGCCCAGCGCGCAGGACGTGACCCCCGCACTGACCACGGTCCGGCTGCCGCTGGAGGAGATGGGCGAGCGCGCCATGCGCCTGCTGCTCGAACCCTCCGACCGGGGCCCGCGCACCATCCGCATCAAGGCGGATCTGGTGGTGCGTCAGTCAACAACCTCGGTGACGTAGCGCCGCGCCATCGTGGCGATGACCTCGTCGCCGGGCGCGGCCCAGACGTCCGCGTTGAAGATCTCCACCTCGATGTCGCCGGTATAGCCTGCCGCGTCGACGGCTCGGCGCAGAACGCGGAAGTCGATGTGGCCGTCGCCCATCATGCCCCTGGCCAGCAGCGGATCGGCTGGCAGTGGCAGCACCCAGTCGCACACCTGGAACGACGCGATCCGCGCCCCGGCCCGCGCGATCGCGTTCAGCACGTTCGGGTCCCACCAGAGGTGGAACGCGTCCACGATCACGCCGACCGCGTCGACGGGAAACGGTTCGGCCATGTCCAGCGCCTGGTCCAATGTGGACAGAACGGCGCGATCCGCGCAGTAGATCGGGTGCAGCGGTTCCAGGCCCAGCCGGACTCCCGAGGCCAGCGCGTGCTCGGCCAGTTCGCCGATGGCGTCCGCTACCTGCGCCCGCGCGCCCGGCAGGTCCCGCGACCCCTCGGGCAGCCCGCCGACCACCAGTACCAGCGTGTCCGTGCCGAGCGCGGCGGCCTCGTCGATGGCCCGCCGGTTGTCCTCGATGGCCGCCCGGCGCCGCTGCGGCGTGTTCGCGGTGAAGAAGCCGCCCCGACACAGCGACGAAACCCGCAATCCGGCCGCGTCCACCAGCTTCCTGGCCTGCTCGACGCCGATCTCGGCGACCGGCTCGCGCCACAGCCCGATCGCCGGAACCCCCGCCGCGGCGCACCCCTCGATCGCCTCGGCAACGCTCCAGCGCTTGGTGGTGGCCTGGTTGAGCGAGAGCCGCGTGAGGCGCGGATCGTCGGGTTCGGGCGTCGCGACGGTCGCGGGCCTGCCGCTGGGCACGTCGAGTTGCACGGACCACCTCCGGTTGGGAAAGCGCTATCCCAACCCTAGCCGCGGCCGCTCGCCGATGTACACCCCGCCCGGCCGGAAGCGCAGGCCCGGTTCCCGGTACTCCTCCAGGGCGTGCGCGATCCAGCCGACCGTGCGCGCGACCGCGAAGATCGCCTCGCCCGCGTCCGGCGACATCCCGTAGTCGTGCATGAGCGCGGCGAGCGCCACGTCGATGTTGGGGAAGGTCCGCTCGCCGAGTTCGGCGGTGACCGCGTCGACCGCGTCGAGCACCGGCGAGTCGGGTCGGGCCGCGCGCAGCAGGCCGAGCAGGGCGACGGCACGCGGGTCGCGGCGCTGGTAGACGCGGTGGCCGAAGCCGGGCACCCGGCCGCCGGAGCGCAGCCGCTCGGACAGCGCGGTGACCGGATCGGGCAGCGCCTCGGCCAGGAACCGGTATGCCTGCGTGCTCACCGTGCCGTGGTAGTGGCCGTCCAGCGCGCCGAGCCCGGCCGACACCACCGCGTACGGGTGCGCCCGCGCGCTGGCCGCGACCCGCGCGGCGACCGTGGACACGGCCAGATCATGGTCGGCGAGCAGGATCAGCACCGCGTCGAGCAGGCCGGGCGGCTGCGGCGCAGCGCTGAGCGCGGGCCAGAACCGGTCGGCGAGCGAGCCGGGTTCGACCGAGGGCGCTGTGCAGTCCACCAGCACGGCGAGCAGCGTGCGCGCGGCGCGGACGACCGCGTCCGGAGCGAGGTCGAAGCGCAGCGGGTCGGCCGCGCCGGCCACCGCGACCGCGACCCGCAACTGGTCGGTGAGCCGGGCCGACGCGGGCAGCGCGGCAATGGCCGCCCGCACCGCGTCGAGCAACGCGGCCTGCGCGGTGAACGGACCGGGGTCGGCGAGTTCGCCGGTCCAGAGCAGTCCGGCGACGGCTTCGGCGGTGCTGCTGGTGGCCAGGTCGGTGACGCGACGGCCGCGGAAGTACAGCTCGTCGTCGGCGAGCAGCGACAGGCTGGTGGCCACGTGCTCCAGCGGATTCGCCGGCCGCCTGCCCTCCCGACCGCGCCCAGCCAGCCGCGCCACCTCGCGCTCCGCGAACAGGCTCCCGTGCTTGCCCGCGACCCGGTCGAGCAGGCCGCGGCTGACGTAGGCGTAGACCGTGGCCGGCTTGACCTCCAACCTGCGCGCCACCTCGGCGGTTGTCAGGTAACGCTCGTCACCGCCGGCTGTCATGACCTGGCCTTCCCTGGCGCATGTTGACTGAATCAACATTGACGATAGTTGATTGGCACGCTCACAGTGGCAGGCATGGGTGACGAACTGATCGAAGTTCCGGCCGGGTTGCGCAAGGTCGTGGTGACCACCACCGAACTGGGCGACGTGCACGGCGACGAGGGCTTCTACCACTACCGCGAGTACTCCGCGATCGATCTCGCGCAGGCCCGCACGTTCGAAGACGTCTGGTTCCTGATGTTCGAGGGCCACCTGCCCGCGCAGGCGCAGCGCGACGCCTTCGTCGCGGAACTCACGCCGCTGCGCGCGCTGCCGGCCGAACTGCGGCCGGTGCTACCGGCGATCGCGCTGGCCGGGCCGAGGTTCAACCCGCTGGCCGGGTTGCGCACCGCGCTCTCGCTGCTCGGCGCGAGCAGGAACCTGCTTCCGTTGTGGGACACCGATACCGCGCAGCACCGTGCGGACGCGAAGCTGATCTGCGCGGTGACGCCGACGATTCTGGCCGCGCTGTACCGGATCCGCGCCGGCCTCGAACCGCTGGAGCCGCGCGCCGACCTGGATTCCGCGGCCAACTGGCTGTACCTGATCTCCGGGGCGGTACCGGATCCGAAGCGGGCGCGGGCGGTCGAGCAGTACCTGATCGCCACGGTCGACCACGGTTTCAACGCGTCCACGTTCACCGCACGGGTGGTCGCCTCGGCCGGTGCGGACGTGGTGTCGGCGATCGCCGGGGCGATCGGCACGTTCTCCGGTCCGTTGCACGGCGGTGCGCCCGATCGCGCGCTGGAGGGGCTGGACGAGATCGGCAGCGTCGACAAGGTCGACGACTGGGTGCGCGAGAAGGTGGAGAACGGCGACCGCATCATGGGCTTCGGCCACGCCGTGTACACCACTGACGATCCGCGTTCGCTGATGCTGCGCGACATCGCCCGCGACATCGGCGGCGACCTGGTCGAGTTCGCGACCACGGTCGAGCAGCGGGTGGTGGAGATCCTCGCGGAACTCAAGCCGGGCCGGCAGCTCTACGCCAATGTGGAGTTCTACGCGGGCGTCGTCATGGAGCTGTGCGGGATTCCGCGCGCCCTGTTCACGCCGACGTTCGCGGTGAGCAGGGTGGTCGGCTGGTGCGCGAACATCCTGGAGCAGGCGGCGGGCGGCAAGATCATCCGCCCGTCCGCCCGCTACGTCGGCCCGACGCCGCCGCAGCCGGTGCCGGCCGGCTAACGCAGGTAGGCCAGTTGGGCGTGCTCGGCGAGGTACCCGTCGAGCAGCCTGCCGGCCACGCTGACCGAGTCGACCAACGGATGCAGCGCGAACGCGCGCAACGCGCTACGCCGTGAACCGGCGACCGCCGCCGCGATGGTGGCCCGTTCCGCCGCCTTCACGCTGGCGACCAGTCCGGCCTGGTGCTCGTCCAGCGGCGCGAGCGCGAGCGGGCGCGCGCCGTTGCCGTCCACGAAACACGGCACCTCGACCACCGCTTCACTGTCCAGTCCGGACAGTCCGACGGTGTTGCGCACGTTGAGGATCAGCGTGGTCGGCCGGTCCTCGGCGATGGCGCGCATCAGCGCGAGCGCCATCCGGTCGTAGCCGCCGCCGTCGAGGTCGACCGCGTCCCGCTCCTCGGTGCGCGCCTCGGCCATGTAGGTCGCCTCGCGCTCGGCCCGGGTGCGTTCCCAGGTCGACAGCGCGGGACCGCCCTCGCTGACCTCGTGGTAGAACCGGGCCTGCTGCTCCAGCAGGAACTCGCCCCTGGTATGCGCTGCCTCGGTCGCCGAGGCAATGGTTTCCCTGGTGAAGTAGTAGTAATACAGGTACTCGTTGGGCACCGAGCCGAGCGTGCGCAGCCATTCGGTGCCGAACAACCGGCTCTCCTCGAACGAGGCGTGCGCGGCCGGATCGGCGAGGAACCGGGGCAGGTGGTCGACGCCGTTCACCTCGACCCCGCGCAGCCAACCGAGATGGTTGAGCCCGGCATAGTCGAAGCGCGCGGTTTCGGGGTCGAGGCCGAGCACGGCGGCCACCCGCCTGCCCAGGCCGACCGGCGAGTCGCAGATGCCGATCACCCGGTTGCCCAGTTCGGCGGACATGGCCTCAGTGACCAGTCCGGCCGGGTTGGTGAAATTGATCAGCCACGCCTCGGGCGCGAGTCGCGCGACCCGGCGGGCGATGTCCAGCGCGACCGGCACGGTGCGCAGGCCGTAGGCGATCCCGCCGGCCCCAACGGTTTCCTGGCCGAGCACGCCCTCGCGCAGCGCGACCCGTTCGTCGACGGTGCGGCCGGGCAGGCCGCCGACCCGGATCGCGGAGAACACGAAGTCCGCGCCCACGATCGCGTCGTCCAGGCTGGTGGTCAGGCTCACCTTGGGCGCGTCGGTCGCACCGTCGGCGAGTTCGCTCAGTACCGTGCCGATCACCCGCAGCCGCGGCTCGTCCACGTCGTGCAGGTGCAGCTCGGTGATCCGGTTGGGCCCGTGCTGATCGAGCAAAGCCCGGTACACCAACGGAACCCGGAACCCACCGCCGCCGAGAATGGTCAGTTTCACGAGCTGAGCATACCCAGCGCAGGGTGGTCATCTATTGCCAAACAGGAGGGACTGCCGCACGATCTGGCAGGTGGCGCAGATGCAGGCGGGCGGGAACGAGCCCGAGGTCGACGTGTTCGTGTCCGGACTGCTGTTCTTCGACATCGTGTTCACCGGGTTCAGCCAGCCGCCGAGCCCCGGTACCGAGGTGTGGACCGAGGGCATGGGTTCCGGCCCCGGCGGCATCGCCAACTTCGCCGTCCCGTTGCGACGGCTGGGCCTGCGCACCGCGCTCGCCGCGGCCTTCGGTCCGGACGTGTACGGCGAGTACTGCTGGGAGGTGCTCGGCGAGCAGGAGGGCGTCGACCTGTCCCGGTCGCGGTACTTCCCGGGTTGGCACTCGCCGGTCACGGTGTCCATGGCCTACCAGGAGGACCGGGCCATGGTCACCCACGGGCACCGGCCGCCGATCTCGCCGGACGAGCTGATCGGCAGGCCACCGCGCAGCCGCGCCTGCGTGGTCAGCCTGGATGCGCAGCACCAGGAGTGGTTGCGGGCCGCGCACGCGGACGACAGCCTGGTCTTCGCCGACGTCGGCTGGGATCCGTCCGAGGCATGGCGCTCGGACGTGCTGGAGCAACTCGAGTTCTGCCATGCGTTCCTGCCCAACGAGACCGAGGCCATGCACTACACCAGGACCGACACGGCGGCCGCGGCGCTGACCCGGCTCGCCGAACTGGTCCCGGTCGCGGTGATCACCAGGGGCGGGCACGGCGCACTGGCCGTGGACGGGCGCACCGGCGAATCCGCGAACGTGCCCGGCCTGCTCACCAACGCGCTGGACGCGACCGGCGCGGGCGACGTGTTCGGCGCCGGCTTCGTGGTGGCCACGCTGGCCGGCTGGTCGCTGGCGGACCGGCTGCGCTTCGCCAACCTCACCGCCGCGCTCTCGGTCGCGCACTTCGGCGGCGCGCTGGCCGCACCGGGCTGGGCGGAGATCGCCCAGTGGTGGCACGGCATCCAGAGCAATCCGAGGGCCGACGAACTGCGCCACCACTACGCGTTCCTGCACGACGTGCTGCCCTCGGACATCGCCCGCTCCGCGCGCCGGGCCCCCGTCACCATCGGATTCGAGGACAAGAACGCCGCGAGTTGACCAGCTCATTGGGTGTTTCTTGCTCGAACCACAGCTTTTGCTCAGATTTCACGCGCATTCTGGTCGTAGTGGCGGTGAACGAACCGCCCACAACGCAGGAGCAGCGATGTCCGAGGAGAACCGACCGTCGGAGGACCCGACCCCCGAGCAGCCCGCCGCCGAGCAGGCTGACGTGGAGTCGGCCGCCGAGGCACCGACGGTGCGCGAGCCGGTCCAGGGCGAGATCCCGGCCGCCGCCGTACCACCCCCT
This sequence comes from Pseudonocardiaceae bacterium, assembly GCA_035948315.1. Taxonomy (GTDB): domain Bacteria; phylum Actinomycetota; class Actinomycetes; order Mycobacteriales; family Pseudonocardiaceae; genus CAJCJE01. Next base: position 211,210 of record DASZJG010000095.1, on the reverse strand, counting down.
GGCGCGGTACCCCCGCCAGGCGCCGTGCCCCCTCCGGGCTACTACTACCCGCCGGGAATGCCGCTGCAACAGCCGCGCAACGGGTTCGGCCGATTCGTGCGACACCGTGCCACCCAGTTGGTGGCGGCGGCCGTGCTCGGCCTGCTGGTCGGCGGCGGCACCATAGCCCTGATCGACAACGCGGGCAGCGGTCCCGGCTACGGCCACCACCACTACATGGGCAACTACGGACCCGGCGGCGGTTACGGCGGGGGCTATGGCGGCGGCTACGGCTTCCGCGGCGGCCCGCAGGCACCCCCCGGCAACTGAACACTACTTTCCGTGACGACCCGCAGAACGGTCGACTGACACCGCTTCGCGATGTTCGGCGACTATCCTGCGGGTCAACGGGAGGGAGAACACCGTGAGTGTCAGTACCGGAGGGGTCACCGCTTCTGGCAGTCCCAGTGCCGAGGCGATGATCGCCGAGGCGCGCAAGGCGTTCTGGGTGATGGTCGGTTTCCTGGCCGTCCTGTGGATCCTGCAGATCTTCAACGCGATCGACAACTACGGCATCACCGACCAGCACGGCATCATCGCGCGCGACGTCGGCTCGCTGCCGAGCATCCTGACCGCGCCGTTCCTGCACGTGAGCTGGGCTCACATCGAGGGCAACTCGGGCCCGCTGTTCATCTTCGGCTTCCTGGCCGCCTACCGGGGTGTGAAGAAGTTCTTCGGCGTCTCGGTGCTGATCATCATCGTCAGCGGCATCGGCGCCTGGCTGATCTCCCCCGCCGGCTCCGACACGGTCGGTGCGAGCGGCGTGATCTTCGGCTACCTCGGCTACGTGCTGGTGCGCGGCATCTTCGACCGGCACCGGATCGACATCGTCATCGGCCTGGTCATGGCGCTGTGCTTCGCCTACCAGTTCGCCGACCTGCTGCCGCAGAACAACGGGGTCAGCTGGCAGGCGCACGTGTTCGGCTTCGCGGCCGGCATCGTCGGCGGCTGGTTCTTCCGGGAGAGGCGCCCCAAGAAGGCCAAGGAAGTGGCCGGGCCCGCGGCGACTCCGCCGCTGTTCGACCCGACCACCACCCTGCTGGACAAGCCCAAGCAGCTCTAGCTGGCGGTGTAGCTGTAGGGCAGCGCGACCAGTTGGTCACCGCTGGGACTCGTGCCGTACTGCGTCACCTGCGACGAGTCGTCCAGGTACAGCGTGCCGCTGACCAGACTTCCGCTCGGCGCGTTCGGCGTGATCGTCAGGTAGAGCGTGGTGCTCTGCCCCGGCTGCACGATCACCGGGCTGAACCCGTTCTGCGACTGCCAGATGTCGCCGTTGCGCGCGGACGCGGCCGGGTCGAACGTCGCCGTGGTCACCGTGATGCCCAGGTTCGCCGTCGAGTTCGGCACGCCGTTGGCCCCGCCGACCCCGACCGCCTGCGGGGTCAGCTGCCAGTCGCCGGGCGTGATGTCCGGCGCGGTCAGCTGGGCGCTCGCGGTGTTCCCGTTGGCGATCGAGCCAAGGTCGGGTTCGCCGTTGAACGGGCTGGTGTCGAACATGATCGGCGCGGTCGACGACGCGGTCGCCACCAGATCGGTGGTGTTGGTCGGCACTATCCACTGTGGAAGGACGGCGGTCGCCGGCATCGGCAGGGTGACGGTCGACGGCGTGATCGAGGTCAGCGCCATGGTGGTCGTGGTCTTCAGTCGGGCGTCCAGGAAGTAGGACTCCGGCGCGGGTGAGGTGTTGTGCACCGTCACCCCGACCACGTGCGGCTGCCCGGCCGGCAGCGTGCCACCGGTCGGCAGACCGGTCACCGTCGGCGCGACCGGCGCGTAGCTCACCACGCCGTTCAACGGCGTCGACTGGAGATTGCCGGTGACCGGGTTGGTGAACGTGATCAGCACCGTCCACCGGCCCTTGGCCGGGTTGACGGCGTGCAGGTGCGCGCCGGGCCCGCCGACCGTGACCGGTACGCCGTTGGTCGAGCCGACCAGCAACTGGTTGCTGGCCTGCGCCGCGGTCTCGCCGTTCGGGTCGATCAGGTAGGCGTAGTAGGGATCGTTGTTGTTGCCGCCCAACGTGGTCGTCACGTCCAGCGCGGGTTTCCCGGCCGGTACGTCGATGTTGTAGAAGAAGGTCTGCGACGGCGTGCCGGTGCGCCCGTTGCCGCCGCGCAGATCCGCGGTGAAGCGGCCGTTGTTCACCAGCGACCGCAGCGTCAACGGAATCGAACTGGCCGGCGAACCCGGCACCGCGAAGCGCAGTGACGCGCTCTGGTCACCGGGCTGGTTCGGCAGCGACACCGCGTAGGAGACCTTCGCCGACCTGCCCGGCCCCAGCGTGACGCTGCTCGGATTCACCCTGCCGAAGGAGACATCACCGGCCACCGACGCCTCGAAGTGCACGACTCCGGTGTAGCCGCCGCCGGTCTCGGTCGCCGCGATCACCGCGGTCCAGGTGCCGGGTTCGGGATCGCGGACGTCGACGTGGCCGTGGTTGCCGGAGCCCTCGGGCAGGCTGTAGCCCTCGACCTTGCCCTGCGGATCCAGCACGGTCACGTCCACGATCGCGCCGTTGGTCGCAGGCCAGGCGATGTCCGCGTTGAGCCTGCTCTGCCCCGGCGGCACCGTGAACGGCACCGTGACGTAGTTGCGGGTCAGACCCCTACCGTTGACGTAGCTCGGATCGGCGGTCGTCAGGTTCGGGCTGGCGTCCCGTACGACATGCGTGCCGCCGAGCGTGCGACCGGACAGGTCGACGTGCGCGGTGCTCGCGCCGGTGTTGGTCAGCGTGACGTCGAACTGCTTGGCGCTGCCCGGGTTGCCGACCGCGTCGAGCTGGTCGGTGTTCGCGACGACGCCGCTGATCGCCCGCGCCGCGGCCACCGCGCGGTAGGCGTCGACCCGGCCCGCGCCCTGCTGCGCACCGGGCACGTCGAGGTCGTCCGCGGTGCCCTCGACCAGCGAGTCGACCTGCGCCGGGCTGGGGCTCGCCCCGCCGTGCGCGGCCCGGTAGGACTGGATGACCAGCGCGGCGACCGCGGCCGCGATCGGGCCCGCCTCGCTGGTGCCGCCCTCCAGTTGGATGCCGGGCTGCTTGCCGGCCGCGCTGTGGCAGTCGGCGCCGGTGCAGGCGATCCAGTCCAGGTCACCGGGGGCGACCACGTCGATGCCGCGACCCTGCTCGGTGGAACCGCCGGAGGACAGCGAGCTGATGTTGTCGCTGACCCAGCCGGTTGCGCCGATCCCCCAGAACCCGGCCTCGTCGGACTGCGCGTACGAGCGGAACGTGGTCGACGCGCCGACCGAGATCACGCCCGGCTGCGACGCGGGCGACCAGATCGTGTTGGTCAGGCCGGAGTCGTAGGACGGCACGGTGATCGTGACACCCGCTGCCATGGCGTTGGCGTTCGCGGTCTTGATCAGGTCCGCGCTGGTGTCCGGCATCGGGAACGAGCCGGCCTCCTCGTTGAGCACGTTGACGTGGTCGACGTTGACCGCGTAGTCGATGGCCTGGAGAAACGCGGACGTCGTGGTGAAGTCGTTGTTCGCGTAGACCTTGTACGCGGTCAGGTTCACCTGCGGTGCGATGCCTTCCAGCTTGATCCGGCACGGCTGGCTCAGGTGGTGCACGGTGTAGTCGGCGAGGTCGTAGGTCTGCCGGCCCTGCGCGGCCATCACGCTGTCGTCGAGGAAGGACTCGATGTCCTCGGACGGGATCGCCGACCCCTCGCCGGTGAAGTCCTGGTAGTCGCTGATCACGTGCGAGCCGTCCGGCCGGACCAGCTCGGGGCTGTTCACGTCGATGCTGCCGGCGATGTCGCCGATGGTCACCCCGGCCCCGGTGGCGCCCAGGCCACGCGCGGTCCGCGCGCCGGGCACCGCCGAGTCGGCGTTGATCACGGACAACGCCTCCGGATCGAGCTGTACTCCCCCGTTGGGCGCGCACGCACCGGGCGGCAGCGGCCCCTGATCGGTTCCCGTCCCACCGGACCGCGAGTCCCGCACCGGCGGAATCACCTTGATCGCCGCGTCCGGCACGACCTGCGCGACGGTCGGATCGGCGCGTAACTCCGCTTCCTGCCGCGGTGTCACCTTCGCGGTCACCGCGTCGATCACGCTGAGCCTGTGCACGTCCTCGGCGCCGGATAACGCGCCGCTCGTCGATAACTGTGTCGATAACTGGGCGGTCGGCGCGTTGCGCATGACCACGATGACCGGCTGGTTCGCGGACGGCGGTGGTGCGGCGGACGCCGGATCGACGGCGACCGAGCCGGCCGCGGCAACGGCCAACAGGGCCACCGCGGCACGGTTGATCCCTCTCATGACAAGTCTCCTGTTCTTCAACGTGGGCTTGATCGTTGTCCGGCGGGAAGGCCGTTCACCAGAGCCGATAGTTGGTCGGTGCGATACTCTTCGCCACATGGCCGATAATCTTTCCGACGAACAGGCCAATGCCTGGGTGCCCGCCGATATCGATCTCGACCGGCCGAACGCGGCCCGCGTCTACGACTACTACCTCGGTGGTGCGCACAATTTCGTCGTCGACCGGGAATTCGCTCACCAGCAGAAGAAACGCCTGCCGGACGTCGACCATGTGGCCCTGATGAATCGCCGGTTCCTCCAGCGCGCGGTGCGCGAACTGTCCACTCTGGGCGTTCACCAGTTCCTCGACCTCGGTTCGGGCATCCCGACCGTGGGCAACGTGCACGAGATCGCGCAGCGGGTCGACCCGAGGGCGCGCGTCGTGTACGTGGACTCCGAGGCGGTCGCGGTCGCGCAGAGCCAGCTGTTGTTGGAGGACAACGAGTTCGCCGACATCGTGCCGGCCGACATCCGCGAGCCGGCGACGGTGCTCGACCACGAGATCACCCAGCAACTGCTGGACTTCGACCAGCCGATCGGCGTGATCATGTGCACGATCCTGCACTTCGTCGGCGACTCCAGCGACCCGCGCCGGATCGTCGCGACCTATCGGGACGCGTTGTCCGAAGGCAGTTACCTGGCCATCTCGCACGGCACCACGGACAACCGCCCGGATCTCCAGGCGTTCGGCGACGCGTACAAGCAGACCGCGAACCCGGTGACGCTGCGGCCCAGGGCGGAGATCCTGCGCTTCTTCGACGGTTTCGACCTCGTCGAGCCGGGCCTGGTGTTCACCCCGCAGTGGCGGCCGGAGCACCCGAGCGAGGTCGGCGCGGAGCCGGAGAAGGCGGGCGTCTACGCGGGCGTCGGCCGCAAACTCTGATACCTGCCAACATGAAACGGCCGGGCGGATGCGCGATCCGCCCGGCCGTTGTCGTGTGTTCGGGACTTACCAGCCGAAGCTGAGGTGCGCCAGTTCGGGCACGAACTTCGCGGCGTCCACGGTGCCCACGCCGGAGGCGAGGTCATAGCCGGGGAGCGCGTTGTAGCCGTGCACGGTCTGGACCTTGCCGCCCTGGGTGAACGACACGGTGTTGTTGCCCGACGTGACGTCCACGAGGCCCGGCGCGTGCAGGGCGGACAGCAGGTACAGGGCAGGGTTGATCAGGCCGACCGGGTGACCGGCGGTCTGGGCGGTGAGTGCGACGATGCCGGAGAACAGCGGGGTCGCCTCGGAGGTTCCGCAGGTCGGGTACCAACCGGCCGGCTGACCGGGGAAGCTCTGGTACACGTTGACCGCGCCGTTGCAGGCACCGCTCATCGAGATGTCCGGCACGCCACGCGTGTTGCCGACGACGTCGCGCACCCCGTCCTGGTAGGCGGGCCGGTTGAAGATCGCCGACTTGCCACCACCGCTGGACAACGGGTTGGGCCCGTTGTTGCCGAAGATGAACTGCTGGGTCGCGGTGTCGTAGGTGTCGTTCCAGACCACGTCCGGGCTGGTGTGCTTGCCGCCGGCGTCCAGCTTGAGCTGGGTGCCACCGACACCGGTCACCAGCGGGTCCGAGTCCGGCCAGGAGGTCACCGGGTTCGGGTAGAGCGTGGAGCCGTCCGCTTCCGCGTCCGCCGCGCCGCTGTCACCGGACGCCGCGAGCACCGTGACGTGGTGCGCGAAGGCGTCGGTGTAGGCCCCACGCAGGGCCAGCAGCGACTGCTTGGTCGGGAACGTCTCCTCGGTGGCGCTGAAGCTCTGGCTGATCACCGACGCCAGGTTGTGGTCGATGACGTACTTCTCCGCGGTGACGATCTCCGGGAAGCCGGTGGTGCCCTCGGTTTCCGCGGTGGGCGTCTCGACGAGCAGGATGTGCGCCTTGGGGGCCATGGTGTGCGCCCATTCGACGTCCAGTGTGGTCTCGCCCGCCCAGCCGACCATGGTGGAGTTGGTCGGGTCCCACGGGGGGACCGCGCCGGCCGGCTGGATGACGGTCACCTTCGTACCGGCCAGGCCGTACGCCGCGTCGAAGGTGTCCAGGTCCGCCTGAATGGTCGGGGAACCGAACGAGTCGACGATGGCGATGGTCTGCCCCTGGCCCTGCGTGCCCCTGGCGAACAGGGCCGGCAGGTCGTAGGCCGTCTGGATCTGCTGCGCGCCATAGCAGGCGATCTGGAACGACGCCTCGCACTGCGCGGTGGTCGGCGGCGCCGCCTGGGCGAACCCGACATGGGTCGCGGTCGGACGGATGTGCACCAGATCCGGTGTGATGGCGGCCGAGGCGGACGCTGTCGCCACGGCCGGCTGCACCGCCGTCACGGCCACCGCGGCAGCGGCGAACAGTGCGACAAGAGGAAAGCGAGAGGCTCGCATAGGCGCTCCGGGTTTGTCTGCAGGGATGCACCCGGTGTGCATACCGTGGGGGACGGTATCACCTCCTGCGCCGCTCCTGACCTGCGCATTCGACCCAATATCACAATGGCGCCCGAATTCGCCAGAGCCTTTCCGACGAATCCGGGCGAGAGCTGACCCCGCTCAGTCCTCTGCGGACGTGCCGCCCAGCGCCGCGACCCCACCCGCGACCATGTCCAGCCACTCCCGGCTCGGCGCCTCGGACTGCGCCGGGTAGGAGTCGTGCCACTTCCACCAGCTGTAGGGCGGCGTCTGCGGATACCCCTCCGGAGAGTCCTCCCAGTTCTCCTGCCGGCCGAGCGCGGTGATGTCCAGGTAACTCCAGGTGGTGCCGAGCGCCTCGTCACCCCGGTTGTTGGTGAAGTAGGTGCGGTACACCCGGTCGTCGTCGCGGATGAAGGCGTTGGTGCCATGCCATTCGTCCACCCCGAAGTCGACGTCGAAGCTGTCGGTGATGGTGTACCAGGGCATTTCCCAGCCCATCCGCGCCTTGGCCCGCTCGATCTCGGCCTGCGGCGCGCGCGAGGCGAACACCAGCGTGGTGTCCCGCGCGTTCAGGTGCGCCAGATGCGCGACCTGGTCGGCGATCATCGAGCAACCGGGACACGGATGTTCCGGCCAGCCGTACACGCCCGGTTCGAAGAACGCGCGGTAGACCACCAGCTGCCGGCGCCCGGCGAACATGTCCGGCAGTCCCACTTTTCCTTCGGGGCCGTCGAACCGGTAGGGCTCGGTGATCTCCGTCCAGGGCATGCGTCGGCGCTGCGCGGCCAGCGCGTCCCTGGCGTGGGTCAGCTCCTTCTCCTTGACGAGCATCTCCTCCCACGCCTGCTGCCATTGCTGCGCGTCGACGATCCGTTGCATGTCCTCACTCCTCAAGCTTGTCCAGATGTTGTTGCAGGGCAACGAGTGGGCCGTCCCAGTCCCTGGCCAGCGCGGCCAGGAACTGTTGCGCCACCCGCATGGGCGCGGACCGGAGCCGGTACCGAACCCGGCGCCGCTCCCCCGGCTCGGCGATCACCAGGCCGGCTTCGGTGAGCAGGGCGAGGTGTTTGGCGATCGCCTGCCTGGTGATCGGCAGCCGACAAGCCAGTTCGGTTCCGGTCGCCGGGCCGGCCGCGGCCAGCTCGGAGAGCAGCGCGCGACGGCTCGGGTCGGCCAGGGCGACGAAGACCTGCTCGGCGATTGCCTCGATGTCAGGCGGCATCGAGGTAGGTGACCAGCTCGCCCAGTTCGCTGGCCCAGCCAGTGGTGTTGCCGTCGAAGGCGACCTTGTAGGCCTCTTCGGACAGTTGCGCGAAGCCGGTCTCCACGACCTTGAGCCGAGTGCCGTTGCCGTTGGGCTCCAACGTGAACTCCACGTACGTGCGGCGCGGGTCATCCTCGGGCAGCCCGAAGATGTGCCAGGTGAAGCCGAACGCGCTCGGCTCGTCGACGCGCTCGACCCGCATGTTGGCGACGTGCTCCTCGCCGAAGGTCATCCGCGCGCTGCCGCCGGGCCGCAGGTCGATCGTGGCAGTGTCGCCGAACCAGCCGGCGAGCCCCTCGGCCGTGGTCAGCGCCGTCCACACCCGGCCGGGTGCCTGCTTCAGCTCGACGGTCCGTTCGATGCGATCCGGAAATCCCATGACGTGTCTCCCCATCTATGTCGCAACCTTGTGGTTGCCACATTATGGCAACCGATGGGTTGCGTCAAGGAGGACCCCGTTCTTGCCAAGGATCCGGCGCAGGTCTATTTTTCGGACATGTCTGGACAGGTCCCTCGACTGAAACATGAACGAATCGTCGACGCGCTGACCAAGGACATCCGCGGTGGCCAGTTGCCGCGCGGTGCCCAGCTGCCCGGTGAACACGCGCTGGCCGCGAGCTTCGAGGTCAGCCGCAACACCGTGCGCCAGGCCCTGACCGAACTGAGCAGTCGCGGCTTGATCGCGACCCAGTCCGGCAAAGGCTCGTTCGTGACCTTCGACGGTCGCACTCTAGACGATCGGCTCGGCTGGACAAAAGCTCTGGCCAAACACGGCATCGACACGGTGACCACCGTGATCCGCCTGGAACTGGTCGTCGAGCCGGACCTCGCGGAGCGACTGGCGGTCGACTCGCCCGAGTTCGTCGCCGTGGACCGCGTTCGCACCATTGTGGACGGTGCGCCGATCTCCTACGAGCGCAGCCGCATTCCGGCCATCGGCGCCCTGCGCGAACTGCCCGCGCGCGGGCTGACGGGTTCGCTCTACGCGCCGCTACACGCGGCCGGCCTCAGGGTCGAACAGGGCGAGGAATGGGTCGAACTGGTCCGGCTCACCGAGGAGGAGGCCGCCCTGCTCAGCCGCGAGCCGGGCGAGCGGTTCCTCTGCACGCGCCGGTGCAGCCGCACCGCGAGCGGCGAGTTCGTCGAACACGTGGAAAGCCTGCTCGACCCGGACCGGTTCCGGCTGCACATCCTGTTCGGCGGCGACCAGTTTTGAGGTTGGCCGATCGCGCGCTCGCCGCGCTGACCGGACTGGCCATCGGCGACGCGCTCGGCATGCCGACCCAGTCGCTGCCGCGCGAGACGATCAGGGCGCGCTACGGCACCCTCGCCGAGTTCCACCCCGGCCCGCCGGACCAGCCGATCGCGCCGAACATGCCGGCCGGTTCGGTCACCGACGACACCGAACAGGCGCTGTTGGTGGGCAGGCTGCTGGTCGCCGGCAATGGCCGCATCGACCCGTACCAACTGGCCGCCGACCTGCTCTCCTGGGAGCAGGACATGCGCAGGCGCGGCTCGCTCGATTTGCTCGGACCGTCCACAAAGGCCGCCGTGGCCGCCGTCGCGGCCGGTGTGCCGATCGAGCAGGTCGGTCGCAACGGCGCCACCAACGGCGCGGCCATGCGCATCACGCCGGTCGGCATCGCCTGCCCCGCAACGGATCTGCCGAGTTTGGTCGAGCGCGTCGTCGAGGCCAGCTGGGTCACGCACAACACCGACGTCGCGCTGGCCGGCGCGGCCGCGGTGGCCGGCGCGGTGAGCGCCGGACTGGCCGGCGCCGGCATCGCGCAGGCGACCGAGGTCGGCGTGCAGGCCGCGGAACTGGCCGCCAGCAAGGGAAACTGGGTCGCGTCGGGCGATGTCGGCGCGCGCATCCTGCTGGCCCGCGAACTCGTCGCAGGCCGCTCACCGGACGAGGCGGCCGATCGCATCTACCGGCTCATCGGCACCAGCGTGGCCACCCAGGAGTCGGTACCGGCCGCGTTCGCCGTGCTGGCCGTGTATCCGGACGATCCCTGGCAGGCCGCGCTGCTCGCCGCGTCGCTCGGCGGCGACTGCGACACGATCGGTGCGATCGCGGGTGCGATCGCGGGCGCGTGTCATGGGATCGCCGGCTTCCCGGTCTCCGCGACCAAGCTCATCGACGAGGTCAACGACCTGCCGCTGGCGCGGCTGGCGAGCGACCTGCTGGCGATCAGGGCATGAGCCGCCTGGTGAACGTCGGCAACGTCGTCATCGACATCGTGATGTACGTGCCGGAGCTGCCGGCGCGCGGCGGCGACATGATCGCGTCGGCCAGCCAGGTGGTGCCCGGCGGTGGAATGAACGTGATGATCAGCGCGATCCGGCAGGGCCTGCCCACCGCGTACGGCGGCATGCACGGCACCGGACCGTTCGGCGACCTGGCCCGGCGCGAGCTGCGCCTGGCCGGCATCGACATCCTGCAACCCGCCCACCCGGACCTGGACACCGGTTTCGACGTGGCGCTGGTCGAGGCTTCCTCGGAGCGCACCTTCGCCACCAGCGTCGGCGCGGACGGCGAACTCGGCGCCGCCGATCTTGCCCGGCTGACCATCCTGCCGACCGATTTCGTCTACGTGTCCGGCTACGGTCTGGTGCACGAGGTGAACGGGCCGGCACTGGCCGACTGGCTGGGCACCCTCGATTCGGCCTGCGTGGTCTTCGATCCGGGCCCGCTGGTCGCGGACATTCCCGCCGCCGTGCTCGACGCCGTGCTGGACCGGACCGACTGGTGCAGCGCCAACCTGCGCGAGGCCGGCCTGCTCAGCGGCCGCACCGACCCGTTCGGCGCGGCCCGCACGATCGCCGAGCGGGCGGGCGCGGTGGTGCGCACCGGTTCGCGCGGCTGCGTGCTCGCCGCGCCGGGTCACGCACCGGAGGAGATCGGCGGCTTCGCGGTCGACGCGATCGACACCAATGGCGCGGGCGACGCGCATGTCGGCGCCTTCGTGGCCGGCCTCGCCGCCGGCCTGGCCCCGAGCGCGGCGGCACTGCGCGCCAACGCCGCCGCCGCGATCGCGGTCACCCGGCGCGGCCCGACCTCGGCACCGGCCGCGTCCGAGGTCGATGCGCTCGTCCACATGCGACGATAGGGCGGTGAGTCCGATCGTGCTGCCGCGGCCGGTGGGTTTCGTGCTGGGCGGCGGGGGAAGTCTCGGCGCCATCCAGGTCGGCATGCTGCGCGCGCTGGCCGATCACGACGTCGCACCGGATCTGGTGGTGGGCACGTCCGTCGGCTCGGTGAACGGGTCGCTGCTCGCGCTCGATCCCGCGCACGCGGCCGTGCGGCTGACCACGTTGTGGTCGATGATGACCCGCAGGCGGGTGTTCCCCGGCGGTCTGCTGACCCGGTTGCGCACGCTGCGCCGCGAACGCACCCACCTGTTCAGCAACTCCGGCCTGGCCAAGGTGCTTGCCGAAGGACTGGACGGGGCCAGCGAGTTCAGCGAGCTGCGGCTGCCCTTCGGCGCGGTCGCGGTGGACGCGCTGACCGGGCAACCGGTGCTGATGCGCACGGGCGACCTGGTGTCCGCGATCCTCGCCTCGGCCGCCATTCCGGGCATCTATCCGGCCGTGCACCGCTCGGGCCGGGTGCTCTACGACGGCGGCGTGCTGGCCAACGTGCCGATCAGGCAGGCCCTGGACATGGGCGCGGCCTCGCTGGTCGTGCTGGACTGTGCGTTTCCCGGTCATCTGCCCGCGGTGCCGAGCACGCTGCCCGAGACGCTGCTGTTCTGGGCCACGCTCGGCATGCGCAACCAGGGGCTGTTGGAGGCGACCGCGGCCTCGGCCGACGTGCCGATCGTCTATCTGCCCGGCCCACCCGTGCAGGCCGTCCGGCCGCTCGACTTCGGCCACACCGCGGCCTTGGTCGAGGAGTCGTACCAGGCGTCAACGGCCTTCCTCGACGAGGTCGTGATCGCCGGCACCGGCCTGTACGGCTCGCCCGCGCCCTAGCTGCTCTGGCTCAGCACGGGCGCGGTCGGCATCGGCACGCCCTCGTGCATGATCCGCAGGATCTGCTCGGCGACCGCGTCCGGATTCCGCAGACCGCCGCTCATCACCCAGGTGCGCATGGTGATGTCGATGATGTTCATCGCGCTCGCCGCGGTCAGCGCCGCGACCAGGCCGGCGTGTTCGCCGCCGCCGGTGCGCCTGCTGACCTCGTCGGCCACGTCGTTGCGCCAGCGCAGCGCCTGCTCGGCCAGCCGCGCCTTGACCGACGGTGCCTGCTCGGCGAGCCGGTACACGGCGAGCACCCGCTCGGTGTCCTCCCGGCTGACCCGCAGCACCGTCTCGATCATGGTGTAGAGCGCCTGCGGCAGCGGGGTGTCGTCGGGCTGCTTGCGCAGCTCGTCGACGGCCGCGCCGAGGCTGGACTCGACGAAGTCGACGATCAGCGATTCCTTCGTCGGGTAGTACCGGTAGAGCGTCCTGGTGCCGACCTCGGCCGCGCTCGCGATCTGCTCGATCGTCGTCGACTCGAAACCTTGCGTCACGAACAGGGCGAATGCGTGGTCGGCGATCTGCCGGCGGGTCCGTCCCATCTTGATCTCGCGAAGGCCCACGTGCCTGCCTCGTTCCCAGGTCAGTGCCAACTGACCGCATTAGTGCCAATTGACAGCGAATGTTAGTTGGCAGTGTGCCGGGCGGCGCGTCAGCCGTCCAGTCGGGGGAGCCAACTTGCCTGGATCACGGTCCAGCTGACAGTCTTGCTATCGTGACACCCACTGCCATAATTTCTTTCACAACTACCCGAGGGGAACCCAGCTCGTGACCGACACATCGAGCATCCCGGGCGTTTTTCCGACGGCCAGACCAGACGGTTGCCCCTTCGATCCGGCGACCGAATACGTCGATTTCCGCGCCACGGACAAACTGGACAAGGTGTCCTGCCCGTCCGGCATCGACGCGTACCTGCTCAGCGGCTACGACGAAGTGCGCACCCTGCTCAACGACTCCCGGCTGAGCTCCCGCGGCGCCGTGTCCAACCACGTGATCATGGACCGCGACGTGACCACCGATGCCGCGCCCGGTTCGATCATCCACCTCGACGGCCAGGACCACACGCGCCTGCGCCGCCTGCTCACGCCCGAGTTCACCGTCAAGCGCATGCGCGCGCTGCGCGAGTACGTCGCGGACCAGATCGAGTCGCACATCGACGCGATGCTGGCCAAGGGCGGCCCGGTCGACCTCGTGCAGGAGTTCGCGCTGCCGATCCCGTCCCTGGTCATCTGCGAACTGCTCGGCGTCCCGTACGAGGACCGCGAGCAGTTCCAGAGCCACAGCTCGATCCTGGTCAGCACCGACGCCTCCCCCGAGCAGACGATGGCCAGCTCGGAGGCCGTGCAGAACTACATCGCGGGCATGGTCATGGCCAAGATGCAGCAGCCCGGCGAGGACCTGCTGAGCAGGCTGATCCAGCGCGGCAACGAGGGCGAGCAGCCGCTGAGTGTGCCGGAGCTGATCACGCTGGGCCTCTCGCTGCTGATCGCCGGCCACGAGACCACGGCCAACATGATCGGCCTGAGCACGCTGGCGCTGCTGCGCAACCCGGAGCAGTTGGCCGTCCTGCGCGAGGACGCGTCGCTGGCCGAGTCCGCGGTCGAGGAGATGCTGCGCTACCTCTCGATCGTGCAGTGGGGCCTGCTCCGCTACGCCACCGAGGACATCGAGTACGGCGAGGAGACGATCAAGGCGGGCGACTGGCTGGTCGCCGCGCTCGCCTCCGGCAACCGGGACGAGACCGTGTTCCCGGACGCGGCCTCGATCGACGTGCGGCGCAACCCGACCGCGCACCTCGCCTTCGGTTTCGGTGCCCACCAGTGCATCGGCCAGCAGCTGGCCCGGGTCGAGTTGCAGGAGGTGTTCTCCCGGCTGTACCGGCGCATTCCGACGCTGCGGCTCGCCGTGCCGTTCGAGGAGATCAAGTTCAAGGACAACGCACTGGCCTACGGCGTACGGACGTTGCCAGTGACGTGGGAGGTCTGATGCGCATCACCCTCGACGAGGAGACCTGCATCGGCGCGGGCCAGTGCGTCCTCGCCGCGCCGGACGTGTTCGACCAGCGCGACGAGGACGGTATCGCGGTACTGCTCGACGAGACGCCGGGCGAGGACCAGCGCGCCGCCGTCGAGGACGCGGCCATTCGCTGCCCCGCCCTGGCCATCCAGATCGAGGGCTGACTCGCCTCGGCCCCGGATTCAGGCCATGTCTCCGGGGCCGATCGGCCGCCCGGCCAGCGCCAGCAGGTCGTTGAACAGTATCGAGCCGAACGTCTGCAGCGCGCCCGGCGAGAACAGCGACGAGGCAACGTCGTTCGTGCTGCACCCGCTCGCCGCGGGCTTGCCGGCAAACCGATCGCTCAGCCAGTTCAACGCGTCCGGCGCGCCGGTGACCGCGAGGATCACGTGCTCGCTGAGCACGTCGCGCTGGTAGGTGACGTTCGCGCCGGCCGCGCAGTACTTGCTCACCACCGCGTCCACGTCCGCGTGCGGCACCAGCTCGTCGTTCACGGACTGGTAGACGAACATCGGCGCGGTCGGCGTGTGCTGGCCGAGCGTGTCATCGGCGAGCACCTGGCTCGGCACCGGCAGGCTCAGCGGATCGCTGACGCTGAAGTACTGGTAGACGTTGGTGAACGCGAAGCGGGCCGCGTTCTGCGCGTTGCACTCGGAGTTGACCGTGGCGAACGCCGACTTGCCGGCGGGCGTCAGATAGGTGTTCAGGAAGTCGGTCAGCTGCGGGTAGGCGTGTGCCAGGCCGGCGATGCCGCTCATCGCGATGCCCGCGAACGGACCGCCGTTGATGCCGTTCAGGATGTGCTCCAGGTTCACCGGCAGCCCACCCTCGGCCACGCCCGCGACGTGCAGTTCCGGCGCGTAGCCCGGTTGCAGCTCCGACGCCCAGCCGGACGCCAGCGCGCCACCCGAATAGCCCCACAGGCCAACCTTGGTCGCGGCGCCGTTCAGCCCGATGCTGCTGAAGTTCTCGGTCGCCCTGATCCCGTCCAGCACCGCCTGACCGGCCTGCTTACCGCCGGTGTAGGCGCTCGCCGGCCCCTCGTAGTCGGGCACGGTCACCGCCCAGCCCTGTTCGACGGCCGCGTCGATGAGCAGGATCTCCGCCTCGGCCACCGTGTTCGAGTTGTCCGAACCCTGTTGCAGCTGATAGGAAATCGCGCACTGCGGCGCGGAGGAATCCTCGGCAACCTGGTAGGACAACAGCGGCCTGCCGGCGGCCGGGGTCGCGTTCAGCGGCTCCAGCACGGTGGTCACCGTGGCTTCGGGATCGCCCTGGGTGTCGGTGGTCCGGTAGAGCAGCTGCCAGGCCTGCACCTTCTGCGGCAGGTACGCGAACGCGGCCACGGACACCGTGCGCACCTTGAGAATCGTGCCCGGCGCGGTGTTCTGGTAACCGGTCGGCGGCTGGTAGAACGGATCGCTCTGCGGCGGCAGCGGCGCGGCCGATGCCGGTACCGCGCCGAGCGCGGGCAGCACGGCCAGCAGGACGCCGGCCAACAGGAGTGTCTTCTTCATTACGGTGCCTTCTTTCTGGAACCCTTCAGAGAAGTTTGTGCCGGAACAGCTTGCCGGTCGCGTTGCGCGGCAACTCGTCGAGGAAGATCACCTCCCTCGGCACCTTGAACCGGGCCAGATGGGCCTTCACGTGCTCGCGCAGCAGATCCGCGTCGGGCGTGACACCGTTGCGCAGCACCACGAACGCGCGCAGCCGATGCCCGAACTCCTCGTCCGGGACGCCGATCACCGCGGCCTCGACGACGTCCTCGCGCGCGGCGAGCAGTTCCTCGATCTCGCCGGGGAACACGTTCTCACCACCGGAGACGATCATGTCGTCGTCGCGTCCGGCCACGAACAACCGGCCCGCCGCATCAAAGTAGCCGACGTCGCCGGTGGCGAGCAGCCCGTCGATGATCTCCTTGGTGCCACCACCGGAATACCCGCTGAACGCGAGCGAACTGCCCGCGAAGATCCGCCCCGGCCGACCGGTTTCGGTGACCGGTCGGCCCGCGTCGTCATAGAGCCGGACCCGGCAGCCGCATGGCGGCTTGCCGACCGTGCCCGGTGCCGCGCGCCAGTCCTCCGGCGTGGCCACCGTGGCGACCGCGACTTCCGTCGAGCCGTACAGGTTGTGGATCACCGGCCCGAAGGCGCGCGTCGCGCGGTTGCCGAGATCGGCGCCGAGCGCGGAACCGGCGCTGAACAGCACCCGCAGGCTGGACGTGTCGTACTCGGCGCGGACCTCCTCGGGCAGGTCCATGATCCGCCGCAGCATGGTCGGTACAACGACGAGCGCGGTGCAACGATGCGCGGCGATGCCGGCGAGCGTGGCGCGCGCGTCGAACCGCCGCCGCAGCACGGCCGTCGAGCCGAGCGCGAAGGTCAGGATTAGCTGGGACAACCCGGTGCCGTGAAAGCTCGGCGCGGCGAGGAAGGTGCCCTCCCCCGGCCGCAACGGGATCCGGTCCAGGAACTGCGCCGCCGCCAGCGGTGACCGGATCTGCCTCGGCGCGCCCTTCGGCGTCCCGGTCGTCCCGCTGGTGAGCAGCACCAGGCTGCCGGCCCGGCGCGGTGCGGGCAGTGGGCTCGGGTCGGTGGCCTCGATCAGGCCCTCCAACTCCGAGCGTTCGTCCGACCAGGCAACGAAACAGCGCATGTCGGGCGGCGGCGCGAACTCGGCGTCGTGCACGAGCGCGGTCACGCCCTCGCGCCGCGCGACGTCGGCCAGTTGGGTCGCGCCGAAGCCGGTGTTCATCAGCAGCAGCCGGGCGCCGAGCTTGGCGCTGGCGAGCATGGTGTCGATGACCCAGCGGTGATCCCGGCACAGCACCGCGATCACCGAGTCCGAGCCGAGGCCCTGCCGCGCCCAGGCGCGGGCCAGCGCGTTGGCGCGGCGGTCGAGCTGACGGTAGGTCAGTTCGCCGAGTTCGTCGACGAGCGCGACCGCGGTGGGGTCGCGGCGCGCGGCGATCCGGGCCGCACCCGCGATCGGGCCGAACGCGCGCACCGCGCGAATCGAAGCGATCACCTGGTCCGGCCGGAACAGGTTGATCATGCCGGCGCGATGCAGCACACCGACCGCCCGCGCCCGCTCCGACAGTCCGTTCGCGACTCGCCCGGCCATGGCGCACTCCTCATCGGCGAGAATCTGGTCAGGTTCCGTTTCAGATTGTGCTACCGGACAGTAATCGCCAACTCGCACTCCGACAAGAGGGCTGACCAAACAGGTTTATTGACTGGCCGGATAGCCTGGCGGGAAAACATGGGGGACGGTGGGGACAATCCGAACCTGGTTGAGCATCGCGCTGCGCGGAATCTGGGGAAGACGCGGAGTAACCGCGACAATTCTGGCGGTAGCGGTTGTCGCTACCGCGGCCGCGACAGTGGGGCCGGTGTATTTCAACGCGGCCGGTACGTCGATTCTTCAGGACACCGTGCGCGCCGCGCCGGAAAGCGGCCAGGTGATCGACGTGACCCGGCAGGGCGACCTGACTTCGCGCAAACTCGATGCGCTGGCCGCCAACGTGCACAGCGTCCTCGGGAGCGCGTCGACCGTCGCAACGCCGATCAGGGCCGTGGAGTTCACCGGGCACCTGGCCGGCCAGCCGTCGCTGACCGCGACGACGCTGGCCTGGCGCGAGGACTACTGCGCGAACCTGACCATCACCTCCGGCCGCTGCCCAACCGGCGCGGGCGAGGTGCTCGTCGGCGCGACATTGGCCAAGAAGGTCGGGATCCGTCTCGGTCAGCGGATCGACGACAAGCTCCGCGACAGCGCGGGCAACCCGATCATGCTCACCGTGACCGGCCTCTACCAGGTGCCCAACGCCTACAGCACCTACTGGTCCGGCCGGCCCTACTTCATCACGCTCACCGGCGCGGGCTCGGACAAGGGCCCTTCGTTCACCGACGGCCTTTTCACGCCCCAGTCCACCTTCGCCGGCGCCGCCTCGTTCAGCCAGGGCACCGACGTGGTCGACCTGCCGCTGCGGCTGGACACCCTCAGCTACGCCGCCGCCGGCCCGATCGACGACCTCGTCAACAGGCTGACCGCGCAGGTCACCGACGCCGAGGTGGCCACCACCATCCCGACCGTGCTCAGCGCGGCATCGACCAGCCAGCAGGCGCTTGCCGCGCCGGTGTTCCTGGTGACCATCCAACTGCTGGTGCTGTGCTGGCTACTGCTGTTCCTGTTGGTCACCGACGCGGCCGAGGCGCGCGGCAACGAGGTCGCACTGGCCAAGCTGCGCGGCCTGACCCGGCGGCAGACGGTCCTGTTCGGACTGTCCGAGCAGGTCGTGCTGCTGATCGTCGCGTTACCCGTCGGCGCGCTGGTCGGCTGGCTGGCCACCAAGGCGCTGGCCGACGCCATCCTGCGCGCCGGCACGCCGGTTCCACTGGTCGGACTGGGCTGGGCGGCCGCGGCGGCCGCCGTGGCCGGTGGCGCGGTCGCCGCGCTCGGCGCCGCGCGTCGCACGCTGTCCCGTTCCGTGCTGGCGCAATGGAGTCACACCGCGACCGACACACCCCAGCGCGGCTGGGTGATGGACGCGGTGATCGGTGTGCTCGCCATCGCCGCGCTGGTCGAACTGTTCGTGTCGGGCGTCCTGGGCAACGCCAACCACAACCCGCTCGCGCTGCTCGCGCCCGGCCTGATCGGGTTGACCATCGCGCTGCTGTCCTCGCGCGCGCTGCCGTTGCTGAGCAAGGCGTTCTTCAGCCGCACCGCACGGCAGGGCGGCCTCGGCGGGTTCCTGGCCATGCGCCAGGTCGCGCGCAGGCCCGGCGCTGCCCGCACCACGGTCGCGCTGACCACCGCCTTCGGTCTGGTCACGTTCACCATCGCGGCCTGGTCGGTGGTCACCGGCAACATCCACGACGTCGCCTGGACCGAGGTGGGTGCCGCCCAGGTGCTCGACGTCGTGCCGCCGGACGGTACCCAGCTGAACACCATTGTGGACAAACTGGATCCGTCCGGCGCGAACGCGGTCACCGTCGAGCGGCAGACCGCGACCGACCCGAACACCAACCAGGTCCGCACCATGCTCGCGGTCGACCCGCAGCGGTTCGCGAAGGTCGCCTACTGGCGCGGTGACTACGCGCCCGGTTCGTTCGCCTCGCTGGCCAACCAGCTCGACCCGCCCGAACCCGCGCCGGTGCTGCTCACCGGTGACCAGATGAGCGTCGCGGTGCACGCGAACATCACCGGCGGCGCCAGCGGCGCCGAGCTGTACGCGACCGTCGAGGGCTATCTGGCCACCGGCCTCACCCCGGTCGACCTCGGCTCCATCAACGGCGAAACGGACGGCACGTTCACCGCGCAACTACCGGACTGCGCGCCGCATCCCTGCCAGCTGCGCAATCTCTACCTAGAACCGCAGAACCCGACGCTGGACTTCAGCGTGGTGGGCGCCCCGTTCGGCGGCACGTTCGCGATCAACGGCATCGGCGAGCACGACAACGCGGGCTGGCACCCGGTGAACGCCGGGCTCGGCACGGCCCAGAACTGGCAGGCCGTGCGGACGATCGGCGGCACGCACAAGTTCACGCTGGCGCCCGGCAGCCTGTCCGACAAATTCCTCCAGCAGAACTCCTACAGCGGCAGCCAGACCAACGAGACGCTCGAACCGGTGGACACGCCCAACGTGCTGCCGGCCATCATGACCCAGTCCGTACTGGGCGGGGGCGGCGCGAAAACCGCGGACACCTACGGCCTGGACGACAACATCTCGCTGACCGTGCGCCCGGTCGCGATCGCCACCGCGCTGCCGGGAGCGGGCGAGAGCGGCCTGATCGTCGACCGCGACTACGCCGAACTGGCCGGCACCGGGACCCAGGTCGATGTCCGCACCGAGGTCTGGCTGGCGCCGACGGCGCCCGCCGACTTCGCCGCGAGACTGCGCGCCGCGGGCGTGAGCATCCTGTCCACCACCACCGCGACCGACACCGCCGGCAGCTACAGCCGGCAGGGTCCGGCGCTCGCCCTCGCGCTGTTCCTGGCGGACGCGGCCGCCGCGGCCATCCTCGCGGCCGGTGGCGCCGTGCTCGGCATGCACCTGGCCGGCCGGCGGCGCAGCTACGAGATGGCCGCGCTGGTCGCCACCGGCGCCCGAAAACGTTCGCTCGGCGGCGGGCTGATCATCGAGCAGGTCATGACGCTCGGGTTCGGAGCGCTGTTCGGCATCGGCGCCGGCCTGCTCGCGGCGGTGCTCGCGGTGCCATCCATCCCGGAGTTCGTGAACCTGCCGTTCAACGGCGGCGCGCCATTGCAATACCACCCGTCCGCGAGCCAGCTGTCCATGTTCCTCGGCATCGCGGTCGTCCTGCTCGCCGCGGCCGCCCTGGCCAGCGCGGGCGCCTTGATCCGCTCGATCCGGCCGGAACAACTCAGGGAGGCGGCACCGTGAGCGCGGCAGTCAGCTGCGAGGACGTGGTGCACATCTACCGCACCTCGGGCACCGAGGTCGTCGCGCTGCGCCAGGTCGACCTGGTGGTACAGCCGGGCGAGACGGTCACCCTGCTCGGCCCATCCGGGTCGGGCAAGTCGACGCTGCTGTGGCTGCTCGGCGGGCTGCTGAAACCGACGGCCGGCAACGTGAGCGTGTTCGGCAACCGGATCGGCGAGCTGACCTCGCGCCAGGTGATCGACCTGCGCGCCAAGGAGATCGGCACGGTGTTGCAGAACCCGGCCGGCAACCTGCTGCCGCACGCCAGCGCCCTGCAGAACGTGCTGTTCGCGCAGCGCGCCGGATCCGCCCGGGACAAGCGCAAGCGTTCGCACGCCCTGCTCGACGCCGTCGGCATCGATCGGCTCGCCCGCCGACCGGCCGGTGCGCTCTCCGGTGGCGAGCAGCAGCGGCTCGCCGTCGCGGTCGCGCTGGCCAACGGCCCGCGACTGGTCCTGGCCGACGAGCCGACCAGCCAACTGGACCGCGACTCGGCGGGCGCCGTGCTCGATCTGCTGCGAGCGGCCAACACCGATCTGGGCACCACGGTCGTCGCGGTCAGCCACGACGCGGACGTGGCCAAGGCGCTCGGCCGGACCATCACGATCCGCGACGGCCGGGTCGGCGCGGAGGGCCGCGCGGGCGAGCAGTACGTGGTGATCGGCCGGGACGGCAACGTGAGCCTGCCGCCGGAGGCCATGGCCGTGCTGCCGGTCGGCTCACTGGCGAGGGTGATCATTCGGGACAACACGGTCGAACTGCGCCGGGAGGAAACGTGATACTCAGCGCCGAGGGCGTCGGCTACGTCCGCGACGGCAACACCATCCTCGCGGACGTGGACGTCGAGATCCGGCCCGGCGAGCGGATCGCCGTGGTCGGCCCGTCCGGGTCGGGCAAGACCACGCTGCTCGCGATCCTGGCCGGCCTGCTCGCGCCGACCAGCGGCCGGGTGTTCTTCGACGGCGAGCCGCTGGCCGAACCGGCCACCCGCAACGGACTCGCGGTGGTGTTGCAGGGCTTCGGCCTGGTCTCGCTGCTCACGGCGGCCGAGAACATCGCGGTCGCGCTGCGCTGCGCGGGCGTCGACCCGGTCGAGGCCACCAGCCAGGCCGGCACCGCCCTGGTCGACCTCGGCCTGGGCAGCTTCGCCGACAACCGCACCGACCAGCTCTCCGGCGGCCAGCAGCAGCGGGTCGCGGTGGCCCGCGCGGTCGCGCTCCGGCCGCGCGTCCTGCTCGCCGACGAACCAACCGCGCAGCAGGACCCGGACAACCGCGCCCTGGTCATGGACCGCATCCTGGGCGCGGCCGACAACGGCGGCACCGTGCTGGTGGCCACGCACGACCCGGAGTTCGCGGCCCGCTGCGACCGCTCGATCGTGCTGCGCGGCAACGCCCCCGCCCGCGCGGCCGCCGCGCACAACGCGACAGTCTTCACGCGGTAATGGAATCGAGGTTGTCGGCGCACCCACTCGCCGACAACCTCGACCGCGGCCCCCAAGTCCCCGCCGCGAGTTCTTACCCGACCAGGCCGAACACCAAACATCACGACTGCGCCGCCGATCGGGTGAACACGGCGTTGACTCTTGACAGTCGTGTTGGTCTAGTCCAATTGTGCACGCATGCGATTACGACCCCTCCTGGCCGCGGCCGCCGCGGTGATCGCCGGCGCCGCGCTGGCCGGCACGGCGAGCGCCGCCCCACTCGATCAACTCCACCAACACCTCCTGCCCCACCACCTCTTCGCCCCGTACTTCGAGTCCTACAACACCGGCGACGATCCCTCGGTCTTCGCCGCCGAGTCCGGCTCCAAGTACCTGACCATGGCGTTCGTCCAGACGGCCACCCCCGGCTCGTGCACCATCGACTGGAACGGCACGCCGAGCACGCCGATCGCGTTCGCCCAGTACGGCAAGCAGATTCTCGACATCAGGGCGCACGGCGGCGACGTCATTCCGTCCTTCGGCGGCTACGCGGCCGACCACGGCGGCACCGAGATCGCCGACAGCTGCACCGACGTGAACCAGATCGCCGCCGCCTACGAAAGCGTCATCACCACCTACGGCGTCACCCGGTTGGACCTGGACACCGAGGACGCGTCGCTGACCAACACGGCCGGCATCGACCGCCGCAACAAGGCGATCGCGCTGGTCGAGCGCTGGGCCGCCGGCCACCACCGCACCGTGCAGTTCTCCTACACGCTGCCCACCTTCTCGACCGGCCTGACCGCCAACGGCCTTGCCGTGCTGCAGAGTGCGGTGGCCAACCACGCGCGCGTGGACGTCGTGAACATCATGACGTTCGACTACTACGACGGCCTCCCGCACGAGATGGCCACTGACACCGAGAGCGCGGCGGCAGGCGTTGTCGCGCAGCTCAAGACCCTCTACCCGCACCGAAGCACCCATCAGCTCTACGGGATGCTGGGCATCACCGAGATGGTCGGCATCGACGACTACGGCCCCAGCGAAACGTTCACCACCGCCGATGCGGTCACGGTGGCGAACTGGGCTGAGCACAGCGGCCTGAGCCTGCTGTCGTTCTGGGCGATCGAACGGGACAACGGCAGCTGCGTCGGCACCAAGGGCGCAGGCTCCTGTTCCGGTGTCGCGCAAAGTGACTGGTACTTCAGCCACACCTTCGAGCCTTTCACCCACCGGTAACCCAGAGTAGGGACGGCCCGCCCAGGCCGTCCCTACCTTCCAGACCGCCCGCACTTTTAGGCAGACCCCTTGACAATTACGTGGTCTAGTCCAATTCTGGTGAGCATTCCGTTCAACGCCGAGCAGGAGTGCTCATGAGAAGACCCTTGTTAGCCACGGCATCCGTGCTGGCCGCGGCCCTCACGACCGCGGGAATCGTCACGGGTGCCAGCGCCGCACCAGCCGCCGGGGCTGCCCTGCCCACCCACGTGTTCGCGCCCTACTTCGAGGCGTACAACGGCGACTCGCCGTCCAGCCTCTCCTCCCAGTCGGGCGCCAAGTACCTGACCATGGCGTTCATCCAGGCGCCCAGCGCCGGATCGTGCACCGTCGACTGGAACGGTGACACCAGCCAGCCGATCTCCTCCTCCACCTACGGCAGCGACTTCGCCAGCATTCGCGCTGCCGGCGGCGACGTCATCCCGTCCTTCGGCGGTTACGGCGCCGACCATGGCGGCACCGAGATCGCGGACAGCTGCACCAACGTCTCCTCGATCGCGGCCGCCTACGAGAACGTGATCACCACCTACAACGTGACCAGGCTCGACCTGGACACCGAGGACAACTCGCTCACCAACACCGCCGGCATCGACCGCCGCAACAAGGCGATCGCCATGGTGGAACAGTGGGCCGCGAGCAACGGCCGTACCGTACAGTTCTCCTACACCCTGCCCTCGACCCCATCCGGCCTGTCCGGCCAGGACACGAGCATCCTGCAGAACGCCGTCAGCAACAACGCGCGCATCGACATCGTCAACATGATGACGTTCGACTACTACGACGGCGCCACCCACGAAATGGCCAACGACACCGAGAGCGCGGCAGCCGCCGAGGTGAACCAGTTGGCGAGCCTGTACCCGTCGAAGTCGCAGGCACAACTGTGGGCAATGGTCGGCATCACCGAGATGATCGGCATCGACGACTACGGCCCGCAGGAAACCTTCACCACCGCGGACGCCACCACCATCGAGAACTGGGCCACGTCGAAGGGCATCAGCCTGTTGTCCTTCTGGGCGTTGCAGCGCGACAACGGCGGCTGCGTCGGCACCAAGGGCTCGGACAGCTGCTCCGGCGTCGCGCAGAGCACCTGGCAGTTCAGCCACACCTTCGAGCCGTTCAGCGGCGGCTCGCAACCCGCCAACGACTTCTCGGTCTCGGTGAACCCCGGTTCCGGCACGGTGAACGCGGGTTCGGGCACCACCGCGACGGTCGGCACCTCGGTCACCTCGGGTTCCGCGCAGTCGGTGAGCCTGTCCGCGGCGGGCGCGCCCGCCGGGGTCAGCGTCTCGCTCAGCCCGACCTCGGTCACCGCGGGCGGTTCGTCCGCGTTGACCGTCAGCACCACGTCGTCGGCCGCGTCGGGCAGCTACCCGATCACGATCACCGGCAGCGCCGCCTCCGGCAGCCACAGCACCACCTACACGTTGACCGTCAACGGTTCCGGGCCGCCCCCGCCGCCGAACGGCCTGACCAACGGCGGGTTCGAGACCGGCAGCCTGAGCCCGTGGACCTGCCAGCCCGGCAGCGCCGTGGTGGGCAGCCCGGTCCACTCCGGCAGCCACGCGTTGCAGGCGGCGGCGACCTCGTCGCAGACCGGCGAATGCGACCAGACGATCACCGTGTCCGCCAATGCCAGCCACACGCTCACCGTGTGGGTGCAGGGCAACTACGCGTTCGCCGGTGTGACCGGTGGCGCTTCGGCCAGCACCTGGGCCTCCTCC
This sequence comes from Pseudonocardiaceae bacterium, assembly GCA_035948315.1. Taxonomy (GTDB): domain Bacteria; phylum Actinomycetota; class Actinomycetes; order Mycobacteriales; family Pseudonocardiaceae; genus CAJCJE01. The sequence continues at coordinate 186,301 of DASZJG010000095.1, read as the reverse complement.
GGCAGTTGGACCCAGCTGACCATTCCGTTCACGACCGGCTCCTCGGGCACCATCACCGTGTTCGTGCACGGCTGGTACGGCCAGGGCAACGTCTACGCCGACGACTTCGCCGTCAGCTGAGTGTCACGGGCCGCTGTTCATCCCCGGACGAACAGCGGCCCGTGATCCAACTCCGGCAGCACGTAACGGGCGAACAGATCGCACTCCGTCGCATGTGGATACCCGGACAGGATGAACGCCTCCAGCCCAAGTTCCCGATAAGCCCGGATCTTGGCCAACACCTGGTCCGGATCGCCGACGATCGCGGCGCCCGCGCCCGAGCGCGCCCGGCCGATCCCGGTCCACAGGTTCTCCTCGACAAACCCGTCGTCGTCCGAGGTGTCGCGCAGTTCGCTCTGCCGCGCGTTGCCCACCGACGTGGTGTCCAGCGACCGCGCCCGCACCTTCTCACCGGTCTCGACGTCCAGTTTGGACACCAGCCGCCGCGCCGCGTCCACCGCCTGCCCCTCGGTCTCCCGCACGATCACGTGCGCCCGGTACCCGAACCGCAACTCCCGCTCGTACTTCGCGGCCCGGTTGCGCATGTCGTCGAGTACGCCCGTGATGCCCGGCAGCGTGTCCGGCCACATCAGGAACACGTCTGCGGCGCGCGCCGCCACGTCCTTGGCGTTGTCCGACAGCCCACCGAAATAGAACGGCGGCGCCCCGCCCGGCGTCGGACAGATCCGCGGCGGATCCAGATCCACGTTCACGAAGTCGCCGTGATACTCCACATGCTCGCCGCCCAGCAACGCGCGCAGCACCGTCATGATCTCCAACGTCCGCGCGTAACGCGGCGCCGACGGCAACGGCGCGCCGGGCAGGTCGGAGGAAATGATGTTGATCGTCAGCCGACCGCCGCTGATCTGGTCGATGGTGGCGAGCTGCCGAGCCAACTGCGGCGCCCACATCTCGCCCATCCGCACCGCGACCAGCAGCTGGATCCGCCGGGTCGCGGTGGCGATCGCCGCAGCGAACGCGGTCGAGTCGATCCCCATCGTGTAGCCGGAGGGCAGCAGCAGATTGTCGAACCCGCCTTCCTCCGCGCGCAGCGCGATCCCCCGGCAGTGCTCCCAACTCGACTGCAACGCCGGATCAGCCGTGCCAAGAAACTCGTAGTCGTCGTCGCACAACGCCGCGAACCACGAAACCTCACACCCGCTCATGACACAGCTCCCCGGCTTGACGTGAACAGGCTCGAGAAGCTGGGATGGCGCCTGTGGACGACTCCCGAGCGCTGCGGATCGAAGAAAACGGTATCAACGTCATCAGCGACGCTGATCGCAAGGGCACGCCCAGGCAGCTGTTCTGGCCCTGGTTCGGCGCCAACGTCTCGATCCTCGGCCTGAGCTACGGCTCGTTCGCGCTCGGCTTCGGCATCTCCTTCTGGCAGGCCACCATCGCCGGCCTGATCGGCGTGGTCGTCTCGTTCCTGCTCTGCGGGTTCATCGCGGTCGCCGGCAAACGCGGCTCCGCGCCGACCATGGTGCTCAGCAGAGCCGCGTTCGGCGTGCGCGGCAACCGGTTCCCGTCGGTCATCTCCTGGCTGCTCACGGTCGGCTGGGAAACCGTGCTCACCATTCTCGCCACGCTGGCCACGGCCACCGTGTTCGACCGGCTCGGTTGGGGCGGCGGCGCGCTCACCAAGATCATCGCGCTGGTCGTGGTCGCCGCGTTGATCGTGGTCGGCGGCGTGATGGGCTTCGACCTGATCATGCGCATGCAGACCGTGATCACCATCGTCACCGCCGTGCTGACCATCGGCTACATCGTGTTTGTCGTCCCCAAGATCGACTGGCACACGGTGTCGAGCATCCCGTCCGGCTCCGCCGAACAGCTGATCGGCGCGCTGGTCTTCCTGATGACCGGCTTCGGCCTCGGCTGGGTGAACGCGGGCGCCGACTACTCCCGTTACCTGCCCAGGAAATCCAGCGGTGCGGGCGTGATCGGCTGGACCACCTTCGGCTCCTCGCTCGCCCCGGTCGTGCTGCTGATCTTCGGCCTGCTCCTGGCCGGCTCGTCCACCAAGCTCAGCGCGGCCATCGCGGCTGACCCGATCGGCGCCCTGGCGACCATCCTGCCCACCTGGTACCTGATCCCGTTCGTCATCGTCGCGGTGCTCGGCCTGGTCGGCGGCGCCGTGCTGGACATCTACTCCTCCGGCCTGGCGCTGCTCACCCTCGGCCTGCGCGTCCCGCGCTATGTCGCCGCACTGATCGACGGCACGATCATGGTGCTCGGCACGATCTACGTGGTGTTCGTCGCCGGCAACTTCCTGCCCCAGTTCGAGGGCTTCCTCACCACCCTCGGCGTGCCGATCGCGGCCTGGTGCGGCGTCATGCTCGCCGACATCGCGCTGCGCCGCGCCGACTATGCCGAAGCCGACCTGTTCCAGCCCAAGGGCCGCTACGGCGACGCGCGACCGCTGCCGATCGCGCTCGTGGTGATCTGCACGGCCATCGGCTGGGGCCTGGTCACCAACACGGCGGCCAACTGGCTGACCTGGCAGGGCTACCTGCTCGGCCCGATCGGCCTCGGCGGCAAGACCGGTGCCTGGGCAGGCGCCAACGTGGGCGTCCTGGTGGCGCTCGTGATCGGCTTCCTGGTCACGTTGATCACCGACCGCGCCCGAGTCCGCCAGCAGGAAGCCAGCCCGCGTCGCTAGCCAACGAGGCACTTCCTGCGCAGGGGCGAGCGCGCCCCGTGCAATGTGTTGCGCCGAGGTCCGCGAGCCGGATCTATGAATGTTGGTGGCAGGAATTCGGGTAGCCGATCGCGGATGCGGACTTCCCAGTCGCTGTGGTGAATCAGGGTGTGGTGGCGTCGGCAGAGCAGGACCATGTTGGCCAGGCTGGTTTCGCCGCCGTCGGCCCAGTGTTTGACGTGGTGGCTGTCTGTCCACGGGGCGGATCTGTCGCAGGCGGGGAAGGCGCAACCGCCATCGCGCCAGACGAGGGCGCGGCGGATGCCGGGCGGGGCGGTGCGTTTGGCTCGGCCGACGTCGAGTGGCTGGGATGCGGAGTCGAGCACGAGCGGGACGACGGTGGCGTCGCAGGCGATTCGGCGGGCCTGGCGGGCGTTGAGCGTGCCCAGGTCGGTGGCGCCGGCGATGTGGGCGTTGCCGATCTGGTCGCGGAGGTCGTTGAGGGACATGGTCAGGGTCAGGTGGGGGCGCTGACCGCCGTCGATCGGGGTGGCCGCTGCGTTGGCGATCAGTCGGAGCAGGTCGGCCAGAGCGTCGCCATGGCGCTCGGCACGGCTGCGATGGTCGGGCGCGCCGTCGGTGGTGCGGGGCGCGGTCAGCGGGTTCAGCAGGCTGACCAGCAGGGCGCCGGCTTCGGGGCCGAGCTTGCCGGCGATGCGGACGTGGCCGGTGTGCAGGGTGTCGAGGTACAGCGTGTTCGCCGGTTGCTCGACGGGCTCGTCGGCGGGCTCGGGGCCGTCCTGGTCCAGCCAGGCGAGGACGTGGCGGGCGGCGCGTTTCAGGGCTCGGGCGTCGAGGGTGCGGGCGTGCTCGACGAGCAGGAACTCGGCCTGGGTGCGTTGATCGGGGTCCACGTGGCTGGGAATGGCGGCCAGGGTTTTGGTGATGACGTCGAGGTGGTCGGCGCCGAGCAGGCCGGCTTCGACCGCGGCGCGGGCTTCGGGTGAGCGGGCCAGGAGTTCGACGTGGGCTTCGCGACGGGCCGCCTCGGTGACCGAGATGCGCGCCGCGTCGTGGAGGGCGAGGCGGGTGTTGTCGTAGCCGCCGGTCAGGCCGCGGGTGCGGGCTTCGGCCAACACGGCGAGGGCGGTGGCGTACGCGCGGCGATGCAGTTCTTCGGCTTCGCGCAGGGCCGACAGGAGGTCAGCGTCGGTTGCTCGCCACCTTGGGGTGGCGAGCAACTCGTCTGCCGATTTCTCCATACCTCAACGGTAGCAATGGCGATCTGCCTCTACCAAATCCCTATGGAGTGAATATTGTTGACTCTCAAGGATTTCTCAGCTAGTCCGTTGTGGACAGTGTGGTGAAGGTGATGCCGGCGTTGGCCAGGCGGGTGATCAGGGACTGGCCCATCGCGGTTGCGGTGGTGAGTTGGCCCGCGGTCTTGGGGAGGTCGTCGATGGCCAGGCACAGGGCGGATTCGGCCAGCATCTTGGCGGATTCGTCGTAGCCGGGGTCGCCGCCGGCCACCTCGGTGACCACGCGGGTGTTGCCGGCGCGGCCGACGAAGCGGAGGCGGAACCAGTATTGCGCGCGTTTGGCCTCGCTCGGGCCCTCGCCGGGCTTGACGCGGTCGCTGATCCAGTTGCGCAGCGGCGGGATCTGGGCGGCGCCGAGCAGACCCGCCGCGCCGATGCCGACGCCGACCAGGGTGGTCAACTGCTTGAGCGCAAGGAATTGCTGGTAGGTGAAGTCGGGGCCGTATTCGTCGGAGGCGGCGGCGGAGGCGGCCACGATTTGCGGGTCCAGGACGGGCAGGGGGACCACCCAGGCGTTCTGGTCGGGGTGGTGGCCGGGACGGCCGAGGGGGATGTGGACGCGCCTGCCGATGAGTTGGGGTTCGGCGCGGTGACGGTCGCGGGCGGCCTGGAAGTTCTGCCGGCCTCGGGAGAACGCGGTGAGCGCGCTGGCCAGCGTGCCACCGGAGGGCATGCCGGAGATGCGGAGGTAGGAACTGATGCTGATCGGGCGATCGTTCGGAAGTTGGCGGACGGTGTAGTAGGCGCCGAGGTCGGCCGGGATGGAGTCGAAGCCGCAGGCGTGCACGATGCGGGCGCCGGTGCGTTCGGCCTGGGAGTGGTGGCGCAGGTACATGCGGTGGTAGAACTCGGGTTCGCCGCACAGGTCGACGTAGTCGGTGCCGGCGCTCGCGCAGGCGGCGACGAGAGGTTCGCCGTAGCGCAGGTACGGGCCGACGGTGGTGATGACGACTCGGGTCGAGGCGGCGATCCGGTTGAGCGACTCGGGGTCGCCGACGTCGGCGGTCAGCAGGCCGATGCGGGTACAGGCGGGGTTGATGGCGGCGAGTTTGTCGCGCAGGAAGGCCATTTTCGCCTCGCTGCGGCCGGCGAGCGCCCAGCGCAGGTCGGCGGGGGCGTTGCGGGCCAGGTATTCGGCGGTCAGCCCACCGGTGAACCCGGTCGCGCCGAACACCACGATGTCGTAGTCACGTTGCGCCATGTTGGTTCTCCTCATCCGATGGGCCGGTCGGGGTCGATGGCGACGCCTGCTTTGCGCAGGATGGCGTCGGTCGCGCCCCACACCACGGTGGCCAAGTAGTCGATCAGGGCTTGCTTCGGCATGGCGCGGCCGGATTCCAGCCACCAGAGGGTGGCCGCGCCGAGCGCGCCGGCAAGTACCGCGCCGCCGGGTTCCGCGGTGTCCGTGTCCAGGTCGATGGCGCGGAGGAGGTCGGCGAACAGCGCGGCGGGTGCGCTGGTGAACAGGAGGCGGCAGGCATCCGGGTATTCGTCGACCAGGTCCAGATAGGCGTGCAGGCCGGTGGTGATCAGGTCGGTGACGGGGGCTCGGGGGTCGAGGGCGGCCGAGAGGCGTTGCCAGAGGGTGGCCGCGATGTGCTCGCCGACGGCGTCGAGCAATGCCGCTTTGTCGGCGAAGTGGCGGTAGAGCTTGGGTTTCGCGGCACCGGCCTCGGCTGCGATGTCCGCCATGCTCGCGTCGGGCCCATACTTGGTCAGCGCGCGCAGCGCCGCGTCGACGAACTCGGCGCGCCGGTCGAGCCGGTGTTGCCGCCAGCGTGCGGCCCGGCCGTCGGACGGTGCGTCGGCGTGCACGGGTAGACAGTACCACGAGTACCCGCTACTTTGAGTCACACATACAGACGGGATCGGGAGGCGTGATGCGGCAGTTCGGCGGCAGGGTCGCGGTGATCACGGGGGCTGGTTCGGGGATCGGCCGGGCGCTCGCGCTCGATCTCGCCGGCAGGGGCGCACGACTCGCTTTGTCCGATGTGGACTTCGATCGGGTCACCGAAACCGTTGCGCGGGCGGGGGAACTCGGGGCGGAGGCCAAGGCTTATCGGCTTGATGTCGCCGATCGGGCCGCCGTGCTCGCGCACGCGGACGAGGTGGTCGGCGACTTCGGGCGGGTCAACCTCGTCGTGAACAACGCCGGTGTCGCGTTGATGGCGCCCGTCCTGGACATGAGCTGGGACGACCTGGAGTGGGTGATGAGCATCGACTTCTGGGGCGTCGTGCACGGCACCAAAGCGTTCCTGCCGCACCTGATCGACTCCGGCGACGGGCACCTCGTCAACATCTCCAGCGTGTTCGGCCTGGTCGGGGTGCCGACGCAGAGCGCGTACAACGCGGCCAAGTTCGCGGTGCGCGGGTTCACCGAGGCGCTGCACCAGGAAATGGCCATCGGCCGCTACCCGGTCGGGGTGAGCTGCGTGCATCCCGGCGGGATCAGGACGAACATCGCGCGCGACTCGCGGGCGGCTCCGGGCTGGGAGTCGCCGGAGGGGCGCGAGAAGTTCGACAAGGTCGTGCCGACCACGCCGGAGAAGGCCGCGAAGATCATTCTGCGTGGCGTGCAGGCCAATCACGCGCGCATCCTGGTCGGCCCGGACGCCTACGCGTTCGACGCGACGGCGCGCATTCTCGGGCCGTTCTACCAGCGGCTCACCACGGGTGGGGCACGGCTGGCCAACATGTTCGGCGGGCAGGTCGGGCAGCCGAAGCGTTAGCCAAGGACGGTGCGTTAGCCGAGGACGGTGCGGTACGTGCTGAGCAGGGCTGCCGCGTCGAGCATGGCCAGGCCGCGGGTGGTGAGCCTGCTCTGCCAGTCGGTCAGGGCCGCGGCCAGTGCGTCGGTGCCGCCCGCGGTACGGATCTGGTGGACGACGCCCGCGATGTGTTCGAGCAGGTAGCCGCCGCGCCGGAGCAGGTGGGCGAGTTCGGCGTCGCGGATGTCGGCGGCTCGGTAGACGCGATAGCCGGCGCGGTCGCGTTCGGGGGTGAGGATGCCGGCTTCCTCCCAGGTGCGGAGGGTGGCCGGCGTGAGGCGCAGCCGCCGGGCCAGTTCGCCGATGGTGCGGATGTCGGTGCGGTCGGTCGGGCTCGCGGCGGGTTGGGTGGCGAGGTGGTCGACGGCGTCGCGGACAGAGTCGAGGGTTTCGCGGTCGCGGAGCAACTGCTGGTGGCCGCGATCGATGATCATCAGCGCCTGCTCCAACTCGCGGTTGTTGACCGCGGTCATGATCTGGCCCGCCGTCTCGTAGCCGTAGGCCGGCACGAGGGCGAGGTAGGCGCGCAGTGCGGCCCGGTGCACCTCGGTGTAGATGCGATAGCCGGTGGGCGTGCGGTCGGCGGCCGGGATGAAGCCGTCGCGCTCGTAGTTGCGGACGGCCTGGCTGGAGATGCCGTGTTCACGGGCAAGGTCGGTGGGGCGAAGGTTGTTCATCGTTTTGAGACTTTATCTGATATCTACCAGTTCGACTCCGCCTAAGTCTCAACCGAGCTTTCAGAGATACGATTGAGACACATGAGCATCGATATTGCCGACCTTGTCCCATCCTCCTGCCGCATGCTGGCCCTTGGCGAGCCGACCCATTGGGAACCTGCCTTCCAGCAGGCCCGCAACGAGTTGTTCGCCCGGTTGGTCGAGCGCGGGTTTTCCGCGATCGCACTGGAGACGGATCGGGTCGCGGCGTTGGTGGTGGACGATTTCGTTCGGCATGGGGTCGGCGAGTTCGACGCGGTGATGCGGGCGGGGTTCACGCACGGGTTCGGGGAGTTCGAGGGGAATCGGCAGCTGGTCGCGTGGATGCGCGAGTACAACGAGGGTCGGCCGGACGAGCAGCGGTTGCGCTTCTACGGGTGTGACACGCAGACGGAGAACACCACGGCACCGAGTCCGCGGGGCTATCTGGAGTACGCGCGCGACTATCTGAAGCTCGATGTCGATCTGGCCGGCGACGACGAGCCCTGGGTTCGGGAGGAGGCGATCCTGGACGCGGCCCAGTCGCCGGGCAATTCGGACGAGGCGCGCCGGCTGCGCGCGATCGCGGACGACCTGCTGACCACGTTGGACGCACAGACGCCGGTATCAAGGGAAGAGTGGTTGCGGGCCCGGACGTATCTGACCGCGGGCATCGGGCTGTTGCGCTATCACCAGCAGGCGGCCAAGCCGATGGATCGGGCCAGCCGGATCGCTGGGCTGCTGGCGAAGCGGGACGCGATCATCGCGCGGAACCTGCTCGACATTCGCGACATCGAGGCGGAGCGCGGGCCGACGCTGGTGCATGCGCACAACGTGCATCTGCAGCCCGATCATCCGAGCAACACGCCGATCGGCGACTGCGCGGTCAGCTGGATCGCGGCCGGCCAGATCGTCGCGGCCCTGTTGCACGAGCAGTATGTGTTCATCGCCAGTGGGCTGGTGTCGGGTACCGGGTGGTGGCTGAGCACGGATGTCGCTGCCGTGGTGACGCCGGAGGGTGCGGCGCTGCCGCACGGGTATGTGCCGGTTACCACCGCCGTGGTGGATGGAGCGGTCGCCGCGCTGTGCGTCAGCGGTGGTTAGGGCGGAGCACTGTTCGGTATTCGTCCACGACGGACTCGATCTGGCCCGCTATGGCGGCTGGGCTGTGGTGTTCGATCTCGGTGTAGCCGCCGTAGTGGCCGTCGTCCTCGAAGATCTGGAGGACGTCGCCGGGGCCGTCGCAGTAGTGCAGGTCGCGGTGGACGGGGACGGTGCGTTCGATGACGATGTCATCGCGGGTGTAGCTGAGCCAGCCGCCGAAAACGCTTGCGGACAGGCCGACCTTGAACATGCGCGCACCGGTCGCCCGCAGGACGGCCTGTCCGCCGCGCACGGTCAGCCGGGCCGGGTCGACCGGGTCCAGAATGTCGCGATAGGACAGTGGAGCGGCCAGGTCGACGGTGAGCGTGCCGCCGAGCGGGACCTGGAGCACGTTCCATGCGCTCACGGTCTGGCCGGGCGGGCCGGACACGATGCGCACCGTGTTGGTGGTCCGGTATTCGATGCGGTCGGCGCTGTCGTCGAGGATGTCGATGCGGCGGGTCACGTCGATCTCGGTGACGGCGTTGGTGGTGCGGTCGCGCAGGCGCACGGTCGCCTGGACTTCGCCGGGTGCGACCTGTTTCCAGGTGCCGGGGTCGATTTCGGCGGGGACGAGGTGGTTGGACAGGTCATCCGCGGAGCCCGACCAGAACCAGTCGCGTTCGGGGCCGAACCAGAGGCGGTCGCCGCCGACGTTCCAGTCGGCGGCGTCCGGGTTGGACCAGAACGCGGGATGCATGACCCGGGCGCGAGTGGGGTCGAACCGCAGGTCGGTCACTTGACCGCGCCGAGGGCGAGACCGGAGACGAAGTGACGCTGGAAGCGGAGGAACACCGCGACCGTGGGCAGGGCGGCGATCACCGAGCCGGCCGCGATCACGTTCCAGCTGGACACGTACTGGCCCTGCAGGCCGATCAGCGCCGGGGTGACCGGCATGTTGGTGTCGGTGCGGATGACCGTGATCGACCAGAGCAGGTCGTTGAACACCCAGGTGAACGCGAGCGCGGCAAGGGCGGCGAGCGCGGGGCGGGTGAGCGGCAGGATGATGCGCAGGAAGATCTGCCTTGGCGTGGCGCCGTCGATGACGGCCGCCTGCTGGATCTCGCTGGGAATGGCGCGCATGAAGCCCTGTAGGACGAAGGTGTAGAAGCCGAGGCCGAAGCCGGTCTGCACGACGATCAGCGCGGTGAGGCTGTCGTAGATGCCGACCAGTTCGGTCAGTTTGGACACCGGGACCAGCAGGATCTGCGGGGGCAGCAGGTTGCCGCCGAGCATCAGCAGGATGATCGAGCGGCGGAACGGGATCTCGTAGCGGGACAGCGCGAACGCGGCCGTGGAGGCGAGCGCGAGCGTGATGATCACCGTCGGGATGGTGACGATGAAGCTGTTCAGCATGGCCTGCGCCTCGCCGCCCGCGTTCCACGCCTCACCGAAGCCGCCGAGCGTGAACGAGTGCGGCCAGCTGCCGATGCCGTTGGCGGCGATGTCGTCGAAGGTGCGGACGCTGGTCACCAGCACCAGCGCGATCGGCAGCAGCCACAGCAGCGAGATGCCGCCCGCGACGGTGTGGAAGCCGAGGGTGCCCATCTTGCGACGCAGGGGGACGGTCATGCGTCACTCTCCCGGAACGCGCGGATCAGGTAGGTCACGATGACGCCGAAGGCGAGCACGAAGATGATCACGGCGAGCGCGGACGCGTAGCCGAGGTGCAGGGTCTGGAACGCGGTCGAGTACATGTAGGTGCTGAGCAGTTCGGAGGAGTGGTACGGGCCGCCTCGGGTCATCGCCCAGACCACGTCGAACGAGCGCAGCGAGTCGATGACGATGACCGACAGCACGACCGAGTTCACGCTCTTGAGCGAGGGCAGCGTGATCTTGGTGAACCGCTGCCAGGGGCCGGCACCGTCGACCTTGGCGGCTTCGTAGAGCACCGGGTCGATGCCCTTGAGGCCGGCCAGGTAGAGCACCATCACGTAGCCGATCTGGCGCCACAGCGCGGGAATGATGACCGCGTAGAGGGCGGTGTTCGAGTTGGCCAGCCAGGAGTGTTCCCAGCTGCCCAGGCCGATGCCGCCGAGGACCTTGTTGATCAGGCCGTCCGGCTGGTACATGCCCTGCCAGATCAGTGACGTCGCGACCAGCGAGAACACCACCGGCGTGAACAGCGCGGCGCGGTAGAAGCCGACGCCCCGGCGTTCGCGTTGCAGCAGCATGGCCATGCCGAGGCCGCCGATCGCGGACAGCCCGCCGAACAGCACCAGCCAGATCACCGTGTCCAGCAAGGCTTTCCGGAACACCGGGTCGCCGAAGAGCTGGGCGTAGTTGCCGAAGCCGACATTCTGCGGTGCGGAGATGCCGTCCCAGTTGGTGAAGGACAGGTAGAAGCCCTGGATCGCGGGCCAGAACACCCACAGGCTCTCCACCAGCAGCGGGACCAGCACGAACAGCAGCAGCATGGGCGAGAACCCGCGCCCGCGCCGACGCGGGGACGGCGCGGGCGCGGCGTTGTTCGCCCGCGCGGGTGCGGTCAAGGTGGTCACGTCAGGACGACCAGACCTTCTTGGCCGCCGCTTCCCAGGTGCTCAGGATCGAACTGATCTGGTTCGGCTTCTGGATGAACTGGGTGAGCGCGGCGTCGGCGGTCGGCTGGAGCGCGTCGCTGGAGTCGCGGTTGAAGAACTGGGTGAGGTCGGCGGCCTTGGCGAGCATGCTCTTGCCCTTGGCCACCAGCGCGGTGCCGGCGTCCTTGGCCGCGGGGTTGGCCGGCAGGATGGTGCCGCCGCCGACCTTCAGGTACAGCTCCTGCGCGGGCGCGGTGGACATCCAGGTGAGGAAGTCCTTGACGCCGGCCACGTGGCTGGACCGGGAGCTGGCGAAGAAGCCGTCGGTGGGGCCCTCCTCGACCACCGCGACGCTCGGGTCGATGATCGGGAACTGGAAGAAGTCGATGTCGTCCAGGACGTCCTTGGGCACCGAGTCGACGAAGAACGTGCCGATCAGCATCATGCCGGTCCGGCCCTGCACGAGCGACGTGGTCGCGTCCTGGAACTGGAGCGCGGTGGCCTGCGGGTCGAAGTAGGGCAGCACGGTGTTCCACTGCTGGAAGACCTTCTGCACCTGCGGATCGGTGAAGCTGTGCTGGCCGGCGAGCAGATCGCGGTGGTACTGGGCCCCGTTGAGCCGGATGTCGAGGTAGTCGAACCACGCGGAGGCGACCCACGGCGTGGTGCCGCCCGCGCCGCAGCCGATCGGGGCGACGCCCTTGCTCTGCAACTGTTGGCACAGGCTGATGAACTCCGACCAGTTGGTCGGGATCTTCTGCACGCCCCACTTGGCGAAGTTGGACTTGCGGTAGAACATGCCCCACCAGTAGTAGCTGACCGGCACGAAGATCTGCCGCCCCTGCTGGTTGCTGGACAGGGCCTTGAGCGCGGCGCTGTAGTTGGTGATGGAGCGCCACACGTCGCTCACGTCGAGCAGCAGGCCCTTGTCCGCATAGGACCGGGCCACCGAGCCCGCGTACCAGGTGTAGACGTCGGGCGGGTTGCCCGAGGTGAGCAGGGTGGGCAGCTGGGTGCGGAAGGTCTCGGAGTCGATCGTGTTCAGCGCCGCCTGGGTCGCGCCCTGCTTGTTGAACGCGTCGACCAGCTGCTGCATGGCGGGTTTCTGGGTCGAGTCGGACAGGTTCGACTCGATACTCACCGCGCCGGAGCTCTGACCACCGCTGCCGCTGGCCGACGTGACACAGCCGCCGAGCAGGCCGGCCGCGCCGAGCGCGCCGATCCCGGCCGCCCCGCGCAGAAAGTTCCGGCGAGTGAGTCCTTCGATGCCCATCAGCTGGTCTCCTTGTCTGCGGCACTGCGCAAGGCTTGGGCGAATGTGAGGAAGGTTGCAACGTCGCCCGGCCGCTGTCAAGATGTATTCATAAATTATGATCCAACGACCGCCAACGCGGAGGCGGCATACTGGTGACTTCATGACCGGGGAGGGATCGGTGGCTGACTACCAGCTGCGTGGGGTGCATGGACAGACCGTGCAGGCGCTCGCGATGCGCATCCTGTCCGGCGAGGTCCCGGAGGGTGCGACGCTCGACCTGCCCACCCTGCGCGAGGAGCTGGACGTCAGCCTGACCGCGCTGCGCGAGGCGCTGAAAGTGCTCTCCGCCAAGGGAATGATCGACGCCCGGCAGAAGCGCGGCACGTTCGTGCGGCCGCGCAGTTCGTGGAACCTGCTCGACGGCGACGTGATGCGCTGGCAGTCGGCCGGCCCGCCCGACCTGGAACTGCTGGAGTACCTGACCGAGGTGCGCACGATCGTCGAGCCCGCTGCCGCGCGGCTGGCCGCGGATCGGGCGACCGAGGAGGATCTGGCCGCTTTGGACAAGGCGCTTGGGCAGATGGCCGCGGCCAGTGGCAGTGCCGACGCGGTCGAGGCCGACCTGGACTTCCACCGGGCGCTACTGGGCTCCACGCACAATCCGCTGCTGGTGGAGATGGAGCGGGTGATCGCGAACGGGCTCGCCCAGCGCGACAAGGTGGTGCACAACGCGGATCCGGCCGACGACCCGGTGCCCAGTCACCGCAGCGTGTTCGAGGCGATCCGGGACAACGACGCGGACGGCGCGGAGGGCGCCATGCGCGCGTTGGTGGACAAGGCGACCGAGGACTTCCGGCGGGTGGCCGCGAAGCGCAAGCGCTCGCGTTAGACGTTCGCCCGGAGGAACGGACCGAGGTGGGTGTTCACCGCGTCGGGGTTGGTCAGGCTGAGGAAGTGCGCGCCGCCCTCGACGATGATCGCCGCCTCGCACTTGGGCAGCCCGTCGGCGAGTTCACGGGCGCGTTCCATCGGGTAGCAGAGGTCGGCCGAGCCATGCATGACCAGAGCCGGCACGTCGATCTCGCCGAGCCTGCCGACGATGTCGTCCCGGTCGATCAGCGCGTTGACCAGCACGTCGATGTTGTCGATCGGGTGGGCACGCCACTTGGCCTTCCACTCGGTCGCGTCCAGTTCCCCGCCGAGGCAGATCGCGGCGAGCATGTCGACGAGCGGGAGGATCGGGCCCATATCGATCCAGTTGGCGGCCATCTGCCGGTAGTTGGTGACCATGACCGGCACCTCGGCGGCGGCGGAGGTGCCCAGGGCCGCGAGCGCGATGACGCGTTCCGGCGCGAGCAGCGCGATGCGCAGTGCGACGAAACCACCCTGGCTGCACCCGACGAACGCGGCCCGTTCGATGCCCAGGTGGTCGAGCACGTCGAGCACGTCGCGGGCGCTGTCCCAGTAGTCGAAGGGCCCGGTGGCGGGCGTGTCGCCATGGCCGCGCTGGTTGACCGCGATCAGCCGGTAGTCCGCGCCGAACGCCGCGACCTGTGGCGCGAACATGGTCGCGTCCATGAAGAAGCTGTGCAGCAGCACGACCACCGGCCCGCTGCCGCCATGATCGACGTAGTGCAGCTCCTGGCCGTTCGCGGTCGTGGTGGACGCCATTCGCACTCCCCGATGAGACAGAGTGGCAATTCGTCTCCGGAGCGTACCTGGCCGGGCCGCCCATCGACATGTCCGCCCTGGCTGCCACGCGTCTGGCACGATGCTGGGGTGGTGGTTGAACGGCTCGGCACGATAGCCAACCTGTGGAGTTCGCCCGCGAGACGCGACGCGCTGGCCCGGCTGCTGACCAGCGCGGACCTGCCGGGTTCCGGCTGGCGCAAGATGAGCGAGAAGACCTGGCCGACCGGTGCCAAGGGGCCGGCGACCGAGTGGAGCGAGCGCGCCCGCGCGGCGGGCAGCCTGACCGCGTTCCGGTCGTTGCAGAACCGCGGGGTGCGGCAGTGGATCTGGACCCAGATGACGCCGCTGGTGTCCATGGCGGACGCGCACGCCGAGTTGGAGCGGATGCGGGAGCGCGGCCTGCGCACCCAGGGCGCGGTCCGGGTGCACAGCGAGAAGGACGTCGCGGTCGACCTGTTCGCGGGCTCGACCCGGATCTGGGCGCACGAGCAGCGCGTCACCGGTCTGTTCGGCAACGGCACGAACAAGCTGCTCGCCGCGGTCGTCGGCACCAGCGTGATCGTGGTCAGTTCCAGCGGGACCGAGGTCATCACCTGGAGCGCGATGGCCGGTCTCGCGGTCAAGCTCGGCCAGCGGGTGCCGACCGAGCTGACCTGAGCGCTACCACTCGGCCAGGCTGCCGTCCTCGTGGCGCCAGACCGGGGAACGCCAGCTGTGGCCGATCTCGGCCGCCCGGCGGACCGCCTGCTCGTCGACCTCGATGCCCAGGCCGGGGCCTGACGGACGGGTCGCGTGGCCGTCGACGAAGTCGAACGCCGAGGAGTCGAGCAGGTAGTCGGTGAACTCGGTGCCCACGTTGTAGTGCATGCGCAGGCTCTGTTCCTGGATCAGGAAGTTCGGCGTGGCGAACGCGACCTGAAGGCTCGCCGCGAGCGAGATCGGCCCGAGTGGACAGTGCGGGGCGAGGCTGGCGCCGTAGATCTCGGCCAGCGCGCCGATCCTGCGCAACTCGGAGATGCCGCCCGCGTGCGAGGGATCGGGTTGCACGACCGCGACGCCCGCGTCCAGCGCCGGTTTGAACTCCCAGCGGGAGTAGAGGCGCTCGCCGGTGGCGATGGGCACGCCGGAGCAGGCGACCAGGGAAGCGAGCGCGTCGCCCTGGGTCTCGGCCAGGATCGGCTCCTCCACGAACATCGGCTGCACCTCCTCCAGCATGCGCAGCAGCCGTCGCGCCATGGCGGGCGAGACGCGGCCGTGGAAGTCGATGGCCAGGTCGCGGTCCGGGCCGAGCACCGCGCGCGCCTCGCGGGCCCTGGCCAGCACCCCGTTCGCCTCGGCGGGCGACGCGATCGCGGTGAGCGGGCCCGCCGCGTTCATCTTGACCGCGGTGAACCCGCGCTCGACCTGGTCGGCGACGGCCTCGGCGATGTGGTCCGGCCGGTCGCCGCCGACCCACGAGTACACCCGCACCCGGTCGCGCACCGGGCCGCCGAGCAGTTCGTGCACGGGCGCGCCGCGCACCTTGCCGGCGATGTCCCACAGCGCGTGGTCGTAGCCGGCGAGCGCGCTGGAGAGCACCGGGCCGCCCCGGTAGAAACCGGCGCGCCGCAACACCTGCCAGTGCTCCTCGATGCGCAGCGGGTCCTGGCCGCGCACGAGGTCGGCGAGTTCGTGCACGGCTGCGCGCACGGTTTCGGCGCGCCCCTCGACCACTGGCTCTCCCCAGCCGACGACGCCCTCGTCCGTGCTGATCTTCAGAAACAGCCAGCGCGGGGCGACGAGGAACGTTTCGACGTCAGTGATCTTCATTCAGGTCCTTTCCGTTATGCCGAGTCCTTCTGGACCGACCAGCCGCCGTCCACCACGATCTCCGTGCCGGTCACGTAGGAGGCACCGGGCGAGAGCAGGAACGCGATCACCGAGGCGACCTCGGCGGGGTCGGCGAGCCTGGCCAGCGGGGTCGCCGCGACGCTGCGCTGCCGGTCCGCCTCGGAGACGTCGCGCCAGGCGGGGGTTTCCACCGGTCCGGGTAGGACGGTGTTCACCCGCACGCTCGGTGCGTACTCGACGGCGAGCTGGTGGGCGAGCGAGACCAGCGCGCCCTTGGTCGCCGCGTACGCGCCGCTGCCGGGCAGGCCGAAGCGGGCGTGCACGGAGGACACCAGCACGATCGAGCCGCCGCGTTCGCGCAGCGAGGGCAGGCAGGCGCGCGCGGCCAGGTAGACGGCGGTGAGGTTCACCTCGATCTGGCGGTGCCATTGCGCGGGAGTGGTTTCGTCCAGCGGCCGGAGGGTTTTCGTGTACGCGTTGCTGACCAACGCGTCCACTCCCCCGGCCAACTCGACGACCTGGCGCCAACAGTCCTCGGACGACACGTCGCCGACGACGGCGAGCGCGGACGTTTCCTTGACGCGCTCGCTCAGGTCGACCGCGATCACCCGGTCACCGGCCGCGGTCAGGGTTGCCGCGGTCGCGGCGCCGATACCCGACGCCGCGCCCGTGACCACAACAGTTCGTTTCTCCGACACGGATTTCGTCCTCACGTAGGGGGTTTCCGCCCCCACTACAGCACAGTCACGAAGGTCTGTCCGTCCTGGTTGCGACCGGCGACCCAGGCCGATCCGTTGGCGCCCGCGGCAACGCCGAGCGCGCCGGTGAACTGGTCGCTGACGAATTCGGTGCGCGGGAACCAACTGCCCCACTGCTGGTTGACGAAGTTCATCTGCCAGACCGTGTAGTCGCTGGCCCGCACGAACAGGTAGATCCGGCCCTCGGTGGCGAGCAGGGTCGGGCTGCCGCTGATCACGCCGCCGAGCGCGGTCCACGCCGACCAGTTGCCGGCGGTGTCGACCGTGCGCCACCAGACCGAGTCGTCCGAGGCGCGCACCGCGACGTAGGCACCGAGCGAGTCGCTGACCGCGCTCGGCCTGCCGTAGATCGGCTTGCCGTTGGGCGTGCCGATGCTGCTCCAGTTGGCGGAGCCGGCGTTGCGTTGCCAGACGGAGCCGTCGGCGCCGGTGGCGGCCATCATCCAGGCGCTCGGCGAGGTGAAGGCGACGGTCGGCGCGTCGGTGAGGCTGCCACCCAGACAGATCCACGGTCCCCAGCTCTGGCCGTTGAAGGTGCGTTGGTAGGCGTGGTTGTCGGTGCCGCGCACGAAAACGTCGATCCGGCCGTTCGCGGAGCCGTAGGCGGCGGGCTGGCCGAGGATCTGGCCGGTGGTCGGGCCGCCGAGGCCGGTCCAGTTCGCGGCCCAGGTGCCGTTGAGCGTCTTCTCCTCAAGGGAGCCGTTGGCCCCTCGGGTGAAGGTGGCGCCGTGCGTGTCGTCGAAGCGGACGATCGCCGGGCTGTCCGTGGCGTTGCCGCCGAGATCGGTGCCGGGCAGCAGGTCGGTGCCGGAGAGCTTGAGGAACGCGGTGCCGTGCGCCGGGACGGTGACCGTGTACGAACCGGTCGCGGTGCCGAGATCGGCGCGGGCGCGCAGATCGCGGACGGCGACCGTGCCGGACAGGCCGGCGTTGGCGAAGGTGACGGTCATCGGCGCCGCCGAGTCACCGCGGTTGAGCAGCACGACCGCGCGCTGGCCGGAGCCGGTGAGCACCTTGCTGTACACGTCGCCGACGCTGGTGCTGGCCACGCGTACGCCCTGCACGTCCAGCGGGTCCTGGTCGACGCCGACGATCTCCGGGTTGTCCAGCGTGTCGATCATGGCCTGCGGCAGGGTGCGCGGGTCGGAGCCGACCATCAGCGGGGCGGCCATCTCGGCCCACATCACCAGCTGCGTGGTGGACTCCTCCTGGCTCAGCTCATAGGTGCCGTCGCTGAGCTTGCGCATCGGGATCAGGTAGTCCGGGTCGTTGTAGTGGCCGGGACCGTTGGCTTCGGGGTGCGCCTCGTTGTCATCCATGTTGCGCAGCACGTCCGCCCATTCGCCGGCGGTCGGGTTGCCGAAGGCGATGTCGGTGTCGGTGCGCCAGGAGTCGGCGATGGTCGGGCCCCAGCTGTAGGCGTTGCCGGCCTCCTGGCTGGGCGGGTAGTTGCCCCAGGCGCTGGTCACCGGGTCGCAGAGGTTGAGGATCATCGCGCGGCCGCTGTTGTTCAGCGCGGCGCTGAACTGCGCGTAAACCGTGGCCGGGTCGAGGTTCTGGGCGATGCCGCAGAGGAAGTCGACCTTGACCGCGTCGATCTGCCAGGCGGCGAACTGGTCGGCGTCCTGCTGGTAGTGGCCGCCGCTGCCGAGGCCGCAGTGCGCCGGGTCGTAGGCGCCGGCGTCGGTGTAGATGCCGACCTTGAGGCCGAGCCCATGCAGGTAGGTGACGAGGTTCGGGATGCCGTCCGGGAACTTGGTGGGGTCGGCGGCGAGGTTGCCGTTGGCGTCGCGCGGCGGCGTGTCCTGCCAGCCGCCGTCCAGCCAGACGATGTCATAGCCTGCCTTGGCCATGCCGCTGGACACCAGGAACTGGGCGACGCTCTTGACCGCCGCCTCGGTGGGTGCGCCGAGGCCGTAGTAGGTGTTCCAGCCCATGTAGGGCGTCGGGTCGAGGCCGGAGTTGTAGTAGTGGGGGGCGCCCTGGTCATCGCCCCGATGGGCCGGTGCCGCGTTCGCCGGCAGTACGCCGACGATCCCCGCGAGCACGGCGGCCGCGAGTAATCCGAGTCTTGGCCAACGTGTCGACATAGCAGGTGAGGTTGCCGGGTGGTCGGCCCAATGTCAATATTTATTCATAATTAATGAGCAACCAACTCGGGCAAGGTGGGCCTAGCCGTAGGGACTCGGCCGCTCCGACCGCCGACAATGAAAGGCGTGGCAACCAAGGAACCCGGTCCGGGCCGACTGCGCGCGTTCGGCTGGTCGCTGGCGATGCTCGCGGCCGTGCTGCTGGAAGGCGGCGCTGGCTTCGTGCTCGCGCTCAGCACCTTGCTGATCCCACTGCGCATCGGCATCTGGCCGGCCAGCTGGGCACTGAGCTGGGTGCGCACCTCGGCCGATCTGCACCGGCTGTGGGCGGCCAAGGTGATGGGCAAGCCGATCGCCCGCCCGTACCGCGCGGAAATCCCGGCCGGCAACGCGGCGACGCGACTGGCGGCGTTCCGGTCCGACCCGGCGACCCGCCGCGACCTGGGCTGGCTCACCGTCGAGCTGAGCGCGGGCCTGTTCCTGACCGCGATCCCGGCCGGTTTCGCCTTCTTCACGCTGGTCGCCGCCGGAGTGACGCTGGATGACGCGGTGCCGCGCACGCCGGACTTCCCGGTCGACCACCACCGCGTGCTGGTCACCATCCCCGTCATGATCATCAGCGCGTTCGGTCTGGTGGTACTGACCAGGCCGATCCTGCGTGCGTACACCTGGTTGCAGCACTGGCTGCTCTCCCCCGCCGAGGCCGTGCGGCTGGCCACCCGGATCACCGAGCTGACCCGCTCGCGCGACGACGCGGTCGACACGCAGGCAGCGGAGATCCGCCGGATCGAACGGGACCTGCACGACGGCGCGCAGGCTCGACTGGTCTCGCTCGGCATGAGCCTGGGCATGGCCGAGAAACTGCTCGCGGCCGACCCGGACGCGGCCCAGCAACTGCTGGCCGAGGCCAAGGAGGCGACCGGCCTGGCCCTGTCCGAGTTGCGCGAACTCGTCCGCGGCATCCACCCGCCGATCCTGGCCGACCGCGGTCTGGCCGGCGCGGCCGAAGCGCTGGTGCTGGCCAGCCCGGTGCCGATCGAACTCACCGTCGAGCTACCCGGCCGCCCGCCCGCGCCTGCCGAGTCGGCGATGTACTTCGCGCTCACCGAGGTGCTGACCAACATGGTCAAGCACAGCGGCGCGCGGGCCGCGTGGGTGCGGATCACCCACACCCAGGGCAGGTTGTGGGTGATGGTCGGCGATGACGGGCGCGGCGGCGCGACCATGCCGGAGGGCGGCGGCCTGGCCGGCGTGCAGCGCCGGATCGCCGGGTTCGATGGGATAGTCGGCGTGGCCAGTCCGATCGGCGGGCCGACCATCGTGACCATGGAGATGCCGTGTCAGCTGGCCTACGCGTTGTCGTAGCCGAGGATCTCGCGCTGCTGCGGGAGGGCCTGGTCCGGCTGCTGGTGGCCAGTGGGATCGAGGTGGTCGCCGCGGTCGCGGACGGCGAGGCGCTGCTGGACGCGCTGCTGCGCGAGCGACCGGACGTGGCCGTCGTCGACGTACGGCTGCCGCCGACATTCACCGACGAGGGCCTGCGCGCGGCGATCACGGCCAGGCAGCGAGTGCCCGGCCTGCCGGTGCTGGTGCTCTCGCAGTACGTCGAGCAGGTGTACGCGCGGGAACTGCTCTCCGATGGCTGCGGCTCGGTCGGGTATCTGCTCAAGGACCGGGTTTTCGACGTGGACGACTTCGTGGGCGCGGTGCGCCAGGTCGCCGAGGGCGGCACGGTGATGGACCCGGAGGTGGTCAGACACCTGATCACCCAGCCAAGGAACCGGAATCCGATCGAGCGGCTGACGACGCGCGAACGCGACGTGCTGGAGCTGATCGCGCAGGGCCGGTCGAACTCGGCGATCGCGACCGTACTGGGCGTGACCGACAACGCGATCACCTTCCACACCACGAACATCTTCGCCAAGCTGGACCTGCCGCCATCAGCTGGCGACAACCGACGGGTGCTGGCGATGCTCACCTACCTCAACGGCCGAGCATCAGCCTGACCCAGTCGTGGAACGCGCCGATGTGGTGTTCGGAGGGTACAAGGACGCCGCCGTCGCGGTAGAGCCGGGAGGACATGTTCGGCTGGCAGCGTTCGCAGGCGTCGAAATCCTGCTGGTTGACCCGGTGGAACAGCTCGACCGAGCGGGACACGTCCCGGCCGGAGTCCACAACGGACGGTGAGTACAGCCAGTCGCACTCGACGATGGTCAGATCCGCCGACATCGGGAACATCCGGTGCAGGATCACGTGGTCCGGCACCAGGTTGATGAACACCTGCGGCTTCACGGTGATCGCGTAGTAGCGCCGATCCTGCTCCGCCTCGACCGTGTCCAGCCGGTCGAAACCGGTGCTGCCGTCCACCGTGAACCCCTGGATCTCGCTGCCGAACTCGGCGCCGTGGCCGACGAAGTACTGTGCGGCGTAGCCGTTCGCGAACTCGGGCAGCACCTCGGTCAGTTCGGGGTGGATGGTCGCGCAGTGGTAGCACTCCATGAAGTTCTCGATGATCAGCTTCCAGTTCGCCCGCACCTCGTAGCGAATCCGCCTGCCGACGGCGAGCTGGTCGATCTGGTAGTTGTCGATCGCGGTCGGCGAACCGAGCCGCTCGGTGGCGGCAGCGATCACCGTCTCCTCGAACGAGGGCGGTTCGTCGGCAAGACACAGCCACGCGTAGCCGAGCCATTCGCGCAGGTGTACCGGGCGCAGGCCGTACTCGGTGCGGTCGATGTCCGGCATGGCGGTGAGGTTCGGTGCCGCGATCAGCTTGCCGTCCAGGCCGTAGGTCCAGGCGTGGTAGCCACACTGGAACGCGCGCTTGACGTTGCCGGACTCGTCGGTGCAGATCCGCGCGCCGCGATGCCGGCACACGTTGAGAAAGGCGCGCAGCGCGCCGTCCCGGCCGCGGGCCACCAGCACGCTCTCCCGGCCGAGGGGCACGGTCCGGAAGTCACCGGGCTTGTCCAGGTCGCCGGAACGGATGGCGCAGAACCACATCGACTCGAAGATCGCGTCCTGCTCGGCGGCGAAGATCTCGGGATCGGTGTAGTAGGCGCCGGGCAGGGTGTTGATCAGGCTGGCCGGCAGGTCGGTTGCCGTCATGTGCTCTCCTCAGCCGCGCAGTCTGGTCATCTCGGGGTCGAACAGCGGCTCGGCCGCGACAACGGCCGGCACCCGCTCGCCGAAGTAGTCGATGTGCACCTTCGTGCCGGGCTCGGCCTGTGCGGTGGGCAGCCAGGCGTAGGCGATGTTGCGACCAATGGTGTAGCCGTAGGCGGCGCTGGTCACGTAGCCGACCGCCGCACCGCCGGCGAGGACCGGCTCGTTGCCGAGCACGACCGCGTGCGGATCGTCGATGGTGAGGCAGGCAAGGCGCCGGGTCGCGGTGTCTGCCGACTTGTCGGCGATCGCCTCGCTGCCGATGAACGGGCCCTTGTCCTTGCGCACCGCGAAGCCGAGCCCGGCCTCGTACGGATCGTGTTCGGTGGTCATGTCCGTGCCCCAGGAGCGGTAGCCCTTTTCCAGCCGCATCGAGTTGAACGCGCTGCGGCCGGCCGCGATCATGCCGTAGGGCTGACCGGCTTCCCAGAGCAGATCCCACAGCGCGCGGCCCATCTCGGCGGTGGTGTACAGCTCCCAGCCGAGTTCGCCCACATAGGACAGTCGAAGCGCGGTCACCGGCACATTGCCGAGATAGGTCCGGCGACCGGAGAAGTAGCGCATGGCCTTGGCCGAGAAGTCGGTGCGGGTCAACGGTTGCAGGACGTCGCGCGCGTGCGGGCCCCACAGGCCGATGCAGCAGGTGCCACCGGTGATGTCGCGGACTCCGACGGTATCCGGCAGGTGGCGCCTGATCCATTCGGTGTCCAGGTTGCCGTTCACGCCGACCTGGAAGGTGTCGCGGCTCAGCCGGGCCACTGTCACGTCGCTGCGAATGCCGCCGTCGTGGTCGAGCATCAGGGCGTAGGTGACCGAGCCCGGCTTCTTGGCGAGTTGGTTGGTGGTCAACCGCTGCAACAGTTCCAGCGCACCGGGGCCGGACACTTCCAGGCGCTTCAACGGCGTCATGTCGAACAGCGCGACCCGCTTGCGCGCGACCAGTGCCTCCGCGCCCGCGATCGGCGACCAGTGCCGCGCCGCCCAGTCGTTGCGTGCCGGGATCTCGGCGACCTCGGGCAGGTTCGCGTTGGCCTCGAACCAGAACGGGCGGTCCCAGCCGCCGTTCTCGATGAAGTGCGCGCCGAGATCGGCCTGGCGCTCGTGGAACGGGCTCGTGCGGATGCCGCCGGGCACGGCGACCGGGTCGAGCGGGTGCAGGATGTCGTAGACCTCGACGAAGCTGCGGCAGCTGCGCGCGTGCACGTAGTCGGGCGCGAGCGCGATCGGGTCGAACCGGTTCAGGTCGCAGTGGTGCAGATCGAGGCGCGGCTGACCATCGACGAGCCATTCCGCGACGGCCTTGGCCACGCCCGCCGAATGCGTGATCCACACGGCCTCCGCGACCCAGAAGCCGCGCAGGTTCGGGTGTTCGCCGAGCAGCGGGTTGCCGTCCGGGGTGAAGGAGAACAGGCCGTTGATGCCCTCCTGCACCTTGGCATCGGCCAGCGCGGGCAGCAGCTCGACCGCATCCGACCAGGACTGGTCGAAATCGGCGGGCGTGAACGCGCGCTCGGAGGGCATGCCGGTCATGGCGCGCGGGTCGCCGATGTCGTTCGGGTCGACCGGCATCGGGCGGTGTCCGTAGGCGCCGATGCCGAGCCGGTCGACGTGTTCGCGGAAGTAGAGGTCGGCGCCCTGGTGGCGCAGGATCGGCTTGCTCGCCTCGGTGTTCGCTCCGGTCAGCGGGGCGAGCGGGGTGGTCTTCGCGTACTGGTGCGCCATCGGAACCAGCGGGATGGGCAGATCGACGAGCGCGCCGATGGTCGGGCCCCACATGCCGGCGCAGGACAGCACGATGTCCGCCGGGAAGGTGTCGGTCTCGGTGCGGACGCCGGTGACGCGGCCGTCGGACTGGTCGATCGCGGTCACCTTCTGGCCGCCGATGAACCGCGCGCCGCGCTCGATCGCGCGCCGCGCCTGTGCCTCGGTGGCGCGGACCGGTTTGGCCAGGCCGTCGCTCGGGATATGGAATCCACCAAGGATCACTGAGGGATCGAGCAGCGGATGCAGGGCCGCGCACTCCTGCGGCGAACGCAGGAAACTCTCCACGCCCCAGGCGGTTGCCCAGCCGTGCCGGCGCGTCAACTCCCGCAGGCGCTCGGGCGTGGTCGCGATTTCGAGGCCGCCGAGTTGCTGGAAGCACCAGGCGCCGTCGAGGGTCAGCGACGAGTACTTCGCCACCGTGTACTTGGCGAACTCGGTCATGGTGCGGTTCGGGGTGGTCTGGAAGACCAGGCCGGGGGCGTGCGACGTGGATCCGCCGG
Organism: Pseudonocardiaceae bacterium; assembly: GCA_035948315.1. GTDB lineage: Bacteria > Actinomycetota > Actinomycetes > Mycobacteriales > Pseudonocardiaceae > CAJCJE01. The sequence continues at coordinate 162,120 of DASZJG010000095.1, read as the reverse complement.
TGGTGAACAGGTCGCCCTGGTCGAGGACGGTGATGTCGGTCCAACCGCGCTCGGTCAACTCGTCCGCGATCGCCGAACCGACGATGCCGGCGCCGATGATGACCACGCGTGGCACGACGGCCATGACGCCTCCCGCAGAGTCCTGTTGCGTATTGTGCGGTGAGTTTCGCTACCGGCAACACGGTGCATCGGCCAGACCAATGCTGTCAAGAGGGTCGGGCGAGCAGTTGCAACTGGCCGGACAACTCGGCCGCACCAGCGGCAAGATCAGCGGCGATGGCCTTGGTCTGCCGGCGCGGCAACCGGTAGGCGGGGCCGGAGGCGCTCATCGCGGCCAGCAGCCGGCCGCCCGCGCCGAAGATGGGGACGGCGACCGCGTGCAGGCCGATCTCCAGTTCCTCGAACGTGGTCGCGTAGCCGGTCGCGAGCACCTCGTCGAGTTCTTCGGCCAGCGCGACCGGATCGGTCAGCGTGTTCGGGGTGAGCGCGGGCAGCCCGTCGTTCAGGATCTCCTTGCGCCGCGCGGGTTCCAGGTGCGCGAGCAGCACCTTGCCGCTGGAGGTGGCGTGCAGCGGGGTGCGCTGGCCGATCCAGTTCTGCGCGGAGATGGCGGCCGCGCCGCGCGCCTGGGTGATGTTCACGGCCGAGGTGCCGTCCAGCACGGCGATGTTGATGGTTTCGCCGATCGAGTCGGCGAGGCCCTGGCAGACGGGCAGACCGACGCCGGCCAGGTCGAGCCTGCCGATCGCCGCGCCGGCCAGCCGGACCACGCCGAAGCCGATCACGTACTTGCCGCGCTGGCCGAGTTGCTCGACCAGCCCGCGCCCCTCCAGCACACTGACCAGCCGAGATGCCGTGGACTTGTGCACGCCGAGCACGGCTGCTATCTCGGTGATGCCCGATTCGCCGCGCGCCGCGAGCAGCTCCAGCACCGCGACCGCGCGGTCGACGGACTGCACGAGAGCGCCTGCACCGTTGTTGCTCATGACGCAACAGTAGCCGCAACTCTTGACGAACGGGCGCAAACAGCGGATGGTGTTGCGCATTCCAGCGCCAGTTCCGTATTGCGCAACGGAGATGACGATGATTCTGGTATGTCCGATCAGCGACCTCCCACCCGGTGCCGCCATCCGCGTCGACGGCGAACCGCCGATCGCCGTGTTCAACGCCGACGGTGACCTCTACGCGGTCGACGACACCTGCACGCACCAGGACGCGTCGCTCGCGGACGGCTGGCTGGAGGGCTGCCTGATCGAATGCCCGCTGCACGCCTCCTGCTTCGACCTGCGTACCGGCAAAGCGACCGGCCCACCGGCGAAACGGCCGATCAGGACGTATCCGGTCGCCGTTGTCGACGGCATGATCCAGATCGACGACACCGCCGAGTTGGGCGCCGCATGAAGTCGATCGCGATCGTCGGTGCGTCGCTGGCCGGGCTGAGGTCGGCGCAGGCACTGCGGCAGCACGGCTTCGACGGTCGGCTCACCGTGATCGGCGCGGAGCGCCACCTCCCCTACGACCGTCCGCCGCTGTCCAAGGACTTCCTGCTCGGCAAGGTCGACGAGGCGGATCTCGCGCTGGCCGAACCCGAGGACTACACCGAACTCGCGGCGCACTGGCGGCTGGGCGTGTTGGCCGAGCGACTGGACGCGGCGGGCGGCCGGATCGCCTTGTCCGACGGCACGGAAGTGCGCGCCGACGGCGTCCTCATCGCAACCGGTGGCACGCCCCGAACCCTCCCCGGCACCAAGAGCGTTGCCGGGATCCACACCCTGCGCACGGTCGAGGATGCGATCGCGCTCCGCGCGGCGCTTGCCGAGAAACCCGAGCACGTGGTCGTGGTGGGCGCTGGTTTTCTCGGCGCGGAGGTGGCGGCGAGCGCGCGTTCGCTCGGTCTTTCGGTGACCGTGGTGGAAGCGCTGAACGTGCCGCTGGCGCCGGTCATCGGCCGCGAGCTGGGCGCGATCGCTGGCGCGCTGCACGCCGATCACGGGGTCGGGCTGATCTGCGGGCACGGCGTCGCCGGACTGCTCACCAGCACCGAACCGGGCCAGCGCCGAGTGCGCACGGTCTGTCTGGGCAACGGGCGCGAACTTCCCGCCGACCTGGTGATCGTCGCGATCGGCATGCGGCCCAACAGCGACTGGCTGGCGGGCTCGCGGATTCCCGTGAACAACGGCGTTCTCACCGATGCGGGCTGGCTGACGGAGATTCCGACCGTGGCCGCGGTCGGCGACGTGGCGCGGCATGAGCGCGGGCCGAGCGGCGTGCGGCACGAGCACTGGACCAGCGCGTCCGAGGAGCCGGTCATCGCCACCGCGAACCTGCTGGCCGGCCGGCACACCGCGCACTGCTCGTGTCGCGGGTATTTCTGGTCCGACCAGTACGGGGTGCGCATTCAGTTCGCCGGATCGATCGCGCCGAGCGACGATGTGCGGATCATCGACGGCGACCCGGCCGATCGGACGTTTCTGGCCGAGTATCACCGCAACGGCGTGACAACCGGGGTGCTGGCGATGAACATGACCAAGGGGTTCAACCGCGCGCGACGCACGCTCGCCCTCGAGGAGGACGCATGTCCGAACTGTTCATCGGGGGAAAGTGGCGGGAAGCGGCGTCCGGCGGACGAGCCGACGTCATCAATCCCTTCGATCAGAGCCTGATCGGCACCGTCTCGGACGGTGCCGCCGACGATGCGCACGCGGCGATCGAGGCCGCGCGGACCGCGTTCGACGAGGGCCCGTGGCCGCGCACGGCACCGGCCGAACGTGCCGCGCTGCTGAATCGGGTCGCGGACCTGCTGGCGCGGGACAAGGCCGAGATCGCGCGGACCGAGACGCTGGACACCGGCAAACCGCTGGTGGAGAGCGAGATCGACGTGGACGACGTGGCCTCGGTGTTCCGCTACTACGCGACGATCGGCGCCGAGCTGACAGCGCGGCCTGTCGACGCGGGCGACAATGTGAGCAGCCGGATCGACTACGAGCCGGTCGGCGTGTGCGGGCTGATCACGCCGTGGAACTATCCGCTGTTGCAGGCGAGTTGGAAGATCGCGCCCGCGCTGGTCGCCGGCAACACGATGGTGGTCAAGCCGAGCGAGATCACCCCGCTGACCACGATCAAGCTGTTTCGACTGCTCGACGAGGCCGGTCTGCCGGCGGGCGTGGCGAATCTGGTGCTGGGCACCGGTCCGGCCGTCGGCGCGCCGCTGGTGGAGAGCCCGGCCGTCGATCTGGTGTCGTTCACCGGGAGTCTGCGCACCGGCCAGTGGATCATGCGCGGCGCGGCCGAGACGGTGAAGAAGGTCTGCCTGGAGCTGGGCGGCAAGAACCCGAACATCGTGTTCGCGGACGCGGATCTGGATGTGGCGCTCGACTACGCGCTGACCGCGGTCTTCCTGCATGCCGGCCAGGTCTGTTCGGCCGGCACACGACTGCTGCTCCAGGAGGAGATCTACGAGGAGTTCGTGACCGAGCTGGCGCGCAGGGCCGAGCGGATCAAGCTCGGCAACGGCTTCGATCCGGCGAGCGAGAGCGGCCCGCTGGTCTCCGCCCAGCACCTGTCCAAAGTGGAGAGATACGGGCGGCTCGGCGTCGAACAGGGTGCGCGGCTGCTCACCGGTGGCGCCAGACCGACCGATCCCGAGCTGGCCAACGGCTTTTTCTACCTGCCGACCGTGTTCGCCGACTGCACGCGCGACATGACCGTGGTACGCGAGGAGACCTTCGGGCCGATCGTCACCGCCGAACGGTTCAGCACCGAGGCCGACGCGGTCCGGCTGGGCAACGACACCGAGTACGGCTTGGCCGGCGCGGTCTGGACGGCGGATGTCGAGGCTGGTGAGCGGGTGGCGAAGGCGCTGCGGCACGGCACGGTGTGGATCAACGACTTCGGTCCGTATCTTCCCTCGGCCGAATGGGGCGGATTCAAGCGGTCCGGGGTCGGCCGCGAGTTGGGGCCGTCCGGCCTGCACGAGTACTGCGAGGCCAAGCACGTCTACCGCAATCACAAACCCGTGGCGCAACACTATTTCGCGAGGACGTCGCAATGACCGCACAATCCACCCCGGAATCCTTATCGACCACCGCGCACGACAGCACCGAGCTGGCGAAGTTCGGCTACCGGCAGGAACTGGAACGGTCGCTTGGCTCGTTCTCCTCCTTCGCCGCCGGATTCAGCTACATCTCCATCATGACCGGCGTGTTCCAGCTGTTCTTCTTCGGTTTCTCCTCGGGCGGGCCGGCTTTCATCTGGACCTGGCCGCTGGTGTTCATCGGCCAGGGTGCGGTCGCGCTGTGCTTCGCCGAGGTCGCGGGCCAGTACCCGTTGGCCGGCTCGGTTTACCAGTGGTCCAAACAGATCGCCCGGCCCGCGACCTCGTGGATGGCCGGCTGGATCATGAGCATCGGCGCGATCGTCACGGCCGCCGCCGTCGCGGTGGCGTACCAGGTCATCCTGCCGCAGGTCTCGCTCGCCTTCCAGATCGTCGGCGGGCCGGCCGATGCCGGCCAGACCGCGACCCCGGACGGGGCGAAGAACGCGATCATCCTCGCGCTCGGCCTTGTCGTGTTCACCACGATCATCAACATCGTCGGCGTCAAGCTGATGGCGAAGATCAACAACTTCGGGGTCGCCGTCGAACTGATCGGCGTGACGCTGCTGATCGTGCTGCTCGCCGTGCACATCAAGCGCGGCCCCGGCCTGGTTTTCGACACCAACGGCACGGCCGCCGGGCATTCGTGGGGATATTTCGGCGCGTTCCTGGTCGCGTCGCTGATGAGCGCGTACGTGTTCTACGGGTTTGACACGGCCGGCTCGCTCGCCGAGGAGACCAGGGAACCGCGCCGGCACGCGCCGCGCGCGATCCTCCGCGCGCTCACCGCGGCCTTCGTCGCGGGCGGGCTGCTGATGCTGGTCGGCATGATGGCCGTGGGCAACCTGCACGCCAGCGAGCTGAGCACCTCCGGCATGCCGTACCTGATCAAGTCGACCCTGGGCAACGGCCTCGGCGACGTGTTCCTGGTGTGCTCGGCGATCGCGATCACGGTGTGCTGTCTCGCCGTGCAGACGGCCGCCATCCGGATGATCTTCGCGATGGCGCGGGACCGGCGGCTGCCGTTCGCGACCGCGCTCGGCAAGGTGTCGCCGAGGTCGAAGACGCCGGTCATGCCCGCGTTGATCACCGGTGTGCTGACCGTGCTGCTGCTGGTCATCAACATCGGCAACCAGCGCGTGTTCTACATCCTCACGTCGGTGGCGATCATCCTGTTCTACATCCCGTACCTGATGGTCACCGGGCCGATGCTGGTGCGTCGGTTGCGCGGCACCTGGCCCAAGCCGGACCACGGCCAGTACTTCTCGCTCGGTCGCTGGGGTGTCGTGGTGAACGCGTTCGCGGTGCTCTACGGCATCGCCATGACCATCAACCTGGCCTGGCCGCGCGCTTCGGTGTACGGCAGCGACCACTGGTACTTCCAGTGGGGCGCGCTGGTGTTCCTGGTGGTCATCGTCGCGATCGGCGGCGTGCTGCTGGCGTTGCGCAAGCGCAGGTGGGCCAGCGCGCAGGCGGCGGTGCTCAGCGAGGAGGCGGCGGGCTGATGGCGGACGGGTACGACTTCATCATCGTCGGCGGCGGCTCGGCCGGCAGCGCGCTGGCCAACCGGCTCTCCGCCGATCCGAGCAACAAGGTGCTGGTGCTGGAAGCGGGCCGACCGGACTACAAGTGGGACGTGTTCATCCACATGCCGGCCGCGCTGACCTTCCCGATCGGCAGCCGGTTCTACGACTGGAAGTACGAGTCGGAGCCGGAGCCGTTCATGCACGGCAGGCGGATCTATCACGCGCGCGGCAAGGTGCTGGGCGGATCGAGCAGCATCAACGGGATGATCTTCCAGCGCGGCAATCCGCTCGACTACGAGCGCTGGGCGGGCGATCCGGGCATGGCGACCTGGGACTACGCGCACTGCCTGCCCTACTTCAAGCGGATGGAGAACTGTCTCGCGGGCGACGGCGAGCATCCCGGTTTCCGCGGCGATTCCGGTCCGCTGCAACTGGAACGCGGACCGGCGACCAATCCGCTGTTCACCGCGTTCTTCGAAGCGACCGAGCAGGCCGGTTATCCACGCACCGAGGACGTGAACGGGTACCGGCAGGAAGGGTTCGCGCCGTTCGACCGCAACGTACGGCGCGGCAGGCGACTCTCGGCGGCAGGCGCCTACCTGCATCCGGTGCGGTCGCGGCCGAACCTGACGGTGTTGACCAGAGCGATGGTCACCAACATCCGGTTCAGGGGCACGAAGGCCGTCGGCGTCGACTACACGCATCGCGAGTCGAAGCGGACCGCGACGGGCGCGGAGATCATCCTGTGCGGCGGCGCGATCAACTCACCGCAGCTGTTGCAGCTCTCCGGGGTCGGCGATGCCGAGGATCTCGGCAAGCTCGGCATCGACGTGGTCGCGAACCTGCCCGGGGTCGGCGCGCATCTCCAGGATCATCTTGAGGTGTACATCCAGTACACGTGCACCCAGCCGGTCTCGATGGCGCCCGCGCTGAAGATGTGGCGGCGGCCGTTCATCGGCGCGCAGTGGCTGTTCCTGCGCAGCGGACCGGGCGCCACCAACCACTTCGAGGGTGGCGGGTTCGTGCGGTCGAACGAGGACGTGGCCTACCCGAACCTGATGTTCCACTTCCTGCCCATCGCCATCCGTTACGACGGCACGTCGCCGGCGGGCGGGCACGGCTACCAGGTCCACATCGGACCGATGTACTCGGACGCGCGCGGCACGGTGAAGATCAAGTCGACCAACCCGAACGAGCATCCGGCGCTCCAGTTCAACTACCTGTCCACCGAGACGGACCGGCGGGAGTGGGTGGAGGCGATCCGGGTCGCGCGGGAGATCCTCAACCAGCCAGCGCTCGCGCCGTTCAACGGCGGCGAACTCTCGCCCGGCGCCGCGGTCAGCACCGACCAGGAGATCCTGGACTGGGTCGGCCGAGACGGCGAGACCGCACTGCACCCGTCCTGCACCTGCCGGATGGGCGTGGACGAGGACTCGGTGGTCGACCCGCTGACCATGCGGGTGCGCGGACTGGACGGGCTGCGCGTGGTGGACGCGTCGGTCATGCCCTACATCACCAACGGCAACATCTACGCGCCGGTGATGATGGTCGCGGAGAAGTCGGCGGACATCGTGCTGGGCAACACACCTTTGGCTGCCGAACCGGTCGAGTTCTACCGGCATCGCGCTACCGTGGCGGGGAGCAACGCCACGGAAGGACGCGCGCAATGACGGAGAAGGACATCCTGGCCAAGGTGAACGAGCTGGTCGATCGCGAGCACCAGCTGCGCGCCAGGACCGAGGCAGGCGAGCTGGACGCGGCCGAGGAGCGCCGCGAGTTGCAGGCCGTCGAGGAGGCCCTGGACCAGTGCTGGGACCTGCTGCGGCAGCGCAGGGCCCGCAAAGCGGCCGGTCAGGCCGTGGACGGCGCGCAGGCCAGGCCGGTCTCCGAGGTCGAGCACTACCTACAGTAAGCAGCTGAGCCCCGAGACCCCGGTCGCCCAATCAGGCGACCGGGGTTCCGTCGTCTCCGGAGCCTGAGTTTAATCGACAATGGAAACCGTTTCTTATAGAGGAGGTTCCGTTGTCCCTGACAGTTCCTGCCACGCTGCTGGATCGCGCCAAGACCGGCGAGGTCACCGACGAGGAGTTCATCGCCTGCGTCCGCGACTCACTCCCCTACGCCTGGTCGGTGGTGAGTGCGGTGGCCGACGAGCTGGTCGCCACCGGTGGCGCCTACGCGGACAACCAGACCCCGCCGCCGGACGAGGCCGCCCGCGGCCAGCTGCTGCGCCTGGTGGCCAGCGACGCCATGCGGGGCGCGGTCGAACGGCACTTCAACGTGAAACTGGCCTTCCAGAACTGCCACCGGCTGGCCATGTTCCGGCCCTCGGCCGAGGCGCAGTACCGCGAGTTCATCACGCCGCGTGCTCAGTTGCTCAACCAGAAACCGGAACTGGTGAACTGCTAGTTCTGCGTCAGCCGGGCCCGGCCGCTCTCGGTCGCGACCACGTCGCCGATCCTGAGCTGCCGGCCTCGGCGGCTCTCCGGTCTGCCGTTGACCGTGACCTCGCCAGCCTCGATCATCTCCTTGGCCTCGACCCCGTCGTCGGCCAGGCCGGCCAGCTTCAGGAACTGGCCGAGCCGGATCATCTCGTCGACGATCGACACATCACGGATCGCAGGCATCAGGGGCGAGCGTACCAACCGAACCAGTCGCGGCTGGAGGGCTGGAAGTACTTGGTCGGCGGCAGCTTCTGCTGCGGGTAGAGCCGGAAACCCTGCGGGTCGCCGCTGGGCTGGTCGTGGAAGTACGCCCCGCTGATCCAGTCCGGGTTGATGTCCAGCTCCATGCCGCGCACCACGCCCGCGGCCTGCATGATCTTGCCGAGCGTGCACACCGAGAGGGCGGGCCCGCCGACGTAGATCTCGGCGCCGTCCGCGGTCACGCCGAACGCGGAGCGGTCGATGAAGGCGTTGTTGCCCAGCGTCGCGCCCCACACCGAGCCGCCGGAGGAACACGTCGGGTTGACCTGGCCGTTGTCGACCAGCATCACCAGGTTCTGCCGGACGCTGGCCACGTCCGAGGTCATCTTGACCTCGTTGTTCCAGCTGCCCACGTTCGCGACGCCGTTCTTGTCGATCACCAGGCTGGCCGCGCCGGTCTGTAGCGGCACCACGGTCTTGCCCTCGCTGTAGTAGCCGCCCTTGCTCGCGTTGAGCCGGAAGCCCGCGTTGAACACGGCGGCCACGCTGCTCCGGTCGGCCTTCGCGATCTCGTCCGATGCCTGCCACGTGCCGCCCGGGTCGGTGAAGCCGGGCTGCAACTGGCCACGCACCAGGTTCGGGTCCATCCACATCACGCCGGCCACGAACGAGGTGTGCGTCGAGTCGACCCGCATCTGCGCGACCCGCACGGCGGCGGCGCCCTTCACGGTGACCACGGTCTGCCACTGGCCCTCGTTGGCCAGCGGAGCGCCACCGGCGACCGGCGGGATCGCGGCGGGCGCCGGGAGGGTCTGCGGGGCGGCGGGCCCGTTGGGCGCGGGCGCAACGGTCGTCTCGGCGCCCTGCGCCTGCTGGATGCCGCCCTGCGGCACGCCGCCGGCCTTGGGCTGGTTGTGGTCGTACTGCTGGGTCTCCAGCCAGGTCACCATGCCGCCGAGGCCGTGGTCGCGGCCCCATTCGGCCAGTCGCGCGGCGGTCGAGTCGGTGCCGGGCGCGGTCAACGCGCCACCGATCGACCAGCCGACCACGATCAGGAAGACCAGCAGCGCGGCCAGCACGGCCCGCCGCGTCCACTTGACGGCCGGCCTGCGCCAGAAGCGCGGACGCGTCGGCCGGGCGATGATCTGGGTGGCCGGATCATCGTCCAGGAGCTGTCCACGCATTCGTTCCACATCTGGGTTGACGCCTTGGCGCCACCCGGGGTTGCCCGACACGGGGTGGGGGTTACCCGCGCCACACCCTCGGCAGTCCGAAGACTTCGAAAAGACTGAGGTCGAAGAAGACGGTGACGTGCGCGATCCGGTCCGCGTCGAAGGTGAGCACGTGCAGACTGAACGCCGTGTGTTCACCGGTGTCATTGTCGAGCAGGTACTGTGCGCCGGCCACCTGGCCGTTGGCCTCGGTGCGCGTCATCATCAGGTCGCGCGGATGCTTGGCCGGGCAGTTGTGCTCGATGAGCGAGCGGATCGCGGCCGGGCCCTGGTACCAACCGGTGAACGGCGGCATCTCCCAGACCGCGTTCTCGGTGAACATCTCGGACAGCGCGGCGAGGTCGTAGTCCTGGAACGCGTCCACGTAGCGGTCCAGCATGGCGCGCCGGACGGCGTCGGTCGGTTCGGCGACCTCCTCCTGGGCCGGCGCGAGCTTGTCCAACTGGGCGCGGGCGCGCTGCAACAGGCTGTTCACCGACGCGGTGGTGGTGTCCAGCGCGGTGGCCACCTCGGCGGCCCGCCACTTCAACACCTCGCACAGGATCAGCACGGCGCGCTGGCGCGGCGGCAGGTGTTGCAGCGCGGCGATCAGCGCGAGTCGGATGCCGGCCCGGCTCTCCGCGATCGACGCCGGATCGGCCGGATGGTCCACCATCGACCGCGGAATCGGTTCCAGCCACGGGATTTCCTGCCGCTCCACCAGTTCGGCGGTGGGGTCCGAGCTGGACGCGCCGAGACCGGTTGGCAGCGGGCGCCTGCCGCGGCCCTCCAACGCGGTGAGGCACGCGGTGGTGGCGATGCGGTGCAGCCAGGTGCGCAGCGACGAGCGGCCCTCGAACTTCTGATAGCCGCGCCAGGCCCGCAGGTACGTCTCCTGCACGAGGTCCTCGGCGTCGTGCACGGAACCGAGCATGCGGTAGCAGTGCGCGTACAGCTCGCGCCGGTACGGGTCGGCCAACGCGACGAAGTCGGCGTCGACATCCGAGTCGATGACGTCGGTCGGCATATCCGTCCTCCCACCTGGGCGAAAAGAAGTTTCTCGCCTCACGGCGATGATTTTAGGCGTTCGAGACTGTCGGTATGGGTGACTAGATTTTCCGATATGGAAGGTTCTCCGATGTCACAGACCGCTGAACTCACCCAGGGTGCCGTTCCGGCCGCCCAGAATGACCGTTCCCGCTGGGTCGCGCTCATCGTGCTGTGCATCGGCATGCTGATGATCGTGTTGGACGCGACCGTGGTCAACGTCGCGCTGCCGGCGATCCAGGGCGACCTCGGCTTCTCCCCGTCCGGCCTGGCCTGGGTCATCAACGCCTACCTGATCGCCTTCGGTGGCCTGCTGCTGCTCGCCGGCCGGCTGGGCGACATCATCTCGCGGCGCGGCATGATGCTCGCCGGTCTCGTCGTGTTCACCACGGCATCGGCCGTGTGCGGGCTCGCGCAGAGCCAGGCCGTGCTCATCACCGCGCGGTTCGTGCAGGGCGTCGGCGGTGCCATGACGTCCGCGGTGATTCTGGGCATGATCGTCACCATGTTCCCGAAGCCGAGGGAACAGGCCAAGGCGATCGGCGTGTACGGCTTCGTGGCCACCGCGGGCGGCTCGGTCGGACTGCTCGCCGGCGGCGTGCTCACGCAGGGCATCAACTGGCACTGGATCTTCTTCATCAACATTCCGATCGGCATCGTCACGCTGGTCCTCGCGCCGCGCGTGCTGCCGAAGGACAAGGGCACCGGCTTCGGCAACGGCACCGACGGTCTCGGCGCGGTTCTCATCACCGCGGCCCTGATGCTCGGTGTGTACACGATCGTGAAGCCGGCGGCCGAGGACGGCTGGGGCTCGCCGGTGACGCTGAGCTTCGGCGGCGCCGCGATCGCGCTGCTGATCGCGTTCGTCATCCGCGAGGCCATGGCCAGCAATCCGCTGATCCCGTTGCGCATCTTCCGCTCCCGCACGGTTTCCGGCGCGAACGCGGTGCAGATGCTCGCGGTGGCCGGCATGTTCGGCATGTTCGTGCTCGGCGTGCTGTACCTGCAGGACGTCCTGCACTACGACGCGCTCGAAACCGGTCTCGCGTTCCTGCCGACCACGATCGTCATCGGCATCCTGTCGCTGCGCTACACCGAGCGGCTGATCACGCGGTTCGGCCCGCGCGCCACGCTGTTGCCCGGGCTGGTCCTGATCGCGGTCGGCCTCGCCCTGTTCGGCCGCGCGCCCGTGCACGGCAGCTACCTGCTCGACGTGCTGCCCGCGATCGTGCCGATCGGCGTCGGCGTGGGTATCGCGTTCCCGACGCTGGCCACGCTGGCCATGTCCGGTGCGGCCGAGAAGGACGCGGGCCTTGCCTCCGGATTGGTCAACACCACGATGCAGGTCGGGTCCGCGCTCGGCCTCGCGCTGCTCGCCACGTTGTCCGCGACCCGCAGCGCGAGCCTGGCCGCCACCGGCGTGGACAAGACACAGGCGCTGGATGCGGGCTACCAGCTGGGTTTCCTGATCGGCGCGGGTTTCGTGGTGATCGCGTTGATCGTCGCGATCCTGACGATCCGGCCGCACGCTCAGCGGTAGGCGCGGGTCTGGAGTTCGTACAGTTCCGCATACCGGCCGCCGGCCTCGACCAGGGCTTTGTGATCACCGCGTTCGATGATCCGACCCTGGTCGAGGACGAGGATCTGATCGGCCATGGTCGCGGTGGCGAACCGGTGCGAGACCAGGATCGTGGTCGGTCGTCGCGCCTGCGCCCGGGTCGCGGTCGCGATGCGCCGGAAGATCGCCTGTTCGGTGACGGCGTCGAGGGACGCGGTCGGTTCGTCGAAGACGCGCAGCAGTGGTTGTTCGCGCATCAGCGCGCGGCCGAGCGCTACCTTCTGCCATTGGCCGCCGCTCAGCTCGGTACCGCCGGTGCCGAGTTGGCTCGTCAGGCCGGATTCGGCGAGGTCGGCCGCGCCCGCGCGGGCGAGGGCGGCGGTGATCGCGGGTTCGTCGGCGATCCGGGGCAGGTCGCCGACGCCGACGGATTCGCCGAGGGTGAACTCGAAGCGGACGAAGTCCTGGAAGGCGGGGCTGATCCGCTGCTGCCACCCGGCCGGGTCGATGCCAGCCAGGTCGGCGTCGTCCGCGCGGATGGTGCCCGAGGTCGGTTGGTAGAGGGCGCTGAGCAGTTTGACCAGCGTGGTCTTGCCGGAGCCGTTCTCGCCGACCACCGCGACGACCGAACCGGCCGGGATGTGCGCGGTGATGTCGGTCAGCGCCTCGCGGTCGGTTTCCGGATAGCTGAAGCCGACCGCGTCGAGGCTGATGCCGGTGCGCAGGTCGGTCGGCGGGGCCGCGAGGTCGGTCGGGTACTGGGCGGTGTGCTGGCGCAGCCAGATGAGGCGGCCCGCGGCGCTGAGCACGCGCTGGAAGTAGCTGGTGTACTGGGCGGCCGTGGCCAGCTGCGAGTTGAGCAGCGCGGCCAGGGTGATGGTGAGGACCAGCGTGCCGGCGGTGACCTGGCCGTGGATGGCGGCCAGCAGCACGACCAGCAGCGCGCCGGCATAACCGGCCGCGAAGATCACCGACGCGGCGCCGGTACGGGCGAGGCCCCGCAACGCCGCGCGGGTCGCGGTGTGTTCGAGTTCGTCGCTGACCCGCTCGTGCCGGGCGAGCAGCTCGTCGACCAGGCCGAACACCCGGATCTCCTGGCCGCTGGCCGGCGCCGACGCGACCGCGTAGAGGTGGTTGCGCAGCCGGGTGGACGGCGCGCTCGCCTCCCGAGCCTTGGTCGCGATGGCGGACGCACGCTGGTTGGCGAGCAGCGCGGGCACGCCGAGCACGGGCAGGGCGAGCAGGATCGGGTTGATCGTGGCCAGGATCGCGATCGCGCCGATCAGCGAGACGGCCACCCGCAGGTTGAGCACGCTGGCGTTGAGCATGCCGGCCAGCGCGGTGCGTTCCTGGCGGATCAGGGTCAGCTGGTCGGCGTAGTGCGGTCGCTCGTAGTGCTCGATGGTCGGGATCGAGCCGGCGAGCCGGATCAGTTCGCTGTCCACGTGTCGACCGGCCTGTTCGGACACGGACGTGGTGAGCAGCAGGTAGCCGCGACCGAACAGCACGGCGGCCAGCCCCATGCCGGCCATGACGACCGCGGCGACGACGACCCCGGCGCGGTCGCCGCGCAGCGCGGCATCGGTGACCAGCTTGATGCTGTACGCGCCGGCCAGCGTGGCCAGGTTGGCGGCGAGTTGGCAGGCGATCAGCGCGGTGCTGCGGCCGGGCGCGGCGCGGAAGCAGAGCAGGAACACCGTGCGGGCACGCGAGGACGCGGTCATGCGCTCGCTCCGCTGCGCTGGGCGGCGAACAGTTCCGCGTAGCGGCCGCCCGCGTCGACGAGTTCGGTGTGCGTGCCCGTTTCGGTGATGCGGCCCTCGTCGAGCACGCAGATGCGGTCGGCCTGGCGGACCGTGGCGAACCGGTGCGAGATCACGATTGTGGTGATGTCCTTGGTGATGGCCAGGAACTGTTCGTAGAACGCGGCTTCCGCGCGCACGTCCAGGCTGGCGGTCGGCTCGTCGAGGATGAGGACCCGGGCGCCCGCCTCGACCGCGAGCAGGCCACGCGCCAGCGCGATGCGCTGCCACTGGCCGCCGGACATGTCCAGGCCGCCCGCGCGCTGCCGGACCAGGGGCGTATCCCAGCCGTTCGGGAGGGCGTTGATGTGATCGACGATGCCGGCGCGGGCGGCTGCCCGCTCCAGTGCCGCCTGGTCGTGCGGGCCGAGCGCGATGTTGTCCCGAATGGACAGTTCGTAGCGGGTGAAGTCCTGGAACACCGCGGCGATACCGCGCTGCCAGGCGCGCGGGTCGAGCTTGCGCAGGTCGACGCCGTTGGCGGTGATCGAACCGGCGTCCGGATCGTAGAAACGGCAGAGCAGTTTGATGAGGGTGGTCTTGCCGGAGCCGTTGCGGCCGACGATGGCCAGCGACGTGCCGGGTTCGATGGTGAGGTCGAGGCCGTCGAGAACCGGCTTGTCCCGATAGCCGAAGCGGACGTCGCGGAAGGCGAGCCGGAGCGGTTCGGCGGGTGGGGCGAGCGAGCCGGTCGACACCAGGGCGGCCGCGGCCTTTTCCACCGCGTCGACCGACGGCAGGCCGGCGAGGCCGTACTCGATCTGGAAGTCCTGCTGGCCGAGGCTGGTCACGGTGCCGACCAGCAGCACCGCGCGCACGAACACGACCAGCGCGCCGAACCCGAGCTGGCCGTTGATCGTGGCCAGGCCGAGTAACGCGTAGCAGCCGAAGTTGACCGCGCACACGGTGATCGCGGCGCCGGTGAGGATCGCGCCGCGACCGGAGCGAGCCTGCCAGACGGTGCGCATGGCGCGATCCCATTCGCCGGTGAACCGGGCGCGCAGCCACTCGGTCAGGCCGAACAGCCGGATCTCCTTGGCGGCGGCGGCGGTGAGTACGAGGTCGCGTAGGTAGTCGGCGCGGCGCAGCACGGTGGTCTGCTTGAGCAGGGCCTGGGTCTGGCGCAGGTAGGCGAGCCTGCTCTCCCGGCCCCACCACAGGTTCACGGCCAGCACCAGCGGTGCGAGCCACCAGTGGAAGAAGCCGAGCACGACGACGGCCGCGAGCGTCTGCACGGCCTGGCTCGCTCGGGTGACCAGGCCCGCGATGGCACCGCCGGGCGTGTAGCGGCCGGTGCCGATGCCGGTCACCCGGGACAGCGCGTCGCGCAGCGCCGGATCGTCGAGGTGCGCGACGCCGGTCGGCCCGTTGACCGCGCGGATGGCGCGGCGTTGCAGCCTGGCGTCGACCCGCGAGCCGACCGTGGTGGCAAGGCCGGTGGCCAGCCGGGTCGCGGTCTGCGCCGTGACGAACAACAGCGCCAGCGCGATCGCGGCCAGCACCGCGCGCTGGCCGGCGGGCGAGCCGAAACCGGCTGGCACGGCGGCGAGAAGTTCGGCGACCAGCCAACCGGAGGCGAGCATGGCGAGGGCCGGGGCAAGTCCGGCGAGCAACGCGGCCACGGCGAGCGCGACGGTGATGCCGCGACCGGCGGTCGGGATGAGCCGGACCGCGGCCAGCATGCGCTTCAACGCCGGGCCTCCTGTTCGGCCGGTTCTTCCGCGTCGCTGCGCGGCAGCAGCCGGTACTGGTCGCGGGCGAGGGTGTTCGCGCGGTTCTGCGCGACGTCCGGTTCTCCGGTGACGGTGACGCAGCACAGGAAGGGGCCGCGGCGCAGCCAGAGCACGCAGGACGAGCGGAGCTGGTACGCGCGCACCGGCAGGTGGCCCGGAACGTACACAGTGGACTCGGCAAGGCCGGCCATGATCCGCTCGGGCGCGTGGTCGTCGGCGAACTCGAGCAGCAGCATGTTGATCCACTCCTGTTTCGTCACCGTGGTCCAGCGGCGCAGGTGGGCGCCGAGCAGGCCGTGGCTGAGGAAGGTGGCGCGCTGCGCCGGATAGCTCGGCCAGGCCGCGAACCCGTCCGGCAGCGCGAAGTCCGGGCCGAGCGGCCACTGTTCGGCGACGTAGTACGGGGCGAACGTCTCGCTCAGGATCAGCTCGCTCGCCCGTGCACTTGCCTGGAAGCGGCGGCCGAGGCCGGCCGGGAAGGCGAACACGTCATCGAGGTCGATGCCGCCGATCAGCTCGGCAAGGGCGCTCGCCTCGGTTTCCAGCGCGGCGCGGCCGGTGTCGGTGAGCCTGACGTCGGTGCGCGGGCGATTGTCCTGGAAGGTCTTGGTCAGCTCGACGAACCCGGCCTCGCCCAGCACCTTGAGATGCCGGCCGAGCCCGCCGTCGGACTGATCGAGCAGTTCGCGCAGCTCGGTGAAGCTGCGCGCGCGCTGGCTGAGCAGGGCGAGCACGCCGAGTCGCACCCGCTGGTGCACCACATCGTCAACCTGGATCATCTGCTAACTCTCTCTCCAAGAGGACTCTCGAAACGAGAGTATCAGAGGAAAACGGCAGCGCGCCGGGTACCTGTCCACGGGGCACCCGACGCGCTGCCTTCCCTGTAGTACCTCTACGTCTATGCGTGGAGGTACTCGCCCGCCGGACCGGCCGCACGGATTCGCGGGGTGATCGCGTCCTGCGCCGAAGCCCGACTCGTGGTCCATCCGAGAAGTTAGTTAGCTAGTCTTCCTTACTCGTATGAACAAAAGGTACTCAGCGCCTCACGCAGGGTCAAGAGCGTTCCGCAATCGTTAGCAGACCAGTCTGCCCCGGGACCGAAGCGCGGTCCCGGGGCAGCTTCTCCGAAGTGGATCAGTGCAGGCCGGCGGGCCACTCCCCGGCGACCTTGGCCAGCGCCCGAGTGGTCAGCACCCGAGCCAGGTGCCGGCGATAGTCGGCCGACGCGTGCGGCTCGTCCGCCGGGTTGGTGTCCTCGGCGGCCAGTGCGCCCGCCTCGGCCGGGCTCGCGCCGTCGGCCAGGGCCTGCTCCGCGGCGTGCGCGCGGATCGGCGAACCGCCCATGTTGATCAACGCGATCGACGAGCCCACCGCGGTGACCCCGACGATGGCCCAGTCGATCGCGCGCCGGTTGAACTTCTCGAAGCCCCAGCCGACCCCGGTCAGCTTCGGCACCCGGATCTCCACCAGCAGCTCGTCCGGCTCCAACGGCGTGGTGAACGGACCGAGAAAGAAGTCCTCGGCCGCGATCTCCCGCTCGCCCTCCGGTCCGCGCACCACGAACACCGCGTCGCTGGCCAGCGCGGCGGCCGGCAGGTCGGCCGCGGGATCGGCGTGCGCGAGCGAACCGCCGATGGTGCCGCGATTGCGCACCTGCGGATCGCCGATCGCGCCGGCCACCTCGGCCAGCAACGGCGCGTGCGCGCGCAGGATCTCGTTGGCGTGCAGGTCGCGGTAGCGGGTGAGCGCGCCGATCGCGATCTCCTCGCCCGACTCGCGCACGTAGCGCAACTCGTCCAGCGGCGCGATGTCCACCAGCACCTCGGGCGCGGCGAAGCGGAACTTCATCAGCGGCAGCAGGGAATGCCCGCCCGCCAACACCTTCGCGTCGTCGCCGTGTTCGGCGAGCAGCTCCAACGTCTGCTCGACGGACGTGGCGCGGACGTAGCTGACCTGGGCCGGGATCACGCCTGCACCTCCTGGCCGGACGCGTCCATCACCGCGTTGACGATGTTGTGATAGCCGGTACAGCGGCAGAGGTTGCCCTCCAGCGCGTGCCGCACCTCGTCCCGGCTCGGCTTCGGGTTGTCCCGCAACAGCGACACCGACGCCATGATCATGCCCGGCGTGCAGAACCCGCACTGGAGGCCGTGCTGTTCGCGGAACGCGCGCTGCATCGGGTGCAGGTCGCCGCCGTCCGGATCGGTCAGACCCTCCAACGTGGTCACCGCGTGCCCGTCCGCCTGCGCGGCCAGCACCGTGCAGGACTTGACCGCCTCGCCGTCCAGCAGCACGGTGCACGCGCCGCAGGAGGTCGTGTCGCAGCCGACGTTGGTCGCGGTCAGGCCCAGCACATCTCGCAGGTGGTGCACGAGCAGCGTGCGGTCCTCGACGTCCTCAGTGGTCTGCTTACCGTTCACCTCGATGCCGACGCGCATCTCAGCGCACCTCCTTGGCTGCGTTGATCGCATTCCACACGCGGATCGGTGTGGTGGGCATGTCCAGGTGCCGCACGCCGAGATGGGCGAGGGCGTCCACGACCGCGCTCTGCACGGCCGGGGTCGAGCCGATGGTCGCGGCCTCGCCGATGCCCTTGACCCCCAACGGGTTGCGGTCGGTCGGCGTCGCCATCTCCAGCAGCTCGAAGTCGGGCAGGTCGGTCGCGGTGATGAAGGAGTAGTCGGCCAGCGTCGCGGTCGTCGGGTTGCCGTCCGCGTCGTAGTCCATCACTTCCAGCATGGCCTGGGCGCTGCCCTGGGCGAGGCCACCGTGCCGCTGGCCGGCGAAGGTCAGCGGGTTCATGATCGGGCCCGCGTCGTCCAGCGCGATGATCCGGCGCAGCACCACCTTGCCGGTCTCGGTGTCCACCTCGACCACGGCCAACTGCGCGCCGAACGGGAAGGTCGCGTCGCCATCGGAGAACCACAGATCGGCGGAGAGTTCGCCGCCCTCGGCGCGTTCGGCGACCTGCGCCCAGGTGGCGCCCGCAGCGGACGGTGCGCCGCGCACCTGCCACTGTCCCTCGTCGAGTTCGAGGTCGTCCGGGTTGGCCTCCAACAGGTCCGCGGCCAGTTCGCGAGCCGCGTCGATGACCTTGTCGGCCGCCTGCTTGATCGCGGAGCCGCCCTGTTGCAGCGAACGCGAGCCGAACGTGCCGATCGCCCTGGGGATCTCGTCGGTGTCGCCGTGCCGGACGGTGATCCTGCCCATCGGCACGCCGAGCTGGTCGGACAGCAGCATGGCGAGCGTGCTGGCCAGGCCCTGACCGTGCGGGGAACTGCCGGTGTAGGCGGTGACCGAGCCGTCGCGGTGGATCACCACCTTGCCGCTCTCGCCGCCACCGCCGTTCGCGGTGACCTCGACATAGGTGGACACGCCGATACCCAGCGCGACCACGTCGCCCTCGGCGCGGCGCCGCGCCTGTTCCGCGCGCAGCGCCGGATAGTCGGCGGCAGCCAGCACGCGGTCCAGCGCCTCCTCGTACTCGCCGCTGTCGTAGTTCGCGCCGCCCGGCGTCCGGTACGGAAACTCGTTCGGCCTGATGAAGTTGATCCGCCGGACGTCCGCCGGGTCCATCCCGATCCGCGCGGCGAACAGGTCCATGGCGCGCTCGACGGCCGCGGTCGCCTCGGGCCGGCCCGCGCCGCGATAGGCGGCGATCGGAGTGGTGTTGGTGAGCACGCTGCGGCTGGCGAACTCGACGGTCGGGAACGCGTACACGCCGGTGGACATCAGCCCGGTGAAGCTGGGCAGCAGCTCCGCGGCCAGCCTCGGGTAGGCGCCCGCGTCCTGCACCAGGTCCAGCCGGTACGCGCCGACCCTGCCGTCCTTGCTGCCGCCGATGGTGATGGTCTGCCGCTGGCCCCGGCCGTGCGTCATCGAGGTCAGGTTCTCGCTGCGGGACTCGATCCAGCGGACCGGCCTGGCTACCTCCCGCGCGGCCCAGCCGAGCACCGCGGCCTCGGGGTCGGCACCGATCTTCGCGCCGAAACCGCCACCGACATCCGGCGCGATGACCCGGATCCGCTCCTCGGCGACGCCGAGCCGCGCGGCCAGGAAGCCGCGGGCGATCTGCGCGTTCTGAGTGGACAGCCACATGGTCAGCCGACCGTCCGGGCCCCACGCGCAGGACGCGCCGCGCACCTCCAGCGGCGCGGGCGCGACGCGCTGGTTGACGATGGTCTCGGTGACCACGACCTCGCAGTCGTCGAACGCGCCGGTCACCGCCTCCGGCTCGCCCTGCGTGCCGCACACGTTGGTGTCGGTGCCCTCGAACAGCAGGGTTTCGCCGGCCAGCGCGGACTCGTAGCCGATCACCGCGGGCAGCGGGTCGTAGTCGATGTCGATCAGTTCGGCCGCGTCCGCGAGCTGGTAGCGCTGCTCGGTGAGCACCAAGGCGACCGGCTCGCCCACGTAGCGCACGGTGTCCACGGCGAGCCACGGTTCGGCCAGCGGACCGTCCATGCCGGGCACGTCCTCGGCGGTGAACACGCCGACGACGCCGGTCAGCTCGCGCGCCGCCGAGGTGTCGATCGCGCTGATCCTGGCGTGGGCCAGCGGACTGCGCACGAACATCGCGTGCACAGCGCCGGTCAGCAGCGGATCGCGCAGGTCGTCGACGTAGTCGCCGCCCGAGGTGATCAGTTTGTGGTCCTCGATCCGGACCACCCGAGTTCCGACAACGCTCATGCGCACATTCTTACCCCTATTCGTCGATCGTCGAACTCCACCAGGCGGCCGCCTCTTCGTAGTCGAGGCGTTCGAGTTCGCGGCGGGTCACGTCCTCGTCGAGTTCGCCCTTGTCCCGGGCCTGCATGAGGGCCTGGCGCTGGGCGGCGAGCATGGTGCGGCGCAGCGTCCTGGTGGTCTCCCGCAACGGGCTGCCGGCCTGTTCGGCCACGGTCTCCTGCTCCGCGTCGTCGGTCGATCGGCGCGAGTCGAGCAGCGCGCGCAACCGCTCCTGGTACCTGCTCAGCAGCGTCCGGTCGACGCCTTCCGGCGGATTGGCGAACAGCTCGGTCATCGTGTTCTCGGTCGCGGTGCGGATGATCTGCCGCGCGGTGTGCACGGATTCGGCCTCGGCGCGGCGTTCCTCCGGAGCGGAGATGCGCAGGGCGCGGATCAGCGGCGGCAGGGTCGGGCCCTGCACGAGCAGGGTGCCGGCGGCGACCACGAACGCGAGCGCCTGGATCACGTCGCGGTGCGGGAACGACGACGGGATACCGGCGGCCGCGGCGAGCGTGACCACGCCGCGCATACCGGTCCAGGAGATCACCGTGAGATAGCGCCAGGACAGGTGCTTGCCCTCGCTCCTGCGCACCCCGACCCGGCGCAACAGGCCGCGCAACGCCATGTCGCGGCCGTAGGCCAGGAACACCCACACCGGACGGACCAGCAACACCCCCAACAGGATCACCGCCGCACCGACCACAAAGGACGGCCAGGACAGGCCGCTCGGGGTCAGCTCGGCGAGGATGAATCTGCACTGCAGTCCCATGTAGGCGAAGACGAACGTCTCCAGCAGCGTGTCCAGGCTCTGCCACACCTGCCGGTCCTGCAACCGGGTCTCGAAGCCGACGCTGGCGTTGTTGTGTCCCAACGAGAACCCGGCCATGACCACGGCGAGCACGCCGGAGGCGTGGATCTGTTCGGCGAGCAGGTAGGCGGCGAACGGCACGGCGAGGCCGAGCGCGGTCTCGAAACCGCTGTCCCGCAACCGCAACCGGATCCAGTGCACGACGACGCCGAGCAGCAGGCCGATCAGGCAGCCGCCGACGACGTCGTAGCCGAACAGCACGAACGGGTTGCTGAAGATCGTGTGCTCGCCGGTGACCGCGGCGACGGCCAGGCTGAACACGGTCAGCGCGGTCGCGTCGTTGACCAGGCTTTCCCCGGTGAGGATGGCCATCAGCCGTTTCGGCAGGCCGAGCCTGCGCCCGACCGCGAGCGCGGCGACCGCGTCCGGTGGCGCGACCACCGCGCCGAGCACGAGCGCGGGCGTGAACGCCAGGCCGGGCACCACCCACCAGGCGACCAGGCCGGTGGCGAAGGTGGTCACCAGCACCATGCCGACGCCCAGCGCGAGGATCGGCCGCAGGTTGCGGGCGAAGCTGGTGAACGAGAAGTCCAGCGCTGCCGAGTAGATCAGCGGCGGGATGACCACGCCGAGGATCAGGTCGGGTTGCAGTTCGAAGCGCGGCAGACCGGGGATGAACGAGACCGCGGAGGCCAGGACGACCACGACGATGGACTGGTCGAGGCCCTTGCGGTGGGCGATGGCGGCCACCGCGATCGCGCACACCACGACGAGCAGCAGCTGCATGGCGCGGGATCTTATAAGAAAGCTTGCCTGACCTGCCGGATCAGTAGCGCGAACGGCCGCGCTGCGGCTCGCGGTACGGGGTGGCCTGGCGCTGGCGGGGCTGCTGTTGGCGGTTGGGCTGGCGGGCCCCGTTGGTGGTCGAGCGGGTGCGCGAACGGACCTGGGACTGCGCGCCGGTGTCGTAGGAGCGCGAACCCCGGCGGACGTCGGATCGGTCCCCTTCGGCCTCCTTGGCGCGGCGCAGCGCCGCCTTGGCGGCTCTCGGATCGATCAGCCTGCCGGGTCTGTGCAGCCACGAGTCGAGCAGCACGACGAGAGCGGCGAAAAGGAGCAGGATCGGGGCGAGCCAGGGTACGTCCGAAAAGACCAACGAGACCCCTACGACCGCCAGCGGCACGGCGGCAAACAGGCAGAACGGATCGATTCGCCCGAAGTTTCGGCGTTTCGACCCGTATTCCCGGTCATCACGGCCCATGGCAGCTATTTCGCTTTCCCCTTCCCGGTAGCCGCGCGTTCGCCGGCGTTTTGGCCGGTGGTGGGCGACGGACGAGATTCTACAATTTTGTCGGTCGAACGGGCGCGGTGCCCACGTCGGGGGGTCAACTCACTGCGCGTTCTCCGATATCCGCGCATACTTCGGTGAGCTGGTCAAGTACCTGGCGCAGGTGAATATGCCGGGAATCGCCGGAACGGACCACAGCGGACACTGTCCGCGTCACCGCGTCACGCAGCGCATACGCTCCGCAGGCCCGTTAGGCGATGTTGCTCACAGCCGGGCGAGACGCGGTGAGATGTTCTGCCCTCGCGGTCGCGGTAACGGTGCCGGACAGGGCGAAATCGTGGACTGCTGGCGGGCTCAGGGCGCGAGCCGGGCGTACATGAACATGTCGCGCCGCTTGCCGCCGATCTCCTCCCAGCCGCGCAGCAGCCCTTCGCGCTGATAGCCGGCCAGCTCGGCGGTTTTCCACGAGCCGGTGTTCCACGGCTCGACGTACAGCTCCAGCCTGCCCACCTCGGGCAGGGTCAGGCCCCACTCGGTGAGCGCGCGCAACGCGATCCCGGCGATGCCGCGCCGCCGGGCGCGGGCCACGATCCAGTAGCCGATGCTGGCGCGGCCGTGCCTGATGTTGTCCAGCCACAGGCCGATCTGGCCGACCGCGCGATCGGTTTCCCGTTCGGCGATGGCGAAGGAGTAGCCGACGCCTGTCGCGGACCGGCTCTGCTGGCGCAGCACGAACGCGCGCGCCTCGATCAGCGAGTCGCTGGTCGGCACCGTGCTGATCTGCGGGATGAACGGGTCGGCCGACGCCTCCTGGATCAGTGCGACGTCGCCGAACTCGAAGGCGCGCAACACGAATCCGTCCGCGACCAACCTCGGCATGGTCAGCTTGTTCGCCACCAATGCAGACTAGCCACATGGACATCGAACTGCTGCGCTCGCGAACCCCGGGCACCGAACACCGGACGCATCTCAACAACGCGGGTGCCGGGCTGATGTCACAGACCACCCTCGACGCGATCACCGAGCACCTCGGCCTGGAATCGCGGATCGGCGGCTACGAGGCGGAGGATGCCGCGCAGGACCAGATCACCGCGACCTACCTCGCGCTGGCCCAACTGCTCGGCGGCCGGGACGAGGCGATCGCGCTGTTCGACAACTCCACCCACGCCTGGAACGCGGCGGGCTACTCGGTGCCGCTCAAGCCGGGCGACCGGATCATCACCGGCCGCGACGAGTACGGCAGCGCGGTGCTCGCCTATTTCCAGATCGCCCAACGGACCGGTGCCGAACTGGTCGTGATCCCCAACGACGAGTCCGGCCAGATCGATCTGGCCGCGCTGCGCGAGGAGGTGGACGAGCGCACCGCGATGATCGGCCTGTGCTGGGTGCCGACCGCGGGCGGTCTGATCAACCCGGCGGCCGAGGTCGGTGCGATCGCGCGCGAGGCGGACACGCTGTTCCTGTTGGACGCGACCCAGGCCGTCGGCCAACTGCCGATCGATGTCGGGTCGCTGGGCTGCGACCTGCTGACCGGAACCGGCCGCAAGTTCCTGCGCGGCCCGCGCGGCACCGGGTTCCTGTGGGTGGGCGATCGCGCGCTGGAGCGGGTCGAGCCGCCGGTGGTGGAGATCGCGTCGGCCAGTTGGGACGGCGCGCGCGGCTTCACGCTCGCGCCGGGCGCGCGCCGGTTCGAGACCTGGGAAACCAGTTGTGCCACGGTGATCGGGCTCGGCGCGGCCGTCCGGCAGGCGCTGGAACTCGGCCTTGACGAGATCAGCGAACGCGCCATCGGCCTCGGTGCCAGGCTGCGCGGCGCGCTGGCCGAGATCCCGGGCGTGACAACGCACGACCTCGGCGAGCGGACGTGCGCGATCGTCACGGCCGCCGTCGCCGGTCACCCGGCAGGCGAGGTGAAGGCACGGCTGGCCGAGGACGGCATCAACGTGAGCGTGACGATCGCCAAGGACAACCCGCTGGACACCGAGGTGCGCGACGTGCACCCGCTGGTCCGGCTGTCCCCGCACTACTACAACACCGAGGCCGAACTCGATCGCGCGGTCACCGCCGTCGCGCGCATCGCGGCGGGATGATCGCTCGTCGAAGCCTGGCGCTCAGCGGTGTACGGGCCTGGTGGGCGGCTTGCGCTCCCACATGTAGCCGTCGAGCGCGTGGCCAGCGGACCACATGAGCACGCCCAGCCCGATCGCGGCGACGATGCCGTGCAGCACGGCGTCGCCCGCGTTGCTGAACGAGTTGTGGTGGCCAGCCGAGGTGATGAACATCAGGCCGTAGGCGATCGCCTGCACCAGCCCGAAGATCACCCCCCAGCGGCGACCCGCGGTGGCCACGAACGCCAGCACGCCGGTGCCGAGCAGAACGGCGGCGTGCGGCACGGTCATCCGCAGGACGCCGAGGACGACCTGGCCGGTCGGATCGGCGCCGGAATAGTTCCAGGCCGCGATCAGGCCCCAGATGCCGAGGACCGCGAGGACGACGCCCTCGACGATCAGCACGGCACGGACGGCGTGGAAATGCTCGGGTCCGGGGTCGATCCGGATCAGCCCGTCCGGGGTATCGGCGTGCGGCTTGTTCGATTGGTCGTTGACCATAGCCATCACCATCCAGCTGGTCGGCTGTTGAACCAGCATAAAACCGGTGGGAAGGGGGCGCGAGACCGAAACCAACCACTCAATCGCGTTTCATCGGTTAGGCTGGTCGTCATGTCCCCGGATCGTCCCCTGCTCGGCGAGCCGCTCGGCCTCGACCTGCTCAACACCGTCTGGCGCAACCGAGGCGCGGTCGAGGACCAGCTCACCGACCTGGCCGGCACCCGCGCGTTCCTGGCCGAGGCCGGCCTCGCCGACCGCGCCACCGAGCAGACCCGAGGCGCGCTGGTCACCGCGCGCGAGGCGATCCGCGCCCACGTCCGCGACCCCAACGACCGCGCGGCTCTCAACGAGGTACTGGCCTGGGGCCGCACCTGGCCGGTGCTGCGCCAGGACGGCCCGGACACCGAGGTCGAACTGGCGCAGGCCGGGCAGCGGCCGGGCTGGCTGGCCGCGGTCAACTACGTGGAGCTGCTCAAGGCCGACGCCAGCCGGGTCCGCGCCTGCGCGCACCCGGACTGCGTCCTGCACTTCTACGACACCAGCCCGAAACGCAGTCGCCGCTGGTGTTCCATGGCAGGCTGCGGCAACCGCGCCAAGGCCGCCCGCCACTACGCGAAGGCCCGCACCAGCGACTGATCACCTGCTCAGCTGGTAACGGTGACCAGGGTGCCGTAGGTGTCCATCGGCCAGACCGTGGCCGCGTTGGAGATCGGCAGCTCGACGCAGCCGTTGCTCTGCGGCCAGCCGTAGCTCGACCTCGGGTAGCCGTGCACCGCGTCGCCGCCGTTGAAGTAGGCGACCCAGGGGATGTTCGGGTCGTCGTACTTGGTGCCGTCCGGGTTGGTGCCCTTCATCTCGGTCGACTTGAACCGCAGGTACACCGGGAAGGTGCCCTGCTGGGTGGTCGCGCCCGCGACGCCAGTGTTCGACTTGGTGGTGTAGACGGCCTGGCCGCCGCGGTAGACGGTGAGCGTCTCCGGCACGGTCTCGCTGGCCACCAGGTAGGTGTAGGGGTTCGCGTCGGTCTGCCGGGCGGCGATGGCGTTGAGCAGCGCGGTCCAGACGCCGGCACCGGCGACGCCGTCCATCTTCATGCCGTGGTCGGACTCGAACGCCATGATCGCGCCCTTGTCCATCACGTTGGTCGTGCCGGGCTTCCACAGCGGACTCAAGGTGGCCGGCACGCTCGACCACGCCCAGACCAGATTGCCGGGCACCACGGTGGTGCTGACCGTGTCGGCGGTGGTCGGCTCGGCCTGGAGCGCGGTGGTGACCTTGTCCGAGAACGGCTTGGTCGGCTCGAACGTGAAGGGCAGGTAGCCGAGTTCGGAGAGCATCTCCTCGGCCCGGATCTCGCTGCCCGCCGCCACCGTGAACGAGGTGGTGGTCGCCGAGGTGGAGGTGGCCTTGGCCCCGCCGATCATCGCGGTCGCGCCGGCCGGCACGGTCACCGTCTCGGTGCTCCACGGCCCCCAGCCGCCGGTCGGGGTGAACGTGAGGGTGTTGCCCTGCTTGGTCCAGTTGCCGACCACGGCCGGGCTCAGCGTCGGGTCCGGCGGCATGGCGGTCAGCGGCGCCGAGTAGGTGACGGTGAGCGGCGCGTCGGTGGCTACGCCGGTGGTGCCGGACGCGGGCGAGACCGACGAGACCGTCAGCGGTTGCGCCGAGACTTTCGGTTGGGTCGCCGCGCCCTTGGTGGCCGCGTCATTGCGAACACCGGGGGCGGCGCTCGGGCCGCTGCTGCACGCCGAGGCGACCGTTGCCGCGGCCAGCGCCATGCCGATCAGCAGCGTCCGCCTGCGCCCGG
Organism: Pseudonocardiaceae bacterium; assembly: GCA_035948315.1. Taxonomy (GTDB): domain Bacteria; phylum Actinomycetota; class Actinomycetes; order Mycobacteriales; family Pseudonocardiaceae; genus CAJCJE01. Next base: position 135,265 of record DASZJG010000095.1, on the reverse strand, counting down.
CCGCGCTGTGAATTGGTAATGCCATTGCCGCCTTCGCCAAGGTCGTCACGGAGAGTTGGGAGCCAGAGGATCAGCGTATCCAGTGTGCCATGACGATCATTGACAGATCAGCATTTTCACAGCATGCCGAGACCGAGCCGAATCCTGCGCGTCACTTGCGCAGCAACAGCATGATCACCCCGACGATCACCGCGACCAGGACCGTCAGCACCCCGTAGGCGAGCCGGTGCGAGCGCAGGACCGGCAGGAACCGGTCGATGGCGTACCGGCCGGGACCGGTGAACGCGATGCTCGCCGCCGCGACCGTCAGCAGGAGTTCGTATTCCAGGCCGGATGGCGCGAAGAAGCCACCGGTCGACTTCACCGCGACCGCGTTGAGCATGTCGCCTGCGATCGCGGCGGCGGCCAACGGGGTCAGCAGGCCGAACACCAGGGCCAGCCCGCCGAACGTCTCGATGAGACCGGAGACGACGGCCATCGCCTCACTCGCCGGATAGCCGGCGTGGCTGAAGAACTCGCCGGTGCCGTGGATTCCGCCGCCGCCGAACCAGCCGAACAGCTTCTGCGATCCGTGCGCGGCCATCGCGATGCCGACCATCACCCGCAGCAGCAACAGGCCGACGTCGTAGGCGTGCGGGGTGGCGCCGTGGCCGCTCTCGCCCGTTGCCGGCGTGCTGGTCGTGGTGGCGCTCGTCGTGGTGGTGGACATGTCTGCCTTTCCACAGTTGGTTGAGCTTTGAACGATCTTTGGCCCGACCCTACACTGACGTTCAAATTTGAACAATTGGCATAGAGTACGTCCGTGACCGAGCCAAGATGGTTGAGCCGTACCGAGCTGGCCGCGTGGATGAGCTTCCTGCACGCGGGCACGCTGCTGAACCGGCGGATCGACCATCAGCTCAAGAAGGACTCCGACCTCTCCCACGTGCAGTACGCCGTGCTCGCCCGACTCGTGGAACAACCAGCGGGCGAGCTGAGGATGAGTCAGCTCGCCGGCACCCTGAACACCTCCAAGAGCGGCCTGACCTACCAGATCGGCCGGCTGGAGAAGGAGGGCCTGGTCGCACGCAAGCCCGACCAGGACGACGTGCGCGGGGTGATCGCGGTGATCACCGACGAGGGCCGCAAGCGGCAGGCCCAGGCCGCACCGGGCCATGTCGCCGTGGTCCGCGAACACCTGATCGACGTGCTCAGCCCCGAGCAGCTGGCGCTGCTGACCGACGGGCTCGGCGAGGTGTGCCGAAAGTTGCGCGCGACCGAGGAGAGCGGCGGATGGGGCGTGCCGCCCGCGGTTTCCGGCTAACCTGCCGCCATGGTTGAGCAGGGAGAGCTGCGACCGATCGCGGACGGGATCTACGCGTGGGTGCAGCCGGACGGTTCGTGGTGGATCAACAACCCGGGCGCCGTCGCCGGTGACGACGGGCTGGTGGTGATCGACACCTGCGCCACCGAGGCGCGGACCCGGCGCTGGCTGGGCGCGCTGGCGCAGGCCACCGGCGACGCACCGATCCGGCTCGCGGTGTCCACCCACCACCACGGCGACCACACCCACGGCAACAGCCTGCTGCCCGAGGGCGTGCCGATCGTCGCGCACGAGGCCACCCGCGAGGCGATCCGCGACGATGTGATCATCGACGGCTGCCCGCCGTTCTGGTCGCCGGTGCCGGACTGGGGCGCGGTCAGCCGCAGGCTGCCCACGATCGCCGTGGCCGACGGGCTGGACCTGTTCACGGGCGAGCGCCGGATCGAGGTGCGCCATCCCGGTTTCGTCGCGCACACCGCAGGCGACCTGGTCGCCCACGTGCGGGACGCGGGCGTGCTGTTCACCGGCGACCTGATCTTCCACCGGGTCACCCCGTTGATCTTCATGGGCTCGCTGGCCGGCGCGCTGCGCAGCCTGGACTGGCTGGCCGGCTTCCAGCCGAGCCTGGTCGTGCCCGGCCATGGTCCGCTGCTCGACGGCGCGGACTTCGACGAGGCGCTGGCCACGCACGAGCGCTACTACCGGCTGATCGAGCAGGCGGCGCGGGAGGGCCTGCGGGACGGGCTGGGCCCGCTGGACGCGGCGCGGCGGGTCGATCTCGGCGAGTTCGCCGAACTGCCGGACGCCGAACGGGTCGTGCTGAACCTGCACCGCGCGTACGCCGAGGCCACCGACACGGACTTCGACATCGTGGCGTCGCTGGCCGACGCGGTCGCCTTCAACGGCGGGCCGCTGCCCACCAGCGTCTGATCGTCGCCCTGGCCGGGCCGCCGAGTCGGCGGCCCGGCCTTTTCGCAGGTCAAAAATAAGGTGATTGCCTTAATAAGATCTACGCCTTACTGTACCGATGTGACTACCACGAGCGACATCCCGAGCTTTCCCTTCGACAAAACCCCGATGGAGCCGCCCGCCGAATGGGCCGAATTCCGCGACAAGTGCCCGGTGGCCAAGGTGCGGATGCCCAGCGGCGACGAGGTCAGCGTGCTCAGCCGCTACTCCGACGTGCGCGAGGTGCTGACCGACAGCCGGTTCACCCGCGACCTGAGCCGACCCGGCGCGGCCCGGCTGGCCAACACCGACGACGGCGGCATCTTCGGCCGGCCGAGCAGCTCCGACGTGGACATCTCCGAGGGCAACGGGCATCGGCGCTGGCGCAGGCTGCTGTCCGGCTCGTTCACCATGAAGAAGATGGAGCAGTGGCGGCCGAGGATCCAGGCCATCGCCGACCAGCTGGTCGACGACATGATCGCCAAGGGCTCCCCCGCCGACCTGATGGCCGATTTCGGCCTGCCGCTGCCGGTCGCGGTGATCTGCGCGCTGCTCGGCGCGCCCGCGCAGGACAAGGACCGCTTCGCCGAATGGTCGCGGATCAGCCTCACGCTGACCCGCTACACCCAGTCCGACGTGGACCGGGCCCGTCGCGAGTTCGCCATGTACGTCTCCGCGCTGGTCGAGGAGAAGCGCGCGAACCCCGGCGAGGATCTCCTCTCCGAGCTGACCCAGATCTCCGACGCCGAGGACGGCAGGCTCAGCCACGGCGAACTGGTGCAGACCGGGATGGGCCTGCTGCTCGCCGGCCACGAGACCACCTCGAACATGATCGGCAAGATGACCGGCCTGCTGCTCGCCGACCGCGAGCACTACGACGCGGTGATCGCCGACCCGGAGCTGATCCCGGGCACGGTCGAGGAGGTGTTGCGGATGGACACCAACGCCGGCATCGGCATCCCGCGCTTCATCACCGAGGACATCGAGGTCGGCGGCTGCCCGGTGGCCAAGGACACCACGCTGATGATGCTGCTGGCCTCGGCCAACCGGGACGAGCACCGCTTCACCGAGCCGGACCGGTTCGACCCGCGCAGGTCCAACGCCAACCAGCACCTGACCTTCGGCGCGGGCCCGCATTTCTGCCTCGGTCAGCCACTGGCCAGGGTCGAGTTGCAGGTCGCGCTCGGCACGATGGCGCGCAGGCTGCCCGGACTGGCGCTGCGCGACGGCGCGGACGCGCTGCCGCTGCGCAAGGGCATCCTCGGCGGCGGCTTCGAGAACGTGTGGGTGCGCTGGTGAGCGGCTTGCAGGTCGCCGTGGACCAGGAGGTCTGCTGCGGCAGCGGGCTGTGCGCGCTGACCGCGCCCGCCGTGTTCGACCAGCGCGACGACGGGATTGTGGTGGCTCTGACCACCGAACCGGCTGACGCGGATTACGATGCGGTACGCGCCGCCGCCGCGGCGTGCCCGACCTCCGCGATACATCTGATGGAATGACTGAACTCAGACCGGCCGCGTCGCCGACTCCCCGCGCCCAGCTCGCCATGGACAAGCTGATGGACGCCGCCGAGCGGCTCTACGCCGAGCACGGGTTCGCGGCTGTCTCGATCAGACAGATCAGCGACGCGGCCGGTCAACGCAACAAGTCCGTCGTGCAGTACCACTTCAGCAACCGGGACGAGCTGATCAAGGCCGTCATCGCCCGGCACATCGGCCCGGTCGACCGGCATCGGATGGCCATGCTGGCCGCGCTGACCGACCGGCCCGAGGTCTCCCTGCGGGACCGGATGTCCTGCGCGGTGCTGCCGACCGTGCTGCACCAGCTCGACCTGGGCACCCCGTCCTGGCACGCCCGGTTCAACGCGCAGGTGCAGGTCGAGCCGAGCCTGCGCGACTACGCCCTCCAGTCGCACATGGACAGTCAGTCCATCCGGCTGCTGCGCGAGCTGCCGGGCGCGCGCAGGCACGATCCCTTCGGCGAGCTGGCGCCGCAGCTGGCGACCATGATCCGCCAGCTGGTCGTGCACATGTGCGCGGAACTCGAGTACGACCTCGCGCACGGCCGGATTCCGGCGAGCGCGGCCGAACAGTCCTGGCGCAAGCTGGGCGAGCATCTGGTGACCGCGGTGTGCGGTATGTGGATCGCGTTCTTCGGCAAGGACTGACAACCACCTTTCTGTAAGTGCGGTAAAGCCTGGCATCAATTTCTACCGAGTGGTAAAAATCTGCTATGACCATCTCCGTGCAGCTGTATTCGGTCCGCGACAAGTTCTCCGCAGATCCCGGCGACGTGTTGCGCACCCTGACCACGATCGGTTTCACGCAGGTCGAGCCCTACGGCGTGGTGGAGAACCTGGCCACGCTGCGCACCGGCCTGCCGGACAACGGACTGACCGCGCCGACCGCGCACGCCAGACTGATCGGCGCCGATCAGCACACGGTGTTCGCCGCCGCGGCCGAACTCGGCATCGGGCTGGTCATCGACCCGATGGTGCGGGCCGAACACTGGCAGACCGCGGGCGACATCGCCGCCACCGCCGACGCCCTCAACGCCGCCGCCAAGATCGCCGCCGAGCACGGCGTCCGGGTCGGCTACCACAACCACTGGTGGGAGCTGGAGTCCAGGATCGACGGTCGCAGCGGCCTTGAGGTGCTTGCCGATTCGCTCGACCCGCAGGTCGATCTGGAGGTCGACACCTACTGGGCGACCGCGGGCGGCGAGAACGCGCCGGCACTGCTCACGCGGCTCGGCGCGCGGGTGAAGGCGTTGCACATCAAGGACGGCGGCCTCAACACCGACGCGTCCGGCCAGGTGCCGGCCGGCCAGGGCCAGGTACCGGTGACCGAGGTGCTCGCGGCCGCGCCGAACGCGCTGCGGGTGATCGAGTTCGACGAGTACGCCGGCGACATCTACGCCGGCATCGAGGCCAGCTACGCCTTCGTGTCGGGCGCGGCCGCGTGAGCGGCAGCGGGCCGGTCGGTGTCGGCATCGTCGGTGCGGGTTTCATCAGCGACACCTACCTGGAAAACCTCGCCGCCTTCCCGGACATCACGCTGGTCGCCGTCGCCGATCTCGATACCGAACGCGCGAAGGCCCAGGCGGCCAAGCACAACGTGCCCGGCGCCGGCACGGTCGCGGAGCTGCTGGACAACGACGAGATCGAGATCGTGGTCAACCTGACCATCCCGGCCGCGCACGTCGACGTGGGGCTGGCCGCGTTGGACGCGGGCAAGAGCGTGTGGGCGGAGAAGCCGCTCGCGATGGACCGGCAGACCGGCCGCAAACTGCTCGATCGCGCGGCCGAACGCGGCCTGCGGGTGGCCAGCGCGCCGGACACCGTGCTGGGCGCGGGATTGCAGACCGCGCGGCGCGCGATCGACGCTGGCCGCATCGGCGAGGTGCGCACCGGGCTGACCATCTTCCAGACGCCCGGTCCGGAAAGCTGGCATCCCGCACCGGAATTCCTGTTCCAGGCGGGCGGTGGGCCGCTGCTGGACATCGGGCCGTACTACCTGACCGAGCTGATCCAGCTGTTCGGCCCGATCGCCAAGGTCACCGGCACCGGCGGTCGCGCGCGCGAGACGCGGGTGATCGGGTCCGGGCCGAGGGCGGGCACCGAGTTCGCGGTGACCGTGCCGACCACGGTGACCGCGCTGATCCAGTTCGAGCGCGGCGGTTCGGCCCAGGTCGTGCTGAGCTTCGATTCGGCGTTGGTGCGCACCGGTTTCGTGGAGATCACCGGCACCGAGGGCACGGCCGTGCTGCCCGATCCGAACCGCTTCGACGGCGCGACCACGCTGCACCTGCGCGGTGTCGAGGAACCCGTCGAGCTGACACCGGTCGGCCACGAGGCGCAGCGTGGCACGGGCGCGCTGGAGCTGGCGCGGGCGATCCGGGCGGACGTGCCGGAACGGGCCTCGGGCGAGCTGGCCTACCACGTGCTGGACGCGATGCTGGCGATCGAGGAGTCGATCGCGCTCGGCCACGCGGTCGAGGTGCAGAGCACGGTGGCGGTGCCGCCCGCGCTGCCGGCGGACTGGGATCCGTACGCGCGGACCGTCTAGACGTCGAGGGGGACGGCGAGCAGGTTCTCCAGGTAGAACCGGACGGAGGCGACCAGATCGACCGCCGCCGGCATGGTCAGCCACTGCACCTGCAAGCCGTCCATCAACGCGATGAACGACAGCGCGGCGAGCCCGGGATCGATCCCCTCCCGGAGTTCGCCGCGTCCGGCCATGACCTCGAACGACTCCCGCACGTCGTCGTAGGCCCGCCGGTAGTGCCGCACGAAGTAGTCGTGCGCCGGGTGGTCCCGCGCCATCGCCTCGGCGGCGAGCCTGCTGTACAGGTCGACGATGCCGGGATGGCGCACGTTGTGCTCGGCCAGCGTGATGAACCGGCGCATCATGTCCAGACCGGGCGAGCCGTGCAGCTGCTCGCGCGCCGAATCCTCCGCGTCGCGGCGTTCGAGCACGGCCGCGAGCAGGGCTTCCTTGGTCGGAAAGTAGTAGAGCAGGCCGGCGTGCGTGATGCCGACCCGCTTCGCGATCTCGCGCAGCGAGGCGCCGTGGTAGCCGACCTCGCCGTAGAGGGCGGCCGCCGCGGTGATGATGTCGTCGCGGCGGATTCGCCCCTTCAGGTAGCCCCCGGTCGAGGTGGTCACCGGGCCATTATCCAGCGTTGTTCAGCAGCGCCTCGAACGGCACGACGTCCGCGTACGGGTCGTCGAGGGGTTTGCGCAGGTCTGCCCGGATCAGCGCGGCGAACTCGTCGGCCGCCCGCTCGATCCGAACGGCCAGGCCCGCGGTGTCGCCGCCGCGCGCGCCGAAGTCGGCGGAGGCCGCGTAGACCCCGGTCGGCACGACGACGGCCCGCAGGTAGCCGAACAGCGGGCGCAGCGCGTGATCCAGTGCGAGCGAGTGCCGTTCGCTGCCGCCGGTCGCACCGATCAGCACCGGCAGGCCCACGATCGCGTCCTTGTCCAGGACGTCGAAGAACGCCTTGAACAGCGCGTTGTAGGAGGCCGTGAAGATCGGCGTTACCGCGATCAGACCATCGGCCGAGCCGACCTGCTCGATCGCGTGCTTGAGTGCCGCGTTCGGGAACCCGGCGAGCAGGTTGTCGACCAGCGCGTGCGCGTGCTCGCGCAACTCGATCACATCGACCTCGACAGCACCGCCGAGCCGGCGCCGGGTCGCCGCCGCCAGCTCGTCGGCGAGCACGCGGGTCGAGGACGGGTTCGACAGTCCAGCGGTGACAACCGCGATCCTCATGACGTGACCAGCTCCCTGGTGGCTTTGAGCGAAGCGTGGGTGGGCGCGTCCGGCACGCCGGGAGCGCGCAGCGCGGCGAACTCCTTGCGCAGCACCGGAACGACCTCCTCGCCGAGCAGGTCCAGCTGTTCCAGCACGGTCTTGAGCGGCAGGCCCGCGTGGTCCATCAGGAACAGCTGGCGCTGGTAATCGCCGAAGTAGTCACGGAATTCCAGGGTCCGCTCGATGACCTGCTGCGGGCTGCCCACGGTCAGCGGCGTCTGCGCCATGAAGTCCTCCAGCGACGGCCCGTGTCCGTAGACCGGCGCGTTGTCGAAGTAGGGCCGGAACTCCCGGATCGCGTCCTGCGAGTTCTTCCGCATGAACACCTGGCCGCCCAGACCGACGATGGCCTGCTCGGCGGTGCCGTGGCCGTAGTGCTCGAAGCGCCGCCGGTACAGCTCGATCAGCCGCTGGAAGTGGCCGACAGGCCAGAAAATGTTGTTCGCGAAGAACCCGTCGCCGTAGTACGCGGCCTGCTCGGCGATCTCCGGCGAGCGGATCGACCCGTGCCAGACGAACGGCGGCACGTCGTCCAGCGGACGCGGCGTGGACGTGAAGCCCTGCAACGGCGTGCGGAACTTGCCCTGCCAGTCGACCACGTCCTCGCGCCACAACCGGTGCAGCAGCGCGTAGTTCTCGATGGCCAGCGGGATGCCCTGGCGGATGTCCTGGCCGAACCACGGATACACCGGCCCGGTGTTGCCGCGCCCCATCATCAGGTCGACCCGGCCGTCGGCGATGTGCTGGAGCATCGCGAAGTCCTCGGCGATCTTCACCGGGTCGTTCGTGGTGATCAGCGTGGTCGACGTGGACAGGATCAGCCGATCCGTCTTCGCGGCGACGTAGCCGAGCATGGTGGTCGGCGAGGACGGCACGAACGGCGGGTTGTGGTGCTCACCGGTGGCGAACACGTCCAAGCCGACCTCTTCGGCCTTCCGCGCGATCGTGACCATGGCCTTGATGCGCTCGTGCTCGGTCGGCTCGTGGCCCGTGGTGGGGTCGGGCGTCACGTCGCCAACCGAGAAGATTCCGAACTGCATGTGAACCCCTCACCGTCTTGATGGTCACCAATATTGACTATCTCATTGCCGATTCAACTACCTCCTCCGCAGCGCTATTCCACCGGGTGCCCGCACTGTGACCCGGACCTCGGTTGCAGCAGTGCTTTTTATTGCAAGGGGAGGACCTCCCCGTTAAGGTTCGAGCGAAACGGGGAGTTCCCCATTTAATCGGGAGAGGCTGGCATGACGCTGGACATCGACGACCGGATCGCGATCACCGATCTGATCAACCTGCACGGCCACCACGCCGACGACGGCGACTTCGACGCGATGCTCGGACTGTTCACCGAGGACGTCGTCTACGACCTGACCGGCGTCGGCATGGACACGGTCACCGGCTACGCGCAGATCCGCGCCCTGGCCAACGAGATCGGCGACGACAACCCGGTCGCGCACACCATCACGAACATCGTGTTGACGCCGGTCGGCCCGGACGAGGTGCACGCGCGGTCGAAGGGCATCGCGATCATGGGCAACGGCCGCGCCGGCAGCGCCACCTACGACGACGTGGTCATCCGCACCGCCGACGGCTGGCGGATCAGCCACCGGCGCATCACCGCCCGCCGCGTGCCGCTGTCCGGCGTGCACCGCGACTAGCCGACGCTGCGCAGCAGGCTGGCGATGATTCCGGTCGCCAGCAACCAGAACACGGCGGCGAGGCCGTAGTCGAGCACGATGGTGAAGGTCGGGTCGCCGGTGTTGAACAGGTGCGTGAACCACAGGCCGATCACGTCCGACGTGGACGCGACCCAGTTGACGAACGCGTTGCCCGGCCAGGCATTCGCGAACCGGAACACGATGTGCGCGACCAGGATCAGGGCGAGCACCGTGCCGACCAGGTTCACCAGACCGGCTGCCGTGCTCCGACCGTTGTTCAGGCGGTACGTGGTCATGTTCGGGAGACGCCCGACCCCGCGCCGGGGTTGCCAGTCGAGATGAACGCTCAGCTTCCGCACAGGTTCCGGTGACGTCCGGCGACTTCCGGTGATGACGGCCACGTTACTCGTCAGTTGTGTTTCACAACCCGCCAGCGTACAACGGAAGTAACGGTATGGCACAAGGACAAAGGGGTGCTGTGATGCCAGACGCGGTCATCATCGACGCAGTGCGCACGCCGATCGGCAAGGGCAAGCCGAACGGCGCGCTGGCCGGGGTGCACCCGGTCGACCTGCACGCACACGCGATCCGGACGCTGGTCGAACGGACCGGCGTCGATCCGAACCTGATCGACGACGTGATCAGCGGCGCGGTCGGCCAGATCGGCGAGCAGAGCGGCAACACCGCCCGGTGGGCGGCGCTCGCGGCCGGACTGCCCGAGTCGGTGCCGGCGGTCACCGTGGACCGGCAGTGCGGCAGCAGCCAGCAGGCGATCCACTTCGCCGCGCAGGGCGTCATCAGCGGCGCGTACGACCTGGTCATCGCCTCCGGTGTGGAGTCGATGAGCCGGATCCCGATCGGCAGCCAGTTCGCCGGCAAGGATTTCACCGGCCCCGGCGTCGCCGCCCGCTACCCGGAGGGCCTGGTGCCGCAGGGCATCAGCGCCGAACTCATCGCGCAGCGCTGGCAGCTGTCCCGGACGCAGCTCGACGAGTTCGCCGCCACCAGCCACCAGCGCGCGGCAGCCGCCTGGGCGGACGGCCGGTTCGACGGCGAGGTCGCCCCGCTCAAGACCGGCACCAACCAGCTGGAGACCGACGAGTCGGTCCGGCCGAGCACCACCGTCGAGGTGCTCGCCGGCCTGCGGCCCGCGTTCGCCGCCGACCACTGGGCGCAGCGCTTCCCCGACCTGGACTGGAAGATCACCGCCGGCAACTCCTCGCCGGTCAACGACGGCTCGGCCGCCGTGCTGATCGCCTCCGAGGAGACCGCGAAGCGGCTCGGCCTGCGCCCACGCGCCCGGCTGCACAGCTTCGCCGTCGTCGGCGACGACCCGCTCTACATGCTCACCGGCATCATCCCGGCGACGCAGAAGGTGTTGCGGCGCAGCGGCCTGAGCCTCGCCGACATCGACGCCTTCGAGGTCAACGAGGCGTTCACCAGCGTGGTGCTGTCCTGGCTGGCCGAGACCGGCGCGGACCCGGCGAAGGTGAACGTCAACGGCGGCGCGACCGCGATCGGCCACCCGCTCGGCGCGAGCGGCGCCCGGCTGATGACCACCCTGCTCTCCGTCCTCGAACAGACCGGCGGCCGCTACGGGCTACAGACCATGTGCGAGGCGGGCGGCCTGGCCAACGCCACCATCATCGAGCGCCTGGGCTGAGCCGACCCGCCCACCGGAATATCGCTGGACCGCTCGGCCTCACTCTGCCAGCGTGCACGGCGTGGAACTGAGCGAATACGCAAGGCTGGACGCGACCGCGTTGCGTGAGCTGATCGCGCGCGGCGAGGTCAGCGCGGCCGAGGTGGAAACCGTGGCGCGGGACGCGATCGGCGCGGCGAACGCGGTGCTGAACGGGCTGGCGCAGCCACTGTTCGACACCGCGCTCGCGCACGCCGAGGACGGTCCGTTCGGCGGGGTGCCGTTCCTGCTCAAGGACGGTCCGATGGCCGAGGGCGTCGAGTTCAACTTCGGCTCCCGCGCGCTGAACGGGATTCGCGCCCGGCACGACAGCGACCTGATGGGCCGCTTCCGCGCCGCCGGCTTCGCCACGCTCGGCGTGACGACCGTGCCGGAGCTGGCGTTGAGTTTCGCGACCGAGCCGGTGCGCAACGGCCCGACCCGCAATCCCTGGGATCTCGATCGCGGCGTCGGCGGGTCAAGCGGCGGGGCGGCCGCGCTGGTCGCGGCAGGCGCGGTGCCGATCGCGCACGCCAACGACGCGGCCGGGTCGATCCGGATTCCGGCCGCGTGCTGTGGGCTGGTCGGGCTGAAGCCGAGCCGGGGCCGGGTGCCGACCGGGCCGGACAGCGCCGATCCCGCGTTCGGCGGGGCAGCCGAGTTCGCGGTCACCCGCACGGTCCGCGACGCCTGGCACCTGTTGCGCGCGATCGAGGGGCCCGGTGTCGGCGACAAGTACGAGGCACCGCCGCTGCGCACCTACGCGACGAAACTCGGCGCCGACGGGCGACCGCAATGGCCGGTCGCGGTGAGCACCCGGTCCTGGTCGGGGGCCACGGTCGATCCAGAGGTGGTCGCGGTGACCGAGAAAGTCGCGCGGCTGGTCGAGGAATGGGGCTATCACGTGGTCCCGGCCGAACCGGAACTCGACTGGGACGACGTCGTGCACGCGGCCATGGCCGAGGTGGTCGGCAACGCCGCGCCCTTCCTCAACGCGCCGCGCAGGCCCAACCCGGAGCAGTTGGAAGCCGTGTCCCGGCAGATCATGGCCGAGGTCGACGCACTGTCCGCAATGGACCTGATGCGCATGCTCGACGCGCAGAACCGGGTGAGCAGGCGGATCGGCGCGTTCTTCACCGAGTACGAGCTGCTGATCACGCCGACGCTCGCCCAGCTCCCGCCGCCACACGGCACGCTGTCCTCGGACCGGTCCGGCTACACGGTCGAGTCGTGGCTGCGCACCCTGTTCGACGTCGGCCCGTTCACCGTGCCGTTCAACCTGGGCGGCCAGCCCGCGATCAGCCTGCCGCTGGGCACCAGCGCGTCCGGCCTGCCGATCGGCGTGCAACTCGTCGCGCCGTACGGCCGGGAGGACCTGTTACTGCGGTTCGCGGCCCGCTTCGAGCGGGACATGCCGTGGCAGGACCGGCTGCCACCGCACGGTGTGCGCTAACCGAGCAGGCCGGACATGGTCGCGGTCGGCGAGAGGACGTCCGGGTCGGTGTGCACGGCGAGCACACCGACCCCGGGGTGCGCGGCCGCTTGCGCGAAGGTGGCGTCCAGGTCGGCCGGATCGGTGACGGTCCAGGCGGTCGCGCCGAGCGCACGCGCGTAGCCGGCGATGTCGACCGGGCCGATGTCCACGGCCGCGGTCGCGCCCATCCGGCGCGCCTGGTGCAGCGCGATGGTCGCGTAGAGCCGGTTGACGAACACGATGACCAGGATCGGCGCGCCGGTGCGCACCGCGGTCTCGATCTCCTGGCCGGTCATCAGAAACCCGCCGTCACCGACCAACGCGACCACCTTCCGCTCCGGCGCGGCCAACCGCGCACCAACGGCCGCGGGCACGGCATAGCCCATCGCGCCCGAGGTCGGGCCGAGCTGGCTGTGCGGATGGTCGAACGACCAGTACCGGTGGCAGAACACCGCGAAGTTGCCGGCGTCGTTGGTGAACACCGTGTCCGCCGGCAGATGCCGGCGCATGGCCGCGACCACCTGGGTCGGGTGGACCGCCTCGCCCAGCGGGATGTCCGGCGGCGTGCACAGTCGCGTGTAGACGGTGTGCGCCGCGGACCAGTCGCGCGCCACCGGCGCGACGTCCAGGTCGAGCACGGCGTCGGTGAACGCGCCGACCGTGGCCGGCACCGCGAGATCGGCCGGGAACACCGCGCCCGGCGTCGCCGGGTCCGGGTCGACGTGCACCACGGTCGGCGGCGCGGGCAGCGTGTAGGACTGCGTGGTGATCTCGGAAAGCCGGCTGCCCAGCACCAGCAGGACGTCCGCGTCGCGGAACGCGCCGAGCAACTCCTCCGGCGCGCCGACGGTCAGGTGGCCAAGATAGTTCGGGTGACTGTTCGGGAACGCGTCCTGCCGGCGAAACGCCGTGTACACGCCCAGCCCGTAACGCTCGACCAGCGCGCGCACCGGCGCCGGATCGAGCTGGACTCCGCGCCCGGCCAGCAGAACCGGCTGTTTCGCGTGCCGCAGCAGCGTGTCGATCGCGGCCACGTCCCGCGCATCCGGCCGGACCCAGGCGACCCGCGTCGGGCGGTCGGCAACCGGCTCGCACGGCTGGCCGAGCACATCGGCCGGGAAGGCCAGCATGGCCGGACCGGGCCGGCCGGTGGTGGCCAGCCGGTGTGCGCGCACGATCGCCTCGCCCGCTCGGTCCGCGCGGTGCACCGTCTCCGCGTGCACGGTGATCTCGGCGTAGAACCTGGGCAGGTCGACCTCCTGGAACGCCTCCCGGCCCAGGTGCTCGGTCTCCACCTGGCCGAGCAGCACGATCAGCGGCGTCGAATCCTGGTGCGCGGTGTGCACGCCGATCGCCAGGTTGGCCGCGCCGACCGCGCGGGTCGCCATGGCGACCGCGGGCACGCCGGTCAGCTTCGCCTCGGCCTCGGCCATGAACGCGGCGCCCGACTCGTGCCGGCAGGAGATCAGCTCCAGCTCGGGATGGCGGCGGACCGCGTCCATGATCTCCAGGAAACTCTCGCCCGGTACCGTGTAGAACCGGCGCACCCCGCACGCGGCAAGGTGATCGACGACGACGGCTGCTGCGGTTGACTTGGGCACCCCAGCACACTATCGATCCGAATCGCGGTATTTTCACGATCATGACCATGATCGAGCCCGAACTGTCCGGCCGGATCGCGCTGGTGACCGGCGGCAGCGGTGGCATCGGCGCGGCCCTGTGCCGTCGCCTGGCTTCCTCGGGCGTCGCCGTCGCGGTGCACTATTCGGCCAATGCCGCGCACGCGGACGGGGTGGTCGCGACCATCGAGGCGCACGGCGGCCGGGCCGTCGCGGTCAAGGCCGACCTGCGCAACGCGCTCGCACCGGAGCACCTGATCGCCGAGGTGACCGCGGTGCTCGGCGAGATCGACCTGCTGGTCGCCAACGCCGGCCTGGCCACCTTCGGCGGCTACGAGGACGTCGACGCGGCCATGTTCGACGAGGCCATCGCGGTCAACCTGCGCGCCCCGTATCTGCTGGCCAGGGCCGTGCTGCCGGGGATGCGCGCGCGCCGCTTCGGCCGGGTGCTGTTCGTGTCGTCGGTCGCCGGGCTGACCGGCGGCATCGTCGGCCCGCACTACGCGTCGGCCAAGTCCGGCCTGCACGGCCTCACCCACTACCTGGCCGCGCGGGTCGCCGCCGACGGCGTCACGGTGAACTCGCTCGCGCCGGGCCTGATCGAGACCGGCATGCTGCCCGGCACACCGGAGGAGTTGGCAGGCCGCGTCCCGGTCGGCCGGGTCGGCGACCCGGCCGAGGTCGCGGACCTGGCCATGGCCGTGTTGCGCAACGCCTACCTGACCAACCAGGTGATCAGCATCGACGGCGGCATGTACCCGCGCTGAGCGGGCTAGGGTGGCGCCATGAGCGCTGCGGAGGAGCGGGACGGCGTCGGGCTGACCAACCTGGACCAACCGCTGTTCGACGGGGCCGAGGCGACCAAGCGCGACCTGGTCGACTACCTCGACGGGGTCCGCGAGAAGTTCCTGCCCGTGCTCGCCGACCGGCCGCTCTCGGTGATTCGCGCGCTGCGCGGCCAGCAGCCCTTCATGCAGAAGAACCTGCCGAAATACACCCCGGAGTGGGTGCCCAGGGTCGGTCAGTGGGCGGACACCTCCCACCGCGAGGTGAGTTACGGCTTGTGCAACGACCGGCGCACCCTGCTCTGGTTCGCCAACCAGCGCGCCATCGAATACCACCCCACCCTGTTCACCACCGCGAAACCCGGCCACGCCACCCATCTCGTGCTCGACCTCGACCCGCCGGAGGGCGAGGAGTTCGCGCTGGTCGTCCGGGCGGCGCACCTGGTCCGGCAGGCGCTGGCCGACTGCGGCCTGGCCGGCGCGGTGAAGACCAGCGGATCCAAGGGCGTGCATATCTTCGTGCCCATCGACGAGGCCGCCGAACCCACCGACGTGGCCGCCGCGACCAGGGCGTTGGCCGCCCGCGCCGAGCGCATCGACCCTGAACTGGCGACCACCGCGTTCATCAGGGAGGACCGGCACGGCAAGGTCTTCCTGGATTCGACGCGGGCCGGCTCCGGCACGGTCGCCGCCGTGTACAGCCCGCGCGTCCGTCCGGGCACGCCGGTGTCCTTCCCGGTCGCCTGGTCGGACCTGGACAACGTCTCCCCCGCCGATTTCACCGTGCGCAACGCCATCGGCCTGCTCGGCGACGCCGACCCGTGGGCCGAGCACATGCCCGCGCCCCAGTCACTGCCCGAGGACGTGGTCGCCGAGGGCCACACGATTCCGATCGCGCGGGTCGCGGCCATGCACGAGGGAAAGCGTCGCGCCCGTGCCCGACGCGACCAATAGGTTGCGCTCGCCGTCAGCCAGGCAACAGCTCGCTGATCAGATCCAGGGTGGCCGCCGCGTCCGGTGGCACCGCGCCGAGGTGCACCCGGTCGAACCCGAGCCCGGCCACCGTGTCCAGCACGCGCCGCAGATCGCCTTGCGTGCCGACGACGTAGAGCAGGTCCGCCGCGATCTCGTCAACGGTCGCCCCGGTAGCCGCCGCAACCTCCGCCCGCCGTCGGGCGACCTCGCCCGCATCCTGCGACAACGACACCAGAATCGTCGCCGAGAACGCGGGAACGTTCCCCACCGCCTCCCCCGCCCGCACCGCGATGTCCCGCAGCCCGCCGATCCGCCGCACGCCGTTGTGCAGCTCTCCGCCAAGAAACGGCAGCCCGCCCCGGTTCCCGTGCACCAGATCAACCCGATCGGCCAACTCCCCCGCCAAGGCGAGCAGCTTCGCCCCGGTCCCTCCGACCATCACCCGCGGCACTGAGGGCAACTCCGGCCACGGCACGTCATGAACGGCCCGGTAGTACCGCCCCTCGAACGAGACCACCCCATTGCCGCGCAACATCGCCCGGCAGATCGACACCGCCTCGCGCAGCCGCTCAAGCCGCTCCACCGGACCAGGAAACGGATAGCCGAACGCCTCGTGCTCGCCGCGGTGCCAACCGGCGCCGAGCCCGAGTTCGGCCCGCCCGCCGGAGATCCGGTGCAGCGTGGCGATGGCCTGCGCGATCTCCGCCGGATTGCGGAAGGTGTTGCACAGCACGGTCTGCGTCAACCCGATCCGACTGGTCGCAGCGGCCGCCGCGCCCAGCGTCACCAGGCTGTGCGGCACCGCGAACGACGCATCCGCCGACGCGGGCGCCGAGAAGTGGTCGAGCACCCGCACCCCGTCGAACCCGCGCTGCTCAGCGTCCCGCGCCTCGCGAACCGGATCCCAGAACAGCGCCCCGCCGTACACCCGCACCCGCGCAACCTCCCCGAACATGCCACAAGCCGCCCCCGACAACCTATCGGGAGCGGCTTGCGATCCTGCTCAGCCCTGGCGAGCGGTGAACCTGGGGTTCTTCTTGTTGATCACGAAAGTCTTGCCGTTGCGGCGCACCACCTGGGCGCCCGGCTTGTTCTTCATCGACCGCAGCGAGTTGCGAACCTTCATGGTGACAAGAACGATGCGCGGGTCGCGAACATTCCCTACGGATAGTTGGCCAGCATGGCCAGGTTGGTCTCGGCATCCGAGGGCCCGCCGGTGGTGTTGACCACGTGCGCGATCGTGCCCTGGCCGCCGCCCAGCGAGAACGTGATCATGCTGTGGAACTTCACGTTCGGGTTCCGCGGCGCCGCGATCGCCCGGTCCGACACGATCGTCGGGTCGTCCGCGAAGATGCAGTAGCTGCCCAGGCCCCACGCCTCGTGGCTGCGCACGTTGTCGCCGACCTGGTAGGCCGGGAACCCGCGATGCGGGCCGTCCATCCACGCCGCCTGGTTCGGCGGGTCGTAGGGCATCTCGTTCTGGAAGAAGTAGGTCCGGCCGTTCTGGCCGTTCCACTGCACCTGTGCCTTCTGGTGGTGCTCGACGAACAACCCGTACACGGTCACGTTGTCGCCGTTCACCGCCAGTCCGGTGTCCGAGGTGTTGATGGTCCAGCCGACCCCGTCGCCGTGGTCGGCGCGCCAGACCCAGGTGTTGTCGATGATCACGTTGCCGCTGTTGACCACGATCGCCTGCTTGGACTTGCCGACGCCGTTCCCGCCGATCCGCAGGAACACGTCGTGCATGGTGCTCGGGTTGGCGCCGTGGTTACTGTGGCTCCCGGCAGGCCCGAACCGGACCAGCGCGTCCGAGGACGTCGCGCCCGCCTGCACCAGCAGGCCGGCCAGGTGCACACCGTCCACATCGGCCACGTCGACGGCGACCACGCCGTTGTTCGGTTGCAGGGTCGCGTAGCCGAGGCCGAGCACGACCGTGTTCGGCCGGGTGACCTTGATCGAGTCGTCGAGCTGGTAGACGCCCGGCGTGATGAGCAGGTGCTTGCCCTGCGCCAGCGCCGCGTTGAACTCGGCCGCGGTCGTGCCCGGCTTGGCGATGTAGAACTGCGAGATCGGGATGGACGTGCCGGCCGGCTTGCGCCCCTCCCAACTGGGGGCCTGCGTGTTCTGCCGCACGGCCGGCACGAACACCTGCCAGGCGCCGGTCCCGTCGATGTAGACGAACGGCTTCTCGGCGACCACCGGCGTGTGCGAGACCGACGTGTACGGCGGGGTCGGGAAGCTGGTGTTCGGCGCGTTGGCCACGCCGACGTAGACGAAGTTCCAGTTGGAGCCGACCCAGTTGCCGATCACCGAGTTGCGGGTGACCCACTGCTGCTGAGTGCCGGAGTTGACCTGGCCGGTGATCTGGCAGTCGGCGATGAACCCGCCGCTGGACCAGGAGCCGTCGTCGAGCTTGAGGTCGCCGAGCAGGTAGATGCGCCGGTAGAAGGTGCCCTGCGAGACCGCCCAGGTGTCCTGGCCGCTCGTCGGCACGGCCATGAAGTTCTCCGCGCCGCGCCAGAAGTTGACCAGCGTGTTGTTGCCGTGCGCGTCGCCGAGCGTCTGAAGCGAGGAGGTGATGCTGGTGGAGGCCGGCTGGAGCCCGAGGCCCGCGGCCTGCATGTAGTAGCCGAGCTTGACGTCGATGCCGTAGCCGCCCGGCTTGAACAGCAGCGCGTAGCGGCCTGGGCCGAACTCGGCGCCCTGCTGCTGGGCGTAGATCGCGTCGATGGTCGACTGGATGGTCTTGCTGTCCATGCTGCCGTCGAAAACGTAGACGTTCGGGCCGAAGTCCGGGTCGCCCTTGGCGGGGGGCGGCGGAGGTGGCGGCGCGGCGGCCGTCGTCGTCGCTTGCGTTCTCGGCAGGGTCGACGCGGCGGCCGGAGCGGCGGCGGAGAGCACCGCGGGAGCCGCGAGCGCGGCACCGGAAGCCAGGGTCAGGAAGCTTCGCCTGCCGAGGCCGGCTAAGGCGGGACGCGGTTCGTTCTCGTTGGATGCAGAGGGCACTGCAGTCGTCCTTTCCCAGATGCAGGACGGGTCCGCTTCGATCGCGGCTTAGTTCACGACGTGATTTAACTCATGCGGAGCTGAGTACGTCAAGACCTCTGGTATGGACCATTGGCCTTGATCAGCGAGTGACCCGGGTCACACCATCAGGGATTGCGCGCCACGCAACACAGTTGCGGCCACCGCCGCGCCTCCCGCGCGTCCTGCAGAACCTCCGGCCGCCAGGCATTGATGTAGACCAGCCCCGGGTCGAGCAGCTCCAGTCCGGTCAGCCAGCCCTCGATCTGCTCGCGGTCCCGAATGAAGATGTTGTCCACATCCCGCCGGTACACCTCGACCGCCGCCTTCGACTGCTGCGGCGCGACCGTCCCGTGCGTCGGATGCGAGAGCACCAGATAACTCCCGGCCGGCACCCGCTCCAGATAACGGCGGATGATCTCCCCCGGCTCGTCCGCGTCCGAAACGAAGTTCAACGCGGCCACCAGCAGCACCGCGACCGGCCGATCGACGTCGAGCAGCTCGCCGACCAGCGGATCCGCCAGGATCTCGGCCGGCCTGCGCAGATCGCCCCGCAGCGCGTCCGCGCGTGGGTTCTCGGCCAGGATCCGCCTGCTGTGCGCCACCGCGACCGGATCGACGTCCACGTAGACGACCCGGCACTCCGGATTCGCGAGCTGCGCGATCTCATGCACGTTGCCCGCCGTCGGAATCCCCGAGCCCAGATCGAGGAACTGCGTGACGCCCGCGTCGACCAGGAACCGGACGGCCCGACGCAGAAAAGACCGGTTCGCCCGGAACAGCCCCGGCAGGTCCGGCATGATCCTGGCCAACTCGGCGGCGACTTCCCGGTCCACCGCGAAGTTGTGCGCGCCACCCAGATGCACGTCGTACACCCTGGCCACGCTGGGCTTGCGCCAGTCGATGTCCTCCGGCGCCCACGAGGGCATCCGATCGGCTTCGCGGTCACCACTGTCCGTCATGGGCCAAGACCGTAGCGAACACGCCGGTTCCCGACCAGGAGTCGAACCTGTATCGCCGCCAGCGACCTGCGGAGGATGCAGGATTCGAACCTGCGCGACGCTCGCGCGCCGACCACCGTTTTCGGGACGGCTGCCTTGCCGGGCTCGGCCAATCCTCCATTATGGATATTCGTCGAGGTGCCAGGAGTCGAACCTGGTCCTGCGCCATATCAGGGCGCCGCACAGACCGCCATGCTCCACCTCGACCCGCGAGTGCGCCCCACGGAAGCACTCGCGCGGAGGGCGCGCGGATCGAACGCGCGCCGGGCTCTCGCCCGGACCTCGGGTTAGCAACCCGGTGCCTTCACCACTCGGCCAGCCCTCCCCGTTCGCGCGGCGCCCTGCCAGGTGCCCGTGCCCCCGGCAGGAGTCGAACCTGCACGTCCGTACCGGACACGCGATTTTGAATCGCGGGTGTCTGCCATTTTCACCACGAGGGCCTCCCTTCCTACTTTCGTCGCTCGTGCGCTGCCCGCCGAGGACTCGAACCTCGATCGCCAGATTCAGAGTCTGGCGTCCTGCCATTGGACGAACGGGCACCGTGCCGCTCCCAGCCCAGGACTCGAACCTGGCTCTGCGGAGCCAAAATCCGCCATGCTGCCACTGCACCAACCGGGACCAACCTGAACTTGCGAGCCTCTCCCGGGACTTGAACCCGGTCCTCCCGCTTACGAGACGGGTGCTCGGCCGGTCGAGCTGAAGAGGCGGACTACTCGTCGGATGCCCGCGAGTCGAACGCGGTGTTTCCTGATCCCAAATCAGGTGGGTTGCCGTCTCCCTCGCATCCGTTGGGAGCTGTCGATGGGTGGTGAGGGACGGAGTCGAACCGCCACAGCCCGGAGGCGTCCGAATTACAGTCGGGTGGGCTCGCCACGTGCCCAGCCCCACCAAGAAAAAGGAGCGAAACAATCGAATTGTGGGCAGCATTAAATAACGAAAGCCGCCCTGGTCGGTTTCCCGACGGGCGGCTCCCCTGATCATGACACGGTTGATGTCATGGCGGGGAGCCGGTGCCGGTGCTCGGCAACGCGTTCAATGATTTTTGCTGGTCAGCGCCTTGCCGGCGAGCAATGAGAGACCGCGACGGCACGGCGGCGCACAGCGCGCCGCGATAGCGGCGGTGTGACTTTCGCGTGCGCGTGGTCATTTCTTCCTCCGGGTTCGACGTTGTTGCTATTCATCATGCCCGGATATTCGGACACCGTCAATTGAATTGCTAACCCAGAATTTCTCGGATCAGCGGGGCGACGAGGCGGGTGACGTTGCGGCTGGTGGTTTCCGGCTCGGTGGCGGGCGCGACGGCGTGGCTGATCGCCAGGCGGACCAGGCAGTCGGCGAGCAGTTCGGCGTCCTCGGTGTGGACCTGCGGCCACACGTCCACGATCAGCCGAGCGATTCGGTCGTCGGCGATCGAGGTGCCGAGGTTGGTGAGCAGGCGCATCAGGTGGCCGCTTTCCGCGTCCGCGACGATGATGCGGATGATCGGCTCGTCCGAGGCGAGCTTGAGGAACAGGCCGAACGCGGCGCGCAGCGCGGCGGACGGGTCGTCGGCATGGCCGTGCACGGCGGTCTCGACCTCGGTGACCAGGTTCTCGACCTCGTGGGCGACATAGGCTTCGACAAGCGCCTGGCGCGAACCGAACTCGTTGTAGACGGTCTGCCTGCTGACCCCGGCGACTTCGGCGACGTGCGACATGGTGGTCGCCGACCAGCCGCGCGAGCGCGCCAACTCGTCGACCGCTGCGATGATCGTCTCGCGCAGCAGGCCATGGGCCGCCTCCGGGTAGGGCACGGTGTCAGGCGTCGGCACGGCCGGTCCCGACCGGGAGGAAGTCGGGTTTCTCGCGGACGCCGCAGTCCGGGCAGCACCAGTCATCGGGTACCTCCGACCAGGGCGTGCCGGCCGGGAAGCCCTCCCTCGGCTCGCCCTGGACCTCGTCATAGACGTAGTCGCAGACCTCGCACCGAAACCTGCTCATACTCCCACCTTAGGCGGCACGCGTGACCCGCGTTCCCGGCACGCTGTACTTGGCGATGATCGCGGCGCGCTTGCGCGGGTGGATGTTGGCCCGGGTCACGTCCCCGTCGAAGTGCGCGAGCACCCGCTTGTCCATCACGCGACGCCACAGCGGCGGGAAGTAGCAGAGCACGATCATGGCCGCGTAGCCGACGGGCAGCTGCGGCGATTCCTCGAAGTGGCGCAGTGCCTGGTAGCGACGGGTCGGGTTGGCGTGGTGGTCGCTGTGCCGCTGCAACTGGTACAGGAACAGGTTCGTGACGATGTGGTTGTTGTTCCAGCTGTGCTTGGGCGTGACCCGCTCGTAGCGGCCGTTGGCCAGTTCCTCACGGAGCAGGCCGTAATGTTCGAGATAGTTCACGGCCTCCAGCAGGCTGAACGCGAATACGGCCTGGATCAGCAGATACGGCACGATGCCGACGCCGAACAGCACGATCAGCGCCGCCCACAGCACCACGGTCATCGCCCACGCGTTGAGCACGTCGTTGCGCGGCGTCCAGGTGCGCTTGCCCATCCGCCGCAGCCTGCGCTTCTCCAGCTGCCACGAGTTGCGGAAGCTGCCGGCGACGGTGCGCGGCCAGAACGCCCAGAACGACTCGCCGAGCCGGCTCGACGCGGGGTCGTCCGGGGTCGCGACGCGCACGTGGTGGCCGCGGTTGTGCTCGATGAAGAAGTGGCCGTAACCGCTGGGCGCCAGCGCGATGCGGGCGAACCACCGTTCCAGGTGCTCCTTCTTGTGCCCCATCTCGTGCGCGGTGTTGATGGCGATGCCGTTGAGCGAGCCGAGCGTGAACGCGATGCCGAGCCGGTCGACGACGTCGAGACCGCCGTGCCGGGTCATCAGCCAGAACCCGGTGAAGAACGCGACGTACTGGATGGGCAGGAACGCGTAGGTGACGAAGCGGTAGTAGCGGTCGCGGTCGAGCCAGGCGACGATCTCCTCGGGCGGATTGCTCGGGTCGTCGCCGAAGAACCGGTCCAGCACCGGAATGATCACGTAGACGAAGATCGGGCCCAGCCACCAGAACACGTGCAGGCCGGTGAGGTTCACCAGGCCCCAGCCCGCGAACACGAACAGCGGCACGACCGTGCCGAGCAGCCACAGGTAGCGCTTCTTGTCGCGCCAGTCGGGACGTTGTTCGTCCTCGGCGATCGTCGCCCGACCGGACAGGGACCCTTCGCGCATCCGACCCACCTCGCTTGACAACACGCGACTCGATGTCGCCCTGCTTTACACGAGCGTGCGTGATGTAAAGCAGAGAGACAAGCGCAAGCGAGGTAACGTTTTGATAAAGCCGGGTCAGTTGAAGGTAATACCGCCCTGGATGTCGCGTGCCTGGACGGCGTTGCCAGTGACGGTTCCGGTGATCGTCTGGGTCACGCTGCCGCTGCCGGCCTGCACCGAGATGATCTTCTGCCACTCCTCGCGCAGCTGCTCGGCGAACTCGCCGTCCTCCTGCTGCGCCGCGTCCAGCACCTCGGCCAACTGCCCGACCTCGGCCGAGTCCGGCCCGGCGGCCACGGCGGCGTCCAGCGTCGCGACTTCCTTGCTGCCGCGCCTGCTCAGCTTCGCCTTCACCAGATCGAACAACGTCCCTGCCGCCTTGGTGGCCAACGTGGTGGCGATCGCGATCAGCATGGAATCGGGCATGGTCAACTCCCTGGTTCGGTCATTCGTGCGCGCACCCGCGCCTCGTCGTCGGGGAACTCCAGACGCAGGATGCTCGATGCCTCGCGCAGATGAGCCTGCGCATTGGCTGTATCGGCGTCGGCCAGCGCCTCGTAAGCCAATCCGCGCTCGCGGGTCAGCCCGCTCGATGCGGCCAGTTCGGCGGCGGCACGCAGCGGATCGATCGCGCCAGCACCGTCTCCGGATTCGATGAGCTTGCGGCCGAGCCAGAGGTTGATCTTGGCTTGGTTTCGTATTTCACCGGCGAACGCGGCCAGAACTTCGCGCAACTCGGGCACGGCGGCCTCGGGCGGCAGGACGGTGGCCAGGTGGAAGCGGGCCATGCGATGCCTGCGCTGCGCCGACCCGTCCGTCGGGTTCTCGGCCAGGATGTGGTCCGCGAGTTCGAGATTGCGGATCAGCAGGGTGCGTGCCCGCGCGGTGTCGCCGTGGTTGCGCAGCATCAGGGCGAGGCCCTCCATGGCGCTCGCCATCGATGCGTTGGTGCCCAGCCGCATCGCGGCCTCGAACGCCTCGGTCGCGTGCGGCCGGTCGCCCTGGTCCCGGTAGCCGAATCCCAGCTGCGTGTACATGACCGAGCTGAGCAGGTCGTTGTCCAGCGCGGCAGCAGCGGCGACGCCGAGTTGGTTCAGGCGGACCGTTCTGGCCGGATTGCTGCCGATGGTGTCCAGCGGCCAGCTGACCAGGCACAGCTGCACGACCGAAAGCTGATCACCGCAACGCGCGGCCTCCTCGGCCGACGCGAGAATGGCGGCACCGTTGCTGACCAGCCATGCCTGCGCGATGTTGGCGTCCGCCAGCGGCACGATGTCCGGCCACCAGCCCCGGTTCGGCATCAGCTTTTCGGCGCAGCGCAGCCCGAGGTCGCGGTAGTAGGCGATGGCGCGGGCCCGCAACGTGGCCAGGTCGGTGCCGGCCCGCGCGGCGGCGTGCTCGGCGACCAGCGAGTTGAGTTGGTAGCGACCGGCACCGCGCTTGCCGGCCAGGCTCACCGTGTACAGCTTGTCCAGCGCGCGTTCGGTGGCGGGGACGTCCAGGTCGATGGCGGCGGCGATGGCGTCGGCGCTGATCACCAGCTGTGCGCCCGGGTGTGCGCCGAGGGCGTGGTAGGCGCGCTGTTCGTCGGGGGTGAGGCGGTCGTAGGCGGCGTCGTAGATGACGTTCAGGCCGAGGTGCGTCAGCACGCCCTGCTCGGTCAGCCGCTGGACCTGCGCGGCGATGGTCAGATGCGGGTCGAGGTCGAGGACGGCGCCGACGATGTTGAGCGGACCGGGCAGCCTGCCGCAGATCTTCACCAGCTCGATGGCGGCGTCCTGCTCCGTTTCGACCCGCTCCCGGCCAATCCGCTTGCCGAGCAGGGCCAGCGCCTGGTCGTCGTGCAGCGGGGTGAGCCGGATCGGACGCGCGGCGAGCCCGGCGCTGAAGCGGGTCACCTCGTCGATCGACACCACCAGCACCGCGGACTCGCCCCGGCCCGGCAGCAGCGTCTCGACGTCCTCGTAGCTGCCTGCGTCGTCGAGGACCAGCAGCACCCGCCGATCCCGGGTTTTGCTGCGCCACAGCTTCCGGATTCCGGCCAGGCCCGGTGGGAGTTCGCGGTAGGCGTAGTCGAAATAGGAACTGAGCCAACAGGCCAGGACCTGATAGGTGTCCGGTTCCTCGGTCAGCCGCGCGAAGAACACGCCGCCCGGGTAGTGCTCGCCGTGCTCCTCCGCCCATTTGCAGACCAGGCCGGTTTTTCCGCTGGCCGGCTGACCGGTGACCACTTGGACGTGCGGGCCGAACTCGCCTGCGGCCGGGCGTACCGCGGTGGTGATGGCGGTCAGTTCTGGCGCGAAGTTGGTGTAATGCCTCGGCGGTTCCGGCACTTCCTCGGCGAGCGCGAAGCTGCGCGGTGTCGGCGCGTTGACCACGACCTGGCCGATCGTGTTCGCCTGGACGACGTTGCCGGTGACGGTGCCGCTGACTTCCTGGTGGATCCGGCCCTCGTCTGCCACCGAAAACTCCCCCGTCCGGATGCGTGGTTCGCGGTGACCCTACCGCGATACTGGAACGACTGCCGGCGAATCCAGGGGAGGAATCGTGGTCAGCAGACGGTTGTTCGCGTCCGCGTTGGCTCTGGTGGCTCTGCTCGGTTTTGTGGTGAATGTGTCCGGCGCATCAGCTGATTCTCAGTTATCGGTCGCGCCCGCGTATCGGAATCCGTTACCGATGACATTGCCGGACGGGACGCAGGCGTTGAACTGCGCCGATCCGTTCATTCTCCAGGGGCAGGCCGGTGATCGGCACTGGTATGCCTACTGCACGACGGACGCCATCGACATCAACGACCTGGGCGCGCCGCCGGGCGAGTACGTGACACTGCCGATGTACTCCTCGCTGGACCTGGTGCACTGGACGTACGCGGGAGCCGCGTTACCGACGTCGCCGGGCTGGGTCGGGAGCGGCGGATTTCTGTGGGCGCCGGATGTGACGTATCACGACGGCAGGTATTTCCTGTATTACGCGGCGTCGGGCACGGTGGCCGGCGGTCCGGCGGTCGGGGTGCTGACGAGTTCGTCGCCATTGGGGCCCTGGGTCGATTCGGGCGGGCCGGTGGTGGCGCCGTACAACGGGCGCGAGGCGATCGATCCCGAGGTGATCACGTCGGGCGGCACGAGCTACCTCTATTACGGCAGTTATATCGGCGGCATTGCGGTTCGCGAGCTGTCGCCGGACGGATTGACCTCGATTCCCTCGACCGAGCAGCAGATCACCATCGACAACCGGTACGAGGCCACGTTCATCGTCCGGCACGACGGCTGGTTCTACCTGATGGGCTCGTCGGCGAACTGCTGTGGCGGCCAACTGACCGGATACGCGGTGTTCGCCGGGCGCTCGCGCAGCCCGCTCGGACCGTTCGTCGACCGGGACGGGATGTCGCTGTTGGCGACCCGGGTGGGCGGCACACCGGTGTTGGCGGCCAACGGGAACCGGTGGATCGGGCCCGGCCACAATGCCGTGATCACCGATGTCACCGGCCAGCAGTGGATCTTCTATCACGCGATCGACCAGAACAACCCCTACGTGCCCGGCCAGGTCGGCTACAACCGACGGCAGTTGATGATGGATCCGTTGGACTGGCGGGACGGCTGGCCGACGGTGGACGGCGGACGCGGGCCGTCCGACACGCCGCTGCCGGGACCGGCCGCGCAGCCGGGTGAGCGGACCGCGTACCGGCCGGTGTTCCGGCCGCAACCGCGACCAGGAGCACCGATTCGCGCGCTGTCCGACGATTTCGCGGCATCGACGCTGTCCGCGCAGTGGACCTGGATCCGGCCGCCCGATCCGGCCGCTTACCGGGTCGGCGGCGGCGAGTTCACTGTGGACACTCAGCCGGACGATCTCCAGCCGCCATCGCCCTACCTCGCCTCCGTGCTGGCCGAACCCGCGCCCGCCGGCGACTACGTCGTGCAGACCAGCGTCACCATGACCGTGCCGAACGACGGGACAGTGCACAACTACGTGCAGGGCGGCATCGTCGTCTACCACGACGACGGCAACTACGTGAAGCTGTCGGTGACGGCCATGTGGAACACCCGGCAGACCGAGTTCGGCAAGCACAGCGATCCGGTGCCGGCCGGTTATCCCAGCTACGGCAACGCGGTGGTCGGGCCGGTCGGCGCGACCACGTACCTGCGCCTCGTGCACCGGGTCGGGCTCGGCGTCGATCAGTACACGGCCTTCACCAGCCTGGACGGCGTGCGCTGGGACGCGGGCGGCACGTGGGACCTGCCGTTGGGCAGCGGGACGCGGATCGGGCTGGTGTCGATGGGCGGCGGTGGGTACGCGAGCACGTTCGGGCCGATCAGCGTCAGTCCGCTCGGTTGAGGCCGGGGAACGCCGAGAGGTCGCCGCGCACCTGGATGGCGGTGATCAGGCCGTGCTCGACGGTCAGGGTCAGCGTGGCGAACAGGGCGCGGTTGATGAACGCGAGCAGGGTCAGCGGATCGCCGCCCGGGTCGGTCACGAACACCGCGTTCTGCCGGTGGTAGAAGACCATCAGGCCGTTGGCGACCCGGTCGGCGCCGTGGTTGGTCTGCGGCGGGAACGGGGCATCCGGCCCGAAGTCGGCGCGGCCCCAGGCGTTCGGGTGCAACACGGACAGCAGCGCGTCGAGATCGCCGTTCGTGCAGGCGGTGATGAACTTCTCGGTGATCAGCCGGTGTTCGGCGAACGGCGCGGGCTGGCCCGCCGGACCGCTGGCGTCGGCGATCTTCTGCCGCGCGCGCCTGGCCAGCTGGCGGCAGGTGGCGACCGGCCTGCCGAGGGTCTGCGCGATCGTGTCGAACGGGGTCGCGAACACGTCGTGCAGGATGAACACCACGCGTTCGTCCGGACCGAGCCGCGCCAGTACCACCGCGAGTGCCTGGCGGACCTGGTCGTCCAGGGTGATCCGGTCGGCCGGGTCGACCGGAGCGTGGGCGGCGACCGGGGTCGCGCCCTCCAGCAGCGCGGCGTCCTGGGTCCTCTCGTGCCGGATGCGGGCGGAGCGGATCTGGTCCAGGCACAGCCGCGAGATGACCACGGTCAGCCAGCCGCGCTCGTCCACGATGTTCTCCTCGGCGCGAGCCAACCTGGCGAACGCCTCCTGCACCATGTCCTCGGCCGCGCCTACGTCGCCCAGCATGCGGTAGGCCAGGTCGATCAGGTAACCGCGGTGCGCCTGCCAGGAGGCGGTGAACTGCGCTCCGGTCATGCTCCGTCCTCCACTTCGCCGATCCTCCCAGCTAGGACGGGAGCGCGCCGGAAAAAGTGACAGCGGCGGGTTGTCACTTTTTCGGGTGGTCGCGCCGTCCTGTTCTGGTCAAGGAATTCGACGACCTGAACGGGGAACCGACATGATCGTGATCACCGGAGCGACCGGGCTGATCGGCAGGCGCGTGGTGCGCTCGCTGGCCGAGGCGGGTGAGAAGGTCCGGGCCATCACCCGCGACCCGGCAACCGCCGACCTGCCCGACACGGTGGAGGCGGTGGCGGGCGATCCGAGCCGGCCGACCACCATCGCGCATGCGTTCGACGGCGCGCACGCGGTATTCCTGAACTCGCGCGCGGTCGGCGTCGCGGGACCGGAGTTGCTGGCGACCGCACGGGAGCGGGGCGTGCGCAAGGCGGTCGCGCTGTCCGCCATCAACATCGCCGACGACCTGGACAAGCAGCCCTCCCGCTATCGCGGCGACTACAACCGCGAGATCGAGGCTGCGATGGTCGACTCGGGGCTGGACTGGGTGAGCCTGCGGCCCGGGATGTTCGCGACCAACGCGATCGGCCTGTGGGCGGAGCCGGTGCGCGGCGGTGACGTGGTGCGGATGCCGTATCCGGACGCGGCCTGGGCGCCGCTCGACGAGGACGACCTGGCCGAGGTGGCCGCGCTCGCGCTGCGCACGGACACGCTGCTGGGCAGGCGGGTCGAGCTGACCGGGCCCGCCTCGCTGACGCAGGCGGAGATGATCGGCATCATCGGCGCCGCGCTCGGCCGGGAACTGCGCGTCGAGCGGGTGCCGCGCGCGATCGCCGAACAGCACCTGGTCGGCATCGGGTTGCCGATCGGTTTCGCGCGGGCACTGCTGGACATGCAGGCGGAGTACTCGACGGGGCCTGCCGTGGTCAGCCCGGAGGTCGCGGCGATCCTGGGTCGGCCGGCACGGTCGTTCGCGCAGTGGGTCGAGGCGAACGTGGCGGCCTTCACGCGCCAGTAGTGCCTGAACTACCTGGTCGTGAACGGCGTCTGCTGGTCGAGCAGCATGCTCTGCGCGGTCAGCAGGTGCCGGCCGGGCGCGGGGTCGAACTGATAGCCGATGTCGCCGTTGCCGTCCGCGGTGACGGTGGCGATCTGCTTGCCGTCGACGGCCAGGTGCACCGGATGGCCGGGCAGGAAGCCGGTCGCGGTGACCCGCGAGTTGGTGACGTGGATGTCGCCGCGCAGCGCGGCGAGCGCGGCGGCGGCCTGTTGGCTGGGGATGTTCGGGGCGCGCTGCGCGCGGACCGCGTTGACCAGGGCGGGCACGAAGGTGGCCGCGTCGATGGTGCCCCAGCCGGTGGCCGGGTCGAAGCCGGGCGCGGCGGACAGGCCCGGGGCCTTCGGCACCGAGTTGCTGCCGGTGACGATGTCGGTGATGCCGTCCTGGGCGCCTTTCGGTCCGAGTACCTGGTAGAGCGCGTTGTTGATCGGGCCGACCGGGGCGTGGTTGAGCTGCGCGGCGAGCGCGAGCACGCCCGCGAACAGCGGGGTCGACTCGGACGTGCCGCCCGTCGCGTCCATGGTGATGTCCGGAACGGCGCGCATCGGCCCGCTGACCACGCCGCGCTGGTAGGCGGGCCGCTGGTACACGGTCGAGGTGCCAGCGCCTTCCGCCGAACTGCCCATCGCCCAGACCTGGTCCGGCCCGAGTTTCGCGCCGGTCTGGGACAGCTCGGGCACGCTGCCGCCGACCGCGGTCACCCAGGGCGAGTCGTCCCAGGCGGCGGTGTCGGGCTGCGTGGTGGTGTTGCCGCACTGGCTGCTCGCGGTCGCCAGGTTCTGCACGACGCCACAGTCTCCGGTGCCGACCAGCACCGGCACGCCGTTCGCGGCCGCGGTGAGTTCGGCCGGGTCCTGCGCGGTGATCTCCGGTTTGCCGTGGCTGAACGTTGCCTCGCCGGTGTTGTCGCTGATCGAGATCACGTCCGCGAGGTGGTGCGTTGCCACGTACTCGACGCCCGTCATCATTTCCGGCGGTGCGACCTGGCTGGCCGCGTCGTCGGTGACCTCGGTGTCCGGCGGCGTGATGACCAGCAGGATCTTGGCGTAGGGCGCGATCAGGTGCACCGACGCGACGTCGAGTTCGAGTTCGCCCGCCCAGCCGCTGCACGAGCCGTAGGAGCCCAGCGCGAGCATGCCGGCCGGGCACTGCGCGGGCAGCGCGCCGGCCGGGTAGATCGTCTGGATGTCCGGCGCGGGCAGGCCGAGCCGGTTGTCGAAGCCGGCGAGATCGCCGGTCAGGTTCGGCGCGTTCCAGCCCTCGACCAGCGCGACAGTGCTGCCGGCGCCGTCGATGCCCTGGCGCCACAGGTCGCCGAGGTCGTAGTCGATGACGTCCTGCGCGCCCGGGATCAGCCGCATGGCCAGGTAGTGCTGGCTCATGTCCTGCAACACCGAGGTGAGCGTGGCGACCTGGCCGGGATCGGGCGTGACCGTGGCCGGTGGCAGCGGAGTCGTGGTGCTGGTCGGCGGTTTCGGCGGTGCGGTGGGTTTCGTCGCGGTGGGGGTGGTCGCCGTACAGGCGGCGAGCAGACCGATCACCGCGACCAACAGCGCCGTGCGCCGAACCAACGTGAACTCCCCTCGCCGCGAAAACATCCCGTCTGGCATACCAGTCGGGCGCGGCGAGCGTCGCACCGGCTCGCGGTCAGACGAGGCCGCCGTTCACCTTGATGTCCTGGCCGTTGACCCAGTGACCGGCCGGACTCGCCAGGAAGTTCACCAGTTCGGCGATGTCGGACGGCATGCCGAGGCGCTCCAGCGGCACCGCGTTGGCCAGTCGGTCGATCTCGTCCTGGCTCTTGCCGTTGAGAAACAGATCCGTGGCGGTCGGGCCGGGGGCGACCGAGTTCACGGTGATGTTCCGGCCACGCAGTTCGCGGGCCAGGATCAGGGTGATGCCCTCGACGGCGGCCTTGCTGGCCACGTAGGCGGAGTAGTTCGGGAACGAGGTGCGGGTCACCGAGGTGGAGAAGTTGATGATCGCGCCACCGTCCCGAACGCGCCGGGCGGCCTGCTGGTCGACGACGAAGGTGCCGCGGATGTTGGTCCGGTGCATGGCGTCGACCGCGTCGAGATCGAGCTCGGCGAGCGGTCCCAGGACCATCCGGCCTGCCGAGTTGACCACCACGTCGATGCCGCCGAAGTGCTGCTCGGCCGCATCGAACATGGCCGCCACCGCGACCTCGTCCGCGACGTCGGCCCGCACCGCGATGGCCTGGCCGCCCTTGTCGGCGATCGTCCGCACGACCTCCTCGGCGAGGTCGGCGTTGCCGGCGTAGTTGACGACGACGGCGTGGCCCTCGTCGGCCAGCCGCAGCGCGACCTCCCGGCCGATGCCTCGGGACGAGCCGGTGACGATGGCGACGCGTATCGGTGATGTCGTGTTCATGTAATCAATGATAACACGTCGGGCCTTGACAGGGCGGAGGTGATGTTCGACTCTGCGCACAGGCGGATCGGTGGCTGCGAAGGAGTGCCAATGAAGGCACGCGATGACGCCTGCGCATCGACCGTCGAGCAGGCCCGGCCGACCCTGGCCGCGGTCGCCCGCCGAGCCGGGGTGTCCGCGGCGACCGCGTCGCGGGTGCTGAACGGCTCGGCCCCGGTCAGCGGCGACACGTCCAGCCGCGTGCACCAGGCCGTGCGCGAACTCGGCTACGTGCGGCAGCGGGCGCCGGGCGGGGCCCGCGGCAGCGGCGCGGTGTCCGTCGTCGTGTTCGACGACATGCGCCACTACCAGGCCGACTCGTTCTACGCGCGGGTGCTGCTCGGCGCGGAACGCGAGGCGGTGCGGGCCGGCCAGGAACTCGTCGTGCTGACCGCGCTGCGCCGCTCCCCGCGCGACTCGCTGCTGCGCTTCCTGTGCGGCGGGCACGTGGACGGCGTGGTCCTGGTCGGGCTGCGCGACGACGACACACCCGCGCACCTGGTCCGCGCCTCGGGCGTGCCAGTGGCCTGCGTCGGCAGACCGCCGAACGCGCGCGACCTCGCCTACGTCGACGCGGACAACGAGGGCGGCGCGCTGCGCGCGGTGCGCCATCTCGCCGACGCCGGCAGGCGCGCGATCGCGACCATCGCCGGGCCGCGCGACATGATCGTCGCGGGCGACCGGCTGAGCGGCTATCGGCGCGCGGTCGCCGAGCGGGACCGGCCGGAACTGGTGGGCAGGGCGGATTTCACCGCATCCTCCGGCGAGCACGCCATGCTGCGCCTACTGGACCGGTGCCCCGGCCTCGACGCGGTGTTCGCCGCGTCCGACCTGATGGCGCTCGGCGCGCTGCGGGCGTTGCGCGGGCGCGGAATCCGGGTGCCGGACGACGTTGCCGTGCTGGGGTTCGACGACGCCGCCCTGGCCAGACGCACCACGCCGTCGCTGAGCACGGTGCGGCAGCCAGTGGAGGACATGGGCGCGCGGGCGGTCGCCGGACTGTTCCAACCGGACGGTCCGCCCGCGCGGGTGATCATGCCGACCACGCTGGTGCTACGGGAATCCGGGTGATCAGGGCACCTGCCACTGCTGGTTGGCGCCGTCGCCGCAGGCCCAGATCTGCAACTGGGTACCCGGCGACGTCGACGAGTTCGGGTCGTCAAGACACTTGCCGGACTGCGGGTTGACCAGTTCGCCGTTGCTCTGCGGCTGCCAGGTCTGCGCACCGGTGCCGTTGCAGTCGTAGAGGTCGACCGCGGTGCCGTTCGCGGTGCCGCCCGCGTCCACGTCCAGGCATTTGCCGAGCGCCTGCACGGTGCCGTTGGCCACGGTCCACTGTTGCGCGTTCGTACCGTTGCAGGTGTAGACCTGCACCGGGTTGTAGTTGGCGGTGCTGGCCGCGCGGTCATCGACGCACAGGCCGGCGTAGCCGGTGATCGGACCGGTGCTGCCCGGCGGCGGGTTGCCGCCGCCCGAGCCCGCGCTCGCCGCGACCGAGAAGCTGTTGGTGGCCAGGCCCTGGCCGCCCTGCCAGATCTCGAACCCGGCCTCCACGTCGATCAGGTAGTTCGCCGGATTGATCGAGCCGCGGTTCTCGGCGTCGGAGATGATCGCCTTGAGATCCAGGTTGGTGAACGAGGTGCCGCCCGGGTTGAGCACGTAGGAAATGATCTTCCAGGACGTCTGCTGGCCGGTCCACACGTTCCAGTTGAATCCGTCCACTGTGGAGGTTCCGGTCTGCTGGCCGAACGGCGACACGCCACCCCTGCTGTTGAGCCAGATCATCAGCTCGGTGCCATCCGGCTGGCCGCCGGTGGTGGGCGTGGAGTTGAACCAGATGTCGTAGGCGACGTCATAGGCGCCGCTGCCCGGTTGGCTGGTGCTCCACGAGGTGCTCGCGCTGCCCAGGTTGCTGACCTGGATGGGCAGGCTGCTGCCGGTGGTGCAGGAACCCCAGTGGCAGCCCTGGTAGATGGAGGGATAGGTGTTCGGCGCGCCACCGCCGGGCGGGGTGAAGTTGGCGGTGCTGACCGTCCAGGACGTGCCGCCGTTGTAGGTGATGCACTGCTGGGCGGTGGAGTTCCACTCGTTGTCCTGGATGATGTAGGCGTTGTTCTCGATCGACGTGCTGCCGTTGGGCGAGCAGTCGGTGCTGGCCGGGGCGGCGACGGCGGGCGGGGCCGAGGCGAGGACGAGCGCGGCGGCGCCGGCCAGCAGCAGCGCGCCTGCGGTGCGTAACGGATGGTTCAGCACATGCGGACCTTTCCGTGCGGGAGGCAGGAATGTGATCGACGCTAGGCAGCGCGGCGCCGGTCGGTAAACCGTTCGTTACAGCGCGCTCGGCACCATCGCGCACCCGAGGCCGCTGAGCTGGGCCGAGTCGGGTCCGCGCGGGACTGGTGCGCCTGAAAGTTTCATGCGGGTAGCCTGTGCCCTTCGGTCGGGGCGGGTGGGTATCGGCGGGGAATACGCCGCCCTCGACGCGGCGATCCGGAGTGTGCTCTTGGCGGGGAAGCAACGGATGCGTGCCGACGGCACGGTTCGATTCACGGTGTTGGGTCCGGTGCGGGCCTGGCGGGAGGGCGTCGAGGTCGAACTCGGCTCACCGACCAGGCGCGCCCTGCTGGCGATGCTGCTGATCAACGCCGGTCAGCCGGTGGTGCTCAGCGAGCTGGTCGGCGCGTTGTGGGGACAGGACCCGCCGGACGGCGCGGTCAACATCATCCAGCGGCACGTCGGCCTGCTGCGCAGGCTGATCGACCCGAGCCTGTCCACCCGAACCGCGGGCGATCTGCTGGTGCGCGGGTCGGGCGGGTACCGGCTGGTGCTTGAGACGACCATGCTCGACCTGCTGGAGTTCCGCGACCTGACCGGTCGCGCCGAGCAGGCCGCGCAGCAGGGCGACCTGGCCGGGGCGACCGAAACGTACGTGCGCGCGCTGGCGTTGCGACAGGGGCCGGTCGCGGCCGGCATCGCCGACGTGACCAGGGCGCATCCGCTGTTCGGCACGGTGGAGCGCGAGTACGCGCTGGCCGCGCAGGCCGCCGCCGAGGTGGCGTTGCGCGCCGGCACGCCCGAGTCGGTGAGCACGGTGCTGCACGAGGTGGCCCGGCACGCGCCCTACGACGAGGCGTTGCAGGCGCGGCTGATCCAGGTGCTCGCGGCGAGCGGTCGGCAGGCCGACGCGATCGAGGTGTACCGGTCGGTGCGCACCCGCCTGGCCGAGGACCTGGGCATCGATCCGGGCCCCGAGCTGCGCGCCGCCCACG
Organism: Pseudonocardiaceae bacterium; assembly: GCA_035948315.1. Lineage (GTDB taxonomy): Bacteria > Actinomycetota > Actinomycetes > Mycobacteriales > Pseudonocardiaceae > CAJCJE01. Next base: position 100,296 of record DASZJG010000095.1, on the reverse strand, counting down.
AGCGGATCACCAGCGCGCCGGCACCCGCCGAACCGCCGCGCCTGCGCAGACCCGCCCAGCTGCCCGCCGATCTGCCGATCTTCACCGGCCGTGACACGGAACTGGCCCGGCTCGCCGCGCTGGTCGAGCCGCACGACGCCGCCGGGCTGCCGGACACGGTGGTCACGGTGGTGTCCGGCATGGCAGGCGTTGGCAAGTCGACGCTCGCGGTACGGCTCGCGCACCACGTGGCCCGGCATTTCCCGGACGGCCAGCTGTTCCTGAACCTGCGCGGGTTCGACCGGGCCGGCACGGTGATCGAGCCGCAGGACGCCATCCGACAGCTGCTGGAGACGCAGGGCGTGGCGCCGGAGCGGATCCCGGCCAGCCCGATCGCGGCGGCCGAGGCGTATCGCAACATGCTGCACGGGCGGCGCATGCTGATCCTGCTGGACAACGCGCGCGATGCCGACCAGGTCCGGCCGCTGCTGCCGAACGGGCCGGGCAGCATGGTCATCATCACCAGTCGCAACCGGCTTTTCGGCCTGGTCACGTCCGCGGGCGCGCACTTTCTGCCGCTGGACACGCTCACTCCGGCGCAGTCGCGGGTGTTCCTCGCGGCGCGGCTGGACGCGGAGCGGCTGGCCAGGGAGCCGGTCGCGGTGGACGAGATCATCGCCAGCAGCGGCGGGCTGCCGCTGGCGCTGGCCATCGTGGCCGCGCGCGCGGCGATCCGGCCCGGTTTCCCGCTCGCCGCGATCGCCGACGAGCTGCGGTTCAACTCCGGCAGCCTGGACTCGTTCGCCGACGTCGACCCGGCCAGCGACACCCGCTCGGTGTTCTCCTGGTCCCTGCGCGCGGTCACGCCCGCGGCAGGCCAGCTGTTCCTGCTGCTCGGCGTGCATCCCGGCCCGGACTTCGCGCCACCGGTCGCGGCGGCGCTGACCGGAATGCCGGTGCGCAACGCGCGGCTGGTGCTCAACGAGTTGAGCTACGCGCACCTGGTCGCCGAATACGTGCCCGGCCGGTTCAGCCAGCACGACCTGCTGCGCACGTATGCCGCGGAACTCGCCGCCGAGGAGGACGCGGAACTGGTCCGGTCGGCGACGCTGCGCATGCTCGACCACTACCTGCACTCCGCGCAGGCCGCCCTGCGCGCCATGTCGCCGCACCGGGTGCGGGCCGCGCTGCCGGCGCCGCTGGCCGGCGCGAACGTGCTGGAGTTCGCCGACGGCCAGCAGGCCGAGGCGTGGCTGAGCGGCGAGCGGACCGTGCTGATCACGCTGATCGAGGCGGCGGCGCGGCGCGGGTTCGACACCCAGTCCTGGCAGCTGGCCAATGTGATGGACCGCTATCTCGACCGGCAGGGCCGCTGGCAGGACCAGTTGGTCATCCAGGCGGTCGCGCTGGCGGCGGCGCGACGGGACGGTGCGCGCAACGGGGTCGCGTCCGCGTTGCGCGCCTTGGGTTTCACGCAGGGCAGGCTCGGCGACTACGTGCCGGGACAGGAGAACCTCAGCCGCGCGCTGAGCATGTTCACCGAGTTGGACGATCCGCACGGCGTGGCGGAAACCCATCGGCTGCTGGCCTTTCTGGCGAACCGGTTGGAGCGGCACGACACCGCGCTCGCGCACTACGAGCCCGCGCTGGAGGTCTACCGGCGGATCGAGGACGAGGCGAGCCAGGCCGGGGTCTACAACGAGATCGGCTGGACGCACATCCTGCGCGGCGACTACCAGTTGGCGCTGACGCGCTGCCAGGAGGCGCTGATCCTGCACACCAAGCTCGGCGACGACAACGGCACCGCCGCCGACTGGGACAGCATCGGCTACGCCCACCACCATCTCGGCCAGTACCACGAGGCGATCGGTTGCTACGACACGGCTTTGCGGATCTACCGGCAGGTCGGCGACCGGGCGCTGGAGGCGGACACGTTGCTGCACATCGGCGATGCTCGGCTCGCGCTCGGCGACGCCGAGCAGGCCCGCGCCACGGCGGAGCTGGCCGCGGACATCCTGGAGCAGCTCGGGCATCCGGACGCGGCCACGATCCGCGCCCGGCTGGCCCAGGTCAGCGCAGGCCGCTGACCTGCTCCGCGCGCTGCTTCGGGAGGGCCGGGGCGGCTTTCGGCGGCAGGAACAGGTAGTTGCGACTGTGCGCGCACACGCTCTCGGTCGGCTGCCAGCCGTGGTGCCAGGTGGCCATGGTGTAGCCGCGCCGGGTCAGTTCGCCGACCACGTCGGCCGCGGCGTGCCGGTAGCGGGTGATGTGCCGCTGCTCGATCTCCAGCAGCAGGGTTGGCCGGAAGGCGTCGATGGTGTCGCGGCCACCCCTCAGGACCGCGAGCTCACCGCCCTCCACGTCGATCTTGACGAAGTCGAGCCTGCGCAGCCCCGCCCGCCCGACCAGCCGGTCCAGCGTGTCCACCTCGACGTCCACGTCGCCGTGGCGGGCGAACTCGGCGTTGGAGCCGACGCCGTCGGTGCGCACCGCAAGGAACGAGCGCCCGGTGACCAGCCCGTGCCGCCCGGCCGGCACGCTCATCGTCGCTTTCCCCGGCTCCGCGCCGAGCGCGACCAGGTGCCGGGTGACCGTCGGGCGCCGGTACGCGCCGAGCAGCCGGGACCAGGCCGGATGGGCGAACGCGAGCGGCTCGACGCTGTGCACCTGACCGGTCGGGCCGACGAGTTCGGCCAGCAGTTGCGTGTAGATGCCGGCGGCCGCGCCGACGTCGACGCACACTCCCCCGGGTTCGACCAGATCGGCGAGGCCGAGCAGTTCGTCCTCCAGGTAGGGCGTCGTCCTGGCGAGCAGGGTGAGCAGGGCGGTGGTCAGGGCGGCACGGTCGAGGCTCGGCATGGGCCCTGACGGTAGGCCGATTCCGGCGTGGCGCACGTCAGCCGTCGGAGCGAAAACGGCTACCGCGTTGGAATGATCACCGGGCGCGTCATCCTTGCGATGTACGCCGGGGGCGTAGCGGGTTCGACACCAGGACGGATACGCGGGCGCGATCCACTTGTCACACTGATGGCGTGTCCGTGTTGTTGTCCCGCTGGCCGCTGCGGCGCCTGATCGCGAAAACGGGGCCGCTGCCCGCGCCGTCCCGGCGGGCGCTGGCCGTCGACCTGGCGATCGCCGTGCTGCTCACTGTCTACGGCCTGATCTACGTGATCAGCATGCTGCCGTACGCGGTCTCGCTGCTGTCGCGGTACGCGCCCATCGCGCCGCAGTTCGCCCACATCGAGCAGGACCTGGTGCTGACCGTGCTGGCCTGCCTGCCGCTGGCGGTGCGACGCCGGTATCCGCTGGCGACGTTCATGATCGTGCTGGTCGCGACCCTGCTCATGCACGGCGGCGCGACTCCCCGAGTGGCCCTGCTGACCTGCCTGATCGGCGCGTACAGCGCGGCCATGTACAGCCCGTACCGGGCCCCGACCCGGCTGGCGCTGCTGGCCGGCGCGGTGCTGATCGCCACCTACTTCCGCACCGCGCTGCCGGACATCCCGAGCCTGTTCACCTCCTTCGCGGTGCTCGTCCCGCTCGGCCTGGCCGCGGAGGCGATCCGCACCGCGCGGGCGCGGGCCGAGGACAGCCGACGGCGCGTGGTGGAGCTGGCGGACGAGCAGGAGGAGCAGACGCGACGTGCGATCGAGCACGAGCGGTCCCGGATCGCGCGCGAGCTGCACGACGTGGTCACGCACAATGTCAGCGTGATGGTGGTGCAGGCCGGTGCGGCCAGGAAGGTCATGGCCAGCGCGCCGGACCGTGCCACGGACGCCCTGCTGGCGGTGGAGGCGAGCGGCCGGAGCGCGATGGCCGAGCTGCGGCAGGTGATGGGCCTGCTCACGCCGAGCGAGGGCGAGGCGGACGACCTCGCCCCGCAACCCGGCCTCGACCAGCTGCCCGCGCTGGTCGACCGGGTACGCGGCACCGGCATGCCCGTCGACTACACGGTGACCGGCACGCCGAAGCCGCTGCCGCAGGGCGTCGACCTGGCCGCGTACCGGGTGGTGCAGGAGGCGTTGACGAACACGGTCAAGCACGCGGTCGGCGCGTCCGCGCGGGTGTGCGTCGAGTTCGCCGACGAGGCGCTGCGCATCACCGTGACCGACGTGGGCGGGCGGCCCGGCGCGAACGCGGCCACCGGTAACGGGCGCGGCCTGCTCGGCCTGCGCGAACGGCTCGCCGTCTACCGGGGCAGCCTGGACGCCGGCCCGCACCGGGACGGTTTCCGGGTGCGCGCAACGATTCCGGTGACCGCATGAACGCCCCCAAGGTGGTGGTCGCGGACGACCAGACGCTGGTCCGCTCCGGTTTCGCGATGATCCTGGACGCGGACGGCATGGACGTGGTCGCGGAGGCGGCGAACGGCGTCGAGGCGGTGGAGGCGGTGCGGCGCACCCAGCCGGACATCGTGCTGATGGACATCCGCATGCCGGAGCTGGACGGTCTGGAGGCGTTGCGCCGGATCATGGCCGACGGTGTTGTTACCGACCCCCTGACGGGGGCCCGCCCCCTCCGCGCGAACCCGCCCCAGGTGATCATGCTGACCACGTTCGACCTCGACCAGTACGTCTACGCGGCGCTCACCGCGGGCGCGAGCGGCTTCCTGCTCAAGGATGTGACGCCGGAACAGCTGGTCGCGGCGGTGCGACTGGTGCGGGCGGGGGACGCGCTGCTCGCACCGACCATCACCCGCAGGCTGGTCGAACGCTTCGCCAAGCCCGAACCGGACGCCGCGGTGCCCCCGCGCGACCTGGCCGCGTTGACCCCCCGCGAGCTGGAGGTGTTGCGCAGCCTGGCGACCGGCCGCAGCAACGCGGAGCTGGCCGCGCTGTTCCAGCTCAGCGAGGCGACGGTGAAGACGCATGTGGCGCGGATCCTGGGCAAGCTGCACCTGCGCGACCGGGCGCAGGCCGTCGTACTCGCCTACGAGACCGGGCTGGTCAGTCCGCGCGAACGCTGAGTTAAGCCACCGTCAGTTACGCCACGGTCAGGGGCAGGCCGACCGCGGTGAAGGCGTCGTCGCCGATGAACGAGACGACCTCGGCGATCTTGTCATCGCGCAGCGTCAGCACGTTGACGGCCCATGCCTTGTGCGGACCGGTCTCCTCGAAGGGCCGCAGATAGCTGCCGAGCGCGAGCTGGCCGTTGGCCGCGGCCTGGCGGAACTGCCAGGTGCCGCAGGTGGCCAGCGGGATGCGCGTGGAGAAGTCCATGACCGCGTCGACGCCGTGGTACCAGAACGGCTGCGGCGGCATGGACCAGGTGACGTCCTCGGTGAGCAGCGCGACGAGCGTGTCCGCGTCGCCCCGTTCGAACGCGGCCGAGAAGCTCGCCACCACCTCGCGGACCTTGGCGTCGCCGATCTCGCGCAGCGTCTGCTGCTGGCTGCGCGCCGGGATCTTCTCCGCGACGATGCGCCGCGCGCGTTGCAGCGCGCTGTTCACCGAAGCGGTGGTGGTCGCCATGGTCTCGGCGATCTCGGCCGCGCTGAACCCGAGCACCTCGAACAGCACCAGCGCGGCGCGCTGGTTGCCGGGCAGGTGCTGGAGCGCCGCCACCAACGCGACCTCGACGGCCTCGCGCTGCTCGTAGTGGGCCTCGGGGCCGGCGCGACCGGTCAGGCCGGTGTCCGAGTACGGGCCGAGCCAGGCGATGTCCTCGCGGAACGGGTTGTCCAGCCGGGCCTGCTCGCTGGCCGGGCCGAGGTCCATCGGCATCGCCCGCCTGCCGCGGCCTTCGATCAGGTCCAGGCAGGTGCGGGTGGCCACCGTGTAGAGCCAGGAGCGCAGCGAACTGCGCCCCTCGAACCCGGCAAGGCCGCGCCAGGCGCGCAGCAGCGCGTCCTGCAGGGCGTCGTCCGCGTCGTGGGACGAGCCGAGCATGCGGTAGCAGTGCGCGTGCAGCTCCTTGCGCACGGGCTCGACAAGGCGCGTGAAGGCGGCATCGTCCCCGTCACGCGCCAGCGCCAGATCGTCATCAACGCTGGTCGTCGTCACGGGGACGATTGTGCCTCACGGGTACGTCAATACTGGACGATGATCTTGGTGAAGTCGTAGGGATTCTGGCTGATGTTGCTGCACGTGCCCGGCGCCCACGGCTCGACCACCCCGCTGGGGCAGGGGAAATCGCGGTTGACCGCCCAGTAGGAGAACCAGGCCGGCTTGTTCGACTGCGCGAACCCGAGCAGCGAGTTGACGATGTCCTGGGTGAACAGCTCGCTGGGCTGGTCGGTGTGGCCGTTCATCACCTGTAGGCCGAGGTGTGACCAGGCGGTGGCCGCGCTCCAGCCGTAGATGGACTCCAGCTGGCTGATCGCGTCGTTGGCGATCGCCTCGGTCTGGTCCAGCTCGGTTCCGCTGGTCAGGCCGGTGTCGAAGTCCATGATGTTGATGATGTCCAGTCGCGCGCCCGCCGCGATGGCCTGCTTGATCTCGTCGGTGCCGCTGCCCGGGAAGCCGACCGTGGTCATCGGAATGGTCAGCGACACGGTCAGGTTCGGGTTGTTCTTCTCCAGCGTCGCGATCGCGCCGAACCGGACGGCCGTGTTCGAGTCGAGCGCGCCGTTCTCGTAGTCGAAGTCGACCCGCTTGAGGTTGTACTTGGTGATCACCTGCTGGTACGCGTTGGCCAGCGCGTCGGCGCTGCCGCAGGTGCTGCCGAGTTCGGTGCCGTTGTAGCCGCCGAAGGACACGGCCGCGTCCCCGCCTGCCGCGCGGATCGCGCTGATGTCGGCCGCGACTGCGGTGTCGTTGGACACCAGTTCGCTGCTGCTGCCGTCCCAGGCCGGGGTGCAGCCGCCCGCGTCGAGCACGAAGGCGAGGTTGAACTCGTTCTCGCCGGAGTCGGACATGATCGTGTTGATCGAGGGCGGGTTGTTGTCCAGGGGCATCAGGTAGACCGGGTGGGTGAAGCCGGCCGTGTTCGGCGGCGGAGGCGGCGGGGTGGTCGTGGGCGGCGGGGTGCCACCGCCGTTTCCACTGCCGGGCGGTCCTTCCAGGTCGAGGTCGTCGGCGTGATAGGCGGGCTGGCCGTACCAGCCGTGCACGAACACGGTGACGCTGGTCGTGCTCGCGCCGGTGGTGAAGCTGGTGGTCAGCTGGGTGTAGCCGGTCGCGGACGCGGTCCAGGTGCTCGCGTTGACACCGGTGCCGGTCGCGCCGAGGTAGACGTAGCTGCCCAGGACGTAGCCCGACAGCGCGTAGGAACTGTTCGGCGCGACGCTCACGGTCTGCGTGCACTGCGCGGTGTCGCTGGAGGTCGGCGTGCCGACCAGCGCCCCGTTCCCGGTGTGCGCCGGACTCGACGTGACGGCGGCCGTGCCGGGGTCGCAGGTCCAGCCGGTGAGGCCGGATTCGAAGCCGGGGTTGGTGAGCAGGTTGGTGTTGGCCGCGCCGGCCGAGTTGGCGCTCGCGCCGAGTACCGCGACGAGCCCGGCGGCAAGCAGTCCCGCGCCGGCCGCGGCTGTTAATCGGTGGTTGACCGGAGGGAACGGCATGGTTCCTCCAAGCTGTCGACAAGGTGGACTAGACCAAAATGGACTAGACCACTTATGTGAGTCAAGTCACTGTTAACCGTGAACACAGTCGAAGCGCCGAACGGTCGGGCAGTCGGGTGGCCCACATGCCATTCGCGGGCGAACCCTGGCAAACTCAGCGCTGCCGCCCCGATTACCGGGGTGGCCCGGGGTCGTTCTGAGGAAGGTGCTGTTGATGGCGCGCAGTCGTTTTCGACTGGCTCTGGGGGTACTCGCGCTCGGCGCGGCCCTGTTGGCGACCGCCTGCGGCGGGAGCAGTTCGGGCGGCACACCACAACAGGGCGGGGTCGCGACCTGGGCGGAAAACCCCACCGCGACACCGGATTGGATCTTCCCGTTCATCGACCCGTCACACAACGAGGTCAACAACACCTTCCAGTTCCAGTACCTGATGTACCGGCCGCTGTACTGGATCGGCGTCGGCAACCAGCCCTCGAAGCTGAACACCGATCTCAGTCTCGCCCAGGCGCCGGTCTATACCGGTGACAAGGCCGTGATCAACCTCAAGGATTACTCGTGGTCCAACGGGGAGAAGGTCTCCCCCACCGACGTCGAGTTCTTTCTGAACATGCTGCTCGCGGAGAAGTCGAAGTTCGCCTGGTACGTGAAGGGCGAGTTCCCGGACAACGTCAAGTCCGTGCAGACCACCGGCCCGTCCCAGGTCACGCTCACGCTGGACGGCACCTACTCGCCCGACTGGTTCACCGGCAACCAACTCTTCGAACTCACCCCGATGCCGGCCGCCTGGGACAAGACCTCGGACTCGGCGGCGGCCGGCAGCGGCGGCTGCGCGACCGACGAGTCCAGGTGCGCCGCGGTCTACAACTACCTGCTGGCCAAGAACAAGAACGTCACCGGCTACGCGACCGACCCGCTGTGGTCCGTTGTGGACGGTCCGTGGAAGCTGAAGTCCTTCACCTCCGAGGGCGCCGCCGACTTCGTGCCGAACCCGAAGTACTCCGGCCCGGACAAGCCCAAGCTGGACGGCTTCAACGAGGTGCCGTACACCACGCAGGAGGCCATGTACAACGCGGAACTGGCCGGCAATCAGGTGAACGTGGGACCGGTGCCCACGAACAACCTGCCCAAGCGCGACCCGAACTCGTCGAACCTGGTGCCGGCGACCTCGCCGCTGGGCAAGAACTACACGCTCACTCCGATGTACGTGTGGGGCTGGGCGTACGCGCTGCTCAACTATGCGAACCCGACCATCGGCCCTGCGGTGCAGCAGCAGTACGTGCGAGAGGCCCTGCAGGAGACCGTCGACCAGATCACCGACGCGGCGGTCGCCTGGCGCGGCTACGCGGTGCCGACCACCGGCCCGGTGCCGACCAACCCGTCGACCGACTACGTGTCGCAGAACCAGCACGCCAACAACGGTCTCGGCCTCTACCCGTTCAACATCGGCAACGCCAAGAAACTGCTGACCAGCCACGGTTGGACGCTCCAGAACGGCGTGATGACCTGCACCGACGCGGGCACCGGCGACAACCAGTGCGGCAGCGGCGTCGCGGCCGGCACCAAGCTCGCCATCACGATCGAGTACAACAACTCGAACACCTCGCTGTCCGAGCAGGTGCAGCAGTGGAAGTCGGACGCGAGCCAGGCCGGCATCCAGCTCACCCTCGACGGCCAGCAGTTCAACACGCTGATCTCGGACGTCACCACCTGCCCGTCGAACTCCTCGACGTGTGGCTGGCAACTGGCCGACTGGGGCTACTACACCTACGGCGCGGTGCCCGCCGGCAACCTGTTCTTCCTGCCGGACTCGGCCGCCAACTACGGCAGCTACCGCGACCAGCTGATGCCGCAGCTGATCAACGCGACCCTGCACGACGCGGCGCAGAGCACGTTCAGCGCCTACGAGACCTACGCGGCGCAGCAGCTGCCGGGCGCGATCAACGTGCCCAACCCGTACAAGGTCTATGCGGTGTCGGCGAACCTACAGGGCGTCGCGCCGCTCAACCCCTCAGCCCGCATCACCCCGGAGACCTGGTACTTCACCAAGTAGCGTGTCATGATCATCAATTCTGGCAGGTGAGGTGTTTCACCCGGCATCGACGATCGTCGGTGGCTTGGGCGAGGATCACCGGATGGTGCGTGGCGTGGACACTCGCACTGTCTTCCACCGACCAGGAGGATGCCGGACATGCGCCGTTGCGTGATAGCCCTGGTTGCCGCCGTCGGCCTCGCCGCTGCCGCGTGCGGCACCGGTGCGCCGAGCGCCGGGGTCGGCGGCACGTCGAGCCTGCCCCCGACCCCGCCGGACAGTCAGCTCAACCTCAACGCCACCGCGAATGTCCGGCTGGTCCTCGAACCGACCAGCCTGAACCCGTTCTCCACGGCGGGCGCGGCGCTCGACCAGATCCTGCTGGACAACGTCTACCAGAACCTGCTCAGCGTGGACGTGACCAGGAAGGACGCGATCGTGCCGCAGCTCGCGTCGTCCTACGACGAGTCGGCCGACGGCCTGACCTACACCTTCCACCTGGTGCCGAACGCGCACTTCCACGACGGCAAGCCGCTGACCTCGGCCGACGTGACGTGGTCGCTGGAACAGCAGCTCGCACCCGGTTCGCTGGGCATCTACGCGGCCGACTTCGCCTCGATCTCGACGGTCACCGCGCGCGATCCGCGCACGGTCGTGATCACGTTGAAGCACCGGGACACCTGGCTGCTGTGGAACCTGACCCAGCGCGAGGGCATCGTCTACGAGCAGGGCACCAACTTCAGCTCGCTGGACGCGGCCGAGAACGGCAGCGGCCCGTTCACCCTCGGCTCGTGGAACCGGGGTTCGAGCATCACCTTCAACCGCTACAACGGCTACTGGGGCGCGAAACCCAAGGTGGCCACCGTCGTCTTCCACTACATCACCGACTCGAACACCGCGAACAACGCCGAGCAGACCGGCCAGACCGACGTCGAGGTGACCGCGGACCCGACGCTGCTGCAACCGTTCACGAGCAACTCCTCCTTCACGGTGCTCACCGGGTCCACAACGGACAAGTTCACCCTCGCCTTCAACGACGCGGTCGCGCCGTTCACCAATCCGGCGGTGCGGCACGCGATCCGGCAGGCGATCAACAACGCGGACGTGATCAAGGCATACGGCGGCGGCATCGCGATCGGCAGCGACGTGCCGCCGCAGGATCCCTGGTACGAAGACCAGACCTCGATCGACTCCTACGATCCGGCGAACGCGAAGAAACTCCTTGCCAGCGCAGGCTTCCCGAACGGTCTGTCGCTCACGCTGACCGTGCCGAACATCTACACGACCGCGATCTCCGACGTGCTCACCTCGGAACTGAAGCAGGTCGGCATCACGCTCGCGGTCAAGCAGGTCGAGTTCCAGACCTGGCTGAGCCAGGTGTTCGCCAACCACTCCTACCAGCTCAGCCTGGTCGACCACGCGGAAGCACGCGACATCGGCAACTACGCCAACCCCAAGTACTACTTCGGCTACGACAACCCACAGGTGAACAACTGGTACGCGCAGGCGGGCACGGCGACCACCGACGCGCAACGTGACGGCCTGCTCAAGCAGGTCGGCAGGCAGATCGCCACCGACGCGGCCTCGGACTGGCTGTTCCTGGCCAAGACGTTCACGGTGGTGCGGCACGGCGTGTACGGGGTGCCGTCGATCGAGACCACCAACCGGTTCGACCTTGCCGATCTCGCCGTGGGCACATGATCCGCTATCTGCTGCGCAGAACCGTCCTCCTGCTGGTGTCGCTGTTCGTGGCGAGCGTGCTGATCTTCCTGCTGCTGCGGCTGTTGCCCGGCGACGTGGCGACCACCATCGGCGGCCTGCGCGCGACACCCGGGCAGCTGGCGAAGATCCGTGCGAATCTCGGGCTCGATCGCCCGTTGACCGCGCAGTACGGATCGTGGCTGGTCGGCGTGCTGCACGGTGACTTCGGCCGCTCCCAGCTGACCGGCGTTTCGGTGACGGCGGAACTCGATCGCAAGCTTCAGGTGACCGCACCGCTGGTCGGCGGCGGCATCGTGGTCGCGCTGCTGCTCGCTGTGCCCTTCGGCATCCTGGCCGCGCTGCGGCACCGGTCCGGCCTCGGCGGCGGGATCAGCGCGATCGCCCAGTTGGGCATCGCGGTGCCCACGTTCTGGCTCGGTCTGGTGCTGGTGCTGCTGTTCGCGGTGGAGCTGCGGGTGTTGCCCGCGCAGGGTTTCCCGGTCGACGGCTGGCAGTCGCCCGGTGTCGCGTTGCGCAGCCTGATCCTGCCCTGGCTCGCGCTCGGTCTGTCCGAAGGCGCCGTGCTGCTGCGGTTCGTCCGCTCCGCCGTGCTCGACGTGCTCTCCGCCGACTACCTGCGCACCGCGCGGGCCAAGGGCCGCACCAGGATCGGCGCGCTGCTCACGCATGGCCTGCGCAACGCGGCGCTGCCGGTGACCTCGGTGCTCGGCCTACAGATCGCCGGGCTGATCGTGGGCGCGGTCGTGGTCGAGCAGGTGTTCGCGCTGCCGGGCGTGGGCACCATGCTGCTGTCCGACGTCGGCAACCGCGATCTGGTGAAGGTGCAGGGCGAGGTGTTGGTGATCAGCGCGGCCGTGCTGGTGATCAGCTTTCTCATCGACATCACGCACCGCGCGATCGACCCGCGACTGCGGGAGGCCGGATGACCGTGCTGCGCGCGTTGTGGCACAAGCCGACCGGCATCTTCGGGATGGTCGTGCTGCTCGGATTGGTGCTGGCCAGCGTGGTCTCATGGATGTGGACGCCGTTCGACCCCACCGCGACCGACCCGGACCATGCCTGGCTGCTGCCCTTCGCCAACGGCCATCTGCTCGGCACGGACCGGCTCGGCCACGACCAGTTCAGCCAGTTGCTGGCCGGCAGCCGGGAAACCCTGCTCACCGCGATCCTGGCCATGCTGATCGCGGGCGTCGTCGGCATCCTGCTCGCGCTGGCCGCGACCGTGACCCCGCGCTGGATCGGCGCCACGGTCGTGCAGCTGATCGACATCCTGATCGCGTTCCCGGTGCTGCTGCTGGCGATGATCCTGGCCGCCGTCTACGGCGGCTCGACGACAACGGCCGTGGTCGCGATCGGCATCGGGTTCGGCGTGAACGTGGCGCGGGTGGCGCGCGGCGAGATCAACGCGGTGCGCGGCACCGACTACGTGCTCGCCGCGCAGGCGTGCGGCGCCAGCACCGGCCGGATCGTCCGCAGGCACCTGCTGCCCAACATCGCGCCGACGCTGATCGTGCAGCTGTCGCTGACCATGGCCCTTGCCGTGCTCGCCGAGGCCGCGCTCACCTACCTCGGCTACGGCACCAGCCCGAACACGCCGTCCTGGGGCGGCATGCTCGCCGAGCAACAGGCATACCTCGCGGCCCGGCCGCTGCTGGTCATCTGGCCGGGTCTGGCCGTCGTGGTCACCGTGCTCGGGCTGAACCTGCTCGGCGACGCCCTGCGCGAGGCCACCGATCCGCGCCTGCGAGACGTGTCATGACGCTGTTGGAGATCACCGACCTCACTGTCCGAATCGGAGGGAAGACCGTCGTCGACGGGGTGAGTTTCGCGCTGGAGGCGGGCGAGCGGCTGGGCATGATCGGTGAGTCCGGCTCGGGCAAGTCGCTGACCGCGCTGGCCGCGATCGGCCTGCTGCCCGAGGAGGCGACCGTGACCGGCAGCGTCCGGCTGCACGGTCGCGAACTGCTCGGCCTGCCCGACCGTGCGCTGGCGAAGATCCGTGGCGAGCAGCTGGCCATGGTCTTCCAGGAACCGATGACCGCGTTGAACCCGTTGATGCGCATCGGAAAGCAGCTCGCCGAGCCGCTGCGCCTGCACCGCGGCCTGTCGCGCGGAGCAGCCCGCGCCAGGGCGATCGAACTGGCGGACAAGGTCGGCCTACCCGATCCGGATCGGATCGTGCGTGGGTTCCCGCACCAGCTCTCCGGCGGCCAGCGGCAGCGAGTCGGCATCGCGATCGCGCTGGCCTGCGAGCCCGCCGTGCTGATCGCGGACGAGCCGACCACCGCACTGGACGTGACCGTGCAGGCGGAGATCCTGGCGCTGCTCCGCGATCTGGTCGACGAGCAGGGCGCGAGCCTGCTGTTCATCACGCATGACCTGGCCGTGCTGAGCAGCGTGGTGAGCGGCCTGGTCGTGCTGGCGGACGGGAAACTCGTCGAACGGACCGACATCGCCGCGCTCGCGCACGGCCGGCACGACCCGCACACCGCCGAACTGCTCCGCGCCGCGCGGGCGGCGGCCTTCCCGACGCCGGGAGATCCCGATGCTGGTAGCTGAGCGCCTGAACCGCTCCTTCGCGCGCCCCCGCCGCACGCAGGCCGTGCGGGACGCGAGCTTCACCGTGGCCGAGGGCGGCCGGCTGGGCATCGTCGGCGAGTCCGGCTCGGGCAAGTCCACGCTGTTGCGGCTGCTGCTCGGCCTGGACAAGCCGGATTCGGGCACGGTGCGCTTCCGCGATCGCGAAGTCCGGGCCGAGAAAGCGAGCGCGCTGCACTGGTTCCGGCGCGAGGTGCAGGTGGTGTTCCAGGACCCGCGCGGCTCGCTCGATCCGCGCATGCGGGTGCGTGAGATCATCGCCGAACCGCTGGAATGCCTTGGCGTGCGGGAGGATCACGCCGCGCGGATCGCCGAGGTGCTGGCCGAGGTCGACCTGGAACCGGACGCGGCAACGCGCTACCCGCACCAGTTCTCCGGCGGCCAACGGCAGCGGATCGCGATCGCCCGCGCGCTCGCGCCCCGCCCGAGGCTGCTGGTCGGCGACGAGCCGTTCTCCGCGTTGGACGCGTCCGTCCGCGAGAAGATCATCGAGCTGGTCGCCGATCTGGCCGTGCGCCTGAACCTGTCGCTGATCCTGGTGTCGCACGACATCGGCGTCGTGCACCGCCTGTGCGATCAGCTGTTGGTGTTGCGCGACGGGGAAATCGTGGAGCAGGGTCGGAGCGCGACGGTCCTGCGCACTCCGACCCACCCCTACACCCGCGAGTTGCTCGCGGCGGTGCCGAGGCTGCCCGACGACATCGCCTGACGCGTCAGCTGTGCTGCACGGTCAGTGCGTAGAACTGCACCGTGGCGCCGACCGTCGAGCTGCTGCCGCTGCTCTGGTCGTAGTCGCCCGCCTTGAAGTACTGCTGGTAGCCCTTCCACCCGGACGGAATCGCGAAGCTGTGCTTGCTTCCGTTGATGCTCACGCTGATCGTGTTGCCACCGGTCACCTGGATGACGTAGCTGAACTGCTGGCCCAGCGGAACGTTTCCGACCGTGTGCGCCGTCTGCCCGCCCGATGGCCCGTTCTCGATGCCGATCTGGATCTCGCCGCTGCTGTGGAAGTACAGCTCGGCCAGCGGCTTGGTCGTGCGGGGGTCGGTGGCATGGATCTGGCCGACGCACACGTGATCGGGCACCTTGGTGACCTTGACCGTCGCACTGAGCGTGTGCGTGCCGGGCAGGGACCAGGCAGCCGGGGAACCGCTGGAGTTCATCTCGCGCAGTTCGGACCGGGCATAGTTGGAGTTCGGCGTCTTCACGCCGTTCTCCGGATCCCAGAACTCCATCGAGCCGTCGGACTTGTTGGTGTAGAAGTAGCTGTCCTGGTAACCGTTGGCCCCTTGGAGCTGGGCTGGGCTGATCGTCTTCGGCGAGCCCGGCGAGCCGATCGGCTCCTGGAGTTCCCAGACGGACAGATTGAAGTTGCCGCCGGGAGCGGAACCAGTGTTGAGTGCTGGTGCCGCGCCTGCCGTGCCGGCCAGCAGCGCGAGCGTGAGTGCTCCCGCACCGACGCCCAACACCCGGATCATTCGATGGTGCGCCATTGCACATCTCCTTCGCTGTGGAGAGATCGGCGTTCAAATTCCGATCTGCCGTTCATGTACGTGAACACCATCACATACTCGGCATGTGCCGGAAAGTTACTTGCGGAGGGTGCTCACGTCAACGCCGGGAGTGCCGAAGATGTCGAGTCACTTATTAAGTATTAACAAAAGTCCCCGTCGGTGAACGCTCCGGCGCTGGTCAGCAGGGCTTGCGCCGGGATGACCTGCGATTGTCGGTGCCGGCCCGTACCGTTTGCGGCATGGCAGCACCCATCATCCTGGTACCCGGTTTCTGGCTCGGCGCGTGGGCCTGGGACGAGGTCGCCGCGCAACTGCGCGCGCAGGGCCACGAGGTCACCGCGCTCACCCTGCCCGGTCTCGACTCGCCCGCCGCCGACCGCTCGGTGATCACCCTCGCCGACCACGTCGACGCGATCTGCACCGCGCTCTCGGCCGCGTCCGCGCCTGCCGTACTCGCCGTGCACAGTGGCGCGAGCGTGCCCGGCTACGCGGCCAGCGACCGGCTGCCCGAGCGGATCGCCGCCATGGTCTACGTGGACACCACGCCCGGCTCCGGCGCGATCCGCCCCGACTTCGCGGGCCCCGAATGGCCGCTGCCGGACTGGGCCGACCTCGACGAGAACCTCGAGGGCATCAGCGCGGACCAGCTCGACGAGTTCCGCGCCCGCGCCGTCCCCGAACCGGCCGCCGCGCTGCGCGAGCGCCCCAGCCTGGCCAACCCGGGCCGGCTCGACGTGCCGAGCACGGTCATCTGCACCGCGTTCCCGGCCGATCAGGTCAAGGCAGCGGTCGCGGAGGGCTACTCGTGGATGGACGGCCTGGCCGAACTGCACGACGTCAGCTACGTCGACCTGCCCACCAGCCACTGGCCCATGTGGTCGCGTCCGAAGGACCTCGCCGACCTGCTCGGTGAGATCGCGGCGCGCTGACCCGACCGTCTACATCAGACCTTCATGGTCTGCGCCGCCTGGAGCGCCTGGGACGGCGCTGCGGTGGCGATCAAATGCGCCACCTGGGCGTCGGCCGGTTGACGGCCGGCCGCGACGCTCGCGGTCTGCCGGAGCAGGGTCTTGTCGACCTGGCCGGAGATCCACTTGGACCCGCCCGAGCCGACCAGCACCGCGCCGCCGATCGCGGCCAGGGTGAGGTTGGCCGAGCCGGCTGCCTGGCCGTTGGCGGACGTGCTGAGCAGCACCAGGTCGGCGGCCGGGCCGTAGAGCGCCCACGACACGGTCGCCGCGATCGCGCCGATGAGGATCAGGCCGATGAAGCCGGGCCGGATCACGTTGGACTTGGTGCCGTCGGCGGCGTTGGTCATCCTGGTCGGCAGTACGAAGCCCTTGTCCTCGGACAGCAGCGCGGCGACCACGCCGCCGATGCCGCCCGACGCGGCGATGTAGCCGGCGATCTCCCATAACGAGGACACGGCGAGAGCGTAGCGGGCTACTTGTAGCTCAATGTCCCGGCCACGGTCTGGGTGAACTCCTTGCCGCTGATCGTCAGGTCGAGCTGCACGTCCACCTCCCACCGGCCCGCCGCCGGGGACGCGACGTGCAGGTCGGCCTTGCCGGTCGCGTTGGCGGCCGACTGCGCGGCGACCTTCCCGCTCGGGTCGACCAGGTAGTAGGTGTAGGTGTTGTTCTTGCTGGTGTCCGCGGTCTGGAACGTGACGTCCAGGTTCGCCTTCCCCGCCGGCACATCCACGTCGTAGCTGCTCAGCTGGCCGAGGTCGCGGGCGACCGTGCTGGTGATCGTCGTGCTGAACGCGCCGCCCCCGGCCGGGATCAGCGTGCGCCGGGAGACCGGCACGGACAGCCGCGCGCCCGTGCTACCGGTGAACTGCACGGACTCCGGGTGGTCGCCGGGCGCGGTCGGGAAGGCCACCGTCAGCGGCACGGTCGCGCTGGCGTGCGCGGGGATGGTGACCGGCGTGGTGCTCGCGCCGAACACGTCGGTCTGGCCGGTGACGTGGAAGGACATGGCGCCGCGGTAACTGCCCGGCTTGGCGGGCGGGTCCTCCAACGGCACGTCGCCCGCGTTCCAGAAGAACTTCGCGGTCCAGGTGCCGGCCTGCGGTGCCTGGATCTCCACGTGCT
Source organism: Pseudonocardiaceae bacterium (assembly GCA_035948315.1). GTDB lineage: Bacteria > Actinomycetota > Actinomycetes > Mycobacteriales > Pseudonocardiaceae > CAJCJE01. Next base: position 82,857 of record DASZJG010000095.1, on the reverse strand, counting down.
GGTCGTTGGGTGCCGGGCCGGCGCCCGCGAAGTCGGCGTTGTAGGAGTAGGAGATCTGGGCGAGCCTGCCCTTCGGGTCGAACAGCGTCACGCCGACATCGGTGCTGTTCTTCGGATCCGGGATGATCATGTCCGCGTTGAACTGGGCGAGCCCGCCCGGCACGGTGAACGTGATCGGCGCGGCAGCAGGCGAACCCTGCGCCGGGATCGGGGCACCCGGTGCGGGCGCGGTGATCTGCTCGGTCGCGGTCTTGCCGATCTGGCTCGGCTGACTCAGTTCGCGGAACTTTCCGGTCACCGTCGTCGGCTTGGCGCCGGCGTTGTACAGGCTGACCTTGGCCGTCGTGGTCGAACCGCCGTTGCCCGCGATGTCCACCTGGGACGCTGAAGGGATCAGGCCCGGCTGGTCGGACGCCGCGGTCGACCCGCCCGGCTCCTGCTGGGCCGCGCGCACCGCCGCGTACACGTCGAGCAGCCCGGAACCCTGCTGGTCGGCCGGCGCGCCGAGGTCGGTCGCGGTACCGGCGAGCAGCTGCTTGACCAGCGCGGGCGCCGGCTTGGCGCCGCCGTGCGAATCCGCGTACGCCTGGATGACGTCGGCCGCCGCGCCCGCCACGATCGGCGCGGACATGCTGGTGCCACGGAAGGTTTCGGTCTGCGTGTTGGTCGGGCAGCCACTCTGCGCGGCGGCCGGGTTGCACGAGACCGCGCTGGAATCGCCGGGCGCCACCAGATCGACGACCTTGTCGTTGGCGGCGGGGCCGCCGGAGGACAGCGCGGCCAGGTTGTCACTGACCCAGTCGCCGTAGCCGTCGGCCTGGGCGCGCAGCCGCAGCGTGTCGGTCGCGCCGACCGCGATCACGTTCGGATCACTGGCCGGCAGGATCACCGTGCCGGACGAGCCGCTGTCGCCGGAGGACGCGACCACGGTGACCCCGGCTGCGACCGCGGCGTCGTCGGCCTGGAACAACAGGTTCACGCCGCCCTGCTGATCGAAGCCGAAGGACTGGGAGATCACGTTCGCGTGCAGCTTCTGCACCGCGTTGTCGATGCCGGCGATGATCCGCGACTCGAGTTCGCCCTGTCGTTCACGCTGGGCCTGCGTGCCCGGCGTGTCGGTGTTGGCCGCGTCGACCAGGGACGCGCCCGGCGCGAGGCCCTTGATCTGGAACGTGCACCCGGTCGGCAGGCCGGAAAACGGCAGTTCCTTCGAGTAGTCGTAGGTGACCACGCCCTGCGCGGCGACCACGGACGCGTCGCCGAAGCTCTCGTCGTTGCCGTTGTTCGCGTTGGGCGTCGGCGAGTCGAGCACCACGTGCGAGCCGTCCGGCCGGATCAGGTTGGGGTTGCCGGCCAGGTCGTTCATGCCGTCGATGGCCACGATCACGCCTTTGCCGTTGGCGATGCCCACAGCCTGATCGTCGTGCGTGACCGTCAGCGCTTCCGGTTCCAGGAAGGGCTTGGCCGGGTCGGGCGGGCAGATCTTCGGGCTGACCGCGCGTCGGCCGGCGGGCTGCTCCGGCGTGCCCAGGAACGGGACGCGCACGTCCGGCACGATCTCGGCGACCGAGGGATCGGCGCTCAGCGCGGCGACCGCGCTCGCGGAGAGGTTCGCGGCGACCGCGTTCACGCTCACCAGTTGACGCACGTCGGTGCCGCCGTGCGCGCGCACCTGCGCCAGCACTCCGCTCTGGTCGGCCCGCACCACGCCTTCCCGGCTGGCGTTCAATGCGGCGAACTGGCCGCTATTGTGCTGATTCTTCAGCACCACGATCACGGCTCCGCCATTGCCCGCGGTTCCGTTCACCGGCGCGCCCAAGGCCGGTCCGGATAATCCCAACACCCCGAGCAGCACGGCCGTCCCCAAGGCGACCACCACGCCCGCACCAGCGCGAACACCCACCGCACAACCCGCTTTCGTCCGACGCCGAATAGCGAAACTTCCTTGACCCTAGCCGGAAATGCGGATCTGCGTGATAATACTAAAGGCGCAATCTTCGCGCGTTTTTCTCACCTGATTCCCCTAGCCAGGACGGCACCGAACGGTCCCGACCACCCTGCGCTGCCCGAGTTTTCCCGACTTTCGTCTCTTGACCGGACCGGGGCGCCATGATGGTCTGCGCGGCGGGTCGCCGGACACCAGCGTCCGGAATGGACTATCTGACGAGTTTTTTGGGGAAAGGGCTTACCGATGGGTTTACCACGTACCGTGGTGGTCGGGGTGGCGGCGACCGTCGTCACGCTCGGCGCACTCGCGGTGCCGGCCACGGCCGGCACGACGGCCGCCGCCAAGGCACCGGCGAGACACCACTTCTCCGCCGCCCAGGAGCAGGTCGGCGCGCAGCCGACCGCACAGGGCAGAGCCAAGGCGATGGAGCGCATCCTGGCCGCCAGCGGCGCGGTCAGGGGCAGGGCGAACGCCTCGATGGCACAGGCGGCGACGCTGTTCCCGAGGGCGACCGCGTACGGCGCGCCGACCGAGTGGAACGCCGGCATCACCGGCGCCGGTGCCACCGTCGCCGTCATCGACTCCTTCGGCGACCCGAACATCGGCCAGGTGATGAGCACCTTCGACACCGACGAGGGCCTGCCGCCCGCCCAGGTGTCCCAGCTCGAACCGGCCGGTGCGGTGCCGAGCTGCGCGTCGCTGCAGACCAGCAACCCGACCGCCTACTCCGACTGCCTCGGCTGGGCCGGCGAGACCGACCTGGACGTCGAGTCCGTGCACGAGCTGGCGCCCAGCGCGACCATCATCGTCGCGGCCACCCCGGTCGACGAGACCGAGGGCATGGTCGGCCTGCCCGAGATGATGACCGCCATCGACTACCTGCGCGTGCACAAGCTCGCCAACGTGGTGTCGATGTCCTTCTACGCCAGCGAGGACACCTTCCCCTCGCGCACGGCGACCAAGCAGCTGCTCGACCCGACGCTCAAGCGCGCCAGCGCGGCCGGCATCACCCTGGTCGCCTGCTCCGGCGACAACGGCCCGACCAGCTGGGAGTCCGACGCCACGTCGTTCTTCCCGTTCCGTGAGGGCGCCTGGCCTGCCGACACCCCGTACGTGACCGCCGTGGGCGGCACCGCGTTCGCGGGCGAGAACCAGGACACCCGCGTCTTCCCGCCGACCACTCCGGCGCAGCGCGCCAAGACCCCGGACACCATCTGGAACATCAACGCCACCGTCGCCGAGAACAGCTCCTCCGGCGCGGCGCTGTCCGCCGTGTACGCGCGGCCGTCGTGGCAGAGCGACGTCAAGAACGTCACCGGCAGCGCGATGCGGTCCTACCCGGACATCACCATGCACGGCACGGACGGCACCTCCGAGGCCAGCCCGCTGTTCGCAGGCGCCATGGCGCTGGCCGTGCAGGCCAACCACGGCCACAACCTGGGCAACGTCGACCCTGCCCTCTACACCAAGCTCGGCCCGGCCGGCGCGAAGGACAGCGTGCTCGACATCGTCTCCAGCACCAACCAGCTCAACCCCGTCGTCAGCAGCGTGCCCGGCTTCACCGCGGCGCGTGGCTACGACGTGCTCTCCGGCTGGGGCACCATCGACGACCTGTCGGTGTTCGTCCCCGACCTGGTCAAGGCCCTGAAGTAAGCGCACTCCGCTCGCGCCGGCCCTCCGGCGCGAGCGGAGCCGACCGGTCAGGCCGGTGTGGGGAGCTCGTCGAACTCGACGACCTGGCGCACCTCGACCGAGACCTCGGGAAAGAGGTCGGCGTAGCGCTGGGCGAAGGCGACCGCCTCGGCCCGGTCCTTCGCGTTGATCAGGGCGAACCCGCCGATGACCTCCTTGGCCTCGGTGAACGGCCCGTCCGTCGCGCTGGCCGGACCGCCGCGCTCCTTGCGCACCATGGCGCCCTTCTCGGATTTGTGCACACCCTCGCCCGTGATCAGCGTGCCGTTGGCCACGGACTCCTGCATGAACGCGCCCATCTTCTCGATGAACTCGGGGCTCGGGTTCCAGGCCTCCGGCAGGCTCTCGTCGAGGCGGTGCATCAGCAGAAAACGCATGGTCTCTCCCTGTGTCGTCAGCGGCCGGGGGCCCGGTCGTCCGGGCGCGTTGACCGGCGCTCACCTGCACGTCGAACTATGTCAGGTCGAATCGACACGGCTGCGAACCTTGTTTCGTGGCACTTTTCGTGGCACATCGCGTGGCGAGCCATGTTCGGAATCGGGGGTTACCGGCCACGGGCTGCTGTGCTAGGTTTCCGAGCCGTGATCTAAACGAGATCAGACAGAAATAGTCCATATGCCGTACCAAAGCGCCCGTTCGGCGCAAGATTATTTCGACCCAACAGAAATGTAAAACATGACGCTGCGAGACATATCCGATTTTCACCGGGTGACCGACCAGCGACGCCGCAACAAGGCCAAGCTCATCGTCGCGATCGGACTGCCGCTCGCGATCGTCGCGACGGTCGCCGCGGTGTTCACCCTGCGCAATGCCGGCGCTGCCGGATCAGCGGCTGCCGACGCTGTTCCGAACCCGGACTGCACGCTCGTCGTACCGGCGAACCCCCTGACCGCGACCGGGCTCGCCACCCCGTACCAGCTCTCCGCGACCAAGAATTCCGCAGGCCGGTGCCACGAGGCCAACACCGCTCAGTCCGCGTTCGTGGAGGCCACGATCCTCGATCCGGCCACCGGCGCGCTGTCGGTGTACCGGCCGCTGATCATCGACGGCCGATCCAGGGCCGCCGTCACGCCCAGCGCGCCGAAACTGCCGAACGGCGCGGTCGTCGGACTGTGGTTCGGGTTCAACGGGAACAATCTCACGTTGGGTGGATCCGGGGCCGCACAATGCGTGAACGGCCTGCGCGGATCGCTGTTCAGTCAGGTCGCCAATTGCAACGGACAAACGTTTTTCACCGCCGCGAACAAGGCGATTTCGCAGGGCAAACTGACCGTGCCGCAGCTCGGCACCGCCAAAGACGGCAAGCCATGCATGACGACGCGTGATTTCGGCCTGGTCGACCAGGACCAGAGCGACAACGTCAACACGAGCTACCTGGTCATGCCGGACGGGCGCATCGCGCAGAACACCACCGCGAACGCGGCAAAACTGACCAACGCGCAGACCCTGGTCAACGGCAGCGACAACCTGCTGCTGGATCAGTTCGTGGATCCGGCGCTGGGCTGCCGGCCCTTCACCGTGCCCGACCTGACCAACCCGGGCAGCAAGGTGTCCTCGCTGGCCCTCGACGAGCTGTTCGCCGCGGCCCGCCAGGGCGCACCGGCCGCGCTGGTGCCGTTGAACGACCCGATGACCGAGGTCAACGGCTCGTACAGCACGGCGAAGACCAATCTCTACCGCAGCGGTGTCGACCAGCTGCCGGTGGGCACGGCGGGCGAGTGGCCCAGCCAGTACTGCCGCGATCTGCTGACCATCGGCATCAAGCGCACCCAGCTGGACAAGGCGATGACCAGCGCCGCGCCCTCGCCGGACCCGGCGGCGGGCAACAACCTGTTCACCTTCCTCGCCCAGCGGCTGGCCGGCTCGTTCACCAACCTGGGCTGCGACAAGCTGCTGCACATCGCCGATCCGGTGCACCTGAAGACCGACAAGGCGGGCGTGACCATCTCCGCGACCTTCTCCACCCCGAGGTTCTGACGCCGAGCACCTACCGCCGTCACGCGGCCATTGTGGACGGTCGACGGCGGTAGGTGTGCGGATCGATCAGCTGCGAGGTCGCGGTGAGCGGCTTGCCGTTGGTCTCCGGCGCCCAGTAGTAGGACGTGACGCCGCCGATCAGCGAGACGATGGCCATGATGATCAGCACCCAGGGCGTGCCGAGCGCGCTCTGCACGGTCGGCAGCAGGAACGTGCCGAAGGCGGCGGCGAGCCGGCTCGCCGCGGTCGACACGCCGACCCCGGAGGCCCGCACCGAACTCGGGAAGACCTCCTCCGGGTAGATCCCCGGCAGGATCGACATGATCCCGTAGGAGAACAGGTAGCCGAAGAACGCGATCGCGCCGATCACCGTCGGCAGGTGCACGTAGGCGGCCGCGATCAGCAGGAACACCGCGCAGCCGAACATCGGCGGGATCAGGATCTTGCGCCGCCCGACCCGGTCCACCAGGTACCAGCCGATGGTGGCGCCGACCAGCGCGATGATGGTGCCGAGCAACGCGCCCAGCAGCGAGGAGTTGCCAAGGCCGATGGCGCGCAGGATGTCCGGTTGGAAGAACGTGAGCGCGAAGTAGGGCATCACGATCGCGCTCCAGAACGTGCACGCGAACACCGTCCTGCGCAGGTACTCCTTGGAGAACAGCAGGCCCCAGCGGGTCTCGATGCGCTCCTCCTGCTCCAGGTCGCCGAGGTCGTCGGTGTCCATGCTGGTGCGCAGGATGGCCAGCGCCTCGTCGCGGCGGCCCTTGGCGATCAGCCAGCGCGGCGACTCGGGCAGGCCGTGTCGCATGATCAGGCAGATGATCGCCGGCACCGCGCTGGCGATCAGGATGAACCGCCATGAACCGGGCGCGTAGGAGTTGATCAGGTAGCCGATCAGGTACGCGATCACGTAGCCGACGTTCCAGGCGATCTCCAGCAGGCCGAGGAAGTTGCCCCTGGTCTTGGCCTGCGCGAACTCGCCGAGCAGCGGCGAGCCGATGGAGTAGTCGGCGCCGACCGCAAGGCCCATGACCAGGCCGAGCGCGAACACCTGCCAGGCGGACACCACGAAGAACAGCAGCACCGCGCAGCCGAGGAACACCGACAGGTCGATGGTGAACATCGGCCGTCGCCCGATCTTGTCGGTCAGGTAGCCGAGGAACAGGCCGCCGAAGAAGGTGCCGATCAGCACCGACGCCGAGATCAGCGACTCCCACAGCGAGCTGACGTGCAGGGCGTCGTGCGCGCGGCCGGCCAGCGCGGCGGCGAAGGTGGCGAACACGAACCCGTCGATGAACATGCCACCGCCGGTGGCCGCGGTCATCCTGCGCAGGAAGGACCGCGCGTGCGGGGTCAGTTCGGACGCCGTCGGCTCGCCGGTCCCTGCCATGCCACCACCTGATTTCCCTCGAAAGGCTCGTCCTGTCGACACTTCGGTACCCAGAAGCTTCCTTTCGTATACATTGCCCGGGATGACCGACGTGGGCGAGCCGAAACCGCCGCTGCTGATCGTGGACGCGGCCAACGTGGTCGGCTCGGTGCCCGATGGCTGGTGGCGGGACCGGGCGGGCGCGACCGAGCGGCTGCGCGACACCATTGCGCCACTGTCCGAGCACGGCCTGCCCGAGTGGCCGCACGAGCCGCCGCTGGAGGTCGTGCTGGTGGTGGAGGGCCGGGCGAAGGGCGTGGCCGGGTCGGCGACGGTGCGGGTGGTCGCCGCGGCCGGATCGGGCGACGACGCCATGGTCGACCTGGTGCGCACCGAGGGCGCGGACCGGCCGTGCGCGGTGGTGACCGCGGATCGCGAACTGCGCGGACGGGTCGACGCACTGGGCGCGGACGTACTCGGCCCGCGCACAGTGCGCCGCTGATCAACTACTGGGATATGTCTTCAGCCCGCGCCGGGCGGGTCGGACGGAACCGGCGACGCGGCCGAGCCGACGAACTCGACCAGGGGGAAAGCACGAACAGGTCGCGGTGGCACAAGGAAATTCTGCCGCCTGGTCGTGGTGATGAACCGTTCAAGCCCATTGTCGTCGGGGTCGACTTTGTGTTGCACCTGGAGATCCTGTGCGGCCGCGTTACCGCGCATCTGCCGGAAGAACTCGGCGGTGGGCACGAAGATGATGAACTGGAGTTTGGGTTGGTTGGTGCCCGCGGGCACGGTCGTGCCGCCGGTGGGGAAGGTCTGGAAGGACGGGACGTCCATGCCGCTGAAGCCCGGTCCGTCCATCCGGATGTGCATCGGGGTGCCGTCGGCGGCCCGCGATGACCGCTGTAGGGCGGATTCGTGGCCGATGCGCGGCAGGCCGGTGAAGGTCTCCGTTCGTTGTACCGAGGGCGGATCGGAGGCGTTGAACAGTCCGCCGGCATCCGTCGCCGCGATGAGCGCGTCGTCGGCGCTTTCGAAGACGTTGTTGACGAACGCGGGACAGCCGCCGTTGGTGAACGGGTCGGCTGCGTTGAACGGCGAGGGCAGGCCCGTTGCCGTGCCGGGTTGGTTGGCCCGGAACATGTACATCAGCCGCTCGCTGGCGGCTTCGCCGTCGGAGTGCCGGGGATCCTGGTTCGGCAGCGAGTAGAACTGGAACAGGTCGAGAATGACGTGCGAGAAGTGCTGGATCGAGCCCTGTCCGAAGTAGTCGCCCTGGGTCGCGTTGGTCACGTTGGCGGAGTTGTTGCCGGCGAAGGTGCAGATCTGGGCGGGGCCGCTGGAGTCGACCTGCTGGTCGGCGAAACCCATCCACATCGGGGAATCCGGGTTGACGCGGGGGGCGAACTCGAAGCTGTTCTCGTCGGCCACCTGTCGTGGCATGCCCTGCTGCATGAACTGCACCCGGGTGCTCTGGAACGCGAGCAGCCCGTTGAAGGCAGGCGACGCGATGTTGAAGCCTGCCAGTTGGTTGCTGCCCTTCAGCCAGCCGAGCACGTCGTTGAGGTTGCTGATCGAGTCGCTGCGCATCTGGAACAACACGTCGTTGTTCTCCAGCGCCAGGTTGACGTTGAAGCGATCCTTGGTCACGTTCGGCACCGGCGCGCCCGGTCCGCCGACCAGACCTCCCACGACGTCGGTGGGCATCGCCACCGAACGGGCGAGCGCGTTGGTGGTGCCGTCCGGGTTCACGCCATTACGCAACTGCGGCATGAACTCCTGGACAAGCCCTCCGTTGATGCCGCCAGGCAGCCGGTTGAAGTAGCGAACACTGTAGGAGACGAACACGAAGATGCCACTGGGGCTGAAATCGTAGAACTCCTCGATCGTGCTCAGCGCATCGTTGAGCACTCGCCGGTCCGTGTTGGTCGGGCACCGGCTGAGCACCGCGGGCACGAAATAGGTGAATGTCGGGCCGAACTGTGCCACCACATTGCCGGCGCCGTCGTTGAACGTCGCCGGGGCGTTGATGAAGTTGCCGATGTCGAACTGGATGATCGGGAACGGGCCCGAGTTGGTGGCCGGGATGGCCGGGCTCGCCGCGGCTCGGTTGGGGGTGAAGGCCGCTTGTTCGATCAGAGCCAACTGGGTCGCGGCGACAATGCCGAAGCCGGCGCGCAGAGCGTTGCGGCGACTGATCTTGTGGTTGATGAAATCGTTGAGGGCCATGGGTGTCTACGCTCTCGATGCAGGTTTGCAGGGTCCTCTGCTGGAGAGGCTTGGGACTTGTCGTATTGTCCGGACACGAATCCTTTGGTGTCGCGGAAAAGTCGCGGCATCGCCTCCTCACGTCGACGCCGGCTGGAACAAAGCTAGGGTGAAGATCTCGCGGAGAACATGACGCGAATCCCCTAGGCCGACACGAACCCCTTAGGGGGATCGGGCTCCGTCCGCGCACCCTTGACGGGGAGCGGACTCCGTCCGCGCCCCGTTGGGAGAATCGGCCGCCGTCCGCGCGGCCGGCACGATGTCCGCGACCAGGCCGAGTCCGCTGGCCAGGACCAGCGCCTCGGCCCGGTTCGTCGCGCCGAGCCGGGAGAACAGTTGGCGTTGTTCGCTCTGTACCGTCTTGATCGCGATACCGAGCCCCTGCGCGGTCTGCCGGACCGTGTGGCCGCAGGCGATCGAGGCGAGGATGTCGCGTTCCCGCCCGGTCAGCGTGACCGGCGAACGCGGCGAGCGGACCGCGAGCAGCCAGGCGGATCGCATGCTGTCCCGGTCGACCAGACCGAGCCGGGTCACCTCGGCCATCGCCTGCGCGCGACTCTGCACGCCCAACTTCGAGAAAATCCTGCGTTTATGATTGACCACGGTGTGCACGCTGATGCCCAGCGCATTGCCGATCTGCACGGCGGAACAACCGGCACAGACCAGGATCAGCACCTCGTGTTCGCGGCTGGTCAAGCCGACTGAACCGTTGCCAGAAGGCGAACCGGCGACGGTGTCCCGCAATGCCGCGCGCAGCGCGGAAAGCCCGGCGCCGACACTGACCAGCCGCTGCACCTGTCCGTCACAGCGGCGCGCTAGTCCGTTCGGATCACCGTTCTCGTAGAGCCCGATCACCTGCTGTCGCTTGGATCCCGCCGCCGCGCGCACCCGAGCGAGCAGCGCCACCAGTTCCGGTCCGGCGGCGTCGACCTCGAGGACAACGATGTCAGGCTGGCAGCGCTCGCATAATCGCGGCAGCTCAACCACCTTGTCGGTGACACCCACCACGGCGAAGCCGCGCGTGGCAACCAGCCACTGGGCAAGTGCCTCCAACAGCAACCGTCTTCGGTACTGCACGACGGCGCGTACCCGCCCGCCCGCCGCTTCATCGAAGTCCACCATGACGACCGCCTGTCGCACGGTAGTAGCAAGGGAAAATAGTTTACAAAGAGTAGCTACTTATCCCGGAAATTTGGTTTAGACCTGTACCACTATTTCTCTCAACAGTTGACATTGCACTCTTACCGAGAATTTCAAACTGTCAATTGCCTGACTACGCAAGCTGACCGAGCACGGTGCGGAAGATCTCCCGATCGACCGACGGCGGCTCCTCGGCGAGCCATGCGCCGATCGTCCGCACGAAGTCCTCGGCGGTCAGCGGCGGGATCGCCACCCCGTCCTCGACATCCGTGCTCAACAGGCCGACCCGGCTCGGATGCACGACGAGCACGCCGCGCACCTGAACCCCGGGCAGCAGCCGCCGGTAGTCCGCGACCCCGTCCGGCAGATGCGCCGCCCCGCCGTGGAACACGTGCCCGTTGCGGTAGACGGCGCCGTCGGCGTCGGCCTCGTAGTGGCCGGGCAGCCACATCCGCGACTCCAGTAGCACCAACCGTCGCCCGAGCAACACGGCGTGATCGACATCCGCGAACACCGAACCGGGTCGGGTGAGGCCGTGGAACACCTTGACGCCCGGCAGTCGCAGCAGGTAGTCGTCGATCGCCTGCGCGGTCAGCCGTTCGGCGAGCTGCTCCGGATCATCCCCCGGTCGGCCGAACTCGCTGCGCCCATTGGTCTCCAGCACGAAAGCGCGCTCCGCACGGCGCGCGCGCAGGTAGAGCCACACCAGCCGCTGAATGGTGACAGCGCCTGCCACGACCAGCGTCCACAACACGATCTGCACCGGAACCGAGTCGACCGGCAGCAGCGCGGCCAGCAACAGCAGCGCGCACCAGGCCCCGAGCGCGCCGAGCACCTGTTCCCGGCTCGGCCCGGAGCTCGCCAGATAGCGCACCCGCCCGTTGTGCTCCCACCACGGCAACGTCGCCGGATCCAGGGTGAGCCGCCGAGGCACGAAGTCCTTGTCCTCGCCGAAGTTTCGCAAACGTCCGGTGCGCCCGGTCCTGCGCCGCACCGGCGCCGACGGCCGCGCCCCCGCCGAGCGAGTCGGCATCGGCGTGCCCCACCGCAACGACCGGTCGTACGCGGCCCGCCGCACCGGATCGACCAGCGCCTGGTAGGCGTCATGCAGCGCCGCGAAAGCCTCAGCGTTGCCGCCGAGGTCAGGATGGATGACCCTCGCCTTGGCGCGGTACGCGGACTTGATGCTCGAACGCGAGGCATCCCGCGTAACGCCGAGCATCTGGTAGTAGTCCGCCGTGCTCACGTGCCGTTCCTCGCCCCATCTCAGCCATGGCGCCCGTCGGACGACAATATGCGACCGCGGCCGACGAGGGAACGGGAGCCGATCGCAGGACCGATACCGCCTCGTGATAGAGGTGCACGATTCGAAGGGCCTGCCGGCGGTCCGCTCGGCTGAGCCGACTAGATCCGTTCAGCGGCAGACGAGCGCGAATCCGCTCTATATCTTCGGTTCCATGCCAACAAAAACTCGCCTCAGACGAAGATTATTTGTCATCATCGCCACCGTCGCCGTCAGTGTGCTCGGCCTGTCCGCCCCCGCCTCCGCAGCCCCCGCCACCCCCGGAATCGCCGTCACGATCGGCGCCACATCCGTGACACCGGGCCAAACCGTCAGCATCACGGTCCAGTTCACGAACACCCAGTCGACCGACGTCAACTTCACCTACGAGTCACTGAGCCCGGACTGGCCCACCAGCAACGAAACCGGCCTCGACTTCGCCTTCCAGAGCTGCTCCGGTAACGACAGCTGGTGCGACCTCGCGGGCAAAACCGTTGAGTGGTACGACAATCCGCCCATCGCACCCGGCGCGAGCCAGACGGTCACGCTGACCTACGAGGTGCTCCCGGATTCCGCCTGCGGCACGCAGACCATTGGCTTCACATTCTACGATTATGACGAATACAACAGCGACACCAACAATGAGGGCGCGACCTTCGACGCACCGCCATCGACCACGGTGAATTGCGCCTGACATTTCGTCATTGATCCATCATTTTCTGTCCGGTGCGGGCCGCGCCATGTGGACGGGCGGCCCGCGCCGGTCACATCACCCTACCCGGGCAACACCATCGAGTGCACATGTCGGCCGGGTACACACGCTCAGTGGCTACACCCGAGTCAACATCCGCACAAAGGGCTCCCACATGCAGGGGAAGGCCGCGGCCGCGGTTGCAAGCGTCGCAAGGGCATGTACCAGCCAAAGAGTAGTCTTGCCAAACACCTGGGTGTCCTTCTCTTGAATCCGATAGGTGCGTCGCGTTGATCAACGCGGGGAATCAAAGCACACCTCTGGCGCGATACGCAATGCCAGCGACCACACTGGTCCACCCTGCCAGCCAAAGCTCCCCCGGAACCTGACCTGTCGGGACGACAGACCGCTCATCTGGAAACCGAACGGTCGGTTACGCAAACGATCGCATCGGAATTCGCCCCGGTCAGACGAATTCAGGCGGCCGATGTCCCCAATGTGGCAAGTTTGCTTTCGAGCCGTGCAATGCCGTCACGGTCGCTCAGGTCCAGCAGGATCTCGCGGGCCAGCGTCCAGCCCTCACCTGCGCCTTCTCGTGACTTGAGCACGAGGAGGATGTCCGCGAGGACCTCCAGCGACTCGGCCTCGGCGGGCACGTTCTTACGCTCCCTGGCGAACCGGAGCGCCTGCCGCGCATATCGTTTGGCGTCCTGGTGCCGGCCGAGTGCCGTATCTACCCTGGCCAGCGCCAGGAAGACGGCCGGGGCCTCCTCCAGGTCCTCGCTGTCGATCAGCAGCCGCAGCGCCCGCCCCGCGTGCGCCTGGGCGTTGGCGCGGTCGCCGAGTTCCGCGCACACCTCGGCGAGCGGAACCAGCGTTTTGATGAGCAAATGGGAATGGTGCAATGTGCCGGCCAACCACAATGCCTGTTTGAGATAGGGAAAAGCCTTCGCTCGCTCATTTTCGCAGCGATATGCCTGACCGAGCATCAACAGAATGGCCGACTGCGATTCCACCAGGTTCGCCGACACCGCTCGGTCCAGCGCGTTTTGGTACAGCTCAATGCCTTCGTCGAAATGGCCTTCCCGGACCGCGATGCCGGCCAGGCTGTAGGTGGACATGGTGATGCCGGCCTCGCTGCGCGCCCGTTGGGCGAGTGCCGCCGCACGCAGGAACTCCCGGCTCGCCGCGGCCGGCTCGCGCACGGCGAGCAGGATCTGGCCCAGGTCGTGCCGCGAGGCGGCCTCCAGTTCGAGATCGCCGATGATCTGGGCCGCGTCGATGGCGACCCGCAGCGCGTCCCGCGCCTCCGCGTAGTGGCCGTACTGGCGCAGCGTTCGGTACAGGTTGAACGGCAGCCTGGCCGCATAGGACGGATGACGGCGCTCGGCCCATGCGATCACGTCCAAGAGGTTGTCCTTCTCCTCGAGCAGCCAGGAATTCGCTCGCCGGTCGGTCACGAAGTCCATGGGAACCACATCGAGTTCGATCGGCAACAGGCTGGGGCGCAGCTGATGCGGGAACATCGTGCGGCAGGCGCGGAAACTGCCGTGCAGGTACCAGCTGAGCAGGCGCAGTTGCGCGTTGTCGTTGGTCGCCGCGTCCCTGCCTGTCGCGCGTTCCTGGCCGAACGAGCGGAGCAGGTCGTGCATTCGGTAGCGGCGGATGCTGTTGCTGGTGGGTTCGAGCATGTGCGCGCCGGACAGCGCGTCCAGTCCTTTGCGGACCGTGCCGAGCGGTTGGCCTGCCAGCGCGGCGGCGGCGGGGAGGCTGATCTCGTGGCCGGGGTGCAGGGCGATGGTCGCGAACAGATCCTGTTCGATCGGGGACAGCTTGTTGTAGGACATCTCGAACGACGCGCGGAGGCTGACGGCCGGCAGGTCGCCGTCCTCGCCGATGCTGAGCAGGGTGGTCACGTCGCGCAGGTCGTCGATGATCGCGGTGAGCGGGACGTCAGGGTGTTGTTCGGCGTGATGGGCGATGACCTGCAAGGCCATCGGCAGGCCGCCGCTGAGTTGGGCGAGCGTGGTGACGGTCTGCGGGGCGCGTTCGGCTCGTCGGCCCATCAGTTCGGTGAGCAGGGCGGCGCCCTCGTGCGTGGCGAGCGGGGTGATCGGCAGGGAGTTGGCGTGCAGCAGGGTTTGCAGGCCGGTCAGGCGCTGCCGGCTGGTGAGCAGGACCGTGCAGTCGGTCAGCAGCGGCAGCAGGTCGCGGACGGACCCGGATTTGGCGACGTTGTCCAGGACCACGGTCAGTGGGCGTTCGGCGAGCAGGTCGCGGAGTTTGCGGCGGCGTTGGGTCGGGGTGGCGAGGCGTTCGACCGGGTAGTCGAGCGCGGCGAGGAGTTCGTCGATGACCTCGTCGGCCTCGTGCGGCGGGCCGGCGCTGAAACCCTGGAGATCGTAGTAGAAAACGGCTTCGCCGGTGCCGAGCCGGTGCGCCCAGTGCAACGCGAGCGCGGTCTTGCCGACGCCGGGCTGACCGTCGAGGACGACCAGGCTGGGCCGACGCGTGCCGGTCGCGCTCACGGCCACCGCGTCGAGCTTGGCCAGATATGTCTCGCGCCCGACGAACGTCCGGACATCGGGCGGGAGGTGGTGTCGGAGCGGACGCGGCGCGGGTGGGAGTTGTTCGATGACAACCGATGTGGTCGCTACTCGATTGAGCGAGCGTTCGTGCAGCCGGGTGAGTTCGTCGGCGGCGACGTCTTCTCCTTGCGCCAGCAACATTTTCCGCTTGACGCTGAAGTAGCGTGTTGCCTCGTCGAGATTGCCAAGGCCGTGCAGGGTTTCCAGGCGGCGCGCGATGAGCAGATGACTGTCGGGATGGTCGCGTTGCAGCTCGTTCAGGCGAACCTGCGCCTGCCGGAATTCGCCGAGTCGCAGCAGCGCGGACAGCAGGGTGTCCTGTGCGGGCAGCCATTCGTCGTCGATCACGCCGCGCCGCCAGTTGTCGACCTTGGCCGAGGACAGGCCGGCCAGCGGACCTTCCCGCTGCCACAGTTCGATCGCGGCCGACGCCCTGGCCAGCGCGCGCCGAGGTTCTCCTCGACGCAGGGCGGTGCGCGCCTCGTCGGCGGTCACGCGGAACACGTGGTAGTCGACCAGGTTCGGGTCGACGTCGATGCGGAGCATGCCCGCGTCGCCGACCAGTTTCGCGCCACCGTCGGCGTGCTCGAGGATTCTCCTGATCCGGCCGGTATAGGTGTGCAGCGTGCCGCTGAGGCTCGCCGGTATCTCCTCCTCCGGCCACACCCATCGCGCGAGTTGGGTGCGGGATATCGGACGGCCGGCGTGAATCAGCAGCGCGCCGACGACCGCCTGGAGCTTCGGTGGCCAATCCGCGCGTCGTTCGCCGCTGACGGAATACGCCACGCGACCCAATATGGTAAAAACGCTGATCAACACCAGCGCCGCCCCTCGCCGGACGTCAGGACCACCGGCAAGTTTCGCGCGCCTATTCCGGGGCGCGCGCGGTTTTGAAGAACAATGAGACCAACCTGTTGCTTTCGATGGTCCTTTCGAGTGGCCTGACCGCTTCCTGACATCGAGTTGACAGCTTCAGGACCGGTCGAGCACGCGTCCATGGCATGTGACCTGCGATGTCAGTGAAATGAACCCTCGACCGCGACGAAAATGACCCACACTGCCACGCATTCTCGCTCCGACATTCTTGGCGAACTCGGAGGGGAACGACGATGGAGGAAGGGAACTGGGCGCAGCTGCCGGTCGGCATCGACGCGCCACAATGGTTGACCAGGACGACCGCGCGGACCGTGCTCGCGGCGGTTCACACTATTGTCGCGGGTCAACGCCTGCTCGACATCATTGATCTTGTCGAATCGGATCCGCGAATTCAGGTGGTTTTCACGGCCGCACCCGAGGTTTTCGACGCGGACGTGCCGCGCTTTCTGCACGATATCGGCGCGGCGATCATTCCGTGGCGACAGGCGACCCGTGAGCGATTCGATCTCGCGTTGGCCGCGTCGTGCAGCAGCATCGCGCGACTGCACGCGCCGGTACTGGTGATGCCGCACGGCGCGGGCTACGGGAAGCGCGCGCCCTCGGCGCTGGGCGCGGTGTACGGGTTGGACCGCAACGAACTCGTCGCCGAGGGGCGAGTGCTGCCGGCGTCGATCGTGTTGTCGCACGAGGCGCAGCTCGACCTGCTGGCCGCGCAGTGTCCGGCGGCAATGCCGGTAGCGGTGGTGGCGGGCGATCCGTGCTACGACCGGTTGTGCGCGAGCCTGCACCGACGCGATTCATATCGGTCCGCGCTCGGCGTCGAAGCGAATCAGCAGCTGGTGCTGGTCGCCTCGACCTGGGGGCCGAACGGGTTGTTCGGCCGCTTTCCCGATCTGGTCACGGATATCGCGTGTGCGCTCGATCCGGCGCGGTTCCGGGTGGCCGTGCAGCTGCATCCCGCGGCGTGGGCGCATGGCAGGCGCCAGTTGCGGGCCTGGTTGGCGCGGGCGCGGGCGGCCGGGCTGATGTTGATCGAGCCGACGATGGACTGGCGTGGCGTGCTGGTGGCCGCGGACCAGGTCGTCGGCGACCACGGCTCGGTGGCCACCTACGCGGCCGCGATCGGTCGGTCGGTCCGCTACGTCGATACCGGCGCGGCGCTGGCGCCCGGCTCGGCGCAGGAGTACTTGCGCGCGCACGCGACACCATGGCGGCCGGGACTGCCGATCGACGAACAGCCCGAGCCGAACGGCGACCTGGCCGACGGCGTGCGCGAGCGGCTCACTTCCTTGCCGGGACAAGCACATCGGCGGCTGCGCGCGGACATGTACCGCCTGCTCGACCTGCCCGAACCGGCGAGCGCACCGGTCGTCGAGGCGGTGATCGCACCATGACCGAGTTCGTGGTGGCGAGCGAGGATTCGCCGAGCAACTGGTTGCACTGCGCGGACATCATCCTCGCCGACGCCGAAACCGCTGCCGCGGCGGCATGTCTGGCCGAGGAGCTGGTGCGGCGCTACCCGGGTTGTCTGATCGCGTGCGTCGTCATTCGAGGAGGGGAACGATGAACAGGATCGTGGTGGCCGGCGTGCTGAACATCAGCGTCAGCCGGCAGGTCGAACGGTTTCCGGTGCCGTTGGTGTCCAGCGCCGTGGACAACGGCGGACTGAGCGTGGCCCCGGCCGGTACCGGCTGGCAGGTGGCGCGGACGCTGCAGGAACTCGGCGACGAGGTCGTGTTCGCCACCTACGTCGGCGGCGACCCGCTCGGCGCGGTGGCGATCTCGGCGCTGCGCCGGCACGGGCTGTTCGGGCCGACCACCTTGCGGTGCGCGGTCCAGCCGCGCGCGGTCGTGCTCTACGACCGGGACGGCACCCGGGCGGGCGTGAGCGACCTGCGGTCGACGCCGCGCCTGCGCTATCCGGCTCCGCTGTTCGCGAAGGCGGCCGAGGACTGTGCTTTCGCGGTGCTGACCAACATCGAGTTCACCCGGCCGCTGATCCCGGTCGCGGTCGAGCGCGGTCTGCCCTTCGCGACCGACCTGCACATCATCAGCAGCGTGGACAGCGAACACAACCAACCGTGGATGGCCGACGCGCACGTGCTGGCCTGCTCGCACGAGGATCTGCCCGGTTCGCCGGAGGACTGGGTCGGCCAGGTGTGGCAGCGGTTCGGCACGCCGGTCGTGTTGGTCGGCTGCGGCGCGGAGGGCGCGGTGGTCGGCGTTCGGGACAGCGGCGAGATCTGGCGGGTACGGCCGACCACGCCGCGCGGCGTCCGGTATCTCAACGGCGCGGGCGACACGCTGCTCGGCTCGTTCACGCACCACTACGTGGCGAGCGGCGACCCGATCGACGCGGCACGGCACGCGGTGCTGACCGCGGGGTGGTTCATCGGCGCGCCGCCGGAGCGGACGCGGGCGGTGTCGGCCGGGCAGTTGGCCACGTTGCGGGCGGAGCACGGCCTGCCGAACATCATCCGCCTGCGCTGAGCCCGGCGCCGGGGCGCCGTCAGCCGGTTTCGCCGAGTCGGGCCGCGGCCTCGGTGTGTTCGCAGGCCGCTTCCTCGTCGCCGACGCGTCGGGCGAGGTCGGCCAGCCAGCGGTGGGTACGGGCGGTTTCGTGGTCGGCGTGCTGCGCGGTGAACCTGCGCAGCGCGTCGGCCAGCAGCAGGCGGGCCGGGGCGAGCGAACCTGTGCCGGCGAGGGCCGCGCCGAGGGCCGCGTCGGCGCGGGCCTCGTTGAACTCGTCCGGTGCGTCGAGTTGGCCGAAGGCGTGTCGGGCCTCGGTGAGTCGGTCGGCGGCGTCGGCGCAGCGGTCGAGTTCGAGCAGGGTCAGGCCGAGATCGACCAGGGACAGCGCGCGGGCGCGATCCTGACCGAGGTCACGCAGGATGACCAGCGCGGCCTCGTACTCGGCCACGGCGGCAGTGCGCTGGTCGAAACGGGCGTGCAGGAGGGCGAGGCTGCGCAGGGCGTTCGCCTCGCCCCTGCGGTCGTGCCGGTGCCGAGCGGTGCTCAGCAGGTCGGTGGCGTGGGCGAGCGCGCGTTGTTCGTCGCCGAGGACGGCATAGGCGCGGGCGACGCGTTTGCGCATCCTGGTGACCGCGACCGGGTCGTCGAGCCGTTCGAGTACGGCCTCGCCGACCGTGACCACGTCTCGGTCGTGCCGGTGCACGATGAACAGCGTCTGCAACGCGTCGGCGAGCAGATACGCCTCGTGGGAACGCTGCGCGTCGACGGCGGCGCGGATGACCTCGATCAGGGTGGGGCGGTTGGTTTCCAACCAGGCCAAGGCCGAGGCGAGGTCGTCAAGGCCGTCCGGGAGGGTGCCGTCGGTGTCGGCGGTCAGGACCGCTCGGGCCGGCATGACGAGGGCGGCGGCCGCCCGGGTCGCGTGCAGGTACCAGCCGACGATCCGGCGCAGGAACTCGGTGCGCTCGACGTGGTCGGCCTGGTCGCGGGCGTGCACCCGGACCAGGTCGTGCAGCCGGTAGCGGCCGTCCGCGACCTCCTCGACCAGGCTCGCGTCGACCAGTTCCTCGATCAACTGCTCAGCAGACGAGCCGGTCGCGGCGGCGATGACCTCGGGGCCGAACCGCACCCCCGGATGGACGCCCATGGCGCGGTAGACGCGTTGCTGGCCAGCCGAAAGGCCGGCATAGGCGAGGTCGAAGGTGGTGCGCACGGACAGGTCGTCGGACACCGACAGCGCGTCAAGGCGCCTGCGCTCGTCGACGAGTTCGGCAACGAGACGCGTCAGCGGCCTGCGTGGGCGCAGCGCGACCCGGGCACCGGCGACGCACAGCGCCAGCGGCAGACCCGCGCACAGGCCGACGAGTTGCCGGGCCGGCACGGCCTCCTCGTCGACGCGGGCCGTGCCGATGCTGCCGCCGAGCAGGTCGAGCGCGGACTGCTCGTCCAGTGGATCGATCGGCAGGCTGAGCGCGCCTGCCGCGAGAAGACCGGCCAGCGCGCGTCTACTGGTCACCACCACCGCACCCCTCGACGCGGGCAGCAATACGCGCACCTGCCCGGCCGACACGGCGTCGTCCAACAGCACCGCGAGCCGCAGACCCGCGGTGACCGAGCGATACAGCGCGGCGCGCTCGGCGAGACCGGCCGGCACGCGGTGCGGCGCGACGCCAAGGGCGCGCAGGAACTGGCCGAGAATGTCGTCGACAAGAACGGGTTCGCCGTCGGACAACGTCAGGTCCGCATACAGTTGCCCGTCCGGGAAGGTGCCGGCGAGCCGATCGAGCCAGTGCAGTGCCAATGCGGTTTTGCCGACGCCACCAGGGCCTTTCAACACGACGACGGCAGGCCCTCTGCCCGACAGCATTTTATCCAATGTGGACAGTTCGATGGCGCGGTTGGCGAAGTTGCTCGGCGGGGTCAACAGTTGACGCGGGACCACCGCGCCTGCGTCCGCGGGCGGTTGGTGGAAATGCACGTCACCGTGAATGGTGCCGGCCTGCACGGCCTGGCCGGACACGTCGCCGGTGATCGCGTTCGCCGGACGTGCCTGATCCGCCACGGCACACCCCCGAAATCGGCCCGATTATTTTCCGCGAAAATCGACGATACGTCAGGAGGCGTGTTGTAGACAATCAGAAGGAGCGAATTCCAATGTCGGTGAAGTGCTCGACGACCGGCGGCGCGGCGAGATAGCGGACAAGCAGATCGCGGTACCGCTGGTAACGCTCGGTTTTCTGGAAATTTTCCAGATGATCGTCCACCGACTCCCACGCGACGATGCCGACGAACCGGCTCGGCGTCTCCACGCCTCTGGTCATCCGCGCGCTGATGCACCCGTCCGACGCGGTCAGCAGATGGTGGGCCTGCCGGTACGCGCCGGCGAACGCCTCCTCCTGACCGGGAACGACGTCGAGCAGGGTGATCTCCAGGACCACGGCCGATTCTCCTTCGGTGGTGCGGCGCGGACGACGCTGAAACTAGTACCACACCCCGATTGGACCTTCGATTCGGCCAGTATCGCTGTCGGGAAAGGAAATCCACCTCGGCGCTGAGCCTGCGCCGAGGTGGATCCGAGCGATTGTTGCTGCGTCAACTGATGTCGGCGCGGTCGATGGCGATGTTGTTCCCGCTGCTCGTGGCGTCCTTCTGCTGCACGGTGATGGTCAACGTGTGCTGGCCGGAGGCGAAAACCGGGCTCGTCCACACCACGCCGGAGGCGTTGCGACTGGGTGCGTAGTCGTCGATGGTGACCGGACTCCCACCGTCGACGGAGAGGGACATCACACCCTGGTCGACGTCGCGCACAGCGTGCAGCGTGACCTGGCGGCCGGTGAAATGCAACTGGGCCACGGAACCCGGGATGTAGCTCCAGTTCGCGGTGCCGTCGTACATGTCTGCAACGCCGTTGGTCTGGCCCCAGTTGGCGCCGTAGGAGAAGTAGTCGGTGCCGCTGGTGGTGGCGCCGTCGACGATCACCGTGGACGCGGCGGGCGTCAACGTGACGAAGTACGCGTCATTGGCGCTCTGCCAGTTGATCGGCACCTGCACGCTGTTCGTGCCGGCCGCGACGATCTGGGAGCCGACGGTGATCGGCGCGGACAGCGGGTTCTGGTCGGGAATGCGTTGCACGGTCACCGCGATGCCGCTGCGGCTGGCCAGCCATGGCCTGCTGGTCAGGCCGTTGATGGTGAGGTTGGTGTTGCCGGTGTTACCGCTGGAGTCGCCGAGCAGGATCGCGGCGCGGCCGGCGTTCTGGTCCTCGGACGCGACCGCGTCGGTGCTGCCACCATTGTTGTTGACCGAGACAAGTGTGCCGGAAACCTGCGCATACTCGCGATAGACCCACCATTGGCCGGTCGGCTGGAGATTCCCGCTGCCGTCGGGCACCAGCGTGGAGTCGAGCGTGCCGGCGACGCAGCAGTCGGTCCAGATCGCGTGCGAGGCACTGCTGATGCCCGACTTGGCCAACTGGCCGAGATACCAGGCTTCGTAGCCGGCGTTCTGCTGATTGCCGAAGATGTACTCGTTGATGGACAGCCGCACGCCGCTGATGCCGCGCGCGGACAGCATCGAGTCGGCCGTTTGCGCGTCGGCGATCGGATTGCCGCTGAAATGCCAGTTGAGGATGTTCGGCACGGTGTTCGCGGACTTCACGTGATCGAGGAACGGCCCCAGGTTCGCGTACTGCCAGCCGGACAGGCTCGGCCCGACGATGGTCGCGCCCGGGTCGAGCCGCCGGATCTCCCGCACCGCCGAGTCCCACATGGCGAAGTACTGCGTGGTGTTCACGCCGGGTGCGAAGAAGGCGGGGCCGTCCGGCTCGTTCCAGATGTCGAAGTTCGGGGTCAGGCCGGACGCGCTGACGTCGGACATCATGCGGTCCAGGAACGAGATCCAGTTCGAGCAGTCGCCGTTGGTGCACGGATACACGGTGTTCGACGGTTGGGTGGTGTCCGCGCCCCACACGTCGCTGACCAACAGGTCGTCACTGGCATGGTATGCGCCGGTGGTGAGCCGGCGCGCCTGGCCGAGCGCGGAGGAGATCCTGGCCTGGTAACCGCTTCCCGCCTGATAACCGTCGCCGACCCAGCCACCGCCGGGCAGCCGCGCTCCCCCGCCGCGTCCCGAGGTCGGGTTCAGCGGCGCGAGCAGGCTGTCCGAGGGGCCGGAGCCGTCCTGGTTGAGGCCGTAGAGAAAGCCGGAGCCGACGCCGGTCGCCGAGCCGGTGGTACTGGACAGGTCGACGGTGATGTTCTGATCGGTGGCCGGCGCGGCATTGGCGGGCAGGGCGAGCAGCAGGGCGCCGGTGAGGCCGAGCAGTAATCGAGTGGTGTGCCGAACACGCTGCGGTGAGTGCATGGCTGACCCTTCTCGTCGTGTTACAGGGGTGGATTTCCGTTGGCTCGGGCGAAGACGGGGATGCGCTCCAGCGGGGCGTCGGCGTGGACCGTGGTGCCGCCGGGGTGTTGTTCGCGGGTTGCCACGTCGATCCAGGTCTCGCCGGCCGGGAGATGGACGGCGCGGGAGCGGGCACCGAGTTCGGTGATGGGCGCGACGAGCAGGTCCGGGCCGAACAGGTAGGCGTCGTCGACGGTCCAGGCGCTCGGGTCGTCCGGGAAGTCGACGAACAGGGGTCGCATCGGGGGCAGTCCGGTGCGCGCGGCCTCGGCCATGGCGGCGCCGAGGTAGGGGCGGAGGCGTTCCCGCAGGCGGAGTTGGTCGGCGAGAATCCGGTACGCGGCCTCGCCGTACGACCAGACCTCGTTGGGGCCGCCGGCGTGGCCCGCGCCGAAGCCCTGGCGCGGTTCGCGATGGCCGTGCAGCCGCAGCAGTGGGCAGAACACGCCGTACTGGAACCAGCGGATCATCAGCTCGCGGTAGTCCTCGTCGTCCGGGTCGCCGCCATGGAAGCCGCCGATGTCCGTTGTCCACCAGGGCAGTCCGCTCATCGCCACGTTGAGTCCGGCGCTGATCTGGCTGCGCAGCGCCGGAAACGTGGTCTGGATGTCGCCGGACCAGAGCGCGGCGCCGAAGCGTTGACTGCCCGCCCAGGCCGAGCGGACCAGGCAGACGATCTCGGTTTCGCCGAGCCCGCTCAGGTGTTCGTGGAAGCCGCGCACGTGCTCGCGCGGATAGCTGTTGGCGACCTCGCGGCCGGGGCCCGCGGCGAAGCGGAGGTTGGCGAACTGCTCGGGGAAGATCTCCGGTTCGCAGGCGTCCAGCCACCAGACCCGCACGCCGAGGTCGTAGTAGTTCTGTTTGACCTTGGCCCACAGGTAGTCCCGTGCGGCCGGATTGGTGGCGTCGTAGAAGCTGACGCCGTGCGGGTGCCCGCCGAAGCCCTTGTCCGGAAAGATCTGGTGCACCGGCGCGCCCTGTTCGGTGCCGACCAGCAGTCCTTGGTCGTGCAGGTCGCGGTAGCTCTCGCCGACCGGGTTGACCGAGGGCCAGATGGACACCATGAGCTTGACGTCCATGCTGTCGAGTTCCTTGACCATGGCCGCCGGGTCGGGCCATTCGGCCAGGTCGAAGCGCCAGTCGCCGAGGTGCGTCCAGTGGTAGTAGTCGGCAACGATGACCGACAGGGGCAGGTCGCGGCGTTGGTATTCGCGGGCGACCGCGAGGAGTTCCTCCTGGGTCTGGTAGCGCAGCTTGGACTGCCAGAATCCGCTCGCCCAGTCCGGCAGGACCGGCGCGTGACCGGTGGCGTCGGCGTAGTGCGCGAGGATCTCGGCCGGAGTGTCGCCCGCGGTGATCCAGTAGTCGATCTGGCGGGCGGAGTCGGCGACCCAGCGGGTGCCGTTCTCGGCGAACTCGACGCGGCCCACCGCGGGGAGGTTCCAGAGCAGGCCGTAGCCGCGCGAGGAGACCATGAACGGGATGCTCACCTCGGCGTTGCGCTGGACCAGGTCGATGACCAGGCCCTTCTGGTCCAGCCGGCCGTGCTGGTGCTGGCCGAGGCCGTAGACGCGCTCGTTCGGGTACGCCGCGAAGCGCTGTTCGAGTCGGTAGTAGCCGTCGCCGTTCGGGCTGAACAGGCGCGGGCCTGGCCAGGCGAAGTGCGCGGACACCTCACGCAGCAGTTCGGCGCCGTCCTCGGCGCGGCGGAAGGTGAGGTGCCCGTTGTCGGCCAGTTCGACGCGGAGTTTGCCGACGACCAGCGCGCCGTCCTCGACGTGATGCGGCGTGTCGGGCGGTTCGATGTCGAGAGCGCCCGGAATGTTGTCGCGACGACAATCGCGAGCAACGCGCACCCGCACGCTGTCCGTTCCCCACGGTTCGACCGTGAGCACGTGCTCGCTGTTGCGAAAGTGCAGCATGGTTCCGCATGACCCCCTTCAGTCCTTGACGGCGCCCGCGGACAGGCCGACGGCTACGTAGCGCTGGGCGATGACGAGCAGCACGGCGACCGGCAGCGAGGCGATGACCGCGGTGGCCATCACCGAGTTCCAGCTGGTGGTGTTGGTGCCGGCGCCGATGAAGTTGTAGAGACCGACGGTGATCGGCGTCCAGGCCGGTGAGCCGAGGTTGAGCGTGGTGGCGAACAGGAAGTCACCCCAGGCGAACAGGAACGCGAACAGCCCGGCCGTGACGATCGCGTTGCGGCTGACCGGCACGACGATCCGCAGGAAGGTGCGCAGGGCTCCCGCTCCGTCGATGCTCGCGGCCTCGACGAGTTCGCGCGGCACCGAGACCATGAACGCGCGCATGATCAGCACCGCGAACGGCACGGCGAGCGTGGAGTCGGCCAGGATCAGCGCTTCCGGCGAGTTGAGGATGCCGAGCGAGTCGAAGATCCGATAGAGCGCGTTGGCCATCACGATGCCCGGGATCAACTGCACGATGAGCAGCACGAACAGCAGCGGCCGACCACCCGGCGAGCCGAGTTTGGCCAGGCCGTAGGCGGCGGGCGCGGCGATCAGCAGAGTGAGCGCGGTGACGCCGAGCGCGACGACGACCGAGGTGAGCAGGTGCCCGCCCTCCTGGGCCAGCGCGTCGCGGTAGCCGGCGAGCGTGCCGTGGTTCGGGAACCATTCGGGCGTCGGCCGGGCGATCTGCGTGTTGGTCTCGAACGAGGCGTTGAGCATCCAGTAGAGCGGGAACAGCAGCACGGCCAGAATCAGCACGCCGAACGCGGACTTGAAGTAGGGACTCAGCAGGCGGGTCATGTCGCCTCCGTCCGGGCGGAGCGGACGTAGAGCACGGCGAAGATCAGCGCCACCACGACGAGGACGTTGCCGGCCGCCGCGCCGAGGCCGAATTCGGCGAGGCCGCCGAAGGAGAGTTGGTAGGCGTAGGTGGTGACGGTCTGGGTCGCGTTGGCCGGGCCGCCGCCGGTGAGCACCCAGATGATGTCGAACACCTTGATCGTGTAGATCAGGCCGAGGGTGAGCACGACCGTGATGACCGGGCGCAGCATCGGCAGCGTGATGCGGCGGAACTGGGTCCAGCGGCCCGCGCCGTCCAGCGCGGCGGCCTCGTAGAGGTTGCCGGGGATGGATTGCAGGCCGCCGTAGAGGATGACCATGTTGAACGGGATGCCGATCCAGATGTTGCACAGCAGCACGCCGATCATGGCCGTGTGCACGCTGTCCAGCCACGGGATCGGTGCGCCGATCAGGTGCAACGCGCGGAGGATCTCGTTGAGCACACCGTTGCTGGTGTTGAGCATCCAGCGGAACACCGTGCCGGTCACGACCAGCGGCAGCAGCCACGGAATGAGCAGCAGTGACCGCAACACGCCGTGCAGCGGGAAGGCGCGCTGGAAGAAACTGGCCAGGGCGAGGCCGATGGCGAACTGGCACACCAGCGAGCCGACCACGAACACGACCGTGTTCAACGCCGCCGTGCGGAAGGTCGGATCGGCGAACAGGTGCGTGTAGTTGGCAAATCCGTTGAACGGCGCGGTGCCGCTGTACAGCGACGACACCCCGTAGTCCTGAAAGGACAGTATGACGTTGCGGATCAGCGGATAGCCGAAGAAGATCACGGTGTAGGCGACGGCGGGCAGGATGAAGCCGATCCGGGTGAGCGCGACCCGGTCGAACCGGCGGGTCACGGCGGGCCGCGGCGAGCTGGCGGAAAGGACGTGCGTGGCCATGATCAGCTCGCGGACGCCTGCTGTTGGGCCTGGTTCAGCGCGGCCTGCGGGCCGGCCTGGCCGGCGAGTACGGACTGCACGGCGGTCCACAGCGCCTGCGAGTACTTCGGGTAGCTGGCGCCGAGTTCGGCCGTCCGGCCTTTGGCGCCGCCGATCTCGTCGACGAACGTCTTCAGCTGCGGATCGCCGGCGGCGAGCTGTTGCGCGGCGGCGGTGTTGGACGGGATGTAGTCGACGAGTTTCGACCAGGCGAGGCTGTTCTGCGCAGTGGTCAGGCACTTGATGACCGCGGCCGCCTTTGCCGTCCTGCCGTTGTTGCCGGCGGCCCAGACCTCGCCGCCGAGCGCGCCGGAGGAGGTGCCGCCGCTGTCCGGGACCGGGATGGGCACGATGCCGAAATCGGCCATGTTCGCCTTGGCGAGCTGCGGCAGCTGCCACGGGCCGTTGACCATCATGGCCAGGCTGCCGTTGGCGAACTGCTCCTCCACGTTCGCCTGGGTCCAGCTGAGCACGTCCTTGGGCGCGGAACCGGCGGTCACCAGGTTCGACAGCAGTTGCAGCGCGGACACCGCCTGCGGCGAGTTCAACGTCTTCAGGTCGGCGCCCGCGGAGAGGAAGAACGCCTCGAACTGGAAGCTGCCTTCTTCGGTGGCGGGCACCGCGAAGCCGATGCCGTGCTGTTTCCCGGTGGTCAGTCTGGCGGCGGCGGAGGTCAGTTCGCTCCAGGTCTTCGGCGGTTGGACGCCTGCTGCCGCGAACATCTTCGTGTTGTAGAACAGGGCCAGCGCGTTGACGCCGGGCGCGAGGCCGTAGAGCTTGCCCTGGTATTCGCCCGCGGCGACGATGTTCGGATAGAGGCCGTCGGTGCGCACGCCCGCCGCGCCGAGGTCGGCGAGCGCGCCGGTGGCGGCGAGTTGTTGCAGATCGGGGTTGTCCATCAGCACGAGGTCGGGCACGCCGTGGCTGCCGGCCAACTGCAACAGCTTGGTGCGCAGGTCGGGCACGACCTGTCGGGTGATCGTCACGCCGCTCTGCTTTCCGCACTGGTCAAGGAGTTTCGGCAGCGCGGACAGGCCGGGATCGGTGTTGTAGTAGTCCATCTCGGTCAGCGTGTTGGCATTGCCGTCCGATGTGGACGACCCGCCGCAGGCGGTCGCGGCGACGAGGGACAGCGCGGCAAGGGCGGCGAGCAGCAGTCGACGAGCCATGATGAATTCCTGTCACGGATGTTTTGTGGGCACGGCGAACACGCCGACCCACGATGAGAAAGGTGAATGTCAGGCGCGGTCGGGTGGCGCGCCGAGACTGTCGCGGTCGATGAACGGCGGGGCGAGCAGCAGCGTGGTGAGCGGCTCGGCGGGTCGGGTGATGCGGGTGAGGACGGCGGACACGGCCGCTCTGCCCATTTCCTCGGCCGGCACGTCGGCGGCGCTGATCCTCGGCCGGATCGCCGTGGCGTTGCGGGTCGAGGTCACCGCGAGCACCGAGATGTCCTGCGGAATGCGCAGGTCGCGGTCGTGCAGCGTGCTGACAAGGCCGGCGAGGGAACGTTCGTTGATGGTGAGGATGGCGGTCGGATCCGGCGCGGCGGCGAGGATCGAGTCGACACAGGCGGCGGCCGCGGCGTCATCGTCGTCGCAGCACCGGGCGACGCCGCTGAGGTTGTTCTCGACTATGGCCTTGTCGAAGGCGTCCGCGGCACGATACGCGGGGCCGTATTCGTGGTCGAGCAGTTCCTGCGGGCGGTTGACCAACGCGATTCTGCGATGTCCCAACGCATGCAGCTTCGCCACCCCGGTCGCGACGAGGCCGGCGTAGTCGAGGTCGACCCAGCCGTGCGCGTCGTCGAATCCGGTGCGGCCGATGGTGACGAACGGAAACCGCTCGTCGATCAGCTTGTCGACCCGGTTGTCGCGGAGCAGGGTCTCCATGAGGATCACCCCGTCGACCCGTCTTCCCTCGATCATCCGGTTGAACGAGGTCTGGCTTGCCGTGCCGCTCGGCGAGAGCAGCACGTCGTAGTCGGCGTCGGCAGCCGCTTCGGCGACCGCGCCGACGAAGTGCAACTGGTCGACCGAGAGGTGCCGGCCCATCGGCGGGATGACCAGGCCGATCGTGCGACTGGTGCCCTCGGCGAGCGCTCGCGCGGTGGCGCTGGGGCGGTAGCCGGATTCCTCGATGACCTTGGTGATGCGGGCATGGAGTTCAGGGCTGACCTGGCGTTTCCCACTCAGCACATAGGACACCGTGCTGCGGGACACACCGGCCCGGCGGGCGATCTCACCGATGTTCACCCGGGTACCTCCTACCACGCTCCGTTGCGTCGAACCGGTTCGCGAACCGGTTCGCTGAACGATAGGCGGTGACGCAGGACACGTCAACCGGCGAGTCAGCCGGGACGGTTCGGCTTGAGCAGGCCGCGGTTGAAGGCTTCGGCGACGGCCGCCGCGCGGTCGCTGACGCCGAGCTTGTGGTAGATGTTCAGCAGGTGCGTCTTGACGGTCGCCTCGCTGATGAACAGCTTCGCAGCGGACTCGCGGTTGGTGGTGCCGGCGGCGACGAGTTCGAGCACTTCCAACTCACGCTGGCTGAGCGGGTCCTCCTCGGGGGTGCGGACGCGGGTGACCAGGCGGGTCGCGACAGCGGGTGACAGGACCGACTGGCCGGCCGCGGCGGCCTGGACGGCGCGGAGCAGTTCGGCGCGGGGCGCGTCCTTGAGCAGGTAGCCGGTGGCACCCGCCTCGATGGCTGGCAGCACGTAGTTGTCGGTGTCGAAGGTGGTGAGCACGAGCACCTTGGCGGGCACGCGCAGCCGGGCGAGTTCCTTGATGGCGGCGAGGCCGTCCATGCCGGGCATGCGCAGGTCCATCAGGATCACGTCCGGCTTGAGCGACTGGGCGAGGCGGATGGCTTCGGCACCGTCGGTGGCCTGGCCGAGCACCTCGAAATTGGGGTCGGCGGCGAACATGCCGCTCAGGCCGTCCCGGACGACCGGGTGGTCGTCGACGATCAGCAGCGTGATCATGCGTTCGCTCCCGCCGGTACGACCGGCACGCAGGCCGAGATGGCCGTGCCGAATCCCGGTTCGGACTCCACCTGGAGCGTGCCGCTCAGTCCCTCGATCCGTTGCCGCATCGCGACAAGGCCGAATCCCCCACTCATGCGTCGCTCATCCTCCACAACGGACCTCTCGACGGCCGGGTCGAAGCCCTGCCCGTCGTCGCGCACGTCCAGCGCAACCTCTCGTTCCAAATAGGACAGTGTGACGCCCACCCGGCTGGCGCGGGCGTGTTTGGCGACGTTGGCAAGGGCTTCCTGCGCGGTGCGCAGCAGCGCGACCTCAGCCTCCGGCGCGAGCGGCAGCACCGTGCCGGTGGTGGTGACCTGGGCGGTGATCCCGTTCAGTACGGACCAGCGGTTCGCCACGTCGGCGAGGGCTTCGCTGAGTCGCGCGGTTCGCAGCGGTTCCGGGCGCAGCGCGTGCACGGAGCGGCGCGCCTCGGTCAGGCTCTCCCTGGCCAGGCCGGTCGCGGCGGAGACATGTCGTTGCCATGCCTCGGGATCGGCGGCGGCGTGTTCGGCGGCCTGGAGTTGGGTGACGATGCCGGTCAGGCCCTGGGCCAGGGTGTCGTGGATCTCGCGCGCCATCCGGGCGCGTTCGTCCAGGATGCCGGCCTCGCGGGCCTGCAAGAGCAGTTGTTGGTGCAGCACGGCGTTTTCCGCGAGCGACGCGGTGAGTTTCGAGTTGGCATCGCTGAGCGCGGCCAAGGTCTGGTTCCGTTCGTCGTTGCGTTGTGCGCCGCGGTGGGCGAGCCAGGCGAGGCCGCACATCGGGCCGACGTTGACCAGCAGCACGGCGACGTAGGACAGCACGCCGAGCGAGGTGCCGAGGTCGAGGCCGGAGGACTGTGCGCTGCCGGCGAGGATCGCGACGGCCCCGACGCCGATCAGCAGCCAGGGCCAGCGCAGCACGCGGAAGGACAGGAAGTAGCCGGCCGGGGTGAGAAAGCCGAACCAGGGGTCTCGGGCGATCAGCACGCCCATGACCAGCACGAATCCGGCGATGAACACGGTCATGACGGCCGGCCGGTCCCGCCATTGCGGACGGATTGTGTAGAGCAGGAGGATCCACAGCGCCGCAGCCGTGCACAGCACGACGTCGATGAGGGCCGAGCCGGGCGCGGACTGCTTGTAGACAAGGGTGAAGCCGACGAGTACGAGGAGCAGGCCGTAGGGGACGTTGTCGCCCAACCGCTGCCAACGGCCGTTGGC
The DNA here is from genome assembly GCA_035948315.1 of Pseudonocardiaceae bacterium. GTDB lineage: Bacteria > Actinomycetota > Actinomycetes > Mycobacteriales > Pseudonocardiaceae > CAJCJE01. Next base: position 52,175 of record DASZJG010000095.1, on the reverse strand, counting down.
GCCGTCGTCCAGCCAGATTCGCGGTATGGGCTCGTTCATCTGCGCCCTCTCCGATGACGTCTGGTCCCAACCAGACAATCTAGCGGTGACCAGGCCGAACGACAGCACGGATGCGGCGCAGACGAGCGAGACGACGAGCGTCACCATGGCCGGCTCGCGGCTCATTCGGCCGCGAAGGCCGAGCGCAGCGCCCTGCCGTTGACCAGCGCGACCACCCCGAGCAGCAGCAGGCCGCAGCAGCCCTGTTCGATCTTGAGCCAGGTCGGGAAGGTGCCGGGCAGCGCGATGATGGTCGCGATGGCGATGACCATTACCGTCGAGACGATCCGCAGGCGCAGGAAGGCCCGGCGCGAGCCGCGGGCGGCGCGGACCACGAACGAGAGCGTCAGCAGGGCGCTGGCCAGCACGATCGTGGAGCGGATCCACACAGCGGAGTTGACCATGGCGGCGTTGTCGCGGAGCAGGACGACGGCGACGATGGTGGCGGCGCTGATGCCCAGGTAGGTGCCGACCAGCCCCTTGACCCGGCTGAACTGCCGGCCGTGCGTTGCGTCGAGGGCGGCGGGTGCTGCGGCTGAGCGGTTCTGCGTGGTCATCATTTCGGGGTTCCTTTTCGGGTTCGGCGGTGTGCGTTGCCCCGAAAGATTCGCAGTCGGGCCCCCTTCGCCACATCGACCGGCGAGCCAGATCGGGATCAACCGATCGGTTGATCCGAGAGTCGACCTCCCGCGCGCCCGTCACGTTCTTCGCCGTCGCGGTGTCCTACCGATGACGACAGAGAATTCAGGAGGACGTGATGAGCGAACTGACATTGGTCACCGGCGGCACCGGCACGCTCGGCAGCCTGGTAGTGGCCCGACTGCGCGCCGAGGGCGTGCCCGTGCGGGTGCTGAGCAGGCGCGAACACCCGTCGGGCGACGGCGTTGAATACGTGGCTGGCGACCTGAGCACCGGTGAGGGCGTCGAGGCGGCGCTGCGCGGCATCCACACGGTCGTGCACTGCGCCGGTACCCAGAGCGGCGACGAGGACAAGGCCCGCACGCTGGTGAAGGCGGCGATCGCGGCCGATGTCCGGCACATCGTGAACATCTCGGTGGTCGGCGCGGAGCGGATCCCGGTCAACGGCGTCCTGGACAAGGCGATGTTCGGCTATTTCGCGATGAAGCTGGGCACCGAGCGGATCATCGCCGAGTCGGGGGTGCCGTGGACCAACCTGCGCGCCGCCCAGTTCCACACGCTGGTGCTGACCGTGATGCGCGCCATGGCCAAGCTGCCGGTGCTGCCCCTGCCGACGGGGTTCGTGATGCAGCCGGTCGACGCGGACGACGTGGCCGCGCGGATGACCGAGTTGGCGCTGGGCGAACCGGCCGGACTGGTCGAGGACATCGCCGGGCCGACCGTCTACGGTATGGCCGAACTGACCCGCGGCTACCTGGCCAGAACCGGCAAGCGCAGGCCGATTCTGCCGATCCGGCTGCCCGGCCGCGCCGCCAAGGCGTTCCGCGCGGGCGCCAACACCGCGCCGGAGCACGCGACCGGCAAGCGCAGCTGGGAGGAGTTCCTGACCGCCGAACTGGCCTGAGCCGGGACATCATTGCTGTCAGTGTTTCGCGATTGGCCGGGCCATCACCCGTTTGTGCCCGGCCGTCCCCACGATGGCGGATGCCTTCGATCCGACCGGACTGACAGGCTCGCGGGTATGACCGAGACGGTTCCCGCGACCGAGTCGACCAGCGCGCCCGCCGACGTCCCCACGACCAGGGACTGTCCGGCGCCGCCGAGCCCGTCGACCGCGCTGGCCGGTGCGAACTGGGGCCTCCCGTCCGGTCTCGGCACGTCGGCCGCGAACATCACCGGCCTGCGCACCCCGGCCGAACCCGGCTACCTGTTCCGGGAATGGGGCGACGGCTCGCATCCGCCCCTCTACGTGCCGGTCGCCGAACGCCAGGACGAGGCGCTGGCCGAGGAGGTCAACCGCAGGCTCACGGTGTGGGCGGCGGACTGCGGGTTCACCGAGGAACAGGTGGATCTGTTGGGGCGGGCCGGTTTCGGCAAGCTGGTCGTGCTCACCCACACCGACACCGACGACGTGGACCGGCTGCTGATCGCAGCGCAGCTCAACGCCGCCTGGTGGGCGGCGGACGACCTGTACGCGGACGACACCGAACAGGGCGCCGTCCCCACCGAACTGCCGCCGCGACTGGCCATGGCGATGGCCGCGATGGACCCGGTCGCGCCCGCGGGCGAGTTCTCGGTGCCGCTGGACGAGGCGCTGCGCTCGGACCCGGTGCTGATCGCGCTCAACTCGGGCATCGAGCACCTGTCCCGGCACGGCTCACCCGCGCAGGTGCAACGGGTCTGCTACTCGACGTTCGCCATGTTCGTCAGCTGGAACGCCTACGCGGCCTGGCGCTACACCAACGCCTACCCGCCCGCCTGGCGCTACCTCGCCACCCGCCAGCACGACACCTTCTACACGTCGATGACCCTGATCGACGCGGTCGGCGGCTACGAACTCGACGCCGGCATGTACTACCAGCCGAGGGTGCGCCTCGCGCTCACCCAGGCCGGCACCGCGGCCGTGATGCTCAACGACCTGGTGTCGGTGGCCAAGGACGCGGCCGACGAGAACCCGGTGTGCAACATGGTGTTGCAGGTCGCGGCCGACCGGAACTGCTCGATCGCGGACGCCACCGCGGTCGTCGTCGACCTGCACAACAACCTGGTGCGCGACTTCGAGGAGACCCATCGCAGCCTGGCCGCCGTGCCCTCGCCGCAGTTGCAGCGGTTCCTGCGCGCGACCAAGGCGTGGATGGGCGGCAGTGCCGAATGGCACATCACCAACCCGCGCTACCGCCCGGCCTGACCCAGCACCGCACCCAGCGCCGCCGCGCTCGCGGCGACCGTGAACACCCCGATCCGGCTCGCCCTGGGCAGTGACCGCCAGTTCAGCAGGGTCGCGAACGCGTCGGCGCCGTCCGCGAAGGCGCCGAGCCGAACCCAGCGGCGGAACGCCACGTCGTCCTCGCGGCTGGACAGCGCACCGATGGCCAGCGCGAGGTCGCGCGCGCCGAGCGCCCTGCCGAGCACCCGACCGGCCGGTCCGCGTCCGTGCTCGCCGACCCAGGATCGGGCGCCGAGTTCGGGGAAGGCGCTGGCGGTGATGCCGATGGCGAGCCTGCCGGCCGCGAGCAGCGTGGCGAGCGAGCGGGATTCCGAGGTGGTTGCCATGTCCTCATGCTTACCGGCTCAGTGGCACTCGCGCAGAAATTCGAGCACCGCGCGGCCGGCCACCTCGCGACATTCGACGAAGTACGCGTGCCGCGCGCCGTCGATGAGCCGCACCCGCGAGTTCGGGATACGCCGCGCGAGCAGTTCGGCGTTCGCGGTCGGGTTCAGCAGGTCGTCGGTGCCGTGCAGGATCAGCGTCGGCGCGGTGATGTCCGGCAGCACGTCCCAGGCGTTGTGGCCGTTGCTGGCCAGCAGGTGCCGTTTCCGCGCGTACGGCGGCATGTGCGGATCGCCGAGCACGGTGTAGCGGCCGGTGTGCGCGGCCGAGAAGGCCGGGGTGAACATCAGGTCGATCAGCGCCTGTTTGGCCTCGGGCGTGCCCGGCCTGGCCAGCGAGACGCGCACCGCGTTGTCCCGTTCGATCGAGTGCGGGCCACCGGGCGAGGTGCAACCGAGCACGAGCGCGCCGAGCCGGTCCGGATGGTCGACCGCGAACCACTGGGCGACCCGTCCACCCATCGACGTGCCGTAGACGTCGGCCCGGTCGACGTCGAGATCGTCGAGCACGGCCAGCAGGTCGCCGGCGAACTCCCTGGTGTGGTAGGGCTGGTCCGGCTTGTCGCTGTCGCCGGTGCCTCGGTAGTCCAGGGAGATCGTGGTGTGCTCGCGCTCGAAGTCCTCGCGGACGCCGTCCCACCAGTGGTGGTTGTTGGACTGGCCGGCGAGCAGCACCAGTGCGGGCCCGTCGCCGCGCACCTGGTAGGCGACGCGGGTTCCGTCCTGTGTCGACACGTGCGGCATGGCCCATGACATATCACGGGCACAATCGGGGCATGCACGAGTGGGGCCCGTTCTTCGCCGTCGAGACCCATCCGGCGCGCGCGACCCCGACGGCGCCATGGCGTCCGTTCCGCGAACTCGTCGACGAGCCGGCTCGGCTGGCCGAGCGGGTGAGCGGGATCCAGGCGTACCTCGCGGCGGGCGGTGGCCGGCCCGCGCGCCGCGTTGCCGAGTCGGTCACGCATCTCGGTCTGGTCGCGCGGTTGGTGTCGCCGACGCTGCGGCTGGCCGCGTTGTCCGGCGAGTTCCCCGTGCTGGACCTCGACGAGGTGTGGTGGCAGCCGGAACTCGGCGGCACCTTCCCGCTCTCCACGCACTACGGTGCCGATGGCTCGCCGGACGCGCTGGTCAATGGTCCGTTGTGGACATTGACCAGCGCGTTCGCCGGTTCAGCCACGGTGTTGTGGGGGAATGTCGCGTCCGCGATCAACGGCGCGGCCACCATGATCGCGACCACGCGACCGGACCTCGCCTGCCGCGCGCACGCGCTTGCCGACCAGCTGCTGGCCACTCCCCCGCTGCGCGGCACGAGCGTGCGCGAACCGGACGGGCGGTTTCGGCGGCGCAGCTGCTGCCTGATCTATCTGGCCGCGCCGACGCCGAGCCGCGCCGCGGTGTGCGGCGACTGCGTGCTCGCGCGCTAACCCAGATCCACCACCAGCTCCGTCAGTCGCCAGGCACCGGGGTCGGGCCTGCGCACGGCGCTGACCAGCGCGAGGTCGGGGAACCGACGGAGCAGCGCGGTGAGCGCGACGTCGGTCTGCACTCGGGCGAGGGCCGCGCCGACGCAGTAGTGCGCGCCATGCGCGTAGGCGAGGTGCGTTGGCTCGCCGGTCGGGCGGCGCAGGTCGAGCCGGTCCGGGTCGGCGTACACCCGCGGGTCGCGGTTGGCGCAGGCGAGCGCGGCGCTGACGGGTTCGTCCTTGCCGATGACCACGCCCGCGAACTCGGTGTCCTCGTTCAGGAAACGGGGCAGGCTGAGCAGTTGCGGGCCGCACCAGCGGGTCAGTTCCTCGACGGCGCGCGGCATCAGGCTCTCGTCGGCGCGTAACGCGGCCAGCTGGTCGGGGTGTTCGAGCAGCGCGTGCACCGCGTTGGTCACCAGCAGGGTCGGCACCTGGCCGGCGAGCACGAGATGCCAGACGAACGTGATCAGCTCGACCTCGTCCACGTCGGCCGCGATCAGCTCGGAGAGCAGGTCGACGCCGGGCGTGCCGGTCCGGTGCGCGACCACGGTGCCGGCGTCGCGCATGATCGCCGGGATCGCCTCGGCGAACGCGGCGCCGTGCCCGGCCGCGATGGCCGCGCCGTACTCGCGCCAGGCCGCGCGATCCTCGGCCGGAACGCCGACCAGTTCGCTGATCACGTCGATCGGCAGGGGACGTGCGAAGTCCAGCAGGTCGACCTGGCCGTGCTCGGGCAGGTCGTCGAGCAGCGCCTCGACGATGCGTTCGATGCGCGGGCGGAGGTCCAGGGCGCGCCGGGCGGTGAACGACGGCGTGACCAGCCTGCGCAGCCGGGCGTGCTCCGGCCCGTTTTTCTCCTGCATGGTGTGCATGTACCGCGCGCAGTGTTCGGGCACGTCGGGCCGCAGATAGCCGCTGGGCCGCAGCTCGAACCGGGGGTCGGCGAGCATCGCCTTCGCGTCCGCGTAGCGGGTGATCGCCCACATCGTGCCGAAACCGGGCGTGACCAGCCGAGCGAGCGGGCCGTGTTCGCGGGCCGTGCCGTAGGCGGCGAACGGGTCGGCGAGGACAGCGGGATCGGACAGGTCGATTTCCGGGATGTCGGCCATGATGCCTCCAATTCAGATGATGAGATCAGATGTTCATGTCATCTGAGTGATGATAGTATCCTAACGCGATGGTTCGGCTGAGCAGGGCGGAGATGCAGGAACACAACCGCGCCAAGGTGCTGGCGGCCGCGCAGGCCGAGTTCACCGAGCGCGGCTTCCGCGACGCCAAGATCGACCAGATCGCCGAACGCGCCGAGCTGACCAGGGGCGCGGTCTACTCGAACTTCCCCGGCAAGCGCGCGCTCTACTTCGCCGTGCTGGCGCAGGCCGCCGACCAGGTGCCCGACTACCCGCCGACCGCGCGGACCGCGGCCGAGGCGCTGGCCGACTTCGCGCGCGCCTGGCTGGCCCGGCTGCCGCTGGCCACCGACGAGGCGCGTAGCGCGACCCGGCTCGGTCGCGACCTGCTGCCCGAGATCATGGCCGACGAACAGGTCAGCGGGCCCTTCGCGCAGCTGACCAACCTGAGCGCGATCCTGCTCGGCCTCGCCCTGGAGAACCTCGACCGAGCCGGCCGCCTGGTGCGGGCCGCCGAGATCGCGCTGACCACGCTGCACGGCGCGACCCAACTCGCCGCCGCCGCGCCCGGCTTCGGCGAGCCGTTCGGCCTGGTGCGGGCCTGCGCCCAACTCGCAGCGCTCGACCTCGACGACGCCTGGCAGCCCGCGTACCTGCCGCACATCGCGCCGGCCCGGCCCGTCAACCAACCGTGGCAGCCGCCCGCCGCGACCGACGCGCTACGCGACGAGCCCGCCCTGATCGAGGCCGACGGCGTGTTGGCCGTGCTCGGCCTGCACCGGCTGTCCGTGATCGAGGAAGCGCTGCGTGCAGCACCATCCGAGGCCGAGGTGACCGCCGTACTGGTCACCGGCAATCCCGGTGAGCTGGGCCCGCTCGCCCGACTGGCCATCGTCGAACTGCGCGGCTGCCTGCGCGCCGCCATCCCCGCCCTCGCCTGGCCTCGGCTGCGCGTTGTGCTCGACGAAACCGGTGCGGTCGCCGCGGCGGCGGGCGTGTCCGCGGTCAGCGACGCGACCGAGACCGCGGTGCGCGTCCGCGCGGGCCGGATCGTGGCGCGGGCCGACGGTTACGGTGCCTGCCACGCGGCGAGCGCGTAGTCGACGACCTCGCCGAAACCGTGCACGACGCGGTCCGCGCCGGCCGCGAGCAGGTCCGCCTCGATGGCAACGCCATATGAGACGCCGAGCGCGCGCATGCCGGCCGACACGCCCATCCGCATGTCGCCGATGGCATCGCCGACCACGAGGCACCGCGCGGGATCGACGTCGAGTCGTTGCGCGGCGAGCAACGCGGTGTCCGGCGCGGGTTTGCCGCTGGCCACGTCGTCGAAACCGACCACGGTCTGGAAGAAGTCCGAAATCCCGCACGAATCCAGCACCAGGCTGGCCGCCGCGTTCGACTTGGACGTGCCGATGGAAAGCCGAACCCCGGCCGCGCGCAACCGGGTCAGCCCATCGACGACGCCGGGGAACAGCAGCGCGGTGCCGCGTTGCTTGGCCTGGACGTCGAACCGGCCGCGATAGGTCACCGCGGCCTCGGCGACGCGCGGATCGTCTTCGCCGATCAGCGTGGCGAAGCTGGCGATCAACGGCGTGCCGATGGTCGCGCGGATCGCTGCCCGGTCGGCGGAGACACCCAGCTCGGTAAGGATGCCGGCCATGATGTCGGTGATCAGTTCCGGCGTGTCCGCGACGGTCCCGTCGAGGTCGAACGCGATCGCCGCGTAACCGTCCATACGGATCACCCTAGAGCCACTCGATCCCGGGCCGCGAGTCTGCTGAGATGGAGGCAAGCCTGATCCGCAGCCGAAAGGAGTCGTTCGTGGCCGACCGCACGCTCGCCTGGGGCATCATCGGACCGGGCGGTATCGCCCGTGCCTTCGCCGGTCAACTGCCGCTGTCGACGACCGGGAAACTGGCCGCCGTGGCCAGCCGAGATCAGCAGCGGGCGGAGCGTTTCGCGGCCGAGTTCGGTGCGGAGAAGTCCTATGCGGACTATGCGGAGCTGCTGGCCGACGACGAGGTGCGGGCCGTGTACGTGGCCACGCCGCATCCGTGGCACTTCGAGTGGTCGCTGCGCGCGATCGAGGCCGGCAAGCACGTGCTGTGCGAGAAACCGTTGACGCTCAACCACGCCTGGTCGATGGCGCTGGTGGAGGCGGCGCGGCGGGCGGACGTCTTCCTGATGGAGGGCTACATGTACCGCTGCCACCCGCAGACCCGCAGGCTGGCCGAGCTGATCCGGGACGGCGCGATCGGCGAGGTGCGGCATGTGGAGGCGTCGTTCTCGTTCGCGGCCGACTTCCGCACCGATGGCCGGATCTACGATGCGAACCTCGGTGGCGGCGGCATTCTCGATGTCGGCGGGTATCCGGTGTCGGTCGCGCGGCTGATCGCGGGCGTGGCGAGCGGGGCGCCGTTCGCGGATCCGGTGTCGGTGTCGGCGGTCGGGCGGATCGGCGAGACCGGGGTGGACGAGTGGACCACCGCGTCGCTCGGGTTTTCCGGCGGCATCACCGCCCAGGTGAGCACCGGAATTCGGTTGGCGGGCGAGAATTCCGTGCGGGTGCTGGGTTCCGAGGGGTATCTGGTCGTGCCGGAGCCGTGGCTGCCGAGCGCGACCGAGTCCACGTCGATCATGCTGCACCGGGTCGGCGCCGACGTCGCGGAGATCAAGATCGCGCCGCGGGGTCTGTACGCGGCCGAGGCCGACACGGTCGCAGCGCACCTCGCCGACCGGCAGGCGCCCGAGATGAGCTGGGCCGACACGCTCGGCAACATGGCCACGCTCGACACGTGGCGCGCCGAGATCGGCCTGACCTATCCGCAGGAGCGCGCCACGAACATCCACACCGGTTTCGGCCCGGCGCGACGCACCGACACCATGCGCTACGGCACGATCCACGGCGTCGGCAAGCCGATCTCCCGGCTGGTCATGGGTGTGGACAACCAGCCGAACCTGGTGCACGCGTCGGTCGTGTTCGACGACTTCGTCGAGCGCGGCGGCAATACCTTCGACACCGCGTACATGTACGGCAAGGGCAGCCTGGAGGCGTTGCTCGGCCAGTGGATCGCCGATCGCGGCGTGCGCGATGAGGTCGTGGTGATCGGCAAGGGCGCGCACACCCCGCACAACAACCCGGAATCCATCGGCCGCCAGCTCGACGAGAGCCTGGCCCGGTTGCGGACCGACCATGTGGACATCTACTTCCTGCACCGCGACAACCCGCAGATCCCGGTCGGCGAGTTCGTCGACGCGCTGGACGAGCTGCGCAGGGCCGGTCGGATCGGCGTGTACGGCGGGTCGAACTGGACGCCCGCGCGGTTCGCCGAGGCGAACGCGTACGCGGAACGAGCAGGCCGGCAGCCGTTCACCGCGCTGAGCGACCAGTTCTCGCTCGCCGAGGCGTACGACCTACCGTGGGCCAACTGCGAACACGTCAGCGATCCGGAGTCTCGGGAATGGCTGACCGAGCGGCAGGTGCCGTTGTTCCCGTGGTCCAGCCAGGCACGCGGCTTCTTCGCGGGCCGCGCCGATCCGGCCGACCGCTCGGACGCCGAACTGGTGCGGTGCTTCTACAGCGACGACAACTTCGAGCGGCTGCGCCGGGTTCGCGAACTGGCCGGTCGAATCGGCGTTCCGCCGACCGCGGTCGCGCTCGCCTACGTGCTGCACCAACCGTTCCCGACCTTCCCGCTGATCGGCCCGCGCACCCTGGATGAAACCCGCTCGTCGCTGGTCGCGTTGGACGTCGAACTGAGCCCGGAACTCCTGGCCTGGCTGGATCTGCGGGCTGATCAGATCGCGTAGCGCCAGTCGGTGAGTGCGTAAGCGCCGAACCAGCCACTGGCCAACGCGGCAACGGCCAGCACCGCGATCACCGTGCCCGGCCTGCGTCGGGCCAGGCCGGCCGCGACCGGGATCAGCAACGTGACGGCCGGGACGAGCAGGCGCATCTTGGAATAGGTGACGCCGCTGGAACCGATGGTCATCGCCACCACCCCGATCCCGTACGCGGCCAGCGGCCAGGACAGCCGGTGCCGCAACGCGATCACCACGAGCGCGATCGCGCCGAACATGGCGAGGACGTTCGCGGTTTCCATCAGCGGCGCGTCCGAGGTGAGCACCTGCCAGACGAACAGCCCGCTGTCCCGGCCGAAGTCGAACGCGGTGCCCCAGCCGGCTTTCTGCAGCTCGAACCAGCCGCCGAGGCTGTCGGTGCGGCTGACCACGAACGCGTAGTAGCCGACGAGTCCGCTCGCCGCGGGCAGGGTGTACAGCAGCGCCAGCGGGTGACTCTGCCGGCGCAGCACGGAAACCAGCAGCGCGACGCACACGACCGCGATCAGCACGGCCGCGGTCGGCCGCACCAGACCGGCGAGGCCGCAGCAACTCGCGGCCAGCAGCCAGTCGCGGCGCAGCACACCGACCAGCGCCCACACCGCCAACGCGGTGAACAGCGCCTCGGTGTACACCATGGACAGGGTCACCGACATCGGCAGCGCCGCGAACAGCGCGACACACACCAAGCCCGTCCACTGTGGATAGTCGAGTAACCGGCAGAGCCGGCTGATGCCGTACGCGCAGGCGATCCCGGCCGCCGCGCTGATCAGCAGGCCGGCCGCGATCGGCGGCAGGTGGGTCAGCGAACTCAGCACCGTGATCAGCGCGGGATAGCCGGGAAAGAAGGCCATCGTGGTGTTCACCGCGACGTGCCCGTTGGCGTCGACACCGGCACTGAGCGCGGAATAGCCGGTCGCCGCGATGCGCAGGTACCAGTTGCCGTCCCAGGCGTGCAGCGTCGGCACGAGCGATCGCCCGTTCACCGCGCCGATGCCGGCCAGGATCAGCACGCCCACCAGGCGAATTCCGACGAACACCGCGCCCGGCGCCCACCAGCGCACGCGCGGTGGTGCCTCGGGTTCGTCGAACTCCGGGTCGTCCCACTCGAACTCGAGCAGGTCCGGCACTGCGCTCATCGGCCGTCCTCACCAGGTAGTGTTGGCGGCCGCCACTTCTCGGCGCCGCCGCACAGGTACTCATGCGGCGAGGCGGGCACCGGGTTGCATGCGATTTCGACGGTGTTTTTGGGAAGGAATCCGGGCCGTGCGGTCGTCGTGGGACAGCGAGTTCAGCGAGTACTTCGCCGCACACGCGCATGCCCTTCGTGGCACCGCCTACCTGCTCTGCGGCGACTGGCACCGAGCCGAGGACATCACCCAGACCGCGCTGACCAAGCTGTACCTGGCCTGGCCGAGGCTGGCGCGGCGGGACAAGCTCGACGGCTACGCGCGGCAGATCGTGGTGCGCACGTTCCTCGCCGAGAACCGGCGACTGTGGCGGCGCCGCGAACACCTCACCGACGAGCTGCCCGAGGCCGGTCAGCCTGCCGAGGACGTGGCCGGCCGGCTCGCGGTCGCGCAGGCGCTGGCCGGGGTGCCACCTCGACAGCGGGCCGTGCTCGTGCTGCGCTACTGGCACGACCTGTCGGTCGAGGAGACGGCCGCAGCGCTCGGCTGCTCGGCCGGCACGGTGAAAAGCCAGGCCGCGCGCGGGCTGGCCACGGTGCGCCAACGCATCGGCGCGCACGCCGACCTGCTTCCCCACGGTACGAAGGCGGTGAAGTGATGGCGCGCACCGACCCCGAGGACAACGACGTGCGGGCGCTGTTCGCCGGCGCCAGGGCGCAGGGCGGCCCACCGCTGGGCCTGAGCGCGGAGGACATCGCCGCACGCGGCGCTCGCGTGCACCGGCGCCGACGTCAGCTGGTCGCGATGGGTGGCACGGCCGCCGTTGTCGCGGTCGCGGCCGTGCTCACCACGACCCTGGCGTTCCGGCCGCACGTGACGCCCGCCGGTCCCGGCGCGACCAACGTGCCGATCACGCACACCGCGCCCACCGCCGGGCCTACCACCAGTCCCGCGAAGACCGGGACACCTCCGACGACGACCGTCACAACCACCCCAGGCTCCCCGGGATTCACGGCCACCCCGACCCCGTAGTCGGTCTCGCGGGCTAGGCTCGACGAAGAGATCAGCCCGCGCGACGGGCCGGCCGAAGCCGGCGGGAAGCAGGTGTGGGGTGTCCGAACCGATCCGGGTCGCGGTGGTCGGGTCCGGCCCTGCTGGGCTGTACACGGCCGACGAGCTCGTCAAACAGGGCGACGTCGCGATCGACGTGTTCGACCGGCTACCCGCGCCCTACGGGCTGCTGCGCTACGGCGTCGCCCCGGACCACCTCAAGATGAAGTCGCTGGAGACCGCGCTGCGGCGCATTCTCGACCAGCCGGAAGTGCGGTTTCTCGGCGGCGTCGAGATCGGCGCCGACATCGAACCGGCCGAGCTGCTCGACTACTACGACGCCCTCGTCTACGCGTTCGGCTCCGGATCCGACCGCAGGCTCGGCATTCCCGGCGAGGAGCTGGCCGGCAGCTTCGGCGCCAAGGACTTCGTGTCCTGGTACTGCGGGCATCCCGACCGCCTTCCGCAGTTCGCGCTGACCGCGACCAGCGCGGTGGTGGTCGGCGCCGGCAACGTCGCGCTGGACGTGGCCCGGATTCTGGCCAAGACCAGCGACGAGCTGCGCGCGGCCACCGACATGTCCGACGACGTGCTGGACGCGCTCGCGACCAGCAGCATCACCGACGTCCACCTGGTCGCGCGACGCGGCCCGGCGCAGGCCAAGTTCACCACCAAGGAGCTGCGCGAGCTGGGCGAACTCGCCAACGCGGACGTCGTCGTCGACCCGGCACAGCTCGAACTGACCGAAGCGGACCAGGCGCTGCTCGCCGAGGACAAGGTCGCCAAGCGCAACGTCGAGGTCATGCTCGGCTGGGCCGGCCGTGCGCTGACCGGCAAGCCGCGCCGGATCCACTTCCACTTCCGCCGGGTGCCGACCGCGTTACTGGGCGAGGACCGGCTCGAAGAGGTGGTGCTGCGCCGCAACGAGCCCGGCGCCGCCCCGGACGACCTGGAAACCGTGCCCGCGCAGCTGCTGCTGCGCGCGGTCGGTTACCGCGGCCTCGGCATGGCCGGGGTGCCCTTCGACGCGTCGGCCGGCGTGATCCCGAACGACAAGGGCCGAGTGCTCGGCCCGGACGGCGCGCCGCTCGCCGGGCAGTACGCGGTCGGCTGGATCAAGCGCGGCCCAACCGGCGTGATCGGCACGAACAAGAGCGACGCGCGAGAGACCGTGACCACGCTGCTGGCCGACCGCGACGCCCTGCCCACTCCCGCGCACCGCGACCCGGACGCGATCCTGGACCTGCTGCGCGATCGCGACGTCGCGGTGGTCAACTGGGCCGGTTGGGTCGCGATCGAGGCGGCCGAGAAGGCGCTCGGCGCGGGCAGCGGCCGGAACCGGGTGAAGATCGCGGACTGGGCACAGCTCCTGGCCGCGGCCAAGTCCGCCGACTGAAAGATCCCCCTCAGTCGACGCCCAGCATGACCTCGGTGGACTTGATGACCGCGGTGACCGGGGCACCGATGGTCAGGCCGAGTTCGGCGACGGACTCCTTGGTCACCGACGCGGTCACGGACTGGCCGCCGCCGATGTCGACCTTGACGATGGTCATCACCGCACCGTCCTCGACCGCAGCGACCGTGCCGTTGAGCTGATTTCGCGCGGACAAACGCATGACTGCCTCCTGGGGGACGGAATGTGCCGTCAACCTACCCGCGCGCGAAAAACCGTGCTGGCCTGCGAAAACGCGAAAGATCATGCGAAAACAACGGGTTCGGCGCCACCCGCCCGCAGTTGCGTTCGCCGGTCGCAAGATCAACCCGTAGCTGCGGGCCTGCCACCCGTCCGCATGATCTGGGCCACACCACCTACCGCAACGGCACGTCACCGTCCGGATCGGGCAGTCCGGCCGCGAGCCGCCGACAGGTGGCATGCGCGCGCGGTTCGGCGATGCCGTAGACCGTCGACAGGATGGCCTCGACGTCGGTGAGCAGGTCGCGCGCGGCAAGGCGCGGCGGCGCGTACGAGCGGCCCGGCGCGCGGAACACCAGCCGCAGCGGCAGATGGGGCGCGGGCTGGCGGTAGTCGACGGCCAGTTCGTGCGCGCCGATGCGCAGATACGGCGTGATGTCCACGTCGTCGGCGACCTCGGCATACCAGCCGCGCACCTGCGCCCGTTCGGCCAGCAGTTGGGTCTCGATCCGGGCGAGGAGGCCACGCAGCAGCCCGGCGCCGTGCAGGCTGCCGGTCAGCGCGACGTAGCCGACGAACCCCGCGGCCGGCAACGCGAAGAACGACGCGAGCCCTTCCGGTTCGGCGCCGTCCCGCGCTCCGCGCACCGTCCACAGGTGGTAGCCGGGTTCGCCGCGCGCGTCGCGGAACGCGGACTCGGGCACGGTGGCCGGGCCGGGCGTGAACGTCGCCCGGTACAGCGCCATCGCCCTGTCGAACTCGGGTTCTTCCAGCGCGGAGCGGATATCGACCGCGTTGTCCCGTCCGACATAGCGGTCCAGCGGCAGCAGTCCGACCGCGTCCGCGCCGCTGAGCACGCGAGCCATCTGGCGGAACTCGGCCGACTCACCGGGCTCGGCGATGCGCATGGCCCAGCGCAGGTACTCGTGCACGCTCGACGCGACGACCGGTGCGGGCACCGCCGTCGACCAGTCCGCCCGGCACGGTTTGCAGATCAGGATCAGGTTCCGGACCGGCTCCTGGTCGGCGGACAGCGCGGGCTGCACGTACGGGAAGTCCAGGCCGCGAAAGCCCCAGCGGTGCCAGATCAACGTCCTGGCCACCGGATCGAGGTTGTCGATGAGGGCCGAGGTGGCGAACGGGTCGTTCATCTCGGCCAGCACCGCGTCCGCCGGACGGCCGTGCGCCCGCCAGGCGTCCTGGTCGAACAGGGCCTCGGTGTGTGCGAGCAGCCTGCCGCCGACACCCGAGCCGCGACCGGCCGGCGCGACCACGATGAACTCGATGACGCCGGTGTTCGGCTCGGCGAGGTAGTCGCTGACCGACGCGGCCACGATCTCGCCGCCGGCCAGGCCGAGCACGATGTGATAGCTGTTGCGGCCGTACCAGCCCTCGTCCTTGCGCCGCAGGTAGTCGGCCATGTTCGCGAGCGTCTCGCGCTCGTCCGGGTCGGGGAACTCGGCGACGTAGAGGGTGTCGTAGAAGGTCCGCAGGATGGCCAGGTCCGACGGGTCGGCACCCAGTTCGCGGAACGTGAGTACGGCGGTCACATCCGGCCGATCGCGCCGAAGAGGTCCTGGAACGAGGCCGAGGTCAGGCTCGGCTTCTCGTCGATCAGCGGGCCCGACTTCTGCAGCAGTTCCATGCTGCCGTACTCGCGGGCCAGGAAC
The DNA here is from genome assembly GCA_035948315.1 of Pseudonocardiaceae bacterium. GTDB lineage: Bacteria > Actinomycetota > Actinomycetes > Mycobacteriales > Pseudonocardiaceae > CAJCJE01. Next base: position 36,965 of record DASZJG010000095.1, on the reverse strand, counting down.
TCCTCCTTGTGCAGCAGGCTGTCCAGGTTGTAGCGGATCGCGCCCGGTTTGGTGAGGTCGGTGTGCTCCCAGATCAGGTAGCAGTCGTTGAGCTGCGGCAGACCGGGCGGCGCGGTGTCCTTGGCCCACAGGCATTTCCACAGGTAGGCCGAGTAGAAGTCGGGCACCTCGTGCACCGGCGTGATGCGGTGGTGGTCGGTGTCCAGCAGCAGGCAGTAGTTGACGTCGCGGTGCCAGCGGTCCGCGATCGTCGCCAGCTGCGGGTTGCGTTTGCGCAGGTGGCTGCGGTGGCACAGCAGCCCGGTCACCTCGACGGCCAGCGCGGCGACCTCCCGTTCGCGCATCAGGCCGACGATGCCGGAGCGGATCGCCCGCGCCCGCTCGCCGACCGCGGCGACCAGGATCGAGTTCGCCTCGTCACCATGACCCAGTTGGCCGAGGAAGAACGACTCGTTGCCGTCCCGGCCCTCGCTGGTGAAATCCCAGGACGGCGCCCATTCCTCGAATCCGGCATAGGTCCACCGCTGGATGTCGTTGCGTCCGACCGGTCGGACGCCCGGCCCGGTCCGCTCCCACCAGCCGTAGCTGAGCAGCACCGCGGTGGAGAAGATCCCACTGACCCGCATCGGCACCGGCGATCTGCCGACCTTCGCCGTCCCCAGGTCCTTGCGCAGCCTGCGCACCGACATCTCGACATCGCCCGGCACCTTCCCGGCGCGCTCGCCGAGGGACTCGCCGACGAAATCGCTGACGTGCAGCACCTTCTGCAACAACAGGGTCAGCGGGTCGACGATCTCGGCCTTGAGAATGTCGGCGAGCAGTCCGGGATAGTACGGAATCTGCACATCGATACCACCGCCGAGCGGGCCCGCGTGCGCCGAGAACTTCCACAGCTGCCGATCCTGCGCGTCGCCCGGATTGTTCACTCTCTCGTCATCGAGCCGGGGCGGCGATCCGTTATCCGGTGCGCGCGAGAAACGTTTACCAGCCAGAACGCGGCGCGGTCGTGCACAGCTACTACAGCCAGCTCAACGTCATGCGGACCATCGAGCAGATCCTGGGCATCCCGCCGATGAACCAGGAGGACCTCGCGGCCGAGCCAGGTGCCCCGCGGCGACGTCGCGCCCACCCCGGACGCCGACGGCCACTGATTCTCCCTCGTGCTGTCACATCCTCGGCTCGGCGCGTGTCGGGGATGTGACAGCACAATTTCGACCATCCCGGGGAGGATCCCGTGCAACCACGGATCGACGTCAACCAGCACGTGCCGGAAGTCCAGCAGATCGCGGGCGCGCTGGTGAAGGCCGCCACGAACGGCTCGGTGCCGGCCGCCACCAGCAGCCTGGTCTTTCTGCGGGCCGGCCAGATCGTCGGCAGCACCTACCAGGTGCTGCGCCACACGGGCGACCTGCGCAAGCAGGGCGAGTCCGAGGAGCGGATCGCGAGCGCGGCGAGCTGGTGGGACGCGCCGTACTTCACCGACGCCGAGCGCGCCGCGCTGGCGCTCACCGACGCCGCGTTCCAGCCCAACCCGCGCGGCGACGAGCGGGTCTCGGACGAACTGTTCGCCCAGGCCGCGAAGCACTACGACGACAAGGCGCTGTCGACCCTGATGGTCGTGATCGCCTCGGCCGGTTTCTGGATGAACGTGGCCATCCTGCTCAAGCCGCCGGTCGCGCAGAACGCCTGACCCCGGCCCCTCGGCTGGAAAGTCATTCCAGCCGAGGGCCTGCTTTCCGGTCAGCTCATCGCGGCGGCGAACATGCCGGCCTCGTACGAGCCGCCCTTCTGGTGCACGATCACGGCCAGCCGGTTGGCCGCGTTGATCAGCGCGATCCCGGCGACCAGCGCGGCGGTCTGGTCGTCGTCATAGTGCTTGCGCACCTGCGCCCAGGTGTCGTCGGAAACGCCGGGGGCGGCGTCGGCGATCCGGGTGCCCTCCTCCGCCAGCGCCAGCGCGGCCCGCTCGGCCTCGGTGAACACGGTCGACTCGCGCCAGGTCGCGACCAGGGCGAGCCGGACCGCGGTCTCGCCCGCCGCCGCGGCTTCCTTGGTGTGCATGTCGGCGCACCAGCCGCAGCCGTTGATCTGGCTGGCGCGCAACGCCACCAGTTCCTGGGTGGACATCGGCAGCGTCGACTGCGCGATCACCATGCTGGTGTTCGCGAAGCGCTTGGCGAACTTGCTGGCCAGCTCATTCTCGAACAGGTTGAACCGGGTGTCGCTCACGGTGTCCTCACTCTCCTCGTTGGTTGACGACCACGAGATGCCGGCCGGCCGATCGCTGTGACAACCTGTCCGGGTGACGCACGCCACGCGCCGGCCTGTCACAGCGGGACGGGTTCCGGCGTCTGGTGGGCGACACCGCCGAGCAGTAGTCCCGAGGAGCCACCCAATGACCGGCACGCCGGAGGTCCCGGACCCCGCCACCGAGGCGTTCGTGGCGCACCGCAACCTGCTGTTCACGGTCGCCTACGAACTGCTCGGCTCGGCCGCCGACGCCGAGGACGTGCTCCAGGAGACGTGGCTGCGCTGGGTCGGCGTCGAACTGGACACCGTGCGGGACCGGCGCGCCTACCTGGTCCGGATCGCCACCCGCCAGGCGCTGAGCAGGCTGCGCACGCTCGGCAGGCGCAAGGAGTCCTACGTCGGCCCGTGGCTGCCCGAGCCGCTGCTCACCCGGCCCGACATCGCCGAGGACGTCGAACTGGCCGAGAACGTGTCCATGGCGATGTTGCTCGTGCTGGAGACGCTCAACCCGACCGAACGGGCCGTTTTCGTGCTACGCGAGGTGTTCGACGTCGGCTACGACGAGATCGCCGAAGCAGTGGACAAGAGCCCAGCCGCGGTCCGCCAGATCGCGCACCGCGCCAAGGTGCACGTCGCCGAGCGCAAGCCGCGCGGCGCGGTGTCGCAGGCCCAGGCGCGCGACGCGTTCGGTGCCTTCCAGCACGCCGCGGAGACCGGCGAGATGCAGGGCCTGCTCGACATCCTCGCGCCGGACGTGGTGTTCCTCGGCGACGGTGGCGGCATCAAGCAGGCCGTGCCGCGGCCGATTCTCGGCGCGGCCAAGGTTGGCAGGCTGCTGACCATCGGCATCGGCACGATCGCCGACACGTCGATGTCACTGCATCCCGCGCACGTCAACGGCTACCCAGCGCTGATCATGCGAGACAACGGCGAGGTCGACACCGTGCTCGCGGTGCGCATCGACGACGGCCTGATCACCGGCCTCTACGCCGTGCGCAACCCGGAGAAGCTGTCCCACATGGAGCGTGCGCAAACGCTGACGACGTCAGGAAGGCCGTGATCGCGCCGGACGCCCCTCACGCACCAGCGCCGCCTCAGCCCAGAGCGAACACGATCCGCTGGCAGCGTAACGGCGCCCTCCGACCGCCCGCCGATGCCACGATGGCGGCATGGCGGACATCCTGCAGTTCCATGCCGAACGCCGCGTCGACCCCGAACCGCTGTGGCGGGAGGCGCTGGGCCGGAGCCTGCGGGCGATCCGGGAGGAACAGGGTGGCCGCCTCGTCGACATCGCCGAACGCGCGGGCATCTCGCCGCAGTACCTGTCCGAGATCGAGCGGGGCCGCAAGGAGCCGTCCAGCGAGATGATCGCCGCGGTCACCGGCGCGCTCGGCATCGACCTGGCCGGTCTGCTCATCGACATCGCGGGCGACGTCCGGCAACGGCTGGGCCGCACCGTCGGCACGCGGCACGGCACGGGCCCCGTGCTCCGGCAGCGGCCGGCGGGACCCGTGCTCATGGCCGCCTGAGGTTCAACCGCGAACGTCGATGATCTCGTCGGCTAGGCCATAGGCGACGGCACCCGCCGCGTCGAAAACGCGGTCCCGGTCGGTGTCGTGCCGCAGGTCCGCGATGTCGCGGCCGGTGTGCCTGGAGAGGATCTCCTCCAGTTGGGTGCGCACCCGCACCACCTCGTCCGCCTGCAGGATCAGGTCCGGAATGGTGCCTCGCCCCTGCGCGGCAGGCTGGTGCAGCACCACCCGCGTGTGCGGCAGCACCAGCCTGCGCCCCGGCTCGCCCGCGGCCAGCAGGATCGCCCCCGCCGCGACCGCCTGGCCGATGCAGGTGGTCGCCACCGGCGCCTTGATGAAGCGCATGGTGTCGTAGAGCGCCAGCATCGCGGACGGGTCACCGCCCTCGCAGTTGATGTAGAGGTTGATCTCCACGTCCGGGCTCTCCGCCTCCAGGTGCAGCAACTGCACGATCAGCGCGTTCGCCACCCCGGAATCGATCCCCGTGCCCAGGTAGACGATCCGCTCGGAGAGCAGGTGCGAGTAGACGTCCATGATCCGCTCGCCGCCCGCGACCCGCGTGATCACGTTGGGAATGGTGTAGCTGCTCATGCCGAAACTCCCCTCGCCGCGCTGAGACCCATCTGTTGGCGCACCGGCACGATCTGGCCGAGGTCGCCGACGAGATGGTCGATGAAGCCGTACTCGCGCGCCTGTTCCGCGGTGAACCAGCGGTCGTGCAGCGAGTCGGCGAAGATCCGCTCCGGCGGCTGACCGGTGTCCGCCGCGATGATCCCCAGCACCGTGTCGCGGGTGTGGCGCAGATCGTCCGCCTGCACCTCCACCTCGACCGCGGATCCGCCGATCCCGGCCGAACCCTGGTGCATCAGAATCCGGGCGTGCGGCAGGGCGAAGCGCTTGCCCGGCGTGCCCGCCGACAACAGGAACTGACCCGCGCTGCACGCGAGACCCAGCGCCAGCGTGGCCACATCGCACGGCACCAGCCGCATCACGTCGCGGATGGCCAGCATCGCCGGCACAGAGCCGCCCGGCGAGTGGATCCACAACGCGATGTCGCGGCGCTGGTCCTCGCTCGCCAGCGACAGCAGCTGCGTCGCCAGTACGGTGCCGTTGTCGTCGTCGAGTACGCCGTCGAGGACCAGCACCCGCTGGCTGAAGAACCGTTCCCGCAGCCGGTGATCGAACAGCGGCTGCCTCTCGTCGTTCGTCATGCCCCGACAATGCCGCCGTGCCAGCGCCGCCGGCCGGTTTATCCGCTGTGAGCAGATCCGCCCACAGCGGCGCGCGCTTAGACGGTGAGCACGATCGTGCCGATCGACCGCCGCTCCTGTAGCTCCCGATGCGCGTCCGCGGCCCGGTCGAGGGCGAAATGGCCGTGCACGCGCGGCGTCAACTCGCCACGCACGGCGGCCGCGAGCGCCTGCGCGGCGTCCTCCCGTTGCTCCACATCGGACTTTCTGATGACCGTGCCCAGCGCGCCGCACACGGTGAGCCCACGCCGCGTGATGTCCTCGATGGGCAACCGCGGCCATGCGCCGGACGCGTAGCCGTAAACCCCGAACCGGCCCCGGCCGTCCTCGGTCGCGGCGAACGCGGCCTCCGCGGTCGCCCCACCGACCGCGTCGAGCACCAGGCTCGCCCCGCGCCCACCGGTCAACTCGCGCACCCGGCCCGACCAGTCGTCGGCCCCGTAGTCGACCGCGTGATCAGCGCCGAACTCCTTGACCGCTACCAGTTTCCCCGCGCTCGCCGCACCGATCACGGTCGCACCCGCCGACTTGGCCCACTGCACCAGCAGCGACCCGATCCGGCCCGCGGCCGCCGTGATGAGCACGGTGTCGTCGGCCCGAAGTCGCATGGCGGCGAGCAGGCCACGCGCCATCGCGCCGGCCTCGAACACGGCCAACGCGGCGTCGAGGCTCAACTCCTCCGGCACGACGAAGGTGTACGCGGCCGGTGCGACCGCGCGTTCCGCGTAACCGCCGGACTGCCCGATTGTAGTCGCGACAACAATCCGGCCGATCAGTGATTCGTCGACTCCGGCGCCGACCGCGAGCACCTCGCCCGCGACCTCGACGCCCGGAATCCACGGCAATGGCAGCGGATAAACGCCGGACCGGACCATCACGTCCCCGTAGGCGACAGCCGCCAACCGCACGTCGATCAACACCTGACCCTCGCCCGGCGTTGGCTCGGCAACGGTCTCGACGACGAGCACCTCCGGCCCACCGAATGCACTCACTCGTACAGCGCGCACAGCACTCCCCTGATTGACACTCTGCTGGAAACGAGACAATCTGTCTCGATCGGAACAACACGTCCATTCTGAGACAGCGACAGCCCACCCCGCGAGACTCAGTTCGTCGAGAACGTCCCGAACGAGACAAGGAGCCGCAGATGTCTCAGCCGAACCTCCGCGTACGCCGTACCAGGACGCTGCTGCGCGACGCGCTCGTCGAGCTGATCGAGGATCGCGGCTTCGACCGGGTGACCGTCGGCGACCTCTGTTCGAAGGCGATGGTCAGCAGGGCCGCGTTCTACCGCAACTACCGGGACAAGTACGCGCTGGTCGAGCAGATCTTCGACGAGGCGATGGCGCAGCTGACCGCGACCGACACCCGCTCGCCGGGCACGCGCTTCGCCGAGTTCATGGGCCACATCGACGCCTACCACCGGCTCTACGCAGCCCTGCTCGGCCGCAGGGGCAGCCCGTGGTTCGCCGACCGGATGCGCGCCGCGCTCGCCACCATGACCAGCGGGCACTTCCCCGGGCAAACCGCGGACGGGCTCGCGCCCAGCGTCGTCGCCGCGATGTTCACGCAGTCCATCCTCTGGTGGCTCGAACACGACCGGCCCTGCCCGCCCGCGGAGATCGCCGCCCGCTCGGCCCGGCTGATCCGGGCCGTCATCGAGGCCGAGACCGCGAATTCCTGATCGGACGAGCGTCGGGTTGTCGAGGTACGGTCTGCCCATTCGTCATCCTCTTCGACCAACCGTGCCATCGGTGAGTGGAGGACCAGTGCTCTACATGCTGCTGATCTACAACTGCGAGCGACCCGAGCCGACCGACCCCGGCTTCGCCGAAGCCGCGGCCAGGGTGAACGCGTTCGCTGACGAGTGCCGTCGGCGCGGTGTGTTCGTCTCGGGACATCCCCTGCAACTCGAGCACGCCGCGACCACGGTCAGCGTCCGCGAGGGCCGCACGCTGATCACCGACGGTCCGTTCGCGGAGACCCACGAGCACCTCGGCGGCGTCTATCTCCTCGACTGCCGCAACCTCGACGAGGCGCTTGAGCTGGCCGCGATCTGCCCGTTCGCCGCGCAGGGCGCGGTCGAGGTCCGGCCGGTCGCCGAGATGCCCGGCATCGACCAGGGCCGGTCGAGTCTGGCGGCCACCGGCGAATGAACCCGGCACCGGTCCTCCAGCGGGTCTACCGCGAGCACCGGGCTCGGATGCTGGCCGCGCTGATCCGCGTCCTCGGCGACTTCGAACTCGCCGAGGACGCGCTGCAGGAGGCGTGCGCCCTCGCCCTGCGCAAGTGGACCGACACCGTGCCGGACGACCCGATGGCCTGGCTGCTGACCGCGGCCCGCAACAGCGCGATCGACCGGATCCGGCGCGCCAAGCTGGGGCAGGAGAAGCTCAGCCAACTCGGCCGGCAGCAGCCCGAGGCGGTGACCACGATGACCGACGAGAAGATCCTGCTCGACATCGGTGACGAGCGGCTGAGCCTGATCTTCACCTGCTGCCACCCGGCGCTGGCCGAACAGGCGCGGGTCGCGCTGACCCTCCAGGCCGTCGCCGGACTGACCGCCGCGCAGATCGCGAAGACGTTCCTGGTCAACGAAACGACCCTGGCCCAACGGCTGGTGCGGGCGAAACGCAAGATCCGCGACGCCGGCATCAGCCTCGAGGTCCCCGCGGACCACCTCCTGCCCGAGCGCCTGTCCGGCGTGCTCGCGGTGGTGTACCTGATCTTCACCCAGGGCTACACCGCGCCGCACGACCAACCCGAGTACCGCGCGCTGTGCGCGGAGGCGATCCGGCTCGCCCGGCTGATCGCGACCCTCATGCCGGACGAGCCGGAGGCGCTGGGCCTGGTCGCGCTGTTGCTGCTGCACGACTCGCGCCACGCCGCCCGTCACGATGCCGCCGGCGACGTGGTGCTGCTGGCCGAGCAGGACCGATCCCGCTGGGACCGGGCCGAACTGGCCGAAGCTGTCGGCCTGCTGGACCGGTCCCTGCGCCTGGGCGGACCGGGCCCGTACCAGTTGCAGGCCGCGATCGCCACGCTGCATGCCCAGCCGGCAACCGCCGACGACACCGACTGGCCGCGCATCGCCGCCCTCTACGGTGAACTGCTCACGATCGCGCCGACACCGGTCGTCGCGTTGAACCACGCTGTCGCGGTCGCGATGGCGAGCACGCCGGATGAGGGATTGGCGCTGATCGAGCGCATCGACGGCCTCGACAACTACCACCTGCTGCACGCCGCCCGCGCGGACCTGCTGCGCAGGCTCGGCAAGACGGACGAGGCGGCCGCCGCCTACCGCCGCGCGCACGAACTCGCCACCACCCCGGCCGACCGGCGGTTCCTGGCCGGCCGGCTGCGCGATCTGGACCGGCCCCAGTCCGCATAGGACCGGCCCGAGTCCGCACAAGGCCCGGCTTCGGGAAATAGCACCGGCTGTCGAGAACCGGCCCGGCCGTTCGTCCTCCGTTGGTCAACCACTCCAACCCGGAAGGACCCGACCATGTCCGGAGAGATCAACTGGTTCGAACTGCCCGCCGCAGACACCACGAAGGCCCGCGCCTTCTACGGCGACCTGTTCGGCTGGACCACCAGCGAGTTCGGCGAGGACTACCACCTGATCGGCAACGGCCCGGTCGGCGCGATCGCGCCGAGCGAGACCGGCTTCACCCACCCGCGCGTCTACTTCGCCAGCACCGACGTCGACGCGTCGGCCAAGCGGATCCACGAACTCGGCGGCACCAGCGAGGACATCCAGACCGTCCCCGGCGTCGGCCGGATCGTGCACTGCCGCGACGACCAGGGCGTCCCGTTCAGCCTTTACGAACCCGCCCAGCAGGGCTGAGCGACCAGGTGTGGAAGGGCCGGGCGACCGGCCCTCCCCCACCCGATATCGCTCAGACCGCGACCGACTGCCAGGCCGCCCTGCCCAGGAACGCGAGCATCCGGGTGCGCTCGTCGGCGCCGTCGGGCGCGGTGATTTCCGGCCCGAAGAAACCGGGCCCGCGGATGATGGTCGCCTTCGTCCAGTCGAACGCAGCCGATACCAGGGCCGGATCATTCGGCAGGTCCATGCCCAGCGCGTGACCGATGTCCCAGGCATGCACGAGAGTGTCGGTGGTCAGCAGGGTCACGATGGCCGACATCGGCATCGGGCCCGCGTCGGCGACCACGGTCACCGGTTTGGCCAGCGCCTCCTCGGTCAGCGTCACCAACGCCGCCGCCCGCGCGGCCCGCCAGGTGGCCACCGGATCGTCGCCGGTCCGCTCCGCCGGATGGGCCGAGCCTGGTCCGCCGTCCTCGTCGTATTCCTCGTCGAGCGCCCAGGCGCGCAGCCGGCGCTGCCCCCAGATCACGTGTCCGGCGACATCCCGTACGGCCCAATCCGTACACATCGAAGGCGCATCCCACCGATCCGGCGCGACCGAGGCGATGACCGCGTCGAACCCGTCCTGCGCCCGCCGATACAGCTCCATCGTGTCCATTTCTCATTCCTCTCCAGGAGACGGCACCCCCGAGGACGAACGGAAACGACCCAACTCGACCAGCTCCGGAAAATCTTTCGCCCTCAACCGTTCCGATCGAGCACGACCTCGTAGCTACTCGTTGACGACCATGTCGCCGCCCGCCTGATAGACCCGGCTGTGCCCGCTCGCCCGAGCGCGCATGGTGACCCGGCCGGTGTCCTGGTCGTCCTCGCGCCGTGGCACGTACTTGGCGAGTTCGGCGACGATCCGGTTGAGGTCGGACTGGAAGTCGGCGTGGCGCAGCCGGAGGTACTGGCAGCGACGCAGCCGCTCGATATCGTCGGGCAGTGCCGCGTCGGTCAGCCTGGTCGCGTTGTCGAGCAGCACCGGCACCACTCGCGCGCCGGACGCGAACGCCTCCGCGATCTCCCTGCGCACCCAGTCGCCGTCCGCCTCGATCGCTCGCGCGCCGGCCGCGTTCGTCGCGGTCAGCCAGTTCGGCCCGACGACCGCGAGCAGCACTTCGCAAGCGCGCACCCCGCGCAGCAGTTCCCGTTCGAAGTCACTGCCCGGCTTGATCATGTTGGGCGCGAGAAAAACCTCGTCGGCGCCGAATTTCTCGGACAACGCGTATTTCAGCAGATCCGCCGAGTTCTGCCCGTCGCCGCCGCGATAGTTGACAAAAATCTTGGCCACGTTGAAAACCTCCGGCTGGCCAGAAATCGGCCGTGTTTCGATTGAACCACATGTCGAGCTATCGACCGGATGAACCATTCTCCAGTCCGGCCAACGCGTCGACGACCTGGTCATGCCGGACCGAACCGATGGTCCGGTATATCGTCTCGGCGGCACGCAGGAAGCCGATGGCTTCGGCACCGTTACCGAGCGCGCGGGCACACCGGCCGCTGCCTTCCAGCGCGAGCGCCTCCTCCATCGGACTGGACACCTGGCGAGCCAGGGTGAGCGCGGTGCGATAGGCGGCCATGGCCCGCTCCGGCTCGTCGCGTTCCAGCAGCAGTGCGCCGATGCTGTTCATCGTCTCGGCCTCGCCGCGTTGGTGGCCGAGTTCGCGATAGAGCTTCAAGGCCCGAGTCAGCGCTTCGTCGGCTCCGTCGTGGTCGCCGGTCAGGCAGCGCAGGGTGCCCAGCCTGGTCAGGGCACGCGCCTGGCCGAACGGGTCACCGAGTTGGGTGTAGATGGCCAGCGCCTCGGCCAGTGCTTCCGCCGCGTTCCCATAGTCGCTGGTGAGCGTGCCCAGGCCGCCGAGATAGGCCAAGGCGTCGGCTTCGCCGGCACGAGAGCCCCATTCGCGATAGATCTTCAACGCCTCGGTCGATGCCGCGTTCGCCCCGACATAGTCACCGACGAACTGCCGGACCAGGCCGATTTCGTTGAGCGCATAGGCTTCCGCGGTCTGGGCATTGAGGTCGCGCGAGATCTCCAGCGCCTGGTTCAGCGCGTCGACGGCGCCCGGATAGTCGCCGACGAGGTGTCGTGCGGCGCCCAGTTCGCTGAGCGCGTTCGCCTCGGCGAACCGGTCGCCCAGTTCGCGGGAGATCTCCAGCGATTGCGCGAGCGCCTCCTCCGCTCCGGGATAGTCGCCGACCAACGGCCGCGTCGTGCCCAGTCCGATCAGCGCATTTGCCTGGCCGACCCGGTTTTCCAGGTCGCGGTAGATCGCCAGCGCGTCCGTCGCCGCGTCGATCGCACCCTGGTACTGACCGCTCAACTGCTGCACCGAGCCGAGTTGCATCAACGCCTCGGCCTCGCCGAGACGGTCGCCGATCTCGCGATAGATGCTCAGCGCACTGGTCAGGGCGCCGCGCGAATCCTGGTAGTCGCCCTTCAAACGCAAAATCACGCCGAGGTTGATCAGGGCACCCGCCTCGCCAGCACGGTCGCCGTCCTGCCGGGCGGCTTCGACGGCGAGGCCGTCCAGCCGCGCGGCCTGGTTCCACGGGCCGCTGTGCCGGAGAAAGGTCGCGACGGCGCTGACCAGGCGCACCAACCGAGCCCGGTCCTGCGTCCGATGAGCGAAGTAGGCGCAGGCAAGCAAGGAACCGCGCGCTGCCGTCAGCCAGGCCAACGCACCATCCAGTCCGGAGATGTCAGGTACCGGTGTTCCCGGATGTGGCGCGGTCTCGGCCAGCTCGTCGACAACGCGGGTGCTCACGTGGCGGCCGGCGACAGTCGCGGTGTACTCGAAGTAGTCGAGCAGCCTGGCCACGGCGTCGTCCCGGGCGGTCTGCTCGATGTCGCCGGCAAGTGAGCTGGCGTAGTCACGTACGAGGTCGTGCATCTGGTATCGGCCCCGCGCCAGTTCGTCGAGCAGATGATCGCCGTACAGGCCCGCCACGCACTGCCGGGCCTCGGTCATCGACATCCCGGCGAGAGCGGCCGCGCAGTACACGTCGAAATCGACACCGGGATGCAGGCTCAACAGCCGGAACAGCAGTTTCTGGTCCGGCGCCAGATCCCGGTACGACGTCTCGAACGCCGCGATCAACGCGACGTCCTCGGCATGCAGTTCGGCCAGCCGGTCGTGGGCGGAACGCAGCTCGGCCAGCTGATCTTCGGCTGTCCACTTGGGATGGTGGCGCAGATGGCCGGCCAGCACCGAGACAGCCAACGGCAGACAGCCGCATAGGGTGACGATGTCCCGCACGGCCTGACGTTCTACCGCGGCCACCGCACGCCCGACGACCCGGATGAACAGTTCGACGGCGACGTCGGTCGGCAGCACGTCCAGCGGAAGCGTCACCGCCGCGTCGATGGCCGTCAGCCTGCGCCTGCTCGTGATCATCACCAGGCATTCGTTGCTGCCCGGCAGCAGTGGTTCCACCTGGTCGTGGCCGACCACGTCGTCGAGGATGATCAGGGTCCGCCGACCGGCCAGCCGATGTCGCCACAATGCGGCGCGGGCATCGACATCGGGCGGAATCTCCTGCGGTGAAACGCCATCGGCGACCAACAGCGAGGCGAGCGCATCGGCCGATTCGACCGGCATCCGGCCGGGCGTGTGACCGTGCAGCCGGAGAAAATACTGCCCCTCGGGAAAGCGCTCAGCCAACAGATGCCCGGCGTGAATGGCGAGCGCCGTCTTGCCGACGCCCGCCATTCCGTCAATGGCGTGAATGGATACCGGGTAATCCGATGAAATGGCCGTGGTCACGGCGGCCAACAGCCGCGCGAGTTCGGCGTCGCGCCCGGTGAAGACCACCGTGTCCCGAGGAAGGGTGTGCATGGCGGCAGCCGCCACGCTGACCTCGTGCTCGTGAACATGGACGTCTCCCACCGCTTGAATGACCCGTCCGCCCTTGTCGGCACGACCGGTCAACTCATTGGCACGTTTTCCTTCAGCGACCATGAACCCCGCACAATGATCGATGACTGGTAGCCATAGTTCGAATATTACGGCCGTCGAGTCACCGGCGACGCCCATGACCACTTTTTGTCAACTTCACGTCCAGGCGACCGGTAGGTGGGTGAGACCGTTGATGAAGTTGGAGGTCAGTCGCGTGGGTTCGCCGTCGAGGCGGATCTGAGGTAGCGCGTCGATCAGTTCGCGGAAGAAGATCCGCATCTGGAGTCGGGCGAAGTGCGCGCCAAGGCACAGGTGTGGGCCTTGTCCGAAAGCCACGTGGTCGTTGGGCTCGCGGCGGATGTCGAAGCGCATCGGGTCGGGGAACTGGCGTTCGTCGTAGTGCGCGGAGATGTGGTAGACGACGACCTTGTCGCCCCGCTTGATCTGGCGGCCGGCGAGTTCGGTGTCGCGGGTCGCGGTGCGGCGGAACGAGAGCACGGGTGGGTGCCAGCGCAGCATCTCCTCGACGGCGCTCGGCAGGAGATCCGGTGCTTCGCGCAGCAACTGTTGCTGGGCGGGGTGTTCGGCGAGCGCGAGCACCCCGCCGGGCAGGGCGCTGCGCACGGTGTCGTTGCCGGCGATCACGACCAGGAAGAAGAACATCTCCAATTCGGGGTCGTCCAGCGCTCGTCCGTCCACTTCGGCCTGAACGAGCGCGGTCATCAGGTCGTCGGCGGGCCTGGCGCGTTTGGCGTCGGCGAGTCGGTGGGCGTAGTCGAACATGTCGCGCAGCATCGCGGGCGAGCGCGGGTTGATCGGTTTGCCGGCCTGGTCGCGCACGACTTCGGCATGCTCGGGGTCCTGGTAGCCGATCACCCGGTTCGTCCAGCGCAGCAGCAGCCCTCGATCCTCGACCGGCACGCCGAGCAGGTCGGCGAGGTTGTGGAGCGGGAAATCGTCGGTCACCTGGACCGGTAGATCGCAGCGGCCGTCGGCGGCGACGTTCGACAGGAGGTCGCGGGCTCGGGTGGTGATCGCTTCGGCGAAGCGGTCGAGCCTGCGTCGGGTGAACACCGCGGACACCAGGCGACGCAGTCGGTTGTGTTCGGGTGGGTCCATGTTGAGGATCATGCGCCGGATGAAGGCGAGATCGTCGGGCTCGGGGTCGCGGATCTGCGTCGCGCCGGCCCAGGAGGAGAACGGATCGGGGTTGCGCAGCACATCCTTCACGTCGGCGTACCGGGTCACCGCCCAGTAGCCGGGCCCGGCGGGCCAGTCCAGCACCGCGTGTTCGGCCTGCCAGGACACCGGATCGTTGTCCCGCAACCAGCGCAACGCCTGGTGCGGAACGCCGTCCGCGAAGACCAGCGGATCGAAAACGTCCGGCGTCGCCACCGGTCAGCCTCGTTGCGCCAGGAATCGCTCGATGGCTCCGGCCAGCGCCACCGGCGTCTCGTCGATGGCGTAGTGCCCGCGTTGGCGAGGACCTCGATCTCGAAGTTCGGGTACCACCGCGCGAACGTGGCGCGCATGGTGGCTTCGCCGAGCGCCGGGTCGTGTTCGCCGACGATCGCCTTGAGCGGCACCGGGTTTCCCTCGATCTCGCCGTGGAAGTCGGTCTTCGCCCAGGCGGTCAGGTAGTCGGCGAACGCCTGGCGGTCGGAGTTGTCCAGGGAATGTTTGACCGTCGCGTCCAGCCACACTCCGGTGAGCCGGTTGCCGGTGGTCAGGTCGATGATGGCGCGCCGGTTGCCCGGCTCGTCGGCCGCGCCGGAGAACAGTTGCCAGCCCTGCTCGTCGAACGGGACGCCGCTCGCCGGCACCGGCGAGATGCCGACCAGCGCCCGCACTCGGTCCGGCGCGTCGGCCAGCACGCGTTGCATGACCGAGCCGCCCATCGAGTGGCCGACCAGCGAAAACCGTTGCCAGCCAAGCTGATCAGCCAGCGCGAACGCGTCGGTGGCGGCCTCGGCGATGGTGTGTTCGCCTGCTTCGGCCTTGCGCGCGCCGTAACCGCGGTAGTCCGGGAAGACGTAGCTGAACCGGGAACCGTCCAGGTGCGGCAGCAGCGGGCCCCAGGCCGAACCGGAGCCGAACCAGCCGTGCAGGGCGATCACACCATGCTCGCCATTGCCGATACGCTGGATTTCCGGCTGGTCGGTCATGATCGCGATGGTCGCGCACGCCCTATCCAGTGTCAAGACATCCGGTGTCAGGGCGAGCGCGTCTTTTCTACCAGGGCCGATTGGGGTACAACCGGAGGATGGCCGAGCGGGTGGAGCGCTCCGGACCACACACCGCGGTCACGCGCGAGCTGCTGGTCCGCTATCTCGACGCGTGGACGCCGGTCGTCCTGCGGTCGCACCGGCGCGCCACCTACGTCGACGGCAGCCGGGACGATTTCGCGGCGGACGCGCTGCGCGTGTTCGGCGAGTTCGCCGACAAACTCGCGGGTCATCAGCTGGACGTGGTGATCCTGCGGACGGCGACCGAGTCGCTGGCGGGCGTGCTCGCCGGGTTGGGTGCGCCTGCCGGACTCTCGCTGCGCTCGGTCGAGGACGCGGCCGAACTGGCCGTGGCCGGGCCGATGCTGGCGCACATCGACATCGTGGCCGGCAGCGTCATGGACGAGGCCGCGGTGTGGCAACTGGTGGCCACGCTGGGTCCGGGCAAGGCGCGCGAGGTGCTGCTCATCCTGCCGCAGGCCGACACCGAGCAGGTGACCGCCTACCGGGCGCGGCTGCGCGAGGCCGGTCTTTCCTGTGCGGCCACGGTCGAGCTGGCCGACGCGGACGGGCAGGTGCAGCTGCTGCTGTTCGGAACCGGTGACGCCAAGCATCTCGCGCGGTTCAAGGACGAGCTGTGGGCGGCCGACGAGTTCGCCGGGATCCGATACCGCGATCCGCTCGATCCGGAGCACACGGCGGTCGACATCTCGCTGAATCCGCAGCTGCATCCGTTGCGCGCGGCGGTGTTGGGCGAGCTGGCCCGGCGCGGCCGGTGCACGGTGGCCGATCTTCAGCAGCACACGGTGCGGGAGACGATCTACCGTCCCGCCGACACCGTGCGGCTGCTGACCTCCGCCGCGGCGGCCGGCACGATCGATCGCCAGCCGCCGAAGGGCCGCATGTCGCCGCGCACGATCGTGAGTCACCCGGGCCTGCGCTGAGCCCACGCGGGCTGGCCGCCAGGCGCCGACCTTCGGCGGGAGGTTCGCGCCGGCCGCGCTCGTACGATGGCGGCATGCACCCGTGGGACATCACGGTTCCCGCGCGGCCGGGCAGGCTGCCGGGCCTCGCCATGGCCGGTTTCACCGGCCGGGCGAGCGAGACCGTCGACCTCAAGGTGATCCCGTATCCGGCGGTCACGCTGTTCATGAACTTCGGCGACGCGCTGGTCGTCGACGACGCGGGCGGCAGGCGCGAGGGCGGCTGCGGCGTGCTGGGTCTGCTGCCCCGCGAGGTCCGGGCGCGCGGCCAGGCCATCGAATGTTTGCAGGTACGGCTCTCGCCGGTGCTCGCCCACGCGGTGCTGGGCGCGGGCGCCGACCTGGACGGATCCGTGATCGCCCTGGAGGACGTCTGGGGCCGCGACGCGGCGCGCGTTCAGGAACAGTTGGGTGCGATCGGGTCCTGGGCGGAGCGGTTCGCGTTCGCCGAGGCCGGGCTGGCGCGGCGCGCGCAGGCGGGCCGCGCTGTCGACCCGGAGATCGCGTTCATCTGGTCGCGGATGGTGACCAAGCACGGTCGGGTGCGCATCGAAGCACTGGCGGAGCAGGTCGACTGGAGCCGCAAGCGGCTGTGGGCCCGGTTCCGTTCGCAGATCGGCCTGACCCCCAAGCAGGCCGCCCAACTGGTCCGGTTCGACCACGCCGCCCACCGGCTCGCCGCCGGCACCAGCGCCGCGCTCGTGGCGGCGGACAGCGGCTACGTCGACCAGTCGCATCTGAACCGGGAGGCCGTCGCCTTCGCCGGACTGACGCCGACCGCCGTCGCCGCCGCACCGTGGCTCGCCGTCGACGCCGTCGCGTGGGCGGCGCCGAACTACGCGTCGTAGCACAGATTCACGGTGTGATGCCGCGCAACACGGCTTCCACCGCATCGATGAGTGGATCACCGGCCGTGCTCGGATGGCGCAGCAGGCCCAGGGTGACGTCCGGCAGGGCCGGTAGCAGGGTCTGGTCGTGCACCGCGATCGCGTCCGTGCCGATGTTGGCCGGCAGCAGCGCCGCGGCCCCCAGTCCGGCCCGCACCGCGGCCTGGATGCCGGCAAGTCCGGTGCTCTCGAACGCGATCCGCCAGTTCCGGCCTGCCGCGTTCAGCGCGGCGAGCACCGGGTCGCGCCAGCGGCACGGTTGGGAGAACAGCACCAGCGGCAGCGGATCGGCGTGCGGATCGAAGCCGGGGCCGACGGTCCAGGCCAACGGAAGTCGCACCGACCAACGCGGCGCCTGGGCGAAGTACTCCGGGTCGCACAGCGCGATGTGCACCCGGCCGAGGTCGAACAGTTCGCGCATCTGCGGGCCGGGCGCGTTGATCAGCTCCAGCGTCGCGTCCGGATGCAGTCGGGTGAAGTCGGCGAGCGCCTGCGGGAGGTACGCGGCGGTGAGATCCTCGATCAGCCCGACCCCGCAGTGCCCGGTCAGGCCGGCGCGGGTGGCGAGCAGGGCGTGCGCGGAGAGCGCGAGGATGCGCTCCGCGTAGGGCAGCAGCGCCTCCCCGGCCGGTGTCGGCGTCACCCCGGTGGAGGTGCGGCGGAGCAGGGTCTGGCCGGTGCCGCGTTCCAGCTTGCGCAGTTGCTGGCTGAGCGCGGGCTGCGTCTGGTCAAGGGCCAGCGCCGCGCGACTGATGCTGCCCGCGCGCACCGCGGTGACGAACGCCCGCAACAGCCCGGTCTCCAGATCTTGCGCCATAACGAATTCTTATATCCCCCGGTCGAATTTTGCCAGTTCTGATCGCCGACGACGCTGAGTAGCGTTCCGCAGGTGCGCTACCACCATGTCGACGTGTTCGCTCCGGAGCCGTATCGCGGCAACAGCCTTGCCGTGTTCCCGGACGCGAGGGGTCTGAGTACCCATCAGATGGCCCGGATCACCCAGGAGTTGCGGCACTTCGAGTCGATCTTCCTGGCTCGCGACGGCGACGATCGCCGCTGGCAGGCACGCGTGTTCGACCTCGTCGATGAGCTCGACTTCGCCGGCCATCCGGTGCTCGGCGCGGCCTGCGTGCTGCACGAACTGCACGGCGACACGGCCTCGGAATCCTGGACGATCGGGCTGCCCGCGCGCACGGTTCGGGTGACTACGCGGCGTGGCGAGCCGGGCCGGTTCGCGGGAGTGGTGGACCAGGGCGCGGCCGAGTTTCTCGGCGAGCCGGACGTGCCACTCGCCGACCTGGCCGCATGGTTCGCACTGGCGGAGCACGACCTCGACCCGGACCTGCCGCCGGAGGTGGTGTCCACCGGGCTGCGCTACCTGATCCTGCCGGTCCGCGCCGGCGCACTGGACCGAGCCCGGATCGTGCCATCGGATCTGGCCGAGCGGCTCGACGCGCTGGGCGCCCAGTTCGCCTACCTGCTCGACGCGAGCACGCCGGAAGGCCGGCACTGGAGCAACGACGGCCTGGTGGAGGACGTGGCCACCGGCAGCGCGGCCGGTTGCGTCGCGGCCTACCTGCACCGCCACGAACGACTCCACGACGGGCAGACCGCGACCCTGCGGCAGGGCCGGTTCCTAGGCCGTGCCAGCGAAATCGCCATTCGGGTACACGGCGGCACGGTCGAGGTTGGCGGCGACGTGGTGCTGGTCGGCACCGGCACGCTGGAGCGGCTGCCGGCATGATCAGGACCGATTACCTCGTGGCCGCCGATGCCGCCGCCGAACTGCTCGCCGCGCCGGAACTGGCGCGGGTCTGGCAGCGACCCAGCGCGCTGGCGCATTACACCGTCGCCGGGCTCGCCGGCCATCTGGCCGGACAGATCTTCTTCGCCGAACGAGCCCTGGCGGAACCGCCCGGCGACGCCGAACTGATCGACATCATCACCTACTACGACCGGGTCGCCTGGCGCCACGCCGGCCACGACGAACCCGAGCACGTCCGGATCCGGGAAGGCAGCGCGCGACTCGCGGCCGACGGGCCGACCGCACTGGCCGAGCGCGCCGCCGACGCCGTGCGCAGGCTGCCCGCAATGCTCGCGGCCGAACCCGAGGACCGGTTGGTCCAACTGTCCCTTTGGGACTGGCGGCTGCGGCTGGACGACTTCCTGCTCGGCCGCACGATGGAACTGCTGGTGCACATCGACGACCTGGCGGTGAGCATCGGCGTGCCGACACCGGAGCCGGCCCGGCCGGACGCCACCCTTGCCCTGCTGACCACGCTCGCCGCCCGACAGCACGGCGCGACCGCCCTGCTGCGCGCGCTCACGCGTGCCGAACGCGCACCGGCGACCATCGCGGCCTTCTAACGACAACAGCACGAAGAACGGGACGCCTGCCTGCCACGCGGACCGAAACCTGTCGATGAACGGCGTCGACAGCAGCACCGCGACCAGGAACAGGATCGCCAGCGGCACGGTGACGCGCGCTCCCACGTAGATACCAGCGGCGATGACCGGCGCGCACACCACGTACGCGAGGATGGTGCCCGGACTTTCATCTCTACTCATCTCTACTGAACGTGGGAGGCTGACCATGCCGGTGCTCACCGAGTTGCTCGCCGCGATCGGATCAGGGAGGCTGGAGCTGGTCGATCTCACCGCCCCGCTCACCGCGACCACGCCCTTGCTGAAGCTGCCGGAGCCGTTCGCCAACACGATTCCGTTCCGGCTGGAGGAAATCAGCCGCTACGACGAGCGCGGGCCGCGCTGGTACTGGAACGACATCCACACCGGCGAGCACACCGGCACACACATGGACGCGCCCAACCACTGGGCGTCCGGCCGGGACGGAAAGGACATCTCGCAGGTTCCGCTGCGCACCCTGCTCGCGCCCGCCGTGGTGCTCGACGCCGTCGACCGCGTCGCGGCGAATCCGGACTTCCTGCTGGCAAAGGCCGATGTGCTGAACTGGGTCGACGAGCACGGCCCGCTGCCCGAGGGCGGCTGGCTGCTCTACCGGACCGGCTGGGACGCGCGCTCGACCGACCAGGACCAGTTCCTCAACGCCGACGACGCCGGCTCGCACACTCCCGGCATTTCGGCCGAATGCGCGCAATGGCTCGCCGAGGAAACGCCGATCGCCGGTCTCGGTGTGGAAACGGTCGGCACCGACGCGGGCGGCGCGCTCGCGCTCGATCCGCCGTTTCCCTGCCACCACTTCCTGCTCGGCGCCGGCAAGTTCGGGTTGACCCAGTTGCAGAACCTTGCCACGCTGCCGGCCACCGGCGCGGTGCTGGTCGTCTCGCCGCTGCCGATCGTCGGCGGTTCGGGCAGCCCGGCCCGGGTGCTCGCCCTCGTCGAACGCGAGGGCTGAGCGATGGATGTCGCGCGCCTGGTCGGCACGACACTCGCCCGGCTCGGCGTCGGGCGCGCCTTCGGCGTGGTGGGCAGCGGAAACTTCGCGCTCACCAACGCGTTGCGCGCGCAGGGTGTGCCGTTCGTGGCGACCCGGCACGAGGCAGGCGCGGCCACCATGGCCGACGCGTACGCGCGGATGAGCGGGCGGGTCGCGATCGTGACAACGCACCAGGGCTGCGGGTTCACCAACGCGCTGACCGGCATCGGCGAGGCAGCGAAAAGTCGCACCCCGCTGATCGTGCTCGCCGCGGACACCGCGAACGGTGCGGTGCGGTCGAACTTCCGCATCGACCAGGACGCGGCCGCGCGGGCGGTCGGCGCGGTGGCCGAACGCGTGTACTCGGCGCAGACCGCCCTCGACGACACCGTCCGCGCCTACACCACGGCCCTGCGCGAGCGCCGGACCGTGGTGCTCAACCTGCCGCTGGACGTGCAGGTGCAGCAGGCCGACGAACCGGGCGAGGTCCGCCCGCCCGAGCCGATCGGCGCGATCCGCCCGGACGCCTCGGCGGTCAGCGCGCTCGCCGACGCGCTCGCGCGGGCGCGTCGGCCGGTGTTCGTGGCAGGCCGAGGCGCGCGGAAGGCGGCAGCGCAACTGCGCGCGGTGGCCGAGCGGGCGGGTGCGCTGCTGGCGACGTCGGCCGTGGCGAACGGGCTGTTCCGCGACGAGCCGTGGTCGCTGGGCATCTCCGGCGGCTTCGCGTCGCCGCTGGCCGCCGAGTTGATCAGCGGCGCGGATCTGATCGTCGGCTGGGGCTGCGCGCTGAACATGTGGACCATGCGCCACGGCAAGCTGATCGGGCCGGGCGCGACGGTCGTGCAGGTCGACATCGAACAGTCCGCGCTCGGCGCCGATCGTCCGATCGACCTCGGTGTGCTCGGCGACGTCGGCCAGACCGCGACCGACCTGCACGCCGAACTCACTCGTCGGGGCCGGCACTCCACCGGCTATCGCGACGACGCGATCGGCAAGCGCATCGCCGCCGAGGTGCGCTGGCGCGATGTGCCCTACGATGATCTGTCCACAACGGAGCGGATCGACCCGCGCACGCTCAGCGCGCGGCTCGACGAGCTGCTGCCGGCGGAGCGCGTCGTCGCGATCGATTCCGGTAACTTCATGGGCTATCCCAGCGCCTATCTGTCCGTTCCGGACGCACACGGGTTCTGCTTCACCCAGGCATTCCAGTCGATCGGCCTTGGCCTGGCCACCGCGATCG
Source organism: Pseudonocardiaceae bacterium (assembly GCA_035948315.1). Taxonomy (GTDB): domain Bacteria; phylum Actinomycetota; class Actinomycetes; order Mycobacteriales; family Pseudonocardiaceae; genus CAJCJE01. The sequence goes on along the minus strand of DASZJG010000095.1, from coordinate 15,431 downwards.
GCGCCGCGCTCGCCCAGCCGGATCGGCTGCCGGTCGCGGCGGTCGGCGACGGCGGGTTCCTGATGAACATCGCGGAAATGGACACGTTGGTGCGACTGGGTTTGCCGATGGTCGTGGTCGTGTACAACGACAGCGCCTACGGCGCGGAGGTGCACCACTTCACCGAGAGCACCGAGGACGAGCTGGCGTCGGTGCGCTTCCCGGAAACCGACATCGCCGCGATTGGCCGCGGCTTCGGCGCGACCGGGATCACCGTGCGAACCCAGGACGACCTCGCCGCGGTGCGCGACTGGCTGGCCGGCGATCGCGGCACACCGCTGGTGATCGACGCGAAGATCGCCGACGACGGCGGCGCCTGGTGGCTCGCGGAAGCCTTCCACCAACACTGATTCACGCGGTGCGCAGCAAGTCCCGGTGTGCCCGCACCGCAGGCCGACCGAGTTCATCATCTCGGTCACCCCGCCCAGTTACTAGGCCGTTCAGGCGACATCCGACAACCCCGGCGCCCGCGGAACGTCCCCCGGGCATGGATACCGCACCAAGATCCGAGCGGCAGCGTGGCCGTGTCGTCACCGCCCTGCTTGCCGCGTCCCTCATCGCGGGCATCACAGCGATGCCCGCCAACGCGACACCGACCGCTCCGGCGAGGCCGTTCGGCTCGCAGCTGGTCGCCGACCATCCGTGGGTGGTGGCCATCGAGATCTCCATCCCGCTGGAACAGCGCCTCTGCACCGGAACCATCATCAGCCCTACCAAGGTGATCACCGCGGCCGCGTGCACCATCCCGCCATTGCCGGCGGGACCGACCACGGTGATCGCGGGCCGCGACAACCCCTACGACAACACGACCGGTTTCGTCGACGGCGTCGCCTCGGTGTGGACCTCACCCCAGTTCGATGAGATTCCCGGCAACGACGTCCAGGTCCTGACGCTGACCAGTCCGCTCCCCAGCGTCTACACCCCTATCGGGCTCAGCGCCGAGGGCGACAATTCTCCCTATGCCCTCGGCACCACCGGCTACATGCTGAGCTACGGCACCAGCACCTACGGGCCGAACTTCGGCCAGCTCTTCGAGTTGCCCGTCACGACGGTCGCCGACAGCAACTGCACCCAGTTCTCGCCGTCCTATGTGCCGAACCTGGAAGTGTGCGAGAGCTACCCGGGCGGCGGCGCGCCGAGCATCTACGACCAGCTCAACCTCGGCAGTCCGCTGGTGGTCGGCGGGAAGCTCATCGGCGTCGGCGACGAGCTGAACGCCAGCGACGCGAATCCGTTCCTGCCGTACGAGGAGATGAGCTTCTTCAACTCCCCGGTCACCCAGGACCTGGCCCTACCCGACCCGGGCAACGAGGACTGGACGGGCGATGGCATCAGCGACGTCTTCTCCGAAGGCACGAACGGCCAACTCACCTACTACCAGGGTTACGGCGCGACTCCGTTGCCCAACCGCGACTTCGTCGGCCAGACGGTGATCGACCAGACCGACTGGAACGCCGACCCGCGCCTGCTGCGCGTCACCAACTGGGACAACGACGGCACCGAAGGACTGCTCACCGTCAATCCCAGCGGTGTGCTCACCCTCTACCCCAGCACTCCCACGCACGGCATCGACTACGCCCACGCCGTGCACGTCGGCACCGGCTGGGGCCAGTTCAGCACCATCGTCGCCGCCAACAACTTCACCGGCGACGGCCGACCCGACCTGCTCGCCGTCCGTCCGGACGGGACGCTGTGGCTCTACGAACGCACCGCCAACGGCTGGGTCAACGGCAACGGCGTGCAGATCGGCAGCGGCTTCAACGAGTTCACCGACCTGATGCCCTTCTACTGGACCGCTCCCGGCCACATCGGACTGCTCGGAGTCACGCCGAACGGCGACCTCCGCTTCTACCAGACAGACGGCGCCGGCCACTGGGCCGATCCCGGCGGCCGGACCATCGGCTCCGGCTTTACCGGTTTCCGCAACGTGTTCAGCGTCGGCTCCTTCGGCGGCACCGACACCAGTTCGATCATGACGGTGGACAACGCCGGCACCCTCAAGGTGTACATCTCCGCCGGCGACGGCGAATGGGTGAACGGCGACGGCGACCAGATCGGCGTCGGCTTCCAGACCGTCAAGACGGTCTTCTGATCCACCCCGTCGGGCCGGTCCGCGGTGCTCAGCACCCACAGGCCGGCCCGACGGTGTCATGGTGCGACTGCCCGCATCGGCCAGAATCGGGAAATGATCTCGTCGGCGAAGCGGTGCAGTGGCGTGTGGTCGTAGGCGACGCCGGGAATGTAGACGACGACATAGTCCACGCCCGCATCGAGCAACTCCTCGATCCACGCGGCGATCGCGGCACTGGAGTCGATCATGCACACCGTGTCCGGCGGGCTGCCGGCGACCGCGCGAGCGCGGAACTCGTCCAGGCTCAGCCTGCCGCGCGCCTTGGCGGTGGCGGCCTCGGGATCCGCGCCGGGCGCGATGGGGAAGGCGCTGATGGACGTCGACTTGGTGATGGCGTCGTAGTCGGTGCCGAGCCGCTCGCAGTGCCCGCGCAGCACCGCCAGCTTCTGCCGGATCACCTCCGGCTTGCCGCGCCCGAAGTTGCAACCGTCCGCGTACCGGGCGACCAGGCCCAGGGTGACCTGTTCGCCCGCGCCACCGATCCACAGTGGCGGCCGGCCGCCACCCGCGCCCTTCGGTTCGTTGACCGGCCGGTCGACCCGGTAGTGCTTGCCGGTGAACACGAGGTCGTCCTCGGTCCACAGCCGCCGCACGAGTTCGACGGCCTCGGCGAAGGCCGCCATCCGGTCGCGGGTCGAGGGCCACGGATAGCCGTAGGCCCGCCACTCCTGTTCGTACCAGCCGGCGCCGAGCCCGGTGTAGAGGCGTCCCCGACCGGCGACGTGCGCGGTGGAGGCCATCTTCGCGAGCAGCGACGGCTGCCGGTAGCCGTTGCAGGTGACCATCTGGCCCACGTGCACGCGTTCGGTGTCGCGCAGCAGCCCGGCCGTGCTGACCCATCCCTCGAAGGTCGACTCCCGCGTCACCTCAGGGACGGTGTGCATGTGGTCGAACAACCAGACCGAGTCCCATGGCCCGCGATCGGCCGCCCGCGCGACCGCCGTCATCGCCTCGTACTGCTCGACCGGATCGGCGATCTCGGTGAGGTCAAGCCGCCAGCCCTGGGGGGCGAAGATCCCGAAGCGCACGTTCATGAACGCTGATCCTGCTAGCCGATCCAGCCGGACAACAGGGCACTTCGAAGGTCAGCGGGACGAGATTCCGTCATATCCACGGTCTGGATGTGATCAGACTTTCAGAAGCGCAGCGTGGCAGCACTGCCGCGCGGGCTGTTCTGGTAGCCGGCCAGCAGCCATTCGCCGGCCTGCCTGACCATGATCCAGGTCGATCGCACCGCCAGCGCCGGCTTGATCTCGGTCTCGCCCGGGGCGAGGATGCCGCCGTGCGTGCGCAACAGCGCCACGTCGTCGCCGACGAAGCGGAGGTCGACCGGCTGGCCCGTCACCCCGGTGCCCTTGAACGGACCGGCGTACGCGGCGGCCATGAACGCGCGGATCTCCGCACGGCCCACCTTGAACACGTCACCCGACACGATCAGGATGCCATCCTCGGTGAACACGTCGGCGACGCCGGCCGCGTCGTTGCGCGCCCACGCGGCGACCAGCCGCAGGGGCAGCCCGAGCGCGTCCTTTTCCCTGTCCGTGGTGAACTTTCCGTAGTATGCGTCCAACCGGGACTGTTCCGCGAAGGTCGTCATACCGGTCCCCGTTCCCATCCGACAGCGTTTGCTCACCATCGTGGCCGCGCTTCGGCGGGAAAGGCGCCTTCCAGACTGCTGTGGGCCGCGGAGCGCGCTCCGCGGCCCACAGGCAGGTTCAGCTCATGCACAGACCCCACACGTCGGTGCTGGTGGTCGGGCTCGACACGCCGCCCGCATGACCGGTCGCAGACCAGTTCGTCGGGGTGGATCCGTTGCTCGTCGGGTTGCCGCTGGAGTCGCTCGGGTAGTCACCGTCGAGGTGGTCGCCCTGGGAGCCGGGCGCGGTGAAGGTGCCGGCGGTGGGGTCACCACCGCTGATCGAGGCGCCGCCGCTGACCATCGTGCCCGACGTACCGCAGGTGCTGCTGGTCGCGGTCGCCGTACCGCTCGCGGTGCCCGGACCGGTCACGTGGGTGTGCTCCACCGTGACGGTGATTCCGGAGACGTTGATTCCGCTTCCGCTGCAGACCGCGAAGGCCGCGGTCGTGTTGCCGGTGCCGGACATGCCACCGTTGAGCGCGACCGCCGTCCACGAGGTCGGGTCGGTCGTGCCGCCCGCCGCCGCGTCGCCGGAACTGTCCGACGGGTAGCTCGCGATCGCCTTGACGCTCTTGTTGCTGGCCAAAGTGGACTGTGCGCCGCCGCCGAGGAGCAGGGTGTTCGACGGACATGTTGCCGTCACCGAGGTCATGCCACCCGAACTCGTCGGGCCCGAGGTGCTGCTGACCACCACCTGGGTGTGGTTGATCGTGGTGTTGGTGAAACACACGGCGAAGGGCTGGACCGTGTAGTTGCCACCGCCCTGGCCGGCGGTCGCGCCGTAGCCCAGCCAGTAGGCGGGGTCGGTGGCGCCGTTGCCCGCGGCCGAGGTGCCGTTGGTGCTCGGCTCCGTTTCCATCACGTGGATGCCGTCGATCTGTGACTGCGTCCCGGAACCGGTCACCTGGGCCCCGCCGCCGGACACCAGCCCGCTGGAGCAGTGGGCGTCGGTTTTCAGCAGGGCGCCGGATCCGGGGTTGGACCAGGACGTGGTGCCTGGCGTCGACACCGAGGAACTCGTTGAGGCGTAGGCGATTCCGGGCAGGACGAGGGCCAGTGCCGCGCCGACGATCGTCGCCGTCGCGATGTTGCGTCTCCGCACTTTCGGTCCTTTCGGTTTGCGATCAGGGTTTCGTCGTCGCCGGTACCTGATCCGGCGTCAGGGACGGGGCAGGCGGTGCGCCGGGGCTCGGGTCCGAGGTCACGGTCGGCGTTGGTGCCGTCCAGCTGATGACGACCTGTCCGTCGCCGCCGTTGACCGTGCCCGCGTTCGCCCCGGCCGTCAGCACCGGGTTCGTGACCGTGGCCGCGGCGAACGAACTGCCGCCGCCACCACCGCCGCCCGCACCGCCGTAGCCACCGAAGGTGCCGCCACCACCGGAACCACCGCCGCCGCCGTAGTAGCCGCTGCCCGCGCCACCACCGGCGCCGCCGCCGGACGTGGTGGCGTTCGGGTTGTTGCAGGGCGGAGTCCAGGTGCCGTTGCAGGGCTTGTTCCCGGCGCCACCGGTCCCGGCCAGGCCGAGCGCACCCGGCGAGCCGTCACCGCCGCACCGGGGATCGGTCAGCGGGTCGGCGGGCGGCGGGTTGCCGGCGCCGTGCCGGCACGGGTCCAGTCCGGCGGTGCCGCCCGCGGTCTGCGTTGCGCCGGTGCCGGACACGCCCGCGTTTCCGCCGTCCACCTGCGTTCCGCCGTTGACACCGGTCAGGCCGCCACCGTCACCGCCAGCGCCGCCGAGCGCGCCGCCCTGCCCGCCGCCGCCACCGTCGCCGCCACCACCAGCGCCGACCAGGATCCTGGTCGACAGAGCGCATCTGAGGTCCGCGCAGCCCCTCCTGGCGAGTCGCACGTCGGAGGAACCGCCACCGCCCGAGCCGTTGCCGCCGTTGCCCGCCGCGGTCCCACCGTTGGCGCCGGCGGCGTCGCCCGCCGCACCCGGCACGCCGCCGTTGGACCCACCGAATCCGCCGAGCGCGCCGGAACCGCCGGACGGCCCGTTGCTCATCCCGCCTGAGCGCGATGCCGCCGTGCCGTTCACGCCATGGCCGGCCACGTCGACCTGAAGGACCGCATGGTGTTTGAGCCCGGTCAGCGTCCCGGACGCCTGGCCGCCGCTGCCACCGGGACGGCCGGTGAGGTCACCAGCCGGGGAGCCGCCGTGCGCGGCATCGCCCGCGATGAAGTAGTGGCCGCCCTGGGCGCCGGTGACCGTGATCGTGACCGAATCCACGCCGGCGGGCGGGGTGAACGTGTCCGAGCCGACCGCCTTGTACGTGCACGTGGTGCCGGACTGCACGCCGGTCCGACCGCACACGCCGGGCGGGGGCGGCGGGCGCAGGTGCGGATGTGCCGGCGTGATCAGGATTCCCTCCGGCCGAGGACCGACCGGAATCGGCGCGCCCACGGTGCCGGTGCCCAGGTCGATCGGGGTCACCGTGTTGCTGTCCCGGTTGGCCGAGTACGCGGCGACACCGTCCGGCGTCACCGCGATCGCGAACGGATCAGCGCCTCCGGCGGGAATGGGCGTGCCGGGCGTGTTGGTGGCCACGTCGATCGGGGTCACCACGTTGTCCCGCTGGTTGGTCACGTACAGGGTCCGGCCGTCGGGCGTGATCGAGATGCCGACCGGCCGATCGCTGACGTGGATCGGCGGTTGTTCGGTGTTGGTGGCCACGTTGATCCGCGTGATGGTGGCGCTGCCCGCGTTGGCGTTGTTGGTGACATAGATGGTTCGCCCGTTCGGCGTCATCACGATCCACTGTGGATTGTTGCCGGCCGGGATGGGCGTGCCGGGCGTACCGGTCGCCACGTTGATCGGGGTCACCGTGTTGCTCGCGGCGTTGACGACGTACGCGGTCCGGTCGTTGGGCGTGAACACGACGCCGTGCGGGTCGGCCCCGACCGGAATCCGCGGACCGGGAGTGTTGGTGACCAGGTTGATCGGGGTCACGTCGCGGCTGAGGTTGTCCACCACGTACGCCATGCGCCCGTTGTGGGTCACGGCGATGCCGAACGGGAACTGGCCGACCGGGATCGGCTTGCCCGGCGTGCTGGACCGCACGTCGATCGGCGTCACGGTGTCGTCCGCGCGGTTGGTCACGTAGACGGTGCGCTGGTCGGGGGTGATCGCGAGCGCGCGGGGCGCGTTGCCCACCTGGATCGGCGCACCGGCCCGGTTGTCGTGCAGATCGATCGGGGTCACCGTGTCGCTGCCGTTGTTGATCACGTACGCGGTGGCCGGCCTCGGGCGCCGGACCGGAGGCGGCGGCCCGGTCGGGGTGGTGGTCGGCGGCGTGGTCGGATTCGTTGTGGGCGGCGGAGTCGGGGTCGTCGTGGGCGGTGTCGTGACCGGCGTTCCCCAGTTGATGAAGACCTCGCCGTCGCCGTTGTTGACGGATCCGGTGTTGGCTCCGGCGGTCAGCACCGGCGAGGACACCGAGGAGGCCGCGAACGAACTCCCGCCGCCACCGCCACCACCCGAGCCGCCACCACCGCTGAACGTGCCGCCACCACCGGATCCGCCACCGCCACCGAAGTAGCCGCCACCGGCGCCACCGCCCGCGCCACCGCCCGCGATCGGGCTCGACCCGCCGCACGGCGGCGTCAGGGTGCCCGTGCAGGGCTGGTTTCCGTCGCCGCCGACGCCGGCCGTCCCGGCCGCGCCGTTCGTGCCGTCGTGACCACAGCGCGGATCGGTCGCCGGATCACCGGCAGGCGGATTGCCACCACCGTGCCGACACGAGTTCAGTCCGGCGCCACCGCCCGCGGTCGCGCTGCCGCCATGGCCTGGCAGGCCAGGGTTTCCGCCGTCCACGACCGACCCGGCATCGGCCCCGGACGCACCGCCGCCGTCGCCGCCCGCGCCACCCAGCGCGTTGCCCTGCCCGCCGGTGCCTCCGCCGCCGCCACCACCGGCGCCGACGAGCACCCGATCGGACAGCGCACAGGTCAACGCTGAACAACCGTTGACAGCGAAGCGAACATCCGACGAACCGCCGCCGCCCGCACCGTTTCCGCCGTTGTTGTTCGCGGTCCCGCCGTTGCCGCCGGGGGCGTCGCCCGGTCCGCCCGCGACGCCGCCATTCGATCCACCGAAGCCGCCCAGGGCGCCCTGCCCACCGGTAGGCCCGTTGTTCTTTCCGCCCGAACGCGACGCGGCGGTGCCGTCGACACCGCGTCCGGCGACGTCGACCTGGAACACCGCACCCGCGGCCAGACTCGACAAGATCCCGGACGCCTGGCCGCCACCACCGCCCGCGCGGCCGGTGATGTCCCCGGTCGGCGAACCGCCATGCGCGGCATCGCCGGCGAGGTAGTAGTGCCCGCCCTGCGCGCCGGTGACGATGACCTGCACCGAGTTCACGCCGTCCGGCAGGGTGAACGTGTCCGACCCCATCCGGTCATAGGTGCAGGTCGACCCGGACAACACGCCTGACACACCGCAGGGATCGCTGACCGTGGCCGCCGTGCTCGACGAGGACAGCGTCACCGCCGTCAGCACGGAGACGATGAGACCGCCACTCAGCACGACACCCAGCAGCGGAAGGACTCGAGGATTTCGCTTCACGACGGTCTACCTCTCGAACGCGGTCGGGTTCGGCACTGCGGTGCAACGGCGACACCGCATCGCCCCCACGCACGTCAGCGCGAGCGGTGCCACCTAAACCGGTGAGCGCACCCGCCGACAAGTTCCGCGGCGAAAGTTCCCCCATATATACGCATCCGCGATTAATCCGCAGGTCAAATGTCCGCATCTGCGGATATCGAGTCTTCTGTGGAGTACGTCAGGTGCCGTCCAGACCCTCGGCAGCGCCTGCCGCGGCCGAACGGATGCCAGCCTGCGCCCTGCCGACACCCAGTCCCGATAGGACAAACCAGAGGGAGACGTGGCCGGTTCGTTCCTGCGCGAGAAGCTCACTGAACCGGTTATGTGCGTCGTGTCTGGTTTCGGCCAGGTTCGGGCGCAACGGTTGACCATGCGGCGAAGCCGTGGGCAGCATCGAGGGCTGACCCGTTGTCGGCGATGAATCATTCGGAGGTGCAGATGAGTCGGATCGACCGGCGGACATTCGTCGCTGGGACCGGTGGAATGCTGGGACTGGTCGGCGCCGACCTGCTGACATCCCCAGCGGACGCGGCCGGCATGTCGAACCAGCAGCCCGGTTTCAGCGGCTCGTTCCCGGTCGGCCCCTGGTTACGCAGTCCACGCAACCCCGTGCTGACCGCCGATCCCAGTCATTCCTGGGAATCCCGATACGTGTTCAACCCCGCCGCGATCGTCCGGAACGGGCAGATCTATCTGTTGTACCGGGCGCAGGGCAGTGACCTGGTCTCGCGCATCGGCCTTGCCTGGAGCAGCGACGGAGTGCACTTCCAGCGCCTCGCCGAACCGGTCATCGAACCAGACTCCACAATAGACAGTCATGGCTGCGAGGATCCGCGCGTCGTCCAGGTCGGGCCGACCTACTACCTCACCTACACCGCGTACGACGGCAGCAGCGCCCGGCTGAGCCTGGCCACCTCGACCGATCTGGCGAACTGGACCAAACACGGGCCGATGTTCGCCGACTTCGTCACGCCGGGCAACACGAAGCCGTGGTCGAAGTCCGGCGCGATCCTGACCACCCCGATCAACGGCCAGTACTACATGTATTTCGGTGACAACGGCATCTTCCCCGCCACCTCGCCCGACCTGTTGACGTGGACGCCGTCGACCACACCGGTCGTCCCGCAGGAGAGCAACGACTTCACCTCGACCCTGGTCGAGGCCGGACCGCCACCGGTGTTCAACGCGGACGGCCGCATCGTCCTGCTGCACAATGCCGCGCAACCCTACGGCTCCGCCCTGCGCTATTCCCCCGGCCAGGCGATCATCGACCCGGCCGCGCCCACGACGTGCCTGGCGAGGATGACCCAGCCCTACCTGACGCCGCAGACCTCGTACGAAACGTCGGGTCAGGTGCCGAACACGATCTTCACCGAAGGTCTGGTGTTCCACCGCGGCACGTGGCAGCTCTACTACGGCGCGGCGGACACGGTCGTCGCCCTCGCCACCCTGACCTGACCATCCAGCGACCTGGGGAGTGAACGCCGTGCCCAAACCCAACCTCACCGCCGCCCTGGCCGCGACCGCCGTGGTCGCGGTCCTCGCCGCGGCAGTGGTGACCCACCACGACAACACCACCCGAGCAGCCGTGGCCGCCCAGCGCCCACCCGCCGCGTCAACCGGCGTAGCCGAAACCTGGACGGCCTCCGCGACCGATCTCGGTGGCCCCTACACGGACAAGACCGTGCGCGACATCGTGCACACCTCGATCAGCGGCAGTGGCGTGCGTGTGCGGCTGTCCAACGCCTTCGGCACCGTCCCGATCACCTTCGACGCGGTCTACCTGGGCAAACAGTCCTCGGGCGCCGCGCTGGTCCCCGGCTCCAACCACGAGGTGACCTTCGGCGGCGCGGACTCCGTGACCATCCCCAAGGGGGCGGAGGCGCTCAGCGACCCGTTACCGGTCACCGTCCCAGCCCAGACCAACCTCGCGGTGAGCGTGCACATCGCGGGCCCGACCGGTGAGGTCACCGGCCATTCGGACGCTCAGCAGGAGAACTACTACGCCGATGGCGACACCGCGTCCGCCGAGTCCGCGAGCAGTTACGTCTACACGATCGGCAGCTGGTTCTTCGTCGACGCGATCCTGGTCGACTCGCCCGAACGCTGCGGCGACATCATCACCTTCGGCGACTCGATCACCGACGGATACCAGTCGACCCCCGGCGCGAACCGCCGCTGGCCCGACGATCTGGCCGCCCGGCTGCTCCGCCAGCCGACTGCGTTGCAGGCCGCGGTGGCCAACGAGGGCATCTCCGGCAACGAGATCACCGCGGACGGCGCGGGCGTCAACGCGCAGGCCCGCTTCGACCGCGATGTGCTCGCCCAGCCCGGCGCGCACACGGTCGTCTTCCTGGAAGGCATCAACGACATCGGCAATGGCCTGGCCACGTCGGCCACGCAGCTGATCGCGGCCGACGAGCAGATCATCGCCCGAGCGCACGCGGACGGCCTGCGCATTCTCGGCGGCACGCTGCTGCCCTTCGCGGGCGCCGGCTACTTCAGCCCGCAGAAGGACACCGTCCGCCAGGCGCTCAACGCCTGGATCCGCACCAGCCGCGCGTTCGACGGCGTGATCGACTTCGACGCCCAGCTGCGCGACCCGGCCAATCCGGACCGGTTCCTGCCCGCCTACGACTCCGGCGACCACCTGCACCCCAACGACGCCGGCTACGCCGCCATGGCCGACACCGTGAACCTGAACGCACTGGGCTGCCCGTCCTGACCTGCCGCTCCGCGCTGAAGCGAAACCCCAAGCCAGCCAAGGACTCGCCCGAGCGATCGTCCTCACCTCTGGCGGTGAGCCGAACCCTCCTGGTACGCTCAGACGCGACGGAATGAATCGTTTCAAATGCGAGGTCTTGACAATGGAGTCGAGCGCCCTGGAGGTACGAGGTCACCGTCGCGCCGTTCACGCTCCCACGGCGCCGGGACGATGGAGGCCGCGCTGAACACGCGCAGACCATTGTCCACAGTGGAGCGATAGCTCGGGCCTGCGTTGGCGCACCATATCCGCGTCCCCGCTCAGTGGCGGCGTGGCCGACTCCGGCCAATCCTCTTGTCGATGCCCCATTCGACACCGCCTTGGAGTCCTCATGAGATCATCCTTCGTACGGAAACAGTTACGCCGGCTGCGCTCCGGTGTCGCGGGCGTGCTCGCACTGGCTCTGTTCGTGTTGCTGCCCACTCCTCCCGCCGCGGTCGCCGATCCGGCCAATCTCCAGGTCGGCTCGCTCACCACCCAGCACCTGGCCGATCCGCTCGGCATCGACACCAGCCACCCGCTCCTCGGCTGGGTCATCAGCTCAAGCGGGCGAGGGATTTCCCAGAGTGCATACGAAATCCGCGTCGCCACCAACCAAGGCAGTCTGCAAAGCGGCCACGGCCTGGTATGGGACTCGAGTGTGGTGCGGTCCGGCCAGTCCTTCGATGTCCCCTACGGGGGACCCGCGCTCGCGTCCCAGACCCGGTACCACTGGCAGGTCCGGGTGTGGGACGGCAGCGGCCAGGCTTCCCCGTGGAGCGGTGCGGACGCGTGGTTCGAGACCGCGTTCCTCGATCCCGGCCAGTTCCAGGGCAACTGGATCGCGAGCCCGGCGTCGATGGTCGGGCCCGAATTGCTGTTGCGCAAAGACTTCGCGCTGGGCAGTCAGCCGATCTCCCGCGCGCGCCTCTACATCGCCGGCCTGAGCTACCCGTACGTGTCCATCAACGGGCGGCCAACCAGCGATCACGTCCTCGACTCCGCCTTCACCGCCTATGACAAGACCGTGGACTATTCAACGTACGACGTCACGCAGCTGATGCGCGGTGGCGCCAATGCGATCGCGGTGAGTCTGGGCAACGGCTTCTACTCGGGCGGCGCGGACGACTATCCCTCCAGCGGCGAGGCATGGCAGCCGACCCAGCCCACGCTGAAGCTCGAACTCGAGGTATGGGACACCACCGGCAAGGCGACCCGCGTGGTCAGCGACGCGTCCTGGAAGGTCGCGACGGGCCCCACGACCGCCAACGCACCCGACGTCGAGACCTACGACGCCCGGCTGGCAAAGGCGGGGTGGACGCAAACCGGCTACAACGACAGCGGGTGGGCCGGCGACGTGGTGCTGCCCGACGCGAACGCACCGGTTCCGTCCTACGCGGGAACGCCGGTCGCGAACTGGCTCTGGAACACGACCGGCTCGTCCATCGCCGCACCGGCCGGCACGATCTATCTGCGCAAGACGTTCACCGTAACCGATCCTTCGTCGTTGTCGAGCGCGCTGTTGCGCGTGAACGGCGATGATGGCGATCAGGCTTATGTGAACGGCACGCTGGTGTCGGGTTCGCCGGGCACGGTCGCCAATTCGTGGCAGCTCTCGCAGGTCAGCGACATCAAGTCGCTGCTGGTGCCCGGCACGAACGTGATCGCGATCGCGGGCATCGCCAATCTGCCGAATGCCAGCGGGGTCATCGCGACGGCGCAGTTGGATTCGACGCGGATCGTGACGGACGGGACCTGGAAGGCCCTTCCCGGGACGCCTGCGTCGCCGCCCGCCGGCTGGAGCACGGCCGGCTTCGACGACTCCTCCTGGCCTGCCGCGGACGTCCAGGGTCCGTACGGCATGGCGCCCTGGGGCACCGGTGTTCGCGTCGTGACCGGTCCTGCCGGCGTGCTGCGGGCGCAGCTGATCCCGCCGATCGAGAAGACCGCGACCGTCAATCCGGTCAAGGTGACCGATCTGCCCGGGGTGAGCGTGCCGGTTCCGTCCTACTCCGCGACTCCGGTCGCGAACTGGCTCTGGAACACGACCGGCTCGTCCAACGCCGCGCCGGCCGGCACGATCTACCTGCGCAAGACGTTCACCGTGACCAATCCGTCGTCGTTGTCGAGCGCGGTCCTGCGGGTGAACGGGGACGACGGTGATCAGGCTTACGTGAACGGCACATTGGTGTCGGGTTCACCGGGCACCGTCGTCAACTCGTGGCAGAATTCCCAAGTCAGCGACATCAAATCCCTACTGGTGCCCGGAACGAACGTGATCGCGATCGCGGGCATCGCCAATCTGCCGAATGCCAGCGGGGTCATCGCGACGGCGCAACTGGATTCGACGCGGATCGTGACCGACGGGACCTGGAAGGCCCTGCCGGGAACACCATCCGCACCGCCCACCGGCTGGAACACCCCCGGCTTCGACGACTCCTCCTGGCCGGCCGCGGACGTGCAGGGCCTGTACGGCATGGCGCCCTGGGGCACCAACATCCAGAACCCCAGTGGGCCGTCGAAGGTCTACGACTTCGGGATCACGACGTCCGGTTGGGCGCGGATCACGATGGCGGGCACCGCCGGCACGCAGGTCCAGGTCATCTACTCCGAGGGCCTCAACTCGGACGGATCGGTCCAGCGTGAGGGCGGCAACAACCAGACCGACACCTACATCCTCAAAGGCAACGGCCCCGAGACGTACGAGCCAAAGTACGGCTGGAAGGGCTACCGGTACGTGCAGGTCTCGGTCGCGGCCGGCAACGCGTTGCCGTCTATCGCGTCGGCCCAGGGAATCGTGGTGCACACCGCGCTGCCCACCTCCGGCGACTTCAGCAGTTCGAGCGACCTGCTCAACCGGATGCACGTCGCGATGAAGAACACCATCCTGAACAACCAGTACTCCTACGGCAGCGACACTCCGGTCTACGAGAAGGGCGGCTGGACCAACGACAACGGCGACTACGCCACGTCGGAGATGGCCAATTTCGACGCCGAGTCCTACTACGACCACATGACGCAGAACTTCGACGATTCGCAGGATCCGGCCGGCAACATCGGCTTCCTGGTGCCGGCGTCACCCGGTGACGACAACGTCGACCCGCTGTGGGGCGGAACTTTCGTCCTGATCGAGTACGACGCGCTCCAGCAGTACGACGATCTCGCGATGATCCGCCGCGACTACCACAATCTGACCGCCTACGTGAACGACCTGGCGAACCAGATCGCGTCGAGCGGCAACATCTACCAGGGCACGACGTTCGGCGACTGGTCGGTGCCGGGCAACGCCAACCCGCCCTCCAGCCAGATGCTGGGCAGCATGTTCCTCTACCGGGAGGCCGAGGATCTGGCCACGATGGCGGGCGCGATCGGGAACACCGCCGACGCGACCAGGTACCAGACGCTCGCGGCGACGATCCGCACGGCCGTCAACAACGAGTTCTACGACGCCACGGCGCACCGCTACCGCGATCCGCTCGGCCTGAACTCGCACGCCCTCGGCGGGCCCAACGGAATCATCACCTCGACCGCCTACGACCAGACGGGCAACGTGTTCGGCCTCGCGTTCGGGCTGGCGCCCGACGGTGACCAGCAGGCCATCGCGGACGGCCTGGCCGCCGACGTCGTGGCGAAGGGCGATCACCTGGCCACCGGTGCCAACGGATCGAAGTACATCCTCCCGATGCTCAGCGCGTACGGCCATGCCGACCTCGCCTACCAGGTCGCCACCAACCCGACCGCGCCCGGTTGGGGACAGTGGTTCCTGCAGTGCGGCGCCACCACCATGTGGGAGGCGTGGGAGGACTCGTCGTGTAATACGGCGCGCTCCCGCGACCACGCCTTCATGGGCACGGTGGACGACTGGCTGTTCGGGGGTGTCGCCGGGATCCAGTCCACGTCGCCCGGCTTCCACACCCTCGCGATCGATCCGTCCCCGGAAGGGAACCTGAACAATGCGTCGGGTTCGGAGAGCACGCCGCTGGGACCGGTGAGTTCACGCTGGACCCATTCCGGTGCGAACTTCGACCTCGCCGTGCAGATCCCGGTCGGCGCGCAGGCGTCGGTGTGCGTCCCGACCAGCAACGCCCAGACGGTCACGGAGAGCGGTGTGCCGATCGGCAAGGCGCCGGGTGTGACCGTGTCGGGCATGCGGGGTTCCTGCCTGCAACTGCAGGTCGGCTCGGGGACTTACCGGTTCCACTCGACCATGTCCTGAACCGGATCGGCGGGTGCCGGCCAGGTCGACCGCTCATGGTCGACCTGGCCGGCCGC
>DASZJG010000094.1:0-86884 GCA_035948315.1 Pseudonocardiaceae bacterium | reverse complement strand
ACGACCCCTGCAAGACGAGGAACCACCTGGATCACCGAATCCAGGCAAGGAAACAGGATTACACGACACTAGCCAGACCGCGGGAGGCCCGAGGCGCGCCACGCGCCCGGACCGTGCGGCAACGTGCGACGCATCGCCGTCTCATGATCGGCCCACGCCGACCGCTGCCGCTTGACCGTCTCCGGTCGCGGCGCCGAGGCCATGCCCAGCACCACGGCGGTCAGCGCGACCAGCTCCGCGTCGTCCGGCTCACCCCGAACCACGCGCAGCAGCGGCCTGTCCTGTGCCTCGCTCACAGCGGGATGTTCCCGTGCTTCTTGGGCGGCAGCGACTCGCGTTTGTCGCGCAGCATGCTCAGCGCGCGGGCCACGTAGCCGCGCGTGTAGGAGGGCGGGATCACCGAGTCGACATAGCCGCGCTCGGCCGCGATGTAGGGGTTGAGCAGCGTGTCCTCGTACTCCTGGTCCAGCTGGGCACGCAGCGCGTCCACGTCCTCGCCGCGTTCCGCGGCCGCCGCGAGCGTCTTGCGGTGCACGATGTTCGACGCGCCGGAGGCGCCCATCACCGCGATCTGCGCGCTCGGCCAAGCCAGGTTGATGTCCGCGCCGAGATGCTTGGAGCCCATCACGTCGTACGCGCCGCCGTAGGCCTTGCGGGTGATCACCGTGACCAGCGGGACGGTCGCCTCCGCGTAGGCGTAGATCAGCTTGGCGCCGCGCCGGATGATCCCGTTCCACTCCTGGTCGGTGCCGGGCAGGAAGCCGGGCACGTCCACGAAGGTCAGCACCGGCACGTTGAACGCGTCGCAGGTGCGCACGAACCGCGCCGCCTTCTCCGCCGCGTTGATGTCCAGACAGCCGGCGAACTGGGTCGGCTGGTTGGCCACCACCCCGACGCTGTGCCCGTCCACCCGGCCGTAGCCGACCACGATGTTCGGCGCGTACATCGCCTGCACCTCGAGGAACTCGCCCTCGTCGAGCACCCGGGTGATGACCTCGTGGATGTCGTAGGGCTGGTTCGCGGAGTCCGGGATCAGCGTGTCCAGCTCGGTGTCCGACTCGGTGATCGCGTCCGCGACCGAACCGCCCTCCGGCAGCTCGCTCGGGAACACCGGCGGATCGGAGAGGTTGTTGGAGGGCAGGAAGGACAGCAGCTCCTTGACCCAGGAGATCCCGTCCTCCTCGTCCGCGCCCATGTAGTGCGCGTTGCCCGACTTGGTGTTGTGCGTGCGCGCGCCGCCGAGGTCCTCGAGCGTGACCTCCTCGCCGGTCACCGTCTTCACCACGTCCGGGCCGGTGATGAACATCTGCGAGGTCTTGTCGACCATCACCACGAAGTCGGTCAGCGCTGGCGAGTACACGTGGCCGCCCGCGTTCGCGCCCATGATCAGCGAGATCTGCGGGATCACTCCGGAGGCGTGTGTGTTGCGCCGGAAGATCTCGCCGTAGAGGCCCAGCGACACGACGCCTTCCTGGATCCGCGCGCCGCCGCCCTCGTTGATGCCGATGATCGGCCTGCCGGTCTTGATGGCCAGGTCCATCACCTTGACGATCTTCTCGCCGTACACCTCGCCGAGCGACCCGCCGAACACCGTCACGTCCTGGCTGAACACCGTGACCGGCCGGCCGTCGATGGTGCCGTACCCGGTCACCACGCCGTCGCCGTAGGGCCGGTTGTGCTCCTGCCCGAAGTTCGTCGACCGGTGCCGCGCGTGCTCGTCCAACTCGATGAACGAACCGGGATCGAGCAGCATCTCGATCCGCTCGCGCGCGGTCATCTTCCCCTTGGCATGCTGCTTGTCCACCGCACGCGCCGAACCGGCGTGCACCGCCTCGTCATTGCGCCGGTAGAGGTCAGCGAGTTTGCCGGCGGTGGTGTGGATGTCCGACTGCTCGCCGCTGGTCGGCTCGCCAATGGGCACGGTCGCGCTGCTCATGGACAAGCAGCCTAACCAGCCGAGCGCTACCCGCCAGTAGTCGCGTTGCCCATCTCACTGCTCGTCCGCTTCCCGCGCTCGGAGGATCGCCTGCTTGACCTCCATTGCACTGGAGGTTGCACGCTCATAGCAGTCCCGCCGGTCGTTCCCGCTCCGACCGGCCGGCGGGGCCACCTCGATCCCGGTGACGATCCCGGCGGCGGCTGGACGAACCTCCTATCCTTGCTCGGGTGACCGCGAACGGTGCCCCCCTCGACCAGGCCGCTCTGCGTGCCCAACTGCTCGCGCCCGCCGGCCGCTATGCCGCGCTGGACGTCGTGGGCAGTACTGGCTCGACCAATCTCGATCTGGGCGCGGCGGCGAGTCGCGGCGCGGAGGACCGCACGGTGCTGATCGCCGAGGAGCAGACCGCGGGCCAGGGCCGGCAGTCGCGCCGCTGGTCCTCGCCGCCCGGCAGCGGCCTCTACCTGAGCGTGCTGCTGCGGCCCGTCGAGGTGCCGGCGCAGCGGCTGAGCTGGCTGACGCTGCTCGCCGGGGTCGCGCTGGTGCGCACGGCGAGCTGGGCGGGCGCGACCGGTGCCGCGCTGAAGTGGCCGAACGACCTGCTGCTCGGTGGGCGCAAGGCCGCCGGTGTGCTGGCCACGGTCGGCGCGCTGAAGGAGAACACCGTTGTGCTCGGCATGGGGCTCAACGTGCTGCCGCTGCCGGAGGACGTGCCGCTGGGCGCCGGTGGGCTGGCCGCGACGTCGCTGGCGGAGGCGGGCGCCGTTCGGCTGGACCGGACCGCGATCGCGATTCGGCTGCTCACCGAGCTGGCCGCGCTGGACGAGGCGTTCCGCGCCGCCGGGGGCGACCCGGTCGCGGCCGGGGCCTACGACGAGTACCGCACCTCCTGCGAGACCTTCGACCGCGAGGTCCGGGTCGAGCTGAACGGGTCGACGGCGCTGGAGGGCACCGCGGTGCGACTGGCGCAGGACGGCACCCTGGTGTTGCGCACCGCGAGCGGTGAACGTGAGGTTTCCGCAGGTGACGTCGTGCATCTGCGCGCCAAGGACTGACCGAGGGGCGTCGGCGCTGCCGATTCGAGGCAGAATTGTCGGTGATTCGCGGCCCGAAATGCCGGCCCGGTCCTGGTAGGCGCCGGTACCGTTGCGACATCACTACTGGGCGTGAGAACCCCTGAGGAGCGCTGTGGCCTACCCCGAGAACCTGCTCACCGATGGCGAGGAAGTGGTGCTGCACAAGCACCCGCATTGGAAGATGCTCATCCTGCCGGTGCTGATCTTTCTCGTGGTGGTCGCCGCTGCTGCGTTCGCCTCCGCGGCGCTGGCCAAACAGTCCTGGCACGAGGCCGCGTGGATCGCCATCGCGGTGGTCGCGATCGTGCTCGTCGTCTGGTGCACGGTGATCCCGTTGATGCGTTGGCGCACCACGCACTTCATCGTCACCACCGACCGCGTCATGGCGCGCGAGGGCGTGCTCAACCGGACCGGCATGGACATCCCGCTGTCCCGGATCAACAGCGTCCGCTTCGAACACGGCCTGATCGACCGGATCTGGGGCGCCGGCACGCTGATCATCGAGTCCGCTTCGGACGAACCGCTGGAGTTCGACGACATCCCGCAGGTCGAGTACGTGCACTCGTTGCTGTACCGGGAAGTCAACGACAATCCGAACGACGACTTCCACGCGCACCACGAGGGTCGCCGCTGATCGTTTTCCGTTCGGCCTGATCCACGCCGCCAGTCGGAGCCATCTCCGGTTGGCGGTTTTTTGTGACCACGGCCACGCTGCGCCAACCGGGTTAGTCGCACGTGCCCGAATTTCGGGTTGCGCAATGACCCTGCCGCGGTGACCAGGCGATTTCCGCCATCCGAATGCCGATTGGGCCACAAAGTAGCGATTGCGGGCGGTGCAATTTTTCCGAACGAGTGGTTTTCTACAACGTGGGTCGAATTCGCCAAGTCCGGGTCCTAATGTCGGGTCGCGATGAACGAGGAGGACGAGGTGGCGGAGTCGGAGTCCCTGGTGCGTGCGCGTGAGCTGGGCAATGCCATCAGCACGGCGATGACTCGGGCCGGCCTCACCATCCGCGAGGTTGCCGAGGCACTCGACTGGCCGCACGCGAAACTCGTCCGCTTCCTTGCCGGCCGCGGCGAGGTCGACCAGATCGAGCTGATCCCGTTGCTCGCGCTCTGCCTGATCGACGGCGCGGACCGCGAATACCTGCTGTTCCTCAACCGCGTCGTGCCGCGCCCCGGCTGGCTGCCGCTCACCGCGCAGCGCGCCGTGCTCGTCGACCACGAGGTCCGAGCGCGGGCCATCACCCAGTTCTCCCCGGATCTGGTGCCCGACCTGTTGCGCACCCCCGACTACGCCCGCGCCGTGCTCGACGACGGCGCCGACTTCCTACCCGACGTCGCGGCCCGGTTCGACTCGCTCATTCGCCGGCAGCACGTGCTCAACCTGGCCGACCGGCCCCGCAGGTTCACCTTCTTCGTGCACGAACGCGTCTGCCGCGCCGGCATCGGCACGCCCCGGCTGCTGTCCGACCAGCTCTGCCACCTGATGCGGATGAGCACCCGGCCGGGCATCGTGCTGCGCGTGATTCCCGCCGCACACGCGGACACCGGCAAGGGCTCGTGCGCGCTGCTGGAGTTCGCCGATGCCGACCCGGTCGTGCACCTGGAGCGGCTGGTTCGCGGCGCGTTCCTGTCCGGCGAGCAGGACGTCTCGACCTATCGGGACATGTTCGCGGTGTTGGCGGGCACGGCCCTGGACGAGGGACAATCCAGGGAGCTGATCGCCAACCGGGTGGTCGAGCTGTACGAGGACCGCGAATAGCTCTGGAGGCAAACCGATCATGGGTGCTCGGGATGTTGGCCTGCCGACCGTCGTACCGGCCCCGTCCGCTTCCGCGCTGGTGCCCTCCGCGCTGCCGGGCGAGGTGAGCATCTGGGAGGTCGGCGCCCGCGACGGGTTGCAGAACGAGTCGACCGTGCTGCCGGTCGAGGTCAAGCTGGAGTTCCTGGAGCGGCTGGCCGACGCGGGCCTGCGCATCCTGGAGGCCACCAGCTTCGTGTCTCCGAAGTGGATCCCGCAGCTGGCCGACGCCGAGGACCTGCTGGCCGGCCTGCATGCTCGCGACGGCGTCCGCTACCCGGTGCTGGTGCCCAACGAGCGCGGCCTGGACCGCGCCCTGGCCGCGGGCGTCAAGGACATCGCGATCTTCGCCAGCGCGACGGAAACCTTTGCCAAGCGCAACCTCAACCGCACCCTGGACGAGCAGTTCGCCATGTTCGATCCGGTGGTCGGCCGGGCCCGGACGGAAGGGCTGGACGTGCGCGGCTACGTGTCGATGTGCTTCGGCGACCCGTGGGAGGGCTCGGTGGACGCGGCGCAGGTCGTGTCGGTCGGGCAGCGGCTGCTGGACATGGGCTGCTCGCAACTGTCCCTCGGTGACACCATCGGCGTGGCAACGGCCGGCCAGGTCGAGGCGTTGCTCGGCGCGTTCGTCGCGGCCGGCACCGAGGTCGGCGCGCTCGCCGTGCACTTCCACGACACCTACGGCCAGGCGCTGGCCAACACGCTCGCCGCGCTGCGCATCGGTGTGTCCACTGTGGACTCGTCGGCCGGTGGGCTGGGCGGCTGCCCGTACGCGGAGTCGGCGACCGGCAACCTGGCCACCGAGGACCTGGTGTGGATGCTGGACGGGATGGGCATCCGCACCGGCGTCGACCTGGACAAGCTCGTCGCGACCAGCGTGTGGATGGCCGAGCGGCTCGGCAGGCCGAGCCCGTCCCGGGTGGTCCGGGCGATCGCGGGCTGATGGAACTACGCGAACTCGACCAGGACACCTGGCCCGCGCTGGAGCGCTTGTTCGGCCCGAACGGGGCGGTGGCCGGGTGCTGGTGCACCTGGTTCTTCCAGGGCAACAAGGAACTCGCCGCGAACGGCAGCGACGGCAACCGGGAGATCCTGCGTGCTCGGCTGAACTCGGGCACCTCGGTCGGCCTGCTCGCCATGGACGGCGACGACGCGCGTGGCTGGGTCGCGGTCGCACCCCGTACGGGCTACCCGAGGCTGGCCCGCTCGCCGGTCGCCAAGCCGCTCGATCCGGCCGAGGACATCACCGGCATCTGGTCGGTGACCTGCTTCTTCGTGCATCGCACCGCGCGCAGGGCAGGCTTGGCCAGATTGCTGCTCGACGGCGCCGTCGACCATGCCCGGCGACACGGCGCCGAGGCGATCGAGGGCTATCCGGTGGACACCGAACTGTCCAGGTCGGCCCCGATCGGCTCGGGTGAGCTGTATCACGGCACCGTCCGGTTGTTCACGGCAGCCGGATTCGAGATTGTGCGCGGCGCGGGGGAGCGGCGCGCCCTCGTTCGGTTGACACTATGTCGGTAAAACTACGGAACCGAACCGTCCCGGCCACCGTCACAGGGCCGACGAGCGCCATGCCCGGCGGAGCACTCACCGGAGGTGGGAGGAAATGGCCAGCCATTCCGACCAGGTCGAGGCGTTGCTTGCCGACTATCGGCACACCCGCGAACAACTCGCCAGGGTCCATCAGGCGCTGCTCGCGATCAAGGAGTCGGTGACCAATCCCGACGGTCTGATCACCGCGACCGTCGGGCCGCAGGGCAACCTGCTCAACCTGGTCATCTCCGACGCCGCCTACCAGCGCTACCGTGCGGCCGAACTCGGCCAGGAGATCGTGAAGACCGTCGCCGCCGCCTCCGCGCGTGCCGCCGAACGCGCCAACGCCACGCTGCGCCCGGTGCTGCCGCCCGACGCCGACCCGGCCGCACTCCTGGCCGGCCGCGCCGACCTGCAACCCGCCGAGATCACGCCAGAAGCGAAGAACCCGCCGACGCCGCCCCGCCCGAGCCGCCCGCCGCGCCAGGACGACGTCGACGACTACGAGGAGCAGAGCTGGATGGACACCGTCAGCGGTCGAGGGCGAGGGCGGCGGCCATGAACGGCGGATTCAGCGCGGACCCCGCGCGGCTGCGCCAGCACGGCGGCGAGTTCGCCGGCCACGCCGACCGCGCGAGCGAGATCCACCGCCAACTCAGCCAGGCGCTGAGCGACGCGGGCGAGTGTTGGGGCGACGACGAGGCCGGACGCAGCTTCGCGGCCGGCTACGCGCAACCCGCGCAGGACACCCTCGGCAAGGTCGGCGGCCTGCCGGGCGGTCTCGCCGACGTCGGCGAGCGGTTCACCGGCACGGCCGACCGCTATGCGCAGACCGAAACCGACAACGCGGCGACCCTGCGCGAGCAGGACTGACCAACCGGGAGCACCGATGGGCATCGAACTCCCCAGCGAACTGGCCGGCGTCGCGGCGAAGGCCGGGGTCCAGTGGCCACAGGCCGACGAGGACGCCATGCGCACGTCGGCCGCTGCCTGGCGCCAGGCAGGCCAGTCGCTGTCGACGCTGACCACCGACGCGGACGGCTCGGCCAGCAAAGCCCTCGCCGGCGTGCGCGGCGAGACCGCGAGCGCGGCGCAGCAGCACTGGAACGGCTTCATCGAACCGGATGCCGGCAAGCTCACCAGCTCGGTCCGCGGCTGCAACGCAGCGGCCGATCAGCTCGAACACGCGGCCGACCAGGTCGGCGAAGCCAAGGTGCAGATCGTGCAACATCTAGTCACGCTCGCCAAGAACACCGACGCCGCGCAGCAGGCAGCCGCCGCCGGCAACCCCAACGCCATGCTCGGCCTCGACACCGCCGTGCGCGGGACGGCGGCCAATGTCGCGCAGGTCAACGCGAACCTGACGAAGTCCATCCAACTCGACGGCGGCACCGTGTACGGCCAGTCGAGCCCGGTCAACGCCAACCCCGGCGGCGGCACCTTCGCAGGTGGCGCGATGCAGGGTGGCGGGCTGAGTGGGCTGGAACCGTTGCTGGGCAAGACCGGCCCGGTGCAGCAGACCGCCGGCAACCTGATCGGCGCGGCCAACACCGGTCCACTCACGACACTCGCCGGCCCCGGCGCCCAGGGTCTGGCCGGCACCGGGCTCGGTGGCCAAGGTCTACTGGGGGGCGGTCAAGGTGTGCTGAGCGGCCAGGGCTTGCCAAGCGGCGGCCATCAAGCGACGGGGCTCCCGGGCTCCGGGCTTGTTGGCGGGGGCGGATCGTTCGGGCCGCAACCGCAGGGACCGGGGTTGCTGGGGCCGCAGGGGCCGGGGATGGTTCCTGTCGATCCGGGCATCCAGATCGGGCATGGCGGCCACGGGGACATCGGGGCCGGCTCCGCCGAGAACACCGGGCCGATCCAGCTTCCATCCGCCGCGGCGCAGCCGGTTGCCGCATCGGGTACCGAGGCGCACACGCCGCCGTTGGGGCTGGTGCAGCAGTCGGCTTATGTGGGGCCGAGCGCCTCGCCGACGATGCAGCCGTTCGCGGGCGGGACACCTGCGGCGCCGATCGCGCCGGCTGCGGCTCCCGGAATGGCGCAGGGGCCGGTCGGGTTCGCGCCCGATGCCGGCGTGCTGCCGGCGGCTCCGGTTCAGGGCGGCGCGCCGGGGTGGGGGCAGCAGTATTCGGGCGGGCCGGGGCCGAGCGCCGGCCAGGTGCCGAGTGCTGGGCAGGTGCCGGGCGGGGGACAGGTGGCGGGCGCGGGACAGGTGGCCGGTTCGGTCGTGGGCGGCGTGCCGGCCGCTGGGATCGTTTCAAGGTCGGCGGCGTCCGCGCAGTACGGCGCGGTTGTCGACCAACAGCCGGGTGCGGCGCCGTCGCATTCGGTGGCGCGGCCTTCGGTGCGCAAGTCGAGTGGGCCGCGCGATCCCGAGGTCGCGATCTTCCTGGTGTACATGTTCCCGATCGGGCATCTACCGGTCGCCTCCGGCAGGTCGGCGCGGCAGTTGCCGGTGCCGGCGGCGGACGCCGACTTCGCGGCGGGGTCGCGGTTCGAGCCGCACGACCATCCGGACTCTGCGCTGTTCGACACGGTTACCCGGCCAGGTGAGGTGAGCGGCCTGACCGAGGGTGGCGCGGCGCCGGCCGCGCTGGTTGCCGAGCATGATCCGTTGGGCGGGGGAAACGAGGCGGACTGGGATCGCCGGTTCGTGGTCCGACCGGCGACCGAGGACGAGGCCGCCGAGTACGCGTGGCCGCCGGGGTTGTCGTTCCCGGAGGGCGGGTGCGATCACGGCGAGGCCGTTCGGCTCGCGCCGGGCACGGTTCTGGACCGCTTCGGTGGCAACGAGGGCCGGGTGTTCTCGGTTCCGGACACGCCGTTCGCGGCGCGGTCGCTGCCGCCGGATCGGCGCTCGGCCGGGTATCACCGGTACGAGGTGTTGCGTGAGCTGCCGATGTGGTGGGCGTTGTCCGCCGCGTGGTTCGGCCAGCCGGGCGGCGGGGTTCGGTACCGCGCCGTGTATCCGGCGGCCGATCTGGTGGCTTTGGGCTTTCTGCAGGAGATCAGTGTGGGGGACGAGGAATGAACGCCGAATCGATCATGACCTGGCTGCGCGCGGTCGGGGTGCCCGACGACGTGGTCTCGATCGGTGCGGAGGCCGACAACAGCTGGTGCCTGCTGCGCGACGAGCATGCTGCCGAGGACGGCGGCGTGGTCACCTGGGAGGTGTTCTGGCGCGAGCAGGGCAACCGCTACGACTGGGCGAGCTTCAGCAACGAGCAGGTCGCCTGCCACTACCTGTTCGGCCGGTTGACCTGGGCGCAGGTGAGCAGGGGCGCGGTCGGCGTGTTGCCGGGCGCGGACGAGGACAAGGCCGAACAACCGGCCCGGTCCGCGCCCGAACCGCCCGAGGACGACTCGCCGAAGACAGGGCCGATCGTGTTGCCGCAGGTCAACTCGACGAGCTGAGCAGGCGCAGCGCCGGCTCGTGCAGGGCGCCGTTGGTGGACAGTGCGGACTGGCCGGTGTAGCGGTCGTTGCCGGCCAGGTCGGAGAACCGGCCGCCGGCCTGCTCCACGATCACCTGGAGCGCGGCCACGTCCCAGTCGTTCACGATTGCCTCGGCGGCAACGTCCATGGCACCCTCCGCGACCAGGCAGTGCTGCCAGAAGTCGCCGAACGCCCTGCTCTCCCAGCAGGCGTCGACCAGTCGCAGGTAGCTCTCGCGCGAGTGGTACTTCGTCCAGGAGCCGAGGTCGGTGGTGGACACGTAGGCGTCGGCCAGGTCGGTGACCGAGCTCACGGAAATCCTTTTCGGTTCGCCACCGTTGACGCTCGTCCACGCTCCGTGACCGGCCCCGGCCCACCACCGCCTGCCGAGCGCGGGTGCGCTCGCCACGCCGACGACCGGCGTACCGTCCACGATGAGGGCGATCAGCGACGCCCAGGCCGGGACGCCGCGCAGGAAGTTCTTGGTGCCGTCGATCGGGTCGATCAGCCAGGCCCGGCCCGCGCCGACGCTGCCGCCGCGTTCCTCGCCGACCACCGTGTCGTTGGGTTTGCATTCCGCGAGATTCGCCCGAATCGCGTCCTCGACGGCGAGATCGGCGTCGGTGACCGGAGTGCGGTCGGGTTTGCGCTCGACCCGCAGGTCAGCGGCCCGGAATCGGGTCGTTGTGATGGCATCGGCGGCATCG
The DNA here is from genome assembly GCA_035948315.1 of Pseudonocardiaceae bacterium. GTDB lineage: Bacteria > Actinomycetota > Actinomycetes > Mycobacteriales > Pseudonocardiaceae > CAJCJE01. The sequence goes on along the minus strand of DASZJG010000094.1, from coordinate 76,381 downwards.
GCGAGCCGAAGCGCCAAGTCGACATCAGAATGGGAGATTGACACGGTTTGGATGCTGTCACGAATACGCTATGACTGTGCAGAGGGAGTTGGCGAGGAGCGTCCGATGAGTGTGGTGTTGTTGGCCGAGGACGACCCTGCCATTGCCGACCCGCTGTCCCGGGCCCTGCATCGCGAGGGTTATGCCGTGCACGTCGTCGCGGACGGCCCCGGTGCACTCGAATCTGCCAGCAACGGCGGTGTCGACCTGCTGGTTCTCGACCTCGGCCTGCCCGGCATGGACGGCCTGGAGGTCTGCCGGCGGCTGCGCTCGGCGGGCCGCGAACTTCCGGTGCTGATGCTCACCGCGCGTGCCGACGAGGTCGACTTCGTGGTCGGCCTGGACGCGGGCGCCGACGACTACGTCGCCAAGCCGTTCCGGTTGGCCGAGCTGATGGCCCGCATCCGCGCCCTGCTGCGTCGTCGGGCCCCGGACACGGTCGAGGCGAACGGCGTGCGGATGGATCTGGGCGCGCGCATGGTCACCGTGGACGGCCAGGAGATCCAGTTGGCCAACAAGGAGTTCGAGCTGCTGCGCGTGCTGATGCAGCATGCCGGCCAGGTGGTCAGCCGCGACGAGATCCTCTCCGAGGTGTGGAGCGGTCCGGAACTGAAGAACAGCAAGACCCTCGACATGCACATGTCCTGGCTGCGGCGCAAACTCGGCGACGGTAACCCGCGGTCCGCGGAACGGCGGATCGCCACCGTCCGCGGCGTCGGGTTCCGGTTCAACGCCGAATAGCGGGGCCGGCTCGTGCGGCGGCGGATCCTGCGCGCCATCCTGCTCGCGGTGGCCGTGACCGCCTGCGCGCTCGGCATTCCGCTCGGCTACTCGGCCATCATCTTCGTGCAGACCTCCGCCGGGGCGAGTGTCACCGACACGGCGCAGGTCGCGGCCAACACCGTGGACGACCAGCTCACCACCAACAACGGCCGGATCGACCAGGAGGGCCTCAAGCGGGTGTTGCAGGGCGGCCAGGCCATGGTCACCTTCACCTACCTCGGTAGGAAGACCACGGTCGTGGTCGGCGATTCGCAGGGCGAGGACGTGCTCAAGAGCTCAGCGCCGCTGGTGCACGGCGGCACCCTGGAGCTGATCCAGAACGCCCGCCCGCTGCGTCAGTTGCAGGCCGAGCTGACCGTGCTGGTCGCCCTGTTGGTCGTGCTCTCGGTCGGCACCGGAACGGTGGTCGCGACCGTCACCGCGCGTCGGCTCGCCGAGCCGATGCGACACGTCGCCGATCGCGCGGCGCGGCTCGGTGCCGGCGATTTCCGGCCCGACCCGAACCGTTACGGCGTCGAGGAACTCGACATGGTCGCGCACGCGCTGGACACGTCCGGCTCGGCCCTCGCCGACCTGGTGCAACGCGAACGCGACCTGGTCGGCGACGTGTCGCACCAGTTGCGCAGCAGGCTGACCGCGCTGCAACTGCGCCTGGAGACCATGGCAGGCGCGTCCAGCCCGGAGATCGCCGAGGACGCCGCCGCGGCGCTGGAACAGTCCGAGCGGCTGACCAAGGTGCTGGAGGAGCTGCTGGCCGCGGCCGGCGCGGCCCGCGCGGTGCAGGCCGAGCCGATCGACCTGGCCACCGAGCTGCCGGCGATCGCGGCGGACTGGCGTGAGCTGCTCCGCGCGGACGGTCGCGCGCTGCGCGTGCGGGTGCCCGACGGGCTGCTGGCCAGGGCGACACCCGGCCGGCTGCGCGAGGCGATCGGCGTGCTGCTGGACAACTCGCTGCGGCACGGCACCGGCACGGTCACGATCAGCGCGCGCCGGGGCGAGGCGACCGCGGTGGTCGAGGTCAGCGACGGCGGGCCGGGCGTGCCGGAGGAGTTGGCCGCGCACGTGTTCGAGCGCGGCGTGTCCGGCGGCGGTTCGACCGGGGTGGGCCTCGCGCTGGCAAGGGCGCTGGTCGACGCGGACGGCGGCAGGCTGGAACTGTCCACCTCGCGGCCCGCGACGTTCACGCTGTTCCTGCCGGTGGCCAGGGCAGGCGATCTGGTCGCGACGCCTTGGCGCGCCGAACCCGGCCCGCGCTGACCGCGGCGATGCTGTGAAACGGTTAAAAAATGTAAATCCGCTGTGGACGGTCAGGCGACGCGCTCGTCCGAGTCGTCGTCGACGGCGTGCAGCGTGCGCACGCCACTGCGGCCTGGCCGGGCGTTCTCGTCCGGGAACACCCACTTCTTGAATGCCCACCAGCGGAACACCATCGCGATCAGGGTGCCGATGATCGAACCGAAGATGAAGTCCGAGACTTCCTGGGTGAACAGCGAGACGGTCGGCACCTGTAGGTGCAGCAGGTAGCGGGAGACCGCGGTCGGCACCAGGTTCAGGCCGACGGCGATGCCGCTGACCACGAAGAACAGGGCTGCCTCGTGGTGGCGCTCGCGCCCGCCCCTGGTGCTGAAGGACCATTCGCGGGACAGGACGTAGGACACGATCGTGGCGACGATGATGGCGATCGCCTGCGCGGTGATCGGCTTCTCGCCGAGAATGGTCAGCTTCAGGCCGTACCAGATGACGTTCGTGACAATGAAGCAGAAGCCGCCGACGACGGCGAATTTCAGCAGCTCACGGTGCTTGATGAGCAGTGAACGCAGCGGCTGGGGTACGCGCGCCAGGGTTGCTTCGACTAGGGACACAACATCGAGAATACCGAGCTGATCCGGCAAGCCGCCGGTGAGGGCAGACGGATGAGCACGATTGGGCCACAGCCCATGCCGACTCTCGGAAGTCCTGCAGCATGATGTGGTCCCATGGTCGGCGCCGGTGAGGTTGCCGGGAAGGAGACAGTGCTGATGTCCGGTCCGTACCCGCCGCAGGGCTACCCGCAGCAGCCCGCCCAGGGCGGCTGGGGCGGCGGTCAGGTCGGCGGCGGCCCGAGCGGCCCCTACGGCCCGGCGAGCTACCCGGGTGGCTGGCAGCAGCAACAACAACCCCAGTACCAGCAACCCCCGCAACCCCCGCAACACCAGGATCAGCCCGGCTGGAACATGGGCCCGAGCACGCCCGAACCGACCCGGCCGCCGCGCAGGCGCAATACCGGCCAGATCGTCATCGCCGTGATCGCGGCGGTGGTCATCATCGGTGGCGTCGTCACCGGCATCTTCTTACTGAACAACAACCGCCAGCAGAACCAGCAGGCGAACTCGACCACGACCAGCCAGCCCGCGCCGGCCACCGGCCAGCAGCAGGACACCGGCCAGGCCGGGGCCGCCAACACGAGCGGCTCGACCAATCTCGCTGTCACCGCAGGTCAGTGCGTGACCGTGACGACCTCCGGCGCGAACTACGTGGTCGGCAGGACCGCCCAGTGCGGCACGGCCGGCTCCGACTTCATCCTGGACAAGACGGTCAGTCAGATCAGCGACTGCGCCGCCCACCAGTCCGTGGTGATCAGCGGGCCGAACGGCGCCGTCTACTGCTTCACCATCGACGTGAAGGCCGGCGACTGCGTCGACAACAACTACCTGAAGGTTGCCTGCGGCGCGGGCGCCGCGTTCACCGTGCTCAAGAACGAGGCAGGCCCCGGCGGGGACACGTCCTGCCGCGACGTGACCGGCGCCCAGCGCTGGGTGCCGGCCGGCCATCCGGCCGAGGTCGCCTGCATCGGGCCGCCGACGAACTAGCACCTCGTACAACCGGCGGTTGTGACTCGCCGACAATCCGGTTGTTTGCCCGCAGGTCGGACGCATCGCTTGAATCCCTCCGGTCAACGAAACGTTGTTCGGGGAGGGTGCGATGGCGCGGCAGGCGCTGGGTAGGCAGTTCGGTTGGTTGTGGGCGGCCTACGCGGTCAGCGCCTACGGCACCGGCATCGGATTCGGCTCGTTCCCGCTGATCGCGATCCTGGTCCTGCACGCCGGCCCGGCCGAGGTCGCCGGCCTTTCCGCGGCCGGGCTCGCGGCCGGCGCCGCGCTCGCCCTCCCGCTCGGGCCCTGGATCGAGTTCCGGCGCAAGCGGCCGGTGATGATGGCGATGGACCTGATCCGCTTCGCCGCGCTGCTCAGCGTCCCGGCCGCGTACGCGCTGCGCCTGCTCACCTTCGCGCAGCTGCTGGTCGTCTCGGTCGTGGTGGCCGCGGCGAAGATCGCGTTCAACGCGGCCGGCGGCGCGCACCTGAAAGCGCTGGTCCGGCCCGAGGACCTGCTCGTGGCCAACGCCCGGTTCGAGTCGACGACCTGGACCGCGACCGTGGTCGGCCCACCGCTCGGCGGCGCGGCGATCGGCGTGCTCGGCCCGGTCACGACCACGATCGTCGACGCGGTCAGCTATCTGCTCTCCGCGCTCGGCATCCGCGCGATCACCTGGCCCGAACCCGCTCCGGCGCGCGCCCCCGCGACCCGCTCCCGCTCGGCCGACCTGCTCGACGGTTGGCGGCGGATCCTCACCAGCCCGACCCTGCGCAGGCTGTTCCTGAACACGCAGTCGGTCAACGCCATGCTCATGGTCGGCTCGCCGCTGATGTCCGTGCTCATGCTCGGCTCGCTCGGTTTCGCCCCGTGGCAGTACGGCCTCGCATTCGCCCTGCCCTGCGTCGGCGGGCTGATCGGCTCTCGCCTCTCCCGCCGGCTCGTTGCCCGGTTCGGCCAGTACCGGGTGCTGGTGGCCGCCGGCACGCTGCGGGTCTGCTGGCCGCTCGGCCTGGCCTTCGTCCAACCCGGCACGGGCGGACTGCTGCTGGTCATGGGCGTGCAGTTCGGCCTGGTCACCTGCATCGGCGTGTTCAACCCGGTGATGGCCACCTATCGGCTCGAACACGCCGGCAGAGATCGCGTCGCGCGGGTGCTCGCCGCCTGGTCGATCACGAGCAGCGCGACCATCGCCGCCTGCACCGCGCTGTGGGGCCTGCTCGCCACGTTCACCAGCCCACGGGTCGGCGTCGCCGTCGCGGGCGTGCTGATCCTGGCCACGCCGCTACTGCTGCCCCGGCGCGACCGGTCGACCGAGCCGGAGCCGGTCACGGCTCAGAGCGCGCCGAGTAACCCGCCCAGTATCGGCAAGCCGCAGTAGCCGAGCCCGAGTCCCGGTTGGACGTGGCCGGCACCCGGCCCGGTCGGGTCGGTGCACGTGTCGGGCGGAGTGGTCGGCGCCGGACTGGGCGTCGTGGTCGGCGGCGCCTGCGGATCCGAGGTGAGCGGCGGGCCGACCACGATCGGCGGCGGGCCCGGCTCGTTCTTGCCGGTCGTCGGCGCCGGTTTCGGCGTGGTGGTCGCCGGTGTTGTCGGATCGGGCCGAGGATGCGACTTGGTGGTGGTGGTCGTCGTGGTCGGGGACGGCGGCTCGGGGAACGGCGGCTCGGGGAACGGCGGCACCGGCCAACCCGCGCAGTCCAGCGTCACCGCGCGGCTGGCCGTGCCGAGCGTCGCGGTGACCGTGACCGAGTCGCTGTCGTGCCCGCCGTAGAGGCGCATGCGCAGCCACACGGTCTTCTCCGGCGGGATCGCCAGGGTCGTCTGGCAGTCGGTGACCAGATCCCCGCCAGCGCACATCACGTCGCCGTGGCTGGACACCAGCGTCGCGGTCCGGTCCAGGTCGACCTGGATGGTCTTGGTGCTGGTCCCGGTGTTGCGCGCGGCGATGTCGATGCTCGGGTACTTGTCGAACGGTAGGATCCAGGAGGGCAGCCACGGCGGCGCCTGCCAGCCCTCGATCTCGTGCGCGGTCAGGCTGAGTTCGTCGCTGGTCGGCGGCGGGGGAGGCGGAGGCGGCACGGCCACGTCGACGGTGATCTGCACGCTCATCGAGCCGCCCTCGGTCACCGAGCCGGTGATCGTGCCGCCCTTGGCGTCCTTGGCCGCGGCGAGCCGGTACATCAGCACCACCGACTGACCGGGTTGCAGGCTCGGCCCGGCGCAGGTGACCGTGCCGGTCCCACCGGGACAGTCGACCTGCGGCAGTGGGCCGCCCGCGGCCTGCAAGCGCAGTTGTTGCAGGCTGGGCAGGCTCCAGGTGGCCGCGGCCGGATGCGCGCCGGTGCCCGCGGTCTGGCCGGGCGCGAGCGCGCTCACCCCGGGCGTCAGGTTCAGCGTCGCGCTGACCGGCCCGGACGCGGCGGTACCCGAGTTACTCGCGGTGATCGGCACGTCCACCGGGCCGCCGCCGGGCGTGAGGGTGATGGTCTGTCCGGGGCCGGACGCGTGCAGCGTCGGCGTACCCGGCGCGGGCGGCGGCGTGGGCTTGGCCGGGGTCGGCGGCTTGGGCGGGTTCGGCTTGGCCGGGGGTGGCGGTGGCTTTTGCGCGGGCGGCGGGGGTGGCGAGGCCGGCGCGGTCTTGGCGGGCGGAGGCGGCGGCGGGGCCGACGCGCTCGGGATGTGCTGGGTGTTCGCGCTGGCCAACGCGATGACGAGGGCCGCGGCCACGGCCGCTGCCGCACCGCCGACCCCGAGCAGCTGCCTCGGCAGCCCGGCCGCCGCACCGGCGGCGGCCTTCCCACCGGCGGCACCAGCTGCCGCGCCACCGGCCGCACCGGCGCCGACCGCCGCTGCCGTGCCGGCGGCCGCGGCCTTCCCGGCCAGCGCCAGGTAGCCGGCCGTGCCGGCGCCCAGCACCAGCGGGGCGATGATCAGGCGCAGCGCGCCGTTGACGTCGGCCAGTTCCGCGGCCAGCGCCCGGCACCGCACGCACTCGTCGAGGTGCGTCTCGACCTGCGCGGTCTCCCGCTTGGACAGCCCGCCCCTGGTCCAGGCGCCGAGCTTGTCGACGGTGGCCCGGCAGCGTTCCGCGGTGGTCTCGGCGAGGTGCACCTGGAGGTATGCCTGGCGCAGGCCCTCACGGGCGCGGTAGGCGAGCGCGGACACGCCGTTGGCGGTCAGGCCGAGGATGGGCGCGACCTCGGCGGGGGACTGGCCCTCGATCTCGGTGTGCCAGAGCACCGCCTGCCAGCGTTCCGGCAGCTTCGCGAACGCGCGCGCGGCCATCGACCGTTCCAGGCCGGCGACCGCGGTGTCCTTGAACTGCTCGCTGATCTTCTCGGTGTCGATCCCGCTGACCTCGGTGACGTCCTCGGCGAGTTCGAGGCGCCGGTCGCGGCGGGTCTTGTCGTAGGCGACGTGCCGCAGCGCGGTGAGCAGGTAGGCGCGGAACGCCGAGTCCGGGCCACGGCCGGCGCGCAGCGTGTCCAGCACGCGCGAGAACGCCTCGGACACCAGGTCGTCCGCTTCGGCGGTGGAGCGAGAGAGCTGCCGCGCGAGGTTGTAGGCGGCGGTTACGTGTCGCTCGTAGAGGGGCCCGTAGGCGTCCATCTTGCCGCTGCGGACCTCGGTGATCAGATCGGCGTCGCTCGGACCATGGACTTCCGCCGGGACGGTTGCCACGAGTCCCCTCCCGTAAACGCTGAGCAGTCACCACTGACCAGGTCAGTGTGACGGACATGAATTCGGCTCGCCACGCTACCTCGGGAAAGTGATTCGGTGTGAATCCTCCGAACTGCCGTCATGCAGGGCTTCTGGTGACGTCTCGTGGTCGTAGCGCGTGAACATCACTCGTTCAGCGCAATTCACCGGTAGTGAATCTGTTTCGCAACCGGCCAAGTGTTACTGAACTGAGTAGTTCCTTAAAAGAAGTGGGAGGGTATCCGTCGGTGGGAACGCGTGAGGTGTCGCCACGTCGTTGGCATGACCACCGTGGCGAGGCGCTCCGTGCACTGCGCACGCGATGGCGCACCGCCAGTCTCGCGGCCGGATGGCCGTTCCCGAACGACTGGCCGCTCGCCGAGATCGACGTGGTCTGCCGGGCCGTGCTCGCGGACGAGGAACTCGCCCCGGTGGTGAGCAGGCTCGGCCGGGCCAGGGCGGAGGCCGGCGCGGGGCTCGGCGAGACCCTCTGCGACCTGGCCGCGTTGCACGCCGTACTGAACGTGCCAGGTGGCGCGGACGGGATCGTCTCGCCCGACCCGGACGCCACCCCCGCCCGGCTGATCAGGGTGACCGCGCTGGCCTGGGCCGACGTCGTGCTCGACCAGCTCGCGCACACCGAGGTCTCGGACGGCCTCACCGGCCTGTCCAGCCCGGCCTACCTGCGCGCCCGGCTCCGCGAGGTCTACCGGGAAGCCGCGGCCGAAGGCGTGCCCGCCGCCGACAAGTACGTGCTCGTGCTGCTCTCCCTGGACGTCTCCGGCACCTCCGGCTGGTCCCGCCTGGCCGCCATGGTGCTGCTCGCCGACTCGCTGCGCGCCGTCTACGACGGCGGCCAGACCCTCGCGGCCATCGGCCCGTCCACCCTCGGCGTGCTCGCCGAACGCGACGGCCGCTACGCCGCCCGCCTCGCCGAACTGCGCTGGTCCGCGGCTGCCCGGCTCTCCGTCGACCCGCAGCTCGCCGCGATCGGCCCGCCCCCGGTCTGGCTGGAGGAACTCCCGGCCACCCACGAGGCCGCCTGCCGGCTCCTCGCCGAGCTGGCCAGGAGTTGACGGGCCGCTGTCACGCGGATCACGTCAGCCGGATCCCCGGTGAAATCCGCAGTTCACCGCCCGTTTAGGGTCCGGGATTGTGGACCCTCGAACCGGCCTTCCCGTCGTCGGCATGGTGGGCGGCGGCCAGCTCGCCAGGATGACCCATCAGGCCGCCATCGCCCTCGGCCAGTCCCTGCGCGTGCTGGCCGTCTCGGCCGACGAGCCGGCCGCGCTGGTCACCCCGGAGATCAGTATCGGCAGCCACACCGATCTGGCCGCGCTGCGCTCGTTCGCCGACGGGGTCGACGTACTCACCTTCGATCACGAGCACGTGCCGACCGAGCACCTGCGGTCGCTGGTCGCCGACGGCTACCGGGTCCATCCAGGTCCGGACGCGCTGGTGCACGCGCAGGACAAGCTGGTCATGCGCGACAAACTCGCCGAACTCGGCGTGCCGATCCCGGCGTTCGCCGCGATCGAGTCGGTCGACGCGGTGGTGGCCTTCGGCGACGAGCACGGCTGGCCCTGCGTGCTCAAGGCCGCGCGCGGCGGCTACGACGGTCGCGGCGTCTGGATGCTGGACCACCCCGACGAGGCTCGCGCCCAGGTCGCCGAGCTGCTCGACGCCGGCACGCCGCTGTTGGTGGAGGAGCGGGTCCGCATGCGTCGCGAACTGGCCGCGCTGATCGCGCGCTCGCCGTTCGGTCAGGGCGCGGCGTGGCCGGTGGTGGAAACCGTGCAGGTCAACGGAATCTGCGTGGAGGTACTGGCACCCGCGCCCGATCTCGCGCCGGACCTGGCCGACGAGGCGCAGCAGGTGGCGCTGCGGATGGCGAATGAGCTCAACGTGGTCGGCGTGCTGGCCGTCGAGCTGTTCGAGACCGACACCGGCCTGGTCGTCAACGAACTCGCCATGCGGCCGCACAACTCCGGCCACTGGACCATCGACGGCGCCCGCACCTCCCAGTTCGAGCAGCACCTGCGCGCCGTGCTCGACTACCCGCTCGGCTCGACCGAGGCGCTCGCCCCGGTCACCGTGATGGCCAACGTGCTCGGCGCGGACGTCGCTCCGAAGATGGGCGTCGACGAGCGGTTGCATCACATGTTCGCCCGTTTTCCGGCCGCCCGGGTGCACCTGTATGGCAAAGCCGAGCGCCCCGGCCGCAAAGTGGGACATGTCACCGTGCTCGGCGAGGACATCGCCGTTGCTCGGCGAACGGCGACGCTGGCCGCGAACTGGCTGGCCACGGCCCGCTGGGCCGACGGCTACGACATCCACGGCTGATGCCGTTCTTCGCACCGCAGAAAGGAACCCGACGTGGCTGACGAGGCCCCCAAAGTCGGCGTCATCATGGGCAGCGACTCCGACTGGCCGACCATGCAGGCCGCGGCGCAGATCCTCGCCGAGTTCGAGGTCAGCCACGAGGTCGCGGTCATCTCCGCGCACCGCACCCCGAAGCGGATGCTCGACTACGCCACCGGCGCGGCCGAGCGCGGCCTCCAGGTGATCATCGCAGGCGCAGGCGGCGCCGCGCACCTGCCCGGCATGGTCGCGTCCGCCACCGTGCTGCCGGTGATCGGCGTGCCGGTGGCGTTGAAGTACCTCGACGGCATGGACTCGCTGCTCTCGATCGCGCAGATGCCGGCCGGCATCCCGGTCGCGACCGTGTCCATCGGCGGCGCGCGCAATGCGGGCCTGCTCGCCGTGCGGATCCTCGGGGCCACCGACAAGGTGTTGCAGAAGCGGATGGCCGACTTCCAGCACGGCCTGGAACAACTGGTCCTGGAGAAGGACGCCGCGCTTCAACGCGACGTGAACAAGCGCTAACATCGTCCTCGGGACAAGCTACTGAGAGGTAACCACCATGGACGCCAGCTTCGGCACCTATCAGCTCGCCGACGAGCACGAGGCGCTGCGCGAGGCAGTGCGCGCCATGGCGGAGAAGGAGATCGCGCCGCACGCGGCCGCGGTCGACGAGGACGAGCGCTACCCGGTCGAGGCCCGCGACGCGTTGGTCCGCGCCGGTTTCCACGCCGTGCACATCCCGGAGGAGTACGAGGGTGAGGGCGCCGACTCGGTCGCCACCTGCATCCTCATCGAGGAGGTCGCGCGGGTCTGCACGTCGTCCTCGCTGATCCCCGCGGTCAACAAGCTCGGCACCATGCCGATCATCCTGTCCGCGTCGGACGAGCTGAAGCGCCAGGTGCTGCCCAAGATCGCGGCAGGCGAGATGGCCTCCTACGCGCTGTCCGAGCGGGAAGCCGGCTCCGACACCGCATCCATGCGTGCCAGGGCCCGGCTCGACGGCGACCACTGGGTGCTCAACGGCACCAAGGCGTGGATCACCAACGCGGGCGAATCCACGTGGTACACGGTGATGGCCGTGACCGACCCGAACGCGGCCAAGCCCGCCAACGGCATCTCGGCCTTTGTCGTACACGCCGACGACCCCGGTTTCGAGGTCGGCCCGAAGGAACGCAAGCTCGGCATCAAGGGCTCCCCGACCAGGGAGATCTACTTCACCGACTGCACCATCCCGGCCGACCGCATCATCGGCGAGCCCGGCACCGGCCTCAAGACCGCGCTGCGCACCCTCGACCACACCCGCCCGACCATCGGCGCCCAGGCCGTCGGCATCGCCCAGGGCGCGGTCGACGCGGCAGTCGCGTATGTCAAGGAGCGCAAGCAGTTCGGCAAGAACATCGCCGAGTTCCAGGGCGTCCAGTTCATGCTCGCCGACATGGCCATGAAGGTCGAAGCCGCCCGGCACATGGTGTACGTGGCCGCCGCCAAGGCCGAACGCGGCGAGCCGAACCTCGGCTTCATCTCCAGCGCCGCGAAGTGCTTCGCCTCCGACGTCGCCATGGAGGTCACCACCGACGCCGTCCAACTCTTCGGCGGTGCCGGCTACACCCGCGACTTCCCGGTCGAGCGGATGATGCGCGACGCCAAGATCACGCAGATCTACGAGGGCACCAACCAGATCCAGCGCATGGTGATGGCCCGCAACCTGCTCAAGGGCTAAGTTCCCGCCGGTCAATGCCCTGCTGCTCGTCGGTCATGTGATCTTCCTCTGTCCGGGTTGGACTGATCGGTACTGGGCCTGTTCCGGCTATGTTCTGTTCGCCACGGCGCGCGGCCGGAACATCCGGCGGTCCATCGACTTGCGCAGGCGCTCGAACGAGTTCGGCAACAAGTGGCCGTACACCCTGAGCGTGTAGCCCGGATCGTGGTGACCCATGATCGCCGCGAGTTCGGGGATCGAGGCGCCGTCGGCGAGCATCACGCTGGCGCAGTATTGGCGCAACTGGTGGAACCCTTCGCGGCGTGTGGTCTCGCACCGCAGCCGCCCGCGATCCACCCTTGGTCAGTGCTGCCGAGCGTGAAATGCCGCAGTCCTCGACCAGGACTGCCCGGTCAAGGTCGATCTGACGGTGCACATCGACGGAGCCTCTGACGGTGCCCTTGCCGCCGTTTCAAGCAGCTCGTCCGGACCGGGCAGATCCGGTTCACGGTGTTGGGTAGTCAGGTGGAGGTGGGCTGACAGGCGCCGCGAAGTATGGCGGGAGTGGTTGCGCTGACCGTACGGTCAGCGAATGACCACACCGGTGCCGCCGTGGCAGATGCCAGGCATGGACAGCGCCGCGGCACCGCCACCGACGTACACCTCATGGGCCGACTACTGCGCTGTGACCACCCTGGCCGAGCGGCGGGCTCGCTGCGTCAAAATAGCTGGCCGGTCGAACCAGAAACGCCTGCTCTCCGTCGCTCCGACCACGCGGCTTACCGGTCGCGACGTGCTCGCGGTGCTGGAGGATGCGCGGGGTCGCTGCGTGCACTGCGGTTCGCTCGCCGTGGAAGGCAGGCCCTCGAACCCGACAACCGGCGGCCCGATCCGCTGGGGCCACGTAGGCCGGCGGATCGGCAGCCTGGAGCACATCGTGTCCCGGTTCACGGGAGGCACGAACGATCCGACCAATCTGGCGTGGTCATGCCTGTGGTGCAACACGTGGCCGCAGGAACGTCGGGCAGGCGCAACAGACCACGGCGGCTACTTCCCGCCGGAATGATCGGGACAGGGGCGACTGATGACCGACGGTAGGTTTCTCATGCCCGAGGTGTACCACGCGAAGCTGACCTCCCACGCGCTCGCCCGGACCTCGTGGAGGCTCGGCGCCCGGACGCCGGTGACCAGTGGCATGTGCTCGCCGACGGTGAGACCGCGGTCTACGAGCGCTGGCCTGGCGAGTTCGAGCTTTCGCTCGTGAAGGCATCGACCCTGATTGACCGCGACGCCTGTGCCGAGGTCGACAGCTAGTAGCTGCCAAGGGGTGATCCGTTGCGAGACACCAGCACGGCGTCCCGCATCGGCGCTAGATTCTGTCCGCGCCTTCGCCGCGCTCAAGTATTGACTGACGGATGCGCCGCCGGCGGACGATGCTTAACGCTGTATCGAAGCCAATCGCCACCACTGCCACGCTGGCCGAGACCGCCTCAACCACAGGCATCGTGCCGTACGCAACGGTCGACACTACAGCCGCAAAACTCGCCATGCCCGAAGTAATGACGCTCACGTCGATTGCCCAACTCAACCGCGCCATCGCGGTCGCGTTCGATGCTGGCGCAAGCCAATTCCACGCACGTTGCCACGACGACGGCACCCCGGCCGCACGCGCCGTCCTCCCAGCGCCGACAGCAAGACCGGCAGCAAACCTCGTCCCCTTCACCAGTCGGGTGATCGGCCGCTCTCCCTCGAGAGTGAGACGCTTCTGCAGGTCCGGTACCCACCACTCGTCGTGCTGCTCCTCCCGCAGGCTGACCGGCAGGCGCCAACGGGCGATCCTCAAGATCAGAAACGGGAGCTGGTTCAGCCGGCCCTCGACCTCCTTGGTCGCAAGGTTCGTCAACACCCTCAGCGCGACAAGTCCGGCGAGACCCGCGACTACCAGGATCGCCTTCCACAACCAGTCCGCAATCACGTGAGACCGCCTTGTAGCCGACCTTGTCGGGTCGTGTGGCCGTTCGGTGCAGCGAACTCAGTGGCCAACGCAACGAGTTGTTCCCGCGCGCTCCGCTCACCGACACCGGTCAGCGTGAAGTTTTTGCGTGCGGGCCGGCCTTCGGCGACGGGGTCGATGTCCTCTTTCGCGGCGACGATCCACCCGGCCCGTTCCAGCCGCACCAGGATCGGATACAAGGTGCCGCTAGCGAGGCCGGTGACGTCCATGAGGTCGAAGCCGTACCGGGGCACTGTGGTGTCGTCGAGGAACACCCGCAAGACCCGGGCGACCGGCACAGTCATCCGGATCGCATCATCCATGCCGTGATCCTACATAGGGTCATGCTCGATGTCTACATAGGTCTTGAACTGGGAAGGCATCCGTCAGTTGCCGTGTCGGCACCCGCCGCACCGCCGGCCAGCCCGGCAGCGCAACGCGCCACCACGACGCCCCCGCGCTCCGATGGGCGGGGCGGCAGCATCTCGGGTGCTGCTCGAGTGGTCGGGGTGAACGGTGCGAAGGCCTTCGCATGGGCGCGTAAAGCTGGTGTGCGCCGTCGTGGCGTCGTTGAGCTGCTGACACGTGGACGCCAGCGGGCCGGCGTCCACGGTCGACGAGACGATGCTGCCCGGGGTCCTGCTCGTCGCCGGGCCGGAGTTCGCCAATGCGACGATGCCCCAGACGGCCACGCCAAGCATCGGCAGCCCGACGAAGATCCAGACCAGGAGCGTGCGCGTCTTGCGGCCTTCGTCGCGTTGGGCAGTGATGATCCGGTCAGCGTCGGACGGCGGCTGCGACGGGTCGCCATGCCCCTGATCTCGCGTCGTGCGGCGTGGGCGTGACCGGGTGTGCGCTCGCCAGGAGTTCGGGGAGGTGATCGGCGGCCGATCACCTCGGGGTCAGCAGGTGGACACGGACGGGTTGCACGCGGCAGGTGTTGAGCTGGGAGAGTGGGCGATCAGGACGATACCCACGAAGACCGCGGCAATGATGCCGAGCATGGTGATTGCGAGCAGCCAGCCGAGGTACAACCGGGCCTGGTCGGTGCTGTACGCGATCCTCCGCAAGAGCGCGGTGTCGGACTGGAGTTTGTCCAGGTGGGGGACGCTGCCAGCGTTGAAGTAATGAGTGATATTGAAGTCGGGTTCGGCCATGCGGGTGCCTTTCTGGTCGCAGACGCGGACGATGTGGCCGACGCAGACGTGCCCCTGCTCGGTCATGCCCGTCATCTCGCGCGGCATGGTGCCCGCGTTACCAGGAGCCACGCGGAGGCAGGCCAATTTAACCAGCTATCTCATTGTTGCGAAAAGTAGATATCTAGTTTATGGTTGGTCCTGTGAATAACATGCAGCCCGCGAAAGCGTTTCGCCCGGCGGACGCTCGAGACTACGACGAGGCCCAGACGAAGCTCGCCGAGATGGGCACCACCATCGGCGACTTCCTCAGCGCCGCCCTGCGCCGTTTCAATCGCAGCCCGCAGAGCACGCTGGACATTCTCGCGCCCGACTGGCCGCCACCCCGGGTCACTGGTCGACGTGCCCTCCTAACCGCGTTCGCCGTTCAGGACGCAGTCGGAGACTGGTTAAACCCAGACAGCTTGCGCCTCGTCGACTCGTTCCAGGACTGTCCGATGGCCTACCCATTCCGGCCGTCCGACCCGTACAACCCGCTGCACGGCCAGCGCCTGACCGTCCGCTGCGGAGGAGTCACCGACGAGAACCTGGTCAGCCAGTACGCCGTGCATGTGCTCGCCGGCGAACGCGAGATCGCCGTGCGGATCACCCATGACGTCCAGACTGTCCTGTTCGGACCGGCCATCCTCGGCACTCCCGAGTGGCAGCGGTGGGAAATCCGACGGGACGAACGCCGCGGATGTATCGAGGCCGGGGCGACTTACCACGACCTGATCACGGCTCGGGAGGTCATCAGGGACCCGGACGGTAGTCGGCGAGTCCAACTGGGTCGCGCCCATGCGTTCGTGCCGAACGGTCACCGCATCCTGTGTGGCTGGGAGGACGGCGAATTCGACCCTGCCCCGAGCGGGCTGTGGGCAGACTCGCTCCCCGACAACCACTGCCCGGAGTGCCGGGTGCTCGCGAATAACCTTCGCGCAGGGCGGGCATGAGGTAGGGCGCCTGCGGGCAGCCCAGAGGTCACCAGCGGTTCGTGACTCTGCGGCCGAGTCGCCGTCGCGGGCCCGTCCCTCCGCAGCGCGGGCAGTTCCGCCAGTGCTTGCCGTTGCGGGGCAGGAACCGGCTACCACCGCCGCACTCGCGCAGGCACCGAACGGCCGCCACCGAGACCGTCCCGTCCGCGGCGACCTCGATGCCGCTCTCGGAGGCCTGCATCGCCGCCGGCATCATCTGGATGAACGTGTCCACGCCGCAGGTGAGCCACGGCTGCGGCAGCACCGCCTGCAAACACCGGGCCAGCCCCGACTTCCCACTGCTCGACGCGCCATTGAGCACGATCAACCGGATCGACATGGCCGCAGCATACGAGCGATCCCAACAACGGCAACCGAATTAGCCGCGATACGGGTCGACCAAGGTCATCGGCGTGGTGGCGATCTCGCTCGCCTGCTCGGGAAAACGGTCGCCGGCAAGGTAGTAGCGCGCCCGTGTCCGCCCGACCGGTTCCAGAATCCGCGCCGTGACCAGATCTCGCAGATCGCGTTGCGCCTGCTGCACGCTCAGACCCTCGGCCTGCTCGTACCGCGACCGCCGAACCCGGCCGGCCATGGCCACGTCGTGCAGCGCGGACACGACGCGTTCGTCGAGACCGTTGTTCTCGGCGAACGTGGCCAGGACCCGCCACACCTCACTGGACCTGTCAAGTCGCTTTTGGACGGTCTGAGCCTGTTGATGGTATGCGTTGAGATTGAACCGAATCCAGCTCGACACATCCTGGTCGGGCTCGTAGGTCCGTCCGCGACTGGCGAGTTCGCGGTAGTACTCCCAGGTGTTTCGCGATCGGCCGAGCCACGCCTCGATCGAGGAGAACTCTGGCGCGAGCACGCCCTCCCGCGCGATCAACAGCGTCTGCAGCGACCGCGACATCCGCCCGTTGCCGTCCGGCCAGGGATGGATCGACACCAGGTGCAGATGCGCCATGGCCGCGCGGATGAGCGGATGGGTGTCGTCCTTGGCATTGAGCCAATCGACGAGTTCTGCCATCAGGCCCGGCACCGCATCCGCGTCGGGCGCGGTGTAGGCCGCAACACTGGGGTCGCCCGCGTCGGTCACGTAGACGGGGCCGCGCCGCCACTGGCCCGCCGGCTTGCGCGAGGTGTGCCGATGGCCCTGGAGCATCCAGTGCAAGGCGTTGAGTTGACCCTTGCTGTAGCAGAAATCCGGCACGTCGTGCAGGGTCTGGAGGTAGGTCATCATGCGCTGGTACGCGAGCGTCTCCTGGCGGTTCTCCTCGGAGACGTCCACATCGCTCTCACCTGCGATCAGGTCCTCGACATCGACCGTGGAGACCTTGAAACCCTCGATCGAGTTGGACGCCGCGACCGCGTCGGCGGTGAGGAACTTCCGCAGATCTGCCGTCCACTTGCGTGGGGTGTTGGCAACCTGGTGGCGAAGTACCTCGCGCATCCGCTCGATGTCGTCGAGTACCCGCTGGTCAGCGGCTGTCAGCGCGGGCGTGGGATAGAGCATGACGTAATGATAGATTGACGTGATGATTGCGTCAATCTATCAATTGAGCGTGAGCGTGGCTCGCTCGGTGGCCTGGCGGTCGGCGAGGTCGGCCGGGTCGGTGTTGGCGCACTGGACGAGTGAGCCGCCGACCGCGAGCACGGTGAGCAGACCGTCGATGACGCCGTCCGGGATCGTCCAGTCTAGTGTGGACAGCACGCGGGCGCCGTCGGTGATGTCGAGAGACTTGGCGCGGTCGCGCGCTGCCGCGACTACTTCGTCCACTGTGGAGTTTCCGAGCGCGGAAGTGTCGCCGGGGACGGGTTGCCAGGGGTCGAAGGCGTCGCCGTAGATGCGGCTGTCGTTGAGGTAGTCGAGCTTGCCGGCCGGCTTGTCGCGTAGGCCCATGCCGAGCGGGTCGAGGGCGACGATGGCGGTCTGGGCGCTGCCGGTGTCGCCGTTGTGGTCCGGGCCGACGAAGGCCAGTTCTGTGCCGGCGAGTTGGTCGGTGACGTGTGCGCCGACCCACCAGGCGCCGAGCAGCACGCCGACGGTCTGCCAGTGCGCGGGCAGGGCGACGCCGATCGCCGCGCCCGGCTCGATGTCCCATTCCTCGCGCAGCCAGTTCGCGGTCTTCGCGGCCCAGTTCGCCGCGGTGGCCCTGGACAGCTCGACGCGTGCGCCGGTCGCGTCGTCGTAGTAGGTGATCAGCGGGCTCGCCGGCCGGCGCAGCAGCGGCGTGAACAGCTTCTCGGTGACGCTCATGCCAACCTCCGGGACGGCCTCAGTCGACGCACGGGACACCGTTGATGCTGACCGGTGGGGTCGGCTCGTTGGTCGGCGGGGGTGGGGGCGTGGTCGTCGTGGTGGTGATTGTCGTGGTCGGCGGGGGTGTCGTGGTCGTCGCCCTGGCCGGGGTGGTGGTCGTGGGCGGTGCGGTGGTCGTGGTGGGGGGTGGCGGGATGCTGGCGATCAGGTTGGCCACGAACTGGTGCACCGCGGTCACGTCCACTTGGACGATGCTCTGGCCGCTCGGGCTGCGGGCGTTGTCGTTGACCACCGGGATGGTCACGAACTCGACGTTGCCGCTGGCGAGGCTCTGCGCCTGCTGCGCGAACGTGACGATGTCCAGACCGGGGTCGGTGGTCAGGGATTGGTGCACGGCCGTGGCCAGACCGCTCAGCGCGGCGGGGTTGGTCAGCGTGCCGGCGGAGAGGAGCTTCTTGGCAGCCGAGGCGAGGAAGACCTGCTGCCGAACGATACGGTCGATGTCGCCGTTGGGCAGGTTGTCCCGCTGCCGCACGAACGACAGCGCGTCCGCGCCGGAGACGGTCTGGGCGCCCGCCTTGAAGTTCGCGCCGGAGTTCTTGTCCGAGGTCGCGTGCCTCAGACACACGTCGACGCCGCCGATGGCCTGACTGAGCAGGTAGAACCCGTACAGGTTGACCTCGGCGTAGTGGTCGATGTGAATGCCGGTGAGGCTCTGCACCGACTCGATCAGCGCGAGTTGTCCGGCCTGCTGCGCCTTCTGCTGGATGTCGGCCCGGTCCTTGTCGCCGGAATCCTGCAACTGCTGCGCGGTCAACGCCTGGATGATGCCGTAGGCGCCGTTGATCTTGTCCTGGTGCCAGCCGGGAATCGGCACGTACGTGTCGCGCGGGATGGACACCGCGTACGCCTTGCCGCCATTCTTCGGAATCCGCAGCACGATGATCGTGTCCGTGTTCACGCCCGCGTCGAACTGCGTACGCAGCTTGGTGAGCACGCTGGTCGGGAGCGGGTGGCCCTGCGCGTCGGTGCGCGAGTCGTCGCCGACCAACAGGATGTCGGTCGCGCCGTCGTCGGCGGGCGGCTGGTTCGGCTGACTGTTCAATTCGGACAGTACGGGCGTGGTGTTCGTGTTGTGCTGCAACGCTCGCACGCCGTACCACGCCACGCCGCTGGCCACGAGCGCGATCGCGGAGACCAGGCCGATGGCGACCCGGCCGGTGATCACCCAGGGCCTGCGCCTGCGCCGCTGCCGGCCCGGGATGACCATGGGGGCAGCGCGCGGCGGTTCGGGTTCGGGCGTTGAGGCGTCCGGCGGGGTGGCCGGGTCTGGTGTTGCTGCCTGTTCGGCGTCCTGTTCGGCGTGCCCCGCAACGCCTTCGGACGTCGACTCGTCCACGTAACCCTCCCTTGCCCTCGTCGCACGTTCTCGTGCGGCCCGAGCTCAGGCTATCGAAAGCCGTTCGGCGCCGAGGGCGTGAAGGGCTAGTTCACGCAGGGAATGCCGTTGGCAGTGATCACACTGGCACTGCTGTTCGGGTCCGAAGTGGTGGGAGCCGTTGGCGTGCCGGGACTTCCGCCGCCTGGCGGGGCGGACGGGGCGGACGGGGTGGTCGGCGTCACCGACGTGCCGTTGTCCGCGGCGCTGACCATCGACGACACGAACTGGCGCACCTGGCTCGGGTTGATCTGGGTGACGTCGGCACCACCCGATGTAGTGAAGTTGTTCCCGGTGGGGATGGTGGCGAACTGGATGTTCCCGCTGGTCAGACCGGCCATCTGCTGGGCGAAGGTGGTGATGTCCCAGCCGCTGCTCAGCACCACCGAACCCTGCACGGCCTGGATCAGTGCCGTCAGCTTGGTCGGGCTGGCCAGCGTGTTCGCGCTGAGGATCTTGTTGGCCAGCGAGCCGATGAACACCTGCTGCCGGACGATCCGGTCCAGGTCGCCTCGTGCCAGTCCGTGCCGCTCGCGCACGAAGTCCAGCGCCTGCACGCCGGAGAGGGTCTGCACGCCGGCCGGGAACTGCGCGTGCGTCTCACTGTCGTAGGTCGCGGCCTTCAGACACACCTGCACGCCGCCGACGGCCTGCGAGAGGTTGTAGAAGCCGACCAGGTTGAGCTCGGCGTATTCGTTGATCTGCACGGTGTTGCCGATCAACTGCTCCATCGTGGCGATCAGGTTGGCCCGGCCCGCGTCGTCGGCCTGGCGTTCGACGTCGGCCGCATTGGTGTCGCCCTGAGCGCGCAGTTGGCCGGCCTTGGCGTTGTGCGCGTAAGCGAAGGCCGAGTTGAGCCGGTTCGTCCCGTAGCCGCCGGCCAGTTGCACGTAGGAATCGCGCGGGAAGGAGATGGCGACCGCCCGCTGTCCGCCGGCCGGGATGTGGATGAGGATCATCGTGTCGGTGTTGAGTTCGCCGTCGTTCGGGCCCGCGCTGAGCATGGCCAACTCGTTGGCCGGCAACGGGTTTCCCTGCGGATCGGTGCGGCTGTCCATGCCGACGACGAGGATGTTGACCGCGCTGTTCAACGGCGCCACCGGGGCGCCGGATCCGTCGGCCTGGGGCGCGACCGCGCCGAGCGCGTTGTTGCCGAGCACGTTGGTGCGCGCGATGTTGTTGTTGAGGTTGTGGATGTTCGTCCACGCGTACCAGGTCGCCACCAGTACCGCGATGGAGCACAGTGCGATCACCGTGCGGCCGACTCCGAAGAACAGTCGCGTGCCGAGCGAACGCCGAGCCGGACCAGTGACCCGGGTGGGCGCTTCCTCGGCTGTTTGTGCTGTTCCGACGGGGTCCGGGTCGACGGGTGTTGCCCCGTCGCCTGCTCCGGTGTCCCCGTTCACCCCAAGCTCCCTCGTTCGTGCCCGGACGGCCGCGAAGGCGCCCGGGTCCACTACCCCTGTCTGTAATACGTTCGACTGGCAGGGTTCGTTGCATCGTCGTGCGAAAATCTTGCAAAATTCTTCGATCGGTGGAAGGTGGTTCGTGACCATGGAGGTCGAGCGGGGCGCGGGTACGGCCGGCCGGACCGCGTTGGCGCTGCTGATTCCCGGTGGTCACGGCCAGTTGGGCAGTGATCTGGCCGCATCCGCCGACCGGTATGCGAGCGTGCACGCTCCGGGGTCGGCCGAACTCGATGTGACCGACGTCGCAGCCGTTCGCGCCGCTGTCACTCGATTGGCCGACACCGCCAGGGGCGAGGGCGCGCGGCCGGTCGTGATCAACGCGGCCGCGTACACGGCCGTCGATGCCGCCGAGTCCGATGTGGATGGCGCGACCGCGGTGAACTCCCTTGCGCCGGGCCTGCTCGCCGAGGCGTGCGCGCGGCTCGACGTGCCACTGCTGCACGTGTCGACCGACTACGTGTTCGCGGGCGAGGCGAGCGCGCCCTATGAACCGGACGCGCCGACCGGGCCGCGTTCGGTGTATGGGCGTACGAAACTCGCCGGCGAACATGCCGTGCTCGCGGCCGGTGCGGACGCCTGGATCGTGCGTACCTCCTGGGTGTACGGCGCGACCGGCAAGAACTTCGCGAAAACCATGGCACGACTGGAAAAACAGCGCGATACACTGTCCGTTGTGGATGATCAGCGGGGCGCGCCGACCTGGTCCGCGCACCTTGCCCACGCACTGCTCGAACTCGCCGGGCGCGCGGCGCGCGGGCAGGGACCGGCGCGGCGGGTGCTGCACTGCACGGGCGGCGGCGAGACCACCTGGTGCGGCTTTGCCAAGGCGGTGTTCGCCGAGATCGGCGCCGACCCGGACCGGGTCAACCCGTGCACCACGGCCGACTACCCGACGCCGGCGCCCCGGCCCGCCTACTCGGTGCTCTCCGCCGCCGCGTGGCTGGACGCAGGACTGACCCCGATGCCGGACTGGCGCACCGCGCTGACCACGTTCGTGGCCGACCACAAGGACATCCTGGTCACCGGCTAGCGGCGATCCGGTACGCCTGCACGGTCCGTTCCGCGCAGCGGCGCCAGGTGAACTCGGCCGCGTGCGTGCGGCGCGCGGCCAGCACGCTCGACGACGGCGGATCGGCGAGCGCGGCCACCAGCGCGGCGGCGAGCGCGTCCACGTCGCCGTAGGGCACCAGCGTCGCCTGGCCGCCCGCGACCTCGCGCAGCGCGGGCAGGTCCGAGCAGACCACCGGCACGTTGCAGGCCAACGCCTCCAGCACCGGCAGGCCGAAGCCCTCGTCCCGGGAGGGCAGCACCACGGCCGCGGCGCCCGCGACCACGCTGCGCAGCTCGATCTCGGGCAGGTAGCCGGTGCGCACCACCCGGCCCGCCGTGTCGACCGGACCGGGGCCGGTGAGCACCAGCGGCGGCAGGCTCGGCGCGCTCGCGTGCGCCCTGCGCAGCACCTCAAGCCCCTTGCGCGGGCCGTCCGCGCCGACGAACAGCACGTACTCGCTGGGCAGGCCGAGTCGGGCACGCAGGTCGTCGGTGGGGCCGCGCGCGGCGAACCAGGCCGGGTCGACCCCGAGCGGGGTGACCACGATCTTCTCCTCGGGCACGTCGAACCGTTCGCGCACCTTCGCGGCCACCGCCTCGGTCGGCGTGCAGATGACCCGGGCGCGCTCGACCGAGCGGCGCACCAACAGCGGCAGTTCGTAGTCGCTGGGCGCGAGTTCGTTGGGCGCGTCGAAGAACGCGAGATCGTGGATGGTCAGCACGCCGCCCGCGCGCGCCGCGACCGGCAGCACGAAGTTGGTGCCGTGCACCACATCCGAGAACCCGGCGATCAGCTCGACCGGCGGGAACGACGTCCGTACCCACATTTTCCGCAGCGCCCGTGCGGAACACGGCAGGCCGCGCGCCCGGACCCCGTGCGGCAGCACGGATCGCAGGGCGTGCCAGCCGCGCAGCGTGAACGCGACCGCACGGATGTCCACTTCGGACGTCGAGGCCAGTTCTTCTGCCAGTGCGGCGGTGTAGCGGCCGACACCGGTGCGCTGGCCGAGCAGGGGAGTGCCGTCGAGCAGGACCCGCAGGACTTGCTTACTCGCCATCGCCTCGCCCAGCGGCAAGTCGGCGAACTCGGCCGAGCGCCCTGCGGGCCACCTCGGTCGGGCCGCCATCGGCGAAGTAGGACCGGATCAGGTCCAGGTCGCGGCGCAGCACCTGGCCGCCGCGCACCGGTGCCTTGCGCACCAGTGGACCGTTGCCCGGCAACCGATCCGCGGCCTGGTGCGGGTTGCGGCAGTACTCGACGAGCGGCGCGAGCGCACGCTCCCAGGTGAACTCCTCGCGCACCCGCGCGATCCGCTCCCGGCAGGCCGCCGCGAAGTCGGTGTCGTACAGGACGCGGTCCAGCGCGTAGGCCAGCGCGTGTGGGTTCTCCGGCGGCACCACCACACCCAGCCCTTCCCGGCGCACCAGATCGGCGAAGGAGTCGCCGTCGGTGGTGACGATCGGCAGGCCGGCCCAGAGGTAGTCGAGCACTCTGGTGCGGAACGCGAACGTGGTCTCCACGTGCTCGAAGTGCGTCGTCACGCCGCAGTCGGCGTCAAGCAGCCAGTTCTGCCGTTCCTGGTAGGGCACCCAGCCCTCGTTGAAGAACACCGTGCTGCCGGCCAGCCCGAGCCGCTCGGCCAGCGCCCTGGTGCGCATGCCGATGTCCATCTCCGGCACTTCCGGGTTCGGGTGGCGCATGCCCAGGAACACGAGCTTGGCGCCGGGCCGGTTCTGCCGCAGCTCGCTCATCGCGCTGACCAGCGTCAGCGGGTCGAACCAGCTGTACACGCCGCCCGCCCAGAGCACCACCCGGTCAGTGCCGTCGATGCCCTCGATCCGGCCTCTGATGCCCGGCCCGGTCCGCTCCGGCGGCTTGCTGGACAGGCCGAACGGCACCACGGACAGCAGTGAGCGGGAGGTCGGGTCGGCGTCGTAGAGGGTCGGCGTCAGCCTGCCGAGGCCGGCCAGGTGACCGAGCCAGAAGTAGCGCTGCCGATCGGACGCGCACAGGAAGAAGTCGCCGCGCCTGAGCTGCTCGTTGATCACCCGGGTGATCGCCTTGAGGTCGTCCTCGCGCTCGTCGTCGGCCGCCGACTTGCCCTGCTCCAGCAGTTCCAGGTGCATCGGGTCGTACATGTCGCAGACGACCAGCTTGGTCGAGTCCGGCGACTTCAGCTCCGGCACCATCTCCAGCGCGTGCCCCTGCAACACCACGATGTCCGCCCAGGCCACGTGCTTGCCAAGGTCGCGACGGGCGCAGCCGACCAGCTCGAACGGCGCGTCCAGCTGCTCCCAGTGCGGGTTGATGGTGACCAGCCGCACTTGGTGCTCGGCCGCGAGCACGTCGGACATGTGCCAGGCGCGGATCGCCGGGCCCGCCATGCGTTCCGCGATCGCGTCGCCGGTCAGTACCAGCACCTTGCGCGGCCTGCCGAACACCTCCTCGATGCCGAAGGCGTCCAACAGGATCTCGTGCGCGGCGAGGTAGCGCGGCAGCGGGTACGCGGGCTCGATCGCCTTGCGCATCAACGAAACCAGGTCCGCGTCGGTGCGCACGCGCGCCGCTTGCTCGACCGCGCGGGCCTTGGCCAGGCGGGGGAGCAGTTCCACGAACTGGTCGATGGCCAGCATCCCGGCCAGCGTGGTGCGCGGGATGGTCACGTCCGTCGACTCCGGACCGTCGGTGCGCCGGGTGATCTCCAGTTGCGTCGCGTCGATGTTGCCGCGCGCGGTCGCGCGCCGCACCGACAGCGCCATCGCGGCCGGCAGCACGGTGGCCAGAGTCTGATCGGAGAGGTTCTTGTAGAGGCTGGCCAAGGCGTTGCGTTCCAACAGGAACAGCTCGCGGGCCTGGTCCTTGCCATCCACTGTGGACATTGAGGCGTGGTGCCGGTGGTAGGCGATCGAGGACGGCTCGTAGCGCACCCGCCAGCCGCGTAGGTTCAGCCGCCAGCCGAGGTCGACGTCCTCGTAGAACATGAAGAAGCTCTCGTCGAACCCGCCGACCTCGGCGAACACCTCGGCCCGCACGAACATCGCGGACCCGGTCGCGAACAGCACGTCGCGCGGGGCCAGATGATCCTCCGGCCGCATCGCCTCGATCGGCTTGCCGGCGAAGCGCTTGTAGCCCATGCCGAACCAGGTCAGCCCGCCGTCCACGAAGTCGACGACCTGTCCGTCCCAGTCCAGCACCTTGCTCGCCACCGCGGCCACGGTCGGCTCGGCGCGCAGCACCGCGACCGCGGTCCGCACCCAGCTCCGGTGCGGCCGGGCGTCGTTGTTCAGCAACGCGACGACCTCACCCGACGCCGACTTCGCGCCCAGGTTGCAGCCTGCGGCGAAACCCAGGTTCGCGCCCGCCTCGATCACCTTCGCGCTCGGCACCGCCGCCTTGATCTTGGCCACGCTGTCGTCGCCGGAGGCGTTGTCGACGCAGATCAGTTCGAGTCTCTCGGCCGGATAGTCCAGCTCGTCGCGCAGCGCGCGCAGGCAGGTGATGGTGTGCTCGGCGCCCCGGTAGTTCACGATGACCACCGATACGGTCGGGGTGTGCACGACCTCCGGCACGTAGTACTCCTTCTCACCCGGACTCGTCGGAATACTGGCTAAGCCTGCCTTATCCGGCTCGGACGTTCGCACCGTGGTCGCGTTTTCACGCACCGTGTTCGGCTGGTTGCACAATCCGTCCGGCCCAGGTCCGCCAGAGGACCGATCTGGCGACTTCGGCGCGTCTGCCGATCGCGAACCGGGCTCCCAGCGTCGCGGGTGAGCGGGCGAGCACCTCGGCGAACACGAACAGCCGGAGGCCGACCGTGTAGTTGAGCGCGTCCGGCACCTCGACCCCGCGTAACCTGCGCACCGGCAGCGCCAGCGTGATCGCCAGGAACCGCGCCAACTGGCCGAACGCGACCCACACCGGCGCGCAGCGCAGCAGGGTCAGCAGCCGGTTGCGCTCGTTCCAGCGGTGGAAGCGCCAGGAGCCGGGCTTCGTGCTCGCCCCGAGCCGGTGGGTGGCGCGCGCGCCCGGCACCAGCAGGATCCGCCAGCCGGCCAACCGCAGCCGCCACGCCGTGTCGGTGTCCTCGTAGTAGCAGAAGAATCCGCCCGGCACGCCGCCCGCGGCGAGCAGCGCACTGCGGCGCAGCAGCACGCTGCCGCCGCAGAACCCGAAGGTCGTCTCGGTCGGCTCGCGCAGATCGACGCCGTACCCGTCGCGAGTCAGGCCGACCCCGGCGGAGGAGATCGCGCCGTCCGCGTCGGTCAGCACACCGCCCGCCGCCGCCGCCCTCGGATTCGCGTCCAGCGCGTCCTCCAGCGCGGCCAGCCAGCCCGGTCGGGGGGCCGCGTCGTCGTTCAGCCACGCCATGAACGGCGTCTTCACCTGCGGCAACGCCGCCGCCAAGCCGCCCGCGTAACCCCGGTTGGCGGACAGTCGCAGCACCCGTTGATCGCCGATCAGCTCGGCGGTGCCGTCGTCGGACGCGTTGTCCAGCACCAACACCTCGTGCGCACGGGACTGCGCGGCCAACGCGGCCAGGCACGCGTCGATGTGATCACGGCCTCGCCAGGTGACCACCACGATCGTGCTGCGAACACCCCGAGCCGTTGGCACATGCTGACGGTACCGGGGTGTTCATGCGAGGCTTGCTCACGTGCCCCAGCTTGTCGTGCTCGCCGAGCAGTTGCTGGCGCCGGTGCCGGGCGGCACCGGCCGGTACACGCGTGAGCTGCTGACCGCGCTCGCCGCGCATGCCCCGGACGGGTGGACGGTGTCCAGCGCGGTCGCCAAACACGCCGACCCCTCGCCTGCCGTCCTGCCCGGCGTGGACGGCCCGAAGGTGCTCGGGTTCGGGCCGAAACTGCTCGCCGCCCTCTGGCAGCGCGGCTTGCCCTACTGGCCCGGCGGCGACGCCGTGCACGCCACCACCCCGCTCGCCCCGCCCGGCCCGAAACGCGGCCGCAGCCTGGTGGTCACCGTGCACGACACGGTGCCCTTCACCCACCCGGAGACGCTCACCAAGCACGGCGTCGCCTGGCACAGGACCATGATCTCCCGGGCGGCGGAGCGCTCCAGCGCGATCGTGGTGCCCACCAACGCGGTCGCCGCCGAACTCACCCAGCACGCGCCGGGCACCGCGCGGGTGCACGTGATCGGGCACGGCGTGCCCAAGGCGCTCAGCGATCCGGTCGACGAGGACGGCGCGGGCCGCATCCGGCGCAGGCTCGGTCTGCCCGACGCGTTCGTGCTCGCCATCGGCACCGTCGAGCCGCGCAAGGGACTCGGCGTGCTCATCGAGGCGATGGCCCGGCCCACCGCGCCCGAACTGCCACTGGTGGTGGTCGGCCAACCCGGTTGGGGCGGCGTCAACCTCACCTCGCTCGCCGCCAACCGCGGTCTGCCCGCCAAACGGCTCGTCGTGCTCGGCAGGGTCACCGACGCCGAACTCGCCGTCGTGCTGCGCGCCGCGTCGGTGCTCGTCGTGCCGAGCCTCGCGGAAGGGTTCGGGCTGCCGCTGCTGGAAGGCATGGCCGTCGGCGTCCCGGTCGTCTACTCCGACGCGCCCGCGCTGATCGAGGTCGCCGGCGGCACCGGCGTGATGGTCCGGCGCAACGACCCGGCCGCGCTGGCCAGCGCGCTGCGCAACGTGTTCGCCGACCCGGCCCGCACCGAGGTGCGCGTCGCCGCGGCGGCGGCGCGGGCGAACAGGTTCAGCTGGGAGAGCACCGCCCGTTCGGTCTGGAACATCCACCTTGAGCTGTACCAGGCGAGCCGGGTCATGCTCTGAGCGGGCCGAGTTGGCCCGTTCCAGGTCGACACCGATCCGGGCGGTAATAGTCTGCTAGTCGTGTTTGGTGCCGAACCCAGCGTGCTGATCGACGCCACTGCGGTCCCTGCCGACCGCGGTGGCGTCGGTCGCTATGTGGATTCGCTGGTCACGGCCCTGGATGCCCAGGGAGCCCGGCTCTCCGTGGTCTGCCAGCCGCGTGATCTCGATCTCTACGGACAGCTCGCGCCGCACTCCGACGTGGTCGCGGCGACCGAGTCCGTAGCCACCCGCACCGCCCGGCTCACCTGGGAGCAGACCACCCTGCCGTGGCTGATCCGCAGGCTCGGCGTGGACGTCGTGCACTCGCCGCACTACACCGCTCCGCTGGCCAACCCGGCGGCCTCGGTGGTGACCCTGCACGACGCGACCTTCTTCACCGACGCCGTACTGCACTCGTCGGTCAAGGCCCGGTTCTTCCGCTACTGGACCAGGTCCTCGCTGCGGCGGGCCGACCTGTGCGTCGTGCCCAGCACCGCGACCGCGACCGAACTGGTCCGGGTCGCCGGCGCCAACCCGAGGCACCTCCAGATCGTCGCGCACGGCGTGGACACCGACCGGTTCCACCCGCCGACCCCGGACGAGGTCATGGACGTCCGGGACGGCCTCGGCCTCGGTGACACCCCGTATGTCGCGTTCCTCGGCGCGCTCGAACCGCGCAAGAACGTGCCGGCGCTGATCCGCGGCTTCGCCCAGGCCGCCAAGGGCCGCACCGGCCCGCCCGCGCTGGTGCTCGCCGGCCAGCCCGGCTGGGACTCCCAGGTCGAACGCGCCCTGGACGCCGTGCCGCACCGGCTGCGCGTGATCCGGGCCGGCTACCTCCCGTTCGACTGGCTCGCCGGCTTCCTCGGCGGCGCCGAACTCGTCGCCTATCCGAGCCTCGGCGAAGGCTTCGGACTGCCCGTGCTGGAGGCCATGGCCTGCGCGACCTGCGTGTTGACCACCCGTCGACTGTCCATTCCGGAGGTTGGCGGGGACGCGGTCGGCTACTGCGGCGTCGGCGCGGGCGACATCGCCGCCGCGCTCACCGACCTGCTGGACAACCCGTCCCGCCGCGCCGAACTCGCCGCCGCCGCGCACGCCAGGTCCAAGGAGTTCACCTGGGCGAGCAGTGCCGAGGCACATCGTGAGGCGTACCACCGAGCGCACCTGGTCCACCGACGCGGCCGCTGACACGCCGGCTCCCGGCGCGGTGCACAATGGTCCGCCGTGACCCAATCGCAACCGGAGGGGGCGGGCCCCCGTCAGGGGGTCGGCGATGACACCCTCGCGCCGCTCGGCGTCGTCGTGGTGACCTACTTTCCCGGCGACACGCTGGCAGCGTTCCTCGACAGTCTGGAAAAGGCCACCACCAGGGACGTTCGGGTGGTGATCGCGGACAACGGGTCCACCGACGGCGCCCCCGAGCGTGGCGCGCAGCGTGACGGCGTCGAACTGCTGCGCACCGGCGGCAACCTCGGCTACGGCACCGCGGCCAACCTCGGCGTGCGGGCGCTGCCGCCGGAGATCGACTGGGTCGTCGTGGCCAACCCCGACCTGGAGTTCAAGCCGGGCAGCCTGGACAAGCTGCTCGCCGCGGGCGAACGGTGGCCGGACGGCGGCGCGTTCGGCCCGCTCATCCGCGACCCGGAGGGCGCCGTCTACCCCTCCGCGCGGCTGCTGCCCTCGCTCGGGCGCGGTATCGGCCACGGCACCCTCGGCAAGGTCTGGCCAGGCAACCCGTGGACCCGCGCCTACCGCCAGTCCGACAACGAGGTCGCCGAACGCAC
Source organism: Pseudonocardiaceae bacterium (assembly GCA_035948315.1). Classification (GTDB taxonomy): domain Bacteria; phylum Actinomycetota; class Actinomycetes; order Mycobacteriales; family Pseudonocardiaceae; genus CAJCJE01. The sequence continues at coordinate 46,983 of DASZJG010000094.1, read as the reverse complement.
CGCGGGCTGGCTCTCCGGCTCCTGCCAACTGCTCCGCCGCGCCGCGTTCAACGAGGTCAACGGCTTCGACCAGCGCTACTTCATGTACTTCGAGGACGTCGACCTCGGCGACCGGCTCGGCAAGGCCGGCTGGCGCAACGTCTACGTGCCCGACGCGGAAGTCGTGCACGAGGGCGGCAAGGCGACCGAGAAGGCGTCCGCCAAGATGCTCACCGCCCACCACGACAGCGCCTACCAGTACCTCGCAGACCGGCACCGCGGCCCGCAGTGGGCACCCGTACTCGCGGCGATCAAGGCCGGCCTCGACCTCCGCCTCAAACTGGAAACGCGCGGCGAAGCCTAGTAGCCCGTCACTCGCTCGTGTCTAGTCGACTTGACACTTGCCCGTCTAGACCGATAGACATATAGTTGTGGTCAACAAGCGACTCAGGCCGACGGCGCTGCTGACGCGCGTGCGGCGACAAGCACGTCAGCGCGGGTACGTGGTGACGGAGGAACCTGGGCGTGGCAAGGGCTCGCATCGTCTCCACGTCGTGCGTGATGCGGACGGGGAGGAAGTGGGCAGGTTCGTCGTTACTGGTCACGCACGAGAACTGTCGTGGCCAGTGCTCCGCAACATTGAGGAAGCGTTGGCGCACCTGTTCGGCGATCGATGGATGGAGGACAAGTGATTGATCGGCTGCCCGCATACTCCGTTGTCGTGTCGCGAGAAGACGGCCTGTGGGTCGCGGTTGTCGAAGGCTTGCCGGCCGGCGCGACCGACGTGGAGAAGTTCGAGGAGTTGCCGGACGCGGTCCGCGACGTCATCGCGTCTCTACAGGACATCGAGCCGGACAGCTTCTGGATCGACTGGCACTATCGCCTTGGCACGCAGGATCTCACCGCGTTGATCGAGAACCTTCGCGAGTGGGACCATTTGGTCGAGCATGCGGTTCGCCAACGGGACGCGACCCGTAGGGCGACGATCGGGTCGATGCGCTCCGCCGGTCTGAGCTATCGCGAAATCGCGGATGTCATCGGTGTGTCTCATCAGCGCGTCGGCCAACTGGTCGCCGAGAGCGGCAATGATGCCGTGTTGCGGCAGCCGGACGAGCTATACGCGGCAGTCGAGGCAAAGCTGGGTCAGCGACTGCGGGACCCGGCCACCCACGATCTTGTCGGCAGTGAGGTGCCCAGCCCGTTCGAGTCGGTGCTGGTTGCTCTGCTGGCCGCAGCTCAACGCGCACGCCCTGATTTTCGTGGTGACCTGTTGTCCGGAACCGCGTCCGTTCTCACGGAAGTGGCGACGGACGATGCCTTCCTCAATTCGCGTTAGCAAGCGATGGGTGCGCCGAGCTAGTCGCCTTCGAGGCGGCGGGACAGCGTGCTGCGCGGGTTGGCGGGCTGCTGCACGGTCGGCACCAGGCCGTCCAGCGCGCGGGGAGCCGGCTGCGGCTCGGGCTGCTGTTGCGGCTCGGGCCGGTAGGTCGGCTGCTGAGCGGGGACCTGCACCGGCTGCGTCCGCGTCTCCTCCAGCAGCGCCGGACTGATCGGCTGCTGCGGAGGTTGTTGCGGCTGGTGCGGGTGCTGTTGCGGCGGCTGCTGGGGAACCGGGTGGCCGTGGCCGCGCGCCATGCCGGCGGAGATCACCATGGTGGTGTCGCTGTCCTGCCGGGAGGTGTCCAGCGCGTTCACCACAGCTCTGGGGATCTGCTGGGTGTTCTTCGCGTCCATCGGCGAGACCGCGTCATCGGGTGTCACCACGAACGCGCCTCGGGCCCGAGCACGGGCCAGCGCGGCATCCGCCCGATCACGGGGGTCCATGCACCGACCTCCCTGCGTGCGGGTGCTTGTCCGGCAGCACCCTATCTTCGTGGACATCCCGCTGGAGGTCCACAGCCGACAGAGGTTTCCCGTCCCCCCGTCGGTACCGCCCGTCCCCTATCGGGTCCGACGCAGTCTCCCGACGGCGCCCTGCAAGACTATTCCCTACTCGGGGTCGCCGTCAGTTCAGGAGGGAAAACGGCATGTCGTCGAGCACCACGTCGCCCGACCGAACACCAACCGAGCAGGTAGCGGGCGCTGAGGCGGTCGTCCTGGTCGGTGGCAAGGGCACCAGGCTGCGGCCGCTGACGCTGTCCGCGCCCAAGCCGATGCTGCCCACCGCGGGCGTGCCGTTCCTCACTCACCTGCTGTCAAGGGTCAAAGCGGCCGGCATCAGCCACGTCGTGCTCGGCACCTCCTACCGGGCCGAGGTGTTCGAGGAGCACTTCGGCGACGGTTCGGCGCTCGGCCTCGAACTGGAGTACGTGGTCGAGTCGGAGCCGCTGGACACCGCGGGCGGCATCCGCAACGTCGCCGAGCGGCTGCGCGAACCGGACGTGTTCATCTTCAACGGCGACGTGCTGTCCGGCGTCGACCTGCGCGGCCAACTCGCCACCCACCGCGCGAGCGCGGCGGACGTGACGCTGCACCTGGTCAAGGTGTCCGATCCGCGCCCATTCGGTTGCGTGCCAACGGATGCCGACGGCCGGGTCACCGCGTTCCTGGAGAAGACGGACAATCCGCCGACCGACCAGATCAACGCGGGTTGCTACATCTTCCGGCGCTCGGTGATCGACGCCATCCCCGCTGGTCGCCCGGTGTCCGTCGAACGCGAGACCTTCCCGGGCCTGCTCGCGAGCGGCGCCCGCGTGCAGGGTTACGTGGACAGCTCCTACTGGCTCGATCTCGGCACCCCCGAGGCGTTCGTGCGCGGCTCGGCCGACCTGGTGCGCGGCATCGCGCCGTCCGCAGCGTTGTCCGGCCGGCCCGACGAACGACTGGTCCTGCCCGGCGCGACGGTCGCGGCCGACGCCGTGCTCACCGGCGGGACGACCATCGGCGCGGGCGCGACCGTCGGCGCGGGCGCGCGGATCGACGGAGCCGTGGTGTTCGACAACGCGGTCATCGCGGCCGGCGCGGTCGTGGAACGCAGCGTGATCGGCGTGGGCGCGCGGATCGGCGCGGGCGCGGTGCTACGCGACACCGTCATCGGAGACGGCGCGGTCATCGGCGCGCGCTGCGAACTGCTGCACGGCGCGCGGGTGTGGCCCGGCGTCGAACTGCCCGAGGCCGGCGTGCGGTTCTCCACGGACGCGTAGAACGGACAGGGTGAGCGTGACCGAACTCGACGAGCGACCGGTACAGGACGAGGGCATCTCCTGCTCCTGGTCGCCGTCGTTCCTGGTCGACCCCGGCGCGTTGCTCGGCCCGTTGGCCAGAGGTCCCGGCGACCCGACCTACCGGGTCGAGCAGCGCGGCATCCGCTGGCTGACCGGGAACACCCCGGACGGACCGGCCACGATCGGGCTGGTTCGCGATGGTGCCGGCCGGTTCACCGCGACCGCCTGGGGCGCGGGCGCGGAACGGCTGATCGCCGGATTTCCGGCGCTGCTCGGCGCCGATGACGACGACACCGGTTTCGTCGCGCACCATCCGCTCGTCGACGAGACCCGCAAACGCATGCCCGGACTGCGGCTCGGTGCCACCGGCCGCGTCTGGGACGTGCTGGTCGGCGCGATCCTCGAACAGAAGGTCACCGGCATCGAGGCGCACCGGTCCTGGCGCGAACTCGCCCGCCGATTCGGCTCGCCCGCGCCCGGCCCCACCCCGGACGGCATGCGCACCCCGCCCAGCCCGACCCAACTGCTCGGCATCACCGACTGGGAATGGCACCGCGCGGGCGTGGACGGCGCCCGCCGCCGCGCGCTCGTGGCCGCCGCCCAGGTCGCGCACCGGCTCGAACGCGCGGCCGAACTGCGCGGCGTCGAAGGCCGCAACCTGCTGCGGCGCATCCCCGGCATCGGCATCTGGACCGCCGCCGAGGTCGCGCAGCGCGCCTGGGGCGACCCGGACGCGGTCAGCGTCGGCGACCTGCACGTGCCGAGCACCGTCGGCCACGCGCTCGTCGGCCACTCCCTCGACGACGCCGGCATGCTCGAAGTCCTCGCCCCGTACGCGCCACAGCGCCAACGCGCGGTCCGCTACATCGAGGCGTCCGGCTTCCGCCGCCCGCGCTTCGCCCCGCGCTACAGCCCCCGCGACTACCGCAGGTTCTGATCAGCGGAGCTTGTCCAGCTCGATCGTTGCCGCGAATGGCTCGGTGGCGATGTGTGTTCCGGTGATCGCGCCGTCGTCGACGTAGCCCAGTTCGCCGCCCAGATGGCAGGCCAGCATCGACACCGGCGGATCCAGGTCGATGATCCAGTAGTGGCCGATTCCGGCATCGGCGTACTCGCCGCGCTTGATCACGTTGTCCATCCGCACCGAACCAGGGGACACGATCTCCACGACGAGCAGGACTTCACTCGCGCGGATCAGCCGTCCTTCGTCGTCGGCGCGCTCAACCGTGCCCACCTCGACCACGATCAGGTCGGGCCGGCGAGCGTGACCCGGGCGGTTGGGCGGAACCATGTCGAGATCGATATCGACATCGCCGAAGACCTCCAACCGGGGCAGCAGCTGTGGCTCCAACTGGCTGGCCAGCCGGAATTCCGCCCGCATGTGACGAGGGGTTGGACTCGGCGACCTCACGAGGGAGCCCTCTTGTAGTTCCCAGCGCTGATCGTCCTCGGGCAGTGCCGTGAAGTCGGCGATGGTCAACATGGGACCCGGGTAGTCAGGGAGCGCGGTCATCTCGGTCTCCTCCTTCCCGCAACACGCAGTTGGCGCGTCAGCGGCCGGTCCTGGCCAATGCCGCGGCGATCAGGTCGTCGAGGTCGCTGGATTCGTCGCCGGGGAGTTGGCTGATGGGCCACCACTGCAGGTCGATCGACTCGGCGCTGCGCACGGGTTCGGCGTTGACCGGGGCTCGGAGCAGGAAGCGGACGTCGAAGTGGCGGGTGGGCACGCCGAGTGAACAGGTCACCGGGTGGACGTCCAGGTGCAGCGGTTCGTATTCCAGGCGCAGGCCGGAGATGCCGGATTCCTCGGTGGCTTCGCGCAGTGCGGCGCCGGCCAGGGTGAAGTCATCGGCCTCGCAGTGGCCGCCGAGTTGCAGCCAGCGGCCGACCCTCGGGTGCAGGGTGAGCAGGATCCGTTCGGCCGCCGCGTCGAGCACGACCGCGGACGCGGTCACGTGACCGGCGGCGCAGGAGCGGGCGCACGAGTCGGGGCGGGCGTCGAGGAAACCGAGGAACGCCTGGCGCAACGGCTCCTGGCCGGGCGCGGTCGGGCGCCAGCGGTCCAGCGCGGTCATCGCGTCGTCGTGCGGACCGAAACTGCTCATAGCTCCACCAGGAACTCGCCGTCGCCGCGTGGTTCGCGGGGGGCTAGCGGGCCGTCCGCGGGGTGACCGACGGCGACGGCACCCAGCGGAGACCAGTCGGCGGGCAGGTCGAGGACGCCGCGCACGACGTCGGCGGCGAACAGGGTGGAGGAGACCCAGCAGGAGCCGAGGCCCTCCGCCGCCAACGCCACCAGCAGGCCCTGCACGGCAGCGCCCGCGGCCACGGTGAACATCGCGGCTTCTGCGGTGCCGCGGCGCTCGTCGGGGTATTCGTGCGCGCCGTCGGGGACGCGGAACGGGAGGACGAGTTCGGCGGCGCCGTAGAGGATCTCGCCGCGCGCGACCCTGCGGTCGATGCGTTCCTCGCTCCAGCCGTCGCCGCGCAGGTCGGCACGCCAGGCGGCGCGCATCGCGTCGAGCAGCTTGGCGCGCAGCGGGCGGTTGCGCACCCAGACGAACCGGACCGGGTGGGTGTGGTGCGGGGCGGGCGCGGTCAGGCCGACCGCGATGGCGCGGCGCAGCGTGTCCGGGTCGACCTGTTCGGCGCTGAACGAGCGGATGGAGCGGCGCAGCAGCACCGCCTCCCGCCTGCCCTCTCGTGTGCCCTGCGCGATCGCCTCGGCCGTGCCGATCGCGAAGAGGTCCTCGTTGCCGGGGCGGAGCAGGTCACGGGCGGTGGAACCATCGTCCACCACGGACAGTCCGCGGACCACGGCCGCGGCGAAGCCGCCGAGCTTGCCCTTGACCAGGTCGGCGGCGGCCGCGATCTCGTCGGCGATGGCGACCTCGGTGACGGCCAGCTCGTTGCCCTGGGCGTCGATGGTGCCGGCGTAGCGGTGCAGCACGCGCAGGCCGGCCGAGCCGATCGCGGCGTCGATCTGGCCCATCCGCCAGGCCCGGCCCATGGTGTCGGTGACGACCACGGCGACCTGCACGCCGAGCAGCCCGCGCAGGGCCTCGCGCAGCGCGGCGGCGGACGCGTCCGGGTTCTCCGGGAGCAGCGCGACCTCGCCGGACGCGACGTTGGAGGCGTCCACGCCGCTGGCGGCCTGCACGATGCCGAGCTTGTTCTCGGTGATCATGTAGTTCTCGCCGTAGCGGGCGACGACGCGCACGGCCTCGGACCGGACCAGGTCGCGCCGGGCGGCCTCGCGGGCCGCCGGATCGGTCGGCACCGCCACCAGCCGACCCTCTACTTTGGACAAGACCTTGCTGGTCACCACGACCACGTCGCCCTCGCGCAGCCACGGCGCGGCCGTCGCGATCGCGGCGGCCAGGTCGTCGCCGGGGCGGAACTCGGGCAGACCGACGATCGGGAGGAGTTCGACACCCGCGCTGGCGTGGTCCCCGACAGAGGTGGTCATAGCGATACTCCGGCCAGTTCAAGGGCGGCGCGGGCCATCTCGGCCGTCGCGTCCACATCGGACATCAGCAGCGGCACGGCCCGCACCCGCACCCCGGGCACCTCGGCCGTGTCGGTCTTGTGGATCAGCCAGCCGTCCAGGATGCCGGTCTCGGACTCGGTGCGGGAGCCGAGGTAACCACCGACCGCGGCCGCGGTGGTGGGCACGTTGATCGCGGCGAGGCAGGCATCCGCCATGCCGCGCACCGGCCGGTCGCCGACGATGGGGGACAACCCGATCACCGGGGCCGTCCCGCCGCGCAGCGCGTCCCGGATACCGGGCACGGCCAGCACGGTGCCGATGCTCACCACCGGGTTCGACGGCGCCAGCAGCACCACGTCCGCCTCGGCGATCGCCTCCAGCACACCGGGCGCCGGCTTGGACTCCTCGGCGCCGACCGGCACGATCGAGTGCGCGGGCAGTTCCGCGTGGTAGCGGACCCACCACTCCTGGAAGTGCACGGCCTTGCGCTCGGACTCGGCACCGTCCTCGCCGGGCAGGTCGACGACGACGTGCGTCTCGACCCGCTCGTCGCTCATCGGCAGCAGGCGCACGCCGGGCTGCCAGCGATCGCACAGCGCCTCGGTGACCGCGGAGAGCGGATAGCCCGCGCGGATCATCCTGGTCCGCACCAGGTGGGTGGCGATGTCCCGGTCGCCGAGCCCGAACCAGGTCGGATCGGCGCCGTAGGCGGCCAGTTCCTCCCGGACCGCCCAGGTCTCGTTGGCCCGGCCCCAACCGCGCGAGGTCTCGATCCCGCCACCCAGCGTGTACATGCAGGTGTCCAGGTCGGGGCAGATTCGCAACCCGTGCATCCACAGGTCGTCCCCGGTGTTGACCACCGCGGTGACCTGGTGTTCCGTGTTCTCCGTCGGTCCGACCGGGTTGAGCCCGAGCGCGTGCTTCACGCCGAGCAGGAACCTCGCGCCGCCAACTCCACCGACTGCTACGACCACCTTCACAGAGGGGCATCCTCGCACGTGCTCAGGGGCTGCCGGGCGGCCACCCGCCTGCTGGGAAACGATCAAGCGGGCGAGTCTGTTCCCTCCAGGGCCGAGTCTGTTCCCTCCGGGGCTCAGTGCCGCCAGAACAGGAACGTGCTCTGGCCGAGGTGAGCGAGGTCCGGCGTGCCGTGGAACGCGCCGAAGATGGCGTCCGCGCCCTGGTAGAGCACCTGGCCGATGCCGGGCAGGCCGATCAGCACGGCGAAGAGCACCAGCGGCGCCCACGGGCGGACCTGCTGGCCGAACCGCTTGGCCTCGGCCGAGAGCCACGGCTCGATCGCACCCCAGCCGTCCAGGCCGGGGACGGGCAGGATGTTGATGATGAACGCGACGAACTGCAGCTCGGCCAGGTAGGACAGGGCCATCGCGAGTGGCGAGCCGAGGCCGCTGAGGAAGTCCGGCCAGACCGCGCCGATGATCTCGCTGAGCACGATGCCCACGGCCAGGTTGGACAGTGGTCCGGCCAGCGAGACGAGGCAGTCCATTTTGCGGGAGCGGATCGCGTGGTGGTTGATCCACACCGCGCCGCCGGGCAGCGGGACGCCGCCGATCAGCAGGAACAGCAGCGGCAGCACCAGGCTGAACACCGGATCGGTGTAGCGGCGCGGGTCCAGGGTGAGATATCCCTTGGCCCGTACCGAGAAGTCACCGCCCTTGAGCGCCACGTAGGCGTGCCCGAACTCGTGCAGGCACAGTGCGAAGCCCCAGCCGCCGATCACCAGCAGCACCGTGCCGGCGGTCGCCGCCGCCGAGGAGTTCACCGTGCACAGCAGCGCGCCACCGATGGCGACGAGGATGATGACGAGGAACAGTGGGCTGACTACTGGTCGCTTCACCGCACCAGTCTGCCGCGTTGTTGATCCCGGCGTTCGGCGGTACCGGATTTCTACCGTGATCGCCGGAAATTTTGGCGTGCCCACAACGGACAGCTCTGGCCTTCACTGCCACATTTTCGGCGCGTCCGGTGTCCCCCGCTCGGGTTGACTTCGCTTGACCGCCTGGCATGACACGGGTGTAATCACATTGGTGTCATTCATCGCCAACATCCGGCGGCGAATGGTGTCCGCCATCGGGGAGTGCGGAAAGGCAGGAGGCGGACGGGGATGTCAGAAGTAGCAGAAGAGCGGGTCGTGGAGTGGGACGACACGCCAACCGAGGAACTGGGTGTCCTCGTCGACCTCTTCGAGGTCACCGACGAGGAACAGGAATGGCAGGAACGCGCGCTGTGCGCACAGACCGATCCGGAGGCGTTCTTCCCGGAGAAGGGCGGTTCCACCCGCGAGGCCAAGCGGATCTGCCTTGGCTGCGAGGTGCGTTCCGAGTGCCTGGAGTACGCGCTCGAACACGATGAGCGGTTCGGTATCTGGGGCGGGCTTTCCGAGCGGGAGCGCCGCAAGCTCAAGAAACGCGCCGTGTGACGCATCGGTGACGAGGCACGGGTCACGTCGGTTGAGGGGCCGACGTTACTGTGTCTGTTCTGGTGCGCCGCAGCGTCGCGCCGTGACCGCGACTGGAGGTCATGTTCGCCCGGTGTGGTGTAACTCGGACGGGTGGTTTTTCCCCTGAGTTGAAGCCAGTGTCGAAGCCAGGGTTTCGACCCCGGCCCGGCGGTGCGCGGTAGTGGCCCACCAAGCTGCCGGTCGGCGTCTCGCTCGGCTGCGTACCGTGCCGGTTCTCGCGGTCCTGGTCTGCCACAACGGTGATGCCTGGCTCGGCGCAGCACTGGACGCGTTGCGGGCGCTGGCGCCGCGACCGAGGCACGTACTCGCCGTGGACACCGGCTCGACCGACCGCACGGCCGCGCTGCTCGGCGCGGCCGCGAGCGGCCCGGACGCGGTGCTGGACGGCGTGCTCACCGTCGAGCAGGACACCGGGTTCGGTGCGGCCGTTCAGCAGGCGCTGGACGTGGCGCTGGTGCGCTGGGGAGATCCCGGGCAGTGGTTGTGGTTGCTGCACGACGACTGCGCACCGGAACCGGGTTGTCTCGGCGTGTTGTTGAACGCGGCCGAACTCTCGCCGTCGGTCGGCATGCTCGGGCCGCTCGCGCTGGACTGGGACGACCCTCGACTCGTGGTCGAGGTCGGCCTGTCCACCGACGCGTCCGGGCACCGGCAGACCGGCATCGGACCGACCGAAGTGGACTGGGAATCGGTCCCGGCGAACCGGGAAACAATTGCACCGGACAAACCCGGACACGAATCCGACGAAATCGATCAAGGGGACGACCGGGAGGGCAGCGAAAGCCGTCGGTTCGAGCAGTCCGGATTTCAGCAGGCCGGATTCCAGCCCAGCGGATTCGAGCAGAGTACCGAGGTGCTCGCGGTCTCCTCGGCAGGCGCGCTGATCCGCCGGGGCACCTGGGAGAGCCTGCACGGGTTCGACCCGGCCCTGGCGCTGCTGTGCGACGACCTGGATTTCGGTTGGCGGGTCAACCGATTCGGGCAGGTGGTGCTGTGCGTGCCGGCGGCGCGTCTGCGACATGCGCGCGCCGCGGCGCGCGGGCTGCGGCCGCTGGACGCGGTGCCCGAACCACCGGGGCCGGTGTTGCGGTCGGTGGACCGCGCGCACGGCATGCGCACGCTGCTCGTCAACTGTGTAACACCGGCATTCGTCATCGGCCTGCCCCGGCTGATCGCGCTGAGTGCGTTGCGGGCCTTGGGTTTCCTGTTACTACGTAGAACTACGGACGCGGGCGCGGAACTGCGCGCCGCGCGCTGGCTGGTGAGCGGCGGGGCCGGATTGCGGGCCGCGCGGGCCCGGCGCCGGCGCACGTTGCCGCGTGCGGGCGGTGCGGTGCGCGGGTTGCTCACCAGTCGGCTCACCAGACTGCGCAACCTGTTGCGCACCGGGGCGGTCAACTGGGTGCGCCGCCGGGTCGCCGCGGATGTGGCGCTCGGCAGGCTGCCGGCCGAGCGGGCGTCCGCGCGGATTCTGCCGGAGTACCAACCGGAATCGAGCCCTCCGATCGGACCAGCCGCGCTGCCGGCGGGCGCGCTCGGGCGAACCGGTTCGCGGCGCACGGCGGGCCTGCGTCGTCCGGCCACCGCCGTTGTGGTGCCGCTGGCCGAACCGTCCGGGCTGCCGGGCGGGCTGCGGCCCAGCCCCCGGCCGCGCCCGTCGCCGGTGCCGAGAACCGGGCCTGCCGTGCGGATCGGGCGCGAGCTGGTACTGGTGGACGTGGGCCGTGGGCGGATCGCGCGGGAGCTGCTGCTCGCCCCGCCGGTGCTGCTGGTCCTCGCGCTGACCGCGATCTCCTTGCTGGTCAACCACAACCGGCTCGGCCTGGATCTGTCCGGCGGCGGTTTGCTGCCCGCACAAGGACTTTCCGGCACCTGGTCGGAATACCTGGCCACCTGGCACGGCGTCAGCGGCGGCAGTACGACGCCCGCGCCTGCCGCGCTCGCGGTGCTCGGAATCCTTGGCACGCTGCTCTATCCGTTCGGCGGACCGCACGCCGCGGTGGCCGTGCTGCTGCTCGGCGACGCGCCGCTGGCCGGCCTGCTCGCCTACCTGGCGACCCGCCGGGTCGCGGTGCCGCGCGCGGTGCGCGCCCTGCTCGCCGCCGGCTACGCGCTGCTGCCGCCCGCGACGGCCGCGGTCGCGCAGGGCCGGCTGGACGTGGTGATCGTGCACATCCTGCTGCCGCCGGTGCTGGTCGGCGTCGTCGCCGTGCTCAACCCGACGACCAGGCGCAGCGGGGCCAACTCGTGGCTGTCCACGGCGGCGACCAGTTCGATCGGGCTCGCGGTGATCGGCGCCTTCGCGCCCCTGGTGCACCTGCTGGTGCTGGTGTTCGCGCTGGTCGGGTTCGTGGTCGTGCCGGGCGGGCACGGCGACGGCCGTCGGCGCGTCGCGGCGTTGTTCGCGGTGGTGCTGTTGCCGTTGGCACTGCTCGTTCCGTGGCCCGCCGTGGTACTGGAACAGCCGAGCCTGCTGCTGTCCGGCATCGGCAACTCGACCCCGTCCGGCCCCGGTCACCTGACCGATCTGCTCGTGCTCGATCCGGGCGGACCGGGTTCGGTGCGCTGGTTCGGGGCACTGGTCGGGCTGGCCGCGATCGTCGCGGTGGTGGCCCGGCCGCGCCGCGCGGTGCTGCCCGGGGTCGCGTTGCTGCTGCTCGGTGCCCTTGCCATCGGAGTGCTCGCCACGGTCGCGCTGCCGGGTTTCGCAGGCGGGACGGCGTTGTTCAGCACCGGACCCGGACTGATCGTGGCAGGCGCCGGGCTGCTGTGGATCGTGCTCGGCAGCTGCCGAGCCGACCTGCGACGCAAGGCCCGGTCCACAACCGGACCGGCGCCGATCGTGCGGGTGGTGGCCGGCCTCGGCGTGCTCGCGGTGCTGGGCCTCGCCTATGGCGACGTGCTCGCCGGCCGGACCGGACCGCTGCGCGCGGGCGGCGAGCCCATGTTGGCGCCGGTGCTCACCAGCGAGCTGTCCGCGACCGGACGCTCCGTGCTCGTCATGGCAACCGACGGCCAACCGGCGCGGGTCGCGGCCGGCCGCACGCCCGCGTTCGGCGACGACGACATCGCCCCGGTGCCCGGCGCACTCCGCCGGATCGCCGGCTGGGACAGCGGACTGCGCGGGACCGATCCGAACACGGCCAAGGACGCGGTCGCGAACGCGGCCATCGCGGGCGTGCTGTTCGTGGTCGCGCCCGACCAGGCCACCGCGCACCGGCTCGAGTCGCTGGCCGGCGAGCTGGTGTCGCCGGTGCCGAACGCGTCGGCCGGCCGGCCGGTGCTGCGGCTGCAACCGGCCAGCGGCGCCGCCACGCTGATCTCGACCGCGCTGGCCCGCTCGGCCGTCACCGGTGGCCGTCCGCCGACGCAGCTCGGCGTGGTCGGCATCAGCCCGGTCGACGCGGCCCCGCCGGAGATCGCGGTGCGGGTGTCCGAGGGCGCGGCCGGGCGACTGCTCGTGCTCGCGGCCGAGGACGAACCGGGCTGGCAGGCGACGATCAACGGCCAGCCCGCGCCGATCACCACGGCCTGGGGTCACCTTGTCGGTGTGGTCGTCCCGCTGGACGGCGCGGACGTGCAGATCTGGCAGCCTGCCGCCCTGCGCGACGTGCTGCTGCTCGTGCAGGCGGCGGTGCTGCTGTTCGCTGCGCTGACCGCGATCCCGAGCAGGCGCTGAGCCTCAGGACTCGCCGTCGACCACGTCCGGGTCGAGGTTGAGGTAGGCGGCGACCTGCTCCACCAGCACCTCGTGCACCAGGTCGGCCAGGTCGGCGCCGTCCCGGGCGCGCACCTCAAGCGGCCTGCGGTAGACCACGATCCGGGCCCTGGTCGGCTGGCCGCGCCGGTCGACCCCGGCCGGCACCAGCCGGGCCAGCGGCACGTCGCGGTCCTCAAGGACCTCCTGCTTCGGGTCGACGCGCAGGTCCGGCACGTCGTCAACGGCGACGTCGAGATCGGTCAGCTCGGTGCGCCAGCGCGCCTCGATCGGTTCGAGCGCCTCGATCACCAGCGCGTCGAAGCGCTCGGTGCGGCTGCGCGCGGCCGGCATGTCCGCCGGGTAGAGCAGGCCGCGCAAGCCTCGCCCGCGCCGGTCCCGGCGCGCTCGACGTCGACGCTGCATGCGTGTCCTCACCACGGTTACCACCACCAACGAGCTGACCAGACCAACCGGTTCCGCCGGGTTGACCAGCGGCTGCGCCGCAGGTCGCACCGGCCCTCGGCAAAGCCTACGCAGAACCCCGTGTGTCTTACGACAGCCGGTCGGCCGGAAGCGCTATCGTCGGCGATTGTGCGGAGCGTGAGGCGTTGCTCGCGGACCGGGTGTCTGAACCCGGCCGTCGCGACACTCACGTACGCCTATGCGGACTCGACCGCTGTCGTCGGCCCACTCGCCACCTACTCCGAGCCGCACTCCTACGACCTGTGCGAGGAGCACGCGCTGCGACTGACCGTGCCGCGCGGCTGGGAGGTCGTGCGACACGAGGGCGAGTTCGCCGCCGAGTCGCCGTCCGACGACGACCTGACCGCGCTGGCCGAGGCCGTGCGCGAGGCCGGCAGGCGCGAGCGCCTCGTCGAGGCGCCGGAACCGAACACTCCCTCCGGGCGGCGCGGGCACCTGCGGGTGCTGCCCGACCCGATCGAGGACTGACGCGGCGCACCCCGGCACCCCGGTAGGCTGCGGGCGCAGCCACACGGTGATGTTGAGCTGCCACATCGGGTGACATCTACTGCTTCGGGAGCCGGCGTGCGCGACCTGTCCGACATCGTCAAGGCCTACGACATCCGTGGGGTGGTCGGCGAGCAGCTGGACGCCGACCTGGTCCGCAGGGTCGGCGCGGCGTTCGCCCGCCTGGTCGGCGCCGACACCACGTCGGTCGTGGTCGGCCACGACATGCGTGACTCCTCGCCCGCACTGGCCGCCGCGTTCGCCGAAGGCGTGACCGCGCAGGGCCTTGACGTGGTGTCCATCGGGCTGTGCAGCACCGACATGCTCTACTTCGCCTCCGGCAGCCTGAACCTGCCCGGTGCCATGTTCACCGCCAGCCACAACCCGGCGCGCTACAACGGCATCAAGATGTGCCGGGCGGGCGCGGCCCCGGTCGGTCAGGACACCGGCCTGGCCACCATCAAGGCCGACATCGAGGCCGAGACCCCGGACGCCGAGGGCGTCACGCCGGGCACGGTCAGCGAACGCAATCTGCTCGACGACTACGGCAAGTACCTGCGCGGCCTGGTCGACCTCAGCTCGATCCGGCCGCTCAAGATCGTGGTGGACGCCGGCAACGGCATGGGCGGCTACACCGTGCCCAGCGTGCTCGCCGGCCTGCCGCTGGACGTGGTGCCGATGTACTTCGAGCTGGACGGCAACTTCCCCAACCACGAGGCGAACCCGCTGGACCCGAAGAACATCGTCGACCTACAGGCCAAGGTGCGCGAGGTCGGCGCGGACGCGGGCGTCGCCTTCGACGGCGACGCGGACCGCTGCTTCGTGGTGGACGAGCGCGGCGAGCCGGTCAGCCCGAGTTCGATCACCGCGCTGGTCGCCGTGCGCGAACTGGCCAAGGACCCGGGTTCCTCGATCATCCACAACCTGATCACGTCCAAGGGGGTGCCGGAGATCGTCCGCGAGCACGGCGGCACGCCGGTGCGCACCCGGGTCGGTCACTCGTTCATCAAGCAGGAGATGGCCAGCACCGGGGCCATCTTCGGTGGTGAGCACTCCGCGCACTACTACTTCCGCGACTTCTGGCGCGCCGACACCGGCATGCTCGCCGCGCTGCACGTGCTCGCCGCGCTCGGTGGCCAGCCGGGGCCGCTGTCCGAGCTGACCGCCGAGTACTCGCGCTACGCCGCCTCCGGCGAGATCAACTCGACCGTGTCCGACCAGGCCGGCCGGATGGCCGCGGTCAGGCAGGCGTACGCGAGCCGCGACGGCGTGACCGTGGACGAGCTGGACGGGCTCACCGTGAACCTGCCCGACGGCTCCTGGTTCAACCTGCGGCCCTCCAACACCGAGCCGCTGCTGCGACTCAACATCGAGGCCGCCGACGCCGACGCCGTTTCCGCACTTCGCGACGACGTTCTGGCGATCGTCCGAGCGTGATCGGTGTCCGCATCGGGCCCGGTCGGTGACCTGGATCTGGTAGACCCGGACAATGGGTGTAGTCCACCCGACCCGCACGCCACAAGGAGGCACGATGGCCGTCGCGCTCGACGCCACGCTCTTGGAGATCCTGGCCTGCCCGTCGCCCGACCATGCCCCGCTGCGGACCGGCTCGCCCACCGACCCGTCCGCCGACGTGTTGACCTGCACGTCCTGCGGCCGGATGTACCCGGTCCGGGACGGCATCCCGGTGCTCCTGCTCGACGAGGCGACCCTGCCGGAGGGTGCCGCGTCGGACGCGCCTGATCCGGCGGGCGGGTGAACACCTTGCTCGACGACAGCCTGCTGGACGACGCGGAACGCCTGGCCAGTGCCGACGCGCGCGCCGGCGGCTGCCTGCGCGCCGTTGCCTCGGCGGGCGCGCAGGTGCGGGCCACCGCCGAGACCGCGGCCGAGATCGGCATCGACACGCTGGCGGGCAACCGGCCCCGGGCTCTGGTCATCGTGACCAGGCCGGGCGTTGCGCCTTCGGTCGCCCAGCTGCTGGTCGCGCTGCTGCCGCCGACCTGTCCGGTGCCGGTCGTGCTCAGCGAGGACGTGCCCACCTGGGTCGGCCCGCTGGACGTGATCCTGGTGCACAGCGACGACCCCGGTGACCACGCGCTGGCCGCGTCGATCGACCGGGCCCGCCGGTTCGGTGCGACCGTGGTCGTCACCGCCGGGCAGGACGGCCCGGTCGCCGCGGCCGCGGCCGGCACGCTGCTGCTGACGCCGCGCATCGACCTGCCGCCCGGCTTCGGCTTCCCGAGGGCGCTGGCCGCCGGCCTGATCGTGCTGAACACGCTCGGCCTGCTGCGCACCGACCTCAATGCCCTCGCCGACGAACTGGACCGGGAGGCCGAGCGCGACCACGCGAACTTCGAGTCGTTCGTGAACCCGGCCAAGTCGCTCGCGCTGCGCATCGCCGACCGCACCCCGCTGCTCGCCGGCCTGGACCGGGTGGCCACCGCGGTCGCCTGGCACGCCGCCGAGGTGCTCGCCGGATTCGCCGGGGTTGTGGCTAGCCATGGTGGGTACCCTCAGGTCAGTAGCCGCCGGGTGCTCTACCGCTCGGCGATCGGCGCCAGTGCGGGCGCCGACATCTTCGCCGACCCGGACGACGTCGTACCCGGTGGACCTCGGGTGCTGCTGCTGTCGATCACCGACGAGCCGTCGGACATCGCCAACCGGCTCGGCGCGACCGACGACCTGCCCGGCGCGGACCTGGTCGAGCCCGAAGAGGAGACGACCAGTGGTGGTATCGCGGTGCGGGCCGCGGTGCTGGCGTTGCGATTCGAGATGGCCTCGGTCTACCTCGGCCTGGCCAGTGGAATGTTGGGTGGATCCGGCCGCTACGAGCCGGTGGGTTCTAGGGAGTGAGTTCGACGGTGGAGCTGCTGCGAAACGCGATCCGACCGTACGCATGGGGTTCGCGCACGGTCATCGCGCAGCTGCAGGGACGGGAGGTGCCCACCCCGCATCCCGAGGCCGAGCTGTGGATGGGCGCGCACCCGGACGATCCGTCGAGGGTGGTCGGCGCGGACGGCGTCGAGCGGTCGCTGCTGGAGGTCCTGAACGAGGACCCGGTCGGCATGCTCGGCGAGGCGTGCGCCAGCCGCTGGCACAACCGGCTCCCGTTCCTGCTCAAGGTGCTCGCCGCCGACGAACCCATGAGCATGCAGGCCCATCCGTCCGCCGCGCAGGCCCTCGCGGGTTTCCAACGCGAGGAGGCCGCCGGCATCCCGAGGACCGCGGCGAGCCGCAACTACCCGGACCCCACGGCCAAGCCGGAGCTGGTGTGCGCGCTGACCGAGTTCCACGTGCTCGCAGGCTTCCGTGACCCGGCCCGCACCGTCGAGCTGTTCACCGCGCTCGCCGTGCCCGCCTTCGACCGCTACGCGAGCCTGCTGGCCGCCCAGCCGGACGCGGACGGCCTGCGCACCCTGTTCACCACGCTGATCACGCTGCCCGCCGCCGCCCTCGACGACCTGCTGCCACGCGTGGTCGAAGGATGCGTCGCGCACGTCAAGGAGCACGGGCCGTTCAGCCTGGAGTGCCGCACCGTGCTGGAACTGAGCGAGCTGTACCCGGGCGACGTCGGCGTGCTGGCCGCGCTGCTGCTCAACCGGCTCGTGCTCGGGGCGGGCGAAGCCGTGTACCTGGCCGCCGGCAACCCGCACGCCTACCTGCGCGGAACGGCCGTGGAGATCCTGGCCAACTCGGACAACATCCTGCGCTGCGGCCTCACCCCCAAGCACGTCGACGTGCCGGAACTGTTGCGGGTACTGGACTTCGGCCACGGCGACATGCCGATCCTGCGCGGTGCCCCGGCTGCGCCGCACATGCTCGTCTACTCGACCGGCGCGCCGGAGTTCGAACTGTCCCGATTGGAATGGCCCGGCCCGTCCGATGAGGACGTGGCCATCGACCACATCGGCCCGCAGCTGCTGGTGTGCACCGAGGGGTCCGCCGAGCTGTACCGGCCCGAATCGTCGCCGCTCAAGCTGGCCTGCGGCGACTCGGCCTGGCTCCCCGCACGGGACTGCGCGGACGGCCCGGTGCTGGTGCACCCGCTCGGCGCGAACCGCACCCAGCTGTTCAGGGCGACCGCGGGCAGCGTCTGAGATCGGGCAGGGTCTGAGATCGGTCAGGGTCTGAGCTAAGGTTGGCCGGGTGTCAGAGCAGGGCGGCGGAAAGGCCGTTGTCGCCGCGCTGTCGGCCAATGCCGGGATCGCGGTGGCCAAGTTCGTCGGATTCCTGTTCACCGGCTCGTCGTCGATGCTCGCCGAGGCAGTGCACTCGCTGGCCGACACGTCCAACCAGGGCCTGTTGTTGTTGGGCCGCAGGACATCCCAGCGCAAGGCGAACCAGCAACACCAGTTCGGTTTCGGCCGGGAACGCTACTTCTACGGCTTTGTCGTCGCGCTGCTGCTGTTCAGCGTCGGCTCGATCTTCGCGATCTACGAAGGCGTTGGGAAGATCCTCGATCCGCACCCGCTGGACTCGCCGCTGGTCGCGATCATCATCCTGGCCGTCGCCGCGGTGCTGGAGGGCCTGAGCTTCCGCACCGCGATGAAGGAGTCGCGCGTCACCAAGGGCGCGGTCAGCTGGTTCGCGTTCATCCGCGAGGCCAAGTCGCCCGACCTGCCGGTGGTGCTGCTGGAGGACACCGGGGCGCTGATCGGCCTGATCTTCGCGCTGCTCGGCGTGGTGCTGTCGGTGCTGACCGGCGACCCGGTCTTCGACGGCATCGGCACCGTGTGCATCGGCGCGCTGCTCGGCGTGTTCGCCACCGTGCTGATCGTGGAAACCAAGAGCCTGCTCATCGGCGAGGGCGCGAGCCCGGCCATGCAGGCGAGGATCGTGCGTGAACTGGAACGCGGCAAGGTCGAGCGGGTCATCCACATCCGCACCCAGTACCTCTCACCGGAGGAACTGCTGGTCGCCGCCAAGATCGCGCTGGTCGCCGACCTGCCGCTGGAGGACGTGGCGCAGGCCATCGACGACGCGGAACTGCGCGTGCGCGAGCAGGTTCCGGTCGCCAAGCTGATCTACCTCGAGCCCGATCTGTACCGCGGGCATCTGCGCACGCCACCCACCGGAGACGGCCCGGTAGCCTCGCAGGCATGACGACGCTCCTGGTTACCGGCGCCGCCGGATTCATCGGTTCGCACTTCGCCCGGCACTGGGTGCACGCGCATCCGGCGGACCGAGTGGTCGCGCTGGACGCGCTGACCTACGCCGGCACCGAGACCAACCTCACCGAGGTCCGCGACGCGATCACCTTCGTGCACGCCGACATCGGCGACCAGCAGGCGGTCGAGGAGACCCTGCGCACCCACGGCGTCGACGTGGTGGTCAACTTCGCGGCCGAGTCGCACAACAGCCTCGCCGTGCTCGACCCCGGCCGGTTCTTCCGCACCAACGTGCTCGGCACCCAGACGCTGCTGGAGGCGACCCGCCAGGTCGGCATCGGCCGCTTCCACCACGTGTCCACCTGCGAGGTCTACGGCGACCTGCCGCTGGACGCCGAGGAAGCGTTCACCGAGGAGACGCCCTACCGGCCCAGGACTCCGTACAACGCCAGCAAGGCAGGCGCCGACCACGCGGTGCGCGCCTACCACGAGACGTACCACCTGCCGATCACCATCTCCAACTGCGCCAACAACTACGGCTCGCACCAGTTCCCCGAGAAGGTGCTGCCGCTGTTCACCACGCGCGCGCTGGACGGCGAGCCGCTGCCGGTCTACAAGTCCAAGCACAACCGGCGCGAATGGATCCACGCGCTGGACCATGTGCGCGCCATCGAGGCGATCCTGGACCGGGGCACGGTCGGCGAGACCTACCACGTCGGCACCGGCGTCGAGGCCAGCGTCGAGCAGCTGGCCGACCTCGTGCTCGACGAGCTGGGCCTGCCGGCCTCGCTCAAGCAGGAGGTCGAGGACCGGCCCGGCCACGACCGCCGCTACCTGCTCGACTCCGCCAAGATCCGGCGCGAGCTGGGCTGGGCGCCGCAGATCGAGTTCGACGCCGGCATGCGCGAGACCATCCGCTGGTACGCGGACAACCGCGCCTGGTGGGAGCCGCTGCGCGACCGCAGCCCGGTCGTCGAGGGCTCCTGGTCACAGTCGTAGATGGTCAACACGCTCTGCCTGGATGTCGGCTCCACCTGGACCAAGGCCGCGCTCGTCGCGCCGGACGGCGCCCTGCTCGGCACCGCGCAGCATCCGACCACGCCACCCGAGGTGCTGGACGGCATCGCCGCGGTCACGACCGCGCTGGCCGCCGGCCCCGCGCCGGTGCTGGCCTGCTCGTCCGCGGGCGGCGGTCTGCGGCTGGCCGTGGTCGGCCAGGAACGGCTGATCAGCGCCGAGGCCGGCTACCGCGTCGCGCTGTCGGCCGGTGCCAAGGTCGTGCACGTGTCCTCCGGCGAACTCGACGCGCCGGGCATGAAGGCGCTGCGCGAGTCGCGGCCGGACGTGGTGCTGCTGGCCGGTGGCACCGACGGCGGCGACCGCCGCGTGCTGCTGCACAACGCCCGCCGCCTCGCCGCCCACCATTTCGCCGCGCCGATCGTGCTGGCCGGCAACGCCGACGCGCGCGCCGAAGCGCTCACCGTCCTGGCCGGCACGGGCCGTCGCGTGGTGGCCACCGACAACGTGCTGCCGGACGTGGGTGAACTGGCCCCCGGCCCGGCCCGCGCCGCGATCCGCGAGGTGTTCCTGGAACACGTGATCGGCGGCAAGGGCCTGTCCCACGGCCCCCGCTTCCGCCAGTTGGTCCGCGCGGTCACCCCCGACGCGGTCCTGGTCGGCGTCGCGGGCCTGGCCGCCGTACTCGCCGCCGATAACGCCGAAGGCGCAGGCGCCGTGCTCGTCGTCGACGTCGGCGGGGCCACCACCGACGTCTACTCGGCGGTCACGCTGCCCGCCGTCGAACCCGGCAAACGCGCGGTCGCGCTGCCGCCCGAGCGGCGCACCGTCGAGGGCGACATCGGCATGCGCTGGTCCGCCGCGGGCGTGGTCGCCGAGGCCGCCGTCGAACGCCTGCTGGCCGAGGGAGAACACCAGAAACTGGCCGAAGCAGCCGAATTCCGCGCCGAACACGTCGACTTCATCCCCACCGACACGGCCGACGCCGCCGTCGACGCCCGCCTCGCCGCGCTCGCCGCGATCCTCGCCCTGCGCCGCCACGCCCGCATGGTCGAGGCCCAGTTCGGCCCGCGCGGCGCCGCCATCCTCGTCGCCTCCGGCGGCGTCTTCCGCCACGCCAACCCGACCACACTGTCCACAGTGGAATCCGCGCTGCGTGCCGACCCGGTCCTCCGCCCGATCCTGCGTCACGCGACCCTGGTCGTCGACCGGAACTACGTCCTCGCCCCAGCCGGCCTCCTCGCCGAGGCCGGCAACCCGCTCGCCGCCGAGAACCTGTTGCGCGCCAACCTGTTGCCCAGCTGATCTTTCCCCCGATCAGGGGACTGGTTGCAGAGTCCGCAACCCCTACGTTCCACGGTGTGCCTGCCGATCCGGGACGAACCCGCGTCATCACGTTCGACGATCCGGACGTGGCGGCGGCAGCGTACGGCGAGGCAGAACGGCGCTACGAGACCACAATCCACGGCGGCGACGTGGACGTGTTGCTCGTGGGCGCGTCCAGCCTTGAGGACGTGAAGGCCGGGTATTCGAGCTACTTCGTCAACCTCAAGTCGTGGGCCAAGAAGATCAAGAAACTGCTGGCCGATCTACCGGCCATCCCCGCCGTCTGAGCGTGGCTCAGCCCGCGGCCGAGTTGCGGCCGGGGAGGCGGAACAGGGCGGGCTGGCTGGTGGTCATCGACGGCGACTCCATGCCGGCCGCGCAGGCGACGGCGCGGTCCCACTCCGGGTCGGAGTAGTAGTCGCTGTGCCGGTGCAGGCCGGGCGCCCAGCGGCGGCCGGGGAACGGGCCGCGTTCCGGGTCGGGCAGCCAGTGGTCGCCGCCGAGCACCAGCGCGCCGGTCGGGCTGACCGTGGCGGCCGGGAGGGCGCCGGAGGACGCGTCCGGCACGAGGCCGACGCCGATCAGTTGGCCGTGGAAGACCTGCCGGTCCCAGGTGGTCACGCCGCCGCCGATCGGGTCAGTGCCCCGGCACAGCGAGCGCCAGCGGCCGCCAAGGTCGGTGCACAGTTCGGCGAGGCCGTCGTAGCCGAGCACGGCCGGGAAGGCGCGCACGTACGCGGACTGGATCGGCGAGCCGGCGACCACGACGCCGAGCCGTTCGGTCTGGTTCTCCGGCAGGTTGGCGAGCAGTCGGCTGGCCGCGACGGCGACCAACACGCTGCCCTGGCTGTGGCCGGTGAGCACCACCCGGGTGCTCGGTTCGGCGAGGTATTCGGCGGCGCGCGCGGCGAGTTCCGGGACGACCTTCAACGCGTAGCAGGGCGGCACGATCGGATGCGCCTCGCGCGGCCAGAAGCAGGCGAGGTCGGAGAACCCGCCCAGTTTGCGCGCGGAGTTCGGATTGCGCGCGGCCTGGTACACCTCGCCGAGCAGTCCGCAGGCCAGCGCCGCGAGCACCACGACGCCGAACCCGGCGAGCATCGCCGCGACCTGGCCGAGCGCGGTGCTGGTGTTGATCGAGCCCGGCAGCACCTGCTCGTTGCGCAGCAGCACCGCGATGATCGCGCCGAGACCGACGATGACGGCCAGCCCGATCAGTACGACCGGCGCGGACTTGCGCGCCCAGCCGGCCAGCCACCAGCCCTTGGCGGCGGTGATCGCGTCGGCCGGGCGGTCGGCGTGCAGGAGCGGTACCTCGGCCGGCATGCCGCGGCCGCCGCGTTTGGCCAGTGTCCGCCGGGTCCCGAGCACGATGCCGCCGACCGCCAGCGCGACCAGTCCGACCAGGCCGGCGATGCCCCACAACAGGGTGATGTAGGCGTAGCCGCCGGGCACCACGAGCGCGCTGTCGCCGAGCACGGTCCGCACGAACAGTCCGATGCCGGACCCGAAACCGCCGCCGAGCGCGGCCGCGATGGCCAGCACCGGCGCGGCCATCCAGCCGCCCGCCCACGGCCGCAGCGGCTTGGGCTGGTCCTTCCACTGTTTCCTGGCCAGCAGGGCCGTCGGCACCAGCAGCACGGCCAGCAGGATGCACACCGAGGCCAGCGCGATCGCCACGACCTGCACGGTGTTGTCGGTGCCCACGAGCCGGTTCGGCAGGACCGGCCGTACCGCGACCACGCCGACGAACAGTCCGAGGTTCACCGCGAGCGTGAGCCTGCGCGGGACCGCGCGCAACGCCGATCGCAAACGTTTGCCATAGCGGTCCGGCCGCGCGCCGGTCGGGTCGCCGAAGGCGAGCACGCCGATCAGGCACAGCACGATCACCGCGACCGCGAGACCCCAGAACACGGCTGCCGCCGTCGACGGGATCGGGCCGGTCGGCCCGCCCAGCGCGAGCAGCACGCTGATGGCCAGCGCGGCGGTCAGGTGCAGGGTGCGCAGCGCGGGCGCGTCCGGGTCGGCGATCAGGCCGGCGCCCGGCAACCGGGACAGCAGCCGGGGCTTCGCCTGCTCATCGTCCGTCGAGTCGACGTTGACCGACCAGTTCACGGTGGACACCCCGTGCAGCACAGCCACCACGACCAGGATCGGCAGCAGCCCGACGATCGTGCGCACGGTCTGTCCGGTACGCACCCAGCCGGGCAGGAAGGTCAGGCAGCTCGACCCGGGCCCGAGGCACTGCGCGGCGAACACGTCCATCGACACCGCGGCCAACTGCCCGACCAGCAGCATGGTGAGCAGCAGCGCGCCCACCCGCAGCAGCGCGCGGCAGCACATCGCCAGCGTCTTGCCGACCCGGTTGTCCGCGATCGGCGGCAGCATCCAGGAGGCCATGTTGGCCAGCGAGAACGGGAACAGCAGCGCCCAGATCGCCTTGGCCGCTCCGCCCGAGGTCAGCGCGCCCCAGACGTAGCCCTCGACGGTGCGCGGCAGTGGCCGTCCCTCCGCCTTGAGCACCGGTCCGGGCGCCGGCCTGCGCAGCCGGTCCGCAGGCCGGACCAGCCTGCCCTTGCCGTCGCCTGCCACGTCCACGGCGGCCACCGCGTCGACCAGGTCCTCCGGGGTGGTGCCCAGGATTCCGTGCACCCGTAGCTCGACGACCCGCGTGTCGGGCCCGGGAATCAGCACGTCGCCTCCTGCATTCGATCTTCGCCTCGATACTCGCTTCGTCGTAATACGTTCCACCGGTCGGCACGGTTCATGCCTGCGTCCCCCACGGTGTCATCCCGGAATTACCCCACCGAACCGGGCCGTTGGGAAGGTCACGTGGCACACGCGGAACCAGCGATCCTCGATAACCCACCCGGTAGGGTTGGCTGACCCATTGAACTCAAGGAAGGCGCAAAGACCGTGGTCGACTCGGACCGGTTGCAGTCCCGTAATGGCATCGATTTCGCTGTCGCCGATCTTTCCCTCGCCGAGTTCGGGCGCAAGGAGATCCGGCTCGCCGAGCACGAGATGCCCGGTTTGATCGCGCTGCGCCGGGAGTACTCGGAGGTCTACCCGCTTCGGGGTGCGCGCATCTCCGGGTCGTTGCACATGACGATCCAGACCGCCGTGCTGATCGAGACGCTGGTCTCGCTCGGCGCCGAGGTCCGGTGGGCGTCGTGCAACATCTTCTCCACCCAGGACCATGCTGCGGCAGCCATCGCCGTCGGACCACACGGCACGCCGGAGGAGCCCAAGGGCGTCCCGGTTTTCGCCTGGAAGGGTGAGTCGCTCGAGGAGTACTGGTGGGCCACCGAGCGGATGATGACCTGGCCGGACGGGCTCGGTCCGAACATGATCCTGGACGACGGCGGCGACGCCACCATGCTGCTGCACAAGGGCGTCGAGTTCGAGAAGGCGGGCGTCGTGCCGCCCGCCGAGGACGACGACCCGGACGAGTGGAAGGTCTTCCTGGGCGTGCTGCGCGCCTCGCTGGCCGCGGACGCGGGCAAGTGGACCAAGGCCGCCGAGGGCATCCGCGGTGTCACCGAGGAGACCACCACCGGCGTGCACCGGCTCTACCAGCTGGCCGCCGCGGGTGAGCTGCTGTTCCCGGCCATCAACGTCAACGACTCGGTGACCAAGTCGAAGTTCGACAACCGCTACGGCATCCGGCACTCCCTGATCGACGGCATCAACCGGGGCACCGACGTGCTGATCGGCGGCAAGGTCGCGGTCGTCTGCGGTTACGGCGACGTGGGCAAGGGCGCCGCCGAGTCGCTGCGCGGCCAGGGCGCCCGCGTCGTGGTGACCGAGGTCGACCCGATCTGCGCGCTCCAGGCCGCCATGGACGGCTACTACGTGCGCACCCTGGACTCGGTGCTGGCCGAGGCCGACATCGTCATCACCACCACCGGCAACAAGGACGTGGTGACCGCCGCGCACATGGCCGGCCTGAAGGACAAGGCCATCGTGGGCAACATCGGCCACTTCGACAACGAGCTGGACATGGCCGGCCTGGCCCGCACCCCGGGCATCCGCCGGATCAACATCAAGCCGCAGGTGGACGAGTGGGTCTTCCCGGACGGCCACTCGATCATCGTGCTGTCCGAGGGGCGGCTGCTGAACCTGGGCAACGCGACCGGTCACCCGTCCTTCGTCATGTCCAACAGCTTCGCCAACCAGGTGATCGCGCAGATCGAGCTGTTCACCAAGCGCGAGGAGTACGACTGCGAGGTCTACCGCCTGTCCAAGAAGCTGGACGAGAAGGTCGCGCGCCTGCACCTGGCCGCGCTGGGCGTCGAGCTGACCAAGCTCACCAAGGAGCAGGCCGAGTACATCGACGTCGATGTCGAGGGTCCGTACAAGCCGGAGCACTACCGGTACTAGACTGATAACGAACTGGTAACACCCCGCACGTTAGCTCGATCGGCTGGGATAACTGGGTGATGTGGATCACATCACGGTGCGGTAACTCCGACAGTGCGTAAGTATCTGTCACCGGAAGAGTGACCCGTGCGCGGTTGGGTCCACCACACGGAGGTATGAACAGTGAGTTCGGCTACTTTCGGTAGCTTCGGTGGCGAGTTAGACGACCGTCCCATTTCGGTCGGTGAGCTGCTCCGTCGGGAAGGCCACCAGTCGGAATCACATGACTCCCAGGCCAGGCGGGCCCTCGGCGGCGTCGCCGTCGGTGCGGTCCTCGCGTTCGGCGCGGTCGTCGGCGGTCTGGTCCTGCACAACGCGGGCGCTACGCCGAGCGACATGCCGGCAGCGGGCGGTGGCACCGCGGGCGGTGCCGGCTTCAACGGCTCGGTCCCGGTCGCCTCGACCGGCACCATCGGCAGCAACACGCCGAAGGTGCAGCCTGCGGCGAACACGACCACCACGGCCAACACCACCACGACCAGCCAGCGCGGCACCACGGCGACCCGCTCGCACAACGCGTTGGGTGGTGGCGCGGCCAGCACCACGGTCGACCCCACCACCAACCCGGCGACGACCAGCTCCAGCAGCTCGACGTCGACCTCGACCGGTTCGTCGTCCACGTCGAGCAGCGCGCCCGGCGGTACGCAGAGCTCCACCAACCCGGCGGGCAGCAGCTCGGCCAACCCGGGCAGCAGCTCCTCCGGCCAGCCGACCACCGGCTCGAACGGTGGCGGCTCGAACGGTGGCCTGCTCGGCGGTCTCGGCAGCACGCTCGGCAGCGTCACCCAGCCGGTCTTCAACTGGTTCGGCGGCAACTGATTCGTTTCCTCGTCCAGCCGAGAACTCGGTTCTCGGCTGGACACCGAGGCCACTGAGGTCAGGCGCGGCCCCAACCGGCAGGATGGCGCGCATGGGCCGACTCGTGGTTGTCGAAGGTCTCGACGGTGCCGGCAAGCGCACCCTCACCGAGGCGCTGTGCACGGCCCTGCGCGCCAAGGGCGCCACCGTCGCCCAGCTCGCCTTCCCGCGCTACCAGGACGACGTGCACGCCCAACTCGTCTCTGACGCCCTGCACGGCAGGCTCGGGGACCTCTCCGACTCCGTGCACGGCATGGCCGTGCTCTACGCGCTGGACCGGCTCGGCGCGCGCGAGCAGATCACCGCCGAGACGGCCGAACACGACGTCCTGCTGGTCGACCGGTACATCGCGTCCAACGCCGCCTACGGCGCGGCGCGGTTGCGCCAGGACGCGGACGGCGAGTTCGTCCGCTGGCTCGCCGACCTCGAGATCGGCCGGTTCGCCCTGCCCGTCCCCGATCTGCACCTGCTGCTGCGCGTCCCGGTCGACGTGGCCGCCGAGCGCGCCGCCCGCCGGGAGGCTGCCGACCCGGGCCGGCAGCGCGACCGCTTCGAGTCCGACGCGGACCTCCAGGTTCGCTGCGGCCTGGTCTACGACCAGCTCGCCGAGGCGGGCTGGCTCGCTCCGTGGCAGGTGATCGACGGCGCGAGCGGCACGGACGCCGACCAACTAGCCGTTCGGCTGCTCGAACTCCCCGCGCGTACTCCGTAACGTCAACTTGGGGGAAAGCGGTCAACGAGCAGGTGGATGTGTTCGGCGGAAGAGGTGGCACGAGATGACCGAAAACATGGTCGGAGCGCCCGAGCGTGCCGGAGATCACCGGGTCCCGCACGCGCGGGGCGCGGCTGGTGCGACGATATGGGGTATGAAGGCACGCGTGCTGGTCGTTGACGACGACCCAGCTCTGGCGGAGATGTTGACGATCGTTCTGCGCGGCGAGGGTTTCGACACCGCGGTGGTCGCCGACGGCTCACGGGCGATGCCGGCGTTGCGCGAGTTCAAACCCGATCTCGTGCTGCTGGACCTGATGCTGCCCGGAATGAACGGCATCGACGTCTGCAAGGCGATCCGCGCCGAGTCCGGGGTACCGGTCGTCATGCTCACCGCCAAGACCGACACCGTGGACATCGTGCTGGGCCTGGAGTCCGGCGCCGATGACTACGTGGTCAAACCGTTCAAGCCCAAGGAGCTGGTGGCCCGGATCCGGGCCCGGCTGCGCCGCACCGAGGCCGAGCCGGCCGAGTCGCTGACCATCGGCGACCTGTCGATCGACGTGCCCGGCCACGAGGTGCTGCGCGAGGGCGTCGCCATCCAGCTCACCCCGCTCGAGTTCGACCTGCTCGTCGCGCTCGCGCGCAAGCCGCGCCAGGTGTTCACCCGCGAGGTGCTGCTGGAGCAGGTCTGGGGCTACCGGCACGCGGCCGATACCCGCCTGGTCAACGTGCACGTCCAGCGGTTGCGGTCCAAGGTCGAGCGCGACCCGGAACACCCGGAAGTGGTGCTGACCGTGCGCGGGGTCGGGTACAAGGCCGGCCCTCCGTGATCGGGCTCGCCATCGGCCCGGCGACGGGCTCCGTGATCCGGTCCGGGACTGGCGGACGGCTCGGGTGAACCTGATCGGTCGGGCCGGCCGGTTCGCGGTCCGGCACGGTGGCCGGGCCGCGGCCGAACTCCGTCGGCGCTGGACGGCGTTCGGCGTGCTGTGGCGCCGATCGCTCCAGGTCAGGGTGGTCGTCTCGGCGCTGGCGCTGTCCTCGGCGGTGGTGTTCGTGCTGGGCATGGTGCTCCAGAACGAGATCACCGACCGGCTGCTCGCCGCGAAGATCGCGGCCGCCCAGTCGCAGACGCAGACCGCGCAGCAGACCGCGTCGAGCGTGCTGCGCGGCGTCAGCGCGGTCACCGACGACCTCCAGGCCAGGATGGCCAACGCGCTGAGCAGCCTGACCAACTCGGCCAGCGCAGGCCAGCAGGAGGCCAGTTCGGCGGCGGGCGGCTTCGTGCCGGTGCTCGCCGACGAGCAGACCGACCAGCGGCCCGACCAGGTGACCTCGTCCGGCCCGTTCAGCGACGTCCCGCTCGGGTTACGGCAGGTCGTCGCCGGTGGCCGCACCGAGTACCAGATCACCACGGTGCCCGGCAGCAGCGGCCCCACCACCTACCTCGCGGTCGGCACGCCCATCACCGTGGCGGGCCAGCCGATCCAGCTCTACCTGCTGTTCCCGCTCGCCGCCGAACAGCAGACCATCTCGGTCGTCCAGGACACCCTCGTCGTCGGCGGCATCGTGCTGGTGCTGCTGCTCGCCAGCGTCACCTACCTGGTGATCCGGCAGGTCGTCCGCCCGGTCCGGCAGGCCGCCGAGGTCGCGGAACGCTTCGCCGAGGGCCACCTCGACGACCGCATGCGCGTCATCGGCGAGGACGACGTCGCCCGGCTCGCCGAGTCCTACAACCAGATGGCCGAGAGCATCCAGGACCAGATCAGCCAGCTGGAGGAGTTCGGCCAGTTGCAGCGCCGGTTCTCCTCGGACGTCTCGCACGAGCTGCGCACCCCGCTCACCACCGTGCGGATGGCCGCCGACGTGCTGCACGCCTCCCGCGAGCAGTTCCCGTCCGGCCTGGCCCGCTCCACCGAACTGCTGGTCGACGAACTCGACCGGTTCGAGGCGCTGCTCGGCGACCTGCTGGAGATCAGCAAACTGGACGCGGGCGTCGAGGAACTCGCCTCCGAACTGGTCGACGTGACCGGCATCGCGCGCAGCGCCATCGCGTCCGTGCAGGGCATCGTCGGCGGCACCACCACCGTCATCGAGCTGCACGTTCCCGAAGCGGGCGCGCCCGACACCACGGCGGAGGTCGACGCGCGACGCGTCGAACGCATCCTGCGCAACCTGCTCGGCAACGCCATCGACCACGGCGAGGGCCTGCCCGTGCGGATCACCGTCGCTGGCGACGAGGACGCGGTCGCGATCACCGTCCGCGACTACGGCGTCGGCCTGCGCCCCGGCGAACACGACCTGGTGTTCAACCGGTTCTGGCGCGCCGACCCCTCCCGCAACCGCCGCACCGGCGGCACCGGCCTCGGCCTGGCCATCAGCCTTGAGGACGCCCGCCTGCACGGCGGCTGGCTGGACGCCTGGGGCGAACCCGGCCAGGGCGCGTCCTTCCGGCTCACCCTCCCGCGCACGCCCAACACCGAGCTGGCGGACAGCCCGCTGCCGCTGATCCCGGCCGACGTGCAGCAGCCGCCGACCGAACCCGACGTGCCCATCGTGGCCGCCACCGCGAACGGCGTCGTCGTCCCGGCTCTGGTGACGCCGACCGCGGAGGTGTACGCGGTGCCGCCGGTCCCCGAGGAGCCGCGACCGGACAGCTGGCTGTCCGCGGAGGAATCCGGCTCCGCTCCCGGCCTGAGCGTGCCCGTCGCACGCACCGAGGACTGAGATGACCCTCCGCCGCCCGACTCGCGCCCATGCCGGCCGCGCTCGCCTCGTCGCCTTCGTGGCCGGCGCCCTGCTCCTGGCCGGCTGCGCCAACATCCCCACCCAGACCGAGCCGGTCCCGCTCGACATCGGCGGCGGCCAGGGCACCGAGGCCCCGGTCCCGCAGCCGCCCAGGAACGCCTCGCCGGCCGACATCGTCCAGGACTGGATCCGCTACGGCGGCAACCCGGTCGGCAAGCACGCCGCCGCCCGCGCCTACCTGGCCAACGCGGCCAAGAACAGCTGGAACGACAACGCCTCGCTGACCATCGTCGCGGACAACCCGGTGATCACCGAGCCCGCGCCCAGCCCGCCCGACGCCCCCGCCAATGAACGCACCGTCACCCTGACCGCGACCACCGTCGGCGAACTCGGCCCGGACAACGCGTTCCAGCCCGAGTCCACCACGCTCGTCCGCTCCATCACGGTGCAGAAGCAGTCCGATGGCCAATGGCGCATCGTGCAGGCCCCGGACGGCGTGGTGATCACCCAGAGCGAGTTCGTCAGCTACTACCGCGCGGTCAAGATCTACTTCTTCGACTCCGGCTTCAGCACCCTCGTCCCCGACCTGCGCTACATCGCCAACGATCCGCAGGCCGACCAGCCGGCCCGGGTCATCGACGAGCTGCTCTCCGGCCCGTCCAACGCGATGGCCAACGCGATACGCAGCGCGATCCCGTCGCAGGTCACCACCAAGACCGCGCCCGCGGAACAGGCCGACGGCGCGATCCAGGTCAACCTGGCCGGCCTGCCCGACGAGTCCGAGCACACCAAGCAGCTGATCACCGCGCAGATCGTGCAGTCGCTGCACCAGATCAGCGCGAGCCCGGTGTTGATCCAGTCCGAGGGCACCGCGCTCTGGGCCGAACACCCCGAATGGGTGGTCGGCGAGCTGCCCTCCTACAACGCGACCACCACGCCCAACGCGGGTCAGCCCGGCCTGGCCGCCAGCCACGGCAAACTGTTCTCGCTCAAGGACGGCAGCGCCGTTCCCGGTGACGCCGGCAGCGGCAACTACCAGGTCGTCACCGGCGCGCAGAGCGAGGACGGCACCGAACTCGCGCTGGTCTGCGACGGCTCCAACGGCACCATCGCGCTCCGCGTCGGTGCGTACGGCAAGAGTGACCCGACCGTCCAACTCCAGGCCGGCACCCTCACCCGACCCACCTGGGCGCCCAGCGAGTCCGGCGACGAGGCCAGCAAGGAGGTCTGGACCGTCGCCGACGGCCAGTTCGTCGACCGGATCCTGAACACCCAGCAGGGCTCCTGGGTCGCAACGAACGTGGACGCCACCGCGTTGAGCACCTTCGGCCAGATCACCAGCCTGCGCCTGTCCCGCGACGGCACCCGGGTCGCCGCCATCGCGGGCGGCCACCTGCTGGTCGGCGCGGTCGTCACCGACCAGCAGGGCCAGGTGTCGATCAAGCAGGTCACCCAGTTGCAGGCACTCAACATCACCAGCGCCGTCGACGTCGACTGGCTCGACCAGACCACGCTCGCCGTCGCCACCAACCAGCCGGGCCAGCCGGTCTTCAACGTGTCCGTGGACGGCCTGACCATCAACAAGTACGCCGCCAACCTGACCGTCCCGACCGCGATCACCGCCGCCGAGGCCCGCCCGGTCCTGGTCGCCGACTCGGCCGGTATCTGGATGACGTCCGACAGCGCCGACCTGTGGCAGGTCATGGCCATCCCGCACGATCCCGGCCCGCCCGCCATCCCGTTCTATCCGGGTTGAGCGAATTCTGTCGGTAGCCCCTGCCAACCTGGCCCCATGATCACGACACCCCTGCTGACCAGGCCCTTCACCACCCTCGCCGACCTGCTTCTGCCGCTGCGCTGCGCCGGCTGCGACCTGCGCGGTGTCGCCCTGTGCCCGTTCTGCTGGCACGCGATCGACCCCGGTGACGCACCGCCGAGACCCTACGGCCGCCGCTCGCCCGTCCCGATCTACTCGGTCGCCGAGTACCAGGGCCGGGCCAGAGCCGTCCTGCTCGCCTACAAGGAACGCGACCGCCGCGACCTGGCCGCCCCGCTGGGCGACCTCCTGGCCAACGCCCTGCTCCACCTCCCCCGCGCGACGGTCGCCCAGGATGGCGGCTGGTGGCTGGTCCCGGCCCCCTCCCGAGCCTCCGCCGCCCGCCGCAGAGGCGGCTCCCACCTGCTCCGACTCGCCCGCGCCACCGCCGACGCGCTCGCCAGGGCCGGCCATCCGGTCGGCGTGGCGCCCGCACTGCGGTTCGGCGCGGGTGTCCGCGACTCGGTCGGCCTCGACCGCGCGGCGCGCGCCGCGAACCTGGCCGGTCGGGTGCGTTTCCGCGAGTCGGCCGCGCCACCGGTCGGCACCCGGGTCGTCCTGCTCGACGACATCGTCACCACCGGTGCCACGGCCGCCGCCTGCGTCCGCGAGCTGCGCCGCGCGGGCCGGCCGCCCAGCGTCGTGTTGACCTTCGCCTCGGCCTGATTTTCACACCGGAGGTTTCGGTTGGTGCCGGACCGGGAAACGCCTGTGTAGCGGCTCGCGGACGGTGGTCGGAGCTTCCACTCAGTGGCCGCACGCACCTCGATATCTCCCACATCCTGGAAAGGGGACCGACTACTTTTTGTCACCCGAAAGTGTGAGGTCGCAAGATCGAGATCTGCTTTGCCCGGGGCGGTTTTTCTCGGCTCGGCCAGCGGGGGAACCCAACCGGTGAGGACAGCGTTGATCAGGTATGAGCTTGTCAGCGGGTTGGCGCAGGACATCGCCCCCGCGAGTGTGTGCCCAGCGTGGGCACGTTGATCGGGTCGATGCCGTGATCGTCGAGCTGGGTGCTTGCGCCGGATTTGTCGCAAGATCAGCTCGAGGTCGGTCGCGCAGCGTGATTGCCCTGATTCGCGTCACTTCCCCCGACGCGGGGACTGTTGCTCAAGCTCAGAGCGGGCTAACGTGCTCCGCTATCAGCCGTCCCGGCAGTACGGGAAGGAGGCGACAAGCCCATGCTTCTGGCGCCGGAGCGCACCGATGGCGACGAGCCAACATCGTCCGCTGAATCTCGGGGTTAGCGCATTTCCTTTCGGCGCCATCGCCAGCAAGCTCGCAATCCGCGAGGGAGGTCGTGTATGGACATCGTCGTGAAGGGCCGTAACGTCGAGGTGCCCGATCACTACCGGGTACATGTCTCGGAGAAACTGAGCCGCCTCGAGCGTTACGACAGGAAGATCGTTCGTTTCGACGTAGAGCTTTTCCACGAGCCGAATCGCCGGCAGCACAAGAACTGCCAACGTGTCGAGATCACTACCCAGGTCCGCGGCCAGGTGATTTGCGCGGCCGCTTGCGCAGGTGACTTCTACGGTGCCCTTGACTCCGCGACGAGCAAGCTGGAGAGCAGACTGCGGCGGATCCACGACCGCCGTCGGGTGCACTACGGCCGGCGCAGCCCGGCCTCGGTCGGTCAGGCAGTGAGTGCCGCGACGCCGATCGCCCCCCAAGCCGTATCCGCGAGCGAACCGGAGTTCGCGCCCACCATGTTGCTGGAGGCGGCAACAGATGAGGCATCGGACGGCTACCGCCATGAACCGAGCATTCCGGAACAGCGCTGGTCCGACGACCTCGATGACTACCAGCCTGGCCAGGTAGTGGCCGAGAAGAAGAACTCGAGCCAACCCATGAGCGTGGAATCCGCGCTCTCCGAGATGGAACTCGTGGGGCACGACTTCTATCTCTTCACCGACTCCGACAACGGCCTGCCCAGCGTGGTCTACCGCCGCAAGGGCTTCGCCTACGGTGTCGTCCGTCTGACCTGACCTCCCAACCGACCTGACCTGACCCTCCAAAACCGGCACAGCGGAAACGCGGAGGGCCCCTCGTCGTACAGCGAGGGGCTCTCGCGTGCTTCCTGACAGTTGTCTGTGACCGGGAGTACGCGACTTGTCACTCCCCGCTGAAATGGCTACGGTGCTTCGGCACCAGGGGAGGGGAGCAGGCATGTCCGGGGGCTTTTCCGTCACCGTCACCGATTTCGCGGCCGAATCACCTGAATTCACTGCGGCCGGCAACGACCTGACCGACGCGACCAAGAAAGCGTCGTCGACATTAGACGGCCTCGGCGCATTCTGGGGCACGACCGCGCACGGTCCGGATTTCGGCAAGCAATACCAGCAGTACGCGACCAAAGTGCTCGCGCTCGCGCAAGGCTGCGGACTTGCGTTGCAGGGAGTCGGCGACGGTTTGCAGCAGATGGGTCAGCAATACGGCGTGACCGAAGCGCAGATTGCCCAGGCACTTCAAGGCACCCTCGGCGAGATTGAGGCGCCCAAGGAAAAGGGCGAGGGGGCCAGCTGATGGTCGACGTCGCCGAAGTGCTGAACGCGGTCGGAGTTCCCTGGCCGGACGCGGACACCGGCAAGGCTCGCGAGGCCGGCCAGGCATGGAAGAGTCTCGGCGCGGCCGCGCAGGCCGCGCTCGACCAGGGCAACAACGCCGCCAACGTGCTGTGCGCGAACAACACGGGCAAGGCGATGAGCGCCTTCTCCGACTACTGGAACGAGTTCGGCGGCACCGGCAAGAACGCGAACCTCGAAGTGCTCGTCGGCTGCTGCAACGCCATGTCCGACGCCTGCGACAAGTTCGCCGACGCCGTCGACAAGGCAAAGTCCGACCTGGAGGAGAAGGCCGCCGAGATCGGTGCGGCCATCGGCGGCGGCATTCTCCTCACCGTCTTCACGGCCGGCATGTCGGACGCGGCAGCCAGTGGCGTCGTTGCCGCGATCGTCCCGGAGGCATGGGCAGCGCTCACCCTGCTTGGTACGACTCTCGGCGAGATCGCGACGACGGTGCTGGGCGGAGCGATGCTGGGGTTCGCCGATGCGGCCATGGAACAGGTGACCAAGAACCTCGTCCAACTGGGCTTCGGTGAGAAGGCGAGCGGACCGAACTGGGCTGAACTGGGCCAGGGCGTTGCCGTCGGCAGTTTCGCGGGCTTCATGGGTAACACCGTGGTCGGCGCTGCGTCAGGCACGACGGCTACGGCGAGTAGTGCCGTGTCCGACGACGTGGCGGTCATCGCACCGAGGTTGCCCGGACTGGTGAACGCGATCCCCGATGCGGTGAACACACCTGCTGGCAAGGCGCTGATCGACCTCAGCAGCAAGGTGACCGCGCAGGAGGCGATGTCCGCCGCCCAGGGCAAACCGATCGACGCTCCACCAGTCCAGACGGTCATCGGCGAGCTGCTCGACTCGAAGATCGAGTCGGCGGCGGCCAGCGACTAGCGGCAAGTCAGGGCATCGGCGTAGCTCTGGACAACCTGTCCGGCCGGGTCGATCATCTGGCTTCGGACCGAACCCCTACCTCAGGCGGAACCATGTTCACCAAGTACTTCGTCGGCTACGGGTTCATCCTGATGTTCGGTTTGATCTGTGCAGCGCTGGTCGGCGCCGTCTTCACCAAGGCCATCCCGCTGATGCGACTGGTCCGGTCCGGCCAGGTCGCGACCGGCAAGGTGCTCCGTCTTCAGGTGCCGATGCAGAAGGGCTACCGCACGCCGCGCCCGTTCGTCGAGTTCATCGGCACGGACGGACACCACGTTCGCTATCAGGATCTTTTCGCCGACAAGGGCGTTGAGAAACCCGGCGACGCGGTGACCGTTCGGTACGACCCAGCGAATCCGCAGGAACGGGCGACCATCCGGGGTATGCGTAGCGCGGTGCGGTACATGACCAGCTACCTCATCGGCGCGGTGATCTTCGCGGGCCTCGCCATGATCGGACTCCTGATCCTGCTCGATGTCATCCCTTTCGGGACAACAGGCAGCTATTAGCTGATTTCGGGCGTGCAGTCGCACCGTCACGTAACGTGTTGATCACCCTGTGGAACTGACGGGCGCGTCCGGGCGTTGAGAACTCGGTGGCGACGCGGTGGTCACCGGCCCGGTCAATCTGAGTCGGGTCGGTACACGGCGCGTCCCAGCATGCCTACGATGAGCGCAGAGCGCCCGCTCCGGGTGCGTGACGAAACCAGCTAGTGAGGTCGGCCGGATGGTGTTGAATCGACTGCTCCGCGCGGGCGAGGGCAAGATGCTCAAGCGCCTGGACAGGATCGCAGAGCACATCGAGTCCCTGGAAGAGGAGTTGGTCGACCTCTCCGACGCCGAGCTGCGTGCCAAGACCGACGACTTCAAGCGACGCTACAGCGACGGCGAGGCGGATCTGGACGATCTGTTGCCGGAGGCGTTCGCGGTCGCGCGTGAGGCGGCTAAGCGAACGCTGGGTCAGCGGCCGTACAAGGTGCAGCTGATGGGTGGCGCCGCGCTGCACCTCGGGCAGGTCGCGGAGATGCGCACCGGTGAGGGCAAGACGCTGACCTGTGTGCTGCCCGCCTACCTCAACGCCCTCTCGGGCGACGGCGTGCATGTCGTCACCACCAACGACTACCTGGCCAAACGTGACGCGGAGTGGATGGGCCGGGTGCACCGGTTCCTCGGGCTGAGCGTAGGCGTCATCCTCAACGACATGACGCCCGCGCAGCGGCGCGAGGCGTACAACGCGGACATCACCTACGGCACGAACAACGAGATCGGCTTCGACTACCTGCGCGACAACATGGCCTGGTCGCTGGATGACTGTGTGCAGCGCGGCCACAACTACGCGATCGTCGACGAGGTCGACTCGATTCTGATCGACGAGGCGCGGACGCCGCTGATCATCTCCGGTCCGGCGGACCAGTCCTCGCGCTGGTACGTCGAGTTCGCGCGGCTGGTGCCGATGATGCGCAAGGACGTTCACTACGAGGTGGACGAGCGCAAGCGCACGGTCGGCGTTTCCGAGGAGGGCGTGCGGTTCATCGAGGACCAGCTCGGCATCGACAACCTCTACGAGGCCGCGAACTCGCCGCTGGTCGGCTTCCTGAACAACGCGCTGAAGGCGAAGGCGCTGTTCGCCAAGGACAAGGACTACATCGTCCGCGACGGCGAGGTCTTCATCGTCGACGAGTTCACCGGCCGCGTGCTGGCCGGCCGTCGCTACAACGAGGGCATGCACCAGGCGATCGAGGCGAAGGAAGGCGTCGAGATCAAGGCCGAGAACCAGACGCTGGCCACGATCACGCTGCAGAACTACTTCCGCCTCTACGAGAAGCTCGCCGGCATGACCGGTACGGCCCAGACCGAGGCGTCCGAGCTGCACACGACCTACAAGCTGGGCGTGGTCAGCATTCCGACCAACCGGCCGATGGTGCGCCAGGACAAGCCGGACCTGATCTACAAGACCGAAGAGGCGAAGTTCGACGCGGTGGTCGAAGACATCGTCGAGCGGCACGAGAAAGGCCAGCCGGTGCTGGTCGGCACGGTCAGCGTCGAGCGCTCCGAGACGCTGTCGAAACTGTTGGTGCGCAAGGGGATTCCGCACGAGGTGCTCAACGCGAAGCACCACGAGCGGGAGGCGCTGATCGTGGCGCAGGCCGGTCGCAAGGGCGCGGTCACCGTGTCCACCAACATGGCCGGTCGCGGTACCGACATCGTGCTGGGCGGCAACCCGGACATCATCGCCGACCACGAGCTGCGCGAGCGCGGCCTGGACCCGGTGGACACCAGCGAGGAGTACGAGACGGCCTGGCACGGCCTGATCGACGAGCTGACCCAGCAGTCCAAGGCCGAGGCCGAGGAGGTCATCGAGGCGGGCGGCCTGTACGTGCTCGGCACCGAGCGGCACGAGTCGCGGCGTATCGACAACCAGTTGCGTGGTCGGTCCGGCCGCCAGGGCGACCCTGGCGAGTCCCGGTTCTACCTCTCGCTCGGTGACGAGCTGATGCGCCGGTTCAACGCGGCCATGGTCGAGTCGGTGATGAACCGGCTGCGCGTCCCGGACGACGTTCCGATCGAGCACAAGATGGTGACCAGGGCGATCCTGTCCGCGCAGACCCAGGTCGAGCAGCAGAACTTCGAGATCCGCAAGAACATCCTCAAGTACGACGAGGTCATGAACGAGCAGCGCAAGGTGATCTACACCGAGCGCCGTCGCGTGCTGGAGGGCGAGGACCTGCACGATCAGGTGCAGCACATGATCACCGACGTGATCACCGCCTACACCAGCGGCGCGACCGAGAACGGCTACGTCGAGGACTGGGATCTCGAAAAGCTGTGGACCGCGCTGAAGACGCTCTACCCGGTCAAGCTCGACTGGCACAAGCTCGTCGAGAAGGGTGAGAGCTCCGGCGAGGACATCAGCCGCGACGAGCTGGAGGAAGCGGTCCTGACCGACGCGCGGGACAGCTACGCCGCGCGCGAGGCCGAGATCGACGGCCTGGCCGGCGAGGGCCAGATGCGCGACCTGGAACGGCGCGTCGTGCTGACCGTGCTGGACCGCAAGTGGCGCGAGCACCTCTACGAGATGGACTACCTCAAAGAGGGCATCAGCCTGCGGGCCATGGCGCAGCGCGACCCGCTGGTCGAGTACCAGCGCGAGGGCTTCGACATGTTCAACGCCATGCTGGACGCGTTGAAGGAGGAGTCGGTCGGGTTCCTGTTCAACCTGCAGATCCAGGTCGAGCCGCCGCCCGAGGCCGTGCAGCCCGCCGCGGGCGAGATCCCGGGCGCGCCCCGGCGTCCGGCCAACGGCCAGGCCCCGGCCGGCCAGCCGCAGAACGGTCAGCAGCAGCCCGCCCCGGCCAACGGCCAGGCCGCGCGCCAGGCCCGCCGTACTCCGCCGCCCCCGCCGCCGCCCGCCCCGGAGACCCAGGTCCCGGCCGCGTTGCGCGGCAAGGGACTCGGCGACGCTGGCACCACGCAGCGCCTGAGCTACAGCGGGCCCGCGGAGAGCGGTGGCGTGGAGAAGCAGAACGCGCAGGCCGACGCCGACGGCGACGCCGGTGGCACCCGGCGGGAGCGTCGCGAGCAGGCCAGGCAGAAGGCCAAGTCCGACCGCAAGGGCTCCCGCCGCTGACCGACCAACGCGACAAGCGCCGAGCGCGCACCACGTCGATGCACCCTGCTCAGAGCATTCTGAGCAGGGTGCATCGCCATTGCGCCTCGACGAACTCGAACCTCCCCACCATCGCCCGCGCCCGTTCGTGCACGTCGAACGTGGCGCACACCTCCAGCACGCCCGGCATCGGCGTGCTGGACCGGACCGACCTCAGGCGGCGCGGACCGACCCGGTCGTCGCGGATGAGCGCGCGGAAATCCGCGGTCGGCGCCCAGTTCTCCAGGTGGCTCTGCGGGCGCCTGCGGTCGAGGACTTCGAGCACGAGCCGCATCAGCCGGGCCACCTCGGGCTGGGCGGGCGAGGACGGGAGGGGTTGCCGCGTTTCGACCTCGATCGGCTCGGCGGCCGGTACCACCCGGATCTCGGCGCGGAACTTGGCGCGGCGGTGTTCGGCGAGCGATCGGACGACGACCGGCTGCGGGCCGCGCAGTGTCGAGTGGTGCGGTGCCGAGTCGGCCGGGTCATGGGATTCGATGAGGTCGGTGGGGTCGGGCAGGAGCAGTGCGGCGCTGGATGACATCGGTGTCCCTGTCTTTCGCGCCCCGCGAACGGGGCAGTTGGTGAAC
This sequence comes from Pseudonocardiaceae bacterium, assembly GCA_035948315.1. Classification (GTDB taxonomy): domain Bacteria; phylum Actinomycetota; class Actinomycetes; order Mycobacteriales; family Pseudonocardiaceae; genus CAJCJE01. The sequence goes on along the minus strand of DASZJG010000094.1, from coordinate 7,458 downwards.
CTGACGAACTACAGAGGGACCAACCCGGCCGATCCGGACATTGACCACCCGATGTGGTGACATTTCCGGCGCGTTGCCGACGTCGTATCGTCAGCAGGTGCTGAAGGGCCTGATCGTCGACTACGGGGGAGTGCTCACCGACCTCGGGCCGAACGGCGAGCGCGGGCCGAACGTGATCAAGGCACTACTCGTGGCGCGCCGTCATGAGTTGCGCACCGCGCTGCTGTCCAATGCCGACCAGTTCTGGCCGGGCCTCGCGCCGCTGCGCGGGATCTTCGACGCCGTGGTGCTCTCCGGCGAGGAGGGCTTCGGCAAGCCGGACCCGAGGAGTTACCAGGTCGCGGCCCGGCGCATCGGGCTGGCGCCTGCCGAGTGCGTGTTCGTGGACGACCTCGCGATCAACGTGCGTGGCGCGGCCGAGGTCGGCATGGTCGGCGTGCACCACCGGGATGTGGACAGCACGCTCGCCGAACTGGAGGTCCTGTTCGGCTTCCCGTTCTTCGAGGAGCGCTAGTCGCCCAGCCTGCGGCGGAGCAGTTCGAAGCAGACCACCGCGGCCGCGCTGGCCACGTTCAGCGACTCGACGTCGCCCGCCATCGGGATCGCCAGCCACTGGTCGATCAGCTCGCCGACCCCGTCGCTCACGCCCGCCGTCTCCCCGCCGAGCACGAACGCGGCCCGGCCCGGCACGGTCGCGTCGAACACCGACTTGCGCGCGTCGCCTGCCAGCCCGAACAACCGGTAGCCGGCCTGGTGCAAGGCCTGCGCGGCCTCGGTCGCGGTGGGCACGCGCAGCACCGGCGCCCGGAACGCGACGCCCGCCGAAGCCTTGATGACCAGCGGATCGATGCCGGCGACGCCGCGCCTGGGCAGCACGATGCCGCCGATGCCGGCCGCGGTCGCGGTGCGCAGGATCATGCCGACGTTCGCCGGGGTGGTGATGCCGTCCAGGACCAGCACCGTCCTGGGCGGCCGCTCGCGCAGGGCGTCGGTGAGCAGGCGCATCCTGGGCGCGACCACGTCGGCGAGCACACCCTGGTCCTGCTTGCCGTTGCCGGCGAGCACCTTCACCCGGTGCGCACTCGCGCGCTGCACCGCGACACCTCGCTCGCGGGCGGCGCGCAGGATCTCGTTCGCGGCCGGGCCACGCGCCGTGTCGGCGAGGATCACCTTGTCGACGTCGAGGGCGGCGTCGTCGAGTACTTCCAGGACGGGCTTGCGGCCGTAGACGGTGACGAAGCGATCCTTGGGCGAGGTCGGTGCGGGGTCGGGCACAACGAGCAGCATCGCACGGGCGCCGGAGTGTGCCAGTATCGGCGGTATGGCCAACCGCCTCTCGGCACTCGACGCGTCGCTGCTCTACCTGGAGGATGCGACGACGCCGATGCATGTCGGCGGGGTCGCCGTGTTCCGCAGGCCGCGGTCGGGCTTCGACTACGAACGGCTGGTCGAACTGATCGAACGGCGGCTGGCCCTGGTGCCGCGCTACCGGCAGAAGGTCGCCACCGTGCCCGGTCACCTGGCCCGTCCAGTGTGGACGGACGATGTGCACTTCGACATCACGCACCACGTTCGGCTCTCCGCCTTACCCCGGCCGGGTACGCAGGAGCAGCTCAACGAACTCGTCGCGCGCCTGATGTCGCGCCCGCTGGACCACAACCGGCCACTGTGGGAGCTGTACCTGGTCGAAGGCTTGGCGCGCAACCGGTTCGCGCTGGTCACCAAGACGCACCACGCGATGATCGACGGCATCGGCGCGATCGAGATCGGCCAGGTCATCCTGGACGTGTCCGCGAATCCGTCGGAGGACCCGGAACGGCTCTGGATGCCCGAACCGGAACCCAGCCAGGTGCGACTGGTGACCGACGCGGTGTCCGAGGTCGTGAATCGGCCGGGCGAACTGGTGGAGAACCTGCGTGCGGCGGCGGGCGATGTCGCGTCCGTCGTGCAGAAGGCGTTCGGCGTGGTCTCCGGCGTGACCGACATGCTCACCGCCGCGATCCGCCCCGCGCACACCGGACCGTTGAACGTGCGGGTGTCCCGCGCGCGGCGGTTCGCGGTGGCCAAGGCGCAGCTCGCCGATCTGAAGAAGGTTCGCGCGACGCACGGCGGCAGCGTGAACGACGTGGTGCTGGCCGTGGTCGCGGGCGCGTTGCGCAGTTGGCTGCTCTCCCGGGGCGAGGTGGTCACCTCGCACACCACGATCCGCGCCATGGCGCCACTGTCCGTTCGCGACGAGGAGACCACGAACACGCCGGCCGGCATGGTCGGCAGCAAGGTCACCGCGAACCTGATCGACCTGCCGGTCGGCGAGCCCAACCCGGTAGTGCGGCTGCACCACGTCAGCCATGCCATGCGTGCGCACGCCGACTCGGGTCAGTCGGTGGCCGCGGACGCGCTGGTCCGGCTCGGCGGTTTCGCGCCACCCACGCTGCACGCGCTGGGCGCCCGCGCGGCGAGTTCGTTTTCCCAGCGCATCTTCAACATCCTGGTCACGAACGTGCCCGGCCCCCAGGTTTCGCTGTACGCGGCTGGGGCCAAAATGCTGGAGATCTTCCCGGTGGTTCCGCTGGCCCGCAACCAGGCGGTGTCCATCGGGGTCACCTCCTACGATGGTGGCGTCTACTTCGGACTGAACGCCGACCGGGACGCCATGCCCGACGTGGACAACCTCGGCAGGATGGTCGAGGAAGCGGTCGACGAACTATTGGCCACGGTGGCACCGTGACCGCGCGCAAGGCGAGAGAGGACTGGTGCGGTGAGGGTCTACATCCCGGCGACGGTGGCGATGTTGAGCACGCTGGTCAAGACCGGCGAGGTGGCCGCGGTGAATTCGACCGCGTTCGCGCTCACACCCGCGCTGCGGGAGTCCTATTCCACCGGTGACGCCGAGGAACTGGAGTACGCGGCCATGCTGGACGCGGCCCGCGCGTCGATCCGGCTGCTCGCAGGCGAACTCGACACCGACCCGGAGGCCCGGCCGCGGCGTGCGGTGATCGCGGCCGACCTGGACGACGTCACGCTGCGTCCCGACCTCGACTACGCGGTGGTGCGACTGGCCGGTCCGGTGACCATGAAGCACATCGCCGCCGTGCACGTGGACAACGAAGGTGCGGAGGACGCGGTGCGCCGCGCGGCCGAGGTGATCGACGCGGCCGACATGGGCGACTCGGACGCCGAGTTCACCCTCGGCGACGCCGAGGATCACGAACTGGCCTGGTACGCGCCCCAAGAACTGTCGTTCCTGATCGAACTGATGTAACCGAGTAACGGCCACAAGCCGCCGCCCGACCGCCGACGACCCAGGAGGCAACCGCGTCATGGACGCCATCACGTCCACTCCCGTCCCCGCCAACGAGCCCGTGCACGGCTACGCGCCCGGCACCGGTGAACGCGCATCACTGCAACGCAGGATCGCCGAGCTGGCCGGTGAACAGCACGAGCTGACCATGACCATCGGCGGTGTCCGGCGGATGGCGGGCGGCGACTCGTTCACCGTGGTCGCACCGCACGATCACGCACACGTGCTCGGCGTGTCCGCGCAGGCCACCGAGACCGACGTGGCCGACGCGGTGCAGGCCGCCAAGCAGGCCGCCCCGGCCTGGCGGGACCTGCCCTTCGACGAGCGCGCCGCCGTGCTGCTGCGCGCCGCCGACCTGCTCGCCGGGCCGTGGCGGGACACGTTGAACGCGGCGACCGTCCTTGGCCAGTCCAAGTCGGCGCAGCAGGCGGAGATCGACGCGGCCTGCGAGCTGATCGACTTCTGGCGGTTCAACGTCGGTTACGCGCGACGGATCATGGCCGACCAGCCCGCGTCCGCGCCGGGCGAGTGGAACCGGATGGAATACCGGCCGCTGGACGGGTTCGTCACCGCGATCACCCCGTTCAACTTCACCGCCATCGCCGGCAACCTGCCCACCGCGCCCGCGCTGATGGGCAACACCGTGGTGTGGAAGCCGACCCCGTCGCAGCAGCTCGCCGCACACCACACCATGCGCCTGCTGGAGGCGGCCGGCCTGCCGCCCGGCGTGATCAACCTGGTCACCGGCGACGGCGCCGCGGTCAGCTCGGTCGCCCTGTCCGACCAGGACTTCGCCGGCCTGCACTTCACCGGTTCGACGAAGACGTTCAAGCTGCTCTGGCGCACGATCGGGGACAACCTCGACCACTACCGCAGCTATCCGCGCATCGTCGGCGAGACCGGCGGCAAGGACTTCGTGCTCGCCCACCCTTCCGCCGACCCGGCCACGCTCGCGGTCGCGCTGGTCCGCGGCGCGTTCGAGTACCAGGGCCAGAAGTGCTCGGCGGCGTCCCGCGCGTATCTGCCGCGCTCGCTGTGGGAGGGCGGCCTGCGTGATCAACTGGTCGCGCTGACCGAGCAGATCTCCTACGGCGACGTCGCCGACTTCAGCCACTTCGGTGGCGCGGTGATCGACGCGCGCGCGTTCACCAAGCACAGTGAGCTGTTCGAGCGGGTCCGCAACGAGAAGCTGGTCGACATCCTGACCGGCGGCGTTGCCGACGACAAGGTCGGCTTCTTCGTCTCGCCGACCATCCTCGTCGGCGACGACCCGCACCACGAGATCTTCACCACCGAGTACTTCGGCCCGATCCTGTCCGTGCACGTCTACCCGGACGAGGACTACGCCAAGGTGCTCGACCTGGTCGACACCTCGACCCCGTACGCGCTGACCGGCTCGGTCTTCGCCACCGACCGCGCCGCCATCGACGAGGCCGCCAAGGCGCTGCGCTTCGCCGCCGGCAACTTCTACATCAACGACAAACCGACCGGCGCGGTCGTGTCCCGCCAACCCTTCGGCGGCTCCCGCGCCTCCGGCACCAACGACAAGGCCGGCTCCGCGCTCAACCTGCTCCGCTGGGCCAGCCCGAGGACGATCAAGGAAACCTTCGTCCCGGCCATCGACCCGAACTACCCGCACATGGGCTGAGCCCGTACTGGTCACAGTCCCAGTTCGGCTTTGAGTTCGGCCCAGGGCACGCTGCCCGCCCTGGGCCTGCAGGTCCTGCGGATTTCCGCGGCCGCGTCGATCAGTTGGCGCCGGCAGGCCGGGTCCTGTTCGGTCAGCAACGCGATGCGCCGCCACGCGACCAGAACGGACGTCCCGTTGGCCGCGAACGCGGCATCGAACTCGGCGACGTCCTCGGTGAGCAGCGCGGCGCGGATCGCGGCGATCGAGCCGAACCGCGCCTCAGCGAGGTCGTCCAGCACCCAACGGTCGTCGGTCACGCGCCGACGGTATCGAGTCGAGCCTGTTCGCGCTGCTCACCCGGATCACTGTTGATCACCAGGCTGTGGACAACTTCGTCCCGTGTGGACACAAGCCGAATCGGCCTGATCGACATCGGTGTGACCTGGATCCGTCGCGGCGTGGGCGCATGAATTTCGTCGGGGGGCCGGACTACTGTTGGGATCTCCGCTCGTGAACGCCCTGGGAGGTTGCGGTCGGTGTCTGACGACTCCTTCGTCCATCTGCATGTGCACTCCGAGTACTCGATGCTCGACGGTGCGGCCAAGATGGCCCCGCTGTTCGCCGAGGCCCAGCGCCTCGGCATGCCGGCGGTGGGCCTGACCGACCACGGCAATATGTACGGGGCCGACGAGTTCTATCGCCAGGCGGAGAAGACCGGCATCAAGCCGATCATCGGCATCGAGGCGTACATCGCGCCGGCCTCGCGCTTCCACAAGAAGCCGGTGTTCTGGGGTCAGGCCAGCCAGCGCTCCTCCGACGAGAGCGGCGAGGGCGGCGACGTCTCCGGCGCCGGCGCGTACACGCACATGACCATGCTCGCGGCGAACACGATCGGCCTGCGCAACCTGTTCAAGCTGTCCTCGCTGGCCAGCATAGATGGCTACTATCGCAAGCCTCGCTGTTTGCTTCCCGGCCAAGAAATCATGACTCGTGGCGGCATGAAGCGCATCGAGGACATTCGGGTCGGCGACAAGGTGCTCACGCACCGTGGCCGGTTTCGCCCGGTGGTCGAAGTGATGCGTAATGCCCACCGGGGTGACATCTACGGGATCAAGCTCTCCGGCCGGTACAGCAGGATCACCTGGATGACCGGTGAGCATCCGGTGCTGATCCGCCATCGCGACGGCACCAGGTCGTGGGTTGAAGCGAAGGAGATCGCGGGAGGCCGACCCGGTACCGGCACGCGGCAGGAGGCCACCTACTGGAACAGTTGGGTCTGCCTGCCCAGGGTGCGCTCCGATACGGCAACGGTGACTTCGATCGGCACCGCGCGGTACGTCGACTGGACACCGGTCGCGGCTAGCGGTGACGGATATTTTCAGGTCTCGCAGCGAACCGGTATGGGACCGACCAAGCACTATGCCGCGCTTGCGCACACTATCGATCTGGACTTCGACTTCGGGTTCTTCCTGGGGCTTTACGTCGCCGAAGGTTCCATCGATCGAGGGCACACGGTCTCGTGGCACCTGCATGAGGAAGAACGTGACCTCATCGCCATCTGCTCAAAGATGATCGAGAAATACACCGGTAAGGAGGCTGTCGTCAGGGGCAGGCCGGACAGGCCTGACTACCATGGCGTCGCTGTGTCGGTGTCCTCCACGCTGTTGGCCCAGTTGCTGAACTCGCTGTGCGGAAAGGGAGCGAACAACAAGGCGTTGCCTCAGTTCGTCTTCGAAGCTCCCGAATCATTCATGGAAGGTCTGTTCCAGGGCGTTCTGGCCGGTGACGGCTCCAAGACCAGGCACGACGTCGTCAGTATCGAACAGACGTCCGAACAGTTGCACTGGCAGTTGCGAACCTTGGGCGCCCGGCTTCGCGCCGATTTTGCCGCCACCTACCGTCAGCCACCGGTCAGCGATGAGCACGCGCAGACGTACCGCGCCAACTACTCGCCGAGCACCGAACCGACCTATCGGCGCACCTTGTCCGACGAAGACTACGTTTACAAGCCGGTCCTCGATGTCATGACTGAAGCCTATGACGGTGATGTGTACAACATCGAGGTCGCCGACGACCATTCGTATGTCACCGATTTCGCGGTGCACAACTGCGACCGCGAGCTGATCGCTGAAAACGCCGAGGGCATCATCGCTACCACCGGCTGCCCCTCCGGCGAGGTGCAGACCCGGCTGCGGCTGGGCCAGTACGAGGAGGCGGTCAAGGCCGCCGGCGCGTACCAGGACATCTTCGGCAGGGAGAACTACTTCCTGGAGCTGATGGACCACGGCCTCGACATCGAGAGCGATGTCCGCCAGGACCTGCTGCGCCTGGCCAAGCAGTTGGACATCCCGCTGCTGGCCACCAACGACTCGCACTACGTCACCGAGGACCAGTTCGACGCGCACGACAACCTGCTCTGCATCGGCGTGGGTAAGAACAAGGACGACCCGAACCGCTTCAAGTTCAACGGCTCCGGCTACTACCTCAAGACCTCGGAGGAGATGCGGGAGCTCTTCCGCGAGTTGCC
>DASZJG010000093.1:0-1507 GCA_035948315.1 Pseudonocardiaceae bacterium | reverse complement strand
CGGCTGCACCACGGACCCGGTGAACAGGAACAGCACGATGAACGTGGTGAGCACGATGAGCAGCCCGGCCAGCGGAAGCCGGATGCCGATCGCGTGTGTGGTGTCGATCAGCTGAGCGGTATCGCCGCCGACGTAGACGCGGACGCCGTCCGGGCCGGGCAGGTCGCGCACGGTCCGCACCAGGTCTTTCGAGGCATTCGAGCGCGGATCGGCCGCGCTCACGACGGACAGCCGCTGAGCCGTGGGACGCGCGAGGGTCCGGTTGGCGGTGTTCAGGACGGCCTTCCCGTGGACGAACGTCGCGACGCTGGTCTCGACGCGCGCGACACCGGCCAGGTCGGAGAGGCGGGTCGCGTAGCCGGTCAGCGCGGCAGGGTCCAGCGGGCCGTCGGTGACGACGTTGAGGGCGGTGGCGCTGTTGCCGGTGAAGTCCTCGCGCAGCACGTCGCCCACCGCCCTGCTCTGCGTGGTGGTCGGCAGCACCCGGTCGTCCGGCGTGCCGAACTGGACGTGCCGCACCGGCAGCGCGACCAGCATCAGCACGGCGAGCACCGGGATCGCGATGAGCGCCGGGTGGCGCATGGCCTGCCCGGCGAGCCGTCCCCAGAACGGCGCGATGGTGGACGGCTCGCGGTTGCGCGCCCACGGCAGCCGGCCGGAGTTCACGCGCCGGCCCAGCATGGCCAGCAGTGCGGGCAGCACTACGACCGCGGCGGCCATCGAGATGAGCACCACGCCGATCCCGGCGTAGGCGAACGAGCGCAGGAAGTACAGCGGGAAGATCAGCAGCACAGCGAGCGCGGCCACGACGGTCGCGCCGCTGAACACGATTGTGCGCCCGGCCGTCTGTACGCTGCGCATGACCGCCTGCGCCGGCTCTTGCCCGCGCCCAAGTTCCTCCCGGAAGCGGCTGACCATCAGCAGCGCGTAGTCGATACCCAGCGCCATGCCAAGGGCTGTGGTCAGGTTGATCGCGTAGATCGACACGTTGGTCACCGAGCCGAGCACGAACAGTTCGGCGAACGTGCCGAGGATCGCGATCACCCCGATCGCCAGGGGCAGCAGCGCGGCCACGACGCTGCCGAACGCGAACACCAGCAGCGCCAGGATGATCGGCACGGCGATCCCCTCGGCGATGCCCAGGCTCTTGCCGACCTGTTTCGTGATGTCGTTGCCGATCGCCGCGCTGCCGCCGGCCGTGACGTCGACCTGCCCGCTGTGCGATCGCAGGCTAGCCAACTCCGACGAGCTGAGATTGAGGTCGCTTTTGGTGCTGCCCAGGACGAGCGCGTACTTTCCGTCCTTGGACCTCAGGCCGGGATTGCGCGTCTGCCAGTAGGACACCACATTCGACACGCCCGGCACCGCCGCAAGACGGCTCGCCGCCTCGGCGCCCGCTGCTCGTGCGGGCGCGTCGTCAACCGTCCCGGCCTCGGCGTGGACGAGCAGGACGACACCGTCAGAGCCACCGAAGCGCTGGTCGGTCAGCGTCTGCGCGGTTGTCGAG
>DASZJG010000092.1:0-181431 GCA_035948315.1 Pseudonocardiaceae bacterium | reverse complement strand
TGCCGGGTGACCCGGTCCAGCTTGGCCGGCTCGTCCAGCTCGGCCGCGCCGGTCGCGGCGGCGTCGAGATAGCGCGGCGTGAACGCGACCAGGCTCAACGGATCCGGCACCTTCAGGTCGGCGAACACGACCTGGTGGCCGGCTCCCGCTCGCGGCCCCGCCGCTGACCCTCGCGTGGAGGGCCACCGGCGGCTTCCTCGTCGCCGCGGGCGGAAGAACATGGGTGCGCACGCCGGGCACGAAACGGCACCGCGCACGCTCAGTCTAGGTCGGCCTCAGGATTCCGCCGGGGGCTGGTCGGACAATTCCGTCGATCCGTTGTGCGGTTCCACACTGGAGGGTGGCGCCTGCTGGCCGATCGCGGGCAGCTGACCGGTTGCCTCCACGGATGACGGAGCCGCGGCCGACGGGCCGTTGCTGACCGGGCGGCGGATCCCCTGCGGCGGCAGGGCCGGGCGGGTCGGCGTCAACGGGCCCGGCACCTCCTGCCGGGCGACCGCTTCGGCGGCCGCGACCGCTTCGGCGACCTTCGGGTCGGAGGAGGTGTCGAACCAGTCCGCGATCGACTCGTCGTGGTCGTCGCCCGCGGCCGCGGTCTCGTTCGGGTCGTACTTCGGCGGTTCGTAGCGGAACACGCCGTCCTGGCCGGGTGCGCCGAGCATCTTGGCGAACCCTTCCAGGGCCTTGCCGAAGTCGGTGGGGATCATCCACACCTTGTTCGCGTCGCCCTGCGCCATCTGCGGCAACGTCTGCAGGTACTGGTAGGCCAGCACCTCCGGGGTCGGGCGGCCGGCCTTGATCGCGGCGAACACCTTCTCGATCGCCTTGGCCTGGCCCTGCGCCTGCAGGTAGCGGGCAGCCCGTTCACCCTGGGCGCGCAGGATCCGGGACTGGCGTTCGGCCTCGGCGCCGAGGATCGCGGCCTGCTTGGCGCCCTCGGCGGAGAGGATCTGCGACTGCTTCTGGCCTTCCGCGGTCTTGATCTGCGCTTCGCGGGTGCCTTCCGCGGTGAGGATCATGGCGCGCTTCTCCCGCTCGGCGCGCATCTGCTTCTCCATCGAGTCCTGGATGGAGGCGGGCGGTTCGATCGCCTTCAGTTCGACCCGGGCGACCCGGATGCCCCAGCGGCCGGTCGCCTCGTCGAGCACGCCGCGCAGCTGCTGGTTGATGTTGTCGCGGGAGGTCAGCGTCTCCTCCAGGCTCATGCCGCCGACCAGGTTCCGCAGCGTGGTGGTGGTGAGCTGTTCGACACCGACGATGTAGTTGGAGATCTCGTAGACCGCGGCGCGCGGGTCGGTGACCTGGAAGTAGACGACGGTGTCGATGGACACGGTCAGGTTGTCCTCGGTGATCACCGGCTGCGGCGGGAAGGACACCACCTGTTCGCGCAGGTCGATGCGGGCGCGCACCCGGTCGAAGAACGGGGCGAGGAAGTTCAGGCCAGGGGCCGCTGTCGTGCGGTAGCGACCGAGTCGCTCGATGACCGCCGCCTGCGCCTGCGGGATCACCACCAGCGACTTCACCGCCACGATCAACACGAGGACGACGACGACGATGGCTACGATGAGCGCGATCAAACCTGCCTCCACGTTACGGCCCGCCCCAGACGAGCGCGGTAGCCCCCGAGATACTCATGATGGTGACCGAGCGGCCGATTTCCAGCACCTCGGTCTCGTCGTAGGCCCGTGCTGACCACAGCGCCCCGTCGATCTTGACCTGACCGGTTGCCGCGTCGACCTCGGCGACCACGACCGCCCGTTTCCCGACCAGCGCGTCCACGTTGGTCTTGTGGGGTTCGGTGTGCATCTTGCGCACCAGGGCGGGGCGGGCCAGCGTGATTCCCCCGCCTGCGACCACCGCGAAGGAGATCAGGCTGATCGGCAGTCCGAGGCCGAGCGCGGCGATCAACGCGGCCACCAGGGCGGCCGCGCCGAGCATGACCAGCACGAAGGCGCCGGAGAGCACCTCGGCGACCACCAGCACGATGCCGATGATCAGCCATACGACAGCGGCCATGTCTCCATCGTGGCAGAAAGTGACCGCGAGTACCCAGTGGCGGGGCCGTGAAGATCGAGGGAGAGATCAAGGCGTGATGATCGCCGCGGCGCGGGTTGGACGCCTGCGCCGCGGCGATCACTACGTCTGTGGTGATCAGGCTGCTTTCAGTGCCTCGGACAGCTTCACCCGGGCGCCGGTGCGCAGCACGCCGTTGCGGTAGATCCGGCCGGCCAGCCACAGCAGCGCCGGGATCAGCGCGATGGTAAGCACGACCGCGAGGCCGTACTGCCAGAACGGGACCACGCCCATGGCGATGCGCATCGGCATCAGGGTGGGCGCGAACATCGGGATCAGCGACATGATCAGCGCGACCGGGTTGTTCGGGTCGGAGGGCACCAGGGAGATGCCCACGACCCAGGCGGCGATGACGAACATCAGGATCGGCATGACCACGCCTGCCGCGTCCTCCTGCCGGGACACCAGGGCGCCCGCGCCGGCGAAGGCCAGCGAGTACATCAGGAACCCGAGGATGTACCAGACGATCAGGCCGATGACCGCGCTGGCCGCGCCGCTGATGTTGGGCAGTACGCCGGTGGCGGCGCCGGCGCCCAGCCCGACGAGGCCGTAGACGAGCACCTGGATCAGGCCGACCGCGCCGATGCCGAGCACCTTGCCGGCCATCAGCTGCCAGGGCCGGACGGTGGAGAGCAGCAGTTCGACCACGCGGGAGGACTTCTCCTCGACGACGCCCTGCGCGACCATCTGCCCGAGCGTCAGCAGCGTCATGTAGATCAGCGCGCCTGCCGCGATGCCGATGCCGATGCCCTGCGCGTTGACCGGTGGTTGGGGTTTCAGGAGGACGATCTGCGGGACGGCGCCGGCGACCGCCTGGTCGACCGCGGCGGGATTGCCGTGCAGGTTGGTGATCTGCTCGTCCAGGGCGATCTGGCGGGCGAGCACGTTGGCGACCGACTGGAGCTGGCTGTTGACGGTCTTGTTGAACACGACCTTGAGGCTGCCGTCGCCGCCCAGCACGACCAGCGCGTCGAGCGAGCCGTTGGCGACCTGGTTCTGGCCGTCGGTGGCGTCCACGGTCTGGGTGTGCACGTTGAGCCCGACCGCGCTCGCGCTGACCGAGAGCGGTTGGGCCAGCGCGGGGTCGGTGACGCCGACGTTGTCCACGGACGGCCCGTGCGAGTTGACGATCTTGAGGACCACGATGACGCCGAGGATGATCACGGCGGTCACCGCGGTGAGGATGCGGAAGGGCCGGGACGAGAGGCGGGTGGTGATCTCGCGCTGCGCGACAAGTCCGACCGGGCGCCAGGTGCTGCTCGAATCCAGTGGCATGTTCATGCCGCGTGCTCCTCTCCAGCGGTGTGGTCGGCGACGACGTTGCGGAACAGTTCGGTCAGGGTCTGGCGCTGCCGGGTGAACTCGCGCACCGGCCCGGCGGCCAGCGCGGCGCGCAGCACGACCTGGTCGTCGGTGTCCGGGTGCAGGCGCAGGGTGATGCGGTCGCCGGTGTGCTCGACGACGGTGACGCCGGACAGCTCGGCCGCCCAGGTCGCGTCGGTCGGGCCGACGACGACGAGATGGTCGGCGCCGACGGAGCGAAGTTCGTCGATGCTGCCGCAGGCCTCCATGTGTCCACCGCGGATGATGCCGACCCGGTCACACAGGCGTTCCACCAGGTCGAGTTGGTGGCTGGAGAACACGCACGGCACGCCCTGCGCGCACTTCTCGCGCAGCACCTGGCTCATCACGTCGACCGCGACCGGGTCGAGGCCGGAGAACGGTTCGTCCAACACCAGGATGTCCGGGTCGTGCACGAGCGCGGCGGCGAGCTGCACGCGCTGCTGGTTGCCCAGGCTGAGTTTGAGCACGTCGTCGTCGCGGCGCGCGGCGACACCGAGTCGTTCCAGCCAGTCCTGCGTGGCGCGGCGCGCGGCCTGCGGGCTCAACCCGTGCAGGCGGGCCAGGTAGGTCAGCTGTTGACCGACCTTCATCTTCGGGTACAGGCCGCGTTCCTCGGGCATGTAGCCGATGTGGCGGCGGGTGTTCAGGTCGATCGGTTTGCCGTCCCACCGGCACTCCCCCGAGTCGGCGCTGAGCACGCCGAGCGCGATGCGCATGGTGGTGGTCTTGCCGGCGCCGTTGCTGCCGACGAAACCGAACAGTTCTCCGGCGCGGACGTCGAATGTCATGTCGCGCAGTGCCACCACGTCGCCGTAGCGCTTGTACAGCCCGTCGATTTCCAATCGACTGTCGGCCATGTCCCTCATCCCCTTCAGTTGCGCCCGCCCCCAGTTTGATGGAGCGCCCCGATTCCCGCGTCCGGGAAAATCTGATATCACTATGCTAGGTTGAGGCTAGCGGAAAGCGCAAGGAGGTCGGTGTCATGACGCAGCACACCCCGGACACCCCGGTGACCACCCCGGTGGTCGACATGCCGGAACCGCGGATCAGGGAACGCACCGTCAACGGCAGGCCGGGCCTGGCCATGCTGGCGTTGAGCTTCGTGCTGGTGGTGGTCGCGCTCGCCGCGCTCGGCGGCGGCATCGCGCTGGCGGTGAACGGCAGCGGCGCGGTCGGCGTCGTGCTGATCGTGCTCGGGCCGCTGATCCTGATCTCCGCCGTCGTGTCCTTCAACGGGCTGACCTCGATCCTGCCCGGGGAGGCCCGCGTGGTGCAGCTGTTCGGCCGCTACGTCGGCACCGCGCGCGTCGCGGGACTGCACTGGTTCAACCCGGTGACGCGGCGGCGTCGGGTGTCCACCCGGATCCGCAACCGCGAGACCGCGGTGACCAAGGTCAACGACGCGGACGGCAACCCGATCGAGATCGCGGCCGTGGTCGTGTGGCAGGTCGAGGACACCGCGCGCGCCGTCTACGAGGTCGACGACTTCGTCGCGTTCGTGGACATCCAGACCGAGACCGCGGTTCGGCACATCGCCACCAGCTACCCGTACGACTCGGCCAGCGACGAGCGGCTCTCGCTGCGCGACAACGCCGAGGAGATCACCGCGACGCTCTCCGCCGAGATTGCCGAACGCGTCGAGTCGGCAGGCGTGCGCGTCATCGAGTCGCGGCTGACCCGGCTCGCCTACGCGCCGGAGATCGCCCAGACCATGCTGCGCCGCCAGCAGGCCAGCGCGGTCGTGGCCGCGCGCACGCAGATCGTGGAGGGCGCGGTGAGCATGGTCGAGTTGGCGTTGCACCGGTTGGACGAGGAGAACGTGGTGGAACTGGACGAGGAACGCAAGGCCACCATGGTGTCCAACCTGCTCGTCGTGCTGTGCAGCGACCACGCCACGCAACCGGTCGTGAACACCGGATCGCTGTACCACTGAGCGGCTGGGTGCGTAACCCATGGCCGATCGCAAGAACGTCCTGCTGAGGCTGGACCCCGCCGTGCACGACGCGCTGGCCCGCTGGGCCGGGGACGAGCTGCGCAGCACCAACGCGCAGATCGAGTTCCTGCTGCGCAAGGCACTGCACGACGCGGGCCGCATGCCACGCGACGCGGGCCGGCTCCCGCGCCGCGGACGCCCGAAGAAAACCGAGACCGACGAGAACACCGAGGAGACGGGCTGAACCCCGACCGGGTTCAGCCCGTCACGAAGTCGATCAGGCGCTCGACCGCGCCGATCAGCGGTGTCTCCAGTTCGCGGAAGCTGCGCACCGCGCCCTGCACGCGCCGCCACCCGTCGATCGGCTCACCCCAGCCGAGCGCGGCGCACACGCCTTCCTTCCACGGCACGTTCCTGGGCACCCTCGGCCAGGCGCGGATGCCCAGCGCCGCCGGTTTCACCGCCTGCCAGATGTCCACGTAGGGGTGGCCGGTGACCAGGACGTTCTCGTCGTGCAACTCGTCGACGATGCGGGATTCCTTGCTGCCCGCGACCAGATGGTCGACCAGCACACCCAGCCGTCGATTCGGCGCGGTGCCGAACTCAGCGACCCGCGCGGGAAGTTCGTCGACGCCGTCCAACGGCTCCACGACCACGCCCTCGACCCGCAGGTCGTGGCCCCACACGCGTTCGACCAGGGTCGCGTCGTGGATGCCCTCCACCCAGATCCGCCCCGCCCGCGCCGTGCGGGCCCGCAGTCCCTCCACCCGCACCGACCCGGAGGCCGACCGCTGCGGCGCCGCGGGTGTCGCGGCCGGACGCACCAGCGTCACGGCGGCGCCATCGACGAGGAAACCGGCCGGGCGTAACGGAAACAGCCGCTGCGCGCCCTTGCGGTCCGCCAACACCACCCGGTCGCCCTCGAACCGCACGACCGCGCCGCAGAACCCGGACGCGGGATCCTCGGCGACCACCCCGATCTCGGCGATCACCTCCGGGATGGCGCGGCGACGCGGGCCGGCGAGGATGTCACGACGGTAGTCCTGGGATCGCACGGGGCCCGACGCTAGCCGTTCCCGCCTGGTGGACGACGCCCGCCACGCCGAGATCGGGACTACGGTGATCTCGTGAGCGCAGCAGATCTTGAGACTGTTCGCCGCCTTGCCGCGGCCGATCACGGGCTGGTCGTTCTGGCCACCACCCGCAAGGACAACTCCGTGCACGCCTCCGTGGTCAACGCGGGCGTGCTCGACGACCCGATCACCGGCACGCCGTCGGTGGGCATGGTGATCCGCGGTGACGCGCACAAGCTCACCCTCCTGCGCCGCAACGGCCGCGCGACCGTGGTGCTCCGCGCGGGCTGGGAATGGGTGTCGGTGGAGGGCGCGGTGCGGATCATCGGGCTGGACGACCCGGCCGACGACTTCGCCGCCGACCGCCTGCCCACACTGCTGCGGGACATCTTCACCGCGGCCGGCGGCACGCACGACGACTTCGACACCTACGACCGGGTCATGCGCGAGGAACGCCGCGCCGCCGTGCTGATCGCGGCCACCAGGATCACCGGGAACTGATGGATCCCGAGCACCTGCTCCGCGTGCTGGACGTGGTGCGCGCGGCGCGGGTGCCGGTGTGGCTGGCCGGCGGGTGGGGTATCGACGCGCTGCTCGGCGAGCAGACCCGCCCGCACCGCGACGCGGACCTGCTGCACGACGTCATCGCCGAGCCGCGCGCGCTGGCCGCGTTGGCCGAACTCGGCTACCGGCCCGGGTTGGACGCGCGGCCGGTGCGGTTCGTGCTCGCCACCGACACCGGCCACGAACTCGACCTGCACCCCCTGCACATCGCCGCGGACGGTTCCGCGTGGCAGGCGGCCGATGACGCGGGCGCCCGGTTCGAGTACCCGGCCGAGTGTTTCGTGACCGGGACCGTCGCCGGGCGGCCCGTGCCGTGCGTGTCGGTCGCCCAGCAGATCTACTTCCACCAGGGCTATGAGCCGACCGAACGCGACCGGGCGGACATGGCCGCGCTGCGCGCCCGATTCGGCGTCGCCACGCACTTCTAGCCAGGCGCCCAGGTGAACACGTGCTCGGGCGCGACGGTGTAGAGGGCACGGTCGGTCCGCAGCGGGTACGGCGCACCGATGTAGGACCGCGAGATCTCGTCGATCAGCTGCCAGGCGTGTTCGTCGTCGCGCACCTCGACCACCCGGCCACGGATCTGGCCCATCGCCGCCGGGTTGGCCGGGTCGACGAGCGAGAGCGCGACGCGCGGGTCGGCGGCGATGTTGCGGGCCTTGCGCGAGGTCGGTCCGGTCAGGAACAACACCCGGTCGCCGTCGAGCCCGACCCACACCGGGACGGTGTGCGGGGAGCCGTCCGGCAGCACGGTGGCCAGGTGCGCGAGCGCCCGCGACGTGAGCAGCGCCCGGATCTCCGGGGTGAGCGCTGTGCGTGCGGCCATGTCAGATCATCCCCGGCAGGCCGAACCGGTCGAACAGGGTGTGGTCGAAGGTGGTGGTTTCGGCGATCCTGCCGTCGACGACGCGCAGCACGTCGAGCTTGAACGCGATCCACGTCGTCTCCCCCGGCCTGCGCAGGTAGCAGGCGGCGGCGGGGAGCCGGTTCGCGGTGGTGGGCACGACGTGCCAGTCGCCCATCCGGTTCGGGCCGAACGCGACCTCGACGAGCGGGGTGAGCGAGTCGATGCCCTGGTAGCACAGCGGCTGCGGCGGCATGGTGATCCGCACGTCCCGCGCGGTGACCGCGACCAGCGCGTCGACGTCGCACCGTTCGTGCGCCGAGACGTAGGCGGCCAGGACCGCGCGCTCGGTTTCGGACAGCTCGGTCGTGGTGCCGGTGTGCGCGGGCAGCTGGTCGCGGAGGGTGGCGCGGGCGCGTTGCAGCGCGCTGTTCACCGCGGACGGCGACGTGTCCAGCAGGTCCGCGGTTTCCGCGGCCGACCAGTCGAGCACCTCGCGCAGGATCAGCACGGCGCGCTGGCGGGGGGCGAGGAGCTGGATCGCGGCGATGAACGCCAACTCGATCGTCTCGCGCGCCACCACCACCGCTTCGGGTGAGAGTTCGTCGAGGAGCCGGTCCGGGTAGGGCTGCAACCAGGGCACGTCGGCGAAGGAGGAGACGGTGACCGGGCGACGGCCGGAACGGCGCAGCCCGTCCAGGCACACGTTGGTGGCGATCCGGTACAGCCAGGCGCGCTGCCCGTCGCCGCTGAACGTCGCGCGCGAGCGCCACGCCTTGAGCAGCGTCTCCTGCACCGCGTCCTCGGCGTCCTCGAACGAGCCGAGCATCCGGTAGCAGTGCACGTGCAGTTCGCGCCGGTACCGCTCGAAATCCGATTCCATCGTCTCGGCAGGGTCGCACAGGGTGGTTGTCATGCTCATCAAACGACGAGCGCGCCGTGGACTCATCGGTCGCCGGTGCGATCGGTCGTGATAAATCTGAGTGTCGTGACCGCGACCGGAACCATCCGCCCCGTCCAGCCCCGTGACCTGGGCGACCTGTACGACATCTGCCTGCGCACCGGGGACAACGGCGCGGACGCCACCGACCTCTACCCGGGCGAGCCGCGACTGCTCGGCGCCGTGTTCGCGGCACCGTACGCGGTGCTGGAGCCGGAACTGACGTTCGTGGTCGACGACGGGCAGCGCGCGGTCGGCTACGTCGTCGGCACCGCGGACAGCGAGACGTTCGCCCGGCGCTTCCGCACCGAATGGCTGCCGACCGTCGCCCAGCAGTATCCGGCGCCGACCGGCGAGGTCCGGACCAGGGCCGAACGGATCCGCTACTCACTGCACCACGTCGAGCAGTTCGTGCACCCCGAACTCGCCGAGTTTCCCGCGCACCTGCACATCGACCTGCTGCCCAGCCACCAGCGCGGCGGGTTCGGCCGCGCGTTGATCACCCGGTTCCTCGACGCGCTGCGCGAGCGCGACGTGCCCGGGGTGCATCTGGCGATGGGCCGGGCCAACACGAACGCGGACGCGTTCTACCGGCGGCTCGGTTTCCAGGAGATGCGGCTGGCACGCTTTCCGGACGTGATCTACTTCACCATGAAGATCGTTTAGGGACGATCGTCTAGAAGGCGGGCCAGGGCACGGCGCGCCATTCGCCGGTCGGCCCCGGGTAGACCGGGTTGTCCAGCAGCGCGTGCGTCCGGTTGATGATCGCGCGGACCTCGCGACGCGTGATGTGGTCGTTGAGGTCGTCGGCCAGGCCGCCGTGCAGCTCCGAGCGCAGCTTCGTCAGCGCCTCGATCGCCTCGTCCGGCAGGCGTTCGCCGATGAACCCCCACAGCACGGTGCGCAGCTTGTTCTCGTCGTGCAGGCAGATGCCGTGGTCCACGCCGTAGACGTGGCCGTCGGTCGCGTGCAGCACGTGCCCGCCCTTGCGGTCGGCGTTGTTGGCCACCACGTCGAACGCGGCCATCGCGCGGATGCCGGGGTGGTCGGCGTGCGCGAGCACCGCCGGGTCGCCGAACCGGTCGTGCGCGTGCAGCACCACCCGCCAGTCGCTGCCGACCTCCTGGGGCGCGACCACGTCGACCAGGTCGTCACCCTCCTTGGTGTCCACCCACAGCTGCACCATGCCCGGCCCGAACGGGCCCGGCCGTAACACCGTCGGCGGCACCACGTGCAGGCCGGACGCCTGGGAGAGCAGGAAGGTGCCGACCTCGCGGCCGGCGAGCGTGCCGTCCGGGAAGTCCCACAGCGGCCGTTCGCCGGAGACCGGCTTGTACACGCATTCGGCGTCCACGCCGTCCGCGCTGATCGAACAGAACAGGGTCGCGTTGGACGCGTCGACCAGCCTGCCCTGGATCTCCAGGCGGCCTCGGGTGAGGAACTCCAACGCGTCGGGGTCCCGCGGCTGCACCGGAGCTACCTAGCTTTCGGTGTCGTCGTCGGTGCGGCGGTAGCCGTTGAGCCGGGGGCAGACGTGCCCGGCCGGGTCCAGCGGCTCCTCACACAGCGGGCACGGCTTGCGTCCGGCGGAGAGCACCTGGCCGGCGCGTTGCGCGAAGGCGCGGGCGGCGACGGGGGTGAGGAACACGCGCAGCGCGTCCGGGCCCTCGTCGGTGTCGCCGAGCACGACCGACTCGTCGATCTCCTCCTCGGTCGCGGCGAGCAGTTCGATCACGACGGCTTCGCTCTCCGCGTCCCAGCCCAGCCCCATCGTGCCGACGCGGAACTCCTCCTCGACCGGGACGCGCAGCGGATCACTGTCCAGCAGGTCGTCCGGGGCGCGTTCGGGCACGTCGGCGCCGAACTGCCGGACTACCTCCTCCAGCAGTGAGCCGATACGGTCGGCGAGCACCTCGACCTGCCGCTTTTCCAGCAGCACGCTGACGGTGCGGATGTCCTCGGAGGCCTGCAGATAGAACGCGCGGTCACCGGGCTGCCCGACCGTGCCGGCAACGAAACGGTCGGGTTCGCGGAAGATGTGAATGACACGAGCCATGGCACCTTCGACCCTAAGGCACGCGACCCGGGCGGGCCGGGTGCACCCCGGAAAATCAGTACGTGGACCTCACCCCCAACGCCTGGCGCGAGTAGATGTTTCCGTGAGTTACCACCGAAGGAACGAAAATCTCTGCCGTACCCCACGGGCAACCGGTTAAAGTGCCGCACTGTGGTGAAGATCGCTCCGTACGGGACCTGGACCTCCCCGATCGATGCCAAGGACGTGGCGTCGTCGGGTGGCGGCCCGAGCTGGCTGGACATGCACAGCGAGGAGATCTGGTGGGCGGAGAGCCTGCCGGCGGAGGGCGGCCGGCTCGAACTGTGCCGGCATCGGCCCGGTCGCGGCACGGACCGGGTGCTGGGCGCGCCGTGGAACGTGCGCAACCGGCTGCACGAGTACGGCGGGCGCCCGTTCGTGGTCATCGGCGCCCAGGTGGCCTTCACCCACTGGGACGACCAGCGGATCTACCTCGCCACTCCGGACAGCGACGGCGCGCCCGTCCCGCTCACCCCGGAGCCGGCGCGGCGGCACGGCTGGCGTTACGGCGACCTGGTCGCCGACCCGGACCGGACCGCGCTCTGGTGCGTGCGCGAGACCGTCACCGGTGAGCTGCCCACGGACATCCGCCGCGACCTGGTCGCCGTCCCGCTGGACGGCTCGGCCGCGACCGACCCGGCGCGGGTACGGGTGCTCGCGTCCTCGCACCACTTCCTGACCGCGCCGAAGCCGAGCCCGGACGGCCGGCACGCCGCGTGGCTGGGCTGGAACCATCCCGCGATGCCGTGGGACGGCACGCAGCTGTGCGTCGCCGAGGTGACCGAGGCCGGGTTCGGTCCGCACCGCGTGCTGGCCGGCGGCCCGACCGAGGCGGTCTGCCAGGTCGAGTGGGACTCGGCGGACGCGGTGCTGGCGGTGACCGACCCGGACGGCTGGTGGAACGTCTACCGCGTCAACCTTGATGGCACCGCGCTCAATCTGCACCCCTGCCAGGAGGAACTCGGCGGTCCGCTGTGGCGGGTCGGCGCCCGCTACGTCGCCAAGCTCGACGAGGGCCGCTACGCGGTCTACCGGCACGGCACGCTCGCGATCCTGGACGAGCAGGCAGGCACCCTGACCGACATCGCCGAGGTGAGCGCCGACTGGCCGGCCGCGAGTGGCAGCGTCACCGCACACGGCGAGGTGCTCACGGTGCTGGCCGCCGGGCCTCGGCGCGACGTGGCGGTGCTCCGCGTCGACCTGGGCACCTCCCCGGCGATGGTGACCGAGTTGACGCCGCAGCCGACCGGCCTGCCGGACCCGGCGTACCTGCCGGTGCCGCGCGAGCGGGTGTTCACCGACCCGCACGGCCGGGACGTGCCGGCGTTCGTCTACCCGCCGACCAACCCGGACTTCGCCGCGCCGGACGGTGAGCGGCCGCCGTATCTGGTGCACGTGCACGGCGGCCCGACCGGCGGCGTGTCGCCCACCCTCGACCTGGACTTCTCCTACTTCACCAGTCGCGGGTTCGGGGTGGTCGCGGTCAACTACGGCGGCTCGGTCGGCTACGGCCGCGAGTTCCGGGAGCGGCTGCGCGAGCAGTGGGGTGTGGTCGACGTGCAGGACTGCGCCGCGGTCGCGACCGCGCTCGCGGCGGAGGGCACGGCCGACGGGGACCGGCTGGCGATCCGCGGCGGCAGCGCGGGCGGCTGGACCAGCGCGGCCTCGCTGACCTCGGTCGAGGTCTACCGGTGCGGGACGGTGCTGTACCCGATCCTGGACCTGCGCGGCTGGACGGCTGAGGGCGGGCAGACGCACGACTTCGAGTCCCGCTACGTGGAGGGCCTGGTCGGGTCGCTGGCGCGGCATCCGGACCGCTACGCGGACCGTTCGCCGTCCCGGGATCCGCGGTCGGTGGCCGGGCCGGTGCTGATGATGCAGGGCCTGGACGACCAGATCTGCCCGCCGGTGCAGGCCGACGAGTTCATGGCAGCGCTGGAGGGCAGCGGCATCCCGCACGCCTACCTGAGGTTCGAGGGTGAGCAGCACGGGTTCCGCAAGGCCGAGACCATCCAGGTCGCGCACGAGGCGGAGCTGTCCTTCTACGGCCAGGTCCTCGGATTCACCACACCTGGGGTACCACAGCTGGGGTTGTCGCGTTGACGGCTGATCTCCGCAGGCCGGGACCGCTTGTGCCGGGTTCGCGGGTACGGGTGGTCGCGCCGGCGGGGCCGATCCCGCCGGAGATCCTTGAGGCAGGCGTGGCGATCCTGCGGTCGTGGGAGCTGGCGGTCTCGGTCGCGCCGGGCGTGCTCGACGTGCATCCGGGCCTGGACTATCTGGCCGGCACGGACGAACGGCGGGCGGCCGCGCTGACCGAGGCGTGGTGCGACCCGGACGTGGACGGCGTGCTGTGCGCGCGCGGCGGCTACGGCTGCCTGCGCATCCTGGACCTGCTCGACTGGGACGCGATGGGCCAGGCTGGGCCGACGGTGTTCGCGGGGTCGAGTGACGTGACCGCGATCCACCATGGCCTGAACGCGCGGCTGGGCGTGGCGACGTTGTTCTCGCCGATGATCGCCAGCGTCGCGTTCACGCAGGACCCGGTCGCGGCCGAGAAGCTGCGCCGCGCCCTGTTCGACCCGGCCCCGCCCGCGCCGATCACCACCCCGGCCGCGGGCCCACTCGTGGGCGGGAAAGCAAGCGGGGTGACCTTCGGCGGGAACGCGAGCCTGCTCGCCGCGGTCCTGGGATCGACGCACGCGGCCCCGCCGCCACCTGGGGCGATCCTGCTGCTGGAGGACGTGACCGAGGAGCCGTACCGGCTGGACCGGATCATCACGCAGCTGGCCCGCGCGGGCTGGTTCGACCGGGTCGCGGGCATCGCGCTCGGCTCGTGGACGCAGTGCGGCGAACTCGCGGCGGTGCGGACGCTGATGGCGGACCGGCTCGGTGAGCTGGGCGTGCCGGTCGGGTGGGAGCTGGGGTTCGGGCACTGCGCCGGTCAGGCCACCATTGCGCTGGGCGTGCGGGCCGAACTGGACGCGGACGCGGGCACCCTCACGATCCGGTGACCGCGAGGCCGGCGCAGGCGACCGCGATGATCGTGTCGATGCGGCCCCGCCGTCCGGCGCCGGCGAACCCGATCACCAGGTCGAGCACGTCGGCCACGCTCACGTCCGGCCGGATCCGGCCCGCGTCCTGGGCGCGTCGCAGCAGGTCGCCGAGGGCGGCGATGAACTCGGCGCGCAGCTGTTCGGGCACGGCGACGCCGCCGTCCATGGCGTCGCACAGTGCCTGGTTCAGCGCGACCTGGCGGGCGAAGCGCCCGAAGAACCCCAGGAACTCCGCGCCGGGATCGGCACCATCCGCGGTATCGGCGGCCTCGCGGGCATCCGCCACGAAGGCGACGATGCGGTCCAGCACGACGGCCTCGAACAGCGCGCACCGGTCCGGGAAGTGCCGGTAGACGGTGCCGACCCCGACGCCCGCGGCGCGCGCGATGGCGTCGAAGGAGACGGCGATGCCGTCCTCGGCGAGCAGGTCGCGGGCGGCGGCGACCACCAGTTCCCGGTTGCGGCGCGCGTCCGCCCGCAGCGTCTTCTCGGCCGGTTTGTCGATCATCCCGCTCCCCTGCTTGCTAACCGGAACCATCTCTCCGTATAGTTCGCGACGAACCGGAGAGTCCTCTCCGAATGTACTGGAGGTTGCACATGAGCACGGTGCCCACCGCCCGTGACGTGGTCGAACTGATGCGCGCGGGCCGCTACGGCCCCGACGGCGCCCAGTTCGCGCCCGACGCCGTCTACGAGACGCCGTTCGGTCTGCCGGGCGAGCCGCGGCGGTTCGACGGGATCGACGCGATCAACGCGCACTTCGCCCGACGCCGGTCCGATCCGCTGACCGCGGCGATGGCGGGTCTGGACGTGACCGAGCGGACCGCGACCGTGCACGACACCGACGACCCCGGTGTCGTCCTGTTCGAACTGGCCATGGCGGGTACGACGAAGCAGACGGGCCAGCCGTTCCGGTTCACCGCCAGCTTCGGTGTGCTGACCGTCCGGGACGGCCGGATCACCCACTGGCGGGACTTCCCGAACTTCGTCGGCGCCGCCGAAACCACCGGCGCCCTGCCGATCCTCGCGGGCATGCTCACGAACTAGCCTTGAGCGATGACTGACGGTCGGGCCGTGCTGGTGACGGGCGCGGCGAGCGGGATCGGCGCGGGACTGGCCCGCGGTTTCGCGCAGGCCGGCGACCGGGTGCTGGTGGCCGACGTGAACGACACCGACGGGCCGCGCCTGGCCGAGGAGATCGGTGGTGTGTTCGTCCGCACCGACGTGGCCGACCTGGATGCGAACCGGGCGATGGTCGCCGAGGCGGTGTCCCGGTTCGGCGGCCTGGATGTCGCGTGTTTCAACGCGGGCGTCGGCGGCGGTGCGGGGCTCGGCGAACGGTTCGACCCCGACGCCTACCGGGCCTCGATGGGGATCAACCTGGACGGCATGGTGTTCGGGGCGAACGCGGCCGTGACCGCGATGCGCGCGCAGGGCCGCGGCGGCGCGATCGTGTTCACCGCGAGCATCGCCGGTCTCGCCCCGGCCGCCGACCTCTACTACGCGACGGCCAAACACGGGCTGATCGGGCTGATGCGGTCGATGGCGATGCTGCTCGCCAAGGACCGCATCAGCGTGAACGCGATCTGTCCCGGTTTCGTCGACACCGCGATCATCGCTCCGGTGCGCGACCGCCTGGTCGGGGCCGGCCTGGCGATGCTGGCCCCGGCCGACGTGGCCGAGCTGGTGCTGGAGATCGTCGCGAGTGGCGAGACCGGTCAGGCGTGGGAGATCCAGAAGGGTCGCCCGGCCCAGCCGGTCGAGTTCCGGCCGATCACGCTCAGCCGAACGTGACCCCGAGCCCGGTGCTGGCGTCGACGTTGCCGTAGGCGGCCCGCAACCGGTCCTGCGCGTCCCTGCTCAACCCGAGGTGGTCCAGGCCGAGCAGCGCGGCGCCGGCGATCGGGGGCACGTCCACGACGCCGATCTGCGCGGCGGGCGCCTCGGCGTGTACGTGTTCGGCGATGCCGTTGATCAGCCGCGCGTTGCGGGCCATCAGCATGCCGCCGCCGAGCACGAGTTCGGTGTCCAGGCCGGTGAGGTCCAGGCGCCGCATCGCGACCAGCGCCATCGACGCGATCTCCGTGGCCAGCCGGTCGACGAGGTCCATCGCGACCTGATCGCCCGCGTCGGACACCGCGAACAGCACGTAGGTGAGCCGGATCAGGTCGTCCTCGTCGATCTCGCCCAGGTGGATGCCGATCGCGACGTCGGTGGCGGAGGGCCGGCCGAAGTACTCGGCGACCGCGGCCGCGAGCGCGGTCGGTTCGCCGCGGCCGTCCTCGGCGCGCATCGCCCACCACATGACGTCCAGGCCCATGTCCAGGCCGCCGCCCCAGTCGCCGGTGAACCGGCCGAGCGCGAGGTAGCGGGTGAGGTCGCCGTTGGGGCCGACGCCGACGCAGTTGATGCCGGCGCCGCAGGTGACCCCGACGCCCCAGGGGCGTTGGGTGCCGGCGCGCAGCACCGCGAACGTGTCGTTGCCGACCCGGGTGGTGCGGCTCCAGTTGCGGGTGTTGAGTTCGGCGGCGAGCCGTTCCTCCTCCTGCGGGAGGTCGACGCCGGCGATGAACGCCGAGGTGTGTTCGGCGATCAGCCCGTTCGGGTCGATCCCGGCCTGCCGGGCGACCATGCCGACCAGGTCGTCGAGCACGACCTTGGATGTTTCGAAGCGGTGTTGTTCGGCGGAGGTGCCCGGTCCTCGGGCACTGCCCAGGACGGCCCCGTCCGGGCCGACCAGCACCACGTCGGTCTTGCTGTTGCCGCCATCGATTGCCAGCACCGCGGCAGGTGCCGTCCCCGTGTTCACGGATACCCCTCCTGAAGATCCCTGGTTGTCACGAACGTCGCGGTGTGTCTCCTCACGACGTCCAGGGCAGGTAGGTGTGGTTCTCGGCGAGCAACCGGTCGGTCAGCTGGTTGGCGATGTCGATCTGGCCGATGAGCGGGTGCGCGAGCAGGGTGCGGAACACCCGGTCCCGGCCGCCGTGCAACGCGGTCTGCACGGCGAGTTCCTCGTAGGCGGACACGTGCGCGGTCAGGCCGGCGTAGAGCGGGTCGAGGCGGCTGATCGGTTCGGCGACCGGCCCCTGCGCGGTGATCCTGGCCGGTACCTCGATGACGGCGTCGTCGGCGAGGAAGGGCAGCGAGCCGTTGTTGCGCAGGTTCACCACCTGCACGTCGCCGGTGTCCGCGACCAGCGAGGCGAGCAGCGCGACCGCGGCCTCGGAGTAGAACGCGCCGCCGCGCTTGGCGAGCAGTTCCGGTTTGTGGTCCAGTTCCGGGTCGGCGTAGAGGTCGAGCAGTTCTTTCTCGTACCCGGCGACGACCTCGGCCCTGGTCGGTTCGCCGCGCTGCTCGCCGACAACGTTGTCGTGGGAGTAGTAGTAGCGCAGGTAGTAGGACGGGACGACGCCGAGTTCGCGGATCACCTCGACCGGCAGGCCGATGTCGTCGGCGATGTAGTCGCCGTGCTCGTCGAGCAGTCGCGGCAGCACATCGACGCCGTCGAGCAGCACCTCGCGCTCCCAGCTCAGGTGGTTGAGGCCGACGTGGCCCAGCTGGATGCGCGCCGGGTCGACACCGAGTCGCGCGGCGAAGCGGCGCTGGAAGCCGATGGCGACGTTGCACAGGCCGACCGCGCGGTGCCCGGCGTCGAGCAGGGCGCGGGTGACGATGCCGACCGGGTTGGTGAAGTCGACGATCCACGCGTTCGGGGCGGCGAGTTTGCGGGCGCGTTCGGCGATGTCCAGCACGACCGGCACGGTCCGCAGCGCTTTGGCGAACCCGCCCGCGCCGGTGGTTTCCTGGCCGACGCACCCGCAGGACAGCGGCCAGGTTTCGTCGCGGTGCCGGGCGGCCTGGCCGCCGATGCGCAGTTGCAGCAGCACCGCGCCGGCCCCGTCGAGGCCGTCGTCGAGGTCGGTGGTGCCGCGCACGGTCGCGGCATGGCCGTAGGCGGCCATGATCCGCGCGGACACGCCGCCGACCCGGTCGAGCCGGTGTTCGTCGGGGTCGACGAGAACGAGTTCCTCCACGGGCATGGTGCCGGAGAGGCGGGCGAGGCCGTCCAC
This sequence comes from Pseudonocardiaceae bacterium, assembly GCA_035948315.1. Lineage (GTDB taxonomy): Bacteria > Actinomycetota > Actinomycetes > Mycobacteriales > Pseudonocardiaceae > CAJCJE01. The sequence goes on along the minus strand of DASZJG010000092.1, from coordinate 163,436 downwards.
GAGTTCGGGTGTGTACGTGGAGCCGCCGCCAACGACAACGAGCTTCATTCGTGCCCATCCTGTTCGGTAGCGCCGACTGCGACCTTCGGGGTGTTCGGGTCGGCGGTGGCCACATGGCAGGCCGCGGAATGGTTGATGCCCAGCAGCCTCGGTTGCGGGTCGACCCGTTCGCAGATGTCGATCGCGAGCGGGCAGCGGGACCGGAACCGGCAGCCCGGCGTGGGGTTGATCACCTTCGGCGGTTCGCCGCGGTCGGTCTGCGCGGTCACGCGCAGCGGCGCGCGGGGGTCCGGGACCGCGGAGAGCAGCAGCTGGGTGTAGGGGTGTTTCGGGTTGTGCAGCACGTCCTCGGTGGCTCCGGTCTCCACGATCTGCCCCGCGTACATGATCACCAGCCGGTCGGAGACGTAGCGGGCGCTGGCGATGTCGTGGGTGATGTAGAGCAGCGAGACGCCTTCCTTTTCGCGCAGCTCGGCCATGAGGTTGAGCAGCCCGATCCGGATGGAGACGTCCAACATGGACACCGGTTCGTCGGCGAGGATCAGTTTCGGTTTCGCGGCGAGCGCCTGGGCGAACCCGACGCGTTGCCGTTGCCCGCCGGAGAACTCGTACGGGTACTTGTTGAGCACCTCGCCGGCCGGGGTGAGCCCGACCTCGGTGAGGACCCGTTCCGCTTCGGCCTGCCGGCCGGCCGCGTCGAGTTCGCGGCGGTGCAGTTTCAGGGTGCGCATGATGCCGTGCGAGATCCGGTGCGCCGGGTTGAGCGAGGCGAACGGGTCCTGGAACACCATGGGCACTTCGCTGCGGTAGCCGAGCACGTCGGTGCGGGAGCGCAGCGAGGACAACGGCTTGTCGCGGAAGTAGATCTCGCCCGCGGTCGGTTTGTAGACCATCGCGAGCAGTCGGGCGATGGTGGACTTGCCGCTGCCGCTCTCCCCGGCGAGCGCGACGATCTCGCGTTCGTGGATGACCAGGTCGGCGTCGTCCACCGCGTGCAGGTTGGTGCGGGAGAACAGGTTGCCGATGGTGAAGTGCCGGGTGAGTTTCTCGGTCCGCAGCAGCGGCACCCTCGTGTCCGTCTCAGACATGCGCTCCGCCCTTCACGTTCTCGTGCAACAGACACCGCACCAGCACGTCCCGCACCGGGTAGAGCTCCGGTGGGGTGTCGTGGCAGCGCGGCAGCACCACCGGGCAGCGCGGCGCGAACCGGCAGCCGGGTGGCGGGTTGAGCAGCGCGGGCGGGTTGCCGGGGATGCCGGTCATGTGCACGCGCGGGCCGCGGATCGACGGGAACGCGTCCAACAGCCCCTTGCTGTACGGGTGGGCGGGCGAGTCGAACACAGCGCGGGTCGCGCCGATCTCGGCGATCTGGCCCGCGTACATGACCGCGAGCCGGTCGGAGAAGTGCGAGACCAGCGACATGTCGTGGGTGACGAAGATGACCGCGAACCCGAGTTCGGCCTGCAGTTCCTTGATCTGCACCATCAGGGACCGCTGGGCGACCACGTCCAGCGCGGAGGTCGGCTCGTCCATGATGATCAGCTCCGGGGTGAACAGCAGCGCCATCGCGATCATGGCGCGCTGCCGCATGCCGCCGGAAAGCTGGTGCGGGTAGGACTTCACGTGGATCGGGTCGATGCCGACCAGGCGCAGCACCTCGGCGCTGCGTTCCCGGATCTTGTCCTTGGACCACTTCTGGTGCGCCTTGATCGCGTCCTTGAACTGCGCGCCGATGGTCTTGACCGGGTTGAACGCGTTCATCGCGGACTGCATGACCACCGAGAGGTCCTGCCAGCGGGACGCGGCGAGCATCTTGTCGGTCAGACCGACCAGGTTGCGGCCCTTGAAGTGCACGGCGCCCCCGGTGATCGCGGCGGGCGGGCTGAGCAGTTGCGCGATCGCGAACAGCAGGGTCGACTTGCCGCAGCCGGATTCGCCGACCACGCCGAGGAATTCGCCGGGCGCGAGGTCGAAGCTGACGTGGTCGACCGCGCCGACCTGACCCTGCGGCGCCGCGTATTCGACGACCAGGTCGGTGACCTCAAGAATGGGCGCGCTTGACACGGATCCTCCGAACCGGGCGTAGGGCGGGGTTGCTGATCTCGTCGAAGGCGTTGTTCAGCAACGCGAACGCGGTGCCGAGCGCGGCGACGCACAGGCCGGGGATGGTCGCCCACAGGTACTGGCCGGTTTGCAGGGCTTCGTTGTTCTGCGCCCAATAGAGCATCGTGCCCCAGTCGACGCTCTGCGTGTCGCCAAGGCCGAGGAACTCCAGACCGGCCGCGGTGAGCACCGAATACAGCGCTGCGGACAGGAAGTTCGCGACGATCAGCGAGGTCATGGTGGGCAGCAGCTCGAACACGATGATGTAGGAGCGGCGTTCGCCGCGGACCTTCGCGGCCTGCAGGAAGTCCCGGTTGCGCAGCGAGAGCGCCTGCGAGCGCAGCTGCCGCGCACCGTAGGACCATCCGGTCACCACCAACACGATGACCAGCACGAACAGGCTGTGCGAGTTGGCGTAGGCGGCGATCACGATGACCAGCGGCAGGGTCGGGATGACCAGGAAGACGTCGGTGAACAGATTCAGCACGTCGTCCACGACGCCGCCGACGTAGGCGGCGGTGACGCCGATCAGCACGGACAGCACGGTGGCGACCGCGCCGGCGACGACCGCGATGATCAGCACCGGGCGGGCGCCCCAGAAGACCTGGGCGAGGATGTCCTGCCCGTAGGCGGTGGTGCCGAGCAGGTGGCTGCCGCTGGGTCCCTGGGCGCGCGCGTAGACCTCGGCGTTGGGGTCGCCGGGGAACACCCACTGCGGGATGATCGCCATGAGCACGAAGATCCCGAGGATGATCGTGCCGGTCATGGCCTTGCCGTTGCCGCGGATCGCCCGGTACAGGCCGCCGCCGCGGCGCGGGCCGGGTACGCCCGCGGTGCCGGCGGGTTGGGGCGTCTCGCCGGCGGCGGGAGTGTCACCGACGCCGGCGGACGTGACTGGGGTCGCCACCGCTTACCTCGCGTTCCTGGTTCGGGGGTCGAGCAGGGCGGTCGCGACGTCGGCGAGCAGGACCGCGAGCAGGACCGCGACGGTGATCAGCAGGAACAGGCACTGCATGAGCGGGAAGTCCTCGTTCTGCACGGCCTGGATCAGCTGGAAACCCACCCCTGGATAGTTGAAGACGTCCTCGACCAGCACCGATCCGGAGACCACGAACCCCAGGGACATGGCGAAGCCGGTGAGGTTGGGCAGGATCGAGTTGCGCGCCGCGTAGTCGATCATGATGCGGCGGGACGGGAGTCCCTTGGCGCGGGCCATCCTGATGTAGTCCTCGGCGAGCGTGGTGACCATGGTGTTGCGCATGGTCAGCACCCATGTGCCGACCGAGGTGATCAGGATGGCCGCGGCCGGCAGGATGGCGTGTTCGAAGGCGTTGCCGAGAAACTGTGCGTTGAACCCGACGTCGATGCCGGGGTCGACGCCGAGCGCGACCGGCAGCCAGTTGTTGACCTCCGCGAACAGGATGATCAGCATCATGCCGACCCAGAAGTAGGGCAGGCCGGTGCCGACCACGAACAGCGGCGGCAGGATCGAGTCGGCCTTGCTGCCGCGCTTCCACGCGGCGATCGCGCCGATGCTGGTGCCGATGATGAAGGCGATGAACGTGGTGACGCCGACCAGGATCAGCGTCCACGGGATGGCGGCGCCGACGATCTGCGAGACCGGCTGGAAGGACTGCACGGACACCCCGAAGTTGAGGGTGAACGTGTTGCCCAGGTAGGTGAAGTACTGGCCGAGCCAGCTCTGGCCGGTGTCGACGCCCAGCGACACCTCGATGGCCTTGAGCGTGGCCGCCGAGATGTGCCCGTGGAAGCGGGCCATGATCGCGGTGGCCGGGGAGCCCGGCATCAGCCGCGGGATCAGGAAGTTGATGGTCAGGGCGGCCCACAGGGTGAGCACGAAGAACCCCAGGCGGCGGAGTAGATACGTCACGGTTTTCTCCCGTTACTCACCCTGTGAAACCTTTCCCTGCTGGGAGCTACTTCGACTGGAGGTGCAGCAGTACCTGGCCCATGTCCGGGTAGGCGTAGGCCGCGGGCAACGCGTAGGGGTCGTCCTGGGTCGGCCAACCGCTGATGTTGGTGGTGTCGTACTGGAACCAGTCGACTTCCTCGGTCACCGGGATGATCGGCACCTGCTTGAGCATGACCTGCTCCAGCTGACCCATGATCTGCTTCTGCGCGGCCGGATCCGTGGTCGATCCGTAGGAGTTGAGCAGCTGGTCGGTCTGCGGGTTGTTGTAGCGCTCGAAGTTGGTGGTGGCGTTCTGCCCGATCGGCGCGGAGTTGCCCGAGTAGAGCCATTCCCGGATCTCGTAGTACGGCGCGGGCCCGATCTCGGTCTCGGCGTAGTAGGCGAGGTCGAAGTTGCCGCTGTAGAGCCGGTTGTAGAAGTCGTCGTTGGACAGGTTGATCGGGGTGATCTCGATACCGGCGGCCTTCGCGCTCTGCACCGCGGTCTGCATGGTGGCGACCCAGTCGGAGAAGCCGCTCTCGTTGATGACGTTGAACGAGAGGCGCTTGCCCTGCGGCGAGACCCAGATGCCGTCCGATCCCTTGTGGTAGCCATCGCCCTGCAACAGTGAGGAGACCTTGCCCGGGTTGTAGGTGTAGTCGTCCTGCGCCTTGGCGGTCGGGTCGATCCAGCTGTTGAACGTCGGGGTCACGATGCCCATCTGGTTCGCGGCCGGCTCGTAGCCGTACTCACCGATCTGCGAGGCCTTGTTGCGGTCGATCGCGTAGGCCAGCGCCTGGCGCACCACCGGGTCGGACAGGCCGGCGACGGTTTCGTTCGGGAACAGCGAGACCTGCGCGACCGGCGGGAACCAGTAGTGGTGGTTCGGGCTCTTGCGGGCGTAGAAGGCGTCGATGTTCGGGATGAACTGGCTGCCCCACTGGGCCTGGCCGGTGGCGAGGTAGTTGTTGGCCGGGTCGTTGGAGGTGAACGCCGGGTACAGCACCTTCTGGATCTTGGGCAGGCCGGGCTGCCAGTACTTCTTGTTCGCGGTGAAGGTGATGTTCTGCGGCGTGCACGGGTTGACCGTGTAGGCGCCGGTGCCGACCGGGTTGCTGTCGGCGAACTTGGCCGGATCGGTGACAGTGGACCAGATGTGCTGCGGGATGATCGGGGTCTGGTCGGCGATGAAGTAGAAGTACGGGACCGCGGCCGACTTGAACGTGAACACGACCTGGTCGCTGCCCTGCTGCGCGACGGTGGACAGCACGCTCCACAGCGAGTTCAGGTCGATCGCGGGGTTGGCCTTGAGGTAGTTGAAGGTGAAGGCGACATCGGCTGCGGTCATCGGCTTGCCGTCGCTCCACTGCACGCCGTTGCGGACGGTGAAGGTCAGCGTGGTGTTGTTGTTGCTCCACGCCCACTGGCTGGCCAGCCAGGGCGAGGTCTTGCTGTTCTGCAGGGTGTTGACGAAGACCAGCGGCTCATAGATGTTGCCGGTGGCGAGGTAGTTCACCGAGCTGTTGAACGGGTTGAAGCTGCACGTCCACAGACCACCGCTCTCGTTGGAGATGGTCAGCGTGGCGTTCGCTCCCCCGCTGGGCGACGAACCACCGCAGGCCGCACACACCGCGGCCAGCAGGCCGCCGGCAACCGCCAACGCGACTTTCCTTAAGGGCCTCATCGGGCTTGTCCTTCACTTGGGGGTTCACTCTGCTGGTTGTGCCCCGACAACACCGCGATTCCGCCCGTTGGTGGACGCGGCGCGGATACCGCTTCGGACGGAACACGGCGAATGTGCTGGCAGGCCCGCTCGACCGGTGAACCGGTGTGGACGCGGTCTGAGGCAGGCGTCAGGTCACGTGCTGCACACGTGATCGTCATGCCGCCGACCCGGTGGGGTAAGGCCACAGCCTCTCCTGCCTGGTACTTCCCTTCGATTTGTTAGGAAAGTAACCTAACGAAAAGGCCCCCGCAAGACTCGACTTGGCAACGATCCCTATTCCAGGCGGGGCACAAGGAGGAGTCCGTGAGGGCGCTCGCCGCACGTCCGCAGCTCATCAGGGTGCTCAACGAGCAACTGCTGCTCGACCACATCAGGCATAACGGACCATGCAGTCGGGCGGAACTCGTCCGGGTGTCCGGCCTGTCGAAATCGACGGTATCCGCCGCCATGTCCAATGTGGAGCGATCCGGCCTGATCAGGGAGGCAGGCCACCGCCGCGGCGTGCCCGGCCCGGCCGCACAGCTGTACGAGGTCACCCCGCACGCCGGATACGCGCTGGCCATCGACGTCGGACGCCAGTTCCTGCGCGGCGCGCTCGCCGACCTGACCGGGACCATCGTGGCCAAGGAAACCGTCCGGTCCAGGTCGGTCACTGGTCCGGGTCGGGTCGCCGAACTGGTCGACCTGGCCGACCGGCTCACCGGCACGGTCGGCATCGACCGGGCCGCGCTCACCCAGACCGTGCTCGGCACTCCCGGCGTGTACGACCGCGTCGAGGACACCATCCGGCTCACCGGTGGCCTCACCGGCTGGGACTCCCCCGGCCTGCCCGCCCGATTACGCGACACCTTCGGCGAGGAGGTCATCGTCGAGAACGACGTGGACGCCGCCGCGCTCGCCGAACAGGCGCACGGCCACGGCCAGCAGGTGTCCAGCTTCGCGTTCGTCACCGTCGGCACCGGCATCGGCATGGGCCTGGTGCTCGACGGCAGGCTGCACCGCGGCGCGCACGGCACCGCGGGCGAGATCGCGTTCCTGCCGCTCGCGGTCGACCACATCCTCGACGAACAGGAAGCCGCCCGCCGCGGCAGCCTCGAAGCCGCCGTGTCCGCGGCCGCGGTGACCAGGGCGGCACGCCGGGCCGGCATGCGCGGCGCGGTCTCGGCCCGGCGCGTGTTCGCGGCCGCGGCGCGCGGGGACGGCCGGGCGATCGCGGTGGTCGAGGCCGAGGCCGCGCTGGTGGCGAAGGCGATCTGCGCGGTCGTGGTGGTGGCCGACCCGGAACTGGTGGTGCTGGGCGGCGGGATCGGTCAGGCGCCCGGCTTCGTCGACCTGGTCACCGCGCGACTGGCCGACACGGCACCGAACACGCCGATCGTGAAGGTCAGCGCACTGGGCTCGGACGCGGTGGTCAACGGTTGCCTGGCCGGCGGACTGGAGCGGGCCTGGGAGATCCTGACCGCCGCCATCCCCCGCGGCACCCAGCCGTAGGAGGCTCAGTCGTAGGAATCGGCGGCATAGAACTCCGCCAGCACTTCCGCGGCGGCGCCGACCGCGACCAGGTCCACGCCGATGTCGTCGATGTCGACCTGGACCCGCTGCCGGGTCGGCAACAACCCCAGCTGGGCGATCGCCTCCCGCCGGTACACCTCGGGTGAGGCCCACACGGCGCGGCCGGCCAACACGATCCGTTGCAGGTCGAGCAGCTGCACCAGATCGGCCAGGGCGATGCCGAGCAGCCGCGCGGCCTCGCGCGGGGTCGGCGCGGTGTCGTGCAGGATCTCCAGGCAGCCGCGCCGCCCGCACCGGCAGATCGGCCCGTCGTGCAGCAGCGTGGTGTGCCCGAACTCGCCCGCGTTCGTGCCCGGCCCCCGGTAGACGGTGTTGCCGATGAGCAGTCCCGCGCCGAGCCCGGTGCCGACCAGCACCACCGCGGTCGCCGCGTCGTCATCCGCACGCCACAGATGCGCGAACGCGGCGGCGTTGGTGTCCTTGTCCACCACGACCGGCGCGTGCAGCGCCCGGCCGAGCAGCTCGCGCAGCGGCACCGCGTCCCAGCCGGACAGGCCGGTCGCGCCGAGCACGATCCCGGTCCGGTAGTCTAGCGGTCCCAGCGCACCCACCCCGACCCCGACCAGCGCGGCCCGCTCCGGCCCGTCGGTCAGGTCGAGTACACAGCGCGCGATCACCCGGACCGCGTGGTCCGGGTCGAACCCGGACGGCAGCGGCCTGCGCACCGCCTCGACGACCCGGCCGAGCAGATCGGTGCGCACCGCGCGCACTTCGTCACGGTCCAGCTGCACGCCGATCGCCGCGCGCGCGTCCGCCCTGATCACCAGCCGGGTGCGCGGCTTGCCGACGCCGCTGGCCGGTTCGCGGCGTTCCTCGACCAGTCCCGCGGCGAGCAGGTCGGGCACGATCTTGGACACCGCCTGCTGGGTGAGGCCACTGCGGGTGGCGAGTTCGACCCGGCTCAGTCCGCCGCTGCGGCGGATCGCGGTCAGCAGCAGCGACCGGTTGTGCCGGCGCAGGCCACGCAGGTTCACGCCGCCGGGTTCCGCTGTCATGTGAGCCATCATTCTGACTGCTGGCCAATTAATCAACAGTGTTGTTTAATCGCGGCATGAGTTCGTCTGATCTGCGTGTCGGCCTGTTCGGGTACGGCAGCGGCGGGCAACGCTTCCACGCCCCGCTCATCGCGACCACCCCCGGCCTGGACCTGTCGGTCATCGTCACCGGCAACCCGGAGCGCGCCGCGCACGCCACAGCCACCTACCCGGACACCGCGATCGTGCCGGACCCGGACGCCCTGTTCGCCCGGATCGACGAGCTGGACCTGGTCGTGGTGAGCACCCCGAACCGCACCCACACACCGTTGGCGCTGCGCGCGATCGAGGCCGGCACCCCGGTCGTGGTGGACAAGCCGTTCGCCCCCACGGTCGCCGACGCCCGGCAGGTGGTGGACGCGGCGCGGGCGGCCGGGGTCGGGCTGACCGTGTTCCAGAACGGGCGCTGGGACTCCGGTTTCCTGACCGTGCGCAAGCTGATCTCCTCGGGCCGGTTGGGTACGGTGTTCCGGTTCGAGTCGCGCTACGACCGCTGGCGGCCGCTGCCCAAGGACAACTGGCGCGAGTTCGGCGACCCGGCCGAGGCCGGCGGCCTGCTCTACGACCTGGGCGCGCACATCATCGACCAGGCACTGCAACTGTTCGGCCCGGTCGCCCAGGTCTACGCGGAGGTCGACCGGCGCAGGCCGGGCGTGCAGGTCGACGACGACACGTTCGTGGCCCTGCACCACGTCAACGGGGTCCGCTCGCACCTGTGGACCTCCGTGCTCGCGGCGACCCGCAACCCCCGCTGGCGGGTGCTGGGCGATCGCGGCACGCTCACCAAGTACGGCCTGGACGTGCAGGAAGCGCAGGCGATGAGCGGGATGAAACCGGGCGAGCCGGGCTGGGGCGTGGAACCGGAAGCGGACCGGGCCACGTTCGGCGACGGCGAGCACACCGAACCGGTGCCGACCGAGGTCGGCGACTATCCGCGGTTCTACGCGCAGGTGCGCGACGCGCTGCGCGACGAGGCGCCGTGGCCGGTCGAACCGGCCGGCGCGGTGGACGCGCTGCGGGTGATCGAGGCCGCCCGCCACGCTGCCGCCGAGCAGACGGTGATCACGATCTGACCAGTTCGCCCGCGGTGTCGTCGTAGCCCGTGCGGGACCGGGTGATGTTCGCGCGGTTGCGCCGCGCCCAGCCGACGAGTTCGGCCAGCGCGCTGTGCAGTTCGCGGGCCATGTCGGTGGCCTCGTACTCGACCTTGGGCGGCACGGTCGGATGGACGGTGCGGCGCAGCAGGCCGTCGCGTTCCAGGTTGCGCAGGGTCAGCGTGAGCATCCGCCTGCTGATGCCCTTCAGGTGGCGTTCGAGTTCGGTGAACCGGACCGGGCCTTCGGTGGCCGCCAGCAGGATGCCGACCGTCCACTTGCCGCTGATCCGGTTCACCGCCTCCATCACCGAGCACGCCTCGTTGACGCCATCCTGTTCCTCGCACATGAGTCCAGTAAACCGCCCCGCCTCGGTCAGTGGCTGAGCACGTCGCAGAGGTTGGTGTGCGGGCCGGCGAGTTGCAGCACCGTCTTGACGGTCTTGCCGTTCACGGTCGCGACCCGGACCGAGATGAAGCTGCGCGCGGACACCGCGGAGAACAGCAGCTCGTTGGGGGGCGAGTCGGTGCCGTGCAGGTTCGCCAGGATGCCACCGCCGCCGGAGAGGATGAACGACCCGTCCGGCAGGTAGCTGTAGTCGCCGGTGCCGTCGAGGCTGACGGTCGTGTCGCGGCCGGTGGCCACGTTGGTGACGTGCGCGAGCAGCAGGCCACTGGCGATCGCGAACACCGGCTGGCCGGCGTCGTTGGTCCAGGTGTCCTGCACGACCTTGTTCACCGGGAAGTCCAGGTGCAGCGGGAACGAGCAGACCGCGCCGGCCGGGAGGTCCTCGGGCGCGGCACCGGGGTGGGTGACGGTGGGTCCGTTGAAGCCGCCGGTTCCGGCGGCGGGCGTGCTGCCGGGGCCGGCCGACGCGGGCGCGGCGGCCGTGACCGCGCCGAGCGCGACCAGACCGGTGGCGGCGAGCACGGCGAGCAGTGATCGGGTGGTTCGTGGTGATCCCATGCCGTGAGCCTTGACGCGGATGCGCGGGCCGGACAATCCTTTCGGTCAGCGCCGAAGGATCGCCGCAGCGATGGGAGGGCCGGATGGCGCGTGTGCTCGCGAGCGCGGAGGACCTGGCGCGGATGCGGTTCGCCGCCGCGCCCGCGCCACTGATGGAGACCGGTCTGGCCATCGCCGACCTACAGCGCAGGCCACGCAACGCGCTACCGAGGTGGGCGGCGGCGTTCCCGGACACCGCGCGGCCCCTGCTGGACCTGATCCCGGCGAAAGGGTTCGGCCCTCAGTTCCTGGACCCGATGGCGGTCGACCTCGACGAGGCGGTCGCGATGGTGCTGGCCACGCCGCGCCGGTTCCTGCGCGCGGACCTGATGCAGTCCTGGACCAACCGGCCCGGCCGACCGGTGCCGCCGCTGTGGGTGCGGACGCTGGCCGACGGCGACCGGGAGAGCCTGGACCTGGTGGTGGGCGGCCTGCGCGACTTCTACCTGGCCTGCATCGCTCCACAGTGGACCCAAGTGCGGGCGACGTTCCGGCGCGACGTGGACTCGCGGCTGCCGGTGCTGGCGACCGAGGGCTTCACCGGCCTGTTCGCGACCCTGCACCCGAGGATGCGGTTCCAGGACGGCGCGTTCAGCAAACCCGGTCCCTCGCGCGTGATCGAGTTGAACGGCGACGGACTGCAACTGATGCCCTCGGCGTTCTGGCGCGGCCTGCCCGCGTTCGCGATCCGCCCCGCCGTGCGCGGCGGCAACGCGCTGATCTACCCGGCCGACCCGATCACCCCCGGCGAGGTCACCGACCCCGAACCGGTCACGCCCCGCACCGCGACCGCCGAACGCCTGGCCGACCTGCTCGGCCGTACCCGCGCCGCCGCCCTGCACGCGCTGCGCCAGCCGCGCACCACCACCGACCTGGCCGGCCAGTTGGCGATCAGTCTCGCGTCAGCGTCCGAGCACACCAGGACGCTGCGTGCGGCGAACCTGGTGCGCACCACCCGGCACGGCCGCTCGGTGCGACACAGCCTCACCCCGCTCGGCCACCAACTCCTCGACGCCGAGTAGTTGACCTCCAGTCAACTGGAGGTTCTACGGTGGAGTCGCGACAGAGGGGCACCCACGAGGTGAAGGAGCGCGACATGGCCGTCCAACTCAACCACACGATCGTGCAAGCCAAGGACCGCAAGGCGTCCGCGGAATTCCTGGCCGACCTGCTCGGCCTGCCGGAGCCGAAACCGTTCGGCCCGTTCTACGTGGTCTCACCCAGCAACGACGTGAGCCTCGACTTCATGGACCACGGCAGCGAGATCACCGCACAGCACTACGCGTTCCTGGTCAGCGAGGCCGAGTTCGACGAGATCTTCGGCCGGATCACCGCCCGCGGCCTCGCCTACTGGGCCGATCCGATGCACCAGGAAGCGGGCGTGCTCAACACCCGCGACGGTGGCCGGGGCTGCTACTTCGACGACCCGAACGGCCACAACCTGGAGATCCTCACCCGCCCCTACGGCAGCGGCGACTGAACCCACCCGGCCGGCCGCGATCGCGGCCGGCCATCAACGGGGTCAGCGGTAGCGGCGCAGTTCCCGCCTGGCCAGCGACCGCTTGTGCACCTCGTCCGGGCCGTCGAAGATCCGCATCGTCCGGGCCTGCGTCCACAGGCTGGCCAGCGGGAAGTCCTGGCTGACCCCGCCGCCGCCGTGCGCCTGGATCGCCTTGTCCAGCACCCACTCGACGGTCGAGGGCACCGCCACCTTGATCGCCTGGATCTCGGTGTGCGCGCCCCGGTTGCCGACGGTGTCCATCAACCACGCCGCCTTGAGCACCAGCAACCTGGCCTGCTCGATCCGGATCCGCGACTCCGCGATCCATTCCTGCACCACGCCCTGCTCGGCGAGCGGTTTGCCGAACGCGACCCGGTCGATCGCGCGCCGGCACATCAACTCCAGGGCGCGTTCGGCCATGCCGAGCCCGCGCATGCAGTGGTGGATCCGGCCGGGGCCGAGCCGCGCCTGCGCGATCGCGAACCCTTCGCCCTCGCCGGCGATGAGGTTCTCGGCGGGCACGCGCACGTTGTCGAAGATGACCTCGCCATGGCCGCCGTGCGGGCCGTCGGTGTAGCCGAACACGTGCACCGCGCGCTTGACCGTCACCCCCGGCGTGTCCTTCGGCACCAGGATCATGGACTGCTGACGGTGGTTCTCCGCGTCCGGGTCGGTCTTGCCCATCACGATCAGGATCTCGCAGCTGGGGCTCAACGCGCCCGAGGACCACCATTTGCGGCCGTTGATCACGTACGTGTCGCCGTCGCGCTGGATGCGGGTGGCGATGTTGCTCGCGTCCGAGGACGCCACCTCCGGCTCGGTCATGCAGAACGCCGAGCGGATCTGCCCGTCCAGCAACGGTTTCAACCACTGGTCCTGCTGCGCGGGGGAGCCGAACATGGTGAGCACTTCCATGTTGCCGGTGTCCGGCGCGGCACAGTTCAACGCCTCCGGCGCCAGTGCCGGGCTGCGGCCGGTGATCTCGGCGAGCGGCGCGTACTGCAGGTTGGTCAGGCCGGCGCCATGCTCACCCGGCAGGAACAGGTTCCACAACCCCCGTGAGCGTGCCTGCGCTTTCAGATCCTCCATCACCTGCGGGCGCGCCCACGGGTTCTCCGCCTCCGCGACCTGCCGCGCGGCCACGGCCTCGGCCGGGTACACGAACTCGTCCATGAAGGACAGCAGTTCCCCGCGCAGTTGCTCGGTGCGTTCGTCGAATGCGAAGTCCATCACTGCTCCTAGCTGTCGAGTGCGTCGAGTCCGTTGCGGACCAGGCCGGGTACCAGCGCACCGATCCGGTCGAACCCGGGACCGATGGTCTTGCCGAGCATGAACCGGTAGTAGATGCCCTCCAGGACCACGGCGAGCTTGAAACTGGCCAACCCCACATACCAGTCCAGATCGGACACGTCGGTGCCGGTGCGGTCGGCGTAGCGGGCGATCTGCTCGTCGATCGGCGGGAACCCTGGCGCGCTGGTGACCCCGCCGGTCACCGGGTCGTCCTTGCCCGCGCCACGCGAGTAGATGACGAACAAACCCAGATCGGCGAGCGGGTCGCCGAGGGTGGCCATCTCCCAGTCGAGCACCGCGGTGATCCGCTGATCGGCCGGGTCGGCCCACCCGGTGACCAGCACGTTGTCCAACCGGAAGTCACCGTGCAGCAGCGAGTGCCGCTGCGAGGTGGGCACCGAGTCGGCGAGCCGCTCGTAGAGTTCGTCGATCCCGTCGACCTCGCGGCTGCGCGAGGAGTCCAACTGCTTGCGCCACCGCGACACCTGCCGCGTCAGATATCCCTCCGGCCGGCCGAAATCGCCCAGCCCGACCTGCTCGGGATGCAGGTTGTGCAGATCGGCCAGCACGTCGACCAGTTGGTGGCCGAGCGCCTCGCAGGCGGCCGGGCCGATCCGCTCGGTGTCGCGGAACGAGCGCAGCACCACCCCGTCGACCCGCTCCATCAGGTAGAACGGCGCGCCGAGCGGCTCCGGGTCCGTACACAGCGCCACCGTGCCGGGCACCGGGATGTCGGTGCCGGCCAACGCCCGCAGCACCCGGTACTCGCGGCTCATGTCGTGCGCGGTCGCCAGCACGTGCCCCAACGGGGGACGGCGCAGCACCCATCGGCTGGTGCCGTCGGTGAGGTAGTAGGTCAGGTTCGACCGGCCGCCCGCGATGAGTTCCGCACTCAACGGCCCGGCGACCAGGCCCGGTTTCGCCTCGCGCAGATACCCCTCGAGTGCCGCGAGATCCAAACCAGGCAGCTCCCGATCGGTCCGGTCGGCGTCGGTCATGGGGCCACCTTTCGCAGGCTCGGGATCAGCGCGGCCAACTCCGCCCGGGTCGACTCGGCGTCGCGATGCCGGATCGCTCGCATGCCCAGCGCGAGGGCGGCGTCCACGTTGATCGGCGCGTCGTCCACGAACACGGTCCGGGCGGCGGACACGTCGAGTTGGTCGAGGGCGAGAGCGTAGATCTTCGGGTCGGGCTTGCGCAGCCCCACCTCGCCGCTGATCACCACCCCGTCCACCAGGACGGCCAGGTTGTCCGGGTAGGTGTTGGCCCAACTGTTGGACAGCACACCCACCCGGTGCCCGAGCCCGCGCAACTCGCCGAGCAGCCCGAACATGGCCGGATCCGGTCGCATCCCGGCGAACATCCGCGCCAGCAGCCCCTCCGCCACGACCGGGTCGCCACTGGTGGTGCGCAGCCGGGCCGCGAACTCGACCTCGAACTCCGCTCCGCTGATCGCCCCGGTTTCCAGCTGGTGCACGGGGGATCCGTCCACCGCGTCACGGGCCATCCATTCGCGCATGACCGTGGCGAAGCTGTCCTGGTCGATGTCGTCGGTGGCCAGCCATTGCGTGGTGGTGTCGCGCACCGCGCTGGTCAGCACCCCGCCGTAGTCGAACACCACCGCGTCGATCGTCCCGTTTTCCGCCACCCCCGGATAGTACCGACCAGTTGGTATGTTGCACAACGGTGTCCGCTCAGCCGGCGGCCGCGGCCCGCAACGCCCGATAGATGAACGCCTGATCCCCCAACCGATGCCGCAGATGCTTCTCCAGGCCCGCGATCGGATACAGGTTCTGCGGCGCCCGCGCGTCCTTGTACTCCGTCGACGCGAACCGCCCCAACACCCGCTGCGTCATGTTCGCCAACGCCGTCGCCTCACCGGCCGCCAACTGCGGCCCCGCCTCCAACCGCACCACCCCCGCCCACGGCGCACCCGCCGGCCCCGGCAGCCGCAGATACCACGAATACCGCTCCCACGTGGTGCCCATCAGGAACACCGGCGTCCGCTGCCCCGGCCGCAACGCCCCCACCAGCACGTTCTGCTCCGCCGGCAGGTACTCGGTCTGGTGGCTCTTGATGTAGCCGACCGCCCGCTCCAACTTCTCCCGACCCCGCAACGGCCCGTCGATCACCAGCAGGTCGTTCGTGCCGGCCGGATGCTCGTCCCAACCCACCCGAGCATCGGTCGCCGTGTCGATCTCGGTCGCCGTCAACTGCTCCTGCAACGCCTCGGACAACGCCAACGACGGCGGCGCGTCCGCGCTCAACCGCGCCCGCCACGCCGCATACACCCCCGCCCGGGTCGCGATGTCCCGCGCGTGCTCGGCAAACGTGAACATCCCCCGCCGCACCCGCACCGACGCCACATGCGACCGCCCGTCACAACAACACACCACCCCCGCCGCGTACGACGCGCAGATCCCCGCCGCGGCCGCCGTCCCCGATACCACCCCAGCGTCGCCCTGATCCGCCAGCCACACCCGCGCGTCGATCCGCCGCACCCCGTCCACGAACAACACCGCGTCCGGCACCACACCGCGCGAATCCGGGTCGATCGCCACCCAGTCGTCCAGGGCGACCTCGACATCGAGATCGGTCGGCGCGTCCGACTGACGCAACCCGCTCGTCTCCATCGAACTGCCGTACCCGGCATCCCAACTGTCGATGCTGAACCGCATCGCCGGTGCTTGCGTCACTCGACACCCTCCCGCTCGATGTGCGAACCGTTCGCGTCCCGGGTCACCGCGAACCGCACCGGCACCCGCTCCGCCAACGCCGCCACGTGCGTGATCACCCCGACCATCCGCGACCCCGAACTCGCCAGGTTCTCCAACGTCGACGCCACCGTGTCCAACGTGGCCTCGTCCAACGTGCCGAACCCCTCATCCAGGAAGATCGACTCCAACCGGGTCGCGCCCGCCGCCGCCAACGCCCCCAACTGCGAGGACAACGCCAAAGCCAACGCCAGCGACGCCTGAAACGTCTCCCCGCCCGACAGCGTCTTCACCGGCCGAGGAATGTCCGCCTCGTTGTGGTCGATCACCAGGAAATCGCCGTTCTCGTGCGTCAGCTCGAACTGGCCACCGGACAACTCCAGCAGCGACCGCGACGCTTCCTCCACCAACGTGTCCAATGCCGACGCCACCAGCCAGCGCGGGAACTGGTTCGACCGCATCAGATCCGCCAACTGCTTCGCCACCCGCGCCTGCTCCTGTGCCGCCGCGATCTCGCCGGTCAGCTTCTCCGCCCCCGCCAACCTGCGCTGCATCTCGTCCCGTCGCGCCCGCGCCGCCGTGATCGCCGTCGCCACCGCGACCGGCGCCCGATCCCGCACCGGCGCCCCGACCTCGATCTCCGCGCCCGTCAGATCGTCGATCACCGCCTGTTCGGCCGCGCGCAGCTCACCCGCCAACCGCTCCTCATCGGCCCGTGCCGCCTCAAGTCGCCGCGCCAACTCGCCGTCCTGCCCATGCGCCCATCCGACCAGCGCCGACCAGCCGGCCGCCAGGTCCGTGTCGTCGATCGCGGGCGCGCCGAACCGCACCAGCGGATCCCGCGCCCGCCCCAGCTCCGACCGCGCCGCCCCCACCGCACGCTCGACCTGCTCAGCCCGCTCCCGCGCCCCCACCACCGCATCCCGAGCCGTCGACAACGCCGCGTCCGCGTCATCCGCCGCCCGCTGCAACGCCAACACCCGCGTGAGCTGCTCGCGCGCCGCATCGGCCTGCGGCGCATCCGCCAACCGCTCGGTCACCGCATCGCGCTGCCGGGACGCGTCCGTGAACCGCGACCGCGCCTGCTGCTCACCCAACGCCGCCGTCCGGCTGGCCGCCCGTGCCTCCGTCGCAGCCCTGTCCGCAGCCCGTAGCGCCTGGGCGAGGTTCGCGACCTTGTCCGCCTGCGCCCGCGCACCAGCCACGAGCGTCGCCAACTCGGCGTCCCGAGCCACCAACGCTTCAGCGGCCCAGCCGCTCAACGCACCCCAACCCGCCCCCACATCCGTCTCGTCCACCGCAGGCGCACCCAAGGCGACCAGCGGATCCCGCGCCGCCCGCAACCGAGCCCGCGCATCCCTCACGCCGTCCGCGACCGCCTCAACCGCACGCTGCGCCCGCTCCCGCGCGCCCCGAGCAGCCCCCAGTTCCCGCTCTGCCCGACCAGCCGCCTCCACCGCCCGCGCCCGCTCCGCAAGCTGCGCCGTGAACCGCGCATCCGCCGCCTCGGCAGCGACTCGCACCGCAGCCAACTCGCCCGCCGAACACTCGACCGACAACCCCGGCAGCGACCCGCCCTCCGGCAAATCCGCCCGGTACTGCTCGGCCCGCGCGAACGCCGCCACCAACGTCGCCGACGCGTGCGTCTCCGCCTGCTCCGCCTCCCGCACCCCGGACATCGCCGCCCGCAACCGCCGCTGCGCCGCCTCGACCGCCCGCTGCGCGCCCACCAGCCCCTCGGTCGCCTCGACCGGCGGCACCACCGACACCTCCCGCGCACACACCGGACACGCCTCGCCCGCATGCAGATGCGCCCGCAACACCGACGCCCGATCCGCCCGGTCAGCCGCCGCCAACGCCTCCTGCGCCTGCGTCACCGCCGCCTCGGCCGCGCCCACCTCATCGCGTGCCTCGACCAGCCGCCGCTGCCGCGCCGCCCGCTCCGACAAGCCCGCGACCTGCTCGGCGCAGAACACCGCCAACTCCCGCGCATGCCCCGCCGCAGCCGACAACCCCGCGGCATCCGGCAGCCCACCCACCAACTCCCGCGCCGCCTGGTCGGCCCGCTCCGCGTCCACCACCCGCGCCACCGCCGCCGCCAATTCGCCATCCGCGCGCGTCATCGCGTCCGCGACACCGGCCAGGCCCGCCGGCACCCGCACCGCCGCCACCAACTCCCGCTCCCGCCGCGCCCGCTCCACCTCAGCCCGCAGGTCGCGCTCGACCCGCGACTCGGTCTCGTGCGCCGCCCGCGCCGCATCGGCGGCACCCGTCGCATCCGACTCCGCGCCATCGGCCGCATCCTGCGCGTTCCTGGCCTGTTTCGCCGCCTGCTCCAACCCCGGCAGCGCGTCGGTCACCTCACCCAACACCTGCCAGTCCGCCAACACCCGCTCCAACACCAACCGATCCGGCCCGCCCCGCAACGCCGCCCGCGCCTCCCGATCCACCCGCTCCGCACCCGCCACCCCGGCCGCCGCCCGCTCCGCAGCCTCCGCCGCGACCCGCCGCGACCGCGCCAACTCCTCGATCCCCGCCGGCAACCGCACCGCCGCAACCAAACCCCGCTCCTCCGTCACCGCCCCCACCGCAGCCCGCGCCAGCTCGAACGCCCCCGACGCCGCCACCAACCCCGGCACGGCCGCGTCCACCCGCGCCGCCAACTCCCCCAACTCCGCAACCCGCGCACCCAACCGCGCCACATCGGCAGGCGTCGCATCCGCGAAACCCGCCAACTGCTCCCCCAACACCGACGCCCGCTCACCCTGCTGCTTCGCCAGATCATTCGAACGCCGCTGGATCCGCTCATACATCTCAAGACCCAGCAACTTCATCAAGATCTTCTGCCGCTCACCCGCCGTCGCATGCAGAAACTCCGCGAACGCCCCCTGCGGCAACGCAACACACGTACAGAAATGCTTGAACGACAACCCCAACAACCGCTCGACCTCCGGCGTCACCGCCGAATCCGCGGCCACCACCTCCGTCTCATCCGCCTCCGCGCCCAACGCATCCGGCTCACGCAACCGTTCCAACCGGACACTGCGCACCGTCACCGTCGGATTCTTCCCACCACCCCGACGCAACTCCCGCACCACGCTGTACCGCGCACCCGCCACATCGAACAACAACCGCACCGTGCCCCGGTTCACCGTCGGCGCCAACGCCGGCGACACCAACCCCTCCCGATCCCACCGCGCCACCGACCCGTACAACGCGAACGTCAACGCATCGATCACCGTGCTCTTACCAGCACCCGTCGGCCCCACCAACGCGAAATACTCCGCGTCCCCAAAGTCGATCCGCGCCGGCTCCCGAAACGACGCGAACCCGTTCAGCTCCAACAACACCGGCCGCACAGCGACTCCTCACCCACTCGTCTCTTCATCGTGCAACCGCGCGAACAACGCCCCCACCCGATCATCCGAGATCACGTTCTCCGCACAGAACGCCGCGAACAACTCCCCCGGCGTCCGATCCCCACCACCACCACCGCTCGCCGCCGCCACCCGCGCCGCCGACGCGAACTCCGCATCGATCCGGATCTCCAACGCGTTCGGCAACCCGTCCTGCACCTCCTCCCGCAACCCCGCCCGACCCGGCTCCCGCACATACACCCGCAGATAGTCCTCGCCGAACTCCTCCGCCCGCGCCAACAACTCCGCCACCGTCCCCCGCACCGTCCGCAACCGCCGACCCGCCGAGATCGGCACCTCCGTGATCCGAGCAGGCGTCGACGGCGACACCTCCACCACCAACACCACACTCGTGTTGTCCTGCTCCCCGAAATCCACCGGCAACGGCGCCCCCGAATAATGCACCGGACACGGCGCCGGCACCGCCTGCCGCCGATGCAGATGCCCCAACGCCACATAATGCGGATCACTGCCGAACGCCGCCGCCGGCACGTGATACTCGAAAATCGACTGCGCCGCCCGCTCCCCACCCCCGAACGTGCCACCCGTCACCGTCAGATGCGCCATGATCACATTCACCGCATCGGAGCCGAACCCCTGCTTCAACGACGCGATGATGTCCCGCACCTGCTGGTCGTACTTGCCAACATGATCCGACGGCGTCCCCGCCAACAACTCCGCCGCCCGAATCGCATACCGCTGCGACACGAACGGCAACACCGCCACATTCACCCGCTCCCCCGTACTCCGCGCAGCAAAACTCACCACCCCACCATCACCCGCGGGCCGAGGTGTCCCCACCAACTCGATCCCCGCAGCCAACATCACCGGCCGATAAGCATCGAACGTCGCCGCATGATCATGATTGCCGGCGATCGCGATCACCTCACAACCCAAACCCCGCAACGCCAACAACGCCTGCACCACCAACCGCTGCGCCTGCGCCGACGGCGCCGACGTCTCATACAAATCGCCCGCCACCAACACCGCGTCAACCCGCTCGGCCTTCGCGACCCGATGAATCTCGCGCAGCACGTCCCGCTGCTCGTCAAGCCGGCTCCGACCCTTCAAGGTCTTCCCGACATGCCAATCCGACGTGTGCAGAAACTTCACGAAACGCTCCCAGCTCAGAACGGCGGCGGATCATCAGCGAACGGATCAACATCGGCAGGCAACCCCGCGAACGGATCCGACCCATTCCGCGACGACACCCCCGCAGGCGCAGGCACCGCCCCCGCCTCCGAACCCCGCGTAGCCCACGCCGGAAACGGAAACTCCACCGCCAACGGCACCGGAATCTCCGGCTGCGACACGAACATCGTCCCCGGCGTCGCCAACGTCGCCCGAACCCGCTGACTCGCCGGCAAAAACCCGTACTCCGGCCGCGACGCCTCAGCCGCATCCAACCGACCCACGATCCGCACCGACGAATTACTCACAATCCGCCGCTCCACCTCCGACGCCGTCTGCTGCGCACCAACCAGAATCACCCCCAACGACCGACCCCGCTCAGCGATATCCAGCAAAACCTCCTTGATCGGCGACGACCCCTCCCGCGGCGCGTACTTGTTCAACTCATCCAACATCGTGAACAACAACCCACCCGGACCAGCCGCCTCCTTCCGCGCCGTCTCCGCGGACAACGTCACACCGACCACGAACCGCTGCGCCCGCTCCACCAGATTATGGATATCCACCACCGTCACCTGCTGGTTCTCCGTCGACAACCGACGAGACGCCGAATCAGGCAAATCACCCCGAATCAACCCCGCCAACGCACGCTGCGACGACCGCAACCGACGCACGAACGCATTGATCGTCCCCGCCCCCGTCACCGGACCAGCCCACGTCGACCGCGTCTCCTCATCCATCACCCGCGCACACACCACATCGACCAACTCGGCATACGTCCGACACAACTCACCATCAACCGTCGCCGCACCATCCCGACCAGCAGACAACGAATCCAACCGCAACCGATTCGCCACCTGATGCACCACCATCGTGTACTGGTTGCGCTCATCCTCCGCATCCGCGAACACATACGGCAGCAACTCATCAGCACAGAACTGCGCGATCGTCCACCAGAACGCCCCCACCCCCGACGTCCGCCCCGCCACATGCGGCCGCCCCGTCACATCACCCGGCGTCGGCGGAGCAAAAAACCCCACCGAAGCGAACGGCTCCGCCGGCAACCCCAACGCCGCATACTCCGCCCGCAGATCATCATCAAGACGCACATTCGGCCGGTCGAGGAACAACAAATCCTCACCCTTCACCGAAAAAATCAACGCCTTCGCGTTGTGCACATCCCGCAACGCCCCACCACGAAAGATCGAATGCAACAAGAACAACGCGAACGACGTCTTCGTCGCCACCCCCGACACACCACTGATCGACACATGCGCACCACGCGTGCCGTCCAGAAAGTCCATGTTCAGATAGATCGGCTCACCGTCACGCCCCTGCCCGACCGCGACCCGCCGCTCCATCTTGTCGAAATACAGCGCCTGCGCCCGCTCATCGCCCGTCGCCCGATACACCGCCGACCCCGGCACCGGCGGCAAATACCGCTCCGGCTGCACCCGCGTCGTCGCGATCTCCGCCGTCTCCTGCACCTGAGCCGGCAACACCCCAGCCGAGATCAGGAACACGTCACTGGCGAAACTCGCCCCCTCATGCCGAGCCGTCACCTGCGTGACCACCCCCGCCGTCATCACCGGGTCCGCCCCCGCCACCTCCCGCACGGTGACCACGACATCATCGAGCTGCAGATAGGCGTTCGGGTCGACCGCGACATGAAAAACCAGCGGAGTGGAATCCTCAACACCGGAAACGCGACCGACGATCACCTTCTCCTGATCCACAATCCTCCTGTCAGGTCGGCTCGCCGCAGACTAAACCGTCGCCACCACGAACACCCACCCGACACTCCCGGCTTGACTCCCCGTGCACCATTGGCCACATGCGGACCGTCCGATGGTTGAGCGCGGCAGCCTGGATCTTCAGTTGGCGCATCGTCTACCTGGAGATCTTCCGGTGGCACCACATGAGCCGAACGCTGCGGTTCACCGGCCCGCCCGGCGCCAAACCCGGCATCCCCGTCCGCGCGATCCGCGTCTGCGCGGTCGCCTCCCCCGTCGTCTTCCTGTCGACCTTCTTCCGCTCTTAAGCGGTTTTCTCGCCGGATGAACGCGCCCAGCCGCAGGTTGGGATTAATTTCACTCACCACTGAAGCTATAGTGAAATAATATTCACGGACCCATCCTGCCACCCCACCGTCACCACCCGACCCTCAACCACCACCCCAACCTCCGACACCGGCACCGCAACCCCCCACAACACCACGAGCGCCGCATACACCTCCCCCACCGCCACCGGCTCCGCACTCACCACCCACGGCGTCAACGACACCGCACCCATCGGATTCCGCCCCCGCGCCCTCTCCCAGCCCGCCACCGACAACCCGCGCAAACCCACCACAACACTCCGCAACCCGTCCGCCCGCCGACACGTCACCGCAGCCCCGCCCGCCTCCCCCACCGGCTCCTCGTCACTCGCGATCGCCCAGCCGCCCATCCGCAACCACAACGGCTCGGCCCCGCTCTCCTCGACAACAGCCAGCCGCACCTCCAACGCACCCCGCAGGACCGAAGCCGACGTCACCAGCGGCCCCTCGACCCACTCCCCCGTCTCGTCCGCGGGCCCCCACGGCTCCGGTGGCGCACCCACCAACCAGTGCGCCCGCGAGCGCGACACCGCCAGCCCCTCCTCGATCCGCACCGGACGAACCGGCCGCCGATGCGACACCCGCCCGTCCGCGGTCACCAGCGCCACATGCGAATCAACCGGCGCCACCAACCCCACCTCCGGCGCGGCATGCGACGAGAACCCGTGACGCGCGTACTCCGGCTCATCCACGCTCGGCCTGCGCAACGGCGCATGATCAGGACCGTGCGCGGCAACCCGCACCACCCCATCAGCCGCCGTCCCGGACACCAACCATCCCGGCCGCGCCAATCGCAACGACACGTCGCCCCGCTCGATCGCGAGCGGCTCCTCGGTATCCGTCCACACTGGATGGTCAGCCGGCAGAACAAGACCCGCGAACGCCTTGCTCGCCCAGTACGGCGAACCAGGACCCGAATACGGTTGGCACATCGACGGAAACGCCCCGTGCCACCCCAACGGCAACAACCCCGCCTCGTCCACACAACCCGACGACACGAAGTGCCGCACCACCCCACTCGCCAATCGACGCGTCCGACCCGGACTCAACGGCGTCGCATCGAAGATCGCACCCATCCAGAACGGCGCCACCATCGCGAACCGATACGTCAACGACCGGCCCTGGAACACCGGCGCCCCGTTCGCGCCGACCAGATGTTGCGCGTCGGCCAGATAACGCCGCAACCGATCCCGATACCGCTCCAGCAGGCCGCCGGCCGCCGAACCGGACATCCGGCAGTACCACAACGGATAAAAGTGCATGGCCCAGCCGCAGTAGTAGTCGAAGTTGCGCAGCCCCTCCGCCCGGTCGGTCCCGTCCGAGTACCAGCCCTCGCCCACGTACCACGCCTCGGTGCGCGCCAACGTCCGCTCGATGTCAGCCGCCGACCACGGCCCGCCGACCGAGCGCAGGAACGCCTCGACGATCGCCTGAAACCAGGTCCAGTTGTTGTCCCAGATCGGATCGCCGATGATCGCCGCGAACCACGCGATCACCCGCTCCCGCACCGGATCGGCCAACCGATCCCACAGCCACGGCCGCGTCTCGTGCAGCGCTATCGCGATCGACGCCGCCTCCACCTTCGCCTGGGCCCGTTCCGCGAACGTCGGCCAGCGCTCCGGCGAGTACGGATCGGTGCCCGCCGCGATACCGGCCGCATACCACTGCGCCAGGTCTCCCCCGTCCGACCGCGCCATCCGAAAAGCCGCCAGCAGGAACGTCCTGGCGAACCCCTCCAGCCCGTCGCTGCGCCGACCCGACCGGCTCTCCGGACCGGGCAACTGGATCAGCGCGTGCGCGGGGGTGGCGTACGGGCGGACCGCGGCGAGCAGGCGGTCGGCCAGGTCCTCCCAGGTCTGTCGGGTCCAGCCGGTGTACGGCGCGCTGTCCATGGCGTTCGGCGGCTTCCCTTGTGTCGGGGCGTTTCTGGGTCCGTCTCACGCGACAGCGTACTAACTTCAGTCGCCACTGAAGTCATAGTAGATTTAGCTTGGCTATCGGACGCCGGTCGGCCGGAACTGGATGCTGATCCGGGGCGCCACCGGCTTGTTGCTCTTGGGCACCGCGTGCTCCCAGGTGCGCTGGCAGGAACCGCCCATCACGATCAGATCGCCGTGACCGAGCGCGTGCCGGAGGACCTCTCCCCCGCCCCGGGGCCGCAGCAACAGCGGGCGCGGGGCGCCGACCGAGACGATCGCGACCATGGTGTCCTCGGTGCTCCCCCGGCCGATCGTGTCACCATGCCAGGCGACGCTGTCCCGGCCGTCGCGGTAGCAGCACAGGCCGGCGGTACGGAACGACTCCCCCAACTCGTCGGCATAGTGCCTGCTCAGCGCGTCGCGAGCCGAATCGAGGACGGGATGCGGAAGGGTTGCGTCCTCGGCGTAGTAGGCGAGCAACCTCGGCACGTCGACGACGCGGTCGTACATGGCGCGGCGTTCCTCCCGCCACGGCACGCGCGCCATCAGCCAGTCGAACAGCGCGGCCGCGCCGGTGAGCCAGCCGGGCAGCACGTCGATCCAGGCGCCCTCGGTCAGCGTGGTGCGCCGGATCGCGGCCAGCGAGCGGAACCCGATCGACTCCATGTCGCCGAACTGATCCAGCAACGACCCCTGCATCGGCAGCACCATGCCGGTCACCCTACCGCATCATCGAACACGTGTTCGAACTCGCGGAGGTGGCCTGCAAGGGCGGCGGGTTGGTCGAGCGGGATCAACGTGGCGGAGTCGGCGACCTCCACGAACCGGCCGTGCGGGAGGAGACCGGCGAGGCGCCTGCCGTCCTCGATCGGCATGACCCGGTCCTCGCTCGCCCACACCACGAGGACCGGGCGGTCGAAGGCCGGCAGCAGGTCCGCGGCCTCGACCAGGAAGTTCTTGTGCCGGCCGGCGGCGCGGAGCATGCGGACCGCATCGCGGCGGATGGCGGCACTGGTCAGGATCGGGCGCAACCAGCGCCGCACGGTCGCGTCGCCGCGCCTCGTGAGCCAGCCGAACGCGATCGGCAGCCTGCGCACCGCGCGCAGCCGCAGTTGCTGCATGAACAGGCCGAACAGTGCGGGCGGGAGTTTGCCGGCCAGCAGCAGGGTGGTGCCGGTGACGCGGGGCGGGAAGTGGTCGAACGCGTCGCAGGAGACGAGCACGGCGCGGCCGACGCGATCGTTGCGCTCGGCCATCAGCAGCTGGACGAGCGCGCCGCCGGTGTCGTTGCCGACTAGGACGACGTCGCGCAGGTCGAGGCGGTCGAGGAACTCGGCGAGCAGGCGGGCGATGCCGGCCATGGACAGGTCGGTGTCGGGTTTGACGGGTTCGGGGTGGGCGCCGAGCGGGAGGGTGGGGGCGAGTACGCGGTGGTCGGTGGCGAGGTCGGCGACGACCGCGTCCCAGAGCGAGGAGTCCATCAGCAGGCCGTGCACCAGCACGATCACCGGGCCGCGCCCGGAGTCGACGTAGTCGATGGTGCCGGCGGAGAGTTCGATCCGAGGCATGCCAGAAGTGAACCACGTGGTTCACATCCTGTCTATCGCCTCCTCTCGTTCCAGCGCCCGGACCAACGCGACCAGCCCGGCCTCCGATCCGACCGTCTCCCCCGTCGTCAGCCAGTCGATGAGCAGCCCGCGCATGGTCGCCAGAATCAGCTGCGCGACCTCGTACTTGCGCTGCTCGGCCCACTGCGGCGGACACAGTGACAGCAGCACCGGCAGATACTGCGCGGACGCCTCCCGCCCCAGGTCGCGATAGCGCGCCGGGTCGTACATGGACAGCCCGATCGCCTGGTCGAGCACCCGCAGCCCGGACTCGGGACTGAGCAGAACCGGCCAGATCGACCGCACCCGGTCCGCCAGCGACCGGCCGGCCGGACCGTTCGACGCGACCGCGATCGCATTGCCGATCCGCCGTTCGCGCAGCGCGACGATCGCCTGCGTGAGCAGGTCGTCGACGCTCGCGAAGTGGTAGAGCAACACCTTGTGCGTACTGCCCGCGGCCCGCGCCGCGCGCCGCAGCGAGAAATCGACAAGCCCGGTGGCCGCGAGGTCATCGGTGACCCGTTCGAGCAGTTCGCGCCGCTTCGCCTCAGCCCTCGGCGTCCCGGCCGACCTGCGATAGCCGGCGCGAACGGGTTCGGCGGGTTCAACCATGATCACACGGTCTCACACGCACGGGGCCGGGCCTCACAAGCGAGGGGCCTGGGCGATCAGGCGGAGTTCAGTTCGGCCAGTCCGGCTCGGCGGGCCAGCCCGGATCCTGCGCGGCCTCGGGCCCGTTGGCCTGCTGCGGGCCGCGCTGCGGCACCGTGGCCGGACGCGGCATCCGCTGACCGTTGCGCTGACCGTTGCCGTTGTGCTGCTGGCTCACGCGCGGCTGCCCGTTCTGCTCGCCGGGCCGAGCCGCGCCGTTGAGCCGGGTCGCGCCATTGCGGTCGGCGGCACCGTTGCGGTCGGGGGCGCCGTTCAGGCGGGTGGCCTCGCCGCGATCGACCGCGCCGTTGAGGCGGGTCGCCAGGTTGGGGTCACCAGCTCCGTTGACGCGCGTCGCGCCGTTGCGCTGCGGCACCATCTCGGTCCGCTGGACGCCATTGGGCTGGGGTGCGCCGTTGCGCGGCGCTGGGCGTTCGGAGGTGGCACCACCTAGCCGAGCGGCTATCTGGCGGGAATCCGTCCCATTGGTCCCATTCACCCCGTTGGCCGTGGGCGCGGCGACGGCTCGCCACTCGCCGGTCGAGGGCCAGGCGACGTCCTGGCTGCGGCGGGTCTCCGTACGCGGTTCGGCGAACCTGCGGGCCGGGTCCACCCTGCGCGTCTCCATCGCGGGCGGCGTCCGATGTGCGGTCTGCTGGGCGCTCGGCTTGGCCGAGCCGCGCAGCTCGGGCATGGACACGACCTCGGTCCGGGCCGCGGCCAGCCGCGCGGCCGCCGCAGCGCGGGCCTTCTTCTTCTGCCTGCTGCGCACGGCCAGGATGCCGATCAGCACGACGGCGATCGCGGCTATGACGGTGAGCGGCACGCCCACCGTGCCGAACATGCTCAGGGATGGCTGTGGTGCGGCGCCTGCTGCGACTGACGAGCCGTTCGGCATGACCGAGCCTCCTCCAGCGACGACGTAGGGTTCAACAGTTTCATCGCGCCCACCGCTGACATGTCACATCCTGCCACTCCCGGCGCACGACGCCACGATCGCCATCGATCCGTGGACGAGACTACCCATCCCGTCGCCGAGTCATTCAGCCGGAATGCCTCGGTGGTGCGGATCACCGTTGATTTGTCACTCGATGGTGTCGTCAGCTACGAAGTTCCCGACCAGGACTTCTGGCTTGTCCTGCTTGGCATATCGACCCCAGAAGTACTCGGCGTAGACGTCCGGGTGGATGACCTCGGCCCGACATTCCGGTCCTGCCATGGCCGAGACCGCCTTGTGTGGCACGCTTCCTTGGATCAGGGCACCGATGTTCACTGCGCCGACATAGACGCCTGTGCCGACGAGTTGGTTGTGCAGATTGAGGAAATAGTTGCGTAACGCAGCCTGGACCATGCCCATGTTGCCCAGGCGAGCCTTCGGGTAAATACCGGATTGCCCTGCGGTGAACAGAATCGCGCCCTCGTGACGCGCCATCATGCCCGGCAGCACCGCCCGGACCAGCGTGATCGCCGGCATGAGGAAGCGGTCCAGCATCAGTTGGAGGTTGTCCGGGTCGACGTCCAAAACGGACACAATGCCGTCGCCGAGATTTCCGCCGAGCATCGGGCCGGCACCGAAGATGGCGAGGGTTTTGGACATGCGGACTCCTAAGTTGACGGCGCCCTCAGAATATCCAAATTGAGACTATCGTCAACTTAGCCGATCGAATGCGGCGTCCTTCGGGTACTTGCGTTACATGCGCTGGTTGTAGTCGCGACAACAATCAGGCGCGAGTGATTTTTATCCGTGCCGCGCGCGACTCGAGATAGCGGCGTTCGGCGAGACTCGCGGTTTCCTTCGCGGCGCGCTGGTAGTTCTCGAGCGCGGCCGGTAGGTCGCCGGCGTCCTCCAGCAGGTGCGCGCGGACGGCGTGCAGCCGGTGGTGTGCGGCCATCCGCTCGTCGCCGTCCAAGGTGGACAACAGTTCCAGGCCGGCCTCCGGGCCGTCGACCTCGGCGAGCGCGACCGCGCGGTTGAGCGTCACCATCGGGTTCGGCGCGATCCGCTCCAGGATCTTGTACAGGATGTGCACCTGCCGCCAGTTGGTGTCCTCGGCGCGCCCGGCTTCCGCGTGTGTCGCGGCGATGGCCGCCTGCAACTGGTACGGGCCGAGTGCCGAGCTGGTCATCGCACCGCTGATCAGCGCGGCGCCCTCCGCGATCAACGCGGCGTCCCAGCGGGAGCGGTCCTGTTCGCCGAGCGGGATCAGGTCACCGTCGGCGGTGGTCCGCGCGGCGCGGCGGGCGTCGGTGAGCAGCATCAGCGCGAGCAGGCCGGCGACCTCGCCGTCGCCGGGCAGCTGCCGGTGCACCATGCGGGTCAGCCGGATCGCCTCGGTCGCCAGCTCGACGCGGTGCAGATCGCCGCCGGAGGAGGCGGTGTAGCCCTCGTTGAAGATCAGGTAGAGGACGTGCAGCACGACGCCGAGCCGGCCCGGCCATTCCTCCTTGGCGGGCAGCGCGAAGGTGCTGCCGGCGGCCTTGATCTTCTGCTTCGCCCTGCTGATCCGGGCGCCCATGGTCGGCTCGGGCACCAAAAACGCGGCGGCTATCTCGCCGGTGGTGAGGCCGCCGACCGCGCGCAGCGTCAACGCGGTCTGCGAGGCGGCGGTGAGCACCGGGTGGCAGCACAGGAACAGCAGCACCAGAGTGTCGTCCTGATCCGCGACTTCTGCGGTGTCACCGCGGGTTTCGGCCTGGATCGCGGTGGTGGTCTCCCGTTCGCGGCGGGCGTGTTCGGCGCGCACCTGGTCGATCAGCCTGCGGGAGGCGACCGTGATCAGCCAGCCGCGCGGGTTGGCCGGCACGCCCTCGGTCGGCCACTGCACGGTCGCGGCGAGGATCGCCTCCTGGACCGCGTCCTCGCACTCCTCGAACTGCCCGTGCCGGCGCACGAGCGCGCCGAGGACCTGCGGCGTGAGTTCACGCAGCAGGTCCTCGATGGCGGGCTCGCCGATCACACCGTCAACTCTCCGTTGTCGAACATGATCTGCCGAACCTCGATGCCCAGACCGGGGACCTTCGCGTCCGGGATCATCGCGGCGAGTTCCAGCGCGCGTTCCTTGTCCTCCACGTCGACCAGGTAGTAGCCGCCGAGGTACTCCTTGGCCTCCAGGTAGGGCCCGTCGGTGACCAGCCGCTCGCCGTCGCGCACCCGCACCACCGCGCTCTGCGACGGGTCGGCGAGTGCCTGGGTCAGGATCATCTCGCCCGACTTCGTCACCGTGTCCATGAACGCGCCGTGCCCGGTCATCACCTCGTTGCGCTCGTCCTCGGTCAGCGCGTCCCACACGGTCGGGTTCATGTGCATCAGCAGCAGGAACTTCATGGCAATTGCTCCTCTCGTTGGTTTCTTCGACCGGTGGTCGGAGCCGCCACCGCGACTTTGACAAGCCCTCGCGGAATTTCCGCGACCAACTATGTCAAAGCCGGCCAGGCGGCACCGACCGAAGGGCGACACAGGTGAATCGGGAAGGACTGCGACATGGAAGCCATGGAACGCACGCAACCGGCCGGGCGCCGGGAATGGCTCGGCCTCGCGGTGCTGCTGCTGCCGACGCTGCTGGTGGCGCTGGACATGACCGCGCTGTTCCTGGCCCTCCCCCGGCTGTCCGCCGACCTCAGCGCGAGCCGGATCCAGCAGCTGTGGATCAGCGACAGCTACGGGTTCCTGGTCGCGGGACTCGTGATCACCATGGGCACGCTCGGGGATCGGATCGGCCGCAGGCGGCTGCTGCTGGTCGGCGCGGCCGGCTTCATGGTGATGTCGCTGGTGGGCGCCTATGCGACGAGCCCGGAGGTGTTGATCGCGGCCCGCGCGTTGCAGGGTGTCGCGGGAGCGACGCTGATGCCCTCGACGCTGGCGCTGATCAGCAACATGTTCACCGACGAGCGGCAGCGCGGCAGGGCGATCGCGACCTGGGCCACCTGCCAGTTCGCCGGTGGCGCGCTCGGTCCGGTGGTCGCGGGCGTGCTGTTGCAGCACTTCTGGTGGGGTTCGGTGTTCCTGATGGCCGTCCCGATGCTGGGCCTGCTGCTGATCCTGGGACCGGTCGTGCTGCCCGAGTTCCGCAACCCGAACGCGGGCCGGATCGATCCGCGCAGCGTGGCGTTGTCGCTGGCCGCGGTGTTGCCGGTGGTGTACGGGCTCAAGCAGCTGACCGTGGACGGCGCGCAGAATCTGACTGTGCCGCTCGGCGCGATCGCGATCGGCGCCGGGTTCGGCGTGGTGTTCGTGCGGCGCCAGCTGCGCCTGGCCACTCCCCTGCTCGACCTGCGGCTGCTGCGCAATCCCGCGTTCACCTCGGTGCTGATCGGCTTGATGCTGGCCGGGATCGCGATGGCGGGGTGCGGGCTGCTGGTCACCCAGTACCTGCAGACCGTGCTCGGTTTCGGCCCGCTCGATTCGGCGCTGTTGTTCGCGCCGATGGGCATCGGTGTCGCGATCGGCACCATGACCGCGCCGATGCTGGCTCAGCGGATGGCGACCAGGACCGCGATCACCGGCGGGCTGTCCGTGTCGGTGCTGGGCTGTCTCGCGCTCGCGGCGGCGCACGGTGCGCCGGCGTTGCCGCTGGTGATCGTCGGGATCACCGTGTTGGCACTGGGCACCGGGCCGCTGTTCGCGCTGGGCACCGGTCTGGTCGTCGGCTCGGTGCCGCCGGAGCGGGCGGGCTCGGCGGCGTCGATGTCGGAGACCAGCAACTACCTGGGCGGCTCGCTCGGCATCGCGGTGCTGGGCGCGATCGGCGCGGCCGTGTACCGGTTGAACCTGCCGAGTGGGGCGGTCGCGCCCGCAGTGGCCAGGACGGCCTTCGCCGCCGGTCTGACCGTGGTCGGGCTGGTGTCGGCGGCGATCTTCGCGGTCATCGCGCTGTTGGTGGCCAGGCGGCAGCGCCCGACCTCGCAAGATCGGGCGCCGCAGCCGGCGGCTGTCCCCTCAGCCGCACTGGAATAGGAAGCCGGCGTCGGCCGCGTCCGGCCCGATCGCGGCCGGGCGCACCGGCGCGCAGTGGTGGGTGACCCAGGTGATCCTGGTGTCCAGCGTTGCGGTGTCCGCAGCCGTGGCCGCCGACACCGCCTTCGCCTTCCTCGGGCTCTCGGTGGCCATCAGCTTGCTGATCTTCAGCAGCGGGGCGGGCAGCAGCACGAACCCGAGTTGCCGGCTGCCGGCCCAGCCGGCGACCTGTGCGGCGGTCGGGCTCGGGTCGAGGCCGATGTAGCCGCCGAAGGCCGCGACCCGCGCCGAGGAGTTGACCAGGAACGGGTCCGCGCCCCAGCTGCCGAGTTCGACCGCGAGCTGGATGCGCGCGTTCGGGGCGTGTGTGGTCACGTAGGCGAGCACCTCGGCCTCGCCGGGGGTGAACGTGCCGGCTCCGTTCATGTAGTCGACGTAGGCCTGCGCCGCCTTGGTCGACGAGAGCGCCGCCTGCGCGGTGCCGAGGATGTCGTTCTGCCGACCGGGGCCCGCGCTCGGGTCGGCGGCCGTGGTCACCGTCTGCGGGGTGAGCATGGTGACGACCGAGTACGCGAAGGGACCGGCGACGAGCACGACCAGACCGAACGCGACGATCGGCCGCGCGGAGAAGGTCAACGGTCCGCGACCGGGGAAGGCCGCGAGCAGCAGCAACACCACGACCACGGTTCCGGCGGCGATCGCGAACCGCAGCCACGGCAGCCAGTGCGGCGTCGCGGCCAGCGTGTAGAACGCGAAGCCGCCCGAACCGAGAATCGCGAGCGGCAGCAGCAGGCCGGTGGTGCGGCCCGCGCGGTACCAACCCCAACTGGTACTCAGGCCGACCGCGCTCAGCGCGGCGATGGCCGGAGCGAGTTCGACGGTGTAGTAGCGGTGGAAGATGCCGCCCGCGAAAGAGAACACCAGCCCGGCGATGATCAGCCAACCACCCCACAGCAGCCAGCCCGCGCGCTGTTCCGGTGTGCCGCCACGGGTTGTGGCCCAGACGACGATCGCGCCGATCACGGTGCCGACCGCGAGCGGCAGCAGCCAGCCGACCTGCCCGGCCAGCGACGCACCGAACAGCCGCAGCGGGCCGGGCGGTGCGGTGAACTGGATGCCGTAGGAGTTGGCGACGCTGCCGAGCGAGCCGATGCTGCCGCCCGACACCCGGCCGAAACCGTTGTAGCCGAAGATCAGGTCCCAGATCGAGTTGTCCGAGGTGCTGCCGATGAACGGCCGATCGCTCGCCGGCCACAAGCTGACCATGATCGGCCAGGCCAGCGACACGGCAATCGTCACAGCGCCGGCGATCAGGAAGCGCAGCAGCCGTTTCGCCCAACTGATCGGTGCGGCGAGATCGACCAGCGCCAGCGCGGGCAGCACGATCCAGGCCGCGAGCATCTTGGCGAAGAACGCGAGGCCGATGAGCACGCCTGCCCAGACCAGCCAGCCGGTGCCCTTGCCGTCCTTCGCGCGTTCGACCGCCCTGGTCACGCAGTAGCCGGCGATCAGCAGCAACAGCACCATGAGGCCGTCGGCCTGGTTGGCGCGGTAGATCGCGGTGCCGATCGGCGAGAGGGCGAGGATCAGCGCGGCGACCAACGCGGGCCGCTCCCCTGCCCAGCGCCGCACCAGCCGGTGCAGCACGAACACCGCGGCCACACCTTCGACGGCCTGGACGAGCGCGATGGCCCACCAGTGGTAACCGAAGATCCAGACGCCGATGCCCTGCACCCAGAACGCGAACGGTGTCTTGTCGATGCTCACGACGCCGGACGGGTCGAACCCGCCGAGCAGGAACGCTTTCGCGTTCTCGGTCATCGATCGGACCGCCGCGGCGTAGTACGGCTGTAGCGCGCGGTCGCCGATGTCCCAGCAGTACAGCACCGCGGCGAGCGCGAGAATGCCCAGCAGCGCCAACGGTTCCCAGCGGCGCGTCGGTGGATCCGCCGGTTGCGCGGCGGTACGTTCCAATACCCCAGTTGTCACGCGCCGATTCAACCGTGATCGTCAGTCGAATTCGTCAACCCCGGGGTCGATCCCGAATCTCAACCCCGGGTATGAGAGCGCGGGCGCGCTCAGCCTTGCGGCGCCATGACGCCGGCCAGGTACTCCTGCGTCTTTGCCGGGTTCATCAGCCAGTTCTGGAAGTCCGCCGGGTCGTTGAACCCGTTGGCGAACCGCTGCGCGACCGTCTGGTTGACGCTGGCCGCGCCGAGAATCTCCAGCACGTGCGGGGGCGGCGGCGCCAGCATGGCGTTGGTCCACTGGGTGACATGCTGGGCGTAGTCCCAGTAGTGGTCGAACGTGGACTGCATCCACTCCCGGTCGAACGGCGCGTCGCCGCGGGCGAGGATGTCGTCCAGGTAGGACGCGGCGCACTTGCTGGCGTTGTTGCTGCCCTGGCCGGTGATCGGGTCGTTGGCGACGACCACGTCGGCCATGCCGAGCACGATGCCACCGGACTCGAGTTCGCCGATCGGCCTGCGGACGACCGGCGTGTAGCCGCCTGCGAGGGTGGCCTTGTCGTCGGTCAGCTCGACCTTCTCGCAGCGGGCGTACTCCCACGGCGTGTAGGTCTTCATCAGCTCGAGGATGCGGTCGAGGTGTCCCTGCGGCGTCATCCGGTCGCGGAAGACATCGGCGGGACCGCCCGGGATGCCTTCCCAGAACAGGATGTCGCAGTTGCCGGTCATGGTGTAACCGGGAATCAGGAACAGCTCGCCGACGGTCGGCACGACGTTGAACCGCACGGCCGCGTAGTCCGGATGTTCCGGCCGGGGCGCCAGTCCGTGCACGTAGGCGACGGACAGGGCGCGCTGCGGTTCGGTGTAGGGCGAGCGGGACGGGTCGCGATCGAAAAGGCCGACCAGTTCACCCTTGCCCGCCGAGACGATGGTCAGGTCAAAGCGTGAGGTCAGCGAGTCCAGGTCGGCGGTGGTGACCCCCGAGATGATCAGCTTGCCGCCGCGCCTGGCGAACAGGTCGAGCCAGGCCGACATCTTCACCCGCTGGTCGACCGACTGCGCGTAGTTGTCCAGCCGCCCGACCCAGTCCAGCGCCCGCTGGCCGTCCGGGCCGAGCACCGAGACGCCGATGCCCTCGACCCGGACGCATTCCTTCTCCCACTGGTTCAACCCGTGGTCGCGCTCGTGTTGGAGGGCGGCGTCGAACATGCACTGGGTCGACATGATGCGACCGTTGCGGATCTCCTCGGCGGTCCGCGCGGACATCAGGGTGACCTGATAACCGTTCTCCAGCAGGGTGAGCGCGAGTTGCAGACCGGACTGGCCCGCGCCGACGATCAGGATCTTGCGCACCTATTCGCCACCTTCCCGGTCGGACCCGAGCCCCAACCTGTTCTGCCACATCACCGTTGCCCTCTCGTTCCCGCGCCGACCCTCGGGTCGACATCTCGACGCAGGCCGCCGAGGGTGAACTGGACCAGCGCGCTGAGGGTGTCGACCACCGAGTTCCGGTCGCGCGCGTCGCACGTGACCAGTGGCACCGACGGGGAAAGGGCGAGGGCTTCCCGTAATTCGTTCGTCTGGTGGGCGAGTTGGCCGTCCCACATGTTCACGGCGACGATGAACGGCACGTCCGAGTCGTTCTCGAAGTAGTTGACCGCCGGGAACGACTTCTCGATCTGGTCGGGGCGCCCGTCGACGAGCACGATCGCGCCGATGGCGCCGCGCGCGAGGTCGTCCCACATGAACCAGAACCGCGGCTGGCCGGGTGTGCCGAACAGGTAGAGCATGAGGTCGTCGGCGAGGGTGCGTTTGCCGAAGTCCATGGCGACCGTGGTCTTGGTCTTCTCGCTGACGCCGCCGAGGTTGTCGACGTTCTCGCTGGGGCCGGTCATCCACGCCTCGGTGTTCAGCGGCGGGACCTCGCTGACCGAGCTGACGAACGTGGTCTTGCCGACACCGAATCCACCGGCCACCACGATCTTCGCCGAGATCATCAAGTTCGAGGCAGGAGTCACGGCTGCACCTTCAGGTTCTGCAGCGCGTCCAGGACTCGCCGCATGGTCGCGCCGTCGTGTCGGAACGTGTGTGCGGTCGGGTGGATCACGATCGCACCGTAGTCGGCGAGATCGCTGACCAACACCCTGATCACCGCGAGCGGGATGGTCAGCAGCGCCGACAGTTCCGCGACGGAGACCCTGGATCTGGCGAGCGTGTACAGCTCGCGCGACTCGGGCATCAGCCGGGCGGCGAGGGCCTGGTCGTAGTTGGGCACCGAGATGATGGTCTCGACCAGCAACTCGTGCGCTGTCGCGGTGCGGCCACCGGTGAGCAGGTACGGGCGGATCCGGTCGGCGACCCAGGTGTTCACCGGAGGAGTCGAGCCTGCGGTAGTTGACATGTGCTTACCTCCTTCCTCCTCCTGGATCAGCCCAGATCCCGCGGGGCCGACGCCATCGGTCGCAGCGCGTTGCGGACCCGAGGGGTCAGGTGCCGCGCGTAGCTCTGCACGAACATGGTCATTTCATGGGCGACGGCCTGCATGTCGCAGCGGGAGCCGGTGAGCACGACCAGTCCGCCGTGCTCGCCCATGGGCATGAACAGGAAGTGCCCGCCGGAGTGCCGGTGGATGATCACCTCGCAGTGGCCCATGCCGAACATCTCCGAACTCGTCCTGGCCAGACCGAGCACTCCGCTGGCGATCGCGGCCAGGCTGTCCGCCGAGGTCTGATCGGTCGAGCGGGAGGCGGTGAGCGGAAGGCCGTCGGCGGAGAGGATCAGGGCATGGGTGACGCCATGCACCCGATTCACGAAGTCGCTGATCAGCCAGGTGAAATCGGGGGTGCTCGCGGCGTCGTGGTACGCCGTCACGTGTCGTGTCCTTCTTGTTCCGGCTGTTCCGAGCGGGCCGATTCGATGCCGTCGTCGAACGCGGCGAGGTCGCTGAGCATCCGGTCGTGGCCGTCGCGAACGTCCTGCGGATCGCTCGGGACCGCTTCGGCGGGCACCGATCTCTTGCTGCCGGCCGGTCGCAGGCTGGCCGGCACCCTGCGGGGCAGGCCGATCGAGGTGATCGGCGACTCGGGTTCGTCGACACCGGGCCAGTTGGGGCCGGCCGGAGCCGACGGCGTGATGGGCGTGAAGGCGTCGCGATCATGGCCGCGGTTCGGGGCCGATGCGCTGGGCACCGTGTGCGTGCCGGACCACATGTCGTCGGCCGGCAGGTCGCAGACGAGCGCGGCCGGGATGGTGATCAGGCTGGTCGTGCCGGTGGGGGTGCGCCGGTCGAGCCGAACCCGCAGGTGGTGCCGGGCCGCGAGCCGCGCGACCACGGAAAGACCCATGTGCGCGACCGCGTCGGGCTCGAACTCGGGTGTGCGGGAGAGCCGCCTGTTCACGCTGTACAGCTGGTCCTCGCTCATGCCGAGGCCGTCGTCCTCGATCCGCACCAGCACGCTGCCGGACTCGGTGAAGTGCGCACTCGCGCGAACCTGCGTGGTCGGCGGCGAATTGTTGGCCGCGTTGTCGAGCAATTCCGCGAGAACACGAACGATGTCGGCCGTGGCGGGCGCGACAATTCCGGCTGACACGATTCGGCCGAACGCGATTCGTTCGTACTGGCGGATCGGCGATGCGGCCGCGCGTAAGAGATCAACCAGTGAGGCTTCGGCGACGCCGGTGTCGTTCGCGCCCTTTCCGGCCAGCACCAGCATGTTTTCCGAATTGCGGCGCAACAGGTTGGCCAGGTTGTCAATTCGGTACAGCTTGCCGAGAAGATCCGGATTGCTCTCGTTTCGGTACATCTCCTGCAACTCGTCGAGCACCGAGTTGATCAGGTTCAGGTCGCGTAAGGCGAGCGTCGAGCAGAGTTCGCCGATGCGTTCGGTCGGCACGCCGACGGGCTGATTCTGGTGGTGGGCAAGGGTTTGCTGGGGAGGCGGGAGGTACCGATTGAGGGCCTCGACGGCCACCGGAGCGTAGCGGCGAGCCGCCTCGTTGACCGCCTCGTTGACCACCGCTCGGCCGCGAAGCCACAGATCACGTGCCGTCCTCACCGTGGCGGACACCCGCCGATCCTCCTGCCCCCGGTTACGGCCACATACGTGAACATGCGCAGTATGCAATCAGACAGATGCAGTCTGGTCCAGTGCGGGTAGCAAACACCGCTGAAAGGAGTGAGCCTCGACACGCCTTCGGCCGAATGTACTAGTTCGATTTACAACCGGCCGTATTCGTGATTTCGAACATGGCCCTCGTCGGCCAGCACCCGGACGGTCATGCCGGCCCGTCCGCGACGGGCAGTTCGGCGCGAACCAGCCAACCGCCGCCGACCGGCCCTGCGCTCAGCGTGCCGCCGACCGCGTCGGCCCGCGCGCGCATGTTCAGCAGGCCGTGGCCGCCGCCGTCGGGTTCGCGGGCGACCTGGTCGGCGCGCAGGTCGTTGTGCACCTGGACGGTGAGCTTGTCGCCGCACCGGCCGATCTCGATCCGGACCCGGCCGCCGGGCGCGTGCTTCATGGTGTTGGTCAGCGCCTCCTGGGCGATCCGGTAGGCGGTCAGGTCGATCGCGACCGGCAGCCGCTCACCATCCACTGTGGACTCGACCGTCACCAGCATGCCCCCCGCCCTTGCCGAGGCGACCAGCCGGGACAGTTCGGCCAGCCGCGCTGGCGCGGTCGTCTCGTCAGCCAGGGTCTCGGCGTCGCCGCGGAGCAGGCCGATCATGGCGCGCATCTCCTCCAGCGCATGCACGCTGTTCTGCCGGACCGAGGTCAGCACGGTGCGTGCGGTGCGCACGTCGTCGGCCATGGACAGCACGGCACCGGACTGGATGGCGATGGCCGAGAGGTGCCCGGCGATCACGTCGTGCAGGTCGCGGGCCATCCGGCCGCGTTCGGCCGCGACCGCGGCGCGCCGGTCGAGTTCGGCGATCCTGGCCAGCTGCACGGCATTGGCGCGTTCCGCGTCCGCGACGTCGCGCTGCTGGCGGACGTGCGCCGCCCACCAGACCGGGGTGATCACGAACGGCACCACGGCGAGCGTGACGATCACCGCGACGGGCAGATCGTGCGTGCCGGCGAGCAGGCCGCTGAGCAGCGCGATCGGGGTGAGCACGCCGAGGACCAGGATGAACAGCGCGATCAGGCCGTTCTGCTGCCATGTCGGCAGATCGCGCTGGCGCAGACCGGCCAGCTTGCGGACGGTTCCCAAGCGCACGACCCCATGACAGCACACGGAGCAGTACACCCGCCTCCTACGAAGTGATGATGCTTTTCCCGTGCGGACGGCCGACGCGGTGAACGGTCATGGACGGTGTGCGGAGTTACTGAGCGAGCGGGCGGAGCCTGCTGCGGACCGACTCGGCCAACGGAAGTTCCAGCTCCTCCATGATCGACAGGGCCTGTTGCCAGTCCTGCCTGGCCCCGTCCGCGTCGTCCAGCGCGCGGCGCGAGTCACCCCGCCGGAGCAGGCATTCGGCCACGTCGGCGCGGTTGCCGATCTGCGGGAACAGCTCGATCCCCTTGCTGAAGCACTCGATCGCGACCTCGTGCTCGCCGGAGGACTGGCGCAGCTGGCCGAGGCTGATCCAGCAGCCGCCGATGCCGTTGATGTCGTCGACCTGGGCATAGAGCCGCATGGCCTGCTCGATGAGCCCGACCGCGACGCAGTGGTTGCCCCGCTTGATCTCGCACCAGCCCATGCCCTCGTACGCGGTGGCCCGGCCCTTGGTGTTGGCCATCTCCTCGAACAGCACCAGCGCGTCCTGGTAGTGCCGCATGGCCGCGTCGACCTCGCCGAGTTCGCGTCGGACCATGCCGAAGTTGACGCACACGTAGCCGTGTTCGAGCCGGTAGCCGAGCTGGTTGAACAGGGCGCAGGTGCACCTCAGGTGCTCGATCGCCTGGTCGTTGCGGTTGAGGAAGTGATAGGCGCCGGCCAGGCTGCGGTGCGTGCGGGCCTGCGCGGCCAGGTCCCGCTCGTCCCGGGCGGTCTGCAGCGCGGTGCGCATGATCGCCGCCCAGTCGTGGTAGGACGACGAGAGCTGGTGGAACTGCTGTTGGCGCAGCGCCAGTTCCCAGGCGTAGTGGCGCAGGCCGGTGGTGGCCGCCGCGTGCTTGACCGCGGAAACCAGCACCTGGCGCTCGTCGGTGAACCAGCTCAGCGCGCTCCCGGGATCGCCGCACTCCTCCACCGTGACCCCGGCGCGGGGCGGCGGTGGATCGGGCGGGAGATAGATCGGGCGCATCATCAGCTGGGCGACGTGCGCGGTGCCGAGGTAGTGGTCGAACAGCCTGCCGAGCGCCTGCGTGCGTTCCTCGTCGCTGTCCAGCGCCGCGCTCAGCTCGGCCGCGTACACCCGGACCAGGTCGTGCGCGACATAGCGACCCGGATAGTGCTCGACCAGCAGCCGCGCGCTGGTGAGTTCGGCGAGCAGTTGCCGGACCTCGCGCCTGCGCACGCCCATCAGGCTGGCCGCGGCGTTGCGCGAGATGTCCGGTCCGGCGTGCGCGGACAACAGCCGGAACAGCCTGCCGGCAGACTGGCTGAGCAGCCGGTAGGACCAGGAGAAGACCGCGCGCAGATCGGCGGCGACATCGTCGTCCGCGCTGAACGCGTCGAGCCGGGTGCGCGCGTCGCGCAGTTCGGCGGCGATCTCGGCGAGCGCCATGTTCGGGTGGATGGTGGCGCGTGCGGCCACGATCGCCATGGCCATCGGCAGGCCCGCGCACCACTGGATGATCTCCTCCAGCGCGCTGGCTTCCTCGGCGAGCCGCTGCGGGCCGAGCCGTTTGGTCAGCACCTCGCCCGACTCGTCGACCGAGAACGAGTCAAGGGTCAGCGCGTGCGCGGCGTGCGTGGTGATCAGGCCGGAGAGCTGGTTGCGGCTGGTGATGATCACCAGGCAGCCCGGGGAGGCCGGCAGCAGCGGCCGGACCTGGGCGACATCGCGCGCGTTGTCCAGCAGGATCAGCACGCGGCGGTCCTTGAGCAGGCTGCGGTACAGGCCGGCCTGCGCCTCAAGGCTGTCCGGGATGCGCTGCGGCGCGACACCGAGCGCGTCGAGGAACCCGCGCAGTGCCTTGCTCGACCCGAGCACCGAGCCGCTCGGGTCGAATCCGCGCAGGTCGACGTAGAGCTGGCCGTCCGGGTACCGCTCGGCGAGCTGGTGCGCCCAGTGCACGGCGAAGGTGGTCTTGCCGATGCCGGCGATCCCGTCGATCGCGCAGATCAGCATGGTCGAGTCGAGCAGCGAGTTCAGCCGGGACAGCTCGCCGCGCCGACCGGTGAACATCGGCAGGTCCGGCGGCAGCTGCGCGGGCAGGACCACCGGCGACGCGGCTGCCTTCGGCGCGGGCCGTTCGGCTTCCGGCTGCTGGCCGACCTGTTGGCGGACCACGCGCTGGTGCGCCGCGCGCAGCTCGGCACCCGGGTCGATACCGAGTTCGTCGGCGAGCCGCGCGGAGATCCGCTGATACGTGCTCAGCGCCTCGGCCTGGTAGCCACCGGCGGCCAGGGCCAGCATGAGCCGCGCCTGCAACGGCTCGACCAGCGGATACAGTGCGGCGATCTCCCGCAGCGCGGCAAGCACCGGGCGCGCGCGGCCGACCGACAGGGCGGCGTCGGCGGCCTCCTGCGCGAGCGCCACCCGTTCCCGGTCGATCTCGGCGAAGACCGCGTGCGCGCCGGTGGACACGTCGACGCCGGGCACGCACGGTCCGCGCCACAGCGACAGCGCCTGCGTGAACCGCTCGACCGCGTCCTCGGTCCGCCCGCCCGCGACCAGGCCGCGCGCATCGGCGGCGAGGTCGCGGAACTTCAGCAGGTCGAGGGAGTCGGCGTCGACGGTGAGCCGGTAGCTGCCGACCTGGCGGACCAGCCAACGGCCGGCCGCCCTGGTCGGCAGGTCGGGTTCGAGCACGCGGCGCAGCATGCCGATGTAGCGGTGCACCACGTTGGCGGCGCTGGTCGGCGGGTCGGTCGGCCACAGCAGGTCGGTCAGCTCCGCCATGCCGACCGGGGCCCCGGCTCTGGCCAGCAGCAACGCCAGGATCGCGCGCTGCTGCGGTGGCCCGCCGAGGACCTCCTCGTCGCCGCGCCAGACCCGGACCGGGCCCAGCACGGCGAACCGGATCGGCTCGGTGACCCGCGCGGACGAGGCCATCGCCGCGGTCATGCGCGGACAGGCCCGGCCATGGTGCGCACGGCGAAACCCCAGGCTGTATCGAAACCCATCTCGACCCCGATCGATCTAGCTGACGCTCGCACCTGCCGTCACTCTACTTATCGCGGCAACAGCGCGGCCCGATCGAAGCAGGTCCGCACGAATGCGCCAATCGCGTCGAGCGCGCTGCCGGCCTCGTCGAGTTTCGCGCCGTAGGACTGGAACACGTGGGTCGCGCCGGGTGTGACTTCCAGTCGTACCTCGACGTCGTCGGCTGCCGCGCGGGCGGCGAGACGGACCGCGTCGTCGAGCAGAATCTCGTTCGAGCCGACCTGGATCAGCAGTGGCGGCAGGCCGTGCAGGTCGGCGAAGACCGGGCTGAGCAGCGGGTCGGCCGGATCGGTCTGCCCGGCGTAGCCGGCCGCAGCCGCCGCGAGCGCGTCCTTGGCCAGCGTCGGATCCGCTTCGGCGCGGTTGGTCATGCTCTCGCCCGACAGGGTCAGGTCGGTCCACGGCGAGATGACCACCGCAGAACTGGGCAGCGGCAGTCCCACGTCCCGCGCAGCCAACAGGGTGGCCAGCACTAAGCCGCCGCCGGCCGACTCGCCGAGGAACGCGATCCGCGCCGCTGGCACGCCCGAGTCCAGCAGCGCCCGGTACGCGGCGACGGCGTCGTCGAGCCCGGCCGGGAACGGGTCTTCCGGCGCGAGCCGGTAGTCGACCGAGATCACCCGCGCGCCCGACCGAGCGCCGACGGCGCCGGAGAGCTTGGACATGACCGCGGCCGAGCCGAGCAGGTACGCGCCGCCGTGCAGGTGGAACACCACGTCCTCGCCGGTTTCGGTGCCGATGTGCGCCACCGGCACGCCGCCGAGCGTGTCCGGGACGACCGGCACGGTCGGCAGTCCGTCGTTGCCGCCGATCTGCTCGGCGAACCCGGCCCGCTGCCCCTCGATGTCCACGGCGGTCGAGACGGGTCGATTGCGAATCGCCTGCTCGATGGCTGCCAGTTGGTCCTTGCTCATGATCTTCTCCCCTACTGAGACCAGCACTGCTATCCTCAGAACATACTTCCATGGAAGTTAATTCCCCGGAATCGGACTGGACAGCGATGACGGATCTGCGCGCTCTGTTCCACCACCTGGTGCGGCTGGAGATCGAGCTGTGGGACGCGATCGACCAGCGGCTGCACGCCGAACTGGACATGTCCATGGGCAGGCTGGACGTGCTCCAGGCGATCGCGCGCACCCCCAACGCCCGGGTGCAGGACGTCGCCAGGGAACTGTCCATCACGGTCGGCGGCACGAGCAAGGCCGTCGACCGGATCGAGGCGGCCGGCTACGGCCGGCGTCGGGCGAACCCGCAGGACCGGCGCTCGTCGATCATCGAGCTCACCCCGGACGGCGCCGACCTGCTGGAACGCGCGCTGGTGATCCTCGACGCCGAACTCCGGTTGCGGGTCGGCGACATCCTCCCCGAGGCGAACCTCACCAGCCTGACCACCTCGCTGGCCATGCTGCGCGCGGCCGGCTCCGTCGTCAACGAAAGGATCAAGACGCGATGACAACGACCATGCGCGCGATCGTCCTGGACGCACCTGGTCCGGCGACCGCGCTGACCATCCGCGAGCTGCCGGTGCCCGAGCCGCGACCCGGGTGGGTGCTGATCAAGGTGCACGCCTTCGGCCTGAACCGCTCGGAGTTGCACACCCGGCTCGGCCTCGCCGAGGGCGTCACCTTCCCGCGCGTGCTCGGCATCGAGGCGACCGGTGTCGTGCGACGCTGCCCTGGTGGCGAATTCGCCGAAGGACAGCAGGTCATGGCCATGATGGGCGGCATGGGCCGCACCTTCGACGGCGGCTACGCCGAGTACACCTGCGTGCCGGCGACCCAGGTGATCCCGTTCTCGTCCGACCTCGGCCCCGACGTGCTCGGCGCGGTGCCGGAGATGCTCCAGACCGCGTACGGCTCGCTCACCGTCGGCCTGGACGCCCAGCCCGGCGGGTCGATCCTGATCAGGGGCGGCACGTCGTCGGTCGGCATGGCCACCGCGGTGCTGGCCACACAACGCGCCATGACCGTGTTCGCCACCACCCGCAGCCCGGCCAAGGCCGACGCGCTCACGGCGCTCGGCGTCGACCACGTGCTCATCGACGACGGCGACGTCGCGTCCCAGGTCAGGGCGATCGCGCCGGACGGCGTGGACACCGCCCTGGAACTCGTCGGCACTCCCACCCTCCCGGACACGCTGCGCT
Source organism: Pseudonocardiaceae bacterium (assembly GCA_035948315.1). Taxonomy (GTDB): domain Bacteria; phylum Actinomycetota; class Actinomycetes; order Mycobacteriales; family Pseudonocardiaceae; genus CAJCJE01. Next base: position 119,324 of record DASZJG010000092.1, on the reverse strand, counting down.
CGGTCCGCGTGCACGGCGTCGTCTGTTTCACCGGCATGCTGTCCAACGAGTGGATCATCAAGGATTTCTACCCGATCGCCTACCTCCCGCGCGGCGTGCGGCTGGCCGGCTACGGCGGCGACGCGGGCGACCTGCCCGCGGACGTGCTCCAGCAGTTCCTGGACGCGGTCGCGGCCGGCACCGCGCGGGTGCCGATCGATCACGTGTACGCGTTCGACGAGATCGCCGCTGCCCATAGCGCCATGGAGGCGGGCACCGCAAGCGGCAAACTGGTGGTTCTGACCTAGGGGTCGAGGCCGTCCCGGTCGGCCCATTCGAGCAACGTGTCCAGCGAGTAGGCCACGTCGTCGATGCCGGCGTGCAGGTCGCCGAGCCTGCGGAACCGCTCGGGCACGGTCGCGATCGTGCACTCCTTCGGTTCCACGTCGTCGACCTCGGCCCAGGTGATCGGCGTGGACACGGTGCCCTCCGGCACGCCGCGCACCGAGTAGGCGCTGGCGATGGTGTGGTCGCGGGAGTTCTGGTTGTAGTCCACGAACAGCGCGCTCGGGTCGCGGTCCTTGCGCCACCAGGCCGTGGTGACCAGGTCGGGGGCGCGCCGCTCCACCTCGCGGGCGAACGCGAGCGCGGCCCTGCGCACCTCGTGGAACCCCCAGCGCGGCTCGATCCGCACGTAGATGTGCAGGCCGTTCCCGCCGGAGGTCTTCGGCCAGCCGACCGCGCCGAGTTCGTCCAGGACCTCGTGCGCGATGTGCGCGACCCGGCGCACCGTGCCGAACGGGCACTCCGGCATCGGGTCGAGGTCGATGCGCCACTCGTCCGGGCGCTCGGTGTCCGCGCGGCGTGAGTTCCACGGGTGGAACTCCACTGTGGACATCTGCACCGCCCAGATCACGCTGGCCAGCTCGGTGACGCACAGTTCGTCCGCATACCGGTTGTAGCGCGGAAAGCTGACCCGCACCGTCTCCAGCCACGGCGGCGCGCCACCGGGAATCCGCTTCTGGTGCACCTTGTCGCCGGCGACGCCGCTCGGGAAGCGATGCATCATGCACGGCCGGTCGCGCAGCGCGCGGACGATGCCCTCGCCCACCGACAGGTAGTAGTTGACCAGGTCCAGCTTTGTCTCGCCGCGCGCCGGGAAGTACACCCGGTCCGGGCTGGAGACGCGGACGGTGCGGTAGCCCACGTCGATTTCCACCGCGGCAACCGTGGCCATGGCCTCAACCTACGGCAACATGCCTGGCCGTGCCCAGTGATTCGATCAGGCACGACCGACATCGATAATGTTGCGGTGCTGATCCCGCTCGTCCTCGCCGCGCTCGCGCTGGCCGCCTGGGCTTACCTGCTGCTCGCGCACGGCGGCTACTGGCGCACTGGTCACCGGCTGTCCTCTTCGGACCGACCGGTCGCGCCGCTGCCATCGGTGGCCGCGGTGGTCCCGGCCCGCAATGAGGCCGGCATCCTCGGCGCCTGCCTGCCGACCCTGCTCGCCCAGGACTATCCGGGCGAGTTCCGGGTGCTGGTGGTCGACGACGCCAGCACCGACCGGACGGCCGCCGTGGCCGAGTCGTTCGGCAGTGACCGGCTCACCGTCGTTCGCGGCGACGGCCCGCCACCCGGCTGGGCCGGCAAGGTCGCCGCCATGGCCCGTGGCGTCGAGGCGGCCGGTGAGCCCGACTACCTGCTGTTCACCGACGCCGACATCGCCCACCCGACCGACAGCGTCACCGCTCTGGTCGCCAAAGCCCAGCGCGACGGACTCGACCTGGTGTCGCTGATGGCGCGACTCGGCACGGACACCGCGTCGGAACGCCTCGTGGTGCCCGCCTTCGTCTACTTCTTCGCCCAGCTCTACCCGTTCCGCCTGGTCAGCAGGCCGACATCGCGAGTGGCCGCGGCAGCGGGCGGCTGCATGTTGGTCCGCCGCGCGGCACTGGTCGAGGCGGGCGGCCTGGCCGGGATCAAGGACGCGCACATCGATGACGTCGCGCTCGGCAAGCTGCTCAAGCGCGATGGCCGAACCTGGCTCGGCTTCACCACCGCCGTGCGCAGCCTGCGCCCCTACCCGCGCCTGGCCGACCTGTGGGACATGGTCGCCCGGTCCGCGTACACCCAGCTGCGCCACTCCCCCGCGCTGCTGCTCGGCACCGTCGTCGGCCTGCTGTGGCTCTACCTCCTGCCGCCGGTCGCGGTGATCGTCGGCGCGTTCGGCTGGTGGTGGCTGCTCGGCGTCGGCGGCCTGGCCTGGTTGATCATGAGCGGCACGTTCGTCCCCGTGCTCCGCCTCTACGACCTGCCCCCGTGGCGCGCCCCGCTGCTCCCCGCCATCGCCCTGCTCTACGCCGCCATGACCATCGACTCCGCCCGCCGCCACTGGCTCGGCGTCGGCGGCGCGTGGAAAGGCCGCACGGTGAGCGAACGATCGGTCAGTCGCCGGGCCTGACGCCGAGACCTTCCTGGATGGCCAGCCGGGTCAGCTCCGGGCGACGGCGACGGCCAGTCTTGTCGCGGATTCTGTCCAAATAGGACCGGACGGTGCGGATGCTGATCGACATGGCCTCGGCGATGTCGGCGTCGCGCTCGCCGGCAGCCAGCAGGGCGAGCACCTGACGCTCTCGTTCGGACAGAACGATCCGTGGGCCTGCCTGGGGTTGCCGGGTCGAGTTGAGCACGAACGCGGCCAGGGTGGGCGAGACGTAGCTGTTGCCGGCGGCGATCTGGCGGACCGCGCGGAGGATCTCCGGGCCGTCCACGTCCTTGGACAGGTAGCCGCTCGCGCCCGCCGCCATCGCACTGAGCACTTCGGACTGACCGGCGTGCGCGGAGACGATCAGTACCCGATGGCCCATGCCGACGACCTCCATCACCGCGGCCGCGTCGCGGACGCCGCGCAGTTTCAGGTCGAGCACGACGACGCTGCCGGCGGGCTGACGACCGACCGCGAACCTGGCGACGGAGTCGGCGACCACCCCGACCTCGACATCGGGCGAGGCGCGCAGCACGCGTTCGACCGCGGCGCGATAGAGCGGATGGTCCTCGACGATACCGACCAGGATCTTCGCCGCCGGCACGGACTCCGCATCGTCCACAACATCGTCCACTTCGGACTCATCCGACCGAACTTCCACGTCAGTCATCCAGTACCGCCCTCGTTGACCGGAATCCCGGCCTTGTTCGGATCCAGTGCCGGTCCGTTCGGCAGCAGCGCGAGCAGCGGTTCGGCCACGTCGGTCGGGGTGAGCGAGCCGTAGCCGAGCGAGGCGATCGCGGCGGTCGGCACGGGGTACTTGCGCCCGGTGTCGGTCACCAGGAACGTGGCGCCGGTGTCGGTGGTCAGCCCGGTCTGTTCGCGCACCAGCACACCGCTGCTCGGCGGCACGTACACCTGGTTGGCCTGCTGCCCGGCGCCCGACGTGCTGATCGGCTGCGCGCCCTGGGGCAGGGGCAGGTCCGCGCCGACCGTGATCACGCTGCTGGTGGTGCCGTCGCCGGTCGCGCACAGCGCCGGATTGGCGCCGAGCGCGGCGATGCGCGGCAGCTGCGCGGGCAGGCCGGTCGTGCCGGTCTGCCTGGACCGCGGGGTCGCGCTGATCGCCGCGACCGAGGTGGGGATCGGCGCGGGCTGGTTGTTCGGGTAGGCGGCTGCGTTGCGCTGGTCGCCGGTGATCAGAAACGCCTCGGTCTGGCTGACCGGTTCCAGCCCGTCCGCGCGCACCACGTAGTACTCACCGTCGGTGAGCACCTCGCCGACCAACGTGGTGTGTCCGCCGATGTTCGGCCCCGGCGAGCCGCTGTCGGCGACGTCGACCAGGCCGAGATCGGGTCCGGTCGGGACGGCGCCGAGCCAGTTCCGCGCGACCGGGAGCTGGCTGATCGTGTCGTAGTGCAGGGCGGTCAGCGTGCCGGAGTTCGGCACCCGGAACCGGAAACCGTCCGCGACCAGGAAGACCTGGCCGTCGTCGGTGGACACCAGCAGACCTTCGCCGGTGCCGAGCTGCTGGCCGACGTCGTTCGACGAACCGAGAATCAGGGTGGACGTCGGCTCGGCGCCGGCAGGTTGGTTGGGCGAGGTCCGGCTGCACGCGGTGAACAGTCGGTCGGCCATGGCCGTGCCGGCGGGCAGCGAGTCGGGCGCGCCGGGGATACCGAGCATCGGTCCACGCGAGACCGAGGCCAGCGCGTTGGCCGAGACCGTCGCGGTCGCGGTGCCGTTGCCGGCGGCGAGCAGCCGCGCGGACGCGTAGTTCAGCACCGGGTAGAGCCGGCCGTCCTTGCCGAGGATGTACCGGGCGCCGGTGTCCTGCTCGACGATGACCTGGCCGCCCTGCTTCCAGTTCGCCGAGCTGTTCGGACTGACCAGGCCGAGCACGCCGAACACGGCGGCGGTGAGCACGGCCGCCGCGACGCCGAGGATGGTGCCGAGGATCAGCCGCCTGCTCGGTGACGTGGGATGGTTGGCGTCCGCGGCGATCAGCGCGGAGACCAGGCGTCGGCGCAAGAACTGGTATGCCTGGATTTGATCACGCTGGGTCCACACCGTGACTTTCCCCCATTTACCCTTTCCGGAGTGATTTCGCTGTACGCGGCGGAGCCAGCATACCTATGCTTGGTGATGTTCCGTATGGGTGTGCCATTGTTTTATTGACACAGGAGTTGTTCCGCCCGATGAGCCAGTTGTCCGCGCCACCAAGGGAAGTCGGCGAATCGCACAAGGGTAAAAATACCCTCGCCGAAAGTGTGATCACGGCGAAACGCATTGGCAGATTCCGACCCGTGGGAATCCGGCAGATTATGCTGTGGGAAATAGCCGCCGTGGTCGTGGCGGCGAGCTGGTTCCCGACCCGCCTGGCGAGTTGGATCGTGCTCGGCGTCGGCGCCGGCATCGTCCTGGTGACCTCCGTTCGACTCGACGGACTGTGCGGCTACCAGTGGATCGGCGTGTACCGGCGGTATCGCGGCAGGCGGGCGGCGCATGCCGAGCGCACCGGCGATCCACTGCGGACCATGCTGCCCGGCCTGCGGATCAGCCAGCACATCGATCGCGCCGGCAACCGGGCGGGCGTGGCCAAGGTGGACGATTCCTTCATTTCGGTGGTGCGGGTCGCGCCCGCGCTGCCGGTGGATCCACGTATCCTGCTTTCGTTGCTGCGAAAGGCCTACGACCGTACCGACATTCGGCTGAGCACGGCCGAACTGGTGACCTGGTCGGTGCCGAGTCCGCCGAGAGCGCGCTACTACGGCGACGACCGCGACACCCAGCCGTTGCAGATCCACTGGCTGGCGCTGCGCTACCAGCCCTCGGCCGCGCCGAGTGCCGCGCTGGCCAGGGGCGGCGGCGACACCGGTGCGGTGCGCGCGGCGGCGAGTACGGCGATCGCGCTGGTGAGCGACGTGGACAAACTGGGTCTGGCCGCGGTCGCCCTCGACCAGAACGACCTGCGGCAGGAACTGTTGGTGGCGCTCGCGGTCGGCAATCCGGGCAGTGGGCTGAAGATCACCGAGACCTGGCAGGACTTCTCCTTCGGCGCGATCCGCCAGCTGGGCTTCGGCACCAGGGAGGGCAAGGACGACATCTCGGTGCTGGGCCGCTGGGTGAACGCGGCCGCGTTCACCGCGACCTCGCTGACGTTGTTCCGCGATCAGCGCGGCCGGGTGCGGGCGCGCGGTCTGGTGCGGATCGGGATGCGGCCGACCGAGGGTCGGCTGACGACCCGTCAGCTGAGCAGGATTCTCGGGGTGCGGTTGATGTCCAGGAACGGGCGGCAGGAACTCGCGGTGCGCGGCACCCTGCCGCTCGCCCTTCAGGAAACCTGGATGGCCTAGATGGCACTGCGGAGCGCGGCGTAGAGGCCGAGCACCTCGCCGGCCAGCGGGATGATCGCGATCAGCCCGATGAACTCGGCCACGTCGAGCAGCCGCGACCAGTACGGCGACTGCCGGCCGCGCACCGCGCGATTCGCGTAGCTCACGCAGATCAGGCCGGCCAGCGCGAGCACGCCCGCGCCGATCAGCATGGCGGTGTGCTGGGTGGACAGCGCCAGCCAGCCGCCGAGGCAGGCAAGCAGAACGAGACCGGTTACCACGAAGACCACGCGCGGCAGCGTGCCCGAGTACGAACGCGACCGCAGCAGCCACACCACGCCGACCACGCCGACCAGCGTGGCCTGACCGACGTTCTCACCGCGCAGCAGGACGATCTCCGAGCCCAGTGCGACCAGACCGAACGCGGAGAGCAACCCGCAGAGCAGCGCCTCGGCGTGCGCGGTCTGGTCCAATACGGACTGTCCGAGGGTCGGCTTCTCCTTCTCCCGGAACGAGTCCATGTCGGTCGGCACGGTCGGCAGCGGCAGTTTGGCGAGGCGCAGGGAGAGCATCGGTGCGACCGCGGCCAGTGCCGTGGCCAGCGCGATCGCGACGGCGGCCGACCCCTCGGCGGCCACATTCGAGACCAGCGGTACGGCCGCGGCCAGCGCCCCGATCAGCGCGGCGGCCGTGACACCGAGAAACCACGGCAGCCGATACGCGACCGCGACCACGGCGAGCGCGCCGTAGACGGTGATCGCGGCCAGCGCGGTCGCGACCTCGGCGGCGCCGAGACCGATCGTGTGCGAGCCGAACACCAGCAGCCCGGCCAGCCCGGCGACCGGCACGCCGGTCAACGCGCACACCGCGCCCGCGTCCGCGTCGCCGTACGCCCTGGCCAGCGCCCCGCCGCCGATGAGCAGCAGGATGGCCAGCGCGGCAACGCCAACCGACGCGAACGGCGAACCCCACATGCCCCGCAGCAGCAGGACCGCCGCGCCGACGAACACGGTCGCCGCCCCGGCCATGCCGGCCCGGTAGGCGGCCTTCGAGCCCCAGGCGCCGTCGCGGTTCTCCGCGGCGCTCGCGATCGCGTCGACCACGTCGTCGAACAGCAGCGGCGCCATCCGCCGCTCTTTCGGGTTGAGGTAGAGCACGTCGCCGTCGCGGATGCCGGCCGCGGTGACGGTCATGCCCAGCGGCATGGGCGCGCCGCCGAGCCGGGACAGCAGCCAGCCCGGGTTGTCGGCCTGGGCCAGGCTTTCCGCGCCGGACAGGCGGATCAGCTGCGGGATCAGCTCGACCAGCGTGCTGCCCAGCGGCAGCGCGACGTCGACCCGCGCCTGCGGGGTCACCACGGTCACCCGGCAGGCCGAGGAGACCGAAGCCGGCAGTGTCATCGGCCGGCCTGCTCGATCCGGCCGGCCGCCTCGATGATCGGCTTGAACCGCGCGGTGCTCGCCTCGCCGAGCTTGCGCAGCCCGTCGTTGACCGCCTCCAGCACGATGTCACCGAGGTCGCGCGCGTTGTACCGGCGGATCGTCTCCGGATCGATGGTGATCTCGGTGAACTTGCCGGTGCCGGTCACGGTCACGGTGACCTCGTTGTTGCGCGAATTCCCCTTGACCAGCAGGGCTTCCACGCTGCGCTGGATGCGCTGCACCTCGTCCGCCTGCTGGCGCACCTGGTCGAGCAGACCGGCGACGTCGACGTCAGTTTCCGGGTTCACCAGTGATCTCCCTGTGGTATCTAGCGTTCGAGCGCGATGCTGCGCACGATGTCGGTGAACTCCTGCTCGACCAGCGACCGCTGGGCCGGCAGGCAGGACAGTACGAGGGTGGCCACGTCATGCCGCTCGCCGTCGCGCGAGGGCAGGCCGGCGTGCACCTGGAACCGGGTCAGCTGCATCGGCGCCTCCGCCGAGCTGGACCGGTTGGTCAGCTGGAAACCGCGCAGTACCACGGTTTCCGCGCCGCTGCCCCAGTCCTGCTCGGTGAACACCGCGATGCTCGCCGACTCGCGGGCGGCCTTGCCGAGCGCCCGGTCCGCGAGCGTGCGCACCGCGACCGCGACCGGGGTGGTGCGGGTGAGCAGGGTCAGGTTCGGCGTGAACGACTCGCCCGGTTCGGGGTGGCGAAAGGCCGCGAGGTCGGTGCCGTCGTCGTGCTCGATGCCGACGGCCTGCCAGCTCGCCGGCAGCTCGATCCGCAGCGGCATCAGGACTCCTCCTCGCCGCGAATGTGGAAACTGGCCACGAAGTGCTGGAAGTCGCCGGTGACCGCGGGCAGCTGCGGCGGCGTGCAGCTGCACACCATCTCCACGGCAAGCCGGTCCTGCGGCGCGTCGCCGAGCGGGATCAGCAGGTGCACCTGGGACTGGACCACGGTGCGCTCGCCGTAGACGCACCGGACGAGCTGGGTCACGCAGGGCGCCTCCTGTTCGGCGAGCACCTCCCGCTCCAGCACGGACACCTCGACCCCGGTCGCGGCCAGCCGGCCGATCGCCTCGTCCGCGATGTCCGCGACGGTGGCGTCGTCGGTGCGGCGGGACAGGCCCATCGTGATGTTCGGGGTGAACCCGGCGCTCGCCGGCACGCCCTCGCGCACCAACACGACAACGGCGCCGGGTGCCCCGGCCTGAGCCGGATCCACCGGGCGCCACTCGTCCGGGACGTCGAAGCCGAGCGGCACATCCAGCCGCTCGGCGCCGATCGGAGAAACCATCGCCTACCAGCCTCCCCAATAGCCGCCCGCGTTGCTCGCGGCTCTGCCGATCGCGTCCGCCGCCGAACTGGCCGCGCCGGACACCGAGTTCACCACGGAATTGCCGTACTGCTGCACGTTGCCCCACATCTTCGGCAGGTTCACCTCGACGTTGCCGCCGACGCTGGCACCGAGCCCGAGCGCGGCACCGGCCTTGAAGTTGACCTTGACGTCGCCGTTGTTCCAGGTCGCCTGGCCGTCCAGCTGGGCGCCCACACCGGCCTGGAGCGACCCGTTCACGCCGACGCCGAGCCCACCGACGTCCGCGCTGGCACTGCCCGACACCTGCGCGCCCGCGAAGCCGTTGAGGTGCAGCTCCGCGCCGTTCACCCCGCCGGTGAAGTGGCCGGACAGGTCACCGCCGACGAAACCGTCGACCTTGCCGTCCGCGCCGAGGATGCCGTCCTTGTACGTGCCCGACGCGGTCGCGTCGACCAGGGTGCCCTTCAGGTCGCCGCTGGCCTGGAACTGGCCGCCGTGGATGTTCAGCGAGGCGTTGTCGGTGAGCTGCGGACCGGCGTCGAAGTCGGCTTTGCCGGACAGTGTGCCGTAGGAGCCCATGTCCACGCTGCCGCTGTCCTTGGCCTCGTAGCCGAGACCGTGGTCCGCGCCGTTGTAGACGGTGTTGTCGCCGGAGTTCCACAGCGTGACGTTGCTGTCGTGCAACAGCTTCGTCGCGGTGGACGCGTCCTCCGGCGGGTCGGCCAGCGAGCCGAAGGGGGTGTCCGCCTTGAGCGGCGCACTGGTCGGGGTGAACCCGTCGCTGGTGACCTTGTACCAGCCGGAGTTGGTGAACGTGGACCACGGCGCCGACTGGGGTCTGCGCCGCCCGTCCAGCACGTCGTTCTCGTCGAACCAGTTCAGCGCGCCGAACTTCAGATGCTCGGCGTCGGGGGCCTTGCCGTAGGTGCTCTTGTACCAGGAGGAGAACCAGGGCTGGTTGGCCAGCCACTTCTGCACGGCCTTCTTCTGGTCGCTCTCGGAGTTGCCGAGCTTCTTCTTCTCCTCACCCTCGCCGCCTTCGCCCTTCTCCCCTTTCTCGCCCTCGCCGGCGGACTCGGAGGAAAGACCGAAGATGCTGGCCAGGGTGCTGCCGAGCTGCTCGATGATGCTGGTCGCCGCGCTCACCGCGGACTGGCCGAGTTGCTCCGCCGCGTTGATGAACGCGTTCACCGCGGCGGGCGAGGCGGCCGAGGACTCGGCGAGCAACTGGTTGGCGGCGCTGGTGAACTGGCTCAGCACACTGTCCATTGCGGACTTCGAGTTGGTCAGCGCGGTCGCAGCGCTGGTCAGCCGCTGCGCCTCCTGGACGAGCGTGCCGCGCACCGCGTCCAGTTCGGTGGCCAGATTGCCGGTCGACCCGCTGAACGCGTCGAACGCGGTGCCTTCCCACTGCGCGCCGAGGCTCCGCGCCTGCTGCTGCACGGTGCCGGCCACGGCGGCGAGGTTGTTCGCCTGGTCTGACGCGGCGGTCGCGGCGCTGGTGAGCGCGCCGGGATCACCGGTGACCACCTGCTGGCAGTTCGCCAGCACGCCCTGGTACTTGCGCAGGATCGACCCGACCACACCGGACAGGTCGACCGTGCCGGAGTCCGTTGCGACGCTCATGCTCAGCTCACCGAGACCGATCCGTCAGCGCCGATGTTGAGGTGTTCGGCGACGTGGTCGCCGTTGACCGTCATGTTCAGGTCGATGTTCGCGGCCTGCCCGGCCGGCACCGACACGGTCGTGGTGATGCCGTGATCGCTGGTGGTCACCGACACGTCCTGCCCGGTCCCGGCCGGAGCGGTCGGCGCCGCGGGCGTGGTCGTGGCCGGGGTGTTGGCCTGCGGGGTGGTCGCGATCCAGCTGTCGGCCGGATTGATGCTCGGGTAGAGCGCGGCCCCGCCCGTGCCGGTGGTCGGGTAGTTGCCGCTGACCGAGTTCGGCACGTTCCCGTTGATTCCGGTGGCTCCGTTGGTCCCGGTGAAGCCGTTCAGGGCGGGCGGCGTGTAGCCGGTGATCGCCTGCTGACCGGCCGCCGTGACGACCTGCGGCGGGGCCTGCGGCATGGTGATCGCCGGCGTGCCGATCGTGCCGGTGGTCGGCACGGCACCGGAGGTCGCCGCCGCCTTCGGGCCGGCCGCCAACTGCTCGATCTGCATGATGATCTGGGCCAGGGTGGCGATCTCCATGGCCAGCTTGCCGCCGCCCAGCGCGGTGAGCAGGCCCTCGATCGCGGTGATGAACGCCCGCAGCGCCGCGCTCGTCGAGGTCGCCAGGGCGACGCCCGCGCTGTAGGTCCACCAGTTCGAGATCAGGCCGGCGACCGTCGGGTTCACCGAGGAGACGACGCTGGTGTACGCGGTCTGCGCGGACTTCACCAGGGTGCCGGAGATGCCGAGCAGCGCGGCGCCGCCCTCCACCACCTTGATGATGTTCTGCAGCGCGGAGAGCGAGTCGGTGATCTTCTTGACCGCCGTCTCCGACGCCGCGCCGGACCACACCTTGCTCAGCGACTGGCTGGCCTTGTTGAACTCCTCCAACAGCGACACGAACTGTGCCGCCTTGGCCAGCAGGCCGCTGCTGTGCGCGGCGATCTGCTCCGGCTGCCCGGTGATGATCTGCGGCAGAATCGTGATCGGCCCGCCGCCGGCCGCAGCGAAGTCCATCGCGCTGGAATTGGGATACGCGAGCATGCTTGGGCGCCCTCTCAGGCCGACATCGGCCGGTAGACCTGCAGGTTGGCCAGGCCACCGAAGTCCGGTTGGATCAGGCCGTTGTTGTAGAGCTGTCCGTTGTTGGCCACGACACCGAGCACGGTGCTCTGGTCGAGCGCGCTCGATCCGGGGTTGATCGCGACCAGGTCGCCGTTGTGCACGCCGCCGGGTATGTCGCCGAAGCCGCGAGCCGCACCGGAGTAGGTGCCGAGCACGCCGAGCGCGGCCTGGTGATCGGGACTGGCGTCCAGCCAGTTGGCGAACGCGGCGGCCGAACCGGTCGGGGCGCCGGTCGGGCTGCCGGTGGTCAGGCCGGCCTGGTTCAGGTAGCCGAGCACGGTGGACACCGAGTGCGGCGTGCCCGGCCCGCCGATGCTGCCGGCGACCGCGCTGGTGGCCAGCGTGTTCGCCACGCCGCCGGACCAGATGCCGTTGTTGCCGTTGGTGCCGGCCGAGTTGCCGCCGTAGGAGGCGGCGACCGCCTGGTCGGCCGAGTCGTAGCCCTCGACGCTGCGCTGCACCAGGTTGTTCACCTGCTGCATCAGGCTCAGCAGCGACTTGAGCGCGGCGACCTGCTGGGCCTGCATGCTGGTGTTGGCCGAGGCGACCGCGCTGCCGATGGTCGCGAACGACGTCGGCGGGACGATCATCGTCTCCAACGCCATGACGGTGTTGACCGCCTGCATGATGAGGCCGCCGACATTGCCGACCGAGGAACGTACGGCTTCCGGCGCGACAACGTACTGCCCAGCGGACGTCATGGTTGCTCCTCGCTGCACGTGGAACCGGGAATCACTGCTGGAGCAGCCTAAATTTGCGGGCCGAGCTGCCCGGACGGCAAAAGTACCCACCGAATCGGCGGTTGATTTCCCCGAATTACCCACGGCTTTCCCCAACGCACGGCAAAAGTACCCACCCGGTTGACGGCAGAACCTCGCCAGAATCGGCCCGGTATGCCCACGATCGGCTTCAGGAGTCCTCCCCAGTGACCTCGCCCAAACCGGCCGCCAGCAGCCCAACGCCGCCCGTGCGACGCGAACGTCGCGCCGCGGTGCCGGAGACGCCGACCGGCGAGATCCTGTTGCAGTCACCGCCGTTGCTGCCCAAGGGCTCCAATTCGGGCGCCATGCAGATGCTGTTCTTCCTGCCGATGATGCTCGGCATGGGCGCGATGTCGTTCATCTACATCGGTCGCAGCGGCGGCGCCATGACCTACATCTTCGGCGCGCTGTTCGCGTCCTCCATGCTCGGCATGATCATCATGTCGCTGGCACGCGGCGGCACCGCGAAGAAGGCGCAGATCAACGAGGAGCGGCGCGACTACCAGCGTTATCTCTCCGGTCTGCGGCAACAGGTCCGCGAGGTCGCCGAGGATCAGCGGACCACGCTGATCGCCGCCCAGCCCGACCCGGAGGACCTCTGGGCGGTGATCGAACGCGGCAGGCTGTGGGAGCGCCGCCGCTACGACCCGGACTTCGCCCGCGTGCGCGTCGGCGCCGGCCCGCAACGCCTGGCCACGCCGCTGCGCGCCCCGCAGACCGCGCCGCTGGAGGACCTCGACCCGGTCTCCTCGACCGCGCTGCGGCACTTCATCCGCGCCTACGCGACCGTCTCCGACCTGCCGGTCGCGGTGTCGCTGCGCTCGTTCGCGCAGCTCGACGTCAGCGGTGACCGCCGCGAGGTGCTCGACCTGGTGCGGGCGCTGCTCACCCAGGTCGCCGCCTTCCACTCCCCCGACGACCTGCGCATCGGCCTCTGTCTCGCGGTCGACCGGTACGCGGAGTGGGAATGGGCCAAATGGCTGCCGCATGCCCAGGCGACACCGACCAAGGAGGACAGCAGCACCGACGCGGCCGGCACCGCGCGACTGGTCGCGGACAACCTGACCGCGCTCGCCGACCTGTTCGGACCGGATCTCGGCGAACGACCGCTGTTCACCAAATCCACCGCGCTCGGCTTCGACTACCGGCACCTGGTGGTCATCGTGGACGGTGGCGACCTGTCCGGCGATTCGGTGCTGGTGCCGAGCAGCGGCCGGTACGCGGTCACCATGATCGACGTGAGCGGGAGCGCGCCGCCGCGCAACCCGCTGCCGAACACGCTGTGCCTGCACCTGTCGCACGGCAAGGTCGGCATGGTCGTCGGCACCGACGACGAGCAGCGGATCTCCCTGCTGGGCCGCGGTGATCGGGTGGACGCGGCCTCGGCGGAAGCCCTGGCCCGCCAGCTGACCCCGCTCTACCGCGCCGCGCCGGTGATGACCGAGTCGCCGATGGCGAACGCGCTGAGCCTGCCCGGCCTGCTCGGCGTCGGCGACGCCCGCGACCTGGACACCGAGATCACCTGGCAGCGCCGCCCGCCACGCAACCGGCTGCGCATCCCGATCGGCGTCGACCCCGAGGGCCGAGCGGTCGAACTGGATCTGAAGGAGTCGGCCGAGGGCGGCATGGGCCCGCACGGCCTGGTGATCGGCGCGACCGGTTCCGGCAAGAGCGAACTGCTCCGCACCCTGGTCACCGGACTGGCCGCGACGCACTCGTCCGAAGCGGTCAACCTGGCGCTGATCGACTTCAAGGGTGGCGCCACGTTCGCCGGCATGGCCGAACTGCCGCACACCTGCGCGGTGATCACCAACCTCTCCGACGACCTCGCCCTGGTCGACCGGATGGGCGACGCGATCAACGGCGAGGTCAACCGGCGCCAGGAACTGCTGCGCGCGGCCGGGAACTTCGCGTCCGTCCGCGACTACGAGAAGGCCAGAATGGACGGTGCGGACCTGGTCGCTCTGCCCGCGCTGCTGGTCATCATCGACGAGTTCTCCGAACTGCTGTCCAGCCGGCCGGACTTCATCGACCTGTTCGTGATGATCGGCCGACTCGGCCGGTCACTCGCCATTCACCTGTTGTTGGCTTCCCAGCGGCTTGAGGAGGGCAGGCTGCGCGGCCTGGACTCGCACCTGTCCTACCGCATCGGCCTGCGCACCTTCTCGGCCGCCGAGAGCCGCACCGTGCTCGGCGTCGCCGACGCGTACACCCTCCCGCCGGTCCCCGGTTCGGCCTACCTGAAGTTCGACACCGAATCCCTGATCCGCCTGCGCGCCGCCTATGTCTCCGGCGACCTGCCAGCACGCGGCCAGAGCGTCGGCGGACGAGGACCGGCAGGCCAGCAGTTCGCGCTCCCGTTCACGCTGAGCCGGGTCCGCGCGCCACGTCTTGCGGTGGAGGCCGCGCCGACCATGCCGGCGATGCGCGGCGTGATCACCGAGTCCAGCGGCAACGAGACGATCATGGGCGCGATGGTGTCCAGAATGGTCGGCCACGGTCCGGCCGCGCACCAGATCTGGCTGCCGCCGCTGGACGAACCACCCGCCCTCGATCAGCTGCTCACCCCGCTCGGCGTGGACCCGCAGCGCGGCCTGTGCCCGGTCGGCTGGGGCGGCAACGGCAGGCTGATCGTGCCGATCGCCATTGTGGACAAGCCGTTCGAACAGCGCCGCGACCTGCTCTGGGCCGATCTCTCCGGCGCGGCGGGCCACGCGATCGTGGTCGGCGCCCCGCAGAGCGGCAAGAGCACGCTGCTGCGCACGCTGCTCTGCTCGATCGCGGTCACCCACACGCCCGCCGAGGCCCAGTTCTTCCTGCTGGACATGGGTGGCGGCGCGCTCGGTTCGATCGCCGGCCTGCCGCACGTGTCCGGCTACGCGACCAGACGCGACCCCAACCGCGCCCGCCGCGTCGTCGCCGAGGCGGTCACCCTCCTCGCCGAGCGCGAGCAGTTCTTCAGCGCCAACGGCATCGACTCGGCCGCCGCGTTCCGCCAGCGCCGCGCCGAGTTGCGGGAGAGCGGTGCGGAGAACCGCGAGTTCGGCGACGTGTTCGTCGTCGTCGACGACTGGACGACGCTGCGCCACGAGTACGAACAGCTCGACGAGGCCATCACCAACCTCGCCGCGCGCGGCCTCGGTTTCGGCATCCACGTGATCGTCTCGGCGAACTCGTGGATGGGTGTGCGTGCGCCGCTGCGCGACGCGATCGGCACCCGGTTCGAGCTGCGCCTCGGCGACCCGGCCGACTCCTCGATCGACCGCAGAGCCGCCATGAACGTCCCACCCGACGCCCCAGGCCGCGGCCTCACCAAGGACAAACTGCACTTCCTCACCGCGCTCCCCCGCATCGACAGCACACAGCAGCCGGCCACGATGGGCGAGGGCACCCACGATCTGGTCAAGCGCGTCCGCGAAGCCTGGACCGGCACGCCCGCCCCGCAGGTCCGCCTGCTGCCCGGCCAGGTCTCGCTGTCCGCGATCGAGCGGGAACAGCCGCCGACGCCGCGCTCGATCCCGATCGGCATCGCCGAACACGACCTCAAACCGGTCTACCTCGACTTCACCACCGATCCGCACTTCATCGCGTTCGGCGACGTGGAGGCCGGCAAGTCCGGGCTGCTGCGCACCATCGCCACCGGCATCATGCGCCGCTACACCGCGCAGCAGAGCGCCATCATCGTGGTCGACTACCGGCGCGGTCTGCTCGACGCGGTCAGCGGCGATCACCTGCTCGGCTACGCGGGCGCCGAACCCGTCCTCACCGGACTGGTCGAACAGGTCGTCGCCGGCATGCAGACCCGGCTGCCCGGCCCGGACGTGACCGCCGAGGCGCTGCGCACCAGAAGCTGGTGGCGCGGCCCGGAGGTGTTCGTACTCGTCGACGACTACGAACTGGTCGCCACCGCGGGCCGCAACCCGTTGACGCCGCTGCTGGAGTTCCTGCCGCAGGCCCGGGACATCGGCCTGCACCTGATCGTCGCGCGGGCCAGCGGTGGCGCCGCGCGATCGATGTTCGACCCGATGCTGCAACGTGTTCGCGAACTCGGTTCGCCCGGCGTGCTGCTCTCCGGCAGCAAGGAGGAGGGTCCGTTGCTCGGCGACGTCAAACCCAGCCCGCAGCCACCCGGCCGGGGCTCGCTGGTGCGCAGGCGAACCGGCGCCACGCTGGTCCAGATCGCCTGGCAGGAACCGAGTTCAACAGCGGATGAACAAGCACTGCTCAGCAACAACGGGGAAGTGACGGCCGACGCGTAGGTAATAGTGCCGCCATTTCGACCGGCACTTGTGCCGTTTGCGGACAGTCGATGATTTTCTAGTGTCCAACATGGCAAGACGCGCGGGGCGCGAATCGCCCCGGCGATCAACTGGCGAGAAAGAGGAGGTGGCCCACCCGTGACCAGTGGCTCAGGCTACAAGATCGATGCCGCGTCCATGACCCGTGCGGTCCAGGGCTTCTCGGAGGCGGCAGCCAACGCCAAGAAGACAATGAGCGACCTGGAGAATGAACTGGTCGCCACTCTGAGCAGCTACGCGGGCGACCAGGCTACCGCCTTCTGGCAGTTGCACACCCAGTTGCAGGAGAAGATGCAGCAGGCGAGCAACGAACTGGACCAGATGTCCAGCCTGGTCAACACCAGCAACACCAACTACAACAGCGGAGACTCGACGGCACAGCAGAGCTTCCGCACGGTTGCCAGCAACCTGAACGCCGGTGGGGCCGTCCTCAACCGGATCATCGGCGGCTGAGCGTTTCGACGCCTCAGCTCGAGCAGAAGAGGACCAAGCAACAATGGCTGATCAGATCAGTGTGAACTTCGGCTCTTTGCAGGCCGGTTCGCAGGCCCTGTCCGCCAAGGCGACCGCGTTGACCACCTGCCTGCAGGACCTGCAGAGCAACCTGGCTCCGCTCAAGGAGAACTGGTACGCGTCCGGCAGCTCCGCCGGTGACGCCGCCCAGCAGTGCGAGACCCGGCTGCGTTCGGCCACGAACGACATCGTCAGCATCATCGCGCAGTTCTCGCAGAAGGTCTCCGAGGCGCACGACCACCAGTACGCGTTGGAGCAGCGCAACACCAGCTACTTCGCCTAGTTCGATTCGACCCGTTGGCGGAGGAACTCCACGTTCCTCCGTCGACGGGTTTGCCGCGTAGGGTTCCAGCCCGGGGAGGCGCCGGATTCCATGACCGACCAGTCGTTCTTCGTCCATCTGCAAACCCTGCTCGACTTCGCCCAGGAGTTACAGACGCAGCTGGGCGGGCTGGGCACACCGATCGAGGCGCTCTCCGCGTTGCAGGACACCCCGATGAAACTCGGGGCGTTCGGCGAAGCGGCCAGTCTCGCCACGTCCCAACAGGCCGCGATCGTCGAGATGTCGGACCTGCTCGGTCAGGTACAGCAGGCGATCTCCTTCGCCGAGGACATCACCAAGACCGTCGCCAACGGCTACCAGCAGGCCGACGAGAACGCCGCCGGCAGCATGCAGGTCACCAACGGCTACTCGGGCGGCTACTCAGGTGGCTATGACCAGTCCGGCCAGTCCGGCCAGACCTCCGGTCACGAGAGCATCTGGCAGGCGATCTTCGGCGACAACTCCGGCCAGCAGGGTCAGCAGGGTCAACAAGGTCAACAGGGTCAGCCGTCCAGCAGCGACCCCTCGAACACTCAAGGTTGGTGGACATGAGCGGGCACGAGGCGCGGACGAACTTCGCGCAGTACAGCCACCAGCAGCTCTACAACATGCTCTACGCGGGCGATCCGAACAGCGCGCGCACCGTCGCCAACGGCTGGGACTCCACCGGCAACTCGCTGCACTCGCAGGCGAACACGCTCGCGGGTCAGCTCTCCGGCTTCCAGGGCAACTGGACCGGCGGCGCGGCCGACCAGTACACGACCATGGTCAACGACCTGATCGGCGGCATCCGCAAGGTCGCCGACACGGCGTACACCATGCGCAACCTCGCCAACGACACGGCCGACGCGCAGGACACCGCCCGCGCGGAGATGCCGCCGCCCGTCGACGTGCCGACCGTCCCGGCCGCGGCACTCGCGCTCGCCAGTTCGCCCATCCAGGTGGACGCGAGCACACCCGCCGCGGTCGTCGCGCAGATGACGCAGGCCCGCGCTCAGGCAGTGGCCGCCGTGCAGAACCAGCAGCAGGTCTCGGCAACGGCCGATGCCGCGCACGCCAAAGCCGTTCAGGTGATGACCAGCCTGGCCGGCAACTACGTGAGTACCCAGGACAACATCCCGCCCGCACCCGACGCGCAGGTCGCGCCGCAGATTCCGCAGGGCGCCGCGATCACCGGCGGCTCGTCCGGCGCGCCGACCCCGATCACCACCAACCTCGCCTCGTTCAACACCGGTCTGCCCGCCACGACCACCACCCCGACCGGTGGCACGGCGGCCAATCCCGCCCTGCCCACCAACGCGGCAACGGTCGAACAGGACAGTCCGCTGTTCGGCAACATGTTCACCGCGGGCGTCGCCGCCGCGTCGGCCGCGGTGTTCGGCCGGTTCGGCTCGATCATCCCGAAGGTGCCCGGCTTCGTCGGCAAGAACAAGAACAGCGACTCCTCCAGCAGCACCGGAACCGACGGCACCACCCCGAAACTCGGCGACCGCACGGCAGCACTCAACGCGGCCAAGCTGGGCGGCGCGGGCGGCGGCATGGGCGGGATCGGTGGCGCGCTGAAGAGTTCCGCGATCGGCGCCGGCGCCGGTGGCGCCGGCTCGTTCAGCGGCAACCTGCTCAGCGGCGCCAACTCCGCCAGCGCGCTGGAGTCCGGCGTAGCGGCGGCCGGCGCGGCGGGCGCCAACACGGCGGGCTCCACGCCCATGATGCCGATGATGCCCATGAGCGGCATGGGCGGCTCGGACATGGGCGGCGGCAGGCGCATCCCGCCGTGGCTGATGGAAACCGAGGACGTCTGGAACGAATCCTCGCCGGTAGCCCCCACCGTCATCGGCGAAGACCCCCTCCCCTAAAACCCCGGTGACTGTGGACAACGGCGGGCGCCGGGCCGCCGATGCGTTAGGGTTCGGGCCCGGCGAGGGCGGGTGCGAACCCGGTCGAACGAGTGTCGCAAGTGGATGGTTCGAGCCCGGGAGGACGCAATGCCACAGCTGACCGACCAGCAGGTCGCGCAGTACGCCTACGACGCCGGCTTCCGCGGCGACGCGCTGACCACCGCGACCGCGGTCGCGCTCGCCGAGTCGCACGGCGACTCGAGTCAGGTCGGCGATGTCGGCCTGCAGAACGGGACCTGGGGTCCGTCGGTCGGCCTGTGGCAGATCCGCTCGCTCAACCCCGGGCACGGCACCGCGGCCGAGCAGGCGATGCGCGACCAGACCGCGAACCTCGATCCGGCCACCAACGCGCAGAATGCGTACGCGATCTCGCACCAGGGCAGCAACTTCAACCCGTGGTCGACCTACACCGGCGGCGCCTACCGGCAGTTCACGAACCGCGCCGGCACGGCGGCCGGTCAGGTGAACACCGGCCAGCAGGGGTCGAACACCGGCGCGAGTTCGACCGCGTTCCGGGTCGCGCCGACCGCGTTGACCAGCACCGCCAACGAGTTCTCCGGACAGCAGCAGCAGGTGCGCAATGCCGGCACGAGCGTCGGCGAGGAGAACCTGAGCGGGACCGCGTTCGGCCAGGTACCGCAGTCGCAAGAGGCCTACGAGAAGCACCACTCCGTCATGGAGACCGCCGCGCAGACCATCTCCTCGCTCGTCCAGCGCGCCGGCCTGCTGATCACCGGCCTGAACAACAGCGCGGACAACTACATCCAGGGCGACCAGGACGGCGCGAGCAGCTACTCCTCGCTCATGACCTGAGCACGCCGATCCGCCAGCCCCGCGCCTTCGCCCTGCGGATCGACCGGGCCGCGATGACGACCACGCCGGCCAGCAGCACACCGAGAATCGCGATGAGACCGGCGATCCGGTCGGCCGGACCGGTCGCGTTGTTCGCGGCGGCGATCTGCACCGGCCGGTTCGACAGGCCGGACTTTCCGTTGGTGGCAGGCAGTTCGGCGGTGACGGCGGCGTAGGCGTTGACGATGCCGGCACCGAGGTTCGCGTCGTTGGCGGGTTTGCTCGCGGTCGCGGTCAGCCGGTTGGCGATCTCGTCGGGAGTCAGGCCGCTGAGCGGCTGGTATGCGCGCATCAGCGCGATCACGCCCGCAACGTAGGCGGCGGACGCGAACGAGGGATCCTGCAGGGACCACACCTGGCCGACCGCTCCGCCGGTGTTCGCGGCCATGCCCACCAGGTCGGTGCCGGGCGCCGCGATCGCGCCGCTCTCAGCCGCGTTGGATTGACCGAGCGCGGCGGCGCCGGATTCGTTGAGGGCGGCGACGCTGATGGCGCCCGGGTCGGCGGCGGGATAGCTGGACTGTCCGTTCTGGTTGCCGATCGCCGGCGCGACAACGACATCGCCCGCGTCATGGGCGGCCTGGACGGCGGCGCGCAGCGTCGGATCGTCCGTTGTGGCCGGTACGGCGACCAGGATCACGCTGGCATGGGCGTTGACCGCGTCGGTGATGGCGGTGGCCAGCGCGACCGGGTCGGCGCCCTGGTCGTTGCTGGGACCAGTATCGGTGAAGCGGACCGGGAGGATGTGCGCGCCGGGTGCGATGCCGGCGAAGGTGGTCGACGGGTTCTGTTGCGCGGCAACGATGCCGGCCGCGAACGTGCCGTAGCCTGCGCAGTCGACTGCGCCGCCCACCCCGCTGGTCGAGCTGATCATCGGTTTGACCGCGCCGGGCGCGAACTGTGCGTTCGACGGGTCGACCCCAGTGCCGAGCACCGCGACGGTGATGCCGGCACCGGTGCTGAGCGGCCAGATCCTCGCGGCGTCGATGAGACTCTGCGCCCACGGCGTGCCCTTGGCATAGACACCCTGCGACTGCACGCACGAACCGTTCGCCGCGTTCGCGATCGACGGCGCGAAGCCGACTACGCCGATTGTAGTCGCGACAACAAACAGCACGGTCGATCGGCTTCGCATGCGGACGATTCTACTGACCGGCAACGATTTCGGAAGCGAAACCGCGCGCACTCAACTGGCAATGACTTTGCCGGGATTGAGGATGTTGTGTGGATCAAGGGCGGCCTTGACGGCGCGGTGCATGGCCAGCACGGGCTCGCTCAGCTCTCGGGCCATTCCGTCCTTTTTGAGCAGACCGACGCCGTGCTCTCCGGTCACCGTGCCGCCGAGGGCGATCGCGTCGGAAATGATCTCCTCGAATGCGCGCAATGCGCGTTGCCGAGCCGGCTCGTCGCCCGGTTGGGTGATCAGCAACGGGTGCAGATTGCCGTCGCCCGCATGGGCGATGTTCGCGATGAGCGTGTCATTGCGTTGGGCGATCGCGTCAATTCTGGCCAGCATCTCCGGTACGGCGGCCCTCGGCACGCAGACGTCCTCGGTCAGAACCGGCCCGAGGCGTTCCAGCGCCGGGTAGGCGAGTCGGCGGGCGGCGAACAGCGCGTCGGCCTCGGCCTGATCGGTGGACTGGGCGGCCCAGGTGGCGCCCGATTTCTCGAAGCAGTCCAGCATGATCGCGGCCTCCTGTTCGCCTGCCGGGCCAGGCGCGTCGGTGCGGCCGAGCAGGACGACGTCGGCGTCGGCGGACAGGCCCATGTTCTTCCAGGCGTCAACGGCTGCCAGACAGTGCCGGTCGATGAGTTCGAGGGCGGAGGGGACGACGCCGGTGGCGCTCACCGCGGCGACCGCGCGGCCCGCGTCGACCGGAGTGGAGAAGTAACCTGCGACGGTGCGTTCCGGGCCCGCCTTGGGCCGCAGCTTGACGGTGATCTCGGTGATCACGCCGAGCGTGCCCTCGGAGCCGACCAGCAGGCCGGCGAGGTCGTAGCCGACCACGCCCTTGGCGGTTCGCCTGCCGAGCCGCACGAGTTCGCCGGTGCCGGTGACGACCTGCATGCCGAGCACGTAGTCGCGGGTGACGCCGTATTTGACGCAGCACAGGCCGCCCGCGTTGGTGGCCACGTTGCCGCCGATGGTGGACCAGGGCGCGCTGGCCGGATCGGGCGGGTACCAGAGGTCGTGTTCGGCGCAGGCCGCGCGGAGGTCGTCGTTGACGACGCCGGGGCCGACGACGGCGAGCCGTTCGACCGCGTTGATCTCGTGGATGCGGGCGAGGTTCTCGGTCGAGAGGAGGACGCAGCCGGCGACCGCGTTCGCGCCGCCGGAGAGCCCGGTGCCGGCTCCCCTGGTCACCAGTGGCACCCGATGCGCGACGCAGGCCCGGACGATCTCGCGCACGGCGTCGGCCGAGTCGGGTCGGACGACGGCGGCCGGCGTGCCGTAGGTCGCCCATTCGGCCTCGTCGTGCAGGTAGCCGGCCATCGAGTCCGGCTCGTCGACGAGGTGCTCGGCGGGCAGGACGGCGCGCAGGTCGTCGAGGATCACCGCGTTACGTCCCGTCACCCGTGCCATTGAACACGAGTGACGGGACGCGCGACTCACGGATAACGCAGGAGCAGGTCGAACACGAACTTGGCCGTGTCGATGGTGCCGACGCCGGTGGCCTGGTCGTAGCCGGGCGTGGCCGGGAACCCGGTCGAGCCCTGGGTCGGGTCGGCGGTGTCGCCGACGGTGACGTCCACGATGCCCTTGGCGTGCTGGGCGTACAGCGGGTAGAGCGCGTTGTCGATCTGGCCGAACCGGTGGCCGGTCGCCTGGTCGGCGAGCGCGACGACGGCGGCGAACATCGGCGAGGACTGGCTGGTGCCGCCGCCGGGCCACCAACCGGTGTTGGCCGGGGTGAAGCTGGAGTACAGCCACATACCGCCGTTGGGGTCGGCGTCCATGCTGACGTCCGGCGTGACGCGGTGCGTCCCGGCGACCGAGGCGACCGGGTCCTGGAAGGCGGGCCTGCCGAACACGGTGGAGCGGTAGCCGCCGCTGTCGGTCCAGGCGCTGTCCTGCTTGGTGCGGGTGCCGTCGTTGGCCAGGTCGAGGTGGGTGCCACCGACCGCGACGACGAGCGGGTCGGAACTCGGCCAGAAACCGCCGACGTTCGGGAAGCCGCCGCCGTCACCGGAACTGGCGGTGAGTGTGACACCGTGCGCGGCCGCGTTCTGGAAGGGGCCGCGCAGGGAGAGCAGGCTGGAGTAGTCGCCCTTGTCGTAGCCGGGGAAGTGCGCCTCGCGGGTGCCCCAGCTCATCGACACGACGTCCGCGTCGTTCGCGTTGACCAGGTCGTTGATCGCGCCGAGCAGTTCGGGCACGCCGCCCGGACCTTCGGTCTGGGAGACGCCGGTCTCGGCGACCACGATCTTGGCGCCGGGCGCGATCGCGTGCGCGACCTGGACGTCGAGCGTCGTTTCCTGGGCCCAGCCGACCATGTCGTCGTTGGTCGGGTCGAACGGTGGGACGGTGCCGTACTTGTAGACCTGCACGGTGGTGTCGGGCAGCCCGAAGTGGTGGTCGAAGACGTCGAGGTCGTGCTGGACGGTCGGTGAGCCGTAGACCTCGTCGAGGACGACGGTGCGACCCTTGCCGGTGACGCCGAACCGGTAGAGCGGGTTCAGGTCGTAGGCGATGCGCAGTTGTTGCGGGGTGTAGCACTCCAGCTGGTATTTCTGCTGGCACTGGGTGGTGAGGATCGGGGCGGGCTGGATCGGCAGATCCAGCGGCGCCTGGTGGACGGTGGGTTCGACGGGCGGTGCCGCGACGACGGGCGCGGCCACGGCCGGAACGATCGCGGTGGCGAGCACACCGGCCGCGAGCAGGGATAATGATCTGAACACAACCGGCGACTCTAGGATTGGGTGGACCGCGTTCACAAGCTCCCTAAGTAGGGTGTGACGCTCGCATGTGGACGGTCAAAAGAAACCGGGCAACTCGGGCAAGTCAGCCGTCCTGCCGCTTATCATGGGCCGATGTCCGACGACAAACCGCTGATCGCGCCGTTGCTGCGGGAGGCGTACCGGTGGTTCAGTGAGGCGGTGGTGGCCGGCATCGCGGCACGCGACGTGGCGCCACTGAGCCTGACCCAGATCGACATCTTCGCCAAGCTCGACGGTGAGGGCACGACGATCGCCGAGTTGGCGCGCCGGTCGGGGATCGCGCGACAGTCCGCGCACCAGGCGGTCGGCGAACTGGTCAAGGCGGGGTTGCTGCGGGTCGACCCGGATCCGACCTCGGCGCGCAACAAGCTGGTCAAGCCGACCTTGGCGGGTATGGCGCGGCTGCGGCTGGCCCAGACGGTGATGGCCGACGTGGAGCGGGAACTCGTCGCGCGGATCGGCGCGGAGAATGTGGAGCGGTTACGTCTGCTGCTGGACATCGACTGGCATCCAGCCTGACAGTCGCCGACCGGGTAACTTCGTATCGCATAGACGTATGCGGAGGTGGACGATGGTCGACCAACAGCTCATCGACCGGCTCGCCGATCGCTTGACCGGCAGCGGGGCGCGGATCACGAATGTCGCGCCGTTCACCGGGGAACCGCTGGTCACGCTGACCCAGTCGACGCCGGACGACGTGGCCAAGGCCTACGAGCGGGCCCGGATCGCGCAGCGCGCCTGGGCCGAGGTCTCCCCCGCCGAGCGGGCCCGGCCGTTCATCGCGCTGCACGACAAGGTGCTGGGCAACGCCGAACTGCTCGACCTGATCCAGGCGGAGACCGGCAAGGCGCGCAGCAGCGCCTTCGAGGAGACCATCGACATCGCCGGGCTGAGCCTCTACTACGGCCGCAACGCCGCGAAGTTCCTCGCGCCGCGCCGGCGCCAGGGGGCGCTGCCGGGGGCGACGCGCACCTGGGAGCTGCGCCAGCCCAAGGGCGTGATCGCGATCATCTCGCCGTGGAACTATCCACTGTCGCTGGCGGTGTGCGACCTGATCCCGGCGCTGCTGGCCGGCAACGCGGTGGTGCTCAAGCCGGACACGCAGACCGCGCTGACCGCGTTGCGGGCGCGGGAGCTGCTGGTCGAGGCCGGGCTGCCGGAGGAGGTCTGGCAGGTGGTGGTCGGCGAGCCGGACGTGGTCGGGCAGCCGCTGCTGGACGAGGCCGACCACGTCTGCTTCACCGGGTCGACGGCGGCGGGCAGGCGGATCGCGGAGGCCGCGGCGCGCAGGCTGATCGGGGTCACGCTGGAGCTGGGTGGGAAGAACCCGATGCTGGTGCTGGACGACGCGGACGTGGCCAAGGCGGCGCGCGGCGCGATGCGCGCGTGTTTCGCCAACGCGGGCCAGCTGTGCCTGTCGATGGAACGCATCTACGTCGCGGACAAGGTCTACGACGAGTTCGTGGCCAAACTCGTGGCGGAGACGAAGTCGCTGAAGCTGGCCACCGGCTACGGCTACAACTACGACATGGGCTCGCTGACCTCGAAACGGCAGCTGGACATCGTCAGCCGGCATGTGGAGGACGCGCGGGCGCAGGGCGCGACCGTGCTGGCCGGCGGGAAAGCCCGACCCGATCTCGGCCCGTTCTGCTACGAGCCGACCGTGTTGCAGGGCGTCACGCCGAACATGGAGCTGTACGCGAACGAGACGTTCGGCCCGGTGGTCTCGGTGTATCCGGTCGCGGACGACGACGAGGCCGTGCAACTGGCCAACGACACCGAGTACGGGCTGAACGCGAGCGTGTGGACGCGCAGTGCGGAACGCGGTCGCGAGGTCGGGTCGCGGATCCGGTGCGGCACGGTGAACATCAACGAGGGCTACGGTTCGGCGTACGCGTCCAACGACGCGCCGATGGGTGGGATGAAGGCGTCCGGCCAGGGCAGGCGGCACGGCGAGCATGGCATCCTGGAGTATGTCGAGCTGCAAACCGTTGCGCGGCAACGCATCATGGGTTTCGACCGACCGATGGGCGTGAGCGCCAAACAGTTCGCCAGGATGATCACCATGACCTACAAGCTGTTGAAGCGGCTGCGGATCCGCTGATGGCGAACCCCGTGGATCCGCTGCCGCGCAGCATCGTGGTGGTCGCCTGCGACGGGATGTCGCTGGGCATCATGTCCTTCGCGCTGGGCGTGTTCGACATGGCGTTGAGCTACGGCGAACTGCCCGGCACGGAGCTGCGGGTGGTCGCGGGCGAGCCGGGCGCGGCGGTGCGCGGCGGCGGCTTGATGCTGGCCGCGCCCTATGACCTGGACGCGATCCGGTACGCGGACCTGGTGATCGTGCCGAACTGGCGGTCGGCGGCCGAGCTGCCTCCTGAGCCGCTGCTGGACGCCTTGCGGGTCGCGCACGCACGCGGAGCACGGGTGGCCGGGCTGTGCACCGGCGCCTTCGTGTTGGCAGCGGCCGGTCTGCTGGACGATCGGCCGGCCACCACGCACTGGGGCATGGCGGCTCGGTTGGCCGCGCGTTTTCCGAAAGTCCGGGTGGACGCGGCGAAGCTCTACATCGACGACGGCGACGTGCTCACCGCGGGTGGCGGCGCGTCCGGCATGGATCTGGGGCTGCACCTGATCCGCACCATGTGCGGGGCCGAGGTGACGAACCGGGTGGCCAGAGGCATGGTGGTGCCACCGCACCGGTCGGGTGGGCAGGCGCAGTACATCGAGTCGCCGGTGCCCGATGCGGACGAGGACGATCCCGTGGTGGAGAGCATGGCCTGGGCGCTGGGCCGGCTGGACAGCATGCTGCCGGTGGACGAACTGGCGGCGCGCGCGCACATGAGCAGGCGCAACTACGACCGCAGGTTCCGCGAGATCACCGGCAGCGGGCCCGCGACCTGGCTGACCCACCAGCGGGTGATCCGCGCCCAGCACCTGTTGGAGACGACCAGACTGCCGGTCGACGAGATCGCTCGCTACTGCGGTTTCTCCTCGGCGACGGCTCTGCGCCCACACTTCCGGCGGCTGGTCGGCGTGGTGCCGGCGGCGTACCGGGAGACGTTCGGCTCGAGCGAAGCGTTGTCCGAAAACCACGCCTCGTTGGCTGAATCGGCTATCACGACCGGATAGCTCATGGCGTCAGGCTTGGTGCCATGAGCAGCGACAACACCGACATCAAGCCCTTCACCGTCGACATCGACCAGGCCGACATCGACGACCTGCGCGAGCGCATCGGCCGCACCCGGTGGACCTCCCGGCAGCTACCCGAGGCGGGCTGGGACCGCGGCGTGCCGGTCGACGCGGTGCGCGAACTGGCCGAGTACTGGGCAACCGGCTACGACTGGCGCGCGCACGAGGCGCGGATCAACGCCTACCCGCAGTTCACCACCGAGATCGACGGCGCGACCATCCACTTCCTGCACGTCCGCTCACCGGAACCGGGCGCGTTTCCCTTGCTTCTCATGCACGGCTGGCCCGGCACGTTCGTGGAAACCCTGGATGTGATCGATGCGCTCACCAACCCGCGTGCGCACGGCGGCGACCCCGCCGACGCGTTTCATCTGGTGATCCCGTCCATGCCCGGCTTCGCCTTCTCCAACCCGGTCACCGAGACCGGCTGGAACATCCCGCGCATCGCGGCAGCCTGGCGAGAACTGATGCACCGGCTCGGCTACCGGCGTTACGGCGCGGCCGGCAGCGACGGCGGCGCGATGATCGCGCCGGTGCTGGGCGCGCTCGCACCGGAGGAGGTGCCCGCGATCCACGTCGCCCAGGTGTTCTCCTATCCGAGCGGCGACCCGACCGAGTTCGAGACGTTCGGCGAGGAGGAGTACCGGCGACTCGGGTTCTTCCAGCGTTTCGTGAACGAGCACGCCGGCTTCAGCAAGATCATGGGCACCCGGCCGAACACGCTCGCGCACGCGCTCAGCGACTCCCCGGTCGCCCAGCTGTCCTGGATTCTCGATCCCTTCCGCGGCTTCGGCGACCACTCGGCCGGGGAGGACAAGGTGCTCAACGCGGACTTCGTGCTCACGGTCGCGTCGCTGTACTGGTTCACCGACACCGGCGGCTCGACCGCCCACCAGTACTACGAGGACGCCCACGCTCCCGAGCAGCAGTCCGAGCGCGGCACGATCCCGACCGGGGTCGCCGTGTTCGCCGACGACTTCCCGAGCATCCGGCAGCTCGCCGAACGCGATCACAACATCGTGCACTGGTCCGAGTTCGATCGCGGCGGGCACTTCTCCGGCACTGACGCGCCCGATCTGCTCGCCGGCGACCTGCGCGAGTTCTACCGCGACTACCGGTGACCCTGTCCGTCGCCGAGCAGTCACCGTACCGAATCGCGGTCACGGGACCGAGAAGGCTTACCTCGCCTTCGCCGGTTGCTTGCGCAGCGCGCTACCGGCCTGCGGATCCATGCGTGTCGCCTGCACGGTCGCGCCGAGCGCGAACAGCGCGACCAGCACGAACGCGACCAGGTAGGCGATGCGCAGGGTGCCACCCGCGATCAGATCGCCGACGCGCAACGCGACCGTGGCGCCCGCGACCGCGAGGCCGCTCGCGAGTTGGGTGGTGGTCGCGGCGAGCGTGTTCGCTTCGCGCATGCGCTCGTTGGGCACATCGCCGAGCGCGACCGTGTTGTAGGCGGTCAGCGCGATCGAGCGGAAGACGCCCGAGGCGAGGGTGAGCAGGATGATCAGCACCAGCGGCGTGCGGTTGGTGGTGAAGCCGAGCGCGATCATGCTGGCCGCGAGGCCGATCGTCGAGGTGATCAGCACGGTGCGGAAGCCGAAGCGGTTGAGCAGCGGGGTGGTCGTCGGTTTGATGCCGACGTTGCCGACGAAGATGAACAGCACGATCAGGCCGGACTTGACCGCGCTCCAGCCGAACACGCTCTGGAACAGCAGCGGCAGCAGGAACGGGCCGGCAGCGACGGTGAACCAGTAGAGGAAGCTGCCGAGCATCGACTGGCGGAAGGTCTGCACGCGCAGCAGGGTCAGCGTGAGCAGCGGATGCTCGGCGCGGAACAGGTGCACGGTGGCGAACGCGAGCAGCACGATCGAGGCGCCGCCGAGCACGACGATCGGCACCCAGCCGCTGCCCGTGTCGGCGATCAGGTGCGCGGCATAGGTGAGACCGCCGAGTCCGGTGCAGGTGAGCACCAGGCCGAGCCAGTCGAGACCGGGCGGGTTCGCCGACTCCTCGGCGTCGATCAGCCGCCAGGCGACCGCGAACGCGACGATGCCCAGCGGGATGTTGATGCCGAACAGCCACGGCCAGGAGGCGTAGGTGGTGATCAGCGCGCCCGCGATCGGGGCGAGCACCGGCGCGATCAGGCCGGGCCACACGATGTAGGAGATCACCCGCATCAGGTCGGACTTTTCCGTGCGGGACAGCACGACCGTGCGCCCGACCGGCACCATCATCGCGCCGCCGACGCCCTGCAGGACGCGCATGATCACCAGCACGGTGAGGTCGCGGCTGAACGCGCAGCCGAGCGAGGCGAGGGTGAAGATCGCGATCGCGGACAGGAACACCCGCCGCATGCCGTAGCGCCGCGCGAGCCAGCCGCTGGCCGGGATCAGCACGGCGAGGGTGAGCAGGTAGGCGGTGATCACCAGGCCGATCGAGGTCGGCGGGACGTGCAGCGACTCGCCGATGCGCGGTGCGGCGGTGGTCACGATGGTGCCGTCGAGCATTTCCATGAAGAAGCAGCCCGCGACGAGCAGGGCGGTGTTGCGATGGCGTGCGTCGATCACATCGTCTAGACTAGACGCAACGTTGCGTCAAAGCTAGAGGACGGTCCGATGACTGGACACCACGGAAACCGGCACGGCCGCAGTGAGCACGCCCGCCAGGCCGTGCTGCACGCGGCCGACGACCTGCTCGTCGAGAAGGGGTTCGCCGGCGTGACCATCGAGGGCATCGCCGCGCGAGCCGGGGTCGCCAAGCAGACCATCTACCGCTGGTGGAACTCCAAGACCGACATCCTGCTGGACACCTTCACCGAGGACGCCGCCGAGCACCTCGCCTCAGCCGAGCACGAGGACGTGCGCACCTACCTGCGCCAACTCGCCGACTTCCTGACCAACACCGACGCGGGCGCGGTGCTGCGCGCGTTGATCGGCCAGGCCCAGCACGACCCCGACCTGGCCGCGACCTTCCGCGCCCGCTTCCTCGACGACCAACGCACCCGGGACCGGAAGGTGCTCGGACGCGAACTGCCCGCCGGCGTCGACCTGGAGGTGGCCGTCGACGAACTCGTCGGCCCGATCTACTACCGCGTCCTGGTCACCGGCCAGCCGGTCGACGGCCCGTTCATCGACGCGCTGGTCGACCGGTTCACGACAGCGCGTCGATGCGAGCCTTGAGCAGGCAGAACTCGTTGCCTTCCGGGTCGCTCAGGACGTGCCACGCCTCGTCGCCGGTCTGGCCGATGTCGGCCGGGCGGGCGCCGAGCGCGAGCAGGCGCTCCAGTTCGGCGTCCTGATCGCGGTCGGTGGCGTTGACGTCGATGTGCAGCCGGGACTTCCCCTGCTCCGGCTCGTCCCTGCTGCTGAGGATGATCGTCGGCTGCGGACCGCCGAAGCCTTCACGCGGCCCGATCTCCAGCGTGCCGTCGTCCTCGCGGTCGAGCACGACGAAGTCCAGGACCTCGCACCAGAACCGCGCCAGCAGCTCGGGGTCGCGGCAACCGAGGACGAGTTCACTGATCCGACATGCCATATCGGGAGCGTATCGAAAGGCAGCTGAGTCAGTCGGCCAGGCCGAGCCGTTCCGGGATGGTGTCGAGTACGAGGGCGGCGGCGCCGAGTACACCGGCGCTGTCGCCCAGCGCACCGGGCACGATCCTGAGCGTGTTCTGCTGGGCCCGCATGATCGTCCGGCCGATGGTGCGGCGCATGGGTTCGAACAGCGCCTCCCCCGCGCTGACCAGGTCGCCGCCGACCACGATCAGTTCCGGGTTGAGCAGCATGACCGTCATGGCCAACGCCCGGCCGACCGCCTCGCCCGCGTCCTCGATGGCGCGGAGGGTGCCTCGGTCGCCCGCCGCCAACAAAGCGTCGATGTCGCTGCCGTGCACGGGTTCGCCGCGGCCCCTGCCGAGTTGTTCGGCGATCGCGGTCGGGCTGGCCACGGTTTCCAGGCAGCCGCGGTTGCCGCACCGGCACAGCGCGCCCTGCGGTTCGACGGTCACGTGGCCGAGTTCGCCCGCCAGGCCGTCGTGGCCGAGCAGCATCCGGCCGTCGCACACCACGCCCGCGCCGATGCCGGAGGACAGCCTCAGGTAGACGACGTTGGTGGCGTCGCGGGCCGCGCCGAACCTGCGCTCGGCCAGCGCGCCGGCATTGGCGTCGTTGATGATCCGCACGGCGAGGCCGGTACGGTCGGCGAGTTCGTTCCTCGGCCGGACGCCGACCCAGCCGGCCATGATGTCCTCGGCGTGCAGTTCGCCGCTGCTCGAGTCGACCGGGCAGGCGATGCCCAGGCCGAGGCCGAGGATCTTGCCTCGGGTGACGCCGGTTTCGGCGATGGCCGCCTCGATCAGCGCGACGGCGGTACTCAGCGCGTGCTCGGGGTCACCGTCGACGGCGAGTGGCTCGCTGCGGTCCCAGCGCGGGACGCCGACGAGGTCCGTGAGGGTGGCGCGGACGTGGTCGTGGCCGACGTCGATGCCGATCGCGTAGCCGGCCTCGGGTTCCAGGGAGAGCATCTGCGGCGGGCGGCCGGTGCGGGCGCCGGTCGGGCCGGTGTTGGCGGACTCGCGGACCAGGCCGGCGTCGATCAGGTCGTAGACGACCGAACCGACGGTCGCCCTGGCGAGGCCGGTGCGCTGGACGAGTTCGGCGCGCGAGAGGCGGCGGCGCTCGGTCAGGGCCGCCAGGATGCGTACCCGGCCGAGATTCCACAGGTTGATGGGCGCGTCGGCCCCGCCGTGCGGGCTGGTTGGCGTGGCGGACACAGCAAAACCATAGCAGCGAACGATTGCCGACTTTGGTCGTAACCCGTTCGCCGATCGGGTACGGAAGTAAAACGTTATCCGTTGAACTCCAAGCTATCGCTGGGTTGACGTGTTAATTCACGTTACCGGTCAAAGTCTTGACTTCTGCCCATAGTCGGCCCAATGGTGTGAGCGGCGCCATAGCTCATCTGCCAACCACCAGCCACTCCAACGACGGAGGCGACATGGCAGCACCCACGGCTGCGAGGAGACGGCACCGCTGGTTACGCGCGATCGCGGCGGGGGCGGCGATCACCACCGGGCTCGGCATCGCCGGCCTGACCACGTCCGACGCGTCGGCCGGCACCGGCGCGAACGGCCCGATACCGATCTACCTCAACACCCACTACAGCTTCGCGGCGCGCGCCGCCGATCTGGTCTCCCGCATGACACTGCCGGAGAAGGTGGCGCAGCTGTCCACCAACAACGGTCCGGCGATCCCCCGGTTGGGTGTGCAGGAGTACACCTACTGGAGCGAGGGCCAGCACGGCGTGAACCGCCTCGGCGCCGACGACTACGGCGATGGCGGCTTCGAGCCCAAGGCGACCAGCTTCCCCACCAACTTCGCGTCCACCATGTCGTGGGACCCGAGCCTGGTCTACGCCGAGACCAGCGCGATCTCCGATGAGGCGCGCGGCTTTCTGGACAAGTCGCTGTTCGGCACCGGCCAGAACAACCTCGGCCCGAGCGCCGGCGACTACGGCTCCCTGACGTACTGGGCGCCGACCGTCAACATGGACCGCGACCCGCGCTGGGGGCGTACGGACGAGGCGTTCGGCGAGGACCCGTACCTGGTCGGGCAGATGGCCGGCGCGTTCGTGGACGGCTACCAGGGCCAGACCATGACCGGCCAGTCCGAGACCGGCTACCTGAAGGTCGCCGCGACGGCCAAGCACTACGCGCTGAACAACGTCGAGGACAACCGGACCGGCATCTCCTCCAACGTCAGCGACACGGACCTGCGCGACTACTACACCGCGCAGTTCGGCGACCTGATCCAGAACGCGAACGTGTCCGGCCTGATGACCTCCTACAACGCCATCAACGGCACGCCGTCGGTGGCCGACACGTACACGGCCAACCAGCTCGCGCAGCGGACGTACGGGTTCAACGGCTACGTCACCTCGGACTGCGGCGCGGTCGGCACGACCTACCAGGCATCCCCCGGCGGCCACGACTGGTCGGCGCCCGGTTGGACGAACAACCACCAGGGCGGCAACGGTACCTGGACCAACGCCACGACCGGCGCGACCATGCCGGCGCAGGCCGGTGGCCAGGCGTACGCGCTGCGCGCGGGCACGGATCTCAACTGCTCGGGCGGCGAGAACACGCTGGCCAACATCCAGGCCGCGATCAAGGCAGGCGCACTGAGCGAGGGCGTGATCGACAACGACCTGGTGAAGGTCTTCACCACGCGGATGGAAACCGGCGAGTTCGACCCGGCCAACCAGGTGCCCTACACGAGGATCACCAAGGCGCAGATCCAGAGCCCGGCACACCAGGCGCTGGCCACGACGGTCGCGGACAACTCGCTGGTGCTGCTGAAGAACTCGCCTGCTGCCGGCGCGTCCGCGAACCTGTTGCCGCTCAACGCGAAGCAGACCAACAAGATCGTCATCCTGGGCGATCTGGCCGGCAAGGTGACCCTCGGCGACTACTCGGGCAATCCGTCGTTGCAGGTCAACGCGGTGCAGGGCATCACGTCGGCGGTCAAGGCCGCGAACCCGGGCGCGACGGTCGTCTACGACGCGGCAGGCACCGGAACCAAGGCCACCGGCCCGGCCACGCTGAGCGCGGCCACGCTCGCCGACATCAAGGACGCCAGTGCAGTGATCGTGTCGGTCGGCACCGACACCGACCTGGCCACGGAGGGCACCGACCGCACCTCGATCGCGATGCCCGGCAACTACGACTCGCTGATCGATCAGGCGACCGCGGTCGGCAACCCGAACATGGTGTTGGCGATCCAGTCGAACGGGCCGGTGCAGATCGACAACGAGCAGGCCAAGTTCCCGTCGATCGTGTTCAGCGGCTACAACGGCGAGAGCCAGGGCACCGCGCTCGCGGATGTGCTGTTCGGCAGGCAGAACCCGGCCGGGCACCTGTACTTCACCTGGTACGCGGACGATTCGCAGCTGCCGGCCATGTCAAACTACAACCTGGCACCGGCGCAGACCAACGGACTTGGCCGGACGTACCAGTACTTCACCGGCACGCCGACCTACCCGTTCGGTTACGGCCTGAGCTACTCGAACTTCGCCTATTCCGGCATCCGCGCCGATCGGTCCACTGTGGACGCGAACGGCACTGTCCGGGTGGGCCTGACGGTCACCAACACCGGGAAGTCCGCCGGCAGCACGGTCGCTCAGCTGTACGCGGCGACGCCGTTCACGGTGACCGGGGTGACGCTGCCCAAGGAGCGGCTGGTCGGCTTCCAGAAGACCGGCGTGCTCCAGCCGGGTCAGAGCCAGCACCTCACGATCGGCGTTTCCGTGCCGAGCGTGGGCGTCTGGGACCAGACCAGCATGAACTCCGTTGTGTATGACGGGAACTACGTGTTCCAGGTCGGCGCGAGCGCGACCGACATCAAGGGCACCGCGACGGTGGCAGTCACCGGTTCGGTGCGGCCGACCGTGCAAGAAGTGACCGTGCAGCCGGATCAGGTCGACTACCAGGTCGGCCAGACGCTCGATCTGACCAAGAAGAACCCGTGGCTGAAGGACGACACCGACCCGACGCAGGAGCAGCGCAACCTCAGCGTCACCGCGGACAACATCGTGGAGGCCGCGAACAGCGACGGCAGCTTCGTCGACCTCTCGAAGGCCAACGTCAACTACCGCAGCAGCGACCCGACCGTCGCGACCGTGTCCGACAAGGGCCTGGTGACGGCGGTCGGCGACGGCACGGCCACGATCACGGCGACCGTGAACGGGGTGAGCGGGTCGACGCCGATCGTGGTCGGGCACAAGGTGTCGGCGAGCGCGCCGGCACTGAGCCAGGCGGGCCAGACCGGCACGGTGACCACAACGTTCACCGATACCGGCAGCAGCGCGACGCACAACGTGGCGATGAACCTGGACCTGCCGACCGGGTGGACCGCGTCCGCGACCTCGCCGTCGACGTTCGGCAGCGTGGCCGGTGGGCAGCAGGTGAGCACGACCTGGTCGGTGTCCGTCCCGAAGGACGCGGCCGGCCTGTTCGACCTGATCACCGACGCCACCGTCAACGGGGCGCACGACAGCTCGGCGTGGACGCAGGCCGATGTGCCGTACACGTCGGTGCCGGCGGCGTACAACAACGACGCCATCACCAGCGACGACAACCGCGGCGGCGCGAACCTGGACGGGGCGGGCGCGAGCTTCTCGGCGCAGGCGCTGGCCGCGGCGGGCGCGACGCCGGGCGCGTCGATCGTGCACGACGGGCTGACCTTCTCCTGGCCCAACACCCAGATCGGCCAGGCGGACAACGTTGTCGCGAGTGGACAGACGATCGAGTATTCCGGTTCCGGTTCAACCATGGGCTTCCTCGGCGCGAGCACCTGGGGTCCGGTGACCGGGTCCGGCACGATCGCCTACACCGACGGGTCGACGCAGCCCTTCACCATCGGCTTCGGCGACTGGGCCAACGGCACCCCGCCGACCGGCGGTGACGTGGCGATCCGCGCGGCGTACGGGAACCAGCCGGGCAACAAGACGGGCTGGCAGACCACGATCGACTACTTCCCGGTCACCCTCGACCCGAGCAAGACCGTCCAGTCGATCACGCTGCCGCAGGGCAACGCGATCCCGCAGGGCGGCACGCCGGCCATGCACATCTTCGGCGTCTCGATCAAATCCGACAACCTGTCGATCACCGCGCCCGCGGCCATCGACACCGGCAGGTCCGGCACGGTCACGACCACCCTCACCAACCCGTCGTCGACCGGGTTGAGCAACGTCGC
Organism: Pseudonocardiaceae bacterium; assembly: GCA_035948315.1. Taxonomy (GTDB): domain Bacteria; phylum Actinomycetota; class Actinomycetes; order Mycobacteriales; family Pseudonocardiaceae; genus CAJCJE01. The sequence goes on along the minus strand of DASZJG010000092.1, from coordinate 83,470 downwards.
GCTGGCGCTGAACCTGCCGAGCGGCTGGACCGCGACCAACTCGACACCGAGCACCTTCGGCACGGTGGCCGCGAACAGCTCGGTGTCGACCACCTGGTCGGTGACCGTGCCGGCCTCGGCATCGCCGGGGTCGGCGGTGGTCGGCGTGACGGAAAGCGTGGGCGGGACGCAGGCGGGACTGTCCTCCGCGGTGACCGAGGTGCCGTATGCCTCGCTGCCGGTCGGCTTCAACAACGTGTCGATCACCGACGACAGTGCTCACGGGCCGGGCAACATCGACGGCGGTGGGAACAGCTTCTCCGCGCAGGCGCTGGCCGCGGCCGGCCTGACGCCGGGCCAGCCGTTCACCACCAACGCCCTCACCTTCACCTGGCCGAGCGCGGCGTCCGGCACGAACGACAACGTTGAGGCCGACGGCCGCGCGTTCGACCTGACCGGCAGCGGAGCAAACCTCGGCTTCCTCGGCGCGGCGGCCAACGGCGCGTCCGCAGGCTCCGGCACGATCGTCTACAGCGACGGGTCGACACAGCAGTTCACCGTCGGGTTCGGCGACTGGGCGTCCACCACGCCGTATCCGGGCGGCGCGGTCGCCGTCACCTCGGCGTACGGCAACACCTCGACCGAAAAGTCGCCGTGGACGGCGACGGTCTTCTACGACTCGGTCGCTCTGTCCGCCGGCAAGACCGTCCAATCGGTCGTGTTGCCCGCTGCCGGCACCTCTCCCCTGCACTTCTTCGCGGCCGCGATCGGCTGAAGGGACATCATGCGAACCAGACTGTTATCGGTGCTGGCCGCCGCCATCGCGGTGGCCGGCCTCGTACCCGCCGCACACGCGGCGACTCCGCAGTTCGTCAGCGATCCGACCGCGCTGGTCGACCCGTTCGTGGGCACCGGCAGCGGCGGCGCCGTGGTCGGACCGGTGGACATGTTCCCCGGCGCGGCCGCTCCGTTCGGCATGCTGGACTGGAGCCCGGACACGCCGTCCCGGCCCTCCTCCGGCGGCTACAACTACGCCGACTCATCGACCATCGGCCTGAGCGTCACGCACGCGTCCGGCGCGGGCTGCGGCATCGAGGGCGACCTGCCGATCCTGCCCACGGTCGGCGCGCTGGGCACCAGCCCGACCGCGACCACCGAAGCGTTCAGTCACGCCGACGAGACCGCGAATCCCGGTTCGTACTCGACGAAACTGGGCACCGGGTCGAACCAGATCGGTGTGCACGTGGCGGCGACCACCCGCACCGGGATCGGCCAGTTCACCTATCCTGCCAGCACGGCGGCGAACATGCTGTTCAAGGTCGGCGACTCGCAGGCGTTCGTCTCCGCCGCCAGTGTGTCCATTGTGGGCAATGACGAGGTGTCCGGTTCGATCACCGAGGGCCGGTTCTGCGACATGCCGAACATGTCGACGGTGTACTTCGTGGCGCGCTTCGATCGTCCTTTCACGAACTACGGCACCTGGAACGGCAGCACCATCAACGCCGACGCCCGCGCGATGACCAGCAAGAACACCGTCAAGGGGCAGGCCAAGGCGTCGACCGCGCCGAACGCCCGGCTCAACACCGGCACGACCGGCCCGGACTCGGGTGCCTACGTCGGGTTCGACGCCACCGGCAATGCCACGGTGAACATGCAGGTGTCGATCTCCTACGTGAGCACCGCGAACGCGCAGGCGAACCTGACCGCCGAGCAGCACGGCTTCAACGAGGCCGCCACGGCCGCGCAGACCAGGGCGCAGTGGCGCAGGCTCCTCTCGGAGATCAACGTCGGCGGCGGCACGCACAACCAGCAGGTCGAGTTCTACACCGCGCTCTACCACGCGCTGCTCGACCCGGAGACGTTCAGCGATGCCAACGGCCAGTACCTCGGCATGGACGCACTGGTGCATCAGACCAGGCGCGGGCAGGCGCAGTACAGCGAGTTCTCCGGCTGGGACATCTACCGCTCCGAGGTGCCGCTGCTGGCCACGGTCGCGCCCGCGCAGACTTCGGCGATGGCGCAGTCGCTGGTCAACGACGCGCGGCAGGGCGGCTGGCTGCCGAAATGGCCGGTGGCCAACGGGTACACCGGCATGATGGGCGGCGACTCGTCGGACGCGATCATCGCGGAGGCGTACGCGTTCGGCGCCCGCGACTTCGACACCAGCGGCGCGTTGGCGGCCATGGTGAAGGGCGCGACGCAGGTGCAGAACAGCGGCGATCTCGGCGAGGGCTACTACACCGAGCGGCCCGGCCTCGACTCGGAGCTGGCCAAGGGCTACGTGCTCAACGATGCCAGCGTCAACTCCGGCTCCGCGGTGCCGGACGGCGCGTCGCTGACGCTGGAGTACGCGACCGACGACTACTCGATCTCGGCGTTCGCGCAGGCGCTCGGCCAGCGGGGCACCGCGACGACGTTCCTGGGCCGATCGCAGAACTGGACGAACGTCTACAACACCGAGTCAGGATTCCTGCAACCGCGTGACGCCAACGGAAACTTCCCGGTCGGCAACCCGGTCAGCGACGGGCTGGGCAGCTTCGGCCAGTCGGGTTTCCAGGAGGGCAACGCCGCGCAGTACGCGTTCATGGTGCCGCAGGACCTGCACGGCCTGATCACCGCGATGGGCGGGGACGCGGCCGCGGTCAACCGGTTGGACACCTTCTTCACCCAGGACAATGTCGGTCCGAACGACCCGTTCTACTGGGCCGGCAACGAAACGGACATCGGTGTGCCGTGGGTGTACGACTACGCGGGCGCGCCGTACAAGACGACCGCGGAGATCCACCGGCTGCTGGACAACCTGTACGCGGACACGCCGGAGGGCGAACCGGGCAACGACGATCTCGGCGCGATGAGTTCGTGGTTCGTGTGGGGCGCGCTGGGCATGTACCCGACCACCCCGGGCGCGCCCGTGCTCGCGTTGAGCGCGCCGATCTTCCCGCTGGTCCAGTTGAACCTGCCGAACCACGCGACGACGATTCTCGCGCCGAACGCGTCGGATCAGGGTTACGTCGACGCGTTGGCGGTGAACGGGCGCGGCTGGAATCAGGACTGGATCCCGGCGAGCCAGTTGGTCGGCGGCAACGGCGGCCGGACGACGCAACTCGACTACGCCATTTCCCCTAGTCCCAACACGCAGTGGGCCAGTGCCGATCGTAACGAGCCACCGTCCTACCAGGCCGGTGCGCCGCACTTCCCGACCGGTTCGCTGCCGGTCTCGGTGGCTACCGCGCCGGCCAGCCTGCTGGGTACGGCCGGTTCGTCGAGCAACGCGACCCTCACCTTCACGCTCGGCGTCGGCGCGTTCGGCAACGCGGCGGCCGGGATCACCCAGCTGAACTGGACCGCGGTGCCGCCGAGCGGAGTCACGGTCAGCCCGGCCTCCGGCACAGCGCCGGTGACGAACGGGACGGCCACTGCCACGGTTTCCGTTGGTGTCGCGGCAAATGCCACGCAGGGCTTCAGTTCCGTGGGCTTCGCGCTGTCCGCGACGCCGACCGTGCCGATGCCGACCGTGCCGATTCCGTTGGCGGTCGTCGGCACCGGTGACACGGCCACGGTGTGCACGTCGCTCGGCTCGACCAACACCGACAACGGCCTGTCCCAGCAGGAGGGTGGCGACGGCGTGACGACGCCGGTCACCGTCGGCGGGCTGGCCGGGCGGAGCACCGTCGAGGAGGTGCACAACGACCTGAACATGTACTTCCAGGTCGATCCGCGCATCGCGCACGACGGCGATTTCGCGGCCACCGTGACCATCGAGTACTACGACTCCGGCACGAACGGCTGGCAGTTGCAGTACGACAAGGCCGGTGGCAGCGCCTACACCGGCATCGCGAACGTCACCAACACGAACACGAACACCTGGAAGACGGTCACCGTCAGCCTGCCCGACGCGGCCGTCGCCGAGGGCGAGAACAACCAGGCCGACTTCCGGATCGCGTCCGGTTCGCCGGTGACCGTACATTCGGTTGTCTCGACGATCACCGGATCCGGTGTGCTGCCGATGAACCTGTGTCCGTCACCGTGACGTGCACCAAGTGAAGCAGGATGGGGTCGGGACGCATGCGTCCCGACCCCATTACCGTTCGCCCGGCGCGTTGGTCTGTTCGAGCGATCGAACTGACGAAGTCCATCGGTCGCGATGGGGGAATCGACGACGTGGCGTGATGATCGCTAGGCCGAGCGAGTGATTGGGCTGCAATGTCCTATCCTCTGATTCCTCTCCTCCGCTAGGTTCGTCGCCGCCGGTGACTGGGGCTTGCCCGTGGGTGAGCGGAGGGGCACAGGACAAGAAAATGATGGTCACTGGGGCGATGGATGCGTGACGGGGTGGCGCGCGGAGTCGACGTGGCAGAAGGGGACACGTAGGCCGTGCTGCTTGCCGACGACTTCTATTTCACCGCCCATGACCACATCACCGGCAAGCGGCATCTCAGCGAGGGCGCGACCGGGCTGGGCCTGGCCGCGAGCCTGCTCGGCGAGCTGGTGATGTTCGAGCGGATCACCCTGGACCGGGCCAACATCCGGGTCGTCAACCGCGTCCCGCCCGAGGACGCGCTGGCCTACACCATTCTGGAGCACCTGGTCGCCGAGCCGTCGGTGACCACCGCGAAGGAATGGCTGCTCTATCTGCGTCAGACCGCCGAGGACCAGGTGGGCCAACGGCTGCTGCGCGCGGGCCATGTCCGGCGCATGCAGTCGCGCAAGCTGCTGCGCTCGACCATCCAGTACGTGCCGGTCGACCTGAACACGTTCCTCTGGCCCGCGACCCGGCTGGAAATGGCGCTGCGCCGAAGAGAGCAGGTCGAGCTGCAGGACCTGTTCCTGGCCGGGCTGATCAACGTCACCGACCTGCACCGACTGGTCATCCAGGGCATTACGCCGTCCACGACGTCGATCGACCAACTGCTGCCGGTGCTGCCACCGGCGCTGCGGGAACTACTGGTCATCACCGACGCGGTGTACGGCGACGCCGTCCTCACACATCGGCTGTAGCACTCCGCTCGATCAGTCCACGAAATCCCCGACAATTGAATTCGGAGCAGCCTCGTGCAGTCAACTCCTGTGAAGGCAGGGAAGAAGGCCAGCAGCATCTCGATGGCCCTCGCCGCGAACCGCTTAGGGATCCCCTCCGTCGTCTTCTTCGTGATGACCGCGGCGACCCCGCTGACCGTGGTCGCCGGCACCGTGACAACCGGCTATGCCACGACCGGCCTGATCGGCATCCCGGTCGCGTTCATCGCCATCGGCATCGTGCTGGCCCTGTTCTCGGTCGGCTACGTCGCCATGGCCCCCTACACCGCGAACGCGGGCGCGTTCTACGCCTACATCAGCCGCGGCATCGCCAAGCCGCTCGGGGTCGGCGGTGCGTGGGTCGCGCTGGTCTCCTACTGCATGCTCCAGGTCTCACTCTACGGCGGTGTCGGCGTCGCGGCCGCGCCGGTGCTCAAGGACTGGTTCGGGGTGTCCGCGCCGTGGTGGCTGATCGCGCTGGTCGCCTGGGCGATCGTGGCGATCACCGGTATCCAGCAGGTCAGCATGAACGGCAAGATCCTCGCGGTGCTGCTGTGCTGCGAGGTCGCGGTGATCGTGGTGTTCAGCTTCACCGACCTGTTCCACCCCGCGCACAACGCGGTCAGCTTCTCGACCCTCTCCCCCGGCAACCTGATCGGCTCCGGGGTGGGCGCGCTGTTCTCGCTGGCCATCCTCGGCTTCGTCGGGTTCGAGTCGGCGGTGGTGTTCAGCGAGGAGTCCAAGGACCCCAAGCGCACGGTCCGGGTCGCCACCTATCTCGCGGTCGCGATCATCGCGGTGCTCTACGCGTTCGCGTCGTGGGCGATGAGCGTCGCGACCGGACCGGACAAGATCGTGTCCGACTCCCAGACCCAACAGCTCGACCTGGTGTTCAACCTGGCGGCCCAGCACCTCGCTCCGGCCCTGGTCGACCTGGGTCACCTGCTGTTCGTGACCAGCATGCTCGCCGCGATGATCTCCTTCCACAACACGACGGCGCGCTACATGTTCGCGTTGGGCCGCGAGCGGGTGCTGCCCGCTTCGCTGGGCCGCACCTCGCGCCGCACCGGTTCGCCGATCGTCGGCTCGCTCGTGCAGACCGTGGTCGGCCTGGTGATCATCCTGGTCTGGGCGCTGGTCGGCCTGGACCCGCTGATCCAGCTGTTCTTCTGGCTCAGCACCACCGGCGGTGTCGGCATCCTGTTCCTGTTGGTGCTCACCGGGATCGGCACGATCGTGTTCTTCAGCAGAACCAACAACGGCGAAACCCTCTGGCAGCGCCGGATCGCGCCGATCGCCGCGACCGTGCTGCTGCTGATCGTCACCTACTTCGCGGTCACGAACTTCGCGGTGCTGCTCGGCGTGTCGAACAACTCACCGCTCGTCTGGGCCTTCCCAGTGGGCTTCGTGGTGATCGGCCTCGCGGGCGTGATCTGGGGCCTGGTGCTGAGGGCCAGGCATCCGGAGGTCTACAAGTCCATCGGTCTCGGCGCCAAGCGCGCCATCGCCGAACCAAGTCTCGGTACCAGCCCTTCGACAGAAAGCGTGGTAGGCCAGTGACGACCAGCAGCGAGATCACCAAGGCGACCGAGGCCGACGTCCAGGCGGCCGCCGACCGGGTCGCGGAGGCGTTCCACGACATCGAGGTATGCGAGTGGCTGGTGCCGGATCCGCAGCGGCGCCGGGAGATTCTACCGCCGTACTTCCGCATCCTCGCCGACTACGCGTTCGAGTACGGGGAGATCTTCTTCACCGGCGCGAACCGGGAGGGCGCCGCGCTGTGGGTGTACCACGGTGACGAAGCGCTGCCCGACCCGGAGAACTACGAGGAGCGGCTGCGCGAAGCCTGCCAGGAGTGGACCGAGCGGTTCCAGATCCTGGACGAGCAGTTCGACAAGCACCACCCGCACAGCCCCGCGCACCACCACCTCGCCCTGCTCGCGACCACACCGAGCATGCAGAGCAAGGGCATCGGTGCGAGCCTGATGCGCCAGCACCACGAATGGCTCGACGCGAACGGCGTGGCCGGCTACCTGGAGGCGAGCAGCATGCGCTCGCGCGCGCTGTACGAGAAGCACGGCTACGTGTTCTCCGGCAAGACGATCGACCTGCCCGACGGTCCGCACATGTGGCCGATGTGGCGCGAACCCGTTGGCGCATAAAGAGAATCACCCATTCGGGAGTTGATCACACAGGATTTTCCTTGCTACTCTTGACATATGGAGATGTCAGCGGATGCGTTGCTCGCCACCGATTGGTGGCGAGCAACCGACGCTGACCTCCTCGCCGCCATCGCCGACGCCGAGGAACTCCACCGCCGTGCCTATGCGGCCACCCTCGCCATCCACGCCGAGGCGCGCACCCGCAACCTCACCGGCGGCTACGACTGCACCCGCGTGGCCATCCACGACGCCGCCCGCATCTCCGTCGTCGAAGCCGCCCGACGCGAGCAGCATCTCGACCTGCTCGACCGATCCGCGCTCACCCGCACGGCCGTGGCCAGCGGCGAAGTCGGCGCCGACCACCTCGACGTGATCGTGAAAACCCTTGCCAAGGTCCCCACCCGGGTGGATGTCGAGGACCGTGAGGCCGCCGAGTCGCTGCTGGTCGACCACGCGCGCAACCTCGACGCGCGCGGCCTGAAGCGAGCTGCCCGCCACATCCTCGCCTGGCTCGACCAGGACGGCCCCGAACCCTCCGATCCGCCCGAGTCACCGGCAAACGAGCTACACATCGACACCATGCGCGACGGCAACGTGCGCTTCGCGGGCCGACTCGGCGCGGAAGCAGGTGCACTGCTCACCGACCTGCTCAGCCCCTTGGCCAAACCGCGCCTCGCCGATGGCGTGCCGGATTTCCGTGGCATCGGCGAGCGATACGGCGACGCCTTCGCCGAACTGCTGCAACTCGCCGCGAACGCCGCGACCGCACCCGTCGACGGCGGCGAGCGCCCCCACCTCACGTTGACGATCTCCCTCGATGACCTGCGAACCGGGATCGGCCACGCACAATTGGGCGGTGTGGCCGATCTGGGTTCGCTGTCCGCGAGTCAGGTGCGACGGATCGCCTGTGACGCCAAGGTGACGCCGATGGTGCTGGATTCCGACTCGCAGCCGCTGGATGTCGGTCGTGCCAAGCGCGCTGCCCCGCCCGGCATTCGCCGAGCCCTGGTCTGGCGCGACGGCGGATGCGCCTTCCCCGCGTGCGAGCGGCCGAGCGAATGGTCTGACGCGCACCACGTGCGGCACTGGGTGGACGGCGGCCCGACCACCGTGGCGAACATGGTGCTGCTCTGCCGACGGCATCACACCCTGATTCACCGCTCCGAATGGGAAGTCCGGATCCGCGATCGGCTTCCCGAATTCCTGCCACCGGCGTTCATCGACCCCGAACGCAAACCGCGTCGCAACACGCTGCACGGCGTGCGATCGCCCCTGCGCCGGAACTGCCTCAGGGCCAGGGCACCTCGGCCGAGTGGTAGTAGTTCACGCCCATGACGTCCCACCGCGGCCCCTGGGCGGCGAGCCGCACCTGGTAGCCGTTCCAGTCTCGCGCGCTCTGCGGCGACCAGCCGATCTCGGCATAGCCGGGCAGCCTTGGCAGTTCCATGTACTGCACCAGCGACATGGTGCCCAGGTCCTCTGTCCATTCCGGAGCTTCGACCCCAGCGATGTCGCTTTCGCCCACTCCCGGCACGTAGGTCGCCGGGTCCCAGTCGTAGCCGTCGCTGACGCTGATGTAGCCGGGGTTGCCGATCCAGGTCTGGCCGATGGTCGAGGAGTTGTAGGCCATGTCCAGGTAGGTCCGGTCGGCGGGCGACATGACGATCTTGTTGCCGCGCGCGACCGCCTGCTGCGCGAGCGCGATGTCCGGCGCGGAGCCGGCCAGGCCCCAGTACTGGACCATCTCGTCGCTGGTGAGGTCACCGGCCTCGATCTGGTGCCAGCCGATCAGCTTCTTGCCGTGCGAGGCGACGATCTGCTGCATCCGGTCGACGAACGTCTGGTAGTCGGTCGCGCTGGTGTTGAGCGCCTCGTCGCCGCCCATGTCGAAGTACGGCCACGGGGTGAGCGCGGCGATCTGGCCGACGACCGCGTCGAGGAACTGGTACGTCGTCGGGTCGGGCATGCACAGCGAGCTGTAGCCGGGCGCCAGCAACGGCGGCGCGATGCCGTCGCAGTTGAGGTCGGCGTAGGACGCCTGGGCCGCGGTGACGTGGCTGGGGGTGTCGATCTCGGGCACGATCATGACGTGGTGCGCCTGCGCGTAGCGCACGATGTTCGTGTAGTCGGCCTGGGTGTAGTAGCCGCCGGGGCCGCCGTCGACGTTGGTGCTGCCGCCGTAGGTGGCCAGCCGGTCCCAGCCGTTGATGTAGATGCGCCAGCCTTCGTTGTCGCTCAGGTGCAGGTGCAATACGTTGATCTTGTACATGGACAGCAGGTTGAGGTAGCTCTCCACCTGGCTGACGGTGTAGAAGTGCCGGGCGACGTCGAGCATGGCGCCACGCCAGGCAAAGCGCGGCTGGTCCGAGATGGCCACGCCCGGTGCGCGCCACGGTCCACTCTGGACGCTGCCGGCCTCGACCTTGGCCGGGAAGAGTTGGCGCAGTGTCTGCACGCCGTAGAACAGACCGGCCGAGCCGTGCGCGGAAATGCCGACGCCCAGCGGAGTCACGTCGAGCCGATAGCCCTCCTCGCCCAGGCTCGTCGGCGCGTTCTCGTCGAAGCGGATGTCACCGGGGAGGCGCAACCCGCTGGTCACCGGCAGCCGATAACCGGTCGACGGGCGCAGCACCGAAGCCAGGTAGTCGGCGGCGGCGGTCGCGTCCGGCGAGTGCGCGGGGACGGCGATGCGGGTGAACGGGGTGAGCGTGTAGCTCTGGCCGGGCAACGTGTGCAGGGCGGACGGCTCCGGCACGAGCCGCACAGTGCCCAGTGTCGGCTCCGCCGACGCGAGGCTCGGCACGAACGCGATCGCGGCGACCAGCGGCAGGACGAGGCACAGTAATCGTCGAATCATCTCGGCAGCCCAATCTAGGAGGAGAGGCGGTCGAACGCGGCGTCCAGTTCGGCATTGATTCGCCGGCGGGACGGGTCGGCGGAGTAGTAGTCGACGATGTCGCGGGCGCCCGCGTCGAACGGGACGCGCGCGGCGAAGCCGGGCACGAACCGGCGCAGCTTGGTGTTGTCGAACAGCAGCGTGTGCGCGAAGTCGTGCGCGAGCACGGCCGCCCAGTCCGGGATGACCAGGCCGATGTCCTCGCTGGAGCGGTGCACGAGCTTCGGCGTGACGCCCGCCGCGCGCGCCATGATCTGGTGGATCTGGTCCCAGGTGAGGATCTCGTCGCTGGTGATGTGCACGGCGTCGCCGAGCGTGTGCGAGTTGCCGAGCAGTGGCACGAACGCGCGCGCGAAGTCCGAGCTGTGCATGAGCGTCCAGAGCGAGGTGCCGTCGCCGTGCACGACGACCGGCTTGCCCTGGCGCATCCGTTCGACCAACGTCCAGCCGCCCAGCATCGGCACGACCGTCCGGTCGTAGGTGTGCGCGGGCCGGACGATGGTGGCCGGGAAGTCGGATTCGCGGTACGCCCGCTCCAGCACCTCCTCGCAGGCGATCTTGTCCTGCGGATACGCGAAGCCGTTGTTGCGGCGCGGGGTCGACTCGGTGATCGGCAACAGGGCGATCGGCCGCGCGTAGACCGACGCGGTGCTGATGAACACGTACTGCCCGGTGCGGCCGGCGAAGGTCTCGGTGTCGGCGCTGACCTCGTCCGGCTTGTAGCCGACGAAGTTCACCACCACGTCGAACTCCTGGTCGCCAAGGACCTCGCGCAGCGCGACCGGATCATGCACGTCCACGGTGATCCGCCGCACCTGCGCCGGCAGCGCCCGGCTGCCGGCCGACCTGGTCAGCACGGTCAGTTCGTGGCCCTGCCGGACCACCTCGGCCGCGCACGCCGAGCCGATCATGCCGTTTCCGCCGAGGAACAGCACGCGCATCACCGTCGACCTCGCGAGAATCCGTTGCCAACCAGGTAGTCGTAGCTCTGCCGCAGTGCGGAGAACATCTCGGTGTGCGACCGGTCGAGTTCGACGATGTGCCAGCGCACGCCGGTCCCGGCCGCGAGCACCGCCGGAATGTCGACCCTCCCCTGGCCGACCGGCACCATGTAGTCGCCGTCGTACTCGGCCGGACCGTCCTTGACGTGCAGGAACCTGACCCGCTCCGCCAGCCTGCGCAGCACGGTGGCCGGGTCGGCGCCGCCGAGCAGCACCCAGTACATGTCCAGTTCGAGCAGGACGTCCGGATGCAGCTCGTCAAGCAGGACGTCGTAGGCGCTCTGCCGGTCTTGTGAGGCACCGTCGAAGGTGTTCGCGAATTCGGCGTAGTGGTTGTGGTAGCCGACGGTGATGCCGTACTCGCGGGCGTTCACCGCGCCCTCGTTGATCCGTTCGCAGCCGCGCCGGATTGCGTCGATGCTGTCGAACTCCTCCTTCTCCAGGCTCCAGATCACGGTGTCCGCGCCCAGTTCGGCCTGCTCGTCCAGGATCTTGCTGGCGTCAGGTCCGGCCGGGAACGGAGCGTGCGCGCTGCACACCGTCATACCCAGCTCGTCGAGGAGTTTGCGCACGTCGCCGGGTCGGCGGCCGTGCAGGCCGAGCGGTTCGACGGCGGTGTAGCCGAGGCCGGCGATCTTCGTCAGCACCCCCTCCAGGTCGCGGGCGGCCAGGTCGTGCAACGTCCACAGCTGCGCGGCGATCGCGGGCCTCATGACTCACTCCCCTTCTTTTTCGTCGGCTCTGCTCACCCACCTGATCGCCTGCCGCGCCACCCGCTGGAACATGGGCTGGCCCCAGGCGCGCATGTCGTGCCCGAGCGCGAAATAGCAGACGCGGCCGAGCCCGTGCTCGCGGACATACAGCACGGGTTCGGTCCCGCTCGCCGCGTCGCGCCAGGCCAGTACGCGCACGCCTGGGTCGGACAGCTCGATCACGTAGTACTCGTCGAACAACGCGAAATCGCGGACCCCGCTGGTGATCGGGTGATCACTGTCCACATGCACCTCGTAGGTGCCTTCGTGGTGGCCGGGGCCGTGCGAGAGGTAGCGGCAGCCGAGCAGTTCGACCATGGCACGGTCGGCCTCCCCGTCGAGCACGCAGGATGCGTGCAGGGCGAGCAGGCCCTTGCCGCCCGCAACGGCATCGGCAAGGGCCGCCTGCTGGTCGGGGCCGACCGCCCCGCCCGCCGTGTACAGCACATACGCGTCGACGTTCGCGGTTTCCTCGCGCGGGTCGACGAACCGTTGCATGCCCACCCCCCGGCCGGTGCGCACGCCGGCCGCGAGCCCGATCGACTGAAGGGTCAGCGCCGCCCCGAAGAGGTCATGGTGGATGTCGGTGCCATCGATGAGGACCAATGCACTCCCACCCATCGTCTCAGCCGACCGGCTTCAGGTTGACCACGACGAGCACCGACCCGGGCCCGCCGGGGTTCGGCGTCGCGTACGGGTTCTGCGCCGTCGGCCAGCCGGTCACCTTCGCGGTGGAGTACTCGGTGTAGTCCGCGAAGTAGGTGAACGGGATGATCGGCAGGTCGTCGGCCATGATGTGCTGGAGTGTGAACAGGATCTGCTGTTGCTTACTCGGGTCGGTGAGCTGCGGGTACTGCTGGAACAGGCTCGCGGTCTGTGGGTCCTGCCAGCGCTCGATGTTCTGGTAGGTCGGGATCAACGTGCCGACCGGCGCCGAGTAGGCCGGGTCCATCCAGGTGTCGTAGATGTCGAACTCGGTGGTCTGGGTCGCGATCGGGTAGCCGAGCGATGCCTGGAAGTTGCCCTTGCCGGTCAGCGTGTTGATCGACTCGACCGGCACGCCGTTGATGTCGACCTTGATGCCGATGTTCTTCATCTGCGAGACGAGCACCTGCGCCTCGGCGATCTGCTCGGTGTAGGAGGACGGGTCGGTTATGGTGAAGGACAGCTCTTGGCCGTTCTTTGCGAAGTAGCCGTTGCCGTCCATGGTGTAGCCGTCCTGCTGGAGGATCTGCTTGGCCTGCGCGGTGTCCTGCTTGAAGTTCTGGCCCTTCAGGTCAGGTGCGATCGCGTCGGAGTAGAGCGGCATGGGCAGGCCGGTGACGCTGGTCGCCGGGAGCCCCTGGTTCGCGTTGGCGATCTGCGCCCGGTCCGCGCCGAGACTGACCGCCTTGCGCACGGCCAGGTCGTTGAACGGCGCGGTCTGCTGGTTGGTGATCAGGCCGTCGGTGCCGACGGTCGGCCAGAAGATGTGATTGTTCGGGCTCTTGCTGGTGTACGCGGACTGCGCGTTCGGGATGAACACGCCCGCCCAGTCCAGTTGGCCCTGCGCCAGCGCGAGCGCGACACCGGTGTTGTCGCGTTCGGACACGAACTGGATGCCGCCGATCTCCGGCTTGCCGGGCTGCCAGTAGTTCGGGTTCTTGGTCAGCAGGTAGCTCTGCGCGTTGAACGTGCTCAGCATCAGTGGCCCGGTGCCGACCGGGTTCGGGTCGGCCCAGGTGGTCGGGTCCGCGATCTTGCTCCAGATGTGCTGCGGCACGATGCTCTGGTTGAGCAGCTTGTCGATGTTCTGCACGTTCGGCTGCGCGAAGGTCATGGTGACCGAGTTCGCGTCCGAGGTGATGGTCTGGAAGTCGACGCCGTTGAGGTTCAGCGCCGGGTATTTCTTCATCAGGTTGAAGCTGTAGACCATGTCGGCCGGCGTGAACGGGCTGCCGTCGGTCCACTTGACGCCCTTGCGGACCTGCATGGTGAACGTCTTGTTGCCGTTCGACCAGGCCCACGAGGTCGCCAGCCAGGGCACGTAGTCGTCCGGCTTGAGCGTGTTCTGCGCGGCGGGCGTCTCGTAGACGTAGCCGCCCGAGCCGACCTGGCTGAACGCGTTGGTGTCCAGGAACGGGTTGAAGATGCGCTGGATCGGACCGGACGGCCCGCCGGCTACCGTGAGGATGACGCCGCTGCCGCCCGCGCTCGCCCCACCCGAACAACCCGCGATGCCGGCCGCGGCCACGGCCATGGCCGCGACGAGCGTGGCGACCCTGCGCCACCGGGAGTGTGCTCTCATCACATCAGGACTCCGATTTCTCGTGCAGCCAGCAGGCGGCCCAGTGCCCATCGGTGCCGGGCCCACTCGTGCCGGCGAGCGTGAACTTCGGGGGAACCTCGGTCGCGCACTTGGGCATGGCAAGCGGGCAACGAGGGTGGAACCGGCAGCCGGCAGGCGGGTTGATCAGGCTCGGCGGGGAACCGAGCCCACTCGGCGGCACCGGAGCGAGCGGCCGGCCCGGATCGGGCGCGGACGCGACCAGCAGTTGGGTGTAGGGGTGCGCGGGTTCCTGGGTGACGGTCTCGGACGGCCCGCCCTCGACCATCCGACCCGCGTACATCACCACGGTGTTGGTGGCGAAGTAGCGGGCCGACGCGATGTCGTGCGTGATGTAGAGCAGCGCGAGTTCGCGTTCCGACGCCAGTTCGGCGAGCAGGTTCAGCACGCCTAGCCGGATCGACACGTCCAACATGGACACCGGCTCGTCGGCGAGCAGCACGTCCGGGTTGACGGCCAGCGCCCGCGCGATGGAGATCCGCTGCCGCTGCCCACCGGACAGCTCGTGCGGGTAGCGGCTCGCGTACTGGGCGGGCGGGGTCAGGTTGACCTCGGTGAGCAGCCGGTCGATCATGCCGCTGATCTCGTTCGCGCTGCGGCCGTGCATGCGCAGCACCCGGCGCAGCGTGGCGCCGACCGTGTGCACCGGGTTGAACGAGCCGAACGGGTCCTGCAACATCAGCTGCACCGACCGCACGTACGCGCGGAACCGCTTCCCCCGACGCACCGTGATCGGAGTGCCGCGCAGGCTGATCACACCGGAGGTCGCCGGCATCAGCTGGGCCAGCAGCCGGGCGACGGTGGACTTGCCCGAGCCGGACTCGCCGACCAGCGCGGTCACCTCGCCCGCGAACAGCGCGATCGACACGTCGTCGACGGCGTGCACGACAGCGTGCCGGGAGGCGCCCCTGCCGCGCACCGTGAAATGCTTGGTCAGCCCGGTCGCTGCCAGCACCGGGCTCCTGTTGATCGTGGCGGTCACACGGGCTCCGGAACTGAGGGGGCGGACACTTGGCTGTCGTCACCGGCCGGGTAGAGCCGGCAGGCGACCTGTTGCGGGACAAGGGGAACCAGCACCGGGCGCTGGTCGTCACAACCCTCGAAGGCGTGCGCGCAGCGCGGCTGGAACGGGCAACCCGTCGGCAGTTCGCGTAGGTCCGGCGGTGAACCCGGAATACCGGCGAGTTGCCTGCGCGGCCCGGACAGGGTCGGGAAGCACTGCAACAGCGCCTTGCTGTACGGGTGGCGCGGGTTGCGGTAGAACTGCTCGGCAGGCCCGGTCTCGACCACCCGCCCGGCGTACATCACCGCGATCGTGTCGGACATCTCGACCAGCAGCGAGAGGTCGTGGGTGATGAACACGACCGAGAAGCCGAGCCTCTCGCGCAGCGCGGAGAGCTGGCTGACGATCTCGCGCTGGATGACGGTGTCCAGCGCGGTGGTCGGCTCGTCGAGCACGATCACCTCGGGGTCCAGGGCCAGCGCGATCGCGATCATCACCCGCTGCCGCATGCCGCCGGAGAGTTCGTGCGGATACGCGGTCGCCCGGTCCTCCGGGATGCCGACCAGTCGCAGCAGCTCCTTGACCCGCGCGGCGCGCTGGGTCGCCGTCAGGTTCTTGCGGTGCGCGGTGAGCACGTCGCCGATCTGGGTGCCGATGCGCAGCACGGGGTTGAGCGCGTTCATCGCCGACTGGAACACGATCGACAGGGTGTCCCAACGGAAGGCCCGCAGCTCCTCGCCGTTGAGTGCAAGCACGTCGACCGCCTTGCCGGCCTTGGACGTGTAGACGATCTGTCCACCGGTCGCGTGCGCGGGCGCCTTCAACAGCCGGGTGATCGCGTAGGCCAGCGTCGACTTGCCCGAGCCCGACTCACCCGCGATGCCGAGCACCTCGCCGCGGTGCAGGGTCAGCGACACGTCGTCGACCGCGTGTACGGCGCCGTCGTCGGTCTCGTAGTCGATGCTGACGTTCTTCATTTCCAGCAACACATCCGGCGCTTGATTGTCCGCAATGGACTCTGTGGAGACGTCCCAGCGGGCCGGGCGCATCCGCGGCTTGCGCGGTCCGCGCCGGCTGTTCGCGCCGACCGCGCGCAGGCGCGGGTTGACGAACTCGTCGATGCCGAAGTTGACCAGCGACAGGCCGGCACCGAGCAGCGCGATGCACAGACCGGCCGGCACGAACCACCACCAGGCGCCGGAGAGCAGCACGTTGCCGTTCTGCGCCCAGTAGAGGATGCCGCCCCAACTCCACTGGGTCAGGTCGGTCAGGCCGAGGAAGGCGAGGCCCGCCTCGGTGAGGATGGCGGAGACCACGTTGCCGAGGAACGCGGCGGCGATGATGGCCGTCTGGTTGGGCAGGATCTCGCTGGCGATGATGCGCAGCGAGCCCTGGCCGGACGCGCGTGCCGCCTCCACGAAGTCGCGCTTGCGCAGCGAGAGCGTCTGCGCGCGCAGCACCCGCGCGCCCCACGCCCAGCCGGTCAGCGCGATCACGATGATCAGCCCGAACTGGCCGGAGTGCGGCAGGTAGGCCGCGACGATCACGGTCAGCGGCAGGGTCGGGATGACCAGGAAGACGTTGGACAGCACCGACAGCGACTCGTCCCAGACCCGGCCGAGATACCCGGCGGTCACGCCGACGAGCACCGACAACACGGTCGACAGCGCGCCCGCGACGAAGCCGACGATCATCGAGTTCCGCGCGCCGTCCACGACCTGGGCGAGGATGTCCTGGCCGTTCTGCGTGGTGCCGAACCAGTGCGCGACCGACGGCGGTCGCAGCGCGTCGTTGGAGACGGCCGACGGGTCGGTGCGCACGAGCAGCGGGCCGAACGCGGCCAGCAGCACGAAGAACGCGACGATGATCAGCCCGGTGAGAATCTTCGGAGAACGCAGCGCTCGCGACATCTATGCCTCCTGACGCGTTCGTGGGTCGAGTAGGACATAGAGGAAGTCGACGACCAGGTTGGCCAGCAGCACGGTGATGATCAGGAACAGGAAGCAGCCCTGCATCAGCGGGTAGTCCTGGTTCTGCACCGCACTGAACAGCACGTAGCCCAGGCCGGGATAGGAGAACACCACCTCGGTGACGATCGAACCGCCGATCACGAACCCGAGCGACATCGCGAACCCGGCGAGCGAGGGCAGCATCGCGTTGCGCGCGGCGTAGCTGAAGATGATGCGGCGCTTGCCGAGCCCCTTCGCCTCGGCGAGCAGCACGTAGTCCTCGGAGAGCGTGGTGACCATCATGTTCCGCATGCCGAGCAGCCAGCCGCCGATCGACGAGACCACGATCGTCAGCGCCGGCAATATGCCGTGATAGAGGGCGCTGCCGATGAACGGTCCGCTGAACGCGGGTTGCATGCCGAGGCCGTAGGCCTGGTTGATCGGGAACCAGTGCAGTTGGGTGGCGAGCACGTAGACGGCGATCAGCGCGAACCAGAAGTACGGAATCGCGGAGATGAAGTTGGTGATCGGCACGAACGAATCGAGCCAGGTGCCGCGTTTCCAGCCGACGAACACGCCGAGCATGGTGCCGAGCAGGAAGCTGATCACGGTCGAGATGCCGATCAGCACCAGCGTCCACGGCGCGCTTCCCTGGATCACCGACCACACCGAATTCGGGTAGTCGGTGACGGAGACGCCTAAGTCGCCGTGGAACAGCTTGCCCCAGTACTCGACGTACTGGTGCCAGAGGTTGCCGTCGTTCTGGCCGAACAGCTTGCGCAGCGCGAAAACCGCGTTCGGACTGAGCGCGAGGCCGCCGCGCATCTTGTTCAACATCGCGGTGACCGGGTCGCCGGGCATCACGCGCGGGAGGATGAAGTTGAGCGTGATGGCAGCCCAGGCGGCGATCAGGTAGAAGAACGCACGACGGGCGAAAGCTCGCACTGTGCCAAGCCCCTTCCCCCGTGAACCAGAGGACAACTGCGGGTAGACCATGATGTACCACTTGCTGACCACAAGCTACACTTGGCCCTCCACGGACACAAGAGGTCTAGACCCGAGTCGCCGTTGGAGGTGCCGGTGCGCTTCAGCCAGGTCATTGGTCCACGCAGGTCACAGGTGATGGAAGCGGCAGATCCGACACCGGGCCCCGGCGAGGTGCTGGTCCGGGTGAGCGCCTCCGGCGTCTGTGCCTCCGAATACCACGGCTGGTCCGAGCATTCGGCCGATGCCGAGCCGGTTCGATTCGGCCATGAGGTCGTCGGCGTCGTCACCGATCTCGGGCCGGACGCGCGCGGCTGGCAGATCGGCGATCGGGTCACCGGTTTCGGCGGCCCGGGTTTCGCCGACCTGGTCGTCATGCGCGCGGACGCGCTGTTGCCGGTCCCGCCCGGGATCCCGGCCGAACACGCGCTCGGCGAACCGTTGGCATGCATCGCCGAGGCGTTCGCCAGAACCCCGATCGAGCCGCGGGACACCGTGGTCGTGGTCGGCACCGGATTCATGGGACTCGGCTTTCTTCAACTCGCGAAATTAGCCGGTCCGGCCGAACTGGTCGCGGTCGACTATCAACGACATCTTCGCGATCTCGCGCTGAAAATCGGGGCGAGCGCCGCATATCACCCCGACGAACTGCCCGCCGAGCTGCGCGCGCGGATGACCGTGTCGATCGAGGCAGCGGGCACCGCGGGCGCGTTGACGCTGGCAGGCGAGCTGACCGCCCCGCACGGCACCCTCTGCGTCCTGGGCTACCACGCGCGCGGGCCGCGCGAACTCGACCTGAACTGGTGGTACAAGGGGCTTTCCGTGGTGCACGGCTTCACCCCGCAGCGCGCCAGGGTGATGCACGCGATGAGCACCGGGCTCGACCTGATCCGCACCCACCGGTTCAGCTACCAGCCACTGATCACCCACTCCTTCGACCTGTCCGGGGTGGACGACGCGTTCGCCTGCTTCACCGATCGACCCATCGGCTTCGTCAAATCCGTGATCATTCCCTGACTCCGCGCAATGGGTGCGGCAATGGGTGTGGCGACCGTATGCGCGACGCATTCGGCGCTACACTTCTATTTCGGCGTTTTTTCATGTGAAGGGCGAGCGAGGTGCAGCAACAGGCGACGGCCTTCCGCTCGGACTACCCGGAACCGTTGTGGATCCAGGCGTTGCAGCTGATCAGGGCCGAGATCGACGAGGGCGCACTCCAACCCGGCATGCGGCTGCCCCCGGAGCGGGAACTGTGCCAGCAGCTCAACATCAGCCGGATGACGCTGCGCAAGGCGCTGAACCAACTGGTCGAGGACGGCGTGCTGAACTCGTCGCACGGCCGGGGCTGGTACGTGGCCAAGGCGCAGGCCGCCGAGCGCGAATGGCCGAGCAACCTCGAATCCTTCAGTGAAACGGCAGCCCGGATGGGCCTGACCGCGTCCTCGCGCGTGCTCATGGCGGCTGCTCGGCCGGCGAACCTGGACGAGGCCGAGGATCTCGCCATCGCGCCCGGCACTCCCCTGTTCCGGCTGGAACGCGTCCGACTGCTGGACGGCGTGCCGATCGCGCTCGACCTCACCCGCATCGCCGCCGCGCTCGTGCCCGACCTGGCCGACCATGACTTCAGCACCGAGTCTTTCTACGACTGTCTTGCCGCTGCCGGCATCGAGCCGCTGCGCGCGAACAGCACCATCGAGGCCCGCGAGGCGGACGCCTACACCGCGGAACACCTTAACCTCGCTGTCGGTAAACCGGTGCTGGTGATGCACCAGGTCGCGGTGGACGGCGCCGAACGGCCGCTGTTCACCTCGGCCATCTCCTATGTGGGCGAGCGGTACCGGCTGCGGACCTCCTTCGCCAGGTCCACGCACGGCTGGTGATCCTGGTTCGCAGAGGTGCTACGAGGTACGTGATTGCCACCTCTTGAGTAGACCACTGGTAGACCAGATGGTTTATGATGCGCGAAGAAGGTCCCCGTCGCGCGCGCCCAGGAGGAAACGTGATCGGTGTCGGTCTGCTCGGTTCCGGTTTCATCGGCGACACCTATGCCGACGCCCTCACCGACGTGCGCAACGCCGAACTCGTCGCCAACTACTCGCGCGACCTCGGCCGCGCGAAGGCGCTCGCACAGAAGTGGGGCCCGATCGCGAGCCAGTACGACGACATGGCCGCCCTCTGCGCCGATGACGCCGTCGACCTGGTCGTGGTCGCGCTGCCGAACGAGGTGCACGTGGACGCGGTGCGCGTCGCCGCCGAAGCCGGCAAGGCGGTCGTGTGCACGAAACCGCTGGCCCGGACCGGCGCGGAAGCAGCAGAGATCATGCGCATCGTGCGCGCCGCGGACGTCTGGCACGGTTACGCGGAGTCCTCGGTGTTCTCCCCGAACATCGCCAAGGCCCACCAGATGGTCAAGGCCGGCGCGATCGGCGAGGTGCTCACCATGCGCGCCCGCGAGGCGCACTCCGGCCCGCACGCCCCGCACTTCTGGGACGCGGAAACCGCCGGCGGCGGGGCACTGCTCGACATGGGCTGCCACACCATCGAGTCGGCGCGGCACTTCTTCGGCAAGGACAACCCGATCACCGAGGTCTTCGCCTGGGGCGCCACGCTCGCCCACGCGGACAAGACCACCGGCGAGGACACCGCGATCGCGCTGCTCAAGTTCGCGGGCGGCCAACTGGCCACGGTCGAGTCGTCCTGGATCGAGAAGGGCGGCATGCAGCTGCGCCACGAACTGGTCGGCAGTGCCGGCCGCATCGTCACCGACACCGCGTCCACCCCGGTCTGGGGCTTCATCGAGCATCCCGCCGGCTACCTGGTCGAGAAGGCCGACGCGGACACCGGCTGGGTCTACCCGGTGCCCGAGGAGGCCCGCGCCTACGGCTTCAGCCAGGAGATGCGGCATTTCGTGGACTGTTTCGCGGCCGGCACGGAACCCGATGAGACGTTCGAGGACGGGCACATCGTCAACTGCGTGCTGGACGCCTGCTACGCGGCGATGCGCTCGGGCACCTGGGAGAAAGTACGGACCAACCCGTGACCCTGTTGCAGTCGGACAACCCGGAGCCGTTGTGGCTGCGGGCCGCCGAGACCATCCGCGAACAGGTCTCCGAGGGTGCGCTGCGGCCCGGTTCGCGGCTGCCGCCCGAGCGCGACCTGTGTCGTCGGCTGGACATCTCCCGGGTCACCCTCCGGCGCGCGCTGCTGCAACTCGTCGACGAGGGCGTGCTCCGCCCCTCGCACGGTCGTGGCTGGTACGTGGCGTCCGACGAGCGCAAGGACTGGCCGAACAGCCTGGAATCGTTCAGCGAGACCGCGGCTCGGATGGGCCTGGTCGCGACCTCGGTCGTGCTGCGCGCGGACACCGCGATGGCGACCCTCGACGAGGCCGAAACCCTCGGTGTCGCACCGGGCGCGCTGCTGTTCCATCTCGAACGGGTGCGCATGCTCGACGAGGTGCCGATCGCGATCGACCGCTCGATCGTGCCGGCCGATCTCGCGCCCGGCCTTGTCGACGTGGATTTCCGCACCGAGTCGCTCTACACCGTGCTCGGCGCGGCCGGCCTTGTCCTGGCCAACGCGGAAACCACCATCGAGGCACGCGAGGCCGACGCCGTCATCGCCGAACATCTGCGCGTCGCGGTCGGCAAACCGATCCTGGTCATGCACCAGACGGTGTTGAACCCGGCCGACAAACCGCTGTTCGCGTCGATGATCTCCTATGTCGGCGACCGGTACCGGCTGCGCACTTCCTTCGCACGCTCCTGAATTCTCGTGTATTGCTTTGGTCTACTATTGGTATATAGTGGTTCTCATGCCACTAGCCAGCCCGTTGGCATCACCGAGCGCGGACGAGATCGAAGCCAGCCATGCGGTCCTGACCCGCGACGGCCATCTCGGGCCGGACGTGCACGTCTCGTACTTCGGATTGGCCGAGCAGGACAAGCGCGAACTGCTCGCCGGCAACGTCGCGCCGCGCCAATTCCGCGCGTTCCTCATCGACATGCGCACCGGTGACTCGCACGACGTACTGGTCTGCCCGGCGCAGGACCGGGTGGTGTCCGCGCGCCGGCTCGATCCGGATGTCGACGGCGCGGTGCCGGTCGTACTCGCCGAGTTTCCGTTGGTCGAGGAGATCGTGCACGCCGACGAACGCTGGCTGGCGGCCATGCGCAAGCGCGGCCTGACCGACCTGTCCCAGTTACGCGTGAACCCGCTCTCCGCCGGTCGGCTCAGCGAGGCCGAACGCGGACACCGGCTCCAGCGCTGCTTCACCTTTGTACAGAAGACGAAGAACGATCTCGGCTGGGCGCACCCGGTCGACGGCGTCACCGCCATCGTCGACGTGGTCACCCGCGAGGTGCTCGACGTCATCGACTACGTCGATCTGCCCGTCCCGCAGGAGGACGGCAACTTTCACGACCCGGCCTGGGTCGACCAACCCGAACGCCCCGGTGTCAAGCCGATCGAGATCAGCCAGCCGGACGGGCCGAGCTTCACCATCGACGACGACGGCGTGCTGAACTGGCTCGGCTGGCAGCTACAGGTCGGCTTCGATCAGCGTGAGGGCCTCGTGCTGCACAACATCGGCATCGACGGCCGGCCGGTCATCTATCGCGCGTCGATCGCCGAGATGGTCGTCCCGTACGGCGATCCGAGCCCGCAGCGCTGGTTCCAGACCTTCTTCGACGGCGGCGAATACCTGCTCGGCGGTTTCGCCAACTCGCTCGAACTCGGCTGCGACTGCGTCGGCGAGATCACCTACCTCGACGTCACCCTCGCGGACGCGCACGGCCACGCGCGCACGGTGCCGCAGGCGATCTGCATCCATGAGGAGGATGCCGGCGTCGGCTGGAAGCACCTGGACAACTGGAACGGCACCACCTCCTCGCGCCGCAATCGCCGGCTGGTCGTCTCGTTCTTCGTGACCGTCGGCAACTACGACTACGGCTTCTACTGGTACTTCTCGCTCGACGGCAGTATCGAGCTGGAAATCAAGGCCACCGGCGTGGTCTTCACGTCCGCCTTCATCGGCAACGGCTACGCCACCGAGGTCGCGCCCGGCCTCGGCGCCCCGCACCACCAGCACCTGTTCAGCGCGCGCCTGGACATGATGGTCGACGGGCCGAACAACGCGGTCGACGAACTCGAAGCAGCCGCCGCCCCGCGCGGCGCCGACAACCCGACCGGCACCGGCATCATCCAGACCGTCACCCGGCTGCGTACCGAACAACAGGCCCAACGCCTCGCCGACAACAACACCGGCCGCGTCTGGCTGATCTCCAATCCCTCGGTCCGCAACCGCCTCGGCGGCAACACGGGTTACGTCCTCTATCCAGAAGGCAAGCCGCTGCTGCTCGCCGACGCCCAGTCCGACCTCTACGCCCGCGCGACCTTCGCCACCAGGCATCTCTGGGTCACCCCGTACGCGCCGGAGGAAAAACATCCGGCAGGCGACTTCGTCAACATGCACCCGGGTGGCGCGGGGCTGCCGACCTGGACCATGGCCGACCGCGACGTCGACGACACCGACATCGTGCTGTGGCACACCTTCGGCCTCACCCACTTCCCGCGCCTGGAGGACTGGCCGGTGATGCCGGTCGACTCGACCGGATTCGTGTTGAAACCACACGGCTTCTTCCCTCGAAACCCCATGCTCGACCTGCCCACAGGCAACCACTGCCAGCACGGCTAGGAGGCCCCGCTTGACCGCACAACTCGGAGTCCAGCTGTTCAGCGTGCGCGACGATCTCGGCCCGGCCGTGCTCGGCGACACACTGAATCGGTTGGCCGGCATGGGTTTCACGCACATCGAACCGTACGACATCCTCGGCCGCACCGACGCGTTGCGGCAGGCGATGCGCGAGGCCGGTCTCGTCGCGCGCACCGCGCACTCGAACATCGTCGACCCGAAGCTCGACCGCGACGCGATCGTCGCGGCGGCGAACCAACTCGGCATCGACACGATCATCGTGCCCTGGGTCGAACCGGACAGCATCGCCACCCGCGCCGGCGTCGAAGCCCTGGCGGCCTCGATCAACGAAGCGTCGGCTTTCGCCGCCCAGCACGGGATCCGCATCGGCTACCACAACCACGACTTCGAGTTCAGCCGGCACCTCAACGGCCTGCCCGCCTATGACCTGCTCGTCTCGCTGCTCGACGAGGCGGTCGTGCTCGAGGTCGACACCTACTGGGCCAGCGTCGGCGGCGCGGACGTGTTCGAACTGCTCCCCCGGCTCGGCAAGCGGGTCCGGTTCCTGCACGTGAAAACCGAGCCGCCGAATCCACCCGACCGGGTCATGCTCGGCCCGGACATCAGCGACCGCCAGGCCGACGTGCTGGCGCTGGCCCGCGAATCGGTCGAGCTGCCGATCGTCGAGGCGGTCGTGCACGAGGGCGACATCTTCCCGGTCCTGCAACGCAACGCGGCGTTCTTCCTCACGGAGGTGGGCGGGTGACCGGCCCCATGGGCGTCGGCCTGGTCGGCGCCGGCAACATCTCCGACGAGTACCTGCGCAGCCTGACCAGCTACCCGGACCTGACCGTGGTCGGCATCGCCGATCTCGACCTCGATCGCGCCCGCGCGCAGGCCGCCAAGTACGGCGTCGGCTTCGCCAGCACGACCGAGGCGCTGCTCGACCGCGAGGACGTCGACCTGATCGTCAACATCACCACCCCCGCCGTGCACGTCGAGGTCGCACTGGCCGCGATCGCCGCCGGCAAGCACGTGTGGGGCGAGAAACCCCTTGCCCTGGACCGCAAATCCGCCCGCGTGGTCCTCGACGCGGCCGACGTGGCGGGGGTCGTGGTAGGCAGTGCGCCGGACACGATTCTCGGCGAGGCGATCCAGCAGTCGCACCGGATGCTGAGCGACGGCGCGGTCGGCGCGCCGCGCACCGTGCTCACCCTGATGCAGGGCCCCGGCCCGGACGCGTGGCACCCGCGCCCGCGGTTCCTGTTCGCGCGCGGCGCCGGTCCGCTGCTGGACATCGGCCCTTACTACTTCACCACCTTGGTGCAGCTGCTCGGTCCGATCTCCTCGATCCAGGCGCTGGGCAGCAAACCGCGCCTGGAACGCGTCATCGGCTCCGGACCGGACGCGGGGGCGACGTTCCCGGTCGAGGTGTACACGCACGTGAGCGTGCTGACCCGGTTCGCGTCGGGCGTCGTCGGCACGTCGATCTACAGTTTCGATTCGGCCGTGCAGCGCCAGAGCTTCGAGATCTCGGGCGCGACCGGCACGCTGGAGGTCCCGGTCAGCGGCTTCGACGGCCCGACCCGGCTACTGGCCGACGGTGCCGACGACTGGTCGAGCAGCGCCGCGCCCGGCGTGCCGAGGGTGCGCGGGGTCGGCGTGCTGGAGATGGCGCGCGCCATTCGCGCCGGCGAGCAGCCGCGCGCCAGCGGCAAGCTCGCCTATCACGTGCTCGACGCCATGCTGGCGGTGGAGGACTCGATCGAGGCGGGGGCGCCGATCGTGCTGGACAGCTCCACGGACCCGATCACGGCCCTGCCCGCCGACTGGGATCCCACCGCGCGGAGCTGGTGACCGGGCGCTTCTGTGGGGAACACACCGTTTTTGGGGAGGACAATGTGGACGGTCGGGACATCCCGTTCGTCGAGGCGCGCCTGACGCAGGCGGATCGGTTGGCGGTGGCCATCGAGTCGGTCGCCGCGCAGCTGGCCGCGCTGCGGGCGTCGGGTGAGCTGGCCGGGCCGGGCCCGATCTTCGTGGGCATCGGCGCGAGCCTGGCCGCGGCCTGCGCGCCGGTCTGGGAGTTACGCGGCCGGGGGGTGCACTCGTGGCGGCTCGGCGCGGGTGACCTGCCGCTGCCGTTCCCGCGCAGCCGACACCCCATTGTCGGGGTGTCGCAGAGCGGCCGCAGCTACGAGACGTTGACCGTGTTGCAGGAGGTACCCGAGGACCAGCGGTACGCAGTGGTCAACTACCAGCCCTCGCCCATCGCCGAACTGGTGCGGCGCACGATCAGCCTGGACAACGTCCCGGACAGCTACGCCTCGACCATCGGCTACACCGCGACCATCGCCGCGCTCGGCATGCTCGCGGACAGCTGGGACGGCGGCACCATCGATCCCGGCTGGCGTCGGCTGCCCGAGATCTTCCGCGCCTGCGATGCCGAGTTCACCGCGAACGTCAAGCCGATCGCGGAGCTGTTCGGCACGGTCGAGTCGATCGACTTCGTCGGCGCGGGCCCTTCGGTCGGCTCGGCCGAGTCCGGCGCGCTGCTGTTCCGCGAGGTCGCCCGGATCCACGCGACCGCGATGAGCACGCGCCAGTACCTGCACGGCTCCATGGAATCGGCGGGCGAGGGCGTGCACGTGCTGCTCGGCGACACCCGCGAACTGGAGGTCGCGCGGACGCTGTCCGAAGCAGGCCACCAGGTCGTGCTGCTCACGGCCGAGCCCCTGCCGGCGGGCCCGCGACTCGGTATCGTGCGGATGCCGGCGCTGCCGCCGGCCCAGCGCGCCATCATCGAGGCGCTGTTCATGCAGGTCGTGGTCGGCGAGGTGGCCAACCTGCGCGGCGTGAACATCGAGGAGTTCGTCTTCGACAACACCGACACCAAGGTCGCGATAGCCGAATGATGCAGGTAGTGGCCGGGCTCGACGTCGGCGGCACGAAGGTGGCGGTCCGGGCCGAGACGATCGACGGGCGGCGGCTCGTCGATGTGGAGTTGCCGGCCGAGGACTGGAGCGCCTCGCCGGTCGCGGACGCCGCTGACTGGTTGCGGACACGGTTGTGTCGGGTGCTGCCGCGCGGCTCGACACTCGTCGCGCTCGGCGTGGGCGCACAGGGCTGCGACACCCAGCGGCACTGCCTCGAACTCACCGCCGCGCTCGGCGCGATCGGAATCCACGCAACGGTCGTCAACGACGCGGCTTTGCTGGTCCCGGCTGCCGGGCTGGAAACCGGGATCGGGGTGGTCGCCGGCACCGGCGCGATCGGGGTCGGGCAGGACGCGTCCGGCGACACGCTGTTCGCGGGCGGCTGGGGCTGGGTGATCGGCGACGAGGCCGGGTCGGCCGGCATCGTCCGGCTGGCCACGATCGCCGCGCTCACCGCGCACGACGACGGCAAGCCGGACGACGGTCTGCTCGGCGCGTTGCAGCGCGCCTTCGGCGTTCGTAAGCCCGAGGCGCTGGCCCGTGCGGTGAACGACGAGCCGACCACCGGCAACTGGGGACCGCGCGCCCCTGCCGTGTTCGCGGCGGCCGACGCGGGGTCGGCACTGGCGGTCGGCGTGATCGGCGCGGCAGCCGAACATCTGTCCACATTGGTCGATCGACTGCGCGCCCGAGGGGCGGTCGGGTCGGACATCGTCGCGGCGGGCAGCGTGATCATCGGCCAGCCGAGGTTGGCCGACGCGTTCCGCGCGCGGATCGCGATCACCCAACCAAGTCTGAAGATCACCTTTCTGACTGAGCCGCCGGTCGTCGGTGCGATCGAACTGGCTCGTCGCGCGCGCTGATCGCCTGAGGCGCACCCGACCAGGCGCGCATCAGCTCGGCGTAGCTCGCCGACCGACGCAGCAGCGCGTCGTGCGAATCGAGTATCGGGCGGCCGCCGTCCATGATCAATACCTGGTTCGCGCGCAGCGCCGAGCTGAGCCGGTGCGCGATCACGATCAGTGTGCCGCCGCGCCGCGCGAACGCCTGTTCGGCGCGGGCTTCCGCCGCCGGGTCCAGGTAGGCGGTTGCCTCGTCGAGCACGATGACCCGCGCGGTCGACGCGTAGACGCGGGCGAGCGCGACGAGTTGGCGTTCGCCCGAGGACAGCGCTCCCCCGCCGTGCGCGATCTCTCCGTCGAGACCGCCGAGCCGTCGAAGGAGATCGGTCGCGCCGACCGCGTCGACGGCGGCGGACAGGTCCGCGTCGGTGGCGGCGTCGGTGAGCAGCGACAGGTTCTCGCGGACGGTGCCGCCGAACACGTAGGACTGCTGCGGGATCAGCGTGATCAGCCGACGCCGTGCCTGCGGCGCGAGGGTGTCGACCGGCGTGTCGCCGAGCAGGACGCGGCCCTCGCGCGGCCGGAGCAGCCCGGTGAGCAGGCCGGCCAGGGTGGACTTGCCGATGCCGCTCGCGCCGACGATCGCGATGTGCTCGCCCGCCGGCAACTCCAGATCGAGATCGGTCACGACCGGCGTCGCGGCCTCGCCCCAGCCGAACGTGACGCCGCGCATGACCAGATCGACGCGAACCGGGATTGTTGTCGCGACTACAATCGGCGCAGTCGGCGCGACGGCGATGTCGGCGAGCCGACGAAGCGTGACGACCAGACGCAACACGGTGTTGCCCGCCGTCTGGCCGAGGCCGATCAGCGCCGGCTGCACGTTGGTGACCAGGTAGACGACCGCGCCGAGCACCGCGCCGGTCGTGATCCGCCCCTCGGCGACCATGGCAGGCGCGAACGCCACGACGAGCAGCAGCGGAACGAGGCCGCCGAACGAGGTGACGAGTTCGCGATTGGCGCTCGCGTTGCCGAGCCGCACGGCGACCCGCGCCTGCCGGTCGACCACTCGGCCGATGCGCGACGCGGACACGGCTTCCGCCGCGCTCGCCACCAGGTCGCGAAGTCCGGTGTAGACGGTCGCGGTGAGCTGAGCGCACTGCTCGTCGGCCATGATCACGGCGCGCTGCCGACGAGCCAGCGAGCCGAGCAGCGCGATGCCGACCGCGACCGCGACCACGATCGGCGGCAACACGAGCACGGCGAGTGGCGCGGCCGTGCCGACCAGGCCGATCAGCGCCGCCACGGTGGTGACCGCCAGACCGCGAGCCTGGATCAGGATGCCGGCGGTGACGTCGCGGACGACCTCGATGTGCCGGGTGATGCGCGCGATCGCGGCGGCGTCCGGCTGATGTCGCGTGGTCGCGTCGTCGTGCAGGACACCGTGCACCACAACCCGGACGAGCGCATCGCGCATCGGTTCGACGACCTCGCCGAGCCGGCCGTACACGCCCCGCGCGCCGACCGCGCCGAACAGCGAGACGACCGCGTAGACGCCGAGCCAGAAGGCGCCCTGCGACGGTTTGCCCACCGCGAAGCCGTTGTCGACGGCGAGCGCGACGAGCCGACCGGAGAGCAGCGCCGGCAGACCTTCCACAATGGACCAGACGGCGAGGATGGTGATGGCCCGCCGCTGCCCGGCGAGCGCATCGAGATAGAGCCGCGCGGCGCTCATCCGGGCGCTTCCGTGAACACGGCGCGGTAGGCGGCGAACTGCCACAGTTCGTCGTGCCGGGCCAGGGCGCGCAGGCGGCCCTCGGCGAGCCAGGCGACCAGGTCGGCTTGTTCGGCGACGCGGATCCGGTGGGTGCTGACCAGCCGCGTCCGGCCGGGCAGGCTGGTGCGGATCGCGTTGGTGACCCGTTCCTCGGTGACCGTGTCCAGGCTCGCGGTGGCGTCGTCGAGGACGAGCACCCTCGGGTCGCCGACCAGTGCTCTGGCCAGGCCGATGCGTTGGGCTTCGCCGCCGGACATGGGCGCGTCCGCGAGCGGGGTCCGGTATCCGTGTGGCAGGCGGATGATCGCGTCGTCGACCTGGGCGGCGCGGGCGGCCGCGGTGACCGTGTCGAGGTCGGCGCCGGTGCCGATGGCGTCGGCGACGGTGTCGCCGAGCAGGTTCGGGTGGTCGAAGGCGTGGCCGAAGGCGGCGCGCAGGTCGGCGGGGCGGACGGTGGCGAGGTCGGCGCCGTCCAGGGAGACCGAGCCTTCGTCGGGGAGGCGCAGTCCGCCCGCGACGGCGGCGAGGGTGCTCTTGCCGGCGCCGGATCGGCCCACCAGGGCGACGGTCGCGCCCGCCGGAATGGTGAGGTCGATGTCCAGGAGGGTGGGGCTGCCGTCGTCGGCGCGGACGGTGACGCCGCGCAGGGCGAGGGCGCCGGGGCCGTTGGGGAGGACATTGTTGCCGTTCGGGCGGCGGGGCAGCCTTTCGACCTCGACGATGCGGTCGGCGGCGGCGCGGGCGGTGGCGAGGGTCGTCAGCAGGGCGATCGCGCCGATCAGGCCCATGCCCATGCTGGAGTAGCCGAGCGCGGCGAGCAGTCCGCCCGCGGTGAGGCGGCCGGTGAGCACGCCGTAGCCTGCCGCGCCGAGCATGGCGAGTTGGACGCCGGGCAGCAGCAGGGCGGCGCGCCAGGCCATGCGGGCCTGGGCTCGCCACATGTCGAGGCCGGCCTTTGCCAACCGCGGCAGGGGTGTGAGGACGCGGTCTGTTTCCTGGTCGGCGGTGCCGGTGGCGGCGATGGTGCGGATGCCGGTCGCGGCGTCGAGCAGGCGGGCGGCGAGTTCGCCGGAGAACTTTCGGTACGCGGCCAGGCTGCCTTCGGTGTGCCGGACGTGGCTGCGTGCGAGCAGCAGCGTGATGGGCAGGCTGACCGCGAAGACCACCGCGAGCCACCAGCCGAGCAGGGCGAGGGCGATGATCGCGCCGATCGAGGTGAGCGCGACCAGCACGAGTTGGGCGACGGTCGCGGCAGCCGCGCCGGCCAGGGCGCAGTCGCCGGTCATCCGGCTGACCGCGTCGCCGGGGGCGAGGCCGGGGTTGGTGGGGCGCAGGCCGAGGAGGGTGCCGGTGAGGCGGTGGCGCAGCCACGCGGTGCCGATCGCGGTGAGGCGCGCGATGGTCGCCTGGTAGACGGCGTTGGTGCCGGCGACGGCGATGATGACCGCGAGCAGTGGCCAGAAGGCGGTGAGCCGGACGTGGCCGGCGATGGCGAGGTCCACGGCGTGCGCGGTGGTGTCGGGCAGGAGCAGTTCGGCGACGCCGGAGGCGATGCCGGCGAGGGTCGCGGTGATCAGCCAGCCTGGTGTGCGCCGGGCGATGCGCAACAGCAACGTGTCGGCGGCGCGCCGCACCATTCTTCGGGTTCCTTCCCAGCGCGAAGTGGCTGATGATGTGCGGTGGGGATCGGCGCAGTCCGCATGCGCCGATCCCCACCTTTCACTGCGTCACATCACAGCGTCACAGGCAGGCGATCACAGAGGCCGCGCTGTCGCAGAGCAGCAGGCTCAGACCGCTGCCGCCACCACCGTGGCCGCCGCCGTCGCCGTCGAGGTACTCGGGGGTGTCCATCTCTTGCAGGTCGAGTACGTGCATCTTGGATTCCTCCTACTTGTGGATTGCCAACTTCGCCGACCACTGGTGGTGGCCGGACGTCTCAATGGACCGGCGCGGCAGCCTGGTGCTGGTGCGCCGTCAGGAGCGGCAGCGCGGCGGCTCGGCCCGGGGTCGCGGCGACGACGGCGAGCAGCACCCCCGCGCTGCCGGTGGCCAGGTCCGTGGACAGCCGCAGCAGCTGCGTTCCGGGGAACGCGATGCCGTCGCGGAAGCCGACGGAATGCCAGGCGAGTAACGAGCGGTGCCGGGCAAGGGCCCGGTCGAGGCCGGGGTCGGGCGCCTCGGGTCGGCGCAGGCCGGCGAGGGCGAGGATCAGGCCGGCGCGGCCGAGCCACAGTGCCGGCTGGATGATGAACTCGCCGTAGAGCGCGGCGCGCAACGCGGGCAGCGCGGCGACGCTGGGTGCGTCCGGACGCAGGTCGGCCAATCGGGCGGCGACCATGGCGATGCCGGCGCTGCCGACCTCCAGGTAGGGCAGCGTGCGTCCGCCGTCCTTGACCTGCATGGATCCGTCCGAGCGGGTGACGCATTCGGCAATGTCCAGAGCCAGCGCGGCGTCGGCCCGGTTGAGCCAGGTTTCGTCGCCGGTGGCGGCGTGCAGGCGCAGGAACAGCAGCGCGGGCCCGGTCCAGCCGTGCATCAGGCCGGCGCGGGCGCGGCCTCGGGTGGGTTCGGCGTCGGGCAGCGCGCGGGCCAGGCGGTCGCCGATGTCCAGCGCCTGGTCGCGCAGCGCGGCGTCGGTTCGGCGGTCGGCGAGGTGCAGCAGGTTCAGGCCGATGCCGGCGAGGCCGCCGTGCAGCGTGTGGTTGGCCAGCGCGTGGTTGGTCATCGTCGACACGATCGGCGCGGCCTCGGCGAGCAGTTCGTCGGCGGCCTCGCCGTGGCCGAATTCGTCGAGCACGTGCGCGATGCCGTGGGCGCCGTCGTACAAGCCGGCGCGGGTGGGCGGGGTGCGGTGCACCGCGTCGAGCAGCCACTGCTCGTAGTCGGGGAATCGGCCGAAACCGCAGCTCGACAGCGTGTGCAGGACGCCTGCGGTGCCCCAGGCGAGGCAGTTGGCGTCGATGCCGAACGCCTCGATGTCGCCGGGGAACAGTCGATCGGTGCGGTCCGGGGTGGCGCTGGCGGTAATCGCGGTGGCGATGCCGGCGGCGACCCTCGCCCAGTCCGGCTCGGGTGCGTCGAGTTCGGTGTAGCCGCCGCGGTGGGGTGCGGTGGCTGCCGGGCGCAGCTGGGTATTGATGGCGTCGGGGTAGTCGGCGGGCACCGGGAAGCGGGTGCGCACGGTGTGCAGGTAGGTGGTGATCTTGCCGGGGTCGAGGGTGAGCATCACGGTCAGCGGGAAGAAGATCCACAGCTTCAGCGCGGCGAACGCGTAGTCGTCGATGGCGTAGCCGGTGCGGTCGGCGGGCGCGGCGAAACCGGGTGCGGCCAGGCCGGGTCGCTGTCCGGATTTGGCGTCGAAGGCGAGTTCGAAGTCGACCAGCGAGACGGTGTCGTCGGTGTCGACGAGCAGGTTGCGGTTGTGCAGGTCGCCGAAGACGATGCCGCGGTCGTGGACGGCGGTGAGGATGCGTTCCACCTGCTCGACGATGTGCAGGGCGCGCCGGGTGTAGTCGGCGACGTCCTCGTCGGTGGCGGAGACCCGGTTCAGCGGGTAGTTCGCGGCCAGCCAGCGGCCCAGCGGCAGGCCGGGCATGTGTTGCATGGCCAGGAAGTGGTGTTCCCAGCTGACGAACTTCTCGTGGCAGACGGGGATCCCGGCGATGCCGGCGAGCCTGTGCAGGGTCTGTTCCTCGCGATCGAGCCTGGTCACCGCGTCGGTGCCGTGGATGTCGAGGCCGGCGAGCGGGCGGGCCTCCTTCAGCACGACCGGGAGGTCGTCGGCGATTCGGGTGGCGCGGTAGACGCCGCCGCCGTTGGAGAAGTGCAGTGCGGCGTCGACCCGATAGGGAAACGCGCTGTCCGCCGCTTTCGTCCGGGCCGCGAGGTGTGGGGCGAGAAATTCCGGAATGACCACCCAGTCGGGGACGTGTAATCCTGGTCTTCGCTCGTCGGGAACGAGCTCACCGTCCGGTCGCGCAATTGCCGGAACGCGTTCACCGTCGGGGCCGATCAGCCATTGTTCGAGAAACGCTCCGTAACGGAGGTAGAGGGGACCTGCACCATAGCGCAGATCGCTGAGAATGTACGGTCCGGGCTCGTCGCGCAGGGCTTCGGAGAGTTCTTCGAGCGTAGCCTTCAGCTCGGTTTCGTCACCGGGATAGATGGTGATCAGCTTGCCGCTGGCCTGCCTCGGCGCGTACTTGGAGTTCCTGGCGAGCAGCACGCGTGAGTTGACCAGGAATTTGAACGGGATGTCACGTGCGGCGCAGTACTCGAACGTCGTGCGAAGTACCCGGGACGCGTTGTCCAGACCAGCGGAAACGTGGACCTTCCAACCCTGATCAGGGATCTCGCGGTCGAGTGGGCCGAGGATCTGCCAGACGCCGCGACGCTTCGTGTCCCAACCGGTCGGCAGCGGCGGTAGCGCGGAGAGGAATGGCTGCGCGTCGTGATCCGATCTACTTGCGATGTCATAGAAATTCGGATCCCCGAAGCAGTATTCCTCGTAGCGTAAATCCATCCCGGCAGGATCCCCTCCACACACTGAATGTGTTCCGACGATTTCGAAGCGCCGCCAACATTCCTCGGGAGCCGATGTAATGCCAATCCGCCTTAAGGGTGAAATAGCTGGTACTTACGCGCCGGTAGACCCGCCGGTAACTTACGCGGTCAAACTTTGCGTAACAGTGGCAGACACTGCCGAGCTTTTCCCGGGCGTGTCGAGATGCGGACGAAGCGCGTTTGGCTGATAATGGACCACTTCCGCAGCACGGAAGCCGGCTATTAATTCTATAGTGGACGGTCGAACCTTTCGACAATACAAAAATACCAGGTCAGCAACCGCCGACCAATCGATACGGTCAATCCACGGTTACCAATTGGCAATTTGACCCGGCAAATGGTCGCGGACCAATGTGCGAAATACGCTGGCAGAAGTGCCTACGCTGATCGTGACGGGTGCGCCTCGATGTACTCGCGCCACACCTTCTTGGGCACGACCATCCGCCACGCGTCCAGGATCAGCTCCTGTAACTCGTCCAACTCGATCTCTGCCAGCCAACAGCGCATCCAGTTGTAGCGCAGGTCCGAGGGCAGCGGCAGCGCGAACTTGATCGGCTCGGCCGCGACGAGCGCGTCGCGCTCCTCCTTGGGATAGGCGAAGCCGAGCCGGGTCTCGTCCTGCGACAACGAGAGGAACACGATCCGGCCGACCCGGTACTTGACCCGGTCGCGGACCAGCGCCTCGTAGGCGCGCGGCAGGGTCAGCGCGAACGCGCGCACATCCTCGGCGGTGACCATGCCGGGATTGTGCGCGCGGGGTCCGACAGTTCCGGGCGGGCCGGTCCAACGGCCCGCCCGGAACTGGTGGATCAGCTGCCGGTAACCGACGGCGGCGCGTCGGCCAGCGCCGTGCCCCAGGTGCCCGGGGTCGCGGACACCGTGTCGGCGATGTGGCCGCCGTGGGCGATCTGCGCCTGGCTCAGCCAGGTCAGCTGGGTCGCCCTGTTGTTGACGCTCATCGCGGTGATGTAGCGGTTGTCCCAGCTCACCGTGGGCGCGTCGATGGTGAGCGTGCCGCCCTGAAGCCAACCGAGGTTACCGATGTGCACGGTTGCGTGCGGGAAGGCGGGCGAGGTGACCGCGTAGTAGTCGGCGCCGCTCATCATCGGGTACAGGCCGAGCGAGGACATCACCAGCCACGCGGACATCTCGCCGAGGTCGTCGTTGCCGGTCATGCCGTTCGGCGCGTTCGCGAACAGCGATTCCTGCGCGTGCACGACGGTCGCCGTGTGATCCGGTTGGCCCGTCCACAGGTAGGTGTAGGGCGCTTGGAGGTCGGGCTCGTTGTTCGGGTTGTAGGTTTTGTCGCCGTAATAGCCGTAGGGACTGTTGACCCATCCGGTCTTGACAGTTGTCCCAGGGTCGGTCAACAGACCCGAGTAGACGAAGAAGCTATCCAGCCGCTGGTTGGCGGTTGACGTGCCGCCGAGCAGACCAATCATGCCCGGCTCGTCCT
Source organism: Pseudonocardiaceae bacterium (assembly GCA_035948315.1). Lineage (GTDB taxonomy): Bacteria > Actinomycetota > Actinomycetes > Mycobacteriales > Pseudonocardiaceae > CAJCJE01. Next base: position 48,136 of record DASZJG010000092.1, on the reverse strand, counting down.
GCGGCACCAGCCACTGGTACTGGTAGGCGCCACTCTCGTGGAACTGGTCGTTGCCGGTTTCCGGGTCGTACGGGTTGAACCAGCTGCCGTCCGCGTTGCGCGGGCGGAAGAAGCCGATCGAGGCGTCCCAGAGCTTGCGGTAGTTCTCGCCGCGCTGCGCCAGCATGGCCGCGTCCCAGGTGTGGCCGAGCGCCTTGGCCATGATGGACAGGGAGGCATCGGCGGCGGCGTATTCGAGGGTGGCCGACGCCGGGTGTTGGCAGTCGTTGTCGCCGCCCTTGTACACGCAGGTCAGGCCGCTGGGGACGTAGCCGTCCGTGAGGTACCAGGGGTTGCCGTTGCGGCCGTTGAACGGCGAGTCGGCGGGCGGCTCGGAGTTCACGTTGGCCAACAGTGCCTGGTACGCCTCCTGTTCGTGGCCGGCGAGCAGGCCCTTGGACCAGCCGTCGACCAGGAACGGGGTGACCGGGTCACCGGTCATGATGTTGGTCTCGCTGTTCTCCAGCTCCCAGCGCGGCAGTGAGCCGCCCTCCCGGTAGACGGCGAGCATGGACAGGTCCACGTTGCGCGCCACGTCCGGCCTGAGCAGTTCGAGCAGCTGGTTCTGGGTGCGGTAGGTGTCCCAGAGGGAGAAGTTGGCGTACGGGGTGTAGTCGGTGGCCTGGTGCACCTTGTTGTCGAAGCCCATGTAGCGGTTGTCGACGTCGCCGAAGAGGTTGGGGTGCAACAGGGTGTGGTAGAGCGCGGTGTAGAAGGAGGTCTGCTGGTCGGCGCTGCCGCCCGCGACCTGCGCGCCGCGCAGTTGTCGCTGCCACACGTCGTGCGCCGCCTGGCGCACCTGGTCGAAGTTGAACGAGTTGTGGGTTTCCGCGGCGAGGTTGAGACGCGCGCCTGGAATGCCGGTGTAGGAGACGCCGACCTTGACGGTGACCGATTGGTTCTTGCTGGCGTCGAAGGTGACCCAGCCGCCGTTGGCGCCGGTGCCGGCGGCCGCGCGCGATCCGGAGGTGGTGGTGGCGCCGCGCCAGGTGCCGAAGGAGGCGAACGGGCGGGAGAACTGGGCGCTAAAGTAGATGGTGTGCTGGTCGTGGCCCGCGCAGAAGCCACCGTCGTGCACGTAGCCCTCGATGGTGTCGTCACCGACGATGGTCAGGCCGGAGTCCATGACCCCCATGTCGGCTTTGCCGGTGTTGAACAGGACGTTCGCCTGTGCGGTCGCCGGGAACGTGTAGCGCTGCCAGCCGGTGCGCGCGGTCGCGGTCAGCTCCGCGTTGATCCCGTAGCTGGCGAGTTGGACCTGGTAGTAGCCGGGATGCGCGGTTTCCTGGCTGTGGCTGAAGGTGGACGCGTACTTGCTCGGGTCGACGTCGACCGCGCCGGTGGTCGGCATCAGGGGTAACTCGCCGTTGACGCCGCAGCCGACCCCGGACAAGTGGGTCTGGCTGAAGCCGTAGATGTTCTTCTGGTCGTAGTCGTAGCCGACGGTGCCGCCGTTGTCCGGGCTGACCTGGACCATGCCGAAGGGCAGCGCGGCGCCCGGGAACGTGTTGCCCTGGTTCTGGGTGCCGATGTAGGGGTTGACGAGGGTCGTCGGATCGGCGACCGGGCTTGCCGAGCCGGTCGGTTGGGCGGCGACCGCGGCCGACGACCCGGTCAGCGCGACCGCGAGACCAACGCTCAGCGCGCCGATCCCGGATGCGATCCGACGCCGGACTCTGTTGCGCATACACAGCCTCCCCGTGGGTGACAACGTTGTCAGGACGGCAAAGACCCTAGACGCGCGTTCTCCCACCGCACAGGGAGTCGGTGAATTTTCGACCGGTACTGGACAGATTCGCCGCCACCAGCGCGAACTCCACCTAGGATTCGCCCGGTCACCCGCTGTGGCTGATTACTCGTCCTCGGGGACCAGGTGGATCGCGGCCTCCTCGGCCGACGCGCCGGCACCGTCGATGCCGACGTCCTGGGCGTAGAGGCCGATGTCCTGCTCCTCGCCCTCCTCGCCGGTGTTCGGCTCGATCACCAGGCGGCCGGAGCGGGCGTCGCCGACCTCGTTGTCGATCAGCTCGCCGTCGGTGTCCTCGGTGTCGCCGAGACCGTCGCCGTCATCCTCCGCGCCGACGTCCGGCAGTTCGCGGGCGAGACGGTGGTCGAGGTCCTCGCCCTCGCGTTCCTCGGCGGGCGTGGTGCCCCAGTCGTCGACCGCCCACGGCTTCTCGGCGGGTGAGTAGCCCTCGTCGAGCGGGTCGTTCGGACCGCCGTAGTCGAGCGTGTCCTCGGCGTCCAGCTGCTCAGAGACGTCGTCGTCGATTTCGTCGCGATCCATGTCGGCAATTATGGACCACCTGTTCGGCGGTCCGCCGCATGATGTTCGCGTGGCACGCTCGAAGCATCCTACCTGCGGAAACGGCTCGAACCGTGAACAGAAGGCGCGATGAGCACATCAGGGCTGAACGCGATCGAACACGTGGTCGTGTTGATGTTGGAGAACCGCTCACTGGACCACATGCTCGGTTACCTCTACTCGGATTCCGGCAACGTCTCCCCCACCGGTCAACAGTTCGAGGGGCTGACCGGTAAGGAGCAGTGCCCGGGAACCGGCGGCACACCCGTCTCGGTCTACCCGATCACGCCGACCACGGCGAACGCCTACTTCATGCCCGGCGCCGACCCCGGCGAGGGCTACCAGGCCACCAACGACCAGCTGTACGGCTCGACCTCGGCGCCCGGCTCCGGCGCGGTGGCGCCGATGACCGGCTGGGTCACCGACTACGCGAGCGCGATCACCGCGAACAACAGCAAGGGCTGGTACGTGGTGCCGGGCACCACCGCGGACATGATCATGGGCTGCTACACGCCTGCCACGCTGCCGGTGCTCAGCGCGCTGGCGCGCGGCTTCGCCGTGTGCGACCACTGGTACTGTTCGGCGCCGACGATGACCATGCCCAACCGCGCGTTCGCCTGCGCCGGCACCAGCCAGGGGCACCTTGACGACAGCACGAAGGCGTTCACCTGCCCGAGCATCTTCGGCGCGCTGTCCACGCACAAGGTGAGCTGGAAGATCTACGGCGACACCAAGTCCCCACTGACCAAATTGGACTTCCCGGACACGAAGTCCGCGCCGGCGGCGAACTTCGGGCTGTTCACCGATTTCCAGTCCGACTCGGCCGCCGGCACACTGCCGGCCTACTCGTTCATGGAACCGAGCTGGAGCTCCACGGGCGCCAGCCAGCACCCGAACTACAACGTCGCGCTCGGCGAGGTGTTGCTGCAGAACACGTATCGCGCGCTGCGGTCGAGTCCGACGTGGAACTCGACACTGTTCGTGATCACCTACGACGAGCACGGCGGCTGCTACGACCACGTCTCCCCGCCGTGGGGCGCGACGCCGCCGGACACGTCGGCGGGCGAGTACGGGTTCGACTTCACCCGGTTCGGGCCGAGGGTGCCGACCGTGCTGGTGAGCCCGTTGATCCCGGCCGGCACGGTGTTCCGGGTGCCGGACGGGACGACGCCGCTGGACCACACCAGCATCCTGGCCACGATCGAGCACCGCTGGTCGATCCCCCCGCTGACCAAGCGGGACGGGGCCGCACCGGACGTGGGCGCGGCACTGAGCCTGTCGACGGCGCGCACGGACGATCCGCTGGCGAACGTGACCGCGCCGGCTCCGCCGCCGACGCCGAAGGTGTTGGCCGATCAGCCTTCCGGGCTGCAGAAGCTGCACGCGGCCATGCTGGCGCAGGCGGCCGGGGATGCGCGGGTGCCGGCCAACCTGCACACCAGCCAGGACTACGAGCGGTTCATCTCGCACACCGCGGAGCGCGTCTAGCAACGGTTTTTGTCGGTGCGCGGCGTCACCATGGCCTGGTGACGGGCGAAGGGCCGATCCTGCATGCCGACCTGGACGCGTTCTACGCGTCGGTCGAGCAGCGCGACGACCCGTCGCTGCGTGGCAGGCCGGTGATCGTGGGCGGCGGCGTGGTGCTGGCCGCGAGCTACGAGGCGCGCGCGTTCGGGGTGCGCACCGCGATGTCGGGCGGGCAGGCGCGGCGGCTGTGTCCGAACGCGATCGTGGTGTCGCCGAGGATGTCGGCCTACGCCACGGCCAGCAAGGCGGTGTTCGAGGTCTTCGAGAACACCACGCCGCTGGTCGAGGGGCTGTCCATCGACGAGGCGTTTCTCGACGTCGGCGGGTTGGCGAAGATCGCGGGCGCGCCGAGCACGATCGCCGCCAAGCTACGCGTGGACGTGCGGGAGCAGGTCGGGCTGCCGATCACGGTCGGCGTGGCGCGGACGAAGTTCCTGGCCAAGGTGGCCAGCGGCGTGGCCAAACCGGACGGTCTACTGGTCGTGCCGCACGACGGCGAGTTGGCGTTCCTGCATCCCCTGCCGGTCGAGCGAGTGTGGGGTGTGGGTCGAGTGACCGCGGAGAAGCTGCACGCGCGCGGCATCACCACGGTCGGCCAGGTGGCGGAGTTGGCCGAGGGCCGGCTGGTGCGGATGCTCGGCCAGGCCGGTGGCCGGCACCTGCACTCGTTGGCGCACAACGTCGATCCGCGTCGGGTCCGGGTCGGGCAACGGCGCCGGTCGATCGGCGCGCAGCGGGCGCTGGGCAGCAGGCCGAGGCCGCCGGACGAGCTGGCGGTGTTGCTGGCCGGGCTGGTGGACCGGGTGGCGCGGCGGCTGCGCGCGGCCGACCGGGTCTGCCGGACGGTGACCATCCGAATGCGCTTCGCCGACTTCACTCGGGCGACTCGCTCGCGCACGCTGAGTCAGGCGACCGCGCACACCGAGGAGATCCTGGCCGCGGCGCAGTCGCTGTTGAGGGCGTCGATCCCGCTGATCGCGGACAACGGCATCACGCTGATCGGCGTCGCACTGTCCAATCTGGACAACGCGGACGCCGTTCAGCTGGCGTTGCCCTTCGCCGAGCCGACCGCGTTCGCGCTGGACACCGCGCTGGACTCGGTCCGCGACAAGTTCGGGTCGGCAGCCGTCACCAGGGCCGCGCTGCTGCGCCACGGCACCGGCCTGAGCGTGCCGTTGTTGCCGGACTGACCGCGCAGCTGGGATAGTCGAGGAGGGGTTGTTGTCAGCGACTGGGGGCAAGTGTGGTGGACGATCCGTGGTTTCGTTCCTTTCGACCCGCCCCTGATCGGCCCATCCGAGTCGTCTGTTTCCCGCACGCGGGCGGTTCGGCCAGCGCGTACCTGAAGCTCGCCGTCGCGGTCGACACCCTGGACGCGCAGGCCGAGATGGTCATCGTGCAGTACCCGGGCCGGCACGGCCGGATGCGCGAGCCGGCCCGGACCGACCTGCTGGTGCTCGCCGAGGAGATCACCGAGGCGCTGGCCGCGCGGTTCACCGGGCCGGTCGCGCTGTTCGGGCACAGCATGGGCGCCGCGGTCGCGTTCGAGGTGGCACGCGGGCTGGAGCGGCTCGGCCGCGAGCCGCTGCGGCTGTTCGCCTCGGGCTGCCGGGCGCCGTCGCTGGGCCGCGACGAGGACATCAGCCGACTGGACGACGCCGCGCTGATCGCCGAGATGGCCGAGTTGGGCGGGACCGATCCCCGGCTGCTCGCCGAGGAGGAGATCCTGCGCATGGCGCTGCCCGCGGTCCGCGCCGACTACACCGCCATCGTGAACTACCGCACCGCCGAGGACGCGCGGGTGTCCTGCCCGATCACCGCGCTGACCGGCGACGACGATCCCAGGGCCGACCTGGCTTCGGTGCGGGCCTGGGCGAAGCACACGAGCGCCGAGTTCGACCTGCGGGTCTATCCCGGTGGCCACTTCTACCTGATGGACCAGATCCCGCAGATCGCCGAGGAGATCGGCAAGGGGCTGACCGGATGACGGTCGTCCACCCCCGTTAGGCGCGAACAATTCACAACGAATTCGTACGAATGCGTTGATTTCTGGTCGTTACCAAAACGACAAATGCGGTGTTGACCAGCGGTAACGTGCATGGCCGTCCACATTCCCTGCCATGAACGGAATATCGCCATGCGCGCACGCACTCATCGTTTACTGGGCGCCGGGCTGTTAGCCGGTTCGGCGATCGCGCTGATCGTCGCGGCCACTCCCGCGCTCGCCTCCGCCACTTCGGCCGCGCCGACGCCGTTGACGCCGACCGCGGCCCGCACCGCGCACGCGGCCGTGCGCAACGAACTGCGCGGCGCCCAGGCCCGCGCCGCGACCAAGGGCCAGGACCAGTCGTTCCTGGCCGCGCACGCCGGTCTGCTCCCGCGCTCGGCCAGGAGCCCGAAGGCGCCCGCCGACACCATCCACCCGGCGCAGGGCACCGCGTTCGTCAACGAGGGCAACGACCAGGGCGCGTTCTCCACGCAGAGCGTGACCACGCAGCTGCACCCGACCGACGGCGGCACCACGATCTACACGCCGACGATGTACCCGGCTGGCGGCTCGTGCATCGAGGTGACCACCGTCTACACGTCCGGCACGCAGGCCGTCGAGGCGTGGGACTGGTGCAACAAGATCGACTTCGAGGCTTCCGTGCCGATCGACTCGTCGTTCCTGAGCCGCTACACCAACGGGACCGGCGCGTACACGGTGCAGATCACGCAGACCGACGCGAGCAGCAACACCTGGGCCGCCTACCTCTACGACTACTCGACCAGCTCCTACGACACGCTGTTCACGTCGTCCGGCAGCACGCAGGCCGGCAACACGGGGTGGGACATCAACGAGCTGTACTCGAACGTGCAGAGCGACGGCCAGAGCTACGCGTGCACGGACATGGCGAACCTGACGTTCTCGGCCGACAACATCCAGGTCGACCTGGGTGGCACCTGGACGGCCGCGTCGCCGAGCAACTCCGACACCGAGTTCGACCAGCCGGCGTCGGCCTTCGACTGCCCGGCCATGCAGTACCAGATGATCACCCAGTACAGCCACTGGCAGGTCGTCGACTAGCCGGCGCGGGGTGCTGGGCCGGACGGCCCAGCACTCACCCGGACGGACGCATTCACAACCGTGAATAGCGTTCTCATGTCTGTACACGTCGTCGGTCCCTGGTGTAGAAACGAGAGCGCTCCCAGCCCGTCCACGCAGCCTCGTTCAACCGGCAGATTGGCGGAGTCCCGTGGCTTTGTCGCGTCGTTCCCTGCTGACCTCGACCGCGGGCGCCGTGGTCGCGACCGCTGCCCTGCCCGGTCTCGCGACCGCGACCGCCCAGCCCGGCGGCCAACTCGACCAGCGCACCGTGGCCTCGTTCACGCACGCGGTCGAGTACACGATCGCGAAACTGCGTGCGGTCGAGCCGACCGTGACCGGATTCCCGGAGGGCACCAAGTTCGAGAAGTGGACGTTCACCTCCGACGGCGACTGGGTCGGCGGGTTCTGGGTGGGCCTGTTGTGGCTGTCGTCGCTCTACAGCGGCGACGCGACCTTCCAGCAGTGGGCGGAGAGCTGGGCGCTGAAGCTCACTCCGCGCGAGACCGACACGTCAACACACGATCTCGGCTTCCTGTTCACTCCGTCCTGGATCACCGCCTATCGGCTGACCGGCGACCCGAAGTGGCGCGACGGCGCGGTCACCGCGGCCGGCTCGCTGATCCAGCGCTACAACCCGGCCGGCAAGTTCATCCGCGCCTGGGGCGCGCTCGGCACGACCGCCAACGCCGGCCGGGCGATCATGGACACGATCATGAACCTCGACCTGCTCGCGTTCGCGACCGAGCAGACCGGCGACCCGAAGTACCTCGACGTCGCGGTCAACCACGCGCGCACCCAGCAGACCTACTTCCCGCGCCCGGACGGCTCGACCCCGCACTGCTACGACTTCGACCCGATCACCGGCGCGCCGATCGGCCCGGCCACCGTGCAGGGCTACAGCCCGACCTCGTGCTGGTCGCGCGGGCAGGCGTGGGGCGTCTACGGGTTCACCACCATGTACCGGCGCACCGGCGAGCAGGACTTCCTGAACACGGCGGCGAAACTGGCGAACTACGCGCTGGGCGTGCTCACCCCGGACAACGTGCCGGTGTGGGACTACAAGGCGCCCCAGGCGCCCTACGACATCAAGGACGCGTCGGCGGGCGCGGTGATGGCCTGCGGCCTGCTCGACCTCGCCGCGGCCGCCCGTCAGCCGCGCTACCGCGAGGCCGGCATCCGCATCCTGGACGCGCTGAGCCGCACCTGCCTCACCGACCGTTCGACGCGCGCGGACGCGGTGGTGGCCCGCTGCACCCGCAACCGGCCGGCCGAGGACGGCATCGAGATCTCGCTGCCCTACGCGGACTACTACCTGTTCGAAGGAATCATGCGGTTGTTGCGTCCGCAACAGATCGCCACGGCGATCGGCCTGTAGAAACACGGCCTGTAGAAACACTGAGAATCCGGAGGCGGTGCCTCGCAGCTGAGCAGGGCCGTGCATATTGGTCACCATGACGGTGCTCTTAAGGAAGGTCCTGGCAGGCGGTACGGCGGCGGTGCTGCTGCTCGCGATGGCGGGCTGCTCGCACGCGGCCGACCCGGGCGCCGCACCGTCGCGCGTGGCCAACACCACCCGCACCACCACGTCCGTGGTACCTCCGACCACCACCACGCCGACCCCGACGACGCCGCCGAAGGTCGACTTCACCAGCGCGATCAACCAGGCCGTCGCGGATGTGCCGGACGGCAAGATCTCCATCGAGATCTACGACCGGCTGAACAAGGCGGTGGTCGGCAGCTACAACTCGGACGACCCCTGGTACACCGAGTCGGTGGTGAAGCTGCTGATCGGGCTGGACAGCCTGGACAACGGCGGCAGTGCGACCAAGGTCAGCGAGATGATCTCGCGCAGCGACGACAACACCGCGAGCACGCTGTGGGGCCAACTCGGCGGCGACAAGATCATCACGACCATGGCGGCCAAGATCGGCCTGCAGGCCACCACGCCGCCGAGCAAGCCCGGTGAATGGGGCGACACCCGGATCACCGCGGACGACCTGGTGCTGATCTACGAGTACATCGTGGACACGGCCCCGGCCAGCGAACGCGACACCATCGTCGACGCGATGCACGCCGCGACCAACCTCGGCGCCGACGGCACCGACCAGTACTTCGGCATCCCGTACGCGGCCGGCGGGGCGACCTATTGGGCGGTGAAGCAGGGCTGGGCGTGCTGTGAACCGGGCTGGGTGCTCAACACCACCGGCCTGGTCGGCGCCGGCGGGCGCTACATCGTCATCGCGCTGACCTCGCACAACACCGGTGGCGGCAACGGGGTACGCACGAAGGACAGCGACGAGCTGACCCAGGCGATCAAGGACCTGCTGCCGGACCTGACGTCCTGACCCGGTTGATTTAGGATTCAACCATGAGGTATGCGATCGCGATCCCGCAGTTCTACGCCGACGGCACGTTCGACCCGGCCGCGTTCCGCTCCTACCTGCGACGCGCCGAAGCGCTCGGTTTCCACAGCGCGTGGACGCAGGAGCAGGTGTACGGCGACCATGCGCAGCTCAGCCCGACCGAGGCGATGACCTTCGCGGCCGCGTGCACGGACACGCTGCACATCGGCTGCACCGTCTACGTGTCCACTGTGCACAGCGCGCCGCATCTGGCGAAGAGCCTGGCCAGCCTGGACCAGCTGAGCCGGGGACGGCTGGAGGTCGGCGTCGGCACCGGCGGCAAGAACCGGCCCTACGGCGCGTTCGGCATCGACGGCGAGCGCTACCTGGCCCGGTTCACCGAGGGCGTCGAGCTGATGAAGGCACTGTGGACCGAGCAGTCGGTGAAGTTCGACGGCGAGTTCTGGCAGGTCGACAACCTGGGCATGGAGCCAAAGCCGTTCACCAAGCCGCATCCTCCGCTGTGGTTCGGCGGTTCCGGCCGCATCGCGATCCGCCGCGCGATCCGGTTGGGCACCGGGTTCTTCGGCGCGGGCTCCTCGCCGACGGTGAAGTTCGTCGAGCAGGTGCAGATGCTGCGTGAGGCGCTGGCCGAGGCGGGCCGCGACGAGTCGGATTTCCCGGTTGCCAAGCGCGTCTATCTCGCCGTGGACGAGAACAGCGCGCGGGCCAGGGAAAGGATGAACGCGGAACTGACCAACGTGTACGGCAGCCTCCCCGACGCGATCGCGGCCGCCGCGATCGCCGGCACGGTGGACGAGTGCGTGCGGCAGGTGCGCGAGGTGATCGACGCGGGCGCCGAACTGGTCCTGTTCACCGCGCTCTACGACCAGCCCGAGCACATGGAACGGATCGCCGCCGAGATCATCCCGCAGCTGAGCTGAGGAGCATGTCGATGACCGAACCGAAGGTCGCGGTGGTGACCGGCGCGGGCAGCGGGCTGGGCCGGGTGATCGGCACCGCGCTGCTCGGCGCCGGCTACCGGGTCGCGCTGGCCGGTCGGCGCGCGGACGCGCTGGCCGAGACCGCAGCCGGGCACGAGGCCGCGTTGGTCGTGCCGACCGACGTGCGCGAGGAGAACTCGGTCGCGGCGTTGTTCGGCGCCGTGCGGGACGCTTGGGGCCGGGTCGACCTGCTGGTGAACAACGCCGGCATGTTCGGCCCCGGTGGCACCATCGACTCGATGACGGTCGCGGACTGGCGCAACGCGGTGGACACCAACCTGACCGGCTCGTTCCTCTGCGCGCGGGAGGCGTTCGCGCTGATGCGCAGCCAGGAACCGGGCGGTGGGCGGATCATCAACAACGGGTCGATCTCCGCGCACACGCCCCGGCCGGGCAGCGCCGCCTACACCGCGACCAAACACGCGATCACCGGCCTGACCAAGTCGCTGTCGCTGGACGGGCGGCCCTTCGGCATCGCGTGCGGTCAGATCGACATCGGCAACGCGGCCACCGAGATGACCGCTCGGATGGCGGCGGGCGTGCCGCAGGCGGACGGGTCGATCAGGGCCGAGCCGACGTTCGACGCGCGGCATGTGGCGGAAGCGGTGCTGTACATGGCAGGTCTGCCGTTGGACGCCAACGTGCAGTTCCTGACCATCACCGCGACCACCATGCCGTTCATCGGTCGAGGCTGAGCCGGCGCCGTGAGCGGAAGACCCGCTGGTCACCGCTGACCGGGTCGGTGAATTCCATTGTGGACGCCAGCAGCCGCAGCGGGTTGGTGAAGTCGTCGAGCGGTTTCTCGGTCAGCACCGGGTAGAAGTCGTCGCCGACGATCGGGATGCCCAGCCCGCTCAGGTGCAGGCGGAGTTGGTGGGTGCGCCCGGTCAGCGGCAGCAGGCGGTACCGGCCGAGGCCGTCGCGGTGCTCGATCAGCTCGACGCGCGTCTCCGCGTTGACCTCGCCGGCCACCGTCCGCGCGGTGATCACGCCGCGCTCCTTGACGATCCGGCTCCGCACCACGGTCGGCAGCACCAGATCCGGGTCGTGGCGGGCGATCGCCTCGTACTCCTTGTGCACGCGGCGTCGCATGAACAGCGTCTGGTACGCGCCGCGCAGCCCCGGATTCACCACGAACAGGAGCAGGCCCGCCGTCGCCCGGTCCAGCCGGTGCGCCGGCACGAGATCCGGCAGTCCCAGCTCCTGGCGCAGGCGGACCAGCGCGGTCTGGGTGATGTGCTGACCGCGCGGGATCGTGGCCAGGAAATGGGGCTTGTCCACGACCAGGATGTTCTCGTCGCGGTGGACGATCGGGATGTCGAACGGGACCGGTGTCTCCTCCGGCAGGTCGCGGTGGAACCAGATCACGCCGCCGGGCACGAACGGCGCGTCCGGCGCGATCGGTCCGTGCACGTCGACGATGCGTTCCTCGCGCAGCAGCAGATCGATCCGCTCCGGCGCGACCCGCGGCAGCCGGTCGACGAGATGATCGCGAATGGTCAGCCAGTCGCCGTCCAGCGGCAGGCGCAGCCGGGCCGGATCGAGGCCATGCCGTTGCGGCAGCGGCGATTTCTGCCGACGACGCACGCTACGCCTGCGGCAGCTTCACGGTGCCGCGCTTGGCGCGCGGCGCCGAGGGTGGCGGCACCATCGGGCCGATGTCGCCGTCCGGCGCGGTGTCCAGATCGACGATCACCGGGGCGTGGTCGCTCGGGCCGGTGCCCTTGCGCGCCTTGCGATCGACCCACGCGGCCTTGACCCGTTGCGCCACCGGATCGCCGGCCAGCACGAGGTCGATGCGCATGCCGAGGTCCTGGTGGAACATGCCGGCGCGGTAGTCCCAGTAGCTGAACACCCGTTCGGTCGGCCACCGGTCGCGCACCACGTCGTGCAGGCCGAGTTCCTCGATCGCGGCCAGCGCGGCGCGTTCCGGCGGGGTCACGTGCGTCTGGCCGATGTAGGCGTCCGGGTCGAACACGTCGGCGTCGGCGGGCGCGATGTTCATGTCGCCGCACAGCACCGAGGTCTCCGGGTTCGCCGACACCAGCTCGCGCAACGCGGCGAGCCAGCCGAGCTTGTACTGGTAGTGGTCGGAGTCGGGCTCGCGGCCGTTGGGCACGTACAGCGAGTAGATCCGCAGCCCGTCGCAGGTCGCGGAGACCGCGCGCGCCTCGGGATCGGTCCGTGATTTCGGGAAGGCGGGCGCGCCCGGAATGCCGATCTGGACGTCGTCCAGGCCGACCTTGGACAGCAGCGCGACCCCGTTCCAGCGCGGCTCGCCGTACGCCGCGACCGCATAGCCGCGCTCGGCGAGCTCGCCGTCGAGCAGGGTGTGGAACGCGTCGTCGGCGAGTTTGGTCTCCTGTAGGCACACCACATCGGGTTGCCGCTCGTCCAGCCACGGCAGGAACCGGGGCATCCGCTGCTTGATCGAGTTCACGTTCCAGGTCGCGATCCGCACCACCCCACCGTAGTCGCAGCCACCGACAGGTTCAGCGCCAACGGCCGGTCACCGCCCGTATCCTGGCGATCGTGGCCAGTGAGAGTGAGCCCGCCGACGCGGTCGTGACCAGGCTGACCGGCCTGCCGACCCGCGCCACCGGCCATTCCCCGACCGGCCTCGCCGAGGTCACCCTCACCGACGGCGACGTGGTACTCCTCAAGCGCGGCATCGGTCGAGGTGCCGCGCGCGCCGAGGCGGCCGGCCTGCGCTGGCTCGCCGCCGCGCACGCCATCCGCATCCCTCGGGTACGCGGCGACGACGCGGACTGGCTGGTCATCGACCGGGTGCCGACCACCCGACCGAGCATCCCGGTGGCCGAGCAACTCGGTCGCGAACTCGCCGTCCTGCACGCGGCAGGCGCGCCCGCGTTCGGCGCGGCGCCACCGGACGGGCCGAGGGACGCCTGGATCGGCCCGGTGCAGATGGTCAACGACCCAGGTCCGAACTGGCCGGAGTGGTACGCGCACTGCCGCGTCCTCCCCTACGTGCGCAGCGTGCGCAACGACGGCCTGATCAGCGAGACCGAAGTCGTGGCGCTGGAACGGTTGTGCGCGCGACTGCCGGAACTGGTGCCGCCGATCGCGGCGCCCGCGCGACTGCACGGCGACCTGTGGAACGGCAACGTGCTGTGGGGCGCGGACGACAACCCCTGGCTGATCGACCCGGCCGCGCACGGCGGTCATCCCGAGACCGACCTGGCCATGCTGCACCTGTTCGGCTGCCCGCACCTGGACCGCGTGCTCGCCGCCTACCACGAGGTCGCGCCGCTCGCGGCGGGCTGGCGCGACCGGATCGGGCTGCACCAACTGTTTCCGCTGCTCGTGCACGCGATCCAGTACGGCCGCGGCTACGCCCAGCAGGCGCTGGACGTGGCGCGCGACGCGAGATAAGCGGTCGGTCAGGCGCGGATCGCGGTGATCTGCCAGATCGGCAACAGCACTCGGCCCTGGGCGTCGGCCTGGCCGAAATCGACCGGGAACAACGCGGCCGGCGGCATCAGCTCGTGCCACCGCGCCGTGGACAGTCCCGTGGTGTAGTGGCGCTTCTCCATCCGCTCGACCCGCCAGTGCTCGCCGAGATCGCGGCGCAGGCTGGCCTCGTCGGTGTGGCCGGGCAGTTGAAAGGTGCCGCCGACCCCGTCGGTGAAGCACAGCGCGTGCAGCCGGGCGCCCGGCTCGGTGACCCGGTGCGCGGCGGCGAGGTAGTCGCGGCGCTGCTCGTCGGTGAGGCAGTGCATCATCGCGCTGTCCAACACGGTGTTGAACCCGCCGGTGATGCCGTCCAGCCGAGTGGCGTCCGCGACGCGGAAGTCGACGGCGAAGCCGCGCTCGCTCGCCTTGGCCCGGTCCTGCTCGATGACGGTCGGCGCCGCGTCGATCGCGGTGACCTGGTGTCCGCGTTCGGCGAGGAACAACGCGTTGTCGCCGAGCCCGCAGCCGCATTCCAGCACCGGCCCGGTGATCTGCCCGGTGTCGGCGAGTTCGATGACGATCGGCTGCGGGCCGTCCAGCCGCCACGGAATCGTGTCCAGGGTCAGGCCCCCTTCGCCGAGTTGCATGCTGCCGGTCTTGTACAGCTGATCGAAATCCATCACCATCGCGGTCACTCCCCATTAGTAGACGGTGACGACCACTATCCTCTCCGTCATTATGGTCGTCAACGTCTACTATTGCCGAATGACCCAGATCGCCGGTCCCGTCCGCTCCCGCCGCCGCGGCGCTGTGCTCGAACACGCGCTCTGCACCGCGGCCGTCGAGGAGCTGATCGCGGTCGGCTACGCGGGTCTGACCATGGAAGGGGTCGCGGCCCGCGCGCACACCGGCAAGGCCGCGGTGTACCGGCGCTGGCCCAACAAGCGCGCGCTCACCCTGGACGCGCTGCGCCACGTCCTGCCGCCGCTACCCCAACTCGACCCGAGCATCTCGGCCCGGGAGAACCTGGCGCAGGTGTTCACCGCACTGTGCGGGGTGCTCGCGGGCGAGACGCCGTTTCCCGGCCACGCGGTCGCCATCGGCCTGCTCGCCGAGCCGGACCTGCGCGCCGCGTTCGCCGACGCGGTGGTCGCGCCCCGACTGGCCGTGATCGCGTCGATCCTGGCGCGCGGCGAGCAGACCGGCGAGATCGCGCCCGGCACTCTCACCCCGTTCGCGACTCAGGTCGGGCCGTCGCTGATCATGCAGACCTTCCTGCTCACCGGCGCGCCACCGAGCCCGGCTGACATCGACCGCGTCATCGACACGGTGCTGAGCCTGGCCGCCTGATCAGCGTGCGGGGCAGTGGCCGCTCGCGGACCAGCGGTCGCGCAGGTCGGTCGGGATGTCCAGGGTCGTGGTCTCGCCGGTGGTGAGCACGCGGATGCTGCCGAAGAGCAGGAGTTGGCCGGCTCGGTCCAGCACGGTGCGGGCGAGTGCGCTGGTGTCCTCGGCGTGTTCGGCCATCCGCATCAGGCCGGTCGCCGCCCGCACGAATCTGGCCCAGCCGCGCGATTTCGGCACCTCAAGCCAGTCGGCGACGTCGCGGTTCACCACCTGCCGCACCATCGCGGGCACCACACCGTCGAACAGCTTGCCGGGCACGAGTTGCTCGTACACGTCGAGCAGTCCCTTGGTCAGCGCGACGCCCTCCGGCGATGGGCCGTAGGTGGACTCGACCTGTGCCCGGCTGAACTCATCGGCCTCGGCCAGGGTTTCCGGGATGATCGCGGTGCGGATGCCGAGCATCGAACCGGCGACCCGCCATACGTAGTAATAGTCCTCGGCCTCGGTTTCGGTCACGTCGACGCCGATGCGCCGCATGCCCTGGATCACCTGCACGGAGAAGATCATCAACGCGCCGAGCAGATCCTGTTGGCAGATCGGCACTCCGTCGGTCGCCGCGTCCCACTCCCCTGACTCGGCCACGAAATGCCGCACGGCGGCGTGGATGAGCCGGGTCTTCTGGATGGTCGGGACGAACGCGCCGGTCGCGCCGAACGGATCGGTCGCCATCATGTGCAGCACGAACTGCGAGGTCTCGGACAGTCGACGGTGCGGATGGTCGAGCCGGTGCGTCAACCGCAGCAGCCTGGACGGGCGCGGCTGGGCGTAGCAGTTGACCATCGCGCCGTAGGACAGCACGGACGCGACGTGCACGCCGTCGTCGACGAAGAAGTCCCGGGCGCGGGCGATGCGCTGCTGATCGGCCCAATCCGGCGGTTCGTCGGTGGCGATGAGGTACTCGCGCACGGAATCCGGCAGCTCGTCCGGGATGGGCGTGTCGTTGGTGCGCAGGTGGTCGAGCACCGCGTTGACCGCCGCGATCGAATCGGTCGCGACCAGATCGGTGATCACCTGATCGGCGAGCGGGTCGCCTTCCAGCGCCAGTGGGTCGAGTGCCACAGGGACATCGTTGGGAAGAAAGAAGATGGTGGCAACCAGCGATGAGCGGCATTCGTCGAAGGAACACGAACACTGTGCGACGGTGGAGGTTCGTCAACCGCTGTTCGACGGGGCGGGCCACGCCCGAACGGCCGCGTTCGCGACCTGCCGAACCACCGCAATGGGCCGGACGATGGCAGCGCGCTGGGCCGATGCGGTGAATCTTGGTCATGCCGGGTTGAACTGGCTGTCCACCGGACACAGATCCGATGTTTGTCTTGACCCGGTCGAGCGGAAGTCAGTAGTTTCTCGATGACTGGCCTGATCGGAACGAGTAAACGTCGGATCATCCAGATGGGGACGCAATCAATGTCGATTTCGAATCGTGCCCTGGTCATGGCGGCCGTGGTCGCCACTGCGGCGCTTGCGGTCAGCGCGACCGGAGCCAGCGCGGCACCCGACTCATACGCAAGCTCGGTGGCCCGCGCCAAGGCGATCGTCGCCAAGATGACGCTGGCGCAGAAGATCACCGAGATGCACGGCATCCAGAACAGCGACCACCAGCGCTACGTGCCGGGCATCCCGAGCCTGGGCATCCCGCCACTGGTGGTCACCAACGGCCCGGCGGGCATCGGCCCCGGCGACCCGCACACGCAGGCGCCCGCGACCGCGTTGCCCGCGCCCGAACTGCTCGCCGCCACCTGGGATCCGAGCCAGGCCGCTGCCTACGGCCGGATCATGGGCACCGAAGCCGCCGACCTCGGCAACAGCCTGCTGGAGGGCACCGACGTCAACGTGGTGCGGGTCCCGCAGAACGGCCGCGCGTTCGAGAACTACGGTGAGGACCCGTACCTGGCCAGTCAGCTCGCCGTGGCCAACATCCGGGCCGTGCAGTCGGCGGGCGTGATCGGCGAGGTCAAGCACTTCGACGCGTACAGCCAGGAGAACAACCGCTTCGCTCTCAACGAGAACATCGACGAGCGGACCCTCCACGAGATCTACGATCCGCCGTTCCAGGCGGCCGTGCGTCAGGGCGGCGCCGATGCGGTGATGTGCGCCTACCCCAAGGTGAACGGCACGTTCTCCTGCGAGAACAACAAATTGCTGACCACCGACCTGCGCGACGACTGGGGATTCCAGGGTTTCGTCACCTCCGACTTCGGCGCGACGCACAGCACGGCGCCCTCGATCGACGCCGGTATGAACCTGGAGATGCCGACCGGCGTCTACTTCGACACCGCGCTCACCCAGGCCGTGCAGGACGGTCAGGTCAGCGAGTCCGCGATCGACAACCTGCTGGTGCAGCGGTTCGCCACGATGATCCGGATCGGGCTGTTCGACCATCCGCGCACCATCACGCCGATTCCGGCGCAGGCCGACGGCGCGGTGTCGCGCGGCATCGCCGATCAGGGCATCGTGTTGCTGCGCAACGAGTCCAACGTCCTCCCGCTGAATCCGACCGCGACTCAGTCGATCGCGGTGATCGGCCCGTACGCCGGTGCCGCGTCGACCGGCGGCGGAGGCAGTTCGCACGTCGATCCGCTGTACACGGTGACGCCGGTCGCCGGCATCACCGGTGCGGCAGGCTCACACGCCACCGTCACCTACAACGACGGCAGTGACACCGCGGCCGCCGCCGCGCTGGCCAAGTCGTCCGATGTGGCGATCGTGATGGTCGGCGACAACGAGACCGAGGGCAAGGACCGCACCAGCCTCGCGCTGTCCGGCAACCAGGACGCGTTGGTCGAGGCGGTAGCGGCGGCGAACCCGAAGACGATCGTCGTGCTGAAGTCGGGCGCGCCGGTGCTGATGCCGTGGGCGAACAGCGTCGCCGGCCTGGTCGAGGCCTTTTATCCGGGCGAGGAGGACGGCAACGCGGTCGCGGACGTGCTGTTCGGCAAGGTCGACCCGTCGGGCAAGCTGCCGGTGACCTTCCCGGTGCAGGCCGGCGACGTGCCGGCCAACACGCCGGCGCAGTACCCGGGTGTGAACAACACGGCGACGTTCTCCGAAGGCGTCTTCGTCGGCTACCGGCACTACGACCAGGCGGACATCGCGCCGCTGTTCCCGTTCGGCTTCGGACTGTCCTATACGGACTTCGCGTTCTCCGGCCTGCGCGTGCGGCCTTCCGGCAACGACAAGGTGATGGTCAGCGCGATCGTCACCAACACCGGACATCGCTTCGGTGCCGAGGTCGCGCAGCTGTACGTGGGTGATCCGTCCAGTTCGGCCGTTCCCGAGCCGCCGAACCAGCTGGCCGGTTTCCTGAAGGTGTCGTTGGCACCGGGGCAGAGCAGGCGCGTCACGTTCACGCTGAACGCGCGCTCGTTCAGCTACTGGAACACGACCGCGAACAACTGGCAGGTGGCCGGTGGCCAGTACCGGATCAGCGTCGGCGACAGTTCGCGGAACCTGCCGCTGACCGGGTCCGTGCGGTTGGCGGGCGCCGCTGGCTGACCGCGAGCGTTCACCCCGGCTTTCTGATCCGTTCGCCGTCGCACCGTAGCTTGCGCTCATGTCGCAAACGAATCGGCGGAGCTTCCTGCGCGCCACGGGTTTGGTCGGCGCGAGCGCCGCCGTGCTCGGCATGAGCGGCAACGCGACCGCGTCGGCCGATCCCGCGAGCAACGGCAGGGCCGGTTGGTGCCCGGATCCGAACAGCCCGCAGTTCACCATCGCGGTGATGCCGGACACGCAGTTCCTGTACTTCGACGACAGCCTCTACCCGGATGTGCAGCGGGCGTCGTTCGAGTACGTGGTCAACGAGAGCGGCCAGCACGATCACAACATCGTGTTCCTCGCCCACCTCGGCGACCTCACCGAGGACGGCCTTGCCGCCGAATTCGCCTCGGTGAGCACCGCGTTCGACTATCTGGACCAGCGCGGGGTCGCCTACAGCGTGCTGGCCGGCAACCACGACATCAACTCCTCGACCACCGACCAGCGCGGCGACAGTCCCTACCTGGACGTCATGGGCCCGCAGCGGTTCCGGCAGTCGCCGACGTTGCGCGGCGCGACACCGGACGGCTACAACACCTATCACGTGTTCCACGCGGCCGGCCGGGACTGGCTGGTGCTGGCGCTGGACTGGCGACCCTCCCCCGGCGGCTTCGCCTGGGCGAACAACGTGATCAAGCAGCACCCGAACCTGCCGGTCATCCTGACCACGCACGAAACCGGGGCGCCGACCTACGACAGCATGTTCGACCCGCCGGACTACGGCGACCCGAACAACAACGCGGTGCTCTCCGATTTCGGCCAGCAGCTGTGGGACCAACTGGTCAAGGACAACGACCAGATCTTCATCTCGTTCTCCGGCCACAACTGGCCGCCGGGCCGCACGGTGCTCCGCAACGCCAAGGGCAACGACGTGCACGTGCACGTGGCCGACTACCAGAACCGCTACTTCGGCGGCGCGGCAATGATCCGGCTCTACCACTTCGACCTCACCCGCAACGTGATCGACGTGGAAACGTTGGCGCCGTGGGTGTTGGCGCAGTCGCCGGAGCAGCGCAACGTGCTGGCTCAGCAGGTCGCCGAGCTGACCTCGCCGGTGGACTACTTCTCGCTGCCGTTCGACTTCGCGCAGCGCTTCGCCGGTTTCGACCCGGTGCCGGCACCGACCTCGCGGCCCGCCAAGCAGATGCTGGTGCCGGGCACCCTCGCCTACTGGCGCTTCGACGCGGGCCAGGCCAACGGCACGCCCTACGCGTCCGGTACGACGATCAAGGACGAGTCCGGCCACGGCAACGACCTGACCACCCTGGTCACCGTGCCGGGCAGCGCGTCAACCGCGCTGACCTGGTCCAACGATCACCATCCCGGCCAGCCCGGCTTCGGCAGCCTGTACTTCCAGGGCGGCCAGAACCCGTTGCACGGCGCGTATCTGACGACGGCTGCGAACGCGCCGCTGAACACCGCCACGTTCACCTCGGGCTACACGTTCGAGGCGTTCTTCAAGATCCCGGCGGATTTCAACCAGGACAACAACTCCTGGGCCGCGATCGTCAGCCGCTGGGGCGAGAGCGGGCAGGCCGGGAAGTCCGGCGGGAGCACCGATCCGCAGGAGCCGATCGTCACGCTGAGCGTGTCCAACGGCCGCGCGACGCAGTGGTGCGTCTACCCGATCAACACCGGCGACTCGGCCACCAACTGGAGCCACGAGTTGCCGGCGAACAAGTGGTGGCATGTTGCCGTGGTCAACGACGGCAGGCTGACCAGGATGTACATCGACGGCTGCCTGGTGGTGGACAATCCGCTCAGCCCGGCGATCGGCCTCACCCAGCTGAACCTGCCGTGGGTGCTCGGCGGGTACGAGTACGGCGGGTCGATCAACCAGATCTTCTACGGCTGGATCGGCGACGTGCGGATCGTGAACCGCGCGCTGCCGGTGACGGCGTTCATGATCAACCGGTAGTCGGGAACCAGGCGCCGCCGCCGTGCGAACGGCGATGGCCCAGCGCCCGGTAGACCGCGTCGACCAGGGACTGGCCGCGCTCGTTGATGCCGAGGCCGCTGCCCTGCTGGTTCATCACGTAGCCGAAGGAGATCTTGGCGCGCGGGTCGGCGAAGCCGATCGAGCCGCCGAAGCCGCTGTGTCCGAACGCGTCCTCGGACAGGAGCACGCCTTCGGCGTCGCCGCCGCCCAGATACCGGTTGTCCACGGACTTGACGAAGCCCAGCCCGAACCGGGTCGGCGCGAGGATCACCGCGTCCTGGGCGGCCGACGCGACCTGGCCGAGGATCGGCAGGTAGTCGGGTTCGAACAGGCGGACCGGGCCGAACGAGCCGTCCAGCGACAGCGGCCGGTACATGCCGGCCAGGCCGCGGGCGCCGGTGATGCCGCCGACCGCGCCCAGCACCGCGGCGTGCGCGGCGCGGGTGTCGGACTCGCCGGGCACCAGGTAGCCGCCGTTGTTGAGCATCATCAGGCCCTGCACCGACTGCGGGTCGCCCATGGCGGCCGTGTACAGGCTGGGCAACTGCACGCCGGGCGCGACCAGGTCGGGCGGCAGTATCTCGGCGACCCGCTCCTCGATCTCCTCGGGCAGGCCGAGCCAGAAGTCCAGTTCGAGCGGGTCGGCGATCTCGCGGCGGAAGAACTCGCCGAGCCCCACGCCGCTGACCCGCCGGACCACCTCGCCGACCAGGAAGCCGAAGGTGAGGCCGTGATAGCCATGCCGGGTGCCGGGCGGCCAGAACGGCGCGGTGTCGGCCAGCGCGTTGACCATGTAGTCCCAGTCGTAGAACGCGCCCCTGGGCAGCGCCTCGCGCACCGCGGGCAGCCCGGCCTGGTGGCTGAGCAGGTGCCGGACCAGCACGTTCTCCTTGCCGGCCACGCCGAACTCCGGCCAGTAGGTCACCACCGGCGCGTTGATGTCGAGCAGGCCGCGGGCGGCGAGCAGGTGCGCGCACAGGGCGGTCGCGCCCTGGGTGCACGACCACACGTGCGCGACCGTGTCCTCGGCCCACGGCTTGTCGATCTCCGGGTCGGCGACCCCGCCCCACAGGTCCACAACGGACTGTCCGTCCACCGCGACGTGTACGGACGCGCCGACCTCACCGCGCTCGGCGAAGTTGCGTTCGAATTCGGCGAGAACCTCGTCGAACCGGGTTTCGCAGGTGCCATGGACGACGTTGGCCACCGTCATCGTGTCTCGCCTTCTTCGCAGCCGGAGCCGAAGACCGAGCCGTAGACGCTGCGCATCCAGACCGCGCACAGCGCCTCGATGGTGTCGGCGTCGCCCTTGTCGGTGTGCGGTGTCATCGAGTAGTGGATGCACGCCTGCTCGTTCATGTTCACCAGCAGCGCGGCCAGCTTCGTCGAACTCGGCGGGCCGGCCAGTGCGAGACCGGCCTCCCGTTCGCGATCGATGTGCTCGGCGACCGCGGCGAAGAACCGGGTCCCGGTGTCCGCCCAGAACTTGTGCAGGCGCGGGTCGGTGTCGCGCACCCGGACGCCGGCCCGCAGGATCGGGCCGTGCTCGCGCCACAGCGCGATGGTCATGCCGACCGCCCGGTGCAGCGCCTCGCCCGGCGACTCGTCACCGCGCCGGAACCAGGCGGCGCCGCACCGGTACAGCTCCTCGTGCAGCCGCTCGGTCAACGCGAGCAGCACGGCCTCGCGCGAGTCGTAGTGGAAGTAGAACGCGGAGCGGGAGATGCCCGCGCCCTTGGCGATCTCGTCCACGGTGATCTCGGAGATCTGGCGATCCTGGAGCAGTGTCGCCACCGCGTCCAGGATCGCCTGACCGGTCCGGTCTCCCTTGCGCACGGTTGGCCTGCGGGCTCCGGAGGTCACTGCGGGCGCTTGCTCGGACGAGGTCGGCGGCACGTGTCGATCTTGACTAATCGGGCACGCGGACGTGCCGGTGACCCTCGGTCGGGAACATCGGCGGCTCGGGCGGCAGGATCGAGTGCAGCAGGTAGCCGCAGTTGCCGGCGACCCGGCAGGACGCGTGGTTGTCCACCGAGTGCAGCAGTTCCAGCCTGGTCAGCGGCAGCTCGCAGCGCGAGCTGAACGCCCAGGTCGTGGCGATGTCCAGGGCGCGCGACGCGATGCCGCGCCCGCGGGCCTTGGCCGCGATCCAATAGCCAACCTCGGCCGACTCCTGGCTGGACACCGCCTCGGTGGTCGGGTCCGCGCCGCTGGTGACCGACAGGTGCCCGATGGGTTCGGCGCTGATGTCCTCGGCCAGCACCGCGAACCCGAACCGGGTCGACGCGGCCCAGCCGGAGATCTGCCCGTCCAGCCACTGCCGCCCGAGGACCTCGTCGGTCAGCGAGTTGGCGAGCCAGCGGTTCATCTGCGGGTCGCGGTGGGCGTCGAGCAGCGCGGACAGGTCGGTCGCGCGCCACGGCCGTAACAGCACGGCCGGCGCCCGACCGCTCGCCCTGGCGGACAGACTGATGTTCACGCGCCGCTCCTCATCCAGGTTGTTCTACATGAACGTACCTGGCGGTACGACGGTGCCCGCCGGTTGGTGATTGGCCGGCGGGCACTCGTCACTCGATGGTTATCGGGCTGACCCTATTGGGTGCTGGCCGCGCCCACCGTGTAGCCGTACCCGAGCGTGGAGATCTGCTGGTCGGAGCCGTGAATACTGGTGTCGCTGCTGACCACCACGCTGCCGGTGACCGAGCTGCCGGCGGCGGCCTTCGGCGTCAGGTTCGCGGTGAACAGCGCGGTCGAACCGGGCGCGAGGTAGATCGGCGTGCTGACCGCTCCCCCGCTGAGGTCACCGGCGGCCGAGCCCAGCTGGAAGGTGCGGCCGATGCCGGTGGTGTTGGTGACCCGGAAGTACAGCGGCGTGCTGCTGCCGGCCGCGATCGTGGCGCCGTGCGGCAGGTTGTAGGCGAACACCGAGGACTTGTCGTAGCCGAGCGTGCCGGCCACGTCCTGGGTGAACTCCTTGCCGCTGACCGTCAGGTCCAGCACCACGTCGACCTCCCACCGGCCCGCCATCGGGTTGGCCTGGACCAGTGCGGCGTCCGCGGTCGGCTGGCCCGCGCCGACGCCCTGGACGGTGCTGGTCGGAGTCGCGTCGGTCGCGGCCACGTTTCCGTTGGGATCGATCAGATAGAACGTCATGTTGTTGTCCGGACTCGCGTCCGCGGTGTGGAAATTGACGTCGATGTCCTTCTTGCCAGCCGGCACGTCGATGTCGAACGTGCTGACCTGCCCGATGTCGCGGCCGACCGTGCTGGTGATCGTGGTGTCGAACGCGCCGCCCGAGGCCGGGATCAGCGTGCGACGCAACACCGGCACCGACGCCAGCGCGCCGTTGCTCGCCGCGAACTGCACCGACTCGGGGTGATCGCCGGGCGCGGTCGGCATGGCCACGGTCAGCGGGACCGTGACGCTGCCGTGCGCGGGCACGGTCACCGGCGTGCTCGCGGCCGAGGTGACGTAGTGCTGGCCGGTGACGCGGAAGGAGATGTCGCCGCGATACGTACCGGGCACGTTCGGCGCGGACTGGAGGTGCCCCCGGCCGTTGGCCCAGAGGATCTTCGCGGTCCACCTGCCGGGGGTCGGCGCGGTCACCTCGACGTGCTGGATGTTCGACACCGTGCCGAGCCGACCGGCCTTGGACGCGGGCGTGCCGTAGTCGTAGGAGATCTGGGTCAGCTTGCCGTTCGGGTCGACCAGCGTGAAGGACAGGATGGTGCCGTTGGTCGGATCCGGGATGAGCATGTCCGCGTTGAGCCGGTCGAGCCCGGCCGGCACGTCGAACGTGACCGGTGTCGCGGCCTGCGCGCCGTAGGCGGGTACCGGCGCGCTCGGGTTGGGCGCGCTGACCGGCTCGGTCACCGTCGAGCCGAGCTGGCTCGCCGCGCCGAGCGACCGGTAGGTGCCCTTGACCGTGGTCGGCTTGGCGCTGGCGTTGTAGAGGCCGATCTGCTGACCGCTGGCGCCCGCGTCGGCGGCGACCACCAGTTGGCTGGTACTCGGCACCAGGCCGGGTGCGTCGTTGCCGGTCGCCAGCGTGCTGCCCGGCTCCTGCTGGGCCGCGCGCGTTGCCGCGTACACATCGAGCTGGCCCGCGCCCTGCTCGTCGGCGGGCGCGCCGATGTCCTGCGCGGTGCCGGTGAGGATCTGCTTGATCAGCGCCGGGCTCGGCTTGCTGCCGTGGTGCGTGTCGGCGTACGCCTGGATCACGTCGGCGACCGCGCCCGCGACCAGCGGGCAGGATTCGCTGGTGCCGCCGAACGCCTCGGTGAGGGTGTTGGTCGGGCAGTCGCTGCCCAGCGGACTGCACGCCGCCTCGCCGCTGTACCCGGGCGCGACCAGGTCGACGACCCGGTTGTTGGGCGCGGTCCCGCCGGAGGACAGGGGCGTGATGTTGTTGTTCGTCCAGCCGCCGTAGCCGTAGGCCTGGCTGGGCAGGCGCAGCGTGTTGGTCGCGCCGACCGCGATCACCTGCGGATCGGTGGCCGGCGAGGACATCGTGCCGGACACGCCGCTGTCCCCTGAGGACACCACGACCGTCACGCCCGCGGCGACCGCGGCGTCGTTGGCGGCGTAGAAGACGGAGTACTCGCCGGGCTGTGGCTGGTAGCCGTAGGACTCGGAGATCACGTCCGCGTGCTCGGTCACCACGGCGTGGTCGATGCCGGCGACCACCTGCGACTCGGACACGGTCTGGCCCTGGCCCTGCTGGCTCGGCGGGGTGTCGATCTGGGAGGCGTCCACCAGCGACACACCCGGCGCCACGCCCTTGAGCCGGAAGGTACAGCCGGCGGGCAGGCCCGAGTAGGGCAGTTCCTTGGAGTAGTCGTAGGTGATCAGGCCCTGGCCCGCGACGGACGAGGCGTCGCCGTAGAACTCGCCGTCGCTGTCGTCGGCGGTGTAGTCGGGCGCGTCGATGACCACGTGTGAGCCGTCCGGGCGGACGAAGTTCGGGTTGCCGGCGAGATCGTTCATCCCGTAGATGGCGACGATCACGCCCTTGCCGGTAGCGACCTTGCTGGCCTGGTCGGGGTCGGCCGGGTTGTTCGCGTCGACGTGCAGGGTGGACAGCGCCTCGGGTTCGAGGAAGGGCTTGTTCGGGTCGCTCGGGCACAGCGCCTGGTTCAGCTTGGGCGGTGCGGCCTGCGGGACGTTGGCTGCTGGCTGGACGGTCATGGTCGCGTCCGGGGTGATCCGCTGGACGGCCGGGTTGGCGCGCAATCGGCTGACCTCGTCGGTGGAGAGGTGCGCGGCGACCGCGTTCACGCTGACGAGCTGGGTGATGCCGGTGGCGCCGTGCGCGGTCATGTCCGCGACGACGGATCCCTGGTCGGCATGCGCGGCCCGGGTGCGGGCGAGGCCCTGGGCCTTGAGCGGGACGTTGGCGTGCTGGTTGCGCAGTACGACGATCACCGCGCCGCCCGCGGCGGAGCCGTCCAGCGCGGGCGCGAGGGCCGGGGTCGCGGTGGCGGCGAGGGCGGGCGCGAAGCCGTCACCCAGCAGTGCCACCGCGGTGGCTAAGGTCAGTGCGGTAGTGGCGGTCAGCAGCCGACGTCTGTTCACGGAGTGAGTCAAGTCCCGCCCTGTTTGCCGGGACAAGCCAACGAAAGTAGGGACTTCGCCGAGGTCGAGCGAGGGTGAGCCGACCAAGAATGATCACTCACAGTGTCCAAAGTCATCGTCGAACCTGACTGACCACTACCCATTCGAGTGGCCATTGGCTACCGTGGGTAGCATGTCAGGTTTTGCCTCGGCCTTCGCCGAGTTCTCCGCGCGTCGGGCACTGACCCAGTTGCACGATCAATTGGGCCATGCGGGCCTCGCCGCGGCATCGGCGATCCCGGGGTTGGGCGCGGCGGTCGACCAGCACGCGGCGGCCGTGCGCGACATCGTCGACGTGGGCGTCGAGGACTCGGCGACGGTGGCCGGGGTCGTCGTGCTCGCCGGTTATGCGCGCGGCGTGCTGGACAAGGCCAGGGAACTGGGCTGGCGGCTCAGCGCTCCCCCGCACCTGGCCGACTGGACCAGGACCGACTGGCTGACCGCGCGCCTGGTCGCGGTGTGCGCGCTCGCGAACCGGCCGCCCGAGTCGGTGGACTCGGGCGGCCGGTTGCCAGCGGTCTAGCGATTACTGGTTCGGTGGCATCTGCTGGGTGTGGGCCCGTTCGCTGCCCTGCTCCATCGGCTGCGCACCGGCCCGACTCGCGTCCTCCTGACCACGCTGGTAGGCCTCGGCGTGCGCCCGTGCCTCCGGCATCTGGGCCTCCATCCGACCGATCCAGCTCTCCCAGCGCTGCCGCATCGGCATGATCAGCCCGCCGCCCATCCCGACCACGACCACGCCGCCGATGGTGGCCAGCACGGTGATCAGCACAGGTGTGGTGACCGTGGTCGCGATGCCCATCTGGTTGAGCGCGGCGATGATGCCGAGCCCCCAGATGAACACGGCGGCCACCGTGCCGAGCATCCGCCCGTAGGACAGGCCGGAGAGCGCGCCGCCGACCAGATCCTTCACCGCCTTGGCGATGGCGCCGACGATGACCACGATCAACATGGCCACGATCAGCTTCGGCAGCCAGCCGACGATCATGGTCAGAATGTTGCTGATCGGGTTCGGCCCGAACACACCGAACGCGACCTCCAACGCGATCAGCACAATCGCGTAGTAGACCACCTTCGCGATGAGCTTGGACGCGTTGTAATTGTTGCGGTCCAGCATTTGTTTGAGCCCGCCGCGCTCGACGACGCGGTCGAAGCCGATCTTGCCGAGCACCATCTCGACCAGCTTGGCCAGCACCTTGGCGATGATCCAGCCAATGAGGAAAATGACCAGGAACGCGACGAGCTTGGGCACGAAGTTCGCGATCGCGGTCCACGCGGAGGATATCCCTCCGCCGATGTCGACCGCGGCAAGAGTATGCGTTGCCACCAAACTTCTCCCTTCCGCTATCTACAGCAGAAAGGTAGTCAAACTCACCGATATCGAAACTCGGCCGGTCATTGTTCATCCGGTCGGGTGACCACAGTGGACACCGTGATCGCCGCCACGGCGATCGGCCTCGACCGCACGCGGTGGCATGCTGGGCTGGAGATGATCCGACAGTCCTGACGGAGGAGACGTGGCAGTGCAGGTCGTTCCGTTCCGCAGTGAGACCACCCCCGAGCAGCTCGCCGATCTGCGTGCTCGACTGGCCCGGACCAGGTTCGCACCGGCGCTGGCCGGGGCGGAGTGGACGTACGGCACGCCGCCCGGCTACCTGGCCGAACTGCTGGAGTACTGGCGGACCGAGTTCGACTGGTCAGCGGCTGAGCAGCGGCTCAACGCGCTCCCCCAGTTCACCGCCGACCTGCCCGGCCAGACGCTGCACTTCGTGCACGCCAAGGGCGTCGGGCCGCGCCCGTTTCCGCTGATCTTCACGCACGGCTGGCCGGGGTCGTTCTGGGAGGTGCACAAGATCATCGGCCCGCTGACCGATCCGGCCGCGCACGGCGGCGACCCGGCGGACGCGTTCGACCTGGTCGCGCCGAGCCTGCCGGGCTACGGGTTCAGCCCGCATCCGGGCACGCCCGGCGTTGATCCGGCGCGGATCGCGGACTCCTTCGACACGCTGATGACCGAGGTGCTCGGCTATCCGCGCTACGGCGCGCAGGGCGGTGACTGGGGTGCGGCGGTCAGCGGCAGTCTCGGTCGCGAGCACGGTGATCACGTGGCCGCGATCCACCTGAACCTGATGATCGGCGGCCTGACCTCGGAGCAGCAGCAGACCGAACCGCTGACCGAGGCCGAGCAGGCGCACCTGGACAAGCTCAAGCAGTGGCAGGCCGAGGGCAGCGGCTACGGCCACATCCAGGGCACCCGCCCCGCGACGCTGGCCGCCGGCCTGTCCGACTCGCCGGCCGGGCTGGCCGCGTGGATCGTGGAGAAGTTCCGGGCCTGGAGCGACTGCGACGGCGACGTCGAGTCGGTGTTCAGCAAGGACGACCTGCTCACCAACATCACGCTGTACTGGCTGACCAACTCGATCGCCACGTCGACCCGGCTCTACTACGAAACCACGCACTCGGCGACGTTCGACCGGTCCTACGTGCACACGCCGACCGGGTTCGCCTCCTTCGCCAAGGAGATCAGCACGCCGCCGCGCTCGTGGGTGGCGCGCGCCTACAACCTCACCCGGTTCACCGAGTTCGACTCCGGCGGTCACTTCGCGGCGCTGGAGCGGCCGGACGAACTGGTCGCGGACATCCGCGAGTTCTTCCGCCCATTTCGAGACTGACCTGCGCGAACGCGGCCATCGACAGCGCGCACGTAAGCTGGTTCGCGTGCGTACGCGCCCCACGCTCACCTGGACCCCGGCCGGTCCGCCGCCGCCCCGCACGACCGAGCTGACCGAGGTCGTCCGGGTGGTCGGCGCGGGCCGGGTGGTCGCGTTGAGCGGCGCCGGCCTGTCCACCGAGTCCGGGATACCGGACTACCGGGGTGCGTCGGGCAGCCTGCGCAACCACACGCCCATGACCTACCAGGAGTTCCGCGGCAGCGCGGCGGCCAGGCAGCGGTACTGGGCGCGGAGCTTCCTCGGCTGGCGGACCATCGCGCACGCGCGGCCGAACGTGGGACATGTCGCGGTGGCCGAGTTGCGCGCGCGGGGCTATCTCTCCGGAGTGATCACGCAGAACGTGGACGGACTGCACCAGGCGGCGGACACGCCCGAGGTGGTGGATCTGCACGGCAGTCTGGACCGGGTCATCTGCCTGGACTGCGGCCGGATCAGCGGACGCGAAGCACTGGATCAGCGGTTGCGCGCGGCCAATCCGGGGTTCGACGCGTCGGCGGGCCGGATCAATCCGGACGGTGACGTGGAATTGGCGCCGGCGGCGGTGCGCGAATTCCGATTGGTGGACTGCGCGCATTGTGGTTCCGGTGTGCTCAAACCGGATGTGGTGTTCTTCGGCGAGAATGTGCCGCCCGCCAGGGTCGCGTTGTGCGCTCGACTGGTCGACGACGCGGACGCCCTGCTGGTGCTGGGATCCTCGCTCACCGTCATGTCCGGCCTGCGGTTCGTCCGGCGCGCGGCGGACGCGGGCAAGCCGGTGTTGATCGTCAATCAGGGACGGACCAGGGGCGACGACTACGCGAGCGTGCGGGTGGATCTGCCGCTGGGCAAGGCGTTGACCGAACTCCTCGACCGGGTCGCCGCCAATCCGAAGTAGACGTCCGATTCGGTAACTGGTTTGTTGCTTGTTAACCGAACGGGTGTGTGGCGAAAGCCGAAGCTTGGCCCATGCGACCTGGTTGTCCACGAGCGCCTTTTGGCAGTGTTTGCGTTGCCCTGACCTGGGGCGTTTTTCGATGCGCGAATAGCTTCCATAAGGAGAACACGCATGCGCGCACTTCGTGTCGTCGCGCTCGCCGGTGTGGCCGCGGCCGCGCTGGTCGGCGTTGCGGCGGGCGCGGCTTCGGCCGACCCGCCCGCTGGCACCGTTCCGGCCACGACCGACATCGTCGCGGTGGGTTCGAACACCACCCAGGCCCTGTTCGACCTCTGGTCGACCCACTACAACGCCACCAGCCCGACCGCGAAGTTCTACAGCTTCGACGCGACCGGTTCGGCGACCATCCAGACCAAGAACGACCCGGCCTGCGCCAACATCGCCCGGCCGAACGGTTCCAGCGGCGGCATCAACGCCCTGAACACCGGCACCAAGACCGCCGACGGCAACTACTGCGTCGACGTCGCCCGTTCCTCGCGCCAGCTGACCTCCTCGGACGGTTCCGTCGCGTCCGTGCTGCTGGCGCACGACGGCATCACCTGGGCCGCGAACAGCACCGGCAACTCGGTCGCGAACCTGACCGTCGCCCAGCTGGCCGCGATCTACAACTGCACCGACACCAAGTGGAACCAGGTCGGCGGCACCAGCACCGCGACGATCGTCCCGGTCCTGCCGCAGGCCAACTCGGGCACCCGCTCGACGTTCCTGTCCGACATCGGCGTGAGCACCCCGGGCACCTGCGTCGTGAACGGTGACGGCAGCCAGGCCATCGAGGAGAACGAGGGCACCAACGCCGCGTTCACCGGCACCAACGCCGCGAACGTGCTCGTGCCGTTCTCGATCGGTTCCTACATCTCCCAGGTCGACCTGGGCACCAGCACCAACCAGGTCGGCAGCCTGACGCCGCGGCAGATCCAGAGCATCGCGCCGACCACCGGCACGGGCACCAGCACCATCATCAACAAGAGCTTCCCGTTCATCCGCGGCCTGTTCGCGGTCGTGCGCGGCAGCTCGGTGCCGGCCTACCTGCAGCCGCTGCTGGGCAACAGCAACGCCACCGGCTGGGTCTGCGGCAGCACCGCCGCCGCCGACATCGCCAGCCAGGGCTTCCTCACCGTGCCGAACTGCGGCACGCTGACCGTCGCCTGACGCGAGCAACACCTGATCCGACCGTCCGTCCGGCACGTCGCGTGCCGGACGGACGGTGCGGCAAGCGCGGGGACTTGCCAGCCGTATGCGAACCCCCTGACTTCTGGAGTTGATTCCTCGTGTTCGGATCGAAGTTCCGCGTGCTCGCCCTCCCGGTCGTCGCCGTGGGCGCGCTCGCTCTGCTCGGCGTGACCGCGGGCCAGGCCGACGCCGAGACGATCGCGTCCGGCACCGGCACGTTCACCGTGCCGCTGTCGGTGGAGACGACGCTGGCCAAGGCCGGTGTCATCGTCGAAGCGAGCGGCGACGCGTCGTCCTCCTACGACAGCACCAGCAAGACGTTCACCGTCACCTACACCGCGACCGGCGGCAACGCCGACGTGTCCAACTTCGACGGCACCGTCGACTACGCGGGCGGCGTGCAGGTCGTCAACGTCCACAACGGCAGGTCGGTCACGCTCGACTCGTTGGCGTTCGACCTGTTGGACGACCAGATCGACCTCGCCGGCACCGCCTACCTGGATCTCGGTGGCACCCAGTCGGCCGCGATCCACGGCACCAGCCAGACCTTCAGCGCCAGCAGCCTGACCGTCGACGCCGCCGGCGCGAGCGCGCTGAACACCGCGCTGGGCACCTGCGCGTTCACCCCCGGCACCGAATTCGGCTCGTTCACCACCACCTACAGCAGCTGAACCCCGACCGATGTGAGCGGCGTCCGGCGCTGAATACGGACGCCGCCCGCAGCGATAGCGCCTGTTCATGTGTAGCTCACCTGTCGGCCCGGTGATCGCTCACGGGAACCGGCAACGTTGGCGCGCGGTGCGGGATGGGCGAAATCGCGAGGAGAGCGGAAATGCCAAGAAAGGCGCTGCGGCGTGCGTTCGCGTTCGTCGCGGCAGCGGGAATGGTCGTCGCGCTGTCGCTGGTCCCGGTCGGGACCGCCAACGCGGACGAACTGCCCGTGGGATCGACGACGACGCAGTGCGTTGCCAGCGGTGCGGGCGGCGAGACCTGCACCAACACCTACGGCGGCGACAACGGCTGGGATCCCACGAACGGTGTCCCGCTCGGGAATCCGCCCTCGGTCACGGTCGATCAGAGCACCAATCTCACCTATCAGATGGTGCATCTGAGCTGGGCGAATTTCACGCCCAGCTTCAATCTGTCGTACCTGCCCGGATACACGACGAATCGCACCGAGAACGCGCTGTCGATTTACGAATGCCGGCACACCGCCCCGCACCTGAATCAGGACCACATCGACTCCTCCGCGCCGACCGGCGACTGCTACACGATCGGCGTGCAGAAATTCGCGACCGCCGGTCCTGTCAACGGGTTGACCACGTTCACCGGCGCGGACGGCACCGGTTCGGCCGATTTCCAGGTGGAGACCGCGGAGCAGAACACGTTCCTGGGCTGCAACAGCGCGAATCCGTGTTCGATCGTGGTGGTGCCGAACTGGGGCGGCAACCAGCTCAACAACACCAACGCGCCGATCACGGTGGCTAACTGCGAGGATCACAGCCAGGACGACCCGTACGCGGGCCTGGGGTACAACCTCGACACCTACGTCGGCCTGCCGTGCTCGTGGCGGGACCGGATCGTGCTGCCGATCTCGTTCGCGCCGACCGCCGCCCAGTCGTGTCCGGCCACGGCCAACCAGTTCAACGCCGAGGGCGGGACCGCGATCGAGCAGGCCATGAACCAGTGGCGGCCGGGCTGGTGCAAGCCGGCGCCGGGCCAGCAGACGGTGTCCTTCGGCTACGACTCCGGTGTCGACGAGTACCACGCGCGCAGCGATTTCCTCTCCGGCGGCCAGGCGCTGTCCTCGGGCGCGGACGTCGCACTGGTCAACCAACCCGCGTCCGCGGACGCGCAGGCCGCGTCGTCGCGACCGTTCACCTACGCGCCGCTCGCGGTCACCGGCGTGTCGATCGTGTACTACGTGGACGATCCGCAGACCGGGCTGCCGATCACCAACCTGCGACTCAACGCGCGGCTGATGGCCAAGCTGCTCACCCAGTCCTACGCGTTGGAGTACGGCCAGTGCACCGGCGGCGACGTGACCGACCAGCAGCAGTACTGCGATCCGGCGGTGCTGGGCAATCCGGTGGACCTGTTCGACGACCCGGAGTTCAAGGCGCTCAACGAAGGCCCGAACACCCCGAACCAGTACACCGCGGCCGACTTCCCCACCTTCAACGGGCAGAACGCGCCGGCCACGTTCCTGCCGACGGTGTTGGCCGGCAACAGCGACCTGACCGAGGAGCTGACCGCGTGGATGTGGTCGGATTCCAGCGCGCGGGCCTTCCTGCAGGGCAAGGCCGACCCGTGGGGCATGCACGTGAACAGCTACTACAAGGGCATCGGCTACCCGATCTCCCAGTTCCTGCCGCAGGACCCGGGCTGGACCGGCGTGCCGGCCGGCGGCAGCGCGCCCAACGAGTCCATGCAGCTGGGCTGGAACCCGGTGACCGGCCTGGACAACGTGGTGTCGACGCTGGCGAACAACCAGTCCAGCGCGTTGACCAACATCGGCGTGACGTGCAGCGCACTCGGCTGGACCGGCGGCCCGTGCAACGGCGGCAACTGGGTGTATCCCAAGGCGACGGCGAACCCGGAGCAGCGAGGGTCGCGGTCGCTGATCGCGGTGGTGGACCAGGGTGATGCGGCCGCGTTCCGGTTCCCGACCGCGCACCTGCTCAACCCGGCGGGTGCCGCGGTCGCGCCGACCATCGAGTCGATGGCCGCGGCGGTCGGCGACATGCAGACCAATCCGGACAAGATCACCCAGTATCCCGACTTCACCAGCAAGGACCCGAACGCGTACCCGCTGACCTCGGTCGAGTACGCGATGGTGCCGACCTGCCACCTTGATTCCGGGACCGCGCAGGCGATCGCCGGGTTCCTGCGCGACGCGACCACCGGCAGCTCGCAGCTGTACGGCACCGGCCTCGGCCAGTTGCCCGGGTTCGGCGGCTATCTCGCGTTGAACGGCACGCAGCAGACCCAGGCCGCGACGGCGGCGACCGCGGTCGCCGCGCAGAGCTGCGCGTCTCCCCCACCGGACACCACGGTCGGCGGCGGCGATCAGTCCACTGTGAACGGTTCGACTGGGATCCCGGGCGGTGGCGCGAACGCCAACGGCGGCGCCTCGCCGACGTCGGGGGCGAGCCCGAGCACGAGCAACTCGCCCGGTACGCATCCGGCCGCGAGCAATGGCTCCGCGCCGATCCCGTTGGGGTTGCGGTCGCTGGACATCAACGGGTTCGGCGGCTGGGCGCTGCCGGTCGCGTTGGCGCTGGGCGGGATCCTGGCGATCGGCGCGGGCCTGACCTACCTGCTCACCGGCACGGCCGCCGGCCGCGGTCTGCTGCGCCGGATCAGGCGCAAGCCGAGCGTGCCGGACGCGGGTGATGTCGAATGAGCGCGTCCACCGAGCCGCTGATCGAACGCCCGGACGACCGGCCGCGACCGATCCGCGCGGCGGCCGCCGGCTCGGACCGGGTGTTCCGGGGCGTGCTGCGCGGCGGCGGGGCCGCCGTGCTGGCGATCACCGGGCTGATCGCGTTCTTCCTCATCTGGCGGGCGAGCAGCGCGTTCCGGCAGGTCGGCTGGTCGTTCCTGAGCACCGGGATCTGGCTGCCGGACCAGAACCGCTTCGGGGTCGGTTCGGTGCTGCCGAACGGGTTGTTCATCGCGCTGATCGCGCTGGTCATCGCCGTGCCGATCGGGTTGATGACCGCGTTGTTCATCAGCGAGTACGCGCCGCACCGGATCCGCAGTGCACTGGTATCGGTCGTGGACCTGATGGCGGCGATCCCAAGCATCGTCTACGCGCTGTGGGGCGTGTTCTTCCTCCAGCCGGAGATCCTCGGCACGGTCCGCTGGGTCGCCGACCATCTCGGCTTCATCCCGTTCCTGCGTGTGCCCGGCGGCGACACGCCCTCGTTCTTCACCTCCTCCACGTTCATGGCCGGCCTGGTCGTGTCGCTGATGGTGATCCCGATCGTCATCTCGATCTCGCGCGAGGTGTTCGCCCAGGCGCCGCAGGGCGAACGGGAGGCCGCGTACGCGTTGGGGTCGACCAAGTGGGGCATGATCCGCACGGTCGTGCTGCCCTACGGGCGGGGCGGCATGATCGGCGCGATCATGCTCGGCTTCGGTCGGGCCATGGGCGAGACGATCGCGGTATCGCTGCTGATCTCTCCGGTGTGGACGATCGTCACGCACGTTCTGGCCACCGGCGGCATGTCCATTCCGGCGCTGATCGCGTTGCGCTACGGCGAGTCCACCCCGGAGATGATCGCCGCGCTGATGGCCGCCGGCCTGGTGCTGTTCGCGGTGACGCTGCTGGTGAACGCGCTGGCCGGGATCATCGTCACCCGGTCCCGATCCGGCGCGCAGACGAGCTGAGGGGCGGAGAAAATGACGACAACGCTGGACGCGCCGAAGCGCGTCACGACGACCCGGCGCCGGTTCCGGCCGCGCGCGGTCACCGCTGACACCGTCTGCGCGCTGCTCGGCTCGGCGGCGGGTGCGCTCGGCCTGACCTGGCTGCTCTACGAGGCGGTGCTGCCGCTCTCCGGCGTGCTCGGCTTCTGGCTGGTCGCCTACGTGCTGTTCCTGGGCTTCTACGCGCTGGTCACCGCGATGACCGTGGGCGGCCGCCAGGCCGTGGTGGACCGGTTGGTGCTGGTGCTGCTGACCAGCGCGGCCCTGGTGGTGCTGGCGATCATCGGCAACCAGATCGGCTACACGATCTATCGCGGTTGGCCCGCGCTCGCGCACCTCGGCACGTTCGTCACGCAGACCATGGCGCTGGCCGGCCCGCTCGATCCGCTGACCGTCGGCGGGATACTGCACGCGGCGGTCGGCTCGCTGGAGCAGATGGGCATCGCGACCGCGATCTCGGTGCCGCTGGGCGTGTTGGCCGCGTTGTTCCTGGCCGAGGTCGGCGGGCCGGGCGCGCGGATCGTGCGGGCGATCGTGGAGGCGATGACCGCGCTGCCGGAGATCATCGCGGGCCTGTTCATCTACGCGATGGTGATCCTCACCTTCGGCCTGCGGCAGAGCGGGTTCGCGGCCGCGCTCGCGCTGACCGTGATGATGATCCCGTTCGTCACCCGCTCCGCCGAGGTGATGCTGCGGCTGGTCCCGGGCGCGTTGCGCGAGGCGTCGCTGGCGCTGGGCGCGAGCCAGTGGCGCACGGCGTGGCTGGTGGTGCTGCCGACCGCGCGCTCCGGCCTGACCACGGCGGTCGTGCTGGCCATGGCGCGCGCGATCGGCGAGACCGCGCCGGTGCTGATCACGGCCGGATTCACCCAGTTCCTCAACGCGAACCCGTTCGACGGGCCGCAGACGTCGTTGCCGCTCTACATCTACAGCTACGTCCGGTTGCCGCAGGCGACCGAGATCGCCCGCGCGTTCGGCGCGGGCCTGATGTTGATGTTCCTGGTGCTGGTCCTGTTCACGCTGGCCAGGGTCCTCGGTGGGAAGGAACCCCATGCGAAATAGACGACGCTGGGCCACGGGCGCGGCGCTGGCCGCCGTGCTCGCGCTCGGCCTGGGCGCCACCCCCGCGCAGGCGGTGAATTTCGTGCCGCTCAACGGCGACGGGTCCTCCTGGGCGCAGCCGGCGATCGCGCAGTGGTCCAAGGACGAGACGCCGCAGGGCATCCACCTCGCGTTCGCGGGCGACGGTTCCGCGCAGGGCCGGCAGAACTTCATCCAGGGTGTCGACGACTTCGCCGCCTCCGACATCGCGTTCCTCACCTCGCCCGACCCGTTCGGCGGCGGCATCGAGAAACCGCAGAACGCCTTCTCCTACATCCCGATCGTGGCGGGCGGCACCACGTTCATGTACCACCTGACCGTGGGCGGCCACGCGATCACGAACATGCGCCTGTCCGGCGACACGCTCACCAAGATCTTCACCGGCCAGATCACCAACTGGTCGGATGCGCGGATCACCCACGACTACGGCGCCCAGTTGCCGAGCGAACCGATCGTGGTGGTCACCCGCGCGGACGGATCGGGTGCGACGTACCAGTTCACCCGGTGGATGTCCAAGCAGTACACGTCGCAGTGGAACGCGTTCTGCGCTGCGCACGGCGGGCCGGGCAGCTGTCCGCCGACCGAGTTCTATCCGTCCTACGGGGGCTCGATCCAGAAGGACGGCTCGGATCAGGTGGCCGCGTTCATCGCCGCCAACGCGGGCGAGGGCGCGATCGGCTACGACGAGTACGCCTACGCGCTCAACGATGGTGTGCCGGTGGTGAAACTACTCAACTCGGCCGGTTTCTACAGCCTGCCCACACCGTCCAATGTGGCCATCGCGTTGCAGTCGGCGCAGATCGACGACAACGTCAACGACGTCAACTTCATGATCCAGAACCTGGACAACGTCTACACCAACGCCGACCCGCGCACGTATCCGCTCTCCAGCTACAGCTACCTGATCGTGCCGCGCGACTCGCGGCCCGGGTTTCTCGGCCCGCCGAGCCGGTTCAACACGGACAAGGGCGCGACGCTGAGCACGTGGCTGAACTACGTGTTGTGCGGGGCGCAGAAGTCGGCCGGCAGCCTCGGCTATTCGCCGTTGCCGAAGAACCTGGTGGTCGGCGGGTTCGAGCAGGACGCGCACATTCCCGGCGCGGTACCGACGCCGGATCTCAACCAGCTCAGCAACTGCGACAACCCGACCTACAGCGACGGCGTGAACCACCTGATCGTGGACGCGCCGATGCCGAGCCCGTGCGACTACGTGACCGCGCCGCTCAACTGCACGGTCGTCAACGGCAAAGCCACCAGCCAGACCGCGTCCAGGACTGGTGGCGGCGCGGCCGGCAGCGGCGCGGGCGCGACCGGCGCCGGTGGCGGGGCGAACGGCGCGGGCGGATCGGGTGGGGCGAGCATCGACCCGAACACCGGGCAGGTGATCGGCGGCTCGGGTGGCGGGGCCGCGAACGACGCGTACGCCACGTCCGTCGCGTTGGGCGCTCGCCCGGAGGAGCAGTGGCTGCTGTCCACGTTGACCGCGCTGGAACTTGTCGGCGCGGTGGCCGCGCCGAGCGTGTTCGGGTTGTGGTTGGCGCGTCGGCGGAAGCGGGCGTGAGCGGGTGTCCACCGAGATCACCGAGACCGAGATCGCCGAGCCCGAAGCCACCCGGCCGATCGAGCCGGTCCGGCCGATCGAGACCCTCGCCGAGACCGGTCTCGAACCGCACCGGATCCCGCCGCCCGAACTACCGAAACCCGCGCCGCCACCGCCGAAACCAGCGCAGGTGCCGGCGGCCCGGCGGATCGTCGGCTCGCTGCTGCTGGCCGCGTTGTTCCTGCTCGGGTTCGTGGTCTACCTCTATGGCCTGTCCGGGATCTCCGAGGACCGGACGCAAAACACGATGTATCAGTCTTTCAGCGGCACGTTGTCCTCGGCGACCGCGCCGACCGGTTCGGCGCCGGAGGGTTCACCGGTCGCGGTGTTGAGCATCCCGGCGATCGGCCTGACCGACCTGGTCGTGGTGGAGGGCACCTCAGCGCGCGACCTGGAGCGCGGGCCGGGCCATGTGGTCGCGTCCGCCCTGCCCGGCCAGACCGGCGCCAGCTTCATCTACGGCCGCTCGGCCACCTTCGGCGCACCCTTGCAGCACCTGATGCGGCTCAACCGGGGCGAGCTGATCACGGTCACCACCGGTCAGGGCACCGCGAAGTACCGGGTCGAGTCCTTTGGCGACAACACCCGTCCCGCACCCGATCCGACGCCGAACCGGCTGGTGCTGGTGGCCGGCAACGCCGCCACCGTGCCCACCGCGGCCGTGCAGGTCACCGCCGACCTGGTGTCCGCGCCGCAGCCGAATCCGGGCGGCAGGCCCTCGGTGCCGGACAACGAGAAGATCCTGGCCGGCGACGCGGCCGAGACGTTGCTGCCGCTGTTCCTGTGGTCGCAGGCGCTGCTGCTGGTGTCGATCGGCGGCTGCCTGCTGGCCCGGTACTGGTCGCGCCGGCCGGCGTATCTGTGTGTGGCGCCGGTGGTGATCGCGGTGACCTGGCACGTCTACGCGAACCTGGCCGGCCTCCTGCCGAACGTCTACTGACCGTGTCCACATCGGACACTCGGATACTCCGGTACGCGGTCGGAGCGGTCATGCCCGGTGCACCGCGCGTTCACCTCGCGGCCCGGTGTCGCCCGTAGCGTCGCTGGCGTGAGTTCGCCGGACACCACCGAAACCGCCATCGGCCACACCCGACTCGACCTGCGCCCGGTCGAGCGCGTCGAGGAGGGCCTGCCGACCCTGACCGTCCCGCCCGCCGCAGCGCCCGAGGGCGAGGTGCGCGGCGCGACGCTGGAGACGGTGGCCGTCTCGGCCTGGTTCGGCCAGCACAAGGTGTTGGAGCGGGTGTCGCTGACCATGCGCGCCGGCACGGTGACCGCGTTGATCGGCCCGTCCGGCTGCGGCAAGTCGACCTACCTGCGCATCCTGAACCGGATGCACGAGCAGGTGCCGATCGCGCAGCTCGCCGGCGAGGTGCTGCTGGACGGCGAGGACATCTACACGCCCGGCTACCGGGTCACCCACGCGCGACAGCGCATCGGCATGGTGTTCCAGAAGCCGAACCCGTTCCCGACCATGTCCATCGCGGACAACGTGGTCGCCGGGCTGCGGCTGATCGGCGCGAAGGTGTCGCGTTCGGATCGTCGCGACCTGACCGAGGAATGCCTGACCCGCGCCGGCCTGTGGAACGAGGTCAAGGACCGGCTCGGCCAGGCGGGCGGGGCGCTGTCCGGTGGCCAGCAGCAGCGGCTGTGCATCGCGCGCTCGCTCGCGGTGCGGCCGGACGTGCTGCTGATGGACGAGCCGTGCTCCGCGCTGGACCCGACGTCCACGCGGCGGATCGAGGAGACCATCGCCGAGCTGCGCACCGAGGTGACGATCGTGATCGTCACGCACAACATGCAGCAGGCCGCGCGGGTGTCCCAGTACTGCGCGTTCTTCCTGGCCGAGAACGGTGAGCCGGGGCACGTCGTTGAGGACGGTCCGACCGAGGCGATGTTCAACAACCCGTTCGACAGTCGAACCGCCGACTACGTCCACGGCCGATTCGGCTAGTCGGGCGCCGTCACGCTCAGGCGACGCGGGTGGTGGGATCTGTCCACCGGGATCTCTCTGCCGCGTCTGCCCGGCTGGAACACGGCCAGCGACCAGTCCGGCTCGGCGTCGCTGGCCCGCTGACGGAATCGTTCCACCGCGAGCAAGGCGTCCACCCGTCTGGCGAACCCCCGTCCGGACGTGGCCCCGGCCAGTGGCGGCGCGCTCGCCGAACTCGGGTCGGCGACGCTCAACCGCCACCACCACTGGCCTGCCGAGGTGTGCTCGACCTCGAAATCCGCGTCGGCGCCGTGTTTGCGGATGATCTCCACCTCGGCGAATGCCGAGGCGTGCTCGGGGAACGCCTGGATCGACACCCCGAGCACCCGGTTGTTGCCCGCCAACAGCCGCCACTGAACGAGATTGCGTTCCGTGCGGAAGAACTGAAACCTGGCCACCGCGTGACCTCCCCAATGTGTGATCGGCGCCCCTCAACGCACATCAAGGAAATCGGGAAAATTTCACACGCGGTACAGCGGAACGGCGAGCGACACACGTCCGAGGAGTGAACAACCGGTGCACGGCACAAGCAGCTGCCCAGTTCACCCCATGGCGCCCGGTCCGGCGGGCCGACTGGTCCCGGCTACCCGCAGGCAACCGGATCAGCGGCGCTCAGGCCGGCAGAACTGCCTCGATGGCCGAGGTGATCGTCGCGTCCTCGGGTTCGGTCATCGGCCGGAACCGTCCGACGATCGCGCCGGTCGGGTCGACGAGAAACTTCTCGAAATTCCACTGGATATCGCCGGCCTTGCCCTCCGCGTCCGGGATCTCGGTCAATTCCGCGTACAGCGGATGCCGGTTGTCGCCGTTCACCTCGATCTTGTCGAACATCGGAAAGGTGACGCCGTAGGTGGTCGAGCAGAACGTGCCGATCTCCTCCGCCGTGCCCGGCTCCTGCCCGCCGAACTGGTTGCACGGGAACCCGGCGACGGTGAAGCCGCGCTCGGCGTAGCGCTCCTGTAGCCGTTCCAGGCCGGTGTACTGCGGCGTCAGGCCGCAGCGCGAGGCCACGTTGACGACCAGCACGGCCTTGCCCTTGAACTCGCCGAGCGTCGCGGGCTCGCCCGCGAGCGTGTGCAGCGGCACGTCGTAGATGCTCATGTTCGCGAGCCTACCCAGGCCAGCACCCGCGACGCGCGCAGCGTGTTCCACCGGCTCGGCCGCCCGTCGCCGTCCTCGAGGACGAAGTGGACGGCGCCGTGATGCGTGTTCTCCAGCAGCCACGTGCCCTCGGGCTCCCGCTTGGACCGCACCAGCTCGACCGCCTCGGCCAGTCGAGCGTCGGGAGTGGACCCGGTGGCCCGGAAGTAGTCCAGCGCGCGCAGCACGTCGTAGTGCCACCAGGTCGGGAACGAGAAGCGCAGCCAGTCCGGCTCGATGATCTCTCCCGTGCTGCGCCGCCGCAACAGGCGCCGTTCCAGCAGGTACTCCTCACCCCGCCGCCGAGCCGTGCGCGCGGCCTG
Source organism: Pseudonocardiaceae bacterium (assembly GCA_035948315.1). Taxonomy (GTDB): domain Bacteria; phylum Actinomycetota; class Actinomycetes; order Mycobacteriales; family Pseudonocardiaceae; genus CAJCJE01. The sequence continues at coordinate 6,494 of DASZJG010000092.1, read as the reverse complement.
CGACCCGCCGGTCGCCTGCTCGTGCGCGAGCAGTCCCTCCAGCACGCACATCGTCGAGTGAAACGACGAGCGCACCGACCCGTTCTCCGCCTCGCAGTTCCAGCCGCCGTCCGCGAGTTGCTCACCGACCAGCCGCTCGACGATCCCCTCGACGTCCACGCCGAAATAGGCGCCGAGCGCGACCGTCCGCCCGTTGATGCACGGCTCGACCTCACCCGCGAAGAACGGCTGTCCCGCATGCTCCCAGCGACAGTTCTCCGCGACCAGCCGCACCGCCTCGCGCACCGGTTCGGCCTCCGGGTCCACGCCCAGATCACGCAGCAGCGTCAGGGTCGGAAAGGTCGACGTCCACGGCTGACCGGCCGAGAAGTCCCCGGTGAAGCCGGCCGGAAAGCAGGCCCCGCCGGCCCACTGCCCGTCCCCGTCCCGCACCGCGAGCAGCCGCGCGCCCCACCCCTGCACCGCGACCCGCGCCCGCTCGGCGGCGACCTCCTCGACCGACGCGTCGGTCAGGTCGCGCAGCACCTGCCAGCGCAGGCCGGGATCGGAATCGAGCAACCAGTCCAGAACCGTCACCGGCCGACGGTAGCGTGACCGCCATGACACCGGAGCAGGTTGCCGCGGCAGCACTCGAGATGGCCGAGGTGACCGAGGAGCGGCCGTTCGGCCCGGACGTGGACGTGTACAAGGTGTGCGGCAAGGTGTTCATCATCGCCGCGCCGCGCGACCAGCCGCCGAGGGTGACGTTGAAGTGCGAGCCGAGCCTCGCGGTGCACCTGCGCGAGCAGTATCCGGCGGTCACGGCCGGCTACCACACGAACAAGCGGCTCTGGAACACCGTCCTGCTGGACGGGACCATCCCGAGTGACGAGATCGCGGACATGATCGACCACTCCTACTTCCAGGTGATCGCCGGGCTGCCGAAGGCGACCCGGGAGCGACTGCTCCGGCACTGATCCAGCAGAGATTTGTACGGCCATTACCGGCGAGTAACGTGGCCGTCCTCACCCCCACCTCGCGTTGACACGCCCAGTGCGCCCTCGCAATATGGCCGTACATTGTTGCCGGCCGAGGAGCACGTCCGACGATGAACGAGCGCACTCATTGGGCCAACGGCGGCTTGCCGCTCCCCCCACCGCTGGCCGGAGTCACCGTGGTCAGCCTCGAACAGGCGGTCGCCGCACCGTTCGCCACCCGGCAGCTCGCGGATCTCGGCGCACGGGTGATCAAGATCGAACGGCCGGGCGGCGGCGATTTCGCGCGACGCTACGACGAATCCGTGCGCGGCCAGTCCAGCTACTTCGTCTGGCTGAACCGGTCCAAGGAATCGATCACGCTCGACGTGAAAACGCCGGCCGGCCGGGAGATCCTCACCGACCTGCTCGGCCGGGCCGACGTGTTCGTGCAGAACCTCGCGCCGGGCGCGGCGCAGCGGTTGAGCGTGGACGCGGAATCGCTGGCCGCGCACCACCCCCGGGTCATCCCGTGCGCGATCTCCGGCTACGGCGCGGACGGGCCGTGGGCCGACCGCAAGGCATACGACCTGCTCGTGCAGGCCGAGGCCGGCCTCGTCGCGCTGACCGGTTCACCCGCCGAGCCCGCTCGTCCCGGGATCTCGATCGCCGACATCGCCGGCGGCATGTACGCCTACACCGGCATTCTCACCGCGCTCTACCGCCGCGCCACCACCGGCTGGGTGTCCTCGGTCGAGGTGTCGCTGTTCGACGCGCTCGCCGAATGGCTGGGTTCGCCGCTCTACTACACCAAGTACGCCGGCGAGCAGCCGGCGCGGACCGGCGCGGAGCATCCGACGATCGCCCCCTACGGCCCGTTCACCACCGCCGACGGCGACACGCTGCTGCTCGGCATCCAGAACGAGCGCGAATGGCAGTCCTTCTGCGCGATCACCCTCGACGACCCAACCCTCGCCGACGACCCGAGATTCGCCACCAACCCCCGGCGGGTGGCGCACCGCGCCGAACTGAACGCGCTGATCAGCACGAAGCTCGCGACCCTGTCGACGGATTCGGCGGTCGCCTTGCTGGACAAGGCAACCGTGGCGAACGGGCGGCTCAACTCGGTGGCCGAACTCATCGACCACCCGGTCCTGACCGACCGCGCCCGGTGGCACGAGATCGGCACCCCGAACGGACCGATCGAGGCACTGCTCCCGCCCGCGCGGCTGACCAACGCCGAACCGGCCATGGGCCCGATCCCCGCGCCCGGCGAACACACCGACGCGATCCTGCGCGAACTCGGCCGCGACGACGAACGCATCGCGGCCCTGCGCACCGACGGCGTCGTCTGATGAACGCCGAGGAACAGGCCATCGTCGAGGTGGTCGCGGACTTCGTCGAGCACGAGGTGCGGCCGGTCGCGCGCGAACTGGAGCACGCGAACACCTACCCCGAGCAGCTGATCGAGCAGATGAAACAGCTCGGCGTGTTCGGCCTGGCCATCCCCGAGCCCTACGGCGAGGTCGCCGTGTCCACGCCCTGCTACGTCCGGGTGACCGAGCAGTTGGCGCGCGGCTGGATGAGCCTGGCCGGCGCCATGGGCGGCCACACCGTGGTGGCCAAGCTGCTGCTCGCGTTCGGCACCGACGAACAGAAACAGCGCTACCTACCGCGCATGGCGACCGGCGAGATCCGCGCGACCATGGCGTTGACCGAACCCGGCGGCGGCTCGGACCTCCAGGCGCTGACCACTCGCGCGGATCGCGAGGGCGAGGGCTATCGGGTCAACGGCGCCAAGACCTGGATCACCAACGCCCGCCGCTCGCAGCTGATCGCCCTGCTCTGCCGGACCGACCAGCACGCGGCACCGGCCCACGCCGGCATCAGCATCCTCCTGATCGAACCCGGCCCCGGGTTCACGGTCTCGCGCGATCTCCCAAAACTGGGCTACAAGGGCGTCGAAAGCTGCGAACTATCCTTTGTGGACTACTTCGCTCCTGCCGACGCACTGCTCGGCGGGGTCGAAGGACGCGGTTTCGCGCAGATGATGAAAGGTCTGGAAATCGGCCGCATCCAGGTCGCCGCCCGCGCGCTCGGCGTGGCAAGGGCGGCCTTCGACGACGCGCTGCGCTACGCCCAACAACGCGAGAGCTTCGGCAAACCGATCTGGCGCCACCAGTCGATCGGCAACTACCTTGCCGACATGGCGACCAGGTACACCGCGGCCCGGCAGCTCGTCCTGCACGCCGCCGAGCGCTACGACACCGGCGAGCGTAGCGACCTGGAGGCCGGCATGGCCAAACTGTTCGCGTCCGAGGCCGCCATGGAGATCGCGCTGACCGCGGTACGCGTGCACGGCGGCTACGGCTACTCCACCGAGTTCGACGTCGAACGGTACTTCCGCGACGCGCCGCTGATGATCGTCGGCGAGGGCACCAACGAGATCCAGCGCAACGTGATCGCGGCACAGCTGGTCGCGCGCGGCGGGCTCGCGCGATGACCGACCGATCCGGGGCCGCCTACAAGGTGCTGGCGCGCGAGTTGCGAGCCGCGATCCTGCAACGCCGCTACGCCGACGGCACCAAGCTGCCGACCGAGGCCGAACTGGCGCAGGAGTACCGGGTCAGCCGGCAGACCGTGCGCCGCGCCTTCCACGACCTGGTCGCCGAGGGCATGGTGCACCGGGTGCCGGGACGCGGCACGTTCGCGGCCGCGCGGGAGGGCCAGTATCTGCGCCAGTTCGGTTCGGTCGAGGACCTGATGGCCCTGTCCACGGATACCCAACTCGAAATACTGTGTCCGCTGCGCCGCCAGGTGAACATCGAGGCAGCCGGCCGGCTGCGCCTGACCAGCGACGCCGTGCACAGCGTCGCGTTCCGCCGTATCCACGCAGAGGAACCGTTCTGCCACACCGTCGTCCACCTGCACCCCGACGCCGGCGCGAGGCTCGCCGACCTGCCCGAGCTGACCGTCCTCGGCGCGCGCAGCGACGCCACCATCATCGGCCTGCTCGACACCCGCCTGCCCAGCCCGATCGCCGAGGCCGAGCAGAGCATCACCGCGACCGCCGCCGACGACACGCTCGCCGAGGCCCTGCATTGCGCGCCCGGCGTGCCGGTCCTGCGCATCGACCGGATCTACCGCACCGCCGACGGCACCCCGGTCGAACTCGCGATCAGCCATTTCCTGCCCGAGCAGTACTCCTACCGGGTCAAGCTGCGCCGCAGCACCTGAGGGCTAGCGTTCGGTCGTCGGAATCTTCTTCAGCGCCTCCGCCAGGGTTTCCAGCGCCGGCACCGACTCCAGCAGCTGATCGGCCGTCTCCTCCGGCAACTGCTCAAGACACTCCGACAGCACCCTGGTGCGGCGCTCCCGGATCCGCCCGTGCACCAGCTGGCCGGACGGTGTCACCGCGACCCGCACCGCGCGCAGGTCGTTCGGATCGGGCAGGCGGGTGATCAGGCCGTCCTCGTCGAGCTTGCGCACGATCCGGGACAGCATCGTCGGGTTCAGCCCCTCCAGCTCGGTCAGTTCGGCAAGGCCGAGCGGGCCGCGCGAGCGGACCAGGCCGAGCACCGAGTACTGGGTGGGCGTCAGGCCCTCACCGGTCGACGTGGCGTTCAGCTGCCGGGCCAGCCTGCTGATGACGCCGCGCAACCGCGCGATGAGTTCCTCGTTCACAACACCTCCGCCGCACGACTGCCCTTCCGGGAATGTTACGGGGGCGACAGCACCAACCGAGTGACCGGTGTTGATTGCTTGCCGATAGGCAATTAGGGTAGTCGTACGTGAGCGTCACAGAAGACAGTCCTGGCCAGCGCGCGCCGACCGGCGCGCTCCCCCGCCGCAAACTCGTCTTCTTCATCGTGTCCATGGCGTTGTTCATGGCCTCCGTCGACCAGACCATCGTCGCCACCGCACTCCCCGCCATCCAGCACGAACTGCACGCGCAGATCAACTGGAGCGGCTGGACCATCACCATCTACGCGCTCGGCCAGGTCCTCGCCATGCCCATGGCCGGCAAGATCAGCGACATGTACGGCCGGAAGAAGGTCTTCCTGATCTCCGCCGTCGTGTTCACCGCCGCCTCCCTCGCCTGCGGCTTCGCCGGCAACATCTACCTGCTCGTCGCACTCCGGATGGTCCAGGCCCTCGGCGGCGGCGCGTTCATGCCCTCCGCCACCGGCATCGTCGCCGACCACTTCGGCAACCGCCGCGACAAGGCCATCGGCATGTTCACCAGCATCCTGCCCATCGGCGGCATCGTCGGCCCGATCATCGGCGGCGTCTTCGTCGCCTTCTGGTCCTGGCGCGGCATCTTCCTGGTCAACGTGCCCATCGGCATCGTGCTCATCGCCCTGGTCAGCAAGTTCGTGCCGGCCACCGCAGCACGCACCACCGGCCGCATCGACATCCGGGGCGTCTGCCTGCTCGGCAGCCTCATCCTCGCCGCCATGTTCGGCATCACCTACCTCGGCAGCGGCCCCATCCCCCTCTACGACCCGGTGTTCCTCAGCTCCGAACTCGTCGCCGCCGTCGCGCTCGTACTCTTCGTCCGGCACACCAAACGACACACCAACTCGTTCATCCCCTACCGCCTGCTGCGCGGCCGCGGCTTCGGCGTGATGAACGTGATCAACTTCTTCTACGGCGCCGCCGCACTCGGCTTCGCCGCCCTCGTCCCGCTCTACGCCCAGGACCGCTTCCACATCGCGCCGCTCGGCGCCGGCACCCTGCTCACCGCCCGCGCCGTCGGCATGATCTGCGTCGCCGGCATCGCCGTCACCACCCTGCGCCGCACCGGCTACCGACCCCCGATGATCATCGGCTTCCTCGCCGTCGCCGGCAGCCTCGTCGCCATGGCCAGCACCCCGCCGCTCTCGCCCTACCTGTGGCTGGCCATCTCCTCCGGCCTCACCGGCTGCGGCATGGGCCTGTCCGTGCCCGCCGCCAACAACGCCAGCCTGCAACTCGCCCCCGACCAGGTCGCCGCCATCGCCGGACTGCGCGGCATGTTCCGCCAGTCCGGCGCGATCGTCGCGGTCTCCGTCACCACCGCCATCCTCGCCCGCAGCACCGACGCCGGCCTCGCGCAGGCGGACACCTTCATGATCTTCGCCGCGCTACTCGTCCTGATCACACCGCTCGTGTTCCTCGTCCCGGAACACAAAGGCGGCTGGTGACCAACTACAAACCGGCGAGAAACGCCAACAGCGCCGCGTTCACCTCGGCAGGCCGCTCCTGCTGCGTCCAGTGCCCGGTGTCCGGCAGATCCACGATCCCCCGCAACCCCGGCAACAACGCCGGCAGCCGCTCCAGGAACTTCGGATCACCGAACCCGCGCACCACGTCCCGCTGACCCGTCACATACAACGCGGGCACCGTGATCAGCGCGTCCTGCCACGCGGCCAGCAACTCCCAGTTCCGGTCGATGTTGCGATACAGGTTCAACCCGCCCCGCCAGCCGCTCTTCGCGTACTGCTCCACCATCACCGCGACATCCTCGTCGGACAACCACTCCGGCAACGTCTCCGGCTC